>CAWEVM010000017.1:0-255514 GCA_963812505.1 uncultured Alphaproteobacteria bacterium
GCGGCAGTGTCGTCGATCTCGCCGTCGGCATCATCATCGGCGCCGCCTTCACCGGCGTGGTGAACAGCCTGGTGAAGGACGTGATCAACCCGCTGATCGGACTCCTGGTCGGCGGCATCGATTTCTCGAACGTATTCGTGCCACTGAACGGCCAGCACTACGCGACACTCGCCGATGCCCAGCATGCCGGCGCGGCCACCCTCAACTTCGGCCTGTTCATCAACGCCATCATCAACTTCATCATCATCGGCTTCGCGATCTTCTGGGTGGTGAAGGCGCTTACCCGGCTGCATGTGCGCGAGGACGCCCAGTCGGGGCCCAAGGCCGAGGAACTGCTGACGGAAATCCGCGACATCCTGAAGGCCGAGGCTGCCGCGCAACCGGCGCGGAATTAACCGCTTTTTTCCGCCGCCCCCGTTTTATCGCGGATTAGATTGCCAGCTGATCAGGGGGAGAGGCGTTATGCGCCGGCTCGGATTGCTGCTCGCGGCACTGCTGTGCCTCGCCTGCCGCGTGGCGTGGGCGGATGACTTCACCTTGCCTGGCCTCGAGGCCGACAGCGCGGCATACGAACGTACTCTCACATCGCGGTTCCCCGCTGGCGGCACGCCTCAGGCGCGCAAGCAGGCGGAACAAGCAGCCGCCGCGGCAATCCGCAAGCAGGACTGGGCAGGTGCCGCAGCGGCGTGGGAGACGCGCGTCGCGCAAGGCGATGCAACGGCGGCACAGTGGCTGGCGCTGGCCGAGGCGCAGATGCGCCGCACTCCGCCCGGGGCCAACCACGCCCTCCAGGCCGCTTGGCAGAACTTCTCGTCCGCGGAGACCGGCGCACCGCAGGTGCCGGCCCTGCTGTTGATGGCCGACGCGTTGCAGGTGTTGAACCGCCCGGCGCAGGCGATCCAGGCATTGGAGGCCGCCGCCGAACGTGCGCCGGACAACAAGACGATCGTGCAGAAGCTGGACGAAGCGCGTCGTGCCACCGGCATCCTGATCCGCCGCGTCGCCACCGAGCCCGAGGCCGAACCGCCGCGCGCCTGCATCGACTTCACGGTCGCCCCCGCCCGCCGCGACGATTTCCACGCCGGGGACTGGGTGCGTCTCGATCCTCAGGTGCAGGGCGCGGCAGTAACCCGCGAGGGCGACCAGATCTGCGTCTCCGGCCTGCCCTCGGGTGCCACCACGCGGATCGTGCTGCGCGCCGGTATGCCCGGCGAGTCCGGCCTGAGCCTGGTCAAGGACACCACCCTGAACATCGCCATGGGCAATCGGCGTCCACGCATCGACTTCGACACGCGCATGTTCCTGCTGCCGCGTGGCCAGACCCCGGCCATCGGCCTCAGCACCGTCAATCTCTCCAGCGTCAAGCTGACCCTCGCGCGCCTGACCGAGCGCAATGTCATCGGCTTTGTGCGCAGCGCCAAACTGGGCCAGCCGATCGAATCCTGGGACGCCGAACGGATCGGCGAGCAGAGCGGGCGCATTGTCTGGCAGGGCACCGCGGCCATACCGGATTGGCAGCCGAACCGCAGCGCGCACACCGCTCTGCCGATGCCTGACGCGCTCGCCGGGTCCGGCCCCGGCCTCTACGCGCTGAGCGCCACTGCCGGCGACGGCACGCCGAATGCGCCGACCGGCGTGCAGATGATCCTGCGCACCGACTTCGCGCCTACGATCTGGCGTGGCACGGACGGACTGACCGTGCAGGTTCGCGGCTATTCGGACGTGCACCAGCGTCCCGGCGTCACGCTGCGCCTGCTCGCCGAGAACAACGAGATCCTCGGCGAAAGCACCACAGACATCGACGGCGTCGGCCACTTCGCAGCCCCGCTGATGCACGGCGACGGTCCTGTCGCGCCGCGCGCGATCGAGGTACTGGGCGGCGACGATTACACGCTGCTCGACCTCAGCGGCGCCGCGTTCGACCTGTCCGATCGCGGGGTGACCGGGCTGCCGGATCCGGGACCGCTGGATGCCTATGTCTGGCTGGATCGCGGCATCTACCGGCCGGGCGAGACAGCGCAGGTGATGGCGTTGCTGCGCGACAACGCCGGCCGGCCAGCCGACATACCGGTGCATGTGATTGTGAAGCGCCCGAACGGTCAGGTGTTCCTCGATGCGACCCCAGTGCGCGCGGCCGAGGACGCTGTGCATCTGCCCGTCAAGCTCTCGAACGGCGCGCCGGTCGGCACGTGGACCATCGAGGTGAAGGCCGAGACGGACCGCCCGCCGATCGGCCGCGCGGAGTTCCGTGTCGACGCCTTCGTGCCCGACCGCATGGCGGTCGAACTCGGCAATGCGTCAGGCGCGATCATCCCCGGCAAACCCTATGCGCTGCCGGTCGCTGCGCGGTTCCTGTATGGCGCGCCCGCCGCCGGCCTGACCGGCCAGGCGCAGTTGCGGCTGGTGATCGATCCGGCACCCTTCCCGGCGCTCGCCGGCTATCGCATCGGCCTGATCGACGAGACCTACGCGCCCGATTCCAAGGACCTGCCGGTGCCGGACACCGACGCGCAGGGCCATTCGTCTGTGTCTATCGACATCCCGCGCGCCCCGGACACGACGCACGCGCTGAAGGCCTCGCTCACCGTGGGTGTCAACGACCCGTCCGGCCATGCCTCGCTCGCCACCACCGAAATCCCGCTGCGTCCGCCCGGCAAGCTTCTGGGCATCAAGCCCGGATTCGTCGACAGCGCCATCGATGCCAACACCGAGGCGGCGTTCGACATCGTGGCGGTTGGCCCGGACGGGGCGCGCATCACAGCGAAGGCGAAGCTGCGCCTGGTGCGCGAGCGGCCCGACTGGCGGCTTGTGATGCACGGCAGCCTGGCGCGTTACGAGACCATGTGGCGCGACGAACCACTGGAGACCCAGGCGATCGACATCCCCGCCGACGCGCCGTTCCACTTCGCTCGCAAGCTCGACTTCGGCCGCTACCGCGTTGAGGTTTCGGAAGATGGTGGCATGGCCGCGAGCTCCATGCGCTTCCGCGCCGGCTGGGTCTCATCCGACAACCCGGATGTGCCGGACCAGGTCGACGTCTCCGCCGATCGCAAGTCGTACGCGCCGGGCAGCACGGCGCGCATCCACATTGCCCCGCCATTCGCCGGCGAAGCCACGTTGCTGGTGCTGTCCGACCGCATGCATTCCGTGCGCGACCTGTCAGTCCCTGCCGGTGGCACCGATGTCGATGTGCCGGTCTCCGCCGACTGGGGGCCCGGCGCCTATGTCGCAGTGCATGTGTTCCGCCCTGCGGCGGACGCGAAATCGCGCCCCGGTCGCGCCATTGGCCTGGCCTGGGTCGGCATAGATCCGGGCGCGCGCAAGCTGCCGGTGGCGTTCGACGTGGCCGACAAGTACCCGCCGCGCGCCCGCGCCGCGATCAGGCTGCATACGGCGCCCGGCGTCTGGATCAGCCTTGCGGCGGTGGACGAAGGCATCCTGCGGCTGACCAACTTCGCCTCGCCCGACCCGTCCGATCATTTCCTCGGCCGCCGCCGTCTCGGGCTCGACATCCGCGACGACTGGGGCCGGCTGATCGCACCGCCCGACGGCGCGGCGACCGTGCTGCGCCAGGGCGGCGACGAGGGCAGCTTCGTGCTCCCGGACATTCCGCAGAAGACGGTGACCTTGTTCGTCGCTCCGGTTCAGGCCGGCGCCGACGGACAGGTGGAGTTCCCGCTCGACATGCCCGACTTCAACGGGCAGGTGCGGCTGATGGCCGTTGCCTGGACCGGCACAAGTCTCGGCGCCGCGGCGTCCGATATCTATGTCCGCGACCCGCTGGTGGCGGAACCGCTGCTGCCGCGCTTCCTGGCCCCCGGCGATCAGGCGCGCCTGACCCTGCTGCTGCACAACCTTGACCTTCCGGCGGGCGAGCAGGCGGCGACAATATCCGTTGACGGCCCGCTTGCCATATCCGGCGAGAAGCGGCTCGCGGCAACGCTGGCACCTGGCGCGCAGGCGCTGCCTTTCACCACGCTGACCGCGACCGGCGCAGGGCGCGGTATCATCCGCCTGGACGTGACCGGCACTGGCGGCTTCCACATCCAGCGCGAGACCGCCATTACCGTGCGACCCGCGCGCGGCGCCACCACCATGGTAGCCGCCGGCGAACTGGCGCCGGGAGCAGACTTCCAACTCGCCCCGCCGCTCGACCAGTTCGTGCCAGGCACGTGGAAGGCCGCGGCGACATTCGGCGGCGCAGTGCGCTACGACGTCGCCGGCCTGGTCCAGGCGCTGGACCGCTACCCGCTGTGGTGCCTGGAGCAGGCGGCCAGCCGCGGCTTCCCGCTCGCCCTGCTGCCGGACGGCACGTTGGCCGGTCCCGACCGGGCGGCTCGCCTGCAGCAAGCCGTGGGATTCGTGCTCGATCGCCAGCGTTTCGACGGCGGCTTCGGCCTGTGGTCGGCGTCGGAGGAAGCCGAGCCGTGGCTCTCGATCTATGCCACCGAGTTCCTGCTGCGGGCGCGTGACGCCGGAGCGGCGATCCCGGACCAGGCGATGATCGATGCGGCGAAGTTCATCGCCGGCGCCGCCGATGAACCCGGCGACAAGCCAGAGGACATGGCCTCCCAGGCGTACCGGCTCTATGTGCTGGCGCTGGCCGACACGGGACGCCCCGGAGCGGCGCGAGTGATGGCGGAGCAGATCAGCAGTCTGCCGACACCGCTCGCCAAGGCCCAGCTTGGCGCAGCACTGGCTCTGGCGCACGACCAGCCGCGCGCCGAGGCGGCGTTCGCTGCTGCCCTGGCGGCGCCGGCACGGCACTGGTGGGCGTACGACTACGGCACCGCGCTGCGAGATCAGGCGGCGATTGCGTTGCTTTTGAAGGAAAGCGGTTTGTCTGGCGACAGGCTGGAAAAGCTCCTCGCGGTCATGCCAGGGGCAGACCTGTCAGCCGACACCTTGTCGACGCAGGAGCAATCATGGGCAGCAGCAGCCGGGGCGGTGCTGAGCCGGCGCGGCACGCCCGCCCATATCGCGCTGGATGGCAGCGACCTGCCGTCGGCTCCTGTGGTGTCGGTCGCGCTCGGAGGGTCGGCCGTTGCACGCAATCTCGCGGACAAGCCGGTGTGGCGGGCGGTGTCGGTGACCGGCATTCCGGCGACGCCTCTGCCTGCGGCACGGTCGCAGATGCGCGTCACCCGCCAGTTCGAGACGCTGGACGGGCAGCCGCTCGACCTCGATCACCTGAAGCAGAACACGGTGTTCGTGTTGGTGCTCGAGGGCAAGGCGGAGGACGGCCAGGCGCATCGCGCCATGGTGCAGCACGGGCTGCCGGCCGGCTGGGAGATCGCCGGAAGGTTGGGCGGCGGCGATGTGCCGGGCATGGCGTGGCTTGGCAAGCTGTCAGATCCCGAGGCACAGCCGGGCGCGGACGATCGCTACGCCGCGGTGGTGGCGCTGACCGCGGAGAAACCGGATTTCCGGCTGGCAGTACCGGCTGCGCGCGGTGACGCCAGGAACGTTCGAGCTGCCAGGCGCGGAAGTGGCCGACATGTACCGCCCCGCGGTGTTCGCCCGACAGGCGGCCGCCCGGATCACCATCGTGGCCGCCGAGTGAGCACGCGCAGCGCGTCTACTCCCCCTCCCCTCGCGGGAGGGGGTTGGGAGGGGGCGACACCCGGACCGCAGAGCGCCCTCCCCCCAACCTCTTCCCGCACGGGGAGGCGGAGTATCGTTCCTGCCCTCCTTGCCCTCTTGGCCCTTCTGCCCTCCGTCTGCCTCGCACTCGCCGCCACCGCCGCCCTGCTCGACTACGCCTTCCCTCCCGACCTCTCGCGCCTCTCCTCCATCGGCAGCGAAGTCCTCGACCGCCAGGGCCGCCCGCTGGCACTCCTACCGGCTGAGGGTGGCGTCTGGCGCTTTCGCTCGGACACAGCGCCGCCGCTGCTCACCGACCTGCTGATCGCCGTGGAGGATCGCCGCTTCTGGCACCATCCTGGCGTTGATCCGATCGCCCTGGCCCGCGCCGCCGCACAATTGCTTCGCTCGGGCCACATCGTGTCCGGCGGGTCCACCCTCGCGATGCAGGCAGCCCGTCTGCTGCATCCGCGTCCTCGCACACTCCGCTCCAAGCTCATCGAGATCGCCCGCGCCCTACAACTCGAGGCGCGTTATGGCCGGCGAGGCGTGCTCGACATCTGGCTTACCCTCGCGCCATTCGGCGGCAATCTGGAGGGCATCCGCGCCGGCTCGCTCGCCTGGTTCGGCGTGTCGCCCGAGGCGCTGGAACCGTCCCAGGCCGCCCTCCTGGTCGCGATCCCCCGTCGACCCGAACACCTGCGCCCGGACCACCACGCCGCGGCAGCAACCGTGATCCGCGACCGCGTACTCGCGGTCGGCCTCCGCGCGGACCTGTTCGACGCCTCACCTGCGCCCACGCCCGTGCCGATCGCCCGCATCCCGCTGCCCCGCCACGCGCCGCAACTCGCGACATCCCTGCCTCACCTGCCGCGGGTGCACACGACGCTGGACCTGCCGCTGCAGGCTGCACTCGAGCGCCTGGGACGGGAGCGTCTGGAAACCCTGCCACAACAGGCCTCGCTCGCCATGCTGGTGGCCGATGCATCCTCGCGCGAGATCCGTGCGCTCTACGCGGGTGCATGGCACGACGAATCCCGTGCTGGCGCCATTGACCTGACCAGCGCCGTGCGCTCCCCCGGATCGGCACTGAAACCGTTCATCTACGCAATGGCCTTCGCCGATGGCATTGCCGCGCCAGATACGGTGGTGCCCGACCTGCCGCGCCGCTTCGGCGGATACGCCCCGGAGAACTTCGACCGAGGTTTCGCCGGCAGCATCACGGCGGCGGACGCACTGCGCCGCTCGCTAAATCTGCCGGCCGTCGCGCTGCTCGACCGGGTGGGCCCGCTGCGCTTCGCCGCCACGGTCCGCGCCGCCGGTGTCACTCTCCATCTCCCCCGCGGCGCCGATCCGTCATTGCCGTTGGCTCTGGGCGGCGACGGCGTCACGCTGCGTGATGCGGCCGCGCTGTACGCCGCGCTGGCAACCGACGGCACCGGCGGCCCGCTGCGTCTCCTCGCCGGACCACCGCCGCTACGTCCAGACTTCCTGGCCGTGGGCGCCGCGCGCGAGGTGGCCGATGTGCTCACCCGCCCGCTGCCGGAATTTGGCGCGCGCGGCATCGCCTGGAAGACCGGCACGAGCTGGGGCGGACGCGACGCCTGGGCGTTCGGCTTCGATGCGAGCCACGTCGTCGCGGTGTGGATCGGACGACCGGACGGCACGCCGCTGCCAAGCGCCACCGGCACTTCGCTCGCCCTACCGCTGATGTCCCGGGTGTTCGACCTGTTGCCGAAAGCCCCGCGCAATGCGAAGCAGGTCCCGGAGCAGCATGTCCATCCATCCCCCCCGGCCGCCGATGCGCTCCACCTCCTGTTCCCGCCATCCGAGGCCGTGCTTTCAACGGACGGGCCGGTGACCATCCGCGTAATGGGAGGGCGCCGGCCCGTGACCTTCCTGGTCGATGGCGCGCCGCTGCCAACAGATCGTGTCCGGCGCGACGCGGCTTGGCTGCCTTCGGGCCCCGGCTTCTACCGGCTCACCGTGCTCGACGCCGACGGAACCTCCGTCCGTGCCACTGTCCAGGTCCGTCCAACGCCGTGATCCGACCGGCGCTGATCCTGTTCTCGCTGCTCGGACTCGCGGCCTGCGCCAGCGGTGAACCGGATAGACGACAGGCCCACAACCCCTGCGCGCTGATCCCGCTCGCCGAGGTGCCGATCGAGGCTCGTGAACACATGCTGTTCACGCAAGCAACGATCGGCGGCGCGCCCGTGACCCTGCTGGTTGATACCGGCGCCGAACGCACATTGCTGACCGAGGCTGCGGTCGACAGGCTGCATCTGCCACGCGACTTTCAGCACGCGACGCGCACCTTCGGCATCGGCAGCCCCACGGCGACGTGGGACGCGAGGCTGCCTGACGGCATCGGTCCTCGGCGGCACGCATTTCCCGGTGGACAGCGTGACGGTCGGCCACTTTGGCATCAACAACGTCGCTGGCGGCTCGGCCGATGGACTGCTGGGTGCCGATATCCTGCTGGCATTCGACCTCGACCTCGACCTGCCGGCGCAGCGGATCACCTTCTACCGTGCGCGTCCCGAATGTCCCGACCCCGCACCGCCCTGGAAGGAGCCCTATCTGGACATTGCCGGCGTCACTGCACGGCGCGACCGCCTCCTGGTGCCGTTCAAACTCGACGGTGCGCGTGGCCAGGCGGTGCTCGATACCGGCGCTCAGGTCAGTTCCATCAGCCAGCGGATGGCCGAGCGGATGGGGCTGGCGGACAATTACATGGCGGACGACCGCACGGTGATGGCGCATGGCGCGGCACCCGATCAGGTGGCTGTTCACATCCATCGCTTTCGCGAATTCCGCGTGGGCCACACGGAGATGCAGGAACCGGTGCTGCCGGTGGTGCCGATGTCGAGTGGCATGGGCGATGCCTTGCTGGGCTCCGACTTCCTGCAAGGCAGGCGGGTGTGGATGTCGTTCTCGACCCATCGTGTTTTCGTGACGCCGATCGAGCGCGGCCCCTGGATCGCGGTGACGCGAACAGCGGACTGACTGAGAGCTTTCTGTAAGCTATGCCTGCCGATAATATCGGAATGACACTGAAAATACTCGCTGACGGCCGCACGCTGCCCGGACACCTACGCGGCACACCGGAAGCCATGCGTCTGGACCCGTCTGTCAGTCCCCTTGTGCTGTGCGATCGAATGCTCACCCTCGCCAAGGACGTCGATCGCGCAGGATTGCGCGAGGTCGCGGAGCACCTGGTTGAGCTTGCGGGCGAGGTGCTGCAACGGCCGCGTCAGCGGAGCGCCAGAACCCAGTCCTCACCGACCATCGGCGGGCCGAAGTCGCTATGCGGCTTGCTGGCCACCAGACGAAAACCGGCCTGCTGATAGATCGCGCGAGCTGCCACCAACACCTCGTTGGTCCATAGCGCGATGCGCCGGTAACCCGTCTCGCGAGCGAAGCCGATGCACTCGGCCACGAGGCGCCGGCCGATGCCGAGACCCCGTGCCGCCGGATCAACCAGCAACAGGCGCAGTTTCGCCTCCTCGTCGGACTGCCGCACGAGAAACACCGAACCGATGTTCACCCCGCCGTACTCGGCGATCCAGCAGCGCTCGCACGCCGGATCGTGCAGCGCGAGGAACTCGCCGGCGACCCGGGCCACCAATGCTTCGAACCGCGCATCGAAGCCGTATTCCTCTGCGTAGAGCGCGCCATGCCTTCCCACTACCCACCCGATATCGCCGGGCCGATGCTGGCGCAGCAGCCACGGTCCCGATCGGGGAGCGCCCAACGATGCCTCGATGCAGCCCATCGCGGCGACCACCGACGCCTGTGCCGGCTCGGCCAGTGGCGCCAGCAACGCGCCGATCTCCTCGCGAGAGCGCGCATCGAGCGGAGCAAAGGCGTCGTGCCCAACCCGGGTCAGCGATAGCAGGCTCTGGCGCCGGTCGATCGGCGATGGCGCGCGCGCAAGCAGCCCATCGCGCTCGAAGCGCTGCAGAATGCGGCTGAGATAACCGGGATCGAGATCCAGTTCGCGGCCGAGCTCAGTGGCTGTAGCGCCGGCGCGCTGAGCAAGCTCGTACAGTACGCGCGCCTCGGCCAGCGAGAAGCTGCTGTGCAGGAGGCCGTCCTGCAGGGCGCCGATCACGCGCGTGTAGAAGCGGCTGAATCGCCGGACAGCGGCGACACGGTTGTCGAAATCTGCGGACCGTCCCATGATCCAGTCATACGATTATTTGACCAGGTCAAACAATAAGCTTGACGACAAAGCGCGCTTGTCAATGCGATGTGATGCTTGTCAAGAGCCGCCAGCCCCATTCGCGCCGCATTCCCCTCCAATCTCCCGACGAGCCGAAATGCAGATCAGAAATCGGCGGAGGATCATCAATGTTGGTTCGAAGAATGTACTTTGCTGGTTCAATGCTGCTGTTGCCCTTGGGCGCCTCGGCCCTGGCGCAGACAGTTGTGGTAAGCCCGACACCGGTGCCGGCGCAGTCCCAGGTGTATGTGGCACCGACCGCGCCGCCGCCGCCGCGCGTCGAGACGGTCCCGCCGCCCCCATCCGAGGCGGCTCGCGTGATGTATTGGCGCCCGGGCCACTGGATGTGGGACGGCGCGAGCTGGTCATGGTCTCAAGGCCAGTATGTCGAGCGGCCGGCTCCCCAGGCGGTGTGGGAACCTGGACACTGGGCTCAGCAACCGTCGGGTGGTTACGTGTGGGTGGATGGGCGTTGGCAGGGCTGACAACAGGAGACTGGTGATGCCGCGTTTCCATCACACGTGTCTCGTCGCGCCTGCGTTGCTCCTGCTCGCCGGCTGCGTACAGGACTACACGCCACCGCGCGCTACCCAGGTCATTGTCCAACCGTCGCCACAGCCGCCGCCTCAGACGGCGGTGATGGAGCCCGGTCCGCCGCCTCCGCCTCACAGCGAGCTGGTGCCACCGCCGCCCGCGGGAGCTGGGCCGGTCGTATGGCAGCCAGGCCATTGGATTCTTGGCGGCAACAACTGGGCCTGGCAGCCCGGTCAATACGTGCCCCCACCACCCGGGGCGACGACATGGGTCCCGGGCCGCTGGGCGCAGCAACCCACCGGCGGATGGACATGGCTGGAGGGCCACTGGGCCTGAGCATTCCGCTCGGGGTGAGTTGACGGACCAGGGAGTTTCGTCACCATACTCGCCGGTATCGTGCCGCAAGCGAGGATTGGACGCGCACCATGAAACTCCTTTGGTTCCATCTCATGCCGTACACCGAACTGCCGGAGGACTTTCGGCAGAAGCATCCGTCCGTTTGGGTCGACATCCACTCGTCGCTGTTCGATCCGAAGCGTGCGCATCTGATGTACAACGACTTCATGGACGAGATGGAGTTCGCGGCGGATTGCGGCTTCGACGCCGTTTGCTGCAACGAGCATCATTCCAACGGTTATGGCCTGATGCCCTCGCCCAACCTGATCGCCTCCGCGATCTCGCGGCGGACGAAAGACACGGCGATCTGCGTGATGGGCAATTCGCTCGCGCTGTACAATCCGCCGACGCGCGTGGCGGAAGAGTTCGCGATGATCGACTGCATATCGGGCGGGCGGCTGATTGCCGGCTTCCCGGTCGGCACGCCGATGGACACCTGCTACTGCTACGGCCAGAACCCGAGCCTGCTGCGCGAACGCTATCTTGAGGCGCACGACCTGGTGATGAAGGCGTGGCAGCACGCCGACACATTCGCTTTCAACGGCCAATTCAATCAGCAGCGCTACGTTAACATCTGGCCGCGTCCGGTGCAGCGTCCGCATCCACCGGTGTGGATACCGGGCGGCGGCTCGATCGAAACGTGGCAGTGGTGCGCGCAGATGGACTACGTGTACGCGTACCTGTCGTATTTCGGCTACAAGGACGGCCGCGCGACGATGGACGGTTTCTGGGCGGAGATGTCGCGCCTGGGCAAGGACCGCAATCCCTATCGCGCCGGCTTCCTGCAATTCGTCGGCGTGGCGGAGACGCGCGAGAAGGCGATGGAGCTGTATCGTGAACCGGCCGAGTATTTTTATGGCCGCTGCCTGTTCACCGATCCCAAATGGGCGACGCCGCCCGGCTACGTCACCGAAGGCACCATGCGCGCCGGGCTGCAGAGTCAGGTCGGGCGCGCCGCCTCGCTGGCCGCGCGTGCGCAGGCGCGTGATGCCACGCAGATGGAGGACATCGTCGAGCGCGGTTACGTCATCATTGGCTCGCCGGATGAGGTGGTGGAACAGCTCACCGAAGTCGCGACGTCGCTGAATGTCGGACACCTCATGTTGCTGCTGCAGTACGGCAACATGAACAAGGAGTTGACCAAGTACAACACGAAGCTGTTCGCCGAGGCTGTGATGCCAAAGCTGAAGCCGCTGTTCGACGAATGGGAAGATCGCTGGTGGCCGCAGCCGATGGATGCCGCGCAGCGTGCCGATGTGCCGGCGTTTGTCCCCGGCCTGGCGGCGGAGTAGCCAGCGACCCCTTGTCATTGCGGGAAGCGAAGCGACGAAGCAATCCCCATCAAGTATTGAGCGCAGCTCGATGGAGATTGTTTTGTCGCTCCCGCCCGGCCTGGCGTATGGCGGTGGTGTGCCAACTGATCGTCGCGGGGATAGCCCCGATGACCTATGCGCAATTGCCGTTCGACGTTCCAAAGCCGGTGGCGCCGACCGCAGCATCGCTGTTCGCCAGCCAGTGCGGCACGTGCCATAGCGTTGAACCCGGCGCCCCACCAAGGCAAGGACCGAACCTGGCCGGCGTGTTCAACCGCAGGGCCGGCACCTTGACAGGCTTTCATTACTCCCCGGGCTTTGCCCACGCCGGCTTCGTCTGGGACGACACTCACCTCGACGCCTGGCTCTCCAATCCGCAGAAGCTGATCCCGGGAGCCGTGATGCTGTATCGTCAGCCTGATCCCGCGATTCGTGCCAGCATCATCGCGTGGCTGAAGGAGCAGCACTGATGGCCAAACCCATTCACAGCATGATCCGCGTACTCGATGAGGCACGCTCGGTCGATTTCTATCGGCGGGCCTTCGGCATGCGGGTGGCAGACCGCTACGATTTCGAAGGGTTCACTCTGGTCTATCTGATCGGCGAAGAAGGCAGCTTCGAACTGGAGCTGACCATCAATCATGGCCGCACCGAGTCGTACGTGCAGGGCGATGCCTATGGCCACATCGCATTCGTGGTGGACGATCTGTCGGCGGAGCACACCCGCTTCACCGCAGAGGGCCTGACACCCAATCCGATCCGTGAGTTCCACCGCGAAGGTGCGCTGATGGCGAAATTCTTCTTCGTGCAGGACCCAGACGGCTATCGCATCGAGGTGCTGCAGCGTCATGGTCGCTATCGCTGAACGGCAACAAATCCGAACAACCTGGGAGAGACGCACATGAGGGAAGTGGACAGGCGCACCAAGGTCAGCCGTCGCGTATTCCTGCGCGGCAGCGCGACCGCAGTTCCCGCGGCCGCTATCGCCGCCGCGGGAATGAGCATCAGCCCCGAAGCAGCGTGGGCACAGGACGCCAAGACGCTGAAACCGCAAACGATGGCGACTCTGGCGCGGATGGCACGCGACATATACCCGCACGACAGGCTCGCCGACTTGTATTATGTGACGGCCGTCGCCGGCTATGACGCAAAGGCCGGGCAGGACGCCGCCTTCCATAAGATGGTCGAGACGGGTGTGGCACAGCTCGATGCCGCCGCGCAGCAGCATCACAAGAGCACCTACCTGCTGGTGGAATGGGAGACCGACCGCGTCGTTCTGCTGCAGGGCATCGAACAGGGCGCACTGTTCAAGAAGCTGCACGGCGACCTCCTGGTGACACTGTACAACAACAAGGAGGTGTGGCCGAAGTTCGGCTATGAGGGCGCCTCCGCCGACAAGGGCGGCTACATCAACCGCGGCTTCAACGACATCGACTGGCTGCCGCAGGCATAGGGGAGGCGACAATGGCGACATTCGATCTGAACGATGACAGCGTCGTCTGCATCATCGGCTCCGGTGCCGGCGGCGGCACGCTTGGCAACGAGCTGGCACAGAAGGGCATCAAGGTGGTGATCCTGGAGGCCGGCGCACGTCACGAAATTCCTGACTTCGTCAACGATGAGTGGGCGAGCTTCGCGCAGCTCGCCTGGAAAGACATGCGCACCACTTCGGGAACCTGGCGTGTGGCGCACGACTTTCCCAATCTACCCGCATGGATCGTCAAATCAGTGGGTGGCTCCACGGTGCACTGGGCCGGGGCATCGCTGCGCTTCCAGGATTACGAGTTCAGGGCGCGCAGCACTTACGGCAACATGGCCGGCGCGAGCCTCGCGGATTGGCCGGTCACACTCGCCGAGATGGAGCCGTGGTACGCGAAGGCCGAAGACAAGATGGGCACCACGGGGACCAACAATATCCCACGGCTGCCCGGCAACAACAACTACAAGGTGCTGGAGGCCGGCGCGCGTAAACTTGGCTACAAGGAAGTGCACACCGGCAACATGTCGATCAACAGCCAGCCGCGGGACGGCCGCGGCGCGTGCCAGCAGATCGGCTTCTGCTTTCAAGGCTGCAAATCCGGCGGCAAGTGGTCAACGCTATACACCGAAATTCCCAAGGGCGAGGCGACCGGTAATCTCGAAGTGCGACCGAACTCGATGGCGCTGCACATCGAACATGATGCGCAGGGCAAGGTCACCGGTGTTGTCTATGTCGACGTCGACGGCAAGCAGCAGCGGCAGAAGGCGCGCGTCATCGCAGTGGCAGGAAATTCGCTGGAAAGCCCGCGCCTGCTGTTGAACAGCGAATCGGCCAAATATCCGCAAGGTCTGGCGAACAGCTCTGGGCAGGTCGGGCGCAACTACATGCGCCATACCACCGGCAGCGTTTACGCGGTGTTCGACAATCCGGTGCACATGTACCGCGGCACCACCATGGCGGGCATCGTACGAGATGAGGCGCGCAACGATCCAAAGCGCGGCTTCGTCGGCGGCTATGAGTTGGAGACTTTGTCGCTCGGCCTGCCGTTCATGGCGGCCTTCCTCAATCCGGGCGCATGGGGCCGCAGCTTCACCAGTGCCATCGACGACTATTCCAACATGGCAGGCCTGTGGATCGTCGGCGAGGACATGCCGCGCGAACAGAACAGAGTGACGCTCGATCCGAAGGTGAAGGATGCCAACGGCATGCCGGTCGCGAGCGTGCATTTCGACGACCATGAGAACGACGAGAAGATGCGCAACCACGCCTACCGGCAGGGTGCCGCTATCTACGAGGCAGTTGGCGCGGTGCGCACCTTTCCGACACCGCCCTATCCGAGCACCCACAATCTCGGCACCAACCGCATGAGCGCTAATGCGCGCGACGGCGTGGTGAACAAGTGGGGGCAGACGCACGACATCAAGAACCTGTTCGTGTCCGATGGCAGCCAGTTCACCACCGGTGCCGCGTGCAACCCGACACTGACCATCGTGGCATTGGCAATCCGCCAGGCCGACGCGATGGCAGGCATGATGAGCCGAAAGGAGATCTGACTCCCGGAGCAGTTGACCGACCGGCTTCTCCCTCTCTATTGGACCGGCCGCCCTTACCGCGGCGCATCAATCCCGGGAAGGACGGTGGATGACATTGCGCCGGCTCTTCGCGCTGCTCGCGGCGGTTGCGTGGTTTGGTGTCGCGCAGGCGCAGGCGCCAAGCGGCCCGCCTGCGGTCGGTGTGGTGCGCACAACGCGTCAGGCGGTTACAGAGACGTCGGAGTTCATCGGCCGCATCCAGGCAACGGACCGCGTTTCACTCACCGCCCGCGTCACCGCCTTCCTCGAGCAGCGGCTGTTCATCGAGGGCACCGAGGTGAAGGCCGGCGACATTCTCTATCGCTTGGAGCGCCCGCCATTCGAGGCCGCGTTGGCGCAGCAAGCGGCTGCTGTCTCCGACGCCAGCGCACGCCTCGCCAATGCCAACATTCAACTGACCCGTGCGCAGTCGCTGCTGAACACACCTGCCGGCCAGCGCTCCTCGGTAGATGACGCGACCGCCGCTCAGCGCTCGCAGGCGGCACAGGTGGCATCGGCACAGGCGCAGTTGCGCATTGCGCAGATCAACCTGGACTACACCGAGATCCACGCGCCGATCGGCGGCAAGATCAGCCGCACCAACATCAGCGTGGGCAACGTCGTATCGCCAAGTTCCGGTCCATTGGCGACGATCGTCAGCCAGGATCCGATGTATGTGGTGTTTCCGATCTCCGTGCGTGCGGAGATTGATCTGGAAAAGCGTTACGCCAATCAGGGCGGCATGGGCGCCGTGGTGATCAGGCTGCGTCTGCCGGATGGCACGATGTATGGCCAGTCCGGCAAGATCGACTACATCGAGCCGAGCGTGCAGGCCACCACCGACACGATCCTGGTGCGTGGCAAGATCGCCAATCCACCACTCAAACCGATCGAGGCAGACAAGCCGGTGGACCGGCCGCTGATCGACGGCGAGTTCGTATCGGTGCTGGTCGAAGGCGCCCAGCCGGTGGAAGCGTTGGCGATACCGCGTGCCGCCGTGCTGTCCGATCAGCAGGGCGACTACGTCTATGTCGTCGACAGCCAGAACCACATCGAGCAGCGCCGCATCCAGCTCGGCCAATCAACGCCATCCACCGCCGCCATCATGTCAGGCCTCAAGGAAGGCGAGACGGTCGTGCTCGAGGGTATCCAGCGCGTGCGCCCAGGTATCCAGGTAAACCCCGGCCCCGCCGCGCCAACGCCGACCGCACCGAAAACGACGGGTCAGTAGCGGCATGATCTCTGCCGTCTTCGTTGATCGCCCGCGGCTGGCGATCGTCATCGCCATCGTGATGACGCTTGCCGGCGTGCTGTCGCTGCTGCGCATCCCGGTCGCACAGTTCCCTGACATCGTGCCACCGCAGGTAACGATCTCGACCAGCTATGCCGGTGCATCGGCCTCCGTGGTGGAGGCGACCGTCGCGCAGCCGTTGGAAGCGCAGATCGTCGGTGTCGACAAGATGATCTACATGAAGTCCAGCAGCGGCAACGACGGCAGCTACTCGCTGACTGTCAGCTTCGAACTGGGCACCAATCCCGACATCGACACGGTCAACGTCAACAACCGGGTCCAGCAGGCGCTGTCCAAACTGCCACCCGAGGTACAGCGCTACGGCCTCACCGTCCGCAAGCGCTCGGCCGCGATCCTGGAGTTCCTGCAGTTCTACAGCGAGGGCGGCAAGCAGGACCCGCTGTTCATCAGCAACTATGTCACCATCAACGTTCTCGACCAACTCGCGCGCACGCCCGGCGTCGGCGACGCACTGCTGTTCGGCCGGCTGGACTATTCGATGCGCGTCTGGTTCGACATGAACCGGCTGATCAGCCTGAACCTCGCGCCGTTGGATATCATCGCGGCGATCCAGCAGCAGAACGTGCAGGCGCCGGTGGGCCGCATCGGTGCGCGCCCCACCAGCGATGCGACGCAGTTCCAGCTCAATGTGCAGACGCAAGGGCGCCTCGTCACGGCGGAGCAGTTCGGCAATATCGTGATCCGCGCCAATCCGGACGGCTCCGTGCTGCGACTGTCGGACGTCGCACGCGTCGAGCTTGGTGCCGCGAGCATGGACACCGAAAGCCGATTGAACGGTGATCCTGCAGTCTCCATCGGCCTCTATCTGGCGCCGGGTGCCAACGCGGTTCAGACATCGGCGCGGGTGCAGGCAGCACTTGACGAACTGGGCAAGCGCTTCCCGGAAAGCCTCAAGGCTCGGGTGTTCTACGACAGTTCGTCGTTCGTCGCCGCCACGATCGTTGAAGTGGAGAAGACCCTCGGCATCGCCTTCGCGCTGGTGGTCCTGGTCGTATTCCTGTTCCTCGGCAACATCCGCGCGACGATCATCCCCATGGTCGCCATTCCGGTGAGCCTGATCGGCACCTTCGCCATCCTGCTCGCCGCCGGCTTCTCCGCCAACACCGTATCGTTGCTCGCCCTGGTGCTCGGCATCGGCGTCGTGGTGGATGACGCGATCGTCGTGGTCGAGAACGTCGAACGCGTGATGGCGGAAAACCCGGACATGCCGCCACGCGATGCAACCAAGATGGCGATGCGGCAGATCACCGGTCCGGTGATCGCGATCTCGCTGGTGCTGCTGTCGGTATTCGTGCCGGTAGGCTTCATCCCTGGTGTATCGGGCTCGCTGTTCCGCCAGTTCGCCGTCACGATCAGTGTGGCGATGCTGATCTCGGCGATCAACGCGCTGACCCTGTCGCCGGCGCTGTGCGGCGTGTTCCTGCGCCACCATGGCAGACCGCGCGGCCCGCTCAGTCTGGTACTCGGCGGCATCGATGCGGTGCGCAACGGCTATGCAGCGGTGGTGAACCGGCTGCTGCGCGTCGCCATTCTGTCGGTGCCGGTGCTGATCGCCGCAGCCGTCGGCATCTGGCTGCTCGCCGCGCGCACCCCGACGGGCTTTCTGCCCGAGGAAGATCAAGGCGCCTTCTTTGTCGCCGTGCAATTGCCAGACGGCGCCTCGGTCTCGCGCAGCCGCGCGGTGACGCAGCAGATCGAGGGTCTGCTCCAGCCGATGCCGCAGGTAGCGGGCGTGCTGTCGATCGTCGGCTTCTCGCTGCTCGACGGCGGCAACGAGCCAAACGCGGCATTCGTGGTCGTCCGGCTGAAGCCGTTTGCCGATCGTACCGCCGCTGCCGACAGTGCTCAGGCGGTGATCGGGCGCGTGTTCGGCGCGGTGCAGCAGGTGCGTTCAGCCAATGCGTTTCCGTTCAATCTGCCACCGATCATCGGCCTGTCGACCAGCGGCGGCTTTGAATATCAATTGGAGAACCTGGAGGGCCGCGATCCCGCCGAAATGGCGAGCGTGATGCAGGGCCTGTTGGCTGCCGCCAACCAGGATCCGCACATGACCCGCGTGTTTTCCACCTTCACCGCCAGCAATCCGTCGATCTGGCTCGACATCGACCGCGAAAAGGCGCAGGCGCTGGGGCTCAACATCGCCGATGTTTTCAACTCGCTGCAAACGGCGCTCGGCGGCTTCTACGTCAATGACTTCAATCTGTACGGCCGCACCTGGCAGGTGAACATCCAGGCCAACGCGCCCGACCGCAGCGACGTCTCAGCGATCTACCAGATCTACGTGCGCAATCGCCTGGGCGAGATGGTCCCACTACGATCGATCGCCAACCTGCGTATCGTCCTCGGCCCGCAGGTGATCAGCCAATTCAACAACTATCGTGCGGTGACGATCAACGGCGGCCCGCGACCCGGCGTTTCCTCCGGCGATGCATTGGCCGCGATGGAACAGGTGTCGGCCAGGACACTGCCTCCGGGCTACGCGTTCGAATGGTCGGGCACCGCCTATCAGGAGAAGGCAGCGTCCGGCCAGACCGGCGCCATCCTTTCGCTGTCCGTCCTGTTCGCCTACCTGTTCCTCGTGGCGCTGTACGAAAGCTGGATGATACCGATCCCAGTGCTGCTGTCGGTCACGATCGGCGTGCTGGGCGCATTCGCCGGAATGTTGCTGTCGGGGTTGTCGGTCGACCTGTACGCGCAGATCGGCCTGGTGGTGCTGATCTCGCTCGCGGCGAAGAACGGCATCCTGATCGTCGAATTCGCCAAGGAGCAGCGCGAGGCGGGACTGCCGATCCTTGAGGCCGCGGCGCTTGGTGCCCGCATCCGTTTCCGCGCAGTGATGATGACGTCGATCGCGTTCATCTGCGGACTGATCCCGTTGGTGTGGGCCCAGGGTGCGGCGATGCTGAGCCGGCGCGCGGTCGGCACCGCGGTGTTCGCCGGCATGATCGCGGCGAGTTCGATCGGCGTGTTCCTGATTCCCATGCTCTATATGGTGTTCCAAAGCCTGCGCGAACGAGGCAAAGCGAGGTTCGGAGCACGACGGGTCCGGGCAAAATAAGCGGGCCGCCCTCCTACATGATCTCCTATGTTTGCGCCTGTGCTCGTAGCTTTGTCGGCCAGCCGAACTCGAACCAGAGTCTCATCCGGGTCCGACAGCGCGAACTCATACGTCCCCCACGGTTTGTCTTCGGGTGGGCGCAACACAAGTTCACCCATCCGTTCGGCCAGCTCGTCGACATTCTCGGCATACAGATAAAGCCCAAAGGGATTGCGGCCCGGTATCAGCCACCCTTCGGCTGCTTCGGTCAGATGAATCTCGCGGCCCTGATCATCTGACAGCATGCGATAATCGCCAGGCCCACTCCGATGTGTGAAGCCGAGCTTCCGATAAAAGCCCTCGCTCACATCAAGGTCATTGCAAGGAAGAATGGCTACCATTGCTCGGACGTGTGACATCGCAGTCTCTTTAGCAAGCTCTCATGAACCTCCCACAAGCCCCAGCGTGTGCCGCGCGATCACCAGTTCCTCATCCGTGGGAACCACATAAGCCGGCAGCGGTAAGTCAGCGCGCGTCAGCAGCGGGCCCCCTGCCTGGTTCGCCGCCTCGTCGATCGAGAATCCGAGCCAGCGCAGCTTATTCAGCACGCGGACACGGATCTCGGCGCTGCGCTCGCCGATGCCGGCGGTGAACACCATCCCATCGATGCCGCCCATGGAAGCTGCCAGTGCACCGGCGGTGCGAGCGACGTGGTAGACGAAGTGCTCCACCGCCAGCTTCGCCAACGGCGCGTCGCTTGCGAGCAGCGTGCGCATGTCATTGGACACGCCCGACATCCCCTTCAGCCCGCAGTCGGCATAAAGAAAACGTTCCACCCGATCGACCTCCCAGCCCTTCTGCTGCTGCAGCCAAAGGATCACGCCGGCGTCGATCGATCCCGGTCGAGTCCCCATCGGCACGCCATCCAATGCCGTGAATGTCATCGACAAGTCGACGCTCCGCCCGCCCACCAGCGCGCACATGGAGGCGCCAGATCCCAGATGCGCCACCACGATCCGTCCCAGCGCGATCTCAGGCGCGCGCTCGGCTAACGCACCCGCGATGTATTCGTATGACAATCCGTGAAAGCCATAGCGCCGTACGCCCTCGCGGTAGAGCGCATCAGGGATCGCAAATCGATCCGCCACAGCCGGATGGCCACGATGGAATGCCGTGTCGAAGCATGCCACGTGAGGCAGGCCGGGAAACAGCTCGGACAGCGCCTTCAACACGGCCACGGCGGGCGGATTATGCAGCGGCGCGAGTGGCTCCAGAGCCTCGATCTGCGCGAGCGTCGTGGCGTCCACCACCACGGGCGCATCAAGGTCCGGGCCGCCATGCACGACACGATGACCAAATGCCATGAGGCCCTGCTTCTCCAAAGGCCCGTCGGGTATCGCGGCAAGCATCGCGAGCGCGGCGGCGTGATCCTTTGTGTTCACCATGCTGTCATGCGTGGGCTTGCCATCGGCGGTCGCTATCAGCAGACGGCCCTCCCCGCCGATCTTCTCCACCTCGCCGCTTTGCAAACGTCGCAAGGTGCTGTCCGCCACGCCGTACACGGCAAACTTCAGACTGGACGAGCCGGCATTCAGAACGCACAGGCGACGATCTTGCATATCTCTTGGCCTTTCACGCCCGGAGCGCGCATGCTTTGAAGGCGAACCACAGACGAGCTCCGGAGACAGCGTCCATGACCAAGTTCGGCCTCGCCCAGTCGATCCGCCGCGTGGAAGACCCACGCCTGCTGAAGGGCAATGGGCGCTACACCGACGATATCGTGTTGCCGCGCATGCTGCACGGAATTGTGGTGCGCAGCCCGCACGCCGCGGCGAAACTCGGCGCGATCAACACGACGGCGGCAGCATCGGTCGCGGGGGTTAAGGCAATCTATACCGCGGCCGATCTGAGTGCCGACGGCATCGGCCCCCTGCCATGCGCCGCACCTGTGCAAAACCGCGACGGGTCCGACATGGCGGACCCACCACACCTGGCGCTCGCCGAGGGAGCCGTACGCCACGTCGGCGACCCCGTCGCATTCATTGTCGCCGACACCGCGTCGGCTGCGCGCGACGCGGCCGAACTCGTTTCGGTTGACTACGATATTCAGCCCTCCGTCACAGATCTGGCTCACGTCACCGATGCCGACGCACCACTCGTCTGGCCGGACGTAAAGCAAAATATCGCGTTCGATTGGGGGATCGGCGACAAGGCGGCGACCGATGCGTTGTTCGCCACGGCCGCGCACATCACGAGCCTGACGGTTGTGAACAACCGTGTTGTCGTCGCGTCGATGGAGGCACGTGCCGCGATCGCAGACTATGACTCGGCCTCCGACCGCTGGACATTGTACGCCAACACGCAAGGCGGATGGCTGATCAAGAACCTGCTGGGAACGGTTTTCCAGACCGAACCCGCGAAATTCCGTGTCGTCACGCCGGACGTCGGCGGGGGCTTTGGCATGAAGGCATTCCTCTACGCCGAGCACGCACTGACCTGTTACGCGGCGCGCAAGCTGGGGCAACCGGTGAAGTGGGCATCGGATCGCGGCGAGGCGTTCCTGGCTGATACGCAGGGCCGCGACAATGTCACGCTTGGTGAGCTTGCGATCGACAAGGACGGAACATTCCTGGCACTGCGCACGCGCAACGTCGCCAACATGGGCGCCTATCTTTCGACCTTCGCGCCATACATCCCGACACTCGCCGGCGGCGCCGTGCTGTCCGGCGTCTACAACTTCCAGCAGATCTACGCCAACGTACTCGGCGTGTTCACCCATACGGTGCCGGTCGATGCCTACCGCGGCGCCGGTCGCCCGGAAAGCAATTACCTGCTGGAACGCCTGGTCGATGCAGCGGCGCGCGAACTCAGCATCGACCGGGCGGAACTGCGCCGGCGCAACATGGTGCCGCAATCGGCAATGCCGCATGCCACGCCCGTCGGCAAGACCTACGATGCCGGCGACTTCGCGACCGTGCTCGATGCGGCACTCATGCGAATGGATTACGCCGGCTTCGCTGCCCGACGTGCGGAGGCAGCACGGCGCGGCAAACGGCGCGGCATCGGTCTGGCATATTATCTGGAAGTCACCATGGGCGATCCCACCGAGCGCGCGGAAATCCGCTTCGCCGAGGATGGCTTTGTCGATGTGTATGTCGGCACGCAATCGACCGGTCAGGGACACGAGACAGCATATATACAGCTCACGTCGCAGCGTCTCGGCATCGACGGGGAGAAGATCCGTGTGCGTCAGGGCGACACGGACACGATCCCGGTCGGCGGTGGTACAGGCGGATCGCGCAGCCTCTATTCCGAGGGCCAGGCCATTCAGGTCACGGCCGACGCTGTGATCGACAAGGGCAAACTCGCGGCGGCAGAAGCTCTGGAGGCGGCACCTGCGGATATCGCCTTCGCCGACGGCAGGTTCTCCATTGTCGGCACCGACCGCGGCATCGACATCATCACGCTCGCTGCGACGCAACGGCAGAAGGCTGCTGCGGGCGAGCATGCCAGCACACTTGACACGGCAGAGGTGGTGAATGTCGCCGAGCACACCTTCCCGAACGGCTGTCACATGGCCGAAGTGGAAGTGGATCCCGAGACCGGCATGGTGGAGATCGTCCGCTACCGCGTGTGCGACGACTTCGGCAAGACGGTGAACCCGATGATCGTGCGCGGCCAGGTGCACGGCGGCGTGTCACAGGGGCTCGGCCAGGCCCTGCTGGAGCGCACCAGTTTCGACGCCGCCGGCCAGCTCGTGACCGGCAGCTTCATGGACTATGCGCTGCCGCGCGCAGCCGATTTCCCTGACATCGAGGTTGATCTTATCGAAGTGCCGAGCGTGTCCAACCCGCTCGGTGTAAAGGGCGCCGGCGAGGCAGGTTCGGTCGGCAGTCCGCCGGCGCTGATCAACGCGATCATCGATGCTCTGTCGGTTGATGGCGTGACCCACATCGACATGCCCGCCACGCCGGAAAGTGTGTGGCAGGCGCTGTCAATGGCGAAGGCGGCTTAGTGTCCGCCATCAACAAGTGGGGCGCGCTCGGCGACCTTCGTTTCAGTGATTTCACCACCCTTCATCAGCTCCCAGACCCGCGGGGGTGACAGCGGCAGCGACTTCGGCTTGATCGCCGACGCGATCGCGCTCGCGATGACGGCAGCGACCGGCACGATGCCTCCCTCACCGGCTCCCTTTGCGCCAAGCGGATTATTCGGCGATGGATATTCTTCCATGTCGAACACCCGGATGTTGGGAAAGTCGGCGGCCGTCGGCAGTGCGTAGTCGGCGAGCGAACCGGTGAGGAGCTGGCCTGTCTCGTCATAGACGAGATGTTCCAGGAACGTGCCCCCCAGGCCTTGCACGACGGCGCCGACGATCTGCCCTTTCAGCGTCATAGGATTGACGATGCGTCCGACGTCGCCCACCGCGACGTAGTCGAGGATATCCACGTGCCCGGTCGTCGGATCGACGGCGACGTGTGCTGCATGCGTACCATAGGCGTAGGTGCGCCGCGTGTTGGCGTATGTGCCGTCAGCATGCCGGTGTTCAGTTGCCAGGTCCGCCCAGCGGATGGCGTTGCCGTCCGGCGAGGCGGCCAGCCCCGCCTCCAGGACGATGTCCTCGGCCGCACAATTCAAACGCAAGGCAGCGGCGGTGCGGAGCACCTGCTTCAGCTTCTCCGCGGCGGCTATGATGGCGGAGCCACCCATCACGGTCGAGCGCGAGGCGAACGAGCCGAACCCTTCGTGCAGGTGGGTCGTGGAGCCATGGAAGACCGTGATCTGTTCCATCGGCACCTCCAGCGCATCGGCAGCGATTTGCGCACAAATGGTTTCCAGCCCCTGGCCCACGATAGCAGAGCCGACATAGACCGAGACGGTGCCATTGCTTTCGATCGCGACCCGGGCGTTTTCACGCGGACCGACAGCGCCTCCCTCGATGAAGCAGGCGAGGCCGATGCCGTGATATCGCCCGTCGATCAGCTTGCCCGTATGCCTCGACCTTTCTGCCCAGTCGAATTCCAAGAGACAGCGATCCAGCGTCTAGAAGTAATCGCCGCAGTCGAGCTCTTCCTCCTGCAATACCGGTGTGAGGACGGCCAGTCTGTACGGCAGTTCGTCCTTGGCGATCAGGTTGCGGCGGCGGAATGCGACCGGGTCGATGCCGAGATCGTCGGCGACAATATCGAAGAGCCGCTCGCGAAAAAAGTCGCCTTCGAAACGGCCGGGTGCACGATAGGTGCCGCTTGGGGTCTTGTTGGTCACCAGCATCGACAATTCGATGTGGATGTTGGGGATACGATAGGGACCGGAGAACATCAGCGCGACGTTACGCGGAGCGATTGTCGCGTTGGCACGGATGTAGGCGCCGATGTTGCCGCTGATCCTGCCCCGAACGGCCACAATGGTTCCGTCCCGCCTGCATAGCAGTTCGAATTCGGCGTCGAATTTCCGCGCGTGATTGCAGGTGAGCAGGTGTTCGCGACGACTTTCGATCCACGCCACCGGACGATTGAGGTGGCGGGTGGCGAACGGGATCAGGAAGTCTTCTGGATAGAACTCGCCGCGCATGCCGAACCGCGTTCGATCAGGTCGATCGCCGATTCAAGCAGACCCATCTGGCGAGCCAGGATGGCGCGAGAGGCAAACGGCACCTTGGCGGCGCCATAGACGGTAAGGTGCTCCTTGCTGCTGTCCCACGTCGCCGCCAGGCCGCGCGTCTCCATGGTGGTGGCGGTGTGGCGTTGGGTCGCGAGGCGCTCGCGGCGTACAAGGCAGTCGTCGGCCGTCGCCGCCGCGAAGGCTGCGTCGGCGTCACCGAGTTCCGCCGTGTAGGTCAAGGCAAGGTTGGTTGCCGCTTCCTCGAACAGCAGTGACGGGTTCGAAGCCGCCGACGCACGGCGGCAGGGCTTCAATGTCAAGTTCGATCAGGTCTAGCGCATCCTCGGCGATCGCCAACGATTCGGCGATGACGACCGCGACAGCGACGGAACTGCGCAGGATCGCGGCGTGCAGCATGCCAGCCAGACGAACGTCATCGACGAACTGTCCTTGGCCGCGAAGCAGCCTAGGATCCTCGATGCGTGCGATTGGCTGGCCGACATAGGCGTTGACCGCTGTCATCCCGTGGTCGCCTGCCGTGGCCGGGGCATTACCCGGCTACTTCGCCGCGTCGAGATCCCGCGCGCCGAGGGTACGCGCGCGGATCGCCTCCTCGGGCGCCGCGTGGCCGAAGTCGGTGAACGCGCGACGCACCGCGTCCACCGTCGAGCCGAACACCTGCGTGCGGTTCTCTCTCGCCCAGGCGCTGGAACCGACGATCGTCGTCAGTGACCCCTGGAATTGCGGCATCACATAGCGCGCGAACAGTTCGTAGCTGCGCAGCGTCTGTTCGCGCGTCGCCCACTCATGCGCGCGGAACAGAACGCCGCCGAACCCACCCTGACTGTTTTTCAGCAGTTGGTGGATCCCCTTGGTCACCGTCTCCGGAGAGCCGACCAGAGTTGTGCCCATCTTCACGCCGTCACGCAGAGGATCGTCGGCACGCCCGGGCGGGCGGCCCAGCGTGTCCTCGAAATATGTGACAGTCTCGACCCGCTCGCCCTTCTGCACCTCTCGCAGTGCCTGTTCATCGTCCTCGGCGATATGCGCATTGACGACGACACGCCAGTTCTTGCGGTCCATGGTCTTGCCGTTTTTCGCCGCGGCCTCCTCGGCGATCTTCCATTGGCTGGCAAGCGCCTCTGGACCACCCGGCAGACCGGCACCGATCGAAAGCACGCCGACACCATGGGTGCCAGCGGCGATCATGCCGAACGGCGTGATTGTGCTGGCCACCGCGATCTCGAAGTGTGGATCGGTGTACGGCGCGAGATGCAGCCGCGCAGCGCGCATCTCGAACCAGTCGGTCTTCATGGTGACAGGCTCTTCGCACTTCAGCAGCCGCATGATCGCATCCATCGCCTCCAGCATGCGCGGGCGCTGGGTACTCGGGCTCGATGCCGAGCATGTAGGCATCGGACGTCAGCGCGCCGGGACCACAGCCCATCATCGCGCGGCCACGCGTCATGTGATCGAGCTGCACGAAGCGCTGCGCCACCATGAACGGATGATGGTACGGCAGACTGGTTACGCCCGTGCCGAGCTTGATGTGCTTGGTGCGCTCCGCGGCGGCGGCGATGATCAGCTCCGGCAACGCGATCAGTTCCCAGCCGGCGGAATGGTGTTCGCCGATCCAGGCTTCGTCGTAGCCAAGCCAGTCCAGCCACTCGAGCAATTCGACATCGCGATTGATCGCCAGCGTCGGGTTTTCCCCCACACGATGGAACGGTGCCAAAAAGATGCCGAACTTCATGCCGCGATGGGCCATTTACCTGTTCTCCACGTCTCGCCGCCTTGTATCGTGCAACGTTCGGCGGCGGTAGCCAAGCCGGGCGGCTCGTGGCAGCCTGATCGGCAATCTGCGGTTCGGGAGGACAAACATGCGCCTCGAAGGAAAGGTGGCAATCGTCAGCGGTGCGGCCTCCGGCATGGGGGCCGCGACGGCACGTCGCTTCGCCAAGGAAGGTGCGAGGGTGGTGATTGCCGACATGCTGGAGGAAGAAGGCGCAAAAGTCGCCGCCGATATCACGCGCGCCAACGGCACCGCCGAATTCATGCGCCTCGACGTGACCAGCGAGGACGACTGGAAGGCCGTGGTCGCGGCCACGGTGCAGAAGTACGGCAAGCTCGACATCCTGGTGAACAACGCCGGCATCAGCGGCAGCGCGGTTGCCGACATGCTGGACACCGAAGCGTGGGACCGGCTGATGGCGGTGAACTCGCGCGGCGTGTTCCTGGGCACCAAGCACGCCGTTCTGGCGATGAAGCAGGCGGGCGGCGGATCGATCGTGAACCTGTCGTCGATCTCCGGCGTGACCGGCCAGACGATGACGCACATGGGCTATAACGCATCGAAAGGCGCGGTGCGCACGCTGACCAAATCCACCGCGGTGCAGTTCGGCCGCGACGGCATCCGCGCCAATTCCGTGCATCCCGGATTGATGCCGCCGATGCGCACGTCTGGCGCGACGGCCGATCCCGAGGTGCGCGCGAAGATGCTGCAAGGCGTGCCGTTGCGTCGCGCCGGCGAGATCGACGAGGTGGCCAATGCCGTGCTGTTCCTCGCCTCGGACGAGGCCTCGTACATCACGGGAGCTGAACTCTATGTCGATGGCGGTTACCTCGCCACGTGAGCGGAGGGTAGTGTGATGACGCTCAGCAAGCAGCAGCTTCAGCAGTTCGACAAGGAAGGCTACCTGTTCCTGCCCGACCTGTTCTCGGCCGAAGAGATGGCCATCCTGCGGGACGAGGCGGTGGCGATCTTCCATACCGATCGTCAGGAGATCTGGCGCGAGAAGTCCGGCTCGCCGCGCACGGCATTTGCCGCGCACACCTACAACGAGGCGTTCCGTCTGCTGGGCGCGCATCCGCGCCTGATCCGTCCCGTCGAACAGGTGTTCGGCGAACAGCTCTACATGCATCAGTTCAAGATCAACGCGAAGTCGGCGTTCGACGGCGAGGTATGGCAGTGGCATCAGGACTACGGCACCTGGGCGCGCGACGACGGAATGCCGGAGCCGCGGGCAATGAACATCTCGGTGTTCGTCGATGAGGTGTTTCCGATCAATGGTCCGTTGATGCTGGTGCCGCGCAGTCACAAGGAAGGCGTGCTGAAGGCAGGGCACGACACCTCCACCACATCCTATCCGCTATGGACCTTGGACAATGCAACCGTCGAAAGGCTGGTGCGCCAGGGCGGCATCTTCACGCCGACCGGCAAGCCAGGCGCTGTGCTGATGTTCCACGGCAATCTGGTGCACGGGTCCGCCGGCAACATCACGCCCTATCCACGCAAGATCGTGTATCTGACTCTCAATGCGGTCTCCAACTATATCCGCACTCCGACCCGCCCGGACTGGATCGCACATCGCGACTTCCGGCCCATTGAGCCCGTGGCGGACGATGCGCTCCTGCGATACGCACGCACTTGCCAAGCCGCGGCAGAATAGGTAGGCGGTTACGGAATCGCAGTGACCAACGGGAGGATACATGTCTGCCACCAGATCAGGGCTCGCCGTGCCGCGCCGTCGGGCGCTGCTGGGCGCCGCAGCAATTGCCGCGGCGCCGCTCGCCAGGCCCTTCATCGGCAATGCGGTCGCCGCTGACACAATCAAGATCGGCCTGCTGCTCGCCAAGACCGGCGACATCGCCGCGCAGACCGAATATCTGGCGAACGGCACCTACCTGGCGCTCGAGGAACGCGGCAACAAGATCATGGACCAGCCGGCGGAGCTGATCTGGCTGGACGAACCCTCGCCGCAAGGTTCGCAGCAGAACATGCAGAAGCTCGTGCAGGAGAACAAGGTCGCAGCGATCCTCGGCGGCTCGCTCAGCTCCAATGGCCTGGCCGAGCAGGCGACCGCAGCGCAACTGAAGGTCCCGTTCGTCTGCAACAACGCCGCCGCCACCGACATGAGCGGCAAGAACTGCAACCACTACACGTTCCGGCTGAACACCCCCGTCGCGGTGCAGGCAGCGATGTTCGCGCCGTACATCATGGGCTACGGCAAGAAGTGGTACTTCCTGACCGCGAACTACGCGTTCGGCCAGGACATTGCGAGGTCGTTCAAGCAGATCCTCGCGCAGGCCGGCGGCACCATCGCGGGCGACGATGTCGTGCCGCTGAACACGCCTGATTACAGCTCGTTCATCCTGAAGATCCGCCAGGCGAAGCCGGACATGATCCTCGGCGGCGTGCCGGCCGGCGATCTGTCCACTTTCCTGAAGCAGTGGAACGAGATGGGGATGAAGGGCTCGATCCCCATCTGCGAGATTGCCATTGGCGACACCGACATCTGGGCCGTCGGTCCCGACGCGGCGACCGGGCTCTATACCGCGCTGTGGTGGTACAACAATCCGAACAACCCGCCGGAGGAAAAGGCCTTCGCCGCCGCCTATCAGAAGAAATACGGCAAGCCCGCGGCCGACAAGGCATGGATGGGCTGGATCGCCGCCAAGTCGTTGTTCGAATCGATCGAGCTGGCGAAGTCCACCGACACCGAGGCAATCATCAAGGGCCTCGAAACCTGGAAGGGCGGCTCGGCGACAAACCCATACTATTGGCGCAAGGGCGACCACCAGATGCTGCTGCGCAACCTGGTGGTGCAGGCGAAGCCGAAGATCACCGACAAATGGGACTACTTTGACGTCAAGGGCGTCGTGCCGGAGAACCTGGCCGATCTCGAAAAGGTCTTCGGCGATCCGGTGGCCAACGGCTGCCACATGACCTGAATTCGCCGTGCTGGATGTCATCCTCTCGCAGGTGGCTACCGGGCTCGTGCTCGGTGGCCTCTACGTGCTGATCGCGATCGGCCTGTCGATCATCTTTGGTCTGCTGGGCATCGTGAACTTCGCACATGGCAACTTCTTCGCACTCGGCGCGTATTTTGCGCTGACGCTGTATCAATACCTCGGCTGGCCCGGCGTGCTGTTGGCACCGCTGCTGGTCGGCGCTGTCGGCATGGTGGTGGAGAAGACAGTAATCCGCCAGCTATACGACAAGGAACCGCTGATCAGCTTGATCATCACTTTCGCCCTGGCGTTGATGATCGAGGCGCTTCTGCGACTGGTCTACGGCGGTATCGGCCAACCCTTCAGCCAGCCGCCATTCCTCTCAGGCATTTATCTCTGGGGACCGGTGCTGATCACCAAATATCGGCTGACGGTGTTCCTCACCACAGTCGTGCTGCTGATCGCGCTCTGGGCGTTCATGCAGTTCACCCCGTACGGCCGCATCCTGCGGGCGGGTTCGCGCGATCCGGAAATGGTCGGCCTCCTCGGCATTCGCCTGCCGCGCGTGCTCACCGCAGTGTTCGGCCTCGGCTGCTGTCTCGCTGGCATCGCCGGCGTGCTGGCCGCGCCGTTATGGACTGTGATCCCGTCGATGTCCGAGAACGCCATCATGCCGGCGTTCGTCGTGGTGGTGATCGGCGGACTCGGCTCGTTCGCTGGCGCAGTCATCGCTGGGCTGCTGGTTGGCGTGGTGACTGCGCTGACCATTCAGTTCCAACCCGACGCGGCCAACGCAATGATGTACGTGTTCATGGCCGCCGTATTACTGATCCGCCCGCGAGGCCTGCTAGGCGAACGCTGGGAGCGTTTCGAATGACCGCGCTCCGCCATCCAATCCCATGGATCCTGCTCGTCCTGGTCGCGCTGACGATTGCCTGGGATGCGATCGGTGCGCCCGTAAGCCTGATCACCCAGATCGCCATCTACACCCTGTACGGCGCCGGCGTGAATCTGCTGGTCGGCTATACCGGTCTTGTCCCATTCGGCGCCTCGGTGTTCTTCGGCTGCGCCAGCTACGCCGTGGCGATATCGATGCGCGGTTTTCTCGACAACGAAGCCGAGGCGTTGGTGTTCGCAGTAGCATTCTCGCTGCTGCTCGCCGCGGCCATCGCGCTGATCATCCTGCGCCGCCGCGGACTGTATTTCTCGTTGCTCACACTGGCGTTTTCCCAGATCGCCTTCGAGATCGCGTACAAATGGACCGACCTCACCGGTGGCGAGAACGGCCTGCAGGGCGTGCCACGCCCGTGGCTCGTCAGCGACTGGTCCTTCCACGTCTTCACCGTGCTGACCGTGACCGGTGCCATGTGGCTGCTGTGGCGCATCGCCCACGCGCCATTTGGCCGCGCACTCCAGGCACTGCGCGACAACGAGCAGCGCATGCAAAGCCTCGGCTATTCCACCTTCCGCCTGAAGTTCGAGGCCTTCGTCATTCTGGGCGGCGTGGTCGGCTACGCCGGCGCGCTGCTCGCACTGATGCTGCGCGGAGCCTACGCCGACAATCTCGGCTGGCAGCATGCCGGCGACGCGCTGCTGATGACCGTACTGGGCGGCGTGCATCAGTTCCTCGGCCCGCTCTGGGGCGCCATCGCCTTCACCCTGCTTCAGGATCGGCTGAGCGCGATCACCGAGAGCTGGTGGCTGATGTTCGCCCCGATCATCATCCTGTTCGCCCTGTTGTCGCCGGAAGGGATCCAAGGCGCGGTGCAGCGTCTGCTGCGACGCGAACAACGCTGGACGTTGGTGCGTTCGGGCGTTCCACCTCGCCCCGATCACATCGCGCCATTTCGTGACACCGAGCAACGCGACATGCACGCGGACCAGCCGATCCTGACCGTGCGCGGTCTGCACAAGCGTTTCGGATCGCTGGTCGTGGCGGCTGATGTGCAGCTCGATGTGCATCCCTACCGGCTTCACAGCCTGATCGGCCCGAACGGCGCCGGCAAGACGACGCTGTTCAACATGCTCACCGGACTCCTCCGCGCGGATGCCGGCCAGATCGTATTCAATGACCGAGACATCGCGCATCTGCCAGTGCACCGCCGCATTCGCCTCGGCCTCGGCCGTTCGTTCCAGATCCTGAGCGTGTTCCGCAACCTGACCACGTTCGAGAACGTGCGTGTCGCTGTGCAGGCACGCAGCCCGCTGCAGAACAGCCTGTGGCGCGATGCCTACGCGATCGAGGCGATCAATGCCCGCACATGGACGCTGCTGGCCGCAGTCGGGCTGGAGGATCGCGCGGCCGAACCCTGCGCCAACTTGTCGCATGGCGAACGGCGGCTGCTGGAGATCGCCATCGCGCTGGCGACGGACGCGAAGCTGCTGCTGTTGGACGAACCCCTCGCAGGGCTGGCGGAAGCCGACCGCGAGGTGGTTGGTGCTCTGATCCGTCAGCTCGCCACGACGCATGCCGTGCTGCTCATCGAGCACGACATCGATCGCGTGCTGGCACTGTCGGATCGCATCACGGTGCTGCACCAGGGTCGCGTGATCGCTGATGGCAAGCCGGCCGAGGTCGCCAGCAATCCGGAGGTGATCACAGCCTATATGGGGACGACGCGTGCCGGTGGGCCGGTGCCAACGGTGCGGCCCGACACTGTGCGGCCTGCTGGCGCGAAGCCGCTGCTTGAACTGGCAAAGGTGCGCGCCGGGTATGCCGGCAGCCTGGTGCTGACCGATCTCGATCTGATAGTGCACGATGGCGAGGCGGTGGCGCTCCTCGGACGCAACGGCGTTGGCAAGACGACGATGCTGCGCGCGATCACCGGCACAGTCGAGAAAAGTGCTGGCCGGATCACGATGGATGGCACCGACATCACGCAAGCAAAGCATTACGAGATCAACCGGCTGGGCATTTCCATAGTGCCGGAAGGACGGCGGTTGTTCCCCAACCTCACGGTGATGGAGAACCTTCGGCTGGCCGCGCGCCCCGGCGGCGCATCATTCGACGAAATCTTCGCGCTGTTCCCGAAGCTGAAGATCTTGCAGCGCGCACGGGCAGAAAGTCTGTCGGGCGGCGAACGCCAGATGCTCGCGATCGCCCGCGCCCTGACGGTGCCCAGCCGGCTGATCCTGCTCGACGAACCGTTCGAGGGTCTGGCACCAGCGGTTGTGCAGGAGGTGATGGATGCGTTGGTGCGCCTGCGCGGACGCGTCGCCATGATCATCGTGGAGCACCACGCCGAAACCGTGCTGCCAATCGTCGATCGCGCCTATGTGCTGGTCAACGGACAGATCGCGTTCGAAGGCAGCGCGCGCGCATTGGAGGCAGACGCCCCATTACAGGCGCGCCTCCTCGGCATCGTGCAGCCGGAGCTGACCGCGGCGTAACACCATCATTCGTGATGGTTGGGCTTGGCCCAACCATCCACGTCTTCTCTTGAGGCGTTCGGCAGTGAATCGCCGACTATCTGTCGTGCCCGTTACTGAAACAGCTTCATCGCATTCAGCAGCGTCTGAACCACACCCCAGGCGAGCGGGACACCGACGAATCCCCAGGCGAACGCCAGATGCAGCGGTGTTGTAGTGCCTTTCATGGCCTGCTCCTTCAGTCCGCAATGCCCATGGCATCGGCGTCCTCATGCTTCATGTGATGCCGCTCATCGACGGCCTGCACGAAAAGATTGCAGAAGAACCCGATGATCAACAGAACCGCCATGACGTACATGGTCACGTTGTACGCCGCGGCCTTGGCCACGCCGTGCTCGACGTTGTACTGCCGGATGTAGTTCACCAGAACCGGACCGAAGATGCCCGCCATCGACCAGGCGGTGAGAAGCAGGCCGTGGATCGCACCGACATAGCGCGTGCCGAACATGTCGCGCAGATAGGCGGGAACGGTAGCGAACCCGCCACCATACATGCTCATGATGATACAGAAGCACAGCACGAACAGTGCCACGTCGCCGGCGGCGCCAGTGTACGGAACCGCCGAATACAGGATGAAGCCCAGCACGAAGAACACGAAGTACGTGCTCTTGCGCCCGATGTAGTCGGACACCGATGCCCAGAAGAAGCGACCGCCCATGTTGAACAGGCTCATCAGTCCCACCAGTCCGGCCGCGGCGGTGACCGTGATCTTGCCCGGAAACATCTCCTGGCTCATCGCCGATGCCTGCCCGAGCACGCCGATGCCCGCAGTGACGTTGAGGCACAGTACCCACCAGATCAACCAGAACTGCGGCGTCTTCAACGCCTGATAGACGAATACATTCTGCGTGGTGATAAGCTTGCTCGACTCCGTTGGCGCAACGTAGCCTGCCGGCGTCCAGCCTGGCGCGGGCAGGCGCACGATCGCCGCGCCCACCATCATGAAGCAGAAATACACCGCCCCGAGTACGATGAACGTCTCGGCGACGCCGACATGGGTAGCTGTGGAAAACTGCCGCATCAGCCATACGGACAATGGCGAGGCAATGAATGCACCGCCGCCGAAGCCCATGATCGCCATGCCGGTCGCCATGCCGGGCCGGTCGGGGAACCATCTGATCAGGGTAGAGACCGGCGAGATATAACCGACGCCGAGGCCGATGCCGCCAAGCACCCCGTAGCCGAGGTAGATCAGCCAGATGTTGTGGACGTAGACCCCGACTGCGGACAGCAGGAAGCCGCCGGCCCAACACAACCCCGCGGTGAACATTGCACGGCGTGGGCCGCCTTCTTCCACCCAGCGGCCGAGGAGCGCGGCGGAGGCGCCGAGGAAGAAGATCGCGATGCTGAAGATCCAGCCGAGATCCGTGAGCTTCCAGTCATCCGGCGCCGACTGCGTGATGCCGATCAGCCGCGTCATCGGCAGGTTGAACACGCTGAACGCGTAAGCCTGGCCAATGCACAGGTGCACGCAGAGCGCGGCAGGCGGCACCATCCAGCGACTGAAACCCATTCCCGCTATGGTGCGCTCGCGACTGAGCAGGCCAGGCGCACGGCCAGACAATGTCGTTGAGCTCATGAACCGCTTGCTCCCAGAATTATTTCACTTTGGGCAAGCGCAATCACTCAATCACGCTCGCGTTACGAGCTTAGGTCAGCTTTGCGTAATTGTTCAACTGCTTGTTGGACCAGCGGATCAAGCTGCCCCTTCACCGCGTCGTATTGCGCCAGGATGGTGCCGCGCATCCTGGGGTCCCAGAACTTCCGCAGATGATCGGCGATCGATGCCACCGCCTGATCATGCTTCTGATGCGCGAAGTACTTGCCGATCTGGTTGGCCATATAGGCCAGCTTGTCAGGCGACATGCTGCACCTGCTGCGCGACGATGCGCTCGGGATGAGTGAACACTTCGAAGCCGTCGGCGCGGGCGATACCGACCAGAGTAATGCCGGCCTCCTCGGCAATGCGCACCGCGAGCGCGGTCGGCGCGGACACCGCGACCACCACGGCCGCACCGATCATCGCCGCCTTCTGCACCATTTCAACAGAGATGCGGCTCGACAGCAGCAGCAGTCCTTCCGCCGCCGTGACGCCATCGCGCGCCAGAGCACCGGCGAGTTTGTCGAGCGCGTTGTGCCGGCCGACATCCTCGCGCAAAGCGACGAGCCCGCGCTGCGGATGCCAAAAGGCGGCGGCGTGCACCGCGTGTGTCTGTTGGTTCAGTTTCTGCGCGGCGGGCAAGGCCGCCATCGCAGTGTGGAGGGCAGCAGTGTCAAATCGTGCCGCCGAGGATAGATGCGGCGGCGTGCGCACGGCATCCGCGAGGCTCTCCAACCCGCACAGGCCGCAGCCGCTCGGGCCGGCCAGGCGGCGCTGGCGCTGCGTGATCGAGTCGGCCCGTTCTGGCACCAGCCACATACGGAGCTCGATGCCAGCGTCCACCGCCACGACTTCCAACTCGTCGATCTCTGCGGCGGATTGCACGATGCCTTCGGTGAGGCTGAAGCCTAATGCAAAATCTTCCAGGTCCGCCGGCGTCGCCAGCATCACCGCATAGGCACTGCGGTTATAGGTGAGCGCGATCGGCGTCTCCTCCGGGATCGCGCGAGCGCCGCGCGTCGCTGTGTCACCGCGCCAAGCGGTACGTACGACGCTGCGGACCGGGTCGGACTCTGTCATTTGGCCGGGAAAACCTCAATGCGGCGGCTGCGCTCGGTCAGCTCACGATATTCGTCCTGCCACTCGCTCGGCCCGTTCGATGGCGAGACCTGCACCGCGGTCACCTTGTATTCCGGACAGTTGGTCGCCCAGTCGGAATAGTCGCTGGTAACCACATTCGCCTGTGTCGATGGATGGTGGAACGTCGTGTACACGACACCGGGCGCCACACGGCTGGTGATCTTCGCGTGCAACGTCGTCTCGCCTGAGCGCGACGCCAGCCGCACCAGATCGCCGTCGCGCACCCCGCGTTCCTCAGCGTCGTGCGGATGGATCTCCAGCACGTCCTCATGGTGCCACACCACGTTCTCCGTGCGCCGCGTCTGCGCGCCCACGTTGTACTGCGACAGGATCCGCCCCGTGGTCAGCAGCAGCGGGAAGCGCGGTCCGACCTTCTCGTCGGTCGGCACGTATTCGGTGATGCAGAAGTTGCCCATGCCGCGCACGAAGCCGCCGATATGCATCACCGGCGTGCCCTCCGGCGCCTTGTCGTTGCACGGCCACTGGACAGAGCCTTGCTCAAGCTTCGCGAACGACACACCTGCGAACGTCGGCGTCGTGCGGGCGATCTCGTCCATGATCTGCGACGGGTGCGTGTAGTTCCACTCGAGCCCCATCGCACGAGCGATTTCCTGCGTCACCTCCCAGTCCGCAAAACCGGCACGCGGCGCCATCACCTTGCGCACCAGGTTGATGCGTCGCTCGGCGTTGATGAACGTGCCGTCCTTCTCGAGGAACGTCGACCCAGGCAGGAACACATGCGCGTAGTTCGCGGTCTCGTTCAGGAACAGGTCGTGCACCACCACGCACTCCATCGCCGCGAGGCCCGCGGTGATATGCTTGGTGTCGGGATCGGACTGCACGATGTCCTCGCCCTGGATGTAGATACCGCGGAACGAGCCATCCAGCGCCGCATCGATCATGTTGGGGATGCGCAATCCCGGCTCAGGATCCAGCGTCACGCCCCACTCGCTCTCGTAGATCGCGCGCACCGCTGGATTGGCGATGTGCCTGTAGCCAGGCAACTCGTGCGGGAAGGAACCCATGTCGCAGCTTCCCTGCACATTGTTCTGTCCGCGCAGCGGATTCACCCCCACGCCAGGCCGGCCGATATTGCCGGTCGCCATCGCCAGATTCGCCAGCGCCATCACCGCGGTGGTGCCTTGGCTGTGCTCCGTCACGCCCAGCCCGTAGTAGATCGCGCCATTGCGCGCCTTGGCATAGAGCCGAGCCGCCTCGCGTATCGTCTGCGCCGGGACGCCGCTGATCTGCGCCACCGCCTCGGGGCTGTTGCGCTCTTCGGCAACGAAACGCGCCCAGTCCTGGAACGCATCCCAGTCGCAGCGCTCGCGCACGAAGGCCTCATTCACCAGCCCCTCGGTGACGATCACATGGGCGAGCGAGGTCAGCACCGCGACGTTGGTGCCGGGCCGCAGCGGCAGATGATGCGCTGCCTCAACATGCGGCATGCGCACCAGGTCGATGCGGCGCGGATCGACGACGATCAGCTTCGCCCCCTGCCGCAGCCGCTTCTTCATGCGGGATGCGAACACCGGATGGCCGTCGGTCGGGTTGGCGCCGACCAGCAGCATGACGTCGGCCTGTTCGACGGAGTCAAAATCCTGCGTGCCGGCCGAGGTGCCGAACGTCGTGCTCAGCCCGTAGCCCGTCGGCGAATGGCAGACGCGTGCGCAGGTATCGGTATTGTTGTTGCCGAACACCTGGCGCGCCAATTTCTGCACCAGATACGTCTCTTCGTCGGTGCAGCGCGACGAGGTGATGACGCCGATTGCATCCTTGCCTGCGGTCGCCTGAATGCGCTTGAACTCGGATGCGACGCGCCCGATTGCCTCTTCCCAAGTCACTTCCCGCCACGGATCGGTGATCTTCTCGCGCATCATCGGCGCAAGAACGCGGTCCCGGTGATTGGCATAGCCCCATGCGAAGCGGCCCTTCACGCACGAATGTCCGTGGTTCGCCTTGCCGTCCTTCCAGGGCACCATGCGCACCACGGTGTCGCCCTGCATCTCGGCCTTGAAGTTGCAGCCGACGCCGCAATAGGCGCAGGTGGTAATCACCGAATGCTCGGGCTGACCGAGTTCGACCACAGTCTTCTCCAGCAGCGAGCCGGTCGGGCAGGCTTGCACGCAGGCACCGCAGGACACGCATTCGCTGGTCAGAAACGGCTCGCCGGCGCCCGCCGCCACCTTGGACGCAAAGCCTCGCCCCTCGATGGTCAGCGCGAAGGTGTTCTGCGTTTCCTCACAGGCGCGCACACAACGTGAGCACACGATGCAGCGCGCGGGATCGAACTGGAAATAAGGATTGGATGCATCGATCTCGGCATGCAGGTGATTGACGCCGTTCTGGCCGTAGCGCACCTCGCGCACGCCGATCAGCCCGGCCATCTCCTGGAATTCGCTGTTGCCGGCGACCGGCGAGGTAAAACCGTCCAGCGGATGATCGGTCAAATAAAGTTCCATCACGCCGCGACGCACGCGACGCACGCGCTCACTGGTCGTGGAGACCTTCATCCCCGCCGCGACCGGCGTGGTGCAGGATGCCGGCGTACCCCCACGGCCCTCGACTTCGCAAAGACACACGCGGCAGGAACCGAACGCATCCAGCGAATCGGTCGCACAGAGCTTCGGAATACGGATGCCCGCCTCCATCGCCGCACGCATGATCGATGTGCCAGCGGGAACCGTGACCTCCTGCCCATCGATCGTCAGCGTGACTTGCTCGGTCGACGAACTCTCCGGCGTTCCGTAGTCGATTTCTTGAATTAGCGGCATATGTGCCTCATCGAGTAACTGTCACATGGGGTCTCATTCCGCGGCCTCGCGGCGCACGGGGCGAAAATCCTCGGGGAAATGGTCCAACGCGCTTATCACCGGATATGGAATGAACCCGCCCAGCGCGCACAGCGAACCGAACTTCATGGTGTGGCAGAGGTCACGCAGCAGATCGACATTCGCAGCGACCGCTTCGCCGGCCGCGATCTGGTCGATCACCTCGATGCCGCGCACCGAGCCTATCCGACACGGCGTGCACTTGCCGCACGATTCCTCGGCGCAGAACTCCATGGCGAACCGCGCCTGCTTCGCAAGGTCCACCGTATCGTCGAACACCACGATGCCGCCATGACCGATCAGCCCGTCACGCGCCGCGAACGCCTCGTAGTCGAACGGCGTGTCGAACAGCGACGGCGGGAAATACGCACCAAGCGGCCCGCCGACCTGCACCGCGCGCACCGGCCGACCCGATCGGGTGCCACCACCGATGTCATTCACCAGCTCGCCAAGCGTCACACCGAAGCCGCACTCGAACAGCCCACCACACTTGATGTTGCCGGCGAGCTGGATCGGCATTGTGCCGCGCGAACGGCCCATGCCGATCTCACGATAGAAGTCCGCCCCCTTGTCCATGATGATCGGCACGCTGGCCAACGACACGACATTGTTGATCACCGTCGGCATGCCGAACAAACCCTTGTGCGCCGGCAGCGGCGGCTTGGCGCGCACCTGGCCGCGCTTGCCTTCCAGGCTGTCGAGCAGCGAGGTCTCCTCACCGCACACATAAGCACCAGCACCGACGCGCTGCTCGATATCGAACGCATGCGACGAACCGAGCACGTTGCCGCCCAGCAGTCCCTCCCGTCGGGCGACATCGAGCGCCGCATTGAATGTGGCGATCGCGTGCGGATACTCCGAACGTGTATACACGTAACCCTTGGTCGCGCCGACCGCGATACCGGCGATCGCCATGCCCTCGATCAGCACGAACGGATCGCCCTCCATCAGCATCCGGTCGGCGAAGGTCCCTAAATCACCTTCGTCCGCATTGCACACGATGAACTTGCGCTCGCCCTTCGCCTCCGCCGCCGTCTTCCACTTGATGCCGGTCGGGAACCCTGCCCCGCCACGCCCCCGCAGCCCTGACTGAGTCACCTGCTCGATCGTCGCGGCCGGTCCGATCTCGATCGCACGCGCGATGCCCTTCAGCCCGCCATGTGCACGATAGTCATCCAGCGACAACGGGTCGACGATGCCGCACCGCGCGAATGTCAGCCGCGTCTGTTTCGCGAGATACGGCAGCTCCTCCGGCCGCCCCAAACGCAACGGATGCGCACCCCCGACCAGCATGCCGGCACCCAGCAGACTGGAAATATCCGCGACCGTGACCGGACCGTAGGCGATACGCCCAGCGGAGGTCACCACCTCAACCATCGGCTCCAGCCAGAACAGTCCGCGCGAGCCGGTGCGCACCAGCTCGACCTCGCCCGCCTGGCTCAACAGCGAGGCAACCGCATCGGCACCCAGCGCCAGCGCTGCCGCATCGCGCGGAACATAGACGCGAACCGTCATCGCGCACGCTCCAGGGCCGCATCGATCCGTGCGTTGTCCAGCCGGCCAAGCGGCGCGCCGTCAAGCATGGCCGACGGACCGATCGCGCACAGGCCCAGACAGAACACCGGCTCCAGCGTCACGGCCCCATCCGCAGTCGTGTCGTGCCACTCAACGCCGAGCCGCTGGCGTACATGCGAGGCCAGCATATCGGCCCCCAGCGATTGACAGGCCTCGGCGCGGCACAGGCGCAGCACGTGCCGGCCGGGCGGGTGCTGGCGAAAATCATGATAGAAACTCATGACGCCATGGACCTCAGCCCGCGTGAGGTTCAGCGTCTCGGCGATCATCCGGATCGCTTCGGCATGGATGTGGCCGAAAGCCTCCTGCAGCGCGTGGAGGATCGGCAGCGTGGCACCCTCGCGGACGGCTTCTCTCGCAATGATCTCGGCCCCGCGCTCACGGCTCCATGGCTCAAACCCGGCCACCCGCACCTCCCGGCTCGATCCCCGATTTACCCCCTAGATGAGGGCCTTGGCGGCTGAATTGCAAGCTGAGGCGGCCGTTTGTGTTTCGTCAAACCTTATGGCCCGACCGTTGGATCAGGCCGATAGCCATCCGTCAGCGTCCGCAGAAACGCGATGATGTCGCGTTCATCCTGCTCGGTCATCGCCGGCGGGTCCCCCGGATGACGATCGAACGGCGGGTCCACCACGTCGATGTTCGCTCGGAACCGAGGCGGAATGTCGTCGTATTTCGCTACCTCTCCGTCCGGGCCACGCGGATACACCTTCTCCGGCGCGACGTCGCGGAAGGCGTAGAAGTCCATCACCTGTTGCAGTGATCGAAACGTCCCATTGTGGAAGAACGCGTGACGCGTGGCGGCGTTCCGCAGGGTTGGCGTGGTGAACATGCCGCAGAACTGCGTCTGATCGCGCATGTCGTCGCGGTAGGGCCCACAAACGCCGAGGTCGAAATAGGCCGGATCGCGGTTGGCCAACAGCGCCGGGTTGCGCGGCGCACCAAGTGCCTCGAACTGGCCGTCCGTGAACACCGGTGGTGTCCCGTCTGCCGCTGGCCGGTCCAGATGGCAGCCGCCACAATTGGCCTTGTCCGGATCGTTGAACAGCAGATAGCCGCGCAGTTCATCCGGGGTGAACCGCGCACTGCCCTCCAGCCAATAGTCGTACTTGCTGGTGTAGGGATGGAAACCTGGCTCTTCGATCTGGTAGCGCGCCACAGCGAACATCGCTTCCGACATCAGCAGCTCTGGCTCATCGAGGATCGCCGGGCCGAACAGTTCGGCGAAATACGACGCGTAAGGACGTGCCCGCAGCTTTGCCGCGACCTCCGCGGCACTGGCATTGGCCATCTCGGTCGGGTTGAGCAGCGGCTGTCAGCGCCTGTTCCTGTAACGTATTGACGCGGCCGTCCCAGAACAGGCCGCCCTGCGGCACCAGATTGACCGCCGAGTCCGCCGTATTGTGCGCGGTCTTTGGCGCGCGCGTCGCCCCGCGCGCCACAACGACCTGCAACGGCACGCTGCTGTTCTCGTCCTCGTCGCGATCCGGACCGACGCTGAACGGAGCATGCCGCTCCAGATACGTCAGCGACGGGATTGCCCGGACCCGCTGCCGCTCCCCGGGGGCGTCATCCGGTGGTCCATAATGTTCCGCAGGGTTATGGCAGGAAGCACAGGCCATCTGGCCGGAGGCGGACAGGCCGGTATCGAAGAATATGCGCTGACCCAGACGCGCCATGGCCGAGAGCGGCCCCGCCGACGGCCGCACCAGCCGCACCGGGTAGGGATTCAGGCCCTGCGCTAGCAAGAATCCATCCTCCCCCTTGCCTTGCGGGAGGGGGCCGGGGAGAGGGGGCCTGGGAGCGTCGCCACCGCCCTCGCCTGGCTGCCGCGCCTCCGCTGCCACCACCGCGACGAGCAGCACCAGAGCAACAACGACCCGCCTCAGCGTGGCGGCGCCTTCAGCACGTCGCCCGTATCCGGATCCAGATACAGCGCCGCAACGTGATGCCTCGCATTGAAATCGAACATCCCCACAACGGAGCCCGCCGTCGCATCGAAAGAGCCGCCACCGAGGCGTTCGCCCTTCAGCCAATTGTCCTCGATGAAGCGCTCCACCGAAGCCAGCGAAATGCGCGCATGATCGACATGGTTCGGCCGCGCCCATGGCGAGATCACCAGGAACGGAATGCGCGTGCCTGGGCCGCAGCGCCCATTAACCGGCTTGCCCTCGACACCCAGCGGCGCCGTACCGCTGCCGCATTTGCCAGCGCCATTGAGCTGATCAGCCTGCGCATCGAATGAAGCATGCATAGGCGGGGTGTAGGCATGGTCGTACCACCCGTCCGAATCATCCCAGGTGATGAAGATCGCGGTGCTCTGCCAGTCCGGCTGCTGCTCGATGAAGTTGATCAGCGTTGCAGTGCCTGCCTGTTCGTCCAACGGATCGGAATAGCCGGCGTGACCGTCCTGATAAGCGTCCAGCTTGATATACGACACAGCCGGGAAGTCGCCGGCCTTCAGCGCATCGTAAAAGTCCTGGAGATCGTATTCGTGGTTCGCCGGGTCAGCCGTCTTGCCATCAGCTTGCAGGCTCTGGCCGATGGCCCCCACCGAGCTGGGACGCGCATGCGTCGGGTTCGCCGTCGACGCGAAATACTGGAACCAGTTATGGTGCGGAATGTAGTCCACGATAGCCTTGCCGACGACCGCCGATTGTGTGCTGCGCTTGCACCCGCTGGAGCCATTGGCATTCGTTGTCGCCAGATTGAACCCACCCATAAAACCGCCCCACGTGACGCCGGCCTTGTTCAGCAGATCGCCGATATTCCTGCCGGTCATCATCGCCTGGTCCTGCGGCACAGAGCAGATGTCATAGCCGGGATCGACGTCATTGATCATCGTCCAGCCGCCTTGCCCGTCGGCGACGTAGTAGGACACCGCGGCAGGCGTCGATGGCTGCTTGGTGGTGGCGACGATCTTCATGCCGTTGGTCTGACCGGCCACCAGTTCCAGCATGCCGGGCGTGGAGGGACCGTAGGTGTCGGTCCAGGCGTTGTCGTTGATCGAGAAATGCTGGGCGTACTGCCACATGGCAGCGACAGTATTGCCGTCGAAATAGCCCATCACCTGCCCCTTGGTGCCGAACGCTCCGGCGCCCCCAGGCGTCCCCTTGCCGGTATACTTGGGGAACAGATCCATCTTGCCGCCGTTATAGGCCTGCTGCTCGGCAGTATAGGCGTGGTTCTGGTCCTGCGTGTTGGCCTGCGTGCGGTCAAGCCGGAATGGCAGTGCCGCATCGGGACCGTTCGCCGGATTGGTATTCGGGTTCCGCCTGAGCAGGTTGGCATTCGCCAGATTGTTGACCCCCGGCGTCCCCGCTGCCGCCATGAAATGCGGCTCGCCCGGCGGGTTGGTCGCTCTCGGATAGGTGGCAAAGTAATGATCGAACGAGACGTTCTCGTTGAAGATGATCACCACATGCTTGATTGGAGTAGCGGTTGGTGTCGCCTCCTGTGGACTGGCGGCGGACGCCGCACCTGTAACCAAGAGCGCAGCAGTCAAGGCTGGCAACACGTTGCTGGTCCGCATGACATTCCCCGATGTGGTTCAACCTGCGGGGTCTATTGGCGCCATCTCACCTTGTGCATGAAACAATTGTGACAGCAGACGCTACGCCGCCTTCAGCGGGATCCGCTCCCCTGTCGCAGGTTGCGCGACACCGCCGCGCAGCTCTCCCGGCTCCGTGCTGCCCCACAACGTTTCGAACCCGCGCGGCAGGCGCCGACTGTTCGGCATCGACAGCCATAGGCGGAACAGCAGCCTCTCCTGATGCGTGGCGCTGTCGTCCTCGTACGCCGTGCGGCCGTGGAAAATAACGTGGTTGTTCAGCAACTGGATGTCGCCGGGTTCAAACGGCGAGTACAGGCACACTTCCTCCGCCACCTCGGCCAGCAGATCGAGCGCCTCGTTCTGCGCCGCGGTGATCCGAGGAACTCCCGGGCGTTCCTGCGCCTGCTCCACATAGGTGCGCGAATACTGGCAGGTCAGCTTGCCGTCCTGCACGGCGAACACCGGCATGGCGTAGACGCCGTGCTCGTCCCCAGGCCGCGCGCTCCAGTAGTCCTGGCTTAGCAGCGCCAGCAGGTCAGGCCGGCGACGCAGGATCTCGTTGTAGATCGTCACGATGCTGGTGAGCTTGCTGATCCCGCCGGCCTTGGCGTTGCGCACGCACAGCAGGGCGATGACATCGCAGCGGTCGGTGTGCCAGCGCAGCGGTCCCGCTGAACGGGCACGAGCACGGGACGAAACGACTTTTCCGGCTTCGCTTGCTTCAAACGTCTTGTCGGACAGCCTTGTCTCGTCACGCACCTCGCCCATGATTTCGCCGCGGGCGTTCTGATACACCGCGGTGCCGAGCTGGCGGCCGAGACCCCAGAAGATCTGGCGGATGTCGTCGTCGGAATAGCGGTCGACCGGCAGGCCGCGCAGGCGCACCGCGCCCAGCCCGTTCTCCAGCTCATCGCCGATCTCGGCCAGCAGCGCCGCGGTCGTGGGAAGTGGGAAGTCGTCGCGGCCGAAGCCGAACAGTGGCAAGCGCGCACGCTTCGCCCGGGCCAGGGCGGCATCGATCTCCGCGCGGTGGCTGTCGGTCAGCGCACGTATCCAGGCGCCGGATTGATCCAGCTCCCTGCCATACCAGCCGGCGCGGCCGGCGAGTGGCTGCGTTGCGGTCATCGCCCGCCCTCCAATGTTCCCTCGCGAGCGTTGTTGTGCAGGTGGACAGGTGTGTCAATCACGGCCGGTTTCCCGCTCGTCTCAACCACTCGGAAGGTGGCCGAGCTGCCGAAGTATCGTCATGTTGTCCCAGGTCACCCACCACTCCGCAATCTTCCCGTCCTCCATGCGAAACACCGCCCCGAAATCAAATTGCGCCCTGGCGCCTGAAGGTGAAAATGGACCCATTGGTCCCCGCTGCGTGCCCTCGTATGTCGCCCACAAGGCGACGAGATTCCCATCGGCAACCAGATGTTTGATTGTCTGAACCGAATCAGGAAAGACCCCGGTATCCAATCGGAGAAAGGCCTTGAGCTGATCAAGATCCAACACATCGACACCTGGGGTCGCTTGGCAGTGGCGCACGACGTCCCGGGCTACGAGTTCGTCGAATGCCTCCGGCTGACGACCGTTCCAAGCATCCAAGAAACGCCGGATGATTGCCTTGTTCTGCTCGGTGCTTGTGCTCATTCTGATCCTCCCTCTTTCTCGTCCCTGCCGCGCAGTATTCTGTGCACTACTTCACAGCGTGCCGGCACTCTCCTGGCTAGCAATTGGCGTCTGCATCCATGAAGGAAGCCGGCCATGGCCATTGAGGACGACATCGTAGCCCTCCTGCACTCTCCGGAGGTGCAGAAAATACGCTTCGTGGCCGAGGCCGTCAGGATCGGGGGTGACAGATACAAGGCTGTCGCCAAAAAGCTTAAAGAAGGCCTCGTGATTGTCGATATCGACCCCGATCTCGATGATGACGACGACAACCCGCGCGACGGCAAATACAATCCTCACACGGATACCGTCACATTGATGAAGGATTCCCTTGTGACGATCGATGACAAGCGAATAGCCGTGCATGAAATGACCCATGCCGTCATCGATGACCTGGACCTACCGCGCAGCCGAGGCCTTTCGCATTATGAAGCGGAGGGCATTGCCTATATCGCGGCTGCCCTCTACATCCGTTTTGTAGGCGGCCCTGCCGTCGACGACACGGACGACCCGCATGTGCAGGTCGCCGATGCAATCGCCAAGAACGTTATCGCCGCGGGCCACACCCTTTATGTCGCGACACCAAACGAAATGCGGAAACTTCGCAGGGCAATCGGCAAAGACCCGCTGTATGCCGCCCATGCGGATCACCCGCAGTTCAGCGACGGCATCTGATCCCACCCCTTTGCCCCGCGCGCGATCTGGAATCAGGCGTTGGGATTGTATGTCGTGATTTTCGACCCTTGCAGCGCCAGCCCTGCCATAAGTCCATTTTGCCCGAATGGAATGGCGATAACCTTGTGCGACAAGGTGCTGCTGTCGAACTCCGCACCCGCACCCACATCGATCACAGCCACGCTCGGGTCGGCGCCAATCGCCCACCCGTCACTCTTGTCGAGGAACTGCAACGCCGCGGGATCCATGAAGAACAAGGCGTAGCTGAACCACTGCACACCCGCCTGCAATCCAAACGATGCCGCACCAATCGTGTAAAAGCCGTCGACATGGTTATGCACCCATAGCACGCCTTTGCCGCCCTGCGCCCCGAAGATGAAGCCGCCCTTCACGATCTTGGGGAACACCAGGACTCCAACGGCCTTTCGCCCAAGCTCTGCCGCCCGATGGTCGGCCGCGTAGAGCCGGTGAAGTGCTGCTGTGGCATTCTGGGTGATCTGAGCGGCATCGGATGCCGCAGATGCCGCCTTCGCTCCCAACAGCATCAATGGGCCGATGGCGGCAATAGACCGCATGGCGTTCCGCCGGCTCGATTCCATACCTGACCTCCTTCGAGTGGATTGAGCTCGGATAGTTCAATCAGTCGAGCGGAGCAAGTCAGCGCTCAGACGAATGGCGTTGGCCCCGCAACTGAGGCGCTCAAAAGTTGATCGGCGATGCAGGAGTTACATACCTGACGACCTCGCGGAGGATGTCGAAGGCGGACGCATCCGTGGTCGCGGCCTCGGTTTTGGTGGACCCGACCACGATCGTCACGCCGGTGGCCAGGTTGTATCCGAAGCCGCCGCTGTAGCCATCGATGCTGGGATTCTGCACCAGCCAGCCATTGGACACCACGAAGCCGTAAGCAAAATACAGATCAGGCTTGTTCTTGCCTTTCCCCACGGAGGTCGGGGCGATCTGCTCCCTGAAGTGCGCCGGCGAGATCAAACGGCCGGTGCCGAAGATCGGCCCCCATTTGCCCAGGTCGCGAATGGTGGATGTGGGCAATCCCGGCGTCGAACCCCAGAACGGGTTCCAGTAGGTGCAGTCCTCGTAGACCTCGCGATCCATCGTGAAGGCATGCAGCACCGGGCTCGGAATTTGCTGATCGACCGGATACCGCGTGTCATTCATGCGCATTGGTCCGAAGATGTTCTTGTCGTACAGCTCCTTCATGGATTGCCTGGTGGCGCGCTGAATGACCTGGCCCAGAATGACGTTGTCCGTGTGTGAGTATTGTTGGCTCGTGCCGGGTGGAAAATTCATTTTGCCATCGCGGACCGAGTAGTTGATCAATTCGTCCTCCGTAAAGGTTCGGAACGGCTCCGCCAGTTCCAGCTTCAGAAAGTCCTCGACGGCCACATAATCGATGTAGCCGGCCGTGTTGCCCACCAGCATACGCACCGTTACCTGATCGGCGGCCAGGAGTTGCGGGAACCAGCGGGATATCTTGTCGTCCAGGTCTATGCGCCCCTGCTCGACCAGCATCAGGAGCAGGGTGGACATGAAGGTCTCGGCGATGCCGCCGATGCGCCAGTGCATGGCTGTGGTGGCTGGTACGGTTGTCATCGAATTGCCCAAGGCCATCGTCAGAATCTCGCGATCACGCACCCACATGCCAAACACAACAGCCTTTGTTCCCGTCTTCTGGGCCTCGGCCCGGACGATAACTCGCAGTCGACCGGGATCCGCATTGGGCGAGACGGTTTCACTCATCGCCTTCTGCTTTCCCAGGCAGCACAGTGCGAGCCCAAGAACGAGCAAGAGTTTTGTTCGCATCGATCCCATTCGCCCCGCTTCCTGGCGACTGGTCGAATAGTGCAATCAGTTTGCAGCGGCAAGCCGCCCTTCGAGCCCGCACTCCACTGGCACGATCTCAGCTTGGGCACCCGCGGCTCCAAGCGCCGCTCTATGTGTCCCGTTCCGCCGTCATCCGAGTTCGCCAGCCCACGCATGGTAGGCAATGCACTGAGACCCTAAGGTTACCTCGGCTTCCTCGACGGCACGCAGCGCATGTTGTGCCTTGCGGATCTCTCGTTCGTTGTCCTCAATCAGCGCCTGCGACGAGAACGCGCCGCGCAGCCTGATCTTTCGCTCGATGGTTTCGCGCAGCCGTTCGGCATAGCTCAGGTCGCTCATGACGCCGCTTCCCTTAGGTTCTCTCTACCGGCCCCGATCTGGACAAGCCGGTAAATGTTCATCGGCAGCAGGAGGCTGTGCAGGATCAGGATGGGTGTCGTGCGAGTCATGATTGCATAGCCGATGAGCGCGATGTTGCTGCCGATGCCTATACAGCGCAGCACCTGCATCGACGTGACCGAGAAGGCGCAAAGCACCAGGCCACTGGCGATGTAGCCGCAGGCTTCCTTGGCCCAGCCGCCGCCGAAGAGTGAATGATGCATGTCGACCACCTCCTGCACCTCCCTGCAGACCGACAGGAGACTATTCGACCAGGCAGGCGGCCGGATGTGACGAGAGTCACGCAATCATGGTGAACTCGATTTGCTCACTTACGGCGCCAATAGGAAAATAGGGCTTAACTTCTCTACCGTTATATCGGTTTATATTCCTATTAAGGGAACCACACGCATCGTAAAATGCCCAGTCCGCCAGCATGATGCGTCAGGCGCATCGTTGGCGGACCGCGCTGCTGCGCGCCCAGGCAGAGCGCAAGAAGCGCGGGCCAGATCCCGCCGCAGGCGACATCGCCGCGCCAGCCGAGTTGACGGTCGAAGAATTTGTTTTGTTGGTTGGTCTCGCCACACGACCTAATCGTATCCTCACACGCGTCGTGAGACGGAAACGACACGCCGCGTGCGTGCCCCAATCAGCCGATCAACCGCTCATAAGTAGCTGATGCACCGCCGCAGCATCAGGCGCCTGACGAAGCTTCTGCACGAAGCCTGCATTTCGCAGCGGCCGCGACAGCGCAGCAAGCGTCGCCAGGTGCTGGTTACCGCCGTTGCCCGGGGTCAGCAGCAGGATCACCAGATCGACCGGCCCCTCGTCGATCGCCGCGAAGTCGATCGGCCGCGCCAGCCGCGCGAACAGCGCGAAGGGTTCGGCCACCGCGTCCAGCCGCGCGTGCGGCAGAGCAAATCCCTTGCCGAGCCCGGTTGATCCCAGGTTCTCCCGCCCCTGCAAAGCATCGAACACCGCGCGCCGCTCCAGCCCGAGCGCCGTCGCCGCACGCCCCGCCAGCTCCTGCAGCAATTGCGACTTGTCAGAAACCCGCAGCCCCACCACGACCCGATCAGGCCCGATCAGCTCACCGATCGCCATCAGTCCGGCGCCCGCAGCCGATAGCCCACACCCGTCTCGGTCTGAATGTATTCCGGCTTCTCGGTGTCGCTCTCGATCTTCTGCCGCAGCGCCCTGATGTAGATACGAAGGTATTGCACGTCGGTGTTCGGCCCCCAGACCTCGCGAAGGATCATGTTGTGCGTCAGCACCTTGCCGGCATGCGCCACCAGGAGCCGCAGCAGATCATACTCCCGCGGCGAGAATTTCACCTCCTGGCCGCGCACCGTCACGATCCGCCGCACCAGGTCAACCGTCAAATCGCCGGTGCGGAACACCGGCCTCTCGCCCTGCTGCTGCAGCCGATGCCGTTGCGCCGCACGTATCCGCGCCAGCAGTTCGTCGATGCCGAACGGCTTCGTCACGTAGTCGTCAGCTCCGAGATCGAGCGCCGCCACCTTGGCGGCCTCGTTCTCACGGCTGGACAGCACGATGATCGGCAGCATCGCGCCGGCCTCACGAATGCGGCGGATCACCTCCAGGCCGTCAATGTCCGGCAGTCCCAGATCGAGCACCACCAGATCGGCGCGCCGCTGCCGCACCGCGTCCAAAGCATTCTGGCCCGACATGGCCTCGACCACCACGTAGCCCTGGCTGCCCAGACCCGCGCGCAGGAAACGCAGGATCGCCGGTTCGTCATCCACCACGAGAACCCGAGCCGGCCCGGCTCCCTCGGTCATTCGATCGTCTCCGTCGGCCTCTCGGCCTCCGCGAACACCGGCAGCGTCATGGTGAACACCGCACCTGAACGGTCGGTGCGATTGGTCGCCACGATGCTGCCGTGCATCGCCTCGACGAAACCGCGGCAGATCGCGAGGCCCAGCCCCGTGCCCGCACGCCGCCGATCAGCGCCACCCACCCGGTAGAACTTGTCGAACACATGTTCCAGGTCAGCAGGCGGAATGCCCGGCCCCTCATCCAGAACCTGCACGACCACATTGCCACCGTCCTGCCGTGCCTTGATGGTGACCAGCGAACCTGCGGGCGCGTACTTGCTCGCATTGTCCAGCAGATTGAACAGCACCTGCTCGAACAGCACCTCGTCCAGATCGAGCATCGGCAGATTGGGTTGCAGCACCACCTGCGTGCGGTGCTCCGCCAGGATCTTGCTGGCACGCCGTAAAGCGCTGCCGATCGCATCGGACAGCTCGATTGCACCAGTGCGCAGCCGCAGCGGCCCCGACTCTAGCCGCGTCATGTCCAACAGGTTGCCGATGAAACGATTGAGCCGCTCCGCCTCGTCCTGGATGTTGTGGATCAGGTCGAGCCGTGTCGATGCATCCATCGCCTCGCTGAGACTGGTCGCCGACCCCAGGATCGACGCCAGCGGCGTGCGCAGATCGTGCGAGATCGACGTCAGCAGCGCCGCGCGCAGCCGGTCCGTCTCGGCGACCAGGCGAGCGCGATCGACGTCCTCGACCAGATTGACCCGCTCGATCGCCAGCGCGGCCTGGTCGGCCAATGCATCGAGCAGCCGGTGCTGATCCGGCGTCAGGATCGGACCAGGCTCGTCGCTATCGATGCCGACCACGCCCACCGCGCCGCGCCCAGTGTTCATCGGCATGAACAGTCGCTTGGCACCAGGCAGCGTATCGGAGCCGCGACCCGCGGTGCGGTTCCTTTCCCAACTCCACTTCGCGGCGGCAAGGTCAGCGTCGTCCAGCATGTCCTCCGGCGGAAAGCCGGCGCGCACCGCGACCCGCCCATCCTCCGGCAGCAGGATGACGACACGCACCTTCAGCATCAGCGCGATCTGATGCACGGTCGCCCACAACAGATCGTCAAGATTCGCCGCGCTCGCCAGCTTGCGGCTGAACTGGTACAGCTCCTCGGTGGTGCGCGCCCTCTGTCGCGCGACGATCGCCTGCGCCCGCACACGCGCGGTCAGATTGCTGGCGATCACCGCGGTCACGCCGAAGAAGAACAGTGCGGCGACGTTCTCCGGGTCGGCGATGGTGAATGTGTAGAGCGGCGGCAGAAAGAAGAAGTTGTAGGCCAGCACGCTGACAAAGCTGGCGAACAACGCCGGCCACAATCCATACACAACCGCGGACACCAGCACGGCCGTCAGGAACGCCATCGCCACGCTGGCGACACCCAGCCTCTGGTGCAGCAGGAGCGCGCCGCCCAGTGAAACTGCAACGAACGCAAGGCTGCCGAGATAGGCCCTCGCTTCGCCCGTCCGCACCACGAACTCACGCGGCTTCGATGCGTCGCTGTTGCGTCCCAGCACGTGCACGCCCGCGCCGCCGCTCTTGCGGATAAGCTGCTGCGCCAGCGAGCCGTAAAACAGCTCCCGCCACCATGCCCGCGGTTGCTGCACGATGATGATATGCGTGACGTTGTTGGCGCGCGCGTACTCGGCGATCGTATCCGCGACATCCTGTCCCGGCAGCGTCACCGTCTCCGCGCCAAGCCGCTCCGCCAGTCGCATCGCCTCGGCGATCCGGTCACGCTCCGCCTCGCCGAGGTTCAGGTCGCGCCCGGTCTCGACATGCACCGCAGTCCACGGCGCCTTCAGACTGTCGGCCATGCGCTTGGCATGACGCACCACGTCGGCGCCGGCGACATCACTCCCGATGCAGGCAAGGATGCGCTCGCCGGCCGCCCACGGACCTGAAATCGCGTGCGCCTGCATATAGCGCACCATCTGCTTGTCCACCCGCTGCGCCGTGCGTCGCAGCGCAAGCTCACGCAGCGCCGTCAGGTTGCCGGGCGAAAAGTAGTGACGGATGGCGCGTTCCGCCTGGTGAGGCACATACACCTTGCCGTCGCGCAGCCGCTGGATGAGGTCTTCCGGCGTCAGGTCGATCAGCTCGATGTCGTCGGCCTTGTCGATGATCGAGTCAGGCACTGTCTCGCGCACGCGGATGCGGGTGATCTGCGCAATGACATCGTTCAGGCTTTCGACGTGCTGGACGTTGAGCGTTGTATAGACATCGATGCCGGCGGCGATCAGCTCGTCGACGTCCATGTAGCGCTTGGGATGACGGCTACCTGGTGCGTTGGTGTGAGCCAGTTCATCGACCAGCGCGAGCTGCGGGCGACGGGCCAGCAATGCATCGAGATCCAGCTCCGCCAGTGTGCGCCCACGGTAATCGACCGGACGGCGCGGGATGATTTCCATACCGTCGAGCAGAGCCTCGGTTTCGCGTCGCCCGTGCGTCTCAACCACACCAACGACGACATCGACGCCTTCCTGATAGCGCGCGCGGGCGGCGGAGAGCATCTCGAAGGTCTTGCCGACACCCGGCGCGGCGCCGAGGAAGACCTTCAGGCGGCCACGCGCGCTCTGTTGCGCGGTCTCCAACAGCGCGTCGGGTGAGGGCCGTCCTTCACGTGAACCTCGATCGTCCAACCTGCACTCCTCCCCTCCCCTCGCGGGAGAGGGCTGGGGGAGGGGGGCGTGGTATTTGGTGCTACCCCTCCCCCAACCCCTCCCGCAGTGGAGCGGGAGACTCTCTATCCTTGTACAGTCTCTACCCGTTCATCGCGTCGAGCGCGAGGTTGAGCTTCAGCACGTTGACATGCGGCTCGCCGATGATGCCCAGCAGGCGGCCGGTGACGTGGTCCTCCACCAACTGCCGCACCTTGTCCTCGGCGAGCCCGCGCGCCTTGGCCACACGCGGCACCTGGAACAGCGCGCCAGCTGGCGTGATGTCGGGGTCCAGACCGCTGGCGGACGTGGTGACCAGATCGGACGGGATCGGCGAGCCGGGGTTCTCCTTCGCCAGCGCCTCCGCGTCACCCTTCACGCGATCCACCAGCGCCTTCGACGTCGGTCCAAGGTTCGAACCAGCCGAGTTGTCCGCCGCATACGGCACCGGCACGGTCTTGGTGGCATCCTTCGGATCAGGCTCCGTCGTCGCTGACGGCCGGCCGTGGAAGTACTTGTCGCTGGTAAAATTCTGCCCGATCAGCGCGGACCCGATCACCTTGCCGTCCTTCTCGATCAGGCTGCCGTTCGCCTGATACGGGAACACGGCCTGGGCGATGCCGGTCATCAGCAACGGGTAGATAATTCCGGTGATCACCGTCATGGCGATGATCATCACGATCGCGGGGCGAATGTGTTTCATGTCTCTGACCCTCCTCAGGCCAGGCCGATTGCGGTGACGGCCATGTCGATCAGCTTGATGCCGACGAACGGCACGATGATGCCGCCGACGCCGTAGAGCAGCAGGTTGCGGCGCAGGATCGCCGCGGCGCCGATCGGCCGATACGCCACACCGCGCAGCGCCAGCGGGATCAGCGCCACGATGATCAGCGCATTGAAGATGATCGCCGACAGAATGGCGCTCTCCGGGTTGCCCAGGCGCATCACATTCAGCGCCTGAAGTTGCGGATAGAACGCGATGAACATCGCCGGGATCATGGCGAAGTACTTCGCCACGTCATTGGCGATGCTGAACGTGGTGAGCGCGCCGCGCGTCATCAGCAGTTGTTTGCCGATCTCGACGATCTCGATGAGCTTGGTCGGATCGCTGTCGAGATCGACCATGTTGCCGGCCTCGCGGGCCGCCATGGTGCCGGTGTTCATCGCCACGCCGACATCCGCCTGCGCCAGCGCCGGCGCGTCATTGGTGCCGTCGCCGCACATCGCCACCAGCTTGCCCTGCGCCTGTTCGTCGCGGATCAGCTTGAGCTTGGCCTCCGGCGTCGCCTGGGCGAGGAAGTCGTCCACACCCAATTCAGCGGCAATCGCCGCGGCAGTCAGCGGATTGTCGCCGGTGATCATCACAGTGCGGATGCCCATGCGGCGCAGTTCGGAGAAGCGCTCCTGGATGCCCCCCTTGATGATGTCCTTCAGATGGATCACGCCGAGCAGACGGCCATCCTTGCAGACCCCTAATGGCGTGCCGCCCGACTTGGCGATCTCTTCCGACTTCGCTGTGAGTTCGCGCACCGCGGCCTCGGACACAGTGGAGCGCACCGCGACGCCGCCGCCGTTGCCGCCGTCGTTGCCGGCTTGCCGGGCGAAGGCCAGCACGGCATCGACCGCGCCTTTGCGGATGGCGGAGCCGCCGAGATCGACGCCCGATAGACGGGTCTGCGCCGTGAACGCGATGAAGTGTGCATCCACCGGCGCCATTTCGCGCCCGCGGATGTTGTACTTCTCTTTCGCCAGAACCACGATTGAGCGGCCTTCCGGCGTCTCATCCGACAGCGAGGCGAACTGCGCCGCGTCGGCAAGCTCCTGCGCGGTGACGCCGGCCAGCGGCAGAAACTCGGTCGCCTGGCGGTTGCCCAGTGTGATGGTGCCAGTCTTGTCGAGCAGCAGCGTATCGACGTCGCCGGCGGCCTCCACCGCGCGCCCAGACATCGCCAGCACGTTGAAGCGCACCAGCCGGTCCATGCCGGCGATGCCGATCGCCGACAGCAGCGCGCCGATCGTGGTGGGGATCAGTGCCACGAACAGCGCCACCAGGATTACCACCGACACCGTGCCACCGGCGTAGGTCGCAAAGCTCGGGATGGTCGCGACCGCGATGACGAAGATGATCGTCAAACCGGCGAGCAGGATGTTCAGCGCGATCTCGTTCGGCGTCTTCTGTCGCTCGGCGCCTTCCACCAGCGCGATCATGCGATCGAGGAAGGTGGAACCCTGTGTGGCGGTGATGCGCACCTTGATCCAATCGGACAGCACGCGCGTGCCACCGGTCACGGCAGAACGGTCGCCGCCGCTCTCGCGGATGACCGGCGCAGACTCACCGGTGATCGCCGACTCATCGACGGATGCGATGCCTTCGATCACGTCGCCGTCGCTTGGAATCAGATCGCCGGCCTCGACCAGGACGATGTCGCCCTGCTTCAACTCGGGTGCAGGCACAACCTGCCAGTTCGTGGCATTCAGCGTCGTGAGCCGCTTGGCAGCGGTCTCAGTGCGCGCCCTGCGCAAGGTCGCCGCCTGCGCCTTGCCGCGGCCTTCCGCCACTGCCTCGGCGAAGTTGGCGAACAACACGGTCACCCAGAGCCAGACGATGATCTGGAAAGTGAAACCGAGATGGCCGCCGCCGGTCGCAAGGTCGCGGATGAAGATCACGGTGGTGAGCGCGGCGACGATCTCGACCACGAACATCACCGGATTCTTGATCATCAGGCGCGGGTTGAGCTTGACGAACGACTGCCCGATCGCCGGCAGAAGGATCGCGGGGTCCAGGATGGTGGACTGGGACTCGCGCATCTTGTTGCGGATTTCCATGGGATTAGCTGCCTGTGTCAAAGAGGGTGCCGGCGTGCATCGCGAAGTGCTCAACGACCGGGCCAAGTGAAACCGCCGGGAAGTAGATCAGACCGCCGGTGATGGCGATGACGCCAACCACCAGGCCGACGAACAGCGGGCTGTCGGTGGGGAAGGTGCCGGCCGAGGTCGGCACGATCTTCTTCTGCACCAATGAGCCGGCCACCGCGAGCATAGGGATGATCATCAGGAAGCGGCCGATGAACATCGCCAGCCCCAGCGTGTCGTTCCAGAACGGCACGTTGGCGGATATGCCGGCGAACGCGCTGCCGTTGTTGCCGGTGGCGGAGGTGTAGGCGTACAGCGCCTCACTGAAACCGTGCGGGCCGGCATTCGCCATCGCGCCGGTGCCGACCGGCAGCACCACAGCCAATGCCGTGAAGCCAAGGATCGACAATGGCAGGATCAGGATGGCGAGCATGGCCATCTTGACCTCTTTCGCTTCCAGCTTCTTGCCGAGGTATTCCGGCGTGCGGCCAACCATCAACCCGGCAACGAACATTGCGATTATGACGAACAGCAACATGCCGTAGAGGCCGGAGCCGACGCCGCCGAAGATGATCTCGCCCAGCATGATGTTTACCATCGGAACCATGCCGGCGATCGGCAGCAGGCTGTCATGCATGTTGTTCACTGCGCCGCACGACGCGTCGGTGGTTACGGTGGTGAACAGCGCCGAGTTGGCGAGGCCGAAGCGAACCTCCTTGCCTTCCATGTTACCACCGGCCTGCAGCGCACTCGGCGTCTGGTCCACATGGAAAGCGGCGAAGGCCGGGTTGCCGGCGGACTCCGCCGAATAGCAGGTGACCACGCCAACGAGGAACAGAACGCCCATGATCGCGAACACCGCCCAACCCTGGCGCTGGCTGCCGACCATGCGGCCAAAAACGTTGGTCAGTCCCGCACCGATCGAGAAGATCAGCAGCATCTGGATGAGGTTGGTCAGCGCACTAGGATTCTCGAACGGATGCGACGAGTTCGTATTCATGAACCCGCCACCGTTGGTACCCAGCATCTTGATGACTTCCTGCGAAGCCACGGGGCCTTGCGCAATGACCTGCTTGGCACCCTCGAGTGTGGCTGCGTCGGTATAGGCATTGAGGTTCTCGGGCATGCCGAGGGCGATGAACACCAGCCCGACGACGATCGAGATAGGCAGAAGAATGTACAGCACACAACGGGTCAGATCGACCCAGAAGTTGCCAAGCGTGCGTGCAGAACGCCGCGCGAAGCCGCGGATCAGCACAATAGCGAGCACGATGCCGGTGGCGGCCGAGACGAAGTTGTGCACCGTGAGCGCCCACATCTGGGTGAGGTAGCTCATCGTCGTCTCAGGCACGTACGACTGCCAGTTGGTGTTGGTCAGGAAGCTGACCGAGGTATTGAACGCCAGGTCGGGAGACACGGCGTCCTGCCCCTGCGGATTGAACGGCAGCACGTTCTGCAGCCTTTGGATCGCGTACATGATTACGAAGCCGGCGAAGCTGAAGGCCAGCATCGCCACGGCGTAGCTGATCCAGTGCTGCTCCTCGTCCTCGCGAACGCCACACAACTTGTAGATGCCGACCTCGATCGGGCGCAGCACCAGACGCAGCGGCGTGCGTTCGCCGTTGAACACGCGCGTCATGTAGCCGCCGAACGGCTTGGTGATGAGGATCACCAGGACAGCATAGATCGCGATCTGCAACCAACCATTGAACGACATGACGCGTTACTCCTCGCGATCCTGCTCAGAACTTTTCCGGGCGGATCAGGGCATAGACGAGATAAACCAGCAGGCCGATCGTCACGATCGCGCCCAGCACATAGTCGAGGGTCATGGCAATGGCCTCACAGGTGGTCGCAGGCGATGGCGTACAGCACACAGCCGCCCAGGAAGGCGGCGCCTATCAAGATGTAGATGATATCGAGCATGATGGTTTTCCCCGGTCAGCAACGGCCTCGCCGCATGCGGCAGGCATGTTGCGTTGCACAATAGCTAGGCCAGATCTCGTATAGAATCGATGGCATGTAGGCCGCTTCAGCATATAAATTCCATATATGGATCAGCAGATTGCTCAGAGCGCGAACAATGAGTGCAGCCGATAACAACCAGCGAATGTCGCGCATTGATCCAGATCAATCAGCCCGAGTCGCGCGCGACTACTTGGTTGCGACTCAGTATTGCCCCACGAACGCCACAAGAATGTGGGCAATCAGCGCCAGTCCCAAACAGGTCGCAATAACCGTCCCGAAATGCCTCAGAAAATCTCCTGAGAGTACTGCGTGACGGAATCCTGGACAGGCTCGTCTACCTTACGAAGTGCAGTCTCGACATTTTCCACGCCACACTCCATGCAAGGGTGCAGGTCCACGCGAAGTGTGCCTGCCCGATACGCTGCGGCGTGTACATAATGAGGCCGTCAGTATAAAATCCATGGCGCCGCGGCTGCCGCCATATATAGGGTGCATATAGCCACAATCGGTCCACCACCAACCGCGCTGAGAGCGCAGGGCAACTATTCTCCAGCCCCCGAAGCACCATCGAATTTATATGCGCGCCGGCGCATCTTTGACGGCATGAGCGACTGGTTTCTCGTTTCTCATGTAAGGCGCACACCACGCGGTATAACAATATGTCAGCGACGTACGCCGTGAGCACCCTCAGCCGCGGACCCCGAAGACCCGTCGGCGATCTGATCGCCCGGATCAGCGAGAAAGCGACGCGGCTGTTGAACCCGAACTGGCTGCCGTTTCGTTCCAATGACCCCACCGACGAGTTGATCGTCGAACATCACGGACCGGTCGAGATCCACCAGACGCACGCCTGCTGGTCACTCGAGACCCGCGTCAAGGGCGAGCCCGACCGAGCTCGTGCGACCGCAGTTCGGCGCCTGGGCAACTATGCGAATGGGAAGAACCGAAGCCGGGCGCGATTGCGTGTCACGCGCCCTTTGGTGCAGGCCGAAGAATGCGCGGGCCGGTGGTGGTTTCGCGTCGCATCGCCAAGCGTGGACAGCGACTTCGTGGCCTCGTCGGCGCGCAATGGCAAGATCAGACTGCGCGCCCTCGAGCCGGAAACACTCGCCGTGATCCGCGTACCGGGCCGTCCCACCAAGCTGGCGATCCAGCACGCCGAGACTGCGATCTGTCTCGCGATCGCCCCAACGCGGTGGCAACCAACAGGTGGCGCGATGCTGAGGCTGCACTCGCTTCCGGCGGTGCTGCCTTTCCTGGGCCGATTCGAAGTCGCAGTGCCAGTTGCTGAACGCATGTCAGCTTCGACGATGCCGGATCGGATGCCCCACGTTGTATTCAACCACTCAGCCGCGACATGGCCTGCCCAACCGACACGCTGAAGCTCAGTGCGACGTTGCCAACGAAAGTCTCGCGGCACCCTCGGCGGTCACATAGGCGATCCGGCCGCCAGCAATGGTCGCGACGACGCGCGGCACCGCGGGATCAACCAGCACCACGTCGGCACGCAGCCCTTCCGCGATTGCACCACGATCGGTAAGCCCCGCCGCAGCGGCCGGATTGGTCGAGATCAATTCCCATGCGCGAGGCAGGTCGAGCACACCCCGACCGGCCAGCACGATGGCCGCACGCAACATGGCTGGATAGAAATAGTCCGACGACAGCACGCCGCAAATGCCTGCTTCGGCCATCCTTGCGGCAGACGCCCAACCGAGATGCGATCCGCCGCGCACCACATTCGGGCAGCCCATCACCACCCAGTCACCCGCGGCGTTGGCCTCCTGCGCAACTTCCTCGGCCATCGGGAAGTCGCAGATGCGCGCGCCTTGCATGCGAAACGCCTGACGCGTGCTGATCATCGCATCATCGTGGCTTGCCATCGGCAGTCCGGCCTCGCGTGCGGCCGCGGCAAGCCGTTCCAATGCGGCGGGAACGGCAGGCGCTCGGGCGCCGACCTGTTCGGCGAGCGCGCGGAAATCGTCGAACTTCACGCCGGAACGATCGCTGTATTTCGCGCCCACCACCGGATTCTGGACATGCCTAAGGATCGATGGCGTGTGGTCGTTGAAGGCCAACAGATGCACGCGCCCCGCGGCGATGTCGGACAACGCGATGTCGAGCGCATCGAGGTTGTACGCCTCCCAACGGAGATGCACACGCATGTCGCAGGTCCAACGCCCTGCCTCCAATGCATCGAGCAACGCCTGCCATGCAGCGAGACTGCGCAGGCCCGGTTCCCACGACAGCGTCACACCGTGGAACGCGGTGGTGATACCGTTCGCCAGCAGCTGCGTTTCCGTCTCGTGCAGCGCGATATCGGCAGCGAAGCCGACGCCGGGTCGCGGCTGCAACTGACGTTCGAACGCATCGCCATGGATGTCGACGATACCGGGCAGCACCAGCAGACCGCGGGCATCCAGTTCCGCTCCGCTTCCGTCGCGGCCGATGCCCGCGATACGCCCATCCTCCAGCGTCAGGTCCACTGCCTGCTCGCCATCCGAGTCCAGCAGTACCTGTCCTCCCGTGATCCGCAGCCTGTCCATCGCTCTCGCTCTTACGGTTCAAAGACGATCTGCACGCGTGGCGTTGGATAGCGCGACAGGCCGAATTCCACCACCATGCCGGTCCGATCGACATTGACGTTCTCGGTGACCAGCAATGGCCGGTTGCGGGGCATGCGCAGCAGTTCCGCCTCCTCCGCGTTCGGCAACCGCGCGGAGACGCGGGTAAGTTGCCGCAGATAGTCCGTGACGCCGACCGCCTTCAGGGCTTCGGTGATCGTGGGCGCGGCACGCAGGGCATCGAGTACGCCGCGGAGCCGCGCAGTCGGGAAGTGGTGCTGCGACAGGCTCACCGGTCTGTCATCGGCAAAGCCCAGCCGTTCCAGCAACACGACGCGGCTGCCGGCCCGAATGCCCAGGGCCGCCGCGACATGCGAATTGGCCGCGGTTTCCTTGAGCTGCAACAGGCGTCCGGAGGGCTCCATGTTGTGCCGGCGGATCCACTCGGAGAAGCGCGTGCGCGCCTCGACCGCGTATTCCAGCACGTCCTCGGCAACGAACGACCCGCGGCCCTGCTCGACGCGTACCAGCCCGCCACGAGAAAGCTCCTCGAGCGCGCGGCGCACCGTGTGGCGGTTGACGCGGAACTGTTGCGACAGCTCGGCCTCGGTAGGCAGGCGACCGCCCGGCGGATAAGTGCCGGCGCCGATGTCGTGCTGCAGGCGGTTCGCGATCTGCCGCCAGAGTGCCACGCCGTCCTGGCGCAGCACTGGCTCCAACGTCATTGGATTGTCATCCGTGCCGACGCGCATTCCATGCAACTCCTGGCTTGACGATAGCGCGATGGCGGGCTAGCTGTCTAGACATCCAAACAAGCGCAGGCGCTTGCCATGCCCGATGCAGTGCCACCGGAACAACCGCACGCCGCGCGTCGGCGTTGGATGGCCGTGCTGGCCCGTTCTGATGCCGCCGAGCTGAGCGAACGCCTTGGCACGCTGCCGGAGTACCGCGTGCTGCGCGGACCCGAGGCGGGCCTCGTGATGGTGCGTGGCCGCACCGGCGGCGGTGGCGCGCCATTCAACCTGGGCGAGATGACCGCGACGCGCTGCACAGTCCGCACCGACACCGGATGCGTCGGCCATGCCTACATCGCGGGGCGCAATGAGCGGCTGGCGGAACTGGCGGCGCTCACTGACGCATTGTTGCAGGATCCGACGCGACAGAATGCATTGATGGAGGAGGTCATCGAACCACTGGCCGCGATGCAGCAGGAACGGCGCGACGCTGTCTCGGCGAAGGCGGCGGCGACCCGCGTGCAGTTCTTTGCCATGCGGAACATGCGCTCATGAGTGCGACAGTCGCGCTGCCTGGCTTCACCGACCCGGTTGGCGAAGCACAGGCGACATTCCGAGCGGTGCTCGATGCGATGGCGCGGCCGGGCAGGCTGCATAGGGTGGGCGCGCGGCTGACCGCGCCCGCGCCGCTCGATCAGGCAACAGCGGCGGTGCTGCTGACATTGGTCGACAACGAGACGCCACTGTGGCTCGAGCCATTGGTCGCGCCGGCGGGTGACTGGTTGGCATTTCATTGTGGCGCATCCATCGTCGATGTGCCAGGCCACGCTGCGTTTGCGTTGGCCTTGTCGCTGCCGGATCTTGCAGCTTTGTCGGCTGGTTCGCATGAGGCACCGGAGAATTCGGCGACGCTGATCTTGCAGATTGGCGCTTTGGGAACCGGGACGCGCTGTCGTTTGTCAGGCCCTGGCCTGCGCGAACCGACCCTGCTGGCGACCGACGGTCTGCCAGCGGACTTCGCTGCCGTCTGGCAGCGCAACCACGCGCTATATCCGCGTGGCGTCGACATCATCCTGTGCGCCGGCATGACGCTGACCGCGTTGCCGCGCAGCGTGTCAATCGAGGAGGCGTGACCTATGGCCTATGTCACGGTCAAGGGTGGCGAGCAGGCGATCGACAATGCACATGCCTGGCTGGCCGAGGAGAGACGTGGTGATCAGGCGGTGCCGGAGCTGTCGCTGGCGCAGATCGCGGGTCAACTCGGCCGCAGTGTCGATCGCGCGATGGGCGAAGGTTCGCTGTTTGACAGGGAACTTGCCGCACTCGCGGTGAAGCAGGCGCAGGGCGATCTGATCGAGGCCGCATTCCTGCTGCGCGCCTACCGCACGACGTTGCCGCGCTTCGCGCATTCGCTGCCGGTTGATACTTCGGCGATGCAGATCAGGCGGCGCATCTCCGCGGTGTTCAAGGACCTGCCTGGCGGTCAGGTGCTTGGCCCCACCTATGACTACACGCATCGGCTGCTCGACTTCGGCCTTGCCGGCGGAGACGCCGCTGTTGCGGGACCGTGCGGCGGCGAGACGATGACGGCGATGCCACGCGTGCCTGATATCCTTGGCGATGAGGGGCTGATCGAACCTGACGGAAACGGCGAGGCTGAGCCCGGAGATCTGACGCGACAACCACTGACATTTCCGGCTGCTCGCGATATGCGGCTTCAGGCCCTGGCGCGCGGCGACGAAGGATTTCTGCTGGCTCTCGGCTATTCAACGCAGCGCGGCTACGGCGGCACACATCCTTTCGCCGGTGAGATCCGCATGGGCGACGTGTCAGTGGAGATCGAGCCGCCGGAACTGGGGTTTGCCATCGATATCGGCGACATCACCGTGACCGAATGTCAGATGGTCAATCAGTTCAAAGGCTCGAAGACCACGCCGCCGCAGTTCACCCGCGGTTATGGGCTGGTGTTCGGTTTTTCCGAGCGCAAGGCAATGGCGATGGCGCTGGTCGATCGCGCCATGCGGGCAGAGGAACTTGGCGAGGAAGTCACCGCACCGGCCCAGAACGTCGAGTTCGTCCTGTACCATTCGGACAACATCGAGGCGACCGGGTTCGTCGAGCACCTCAAGCTGCCGCACTACGTCGATTTTCAGAGCGAGTTGCAGAATGTGCGGCGGCTGCAACGCGAGGTCACCCGGATGGCGGAACGCGCGGAGGCCGCGGAATGAAAATGCAACGGACGTGCGGTCGCCCCCTCCCCCCAACCCCCTCCCGCAAGGTTAGGGGGAGATTCCGCTAATGAAGGGCTACAACTTCGCCTACCTGGACGAGCAGACTAAGCGGATGGTGCGGCGCTCGCTGTTGAAGGCGGTTGCTATCCCAGGTCACCAGGTGCCGTTCGGCTCGCGCGAGATGCCGCTGCCCTATGGGTGGGGCACTGGCGGAATTCAGGTCACCGCGTCGGTGTTGGGCGCTGACGATGTGCTGAAGGTCATCGACCAGGGCGCCGACGATACGACCAATGCCGTCTCCATTCGGCGCTTCTTCGCGCGCACTGCCGGCGTCAGCACCACGACGAAGACGGCGGATGCGACGGTGATACAGACGCGACATCGCATTCCGGAGAAGACGCTGCGCGACGACCAGATCATTGTCTATCAGGTGCCGCAGCCGGAACCGCTGTTCAGGCTCGAACCATCGCGCATCGAGACACGTCGCATGCATTCGCTGGCCGATTACGGGTTGATGCATGTGAAGCTGTACGAGGACGTTGCCCGGTTCGGGCAGATCTCGATCAGCTACGATTATCCGGTGTTGGTGAACCGGCGTTACCTGATGTCGCCAAGCCCGATCCCCGCGTTCGACAATCCGAAGATGCACCTTATGCCGGCACTCCAGTTGTTCGGCGCGGGACGCGAGAAGCGGATCTACGCGATCCCGCCCTGGACTGAGGTGCGCTCGCTCGACTTCGACGACCACCCGTTCAGGCCGATCCGCGCGCCGCATTCCTGCGGGCTGTGCGGTGCCACCAATTCGTATCTGGATGAGGTGGTGATCGATGACCGCGGCGGACGGCTGTTCGTCTGCTCGGACACCGATCATTGCGCGGAGCGACGCGCCGCGGGTCATGTCGGCGCCGAGGGCCTCAAGGAGGCAGCGGAATGAGTGGCGATACTTTGCTGTCAGCCCGCGACCTGTCGCTATCGTATGGCGCGCTCGTCGCGTTGGTCGATGTGGACGTTGACCTCTGGCCAGGCGAGATCCTTGCGGTCGTTGGCGAGTCGGGATCCGGTAAGACCACGCTGCTGAACGTTCTTTCGGGCCGTCTGCGACCTGATGGCGGGGCTGTCTGGTACCGTGATCCGACCGGCCATCTGCACGACGTGCACGCGATGCCCGCGCCGGCGCTGCGAACGCTGCACCGTTCCGATTGGGGGTTCGTGCATCAGGACCCGCGGCAGAACCTCCGCATGAATGTCACCGCGGGTGGCAATGTCGGCGAACGGCTCATGGCGCAGGGCGCCCGACACTACGGCAACATTCGCGAGCAGGCGATCGACTGGCTGACCCAGGTTGAGATCGACGCCAACCGCGTGGATGACATGCCGCGCACCTTCTCGGGCGGAATGCTGCAACGGCTGCAGATCGCGCGGACGCTGGTAACCCATCCGCGCCTGGTATTCATGGACGAACCGACGGGGTCGCTCGATGTATCGGTGCAGGCCCGGCTGCTCGATCTGATCCGCTCGCTGGTGACGCGGCTCAAGATTGCCGCTGTGCTGGTGACGCACGACATCGGTGTGGCGCGGCTGCTGGCGCATCGCATCATGGTGATGCAACGCGGGCGGGTGGTGGAGCAGGGGCTGACCGATCAGGTGCTGGATGATCCGCAGCACCCATACACGCAGTTGCTCGTCAGTTCGGTATTGCAGGCATGAGTTCCTCGCCGCGATTGATGTTGCGCACAGACACGCTGGCGAAGGGCTTCACGCTGCATCTCCAGGGCGGCGTGCGGATTCCTGTTCTGTCGGGAATCGGCCTCGATCTCCATGCAGGCGAGTGCGTCGTGCTGACGGGACCGTCGGGCGCTGGGAAATCCACGCTGATGCGTAGCCTGTATGGCAACTACCGTGCGGATTCGGGTCGCATCCTCATCCGCCATCGCGATGAGATGGTCGATCTCGCTGCCGCCGACCCGCGCACCATCCTCGCTGTCCGCTACGAGACACTGGGCTATGTCAGCCAGTTCCTCCGTGTCGTACCGCGCGTGCCGGCAGTCGATGTCGTTGCCGAGGTCCTGGTCGGCCGCGGTTACGTACAGGACCACGCGAGACGGATCGCCACCGATCTGCTGCTGCGGCTGAACATTCCACGCCGATTGCATGGATTGCCCCCGGCCACATTCTCCGGCGGAGAGCAGCAGCGTGTGAACCTCGCGCGCGGCTTCATTGGCGAGCATCCCGTGCTGCTGGTGGATGAACCCACCGCCTCGCTCGACGCCGAAAATCGCGCCGTGGTCGTCGCCATGATCAACGAGGCAAAGGCACGCGGCACGGCCATCATCGCGATCTGTCACGACGCGGATGTGCGCGATAAGATCGCGGACCGGCTGTTCGCACTGAGGCCTTTGCAGGATGCGGCATGACTGACGAGACGATCCTAACCAACGCAATCCTGGTCCTGCCCGATGCGAGCCTGCATGGAACGCTGGTGGTGCGGGACGGCCGCATCTCCGATGTGCAGCCGGGCCATTCCGAAGCGCTTCCCGCCCATGACCTCGACGGCGACTACCTGATCGCGGGCATCGTCGATACCCACACCGATAATCTGGAACGGCAGGTGCAGCCGCGCTCGCTGGCACGCTGGCCCTCGCGCTCCGCGATGGTCGCGCATGACGCACAATGCGCCGCTGCCGGCGTCACCACGGTGTTCGACGCGCTATGCCTTGGCGATCTTGGCTTCGACAAGGAGCGCATGCGCACCTTCCAGGATGGGGTGGTCGACCTCGATGCGCTCAACGATGCAGGATTGCTGAAGTCCGAGCACTTCCTGCACCTGCGCTGCGAGGTTCCCGCGTTGGACATGCTGGCACTGTTGGACACTGTCGCCGATCATGTGCTGGTGCGGATTGTCAGCCTGATGGATCACAGCCCTGGCGTAGGACAATACGCCGATCTCGACTTCTACCGTGCGTTGCGTCGTCGCGGCGGCGTGGACGACGCGTATATCGAGCAGCGTATCGGCGAATTGCAGGCGCAGCGCGAACAGATGCGCATTCCCAATCGCCGCGCTCTGCTCGCACGCATCGCCGGCCGCAACATCGCGATTGCCAGCCATGACGACAGGACCGAGCAGGAAGTCGCGGAGAACGCCGCCGACGGCATCGGCATCAGCGAATTTCCGGTCACCATGGATGCTGCGCTTGCGGCAAAGGCGGCTGGCATGCAGGTCATTGCTGGTGCGCCCAACATCGTGCGAGGCGGCTCGCATTCCGGCAACGTCGCTGCATCGGCTTTACTCGAAAACGGCGCGGTCGATGCCTTCGCGTCCGATTACGTGCCGAACAGCCTGGTGGAGGCAGCTTTTCAATGCGCACAACGCATCGGGCTGCCCCAGGCGGTCTCGCTGGTGACAGACAGGCCGGCGCGACTTGCCGGACTGGATGATCGGGGGAGGCTGGAACCAGGTCAGCGCGCCGATTTAGTACGGGTTCGCCTGCATGAGGGGTTGCCGGTGGTTAGGCAGGTCTGGCGGGCCGGCGAGCGCGTTGCCTGATGGGTCCGGACGCGCGTGTCGCGGTGTACTATGCACCGCAGGCCGATGATCCATTATCTGCGGCGGCCTCAGCCTGGCTTGGCCGCGATCCGCAAAGCGACGCGCCGGTGCCGCAACCTGATGTCGCGAATATCGCCGAGGTCACCGCGGAGCCGCGGCTTTACGGATTTCATGCGACGCTGAAGCCGCCAATGCGACTGGCGAGTGGGTGCGGGTGGGACGATGTGGTGTCGGCTGCAACGATACTGGCCGAGCGCATTGCGCCGTTTGAACTGCCGGCGCTTTCCGTGCAGGACGTGTTCGGCTTTCTTGCTCTGCGCGAGACCGCGGCAAGCCCCCCGTTGCAGGCGCTGGCCGATGCATGCATCGAACACCTGGATGCATTTCGTGCGCAGCCATCCGAGACCGAACTTGCGCGTCGTCGGCGCGCCAATCTAACCGATCGGCAGGACGAAATGCTGGTCCGATGGGGTTATCCGTACGTGTTCGACACCTGGTTCTTTCACCTGACGCTGACGCGCAGGCTGAGTGCGGTAGAGAAGCAGGCGTTCATGCCGGCGGCTGAGGCTTACTTCGCCCAAGCAATTGTGACGCCGCGCCGGGTCAACGATATCTGCCTGTTCGTGCAGCCTGCGCCTGGAGCGTCGTTCATCATCTGGGAGCGTCTGCCGCTGCGCGGTTGAGCGCGGCAAGGAAGTGCTTCAAGCCGTCGTCAAGCGATCCATCGTTGACCACCGTTTCCACCGGAATGTCGCCAGGTATCGCGACACTGCGTGCCAACCGCGCGGCAATTTCCGTCGCATCCTCGCGTCCGCGCGACGCCAGTCGGGCCGCCCGGACGTCCTGCGAGGCGGTTACCTCTATCACGCGCACCGGGAAACGACTGGCCGCCTCGAGAACGATTGTCCGTGAGACGTTGGCAACCGCGACAATGCCGTCTGCGATTGCATCGGCTGGAATGCCGTAGCGCAGCCCATGTGCCTGCCACTGAAGTGCGAAGTCGCGTTTGGCGAATTCCGCTTCCGTGACCGGCTCGTGCGCCTCGCTGCCCGCATCAGCTTCCCGCGTGACGGCGCGGCGGACGAAACGGAACCGGCGGTTATCGGCCAGCGCCTGTTTCGCCGCATCGAGCAGAGTGTCCTTGCCCGCCCCGCTGGGCCCCACCACCAAAACGAGCATCGTAACCACGCGGTTGTCGTGGACAGGCATGGCGGCAAAGTCAACCCGCCACCACGCTGATCTGTCGTGCCTCGCTCAGGTGTGCGTCAAGTACGTGCCCACCGCACCGTCGGACGCCAAATGCAAGACGGAGGACGTAAACGAACCGGTCAGCGTGAACGCGGACTTGGTCGCGCCTGAGACAACTGTCACCTTCGTGTTGCCGGCGGCGTTCACGGCTGTGGTCAAAGTAGTGGCGCCGGCGACGAAGGCCAGGTTGGTCAAATCGATCGTGTCGCTGACCACGAAGTTTTGGATAGTATCGTTGTTCAGATTTGCGGCAGTGTCTTTGAAGGTGTCGCCACCACCGGCGAAGCCGACCAGCGTATCGGTTCCAGCGCCGCCGGTCAGCGTCTGGCCGATGCCGCCGGCCGTGATCTTGTCGTTGCCGCTGCTGCCAACCGCGATAAACGACATTTTGCTCAGCGTCAGCGTGCTCGCCGCACTCAGCTTCACCATGCTGACGTCGGTCGCGGCGTTGAGCGTGATGGTGCCGCCGTTGGTGATCTGCAGCGTGCTGTTGGCGCCGAGACCGCTGATCGCCGCACTCGCATTGGCCGCGGTGGCCTTTATCGTCTCGTTCGCGCCGCCGGCGACGACGCTCTGCGTTGGCGCGCCGAGGGTGATGGTATCGCCACCGGTGCTGCTGCCGCTGATCTTCAGGCTAGCCGTGGTGTTGGCGGTGAAGTTAGTCGTCATCGCCAGTTGCACCGCGTTGATGCCGGTGATCTTGGTGCCCATCGTAGCATTGCCGCCGCCGTTCACCACCAGCGTGTTGCTGTCGCTGACACCTTTGATGGTGGTGTTGCCGATGGTTGACTTGGTGACGTTATAGATGTCGATGCCGGTGCCACCGTTGACGGTTTCGTTGGCGCCCAGCGTTACCGTGTCGTTGCCGGCCCCCAGGTTGATCACATCGGTGTTGTTGGCACCGGTGATGGTGATGCCCGGCGACGGATCACCCGCCGTGTCCGGGGCCACGTTCACCGTCGTGTTCAGCCCGGCTTTCAGCGTGACAGTCTGCGCTGTTGACCCCTGCCCCTCTTGCACGGCGATGACGTTGATGTTCGTCAGCTTTGCCAAGTTTGCCAAGTTGAACGTTCCACCGCCGGACAACTGCAGCGTGTTGGTTACGCCGGGCGGTGTCCGGTGATCTTGTCGGCGGGATTCAGAGTTGCCGCTGTCGCGACTATGGTGGTGGGCACCGGCCCGGTCGTGATGGTCACCGGGGTTGTCGGCAGCGTCACGGTCGAGAGGTTTGCAGACACAAAGGTCAGGTCGGTCCCCCCTGTGGTGTCGGCCGCAACGGCAAAGTTGCCTTGGTACGACCCGGACAACGTGATCTTGCTGGTGGTGGTGCCACTGGTCAGCGTCAGCACAGTGCTAGCGGCGCCAACCGTGACCTTGCTGATAGTCGTGGTCGCCGGCACGAGGTCGGTGAAGTCGATGACATCGGTGGCGAGCAGGTTGACGATGGTATCGCCGTTCAGGTCGGCCGCGGTGTCGCGGAAGATGTCTCCTCCGGCACTGGAGCCGGTCAGCGTGTCGGCCCCCGCGCCGCCGGTTAGCACCTGGTTCGCACCGCCAGCGGTGATCTTGTCGGCGCCCGCGCTGCCGACGATGGTCAGCCCGGACGTGGCATTGGCGGTGAACGTTGTCGCGGACGCCAGTTGCACCGTGGTGATGCCGGTGATGCCGGCGCCCATGGTGGCAATGCCGCCGCCGGTGACGCTCAGTGTGTTGGTCCCTTTTGTGCCGCCGTTGATGGTCACATTGCCAAGCGAAGCCGAAGCAACTTTGAACATGTTGTTGCCGCCGCCGCTGTTCACCGTCTCACCGGCGCCCAGCGTAACTGTGTCGTTGCCGGGGCCGAGATTGATGATGTCGCTGTTGGCGGCACCGATGATCGTGATGGTGGGCGAAGCGACTGCCGGGTCAGACACGTTCACGGTCGCATTCAGCCCGGCGCGCAGCGTCACCGTCTGTGCGGTCGTGCCCGAACCTTCCTGCGCCGTGATGACTGCGACGTTCGTAAGCGTCGCCGGCGTCGCCAGGTTGAAGGTGCCTCCGCCTTGCAGCGCAAGCGTGTTCATCGCCGTACCGCCGTTGATATTGTCGCCGGCGGTCAGCGTGGCGGTCTTGGCCATGATCATGTTGTTGGCAGTACCGCCCGCGACCGTGTCGGAGCCAGTGGTCAGCGTGAACGTTTGGCCAGGCGTCACCGTCACCGCGATGCTCTGCGGTGTCGCTGCGACGCCGAAGCTGTCGACGGCGTTGAGCGTGATAGTGTCGGATGGCGTTGTGGCGTCGGTATCGGACAGCGTCGCCAGATCGCTGTTCACTGTCGCCAGCGCCCCGGTGATCGTCAGGCTGGTCGTGCCCGCGCCGGATACGCCGGTTCCGGTTGCGGAGAGCAGGCCATTTGTGTCGGCCAGCGTGACGGTGAATGTCTCGCCCGTGACGTTGGCGATCTCCGCCAGGCTGAGGCCGGCGATAAGCGTCGGCGCGCCCTGATTGACGGTTGCCGAGGCTGGCGCAGTCAGCGTCGGGGGATTGGCGACGTCTGTGGCGACGACGGTTGTCGTGCTGTTTGTGGCGGTGGCCCCGACCGTATCCTTGTCCGAGATGGTGAAGGTAGTGGTGACGGTCTGGCCAGGTGCCACCTGATTGACGGTCGGCGTGAACACCAAGCCATCCAGCGCCGCGGTAACCACTGCGGCAGTGCCGGTGTCGGTATAGACGCCTGTTGCTGCGTTGTAAGTGCCAGTGCCCAGGTTCGACAGTGCGCCGTTCGCCGCAGCGGACAGCGTGACTGTCACGGTCTCGGTCTGGTTGGCATTCGTATCCGCGATTACGACGCCAGAGAACGGTGCGATGGCCACCAGATCTGTCGTCGCCTGGCCCGCGACGGTGCCGCTGATCGTCGGAGGAGCGGCCAGGGTGATTGAGACGTCGTTTTCGCCCGCATTGGTCAGCGAGAGTGTCAATTGATTGCCGGCGTCGCTGATGATCGTGGCGCCAGTGACGATGGGTGTGGCTGTCGCGTTCGCAAGGTCGACGACAACATCGCCGGTGCCCACCATGGCGAAGCTGAGGTTCAGACCATCGCCGGTGACGGAGATCAGGTCCCCGCGCATCGGCAGCGATTCGATGTGCGTGACGTTGTCCTGTGTAGCGCCAAGATTGATCGTGAACGTCCCGCCGTGGGTCGGCAGGAACAGTTCCTGCGCGTTGTAGGCGTAGTAGCCGGTGACACTCTGGATGACGTCCGTACCGCCGTTGATGACGTCGAGCGCCATGCCACCGACGTCGGGCGCTGTGGGGTCCGGTGTAACCGTCGCGGTGATCGTGTTGCCGACCGTGGTGTAGTTGATGGCCGCCTTCTGCTGAGCTTCAGTGCGCGCCGCGAGCTCCTCGAGCGTCAGGAACTCATAGTTGTCGGCATAGGCTTGCGCGATGAAGTTCGTGTACATGTTTGTGGTCGTGCCGTCAGGCAACGTAACAGTCGCATAGGGCGAGCCAGTGCCGGTATCAGTGGTCGTGTTCCACGCTGCGACACCGTAGTCATGTACTGGTAGCACGACGACGGGCGTGCCGGCGGCATTGGCCGCGAGCGCGTTGAACTGCGCCGCCCAGTCCGCCTCGGCTTGGGCTACGGTCTTGCCTTCGTACTGAATTTCCGTGAAGTCGAATGTCATGTTGGGCGCGATATAGAGCGAGCCCATATCGGTCGCGCTGGGGCTCATGTAGCCGATCGCACTCGGGTAGCCTGAACCGATGCCGGTCCAGCCGCCGGTGAGATAACCTGTGTATCCCGGCGTTGTCGCGGTCGCGGCGACCGATGGGAAAAAGGGCAGGATGTTCTGGTCGGTCGCGAACGTCTCGTTGGCGCCTGGAATGGCGGCTCCCGCGATCGGTATACCAAGTTGCTGCGACTCCACCGTCGCCGACTGTTGGAACTCGTAGGCGTAGGTGAAGGGATTGGCGGTCGCGCTTAGGACCGGGCTAGTCGTCGCCGCAGTCTGTAGGAAATTGGTGTTTTCTGCCGGGATCGAGAAGGTCAGTGTCGTGCCGGCTGGAATATCGCCGATAGTACCATCATTTGCGGTACCGAAGCCGCCTGGCACGTAGCTGATGGTGATGGTGTCGCCTGAAACCGCGGTGACCTGAGAGTTGGCGATGGACCCACCTTCTCCGGCGGCGCCGGGAAGCGGCGTGTTCGTACCAAGCGCGCCGTTGGAAGCCGTGACAAACATGCCCACCGTGACACCGGCAAAGGACGGCGGAAGACCGGTCAAAGTGATCGTGGTCGATCCGGCCGGCGTATCGCCGGAGGTGGTCGCCGTGAATGTCCCGGTCGGTGGATTGATGAGGTGTGTGTACGAGTGGGTGCCGATCTCGCTCCCCATCGCCAAGAGCGCTTTGTAGTAGGGCAGGCTGACGGTCCAGTTTGTCGTTGATGGGTCGGCGCCGTTCGGGTTGTCGCCGATGTTGATGTAATAGGATCCAACGAAATCGTATTGCTGGTTCCACTGCTGTAGGATCGGTATCAACGTGCCGTAGATGCCGGGGCCGCCACCGGCCGGCGACACGTCCGCGGGGAACTGCGACTGGTCCATGTCCATGCGCACGGCCACGACGCCGGCGTCACGCGACATGTGCAGCGTGACACCCGGCTGCGTCCCGAGCGCGACACTTTGAATGGCGTTCGACAACAGGTTGCTGTCGCCGAGCAGATCCGTGGTGGCGAAATGCACGTTGGTTCCACCGGTCGTGGTTTGCACAACGCCGGGTATTGTTTCTGTACCGGTACCGCCTAGTGCTGGATCAGTGACATTCTGGTTGACGAGCACGTCTGTCGCAGTGCCGCCGACTGCCTGATAAGCCGTATAGCCTTCACTGGCGGAAGTCTGGATAACTTGACCGGCAGTGTAACTCTTCATGATCGGGTTGGTGACGTCGCTGGCGGTGTCCGTTACGGCTCCGCTGTTGCCGCCGCTCACCCGTTGCAGGCCCAACAGCGTTTCCATGTTGGAGTACGCGTTGCCAGGAAGCGCCGCACCCGTCTGATCGTTGGTGAGGAAGTCGCCGGCGGTGATGATGCCGATGTGGTAGTTGTAGACCGCACTGGTCAGTGTCGACATGATTGCCGGCAGATTCGCTGTATTTACGTCCGCCATCGACGGGAAGATCAGCGCATCGTAACCAAGTAGGTTGTTGATATTGGTCAGTTGCGATTCATCGATGATGTCATACGACACGCCGGCCATGCGGGCCTGGTTCTGCGCTGCCATGAACAGGTCGGAATAGGCGGTCTGGTTGAAATAGAGGGCGGCGCTCGTGTCCGAGTAGACGATGGCAACCTTGTGGGTCGGCGTTCGCGCCACCAGGGTCGCGGGGTCAGTGATGGTGTATTCTGGATTGTTGGCAAGATCGGATGGCAGACCCTGAGTGCCATTCAGGGCGGCGAAATTGATCGAGGTCGGCGCGGTGCCTCCGGCCGGCGTCAGCAACGCCTGCGGGATCGCGACCTCGAGGCTTTCGCCATTGCTGGAGAAACCGTAATGGAGCGGCGCCCCGCCGTTGAGCAGCGTCGTGACGCCGGTGGATGTGACGGAATACAGAAAAGGCTCAAGTACGGCATTGGAACCGTAGGCGAACTGCACCTCATAGTCGGCACCAATTTTGGCGAACGACAGGTCATAGCCGGTCGCGGCATTTTGGTCAGTATTCAAATAGATGATGTCGCTTGAGCCGATGACCGGGTCCGTCGCCGCGGTCGCGTCGATACCGATAACGTACGTGTTGCCAAGCGTCGCATCGCTGAGGAAGGCGCCATAGATCTGATACCCGGCGGCGACGTTTGCCGGATTTGTGACGATGTCGGCCGCCGGCCAATCCGAGAATGTCCCGTCGAGCGTGATCAGGCTGCCAATCGTTGTTGGGACCACCGCCGCGGGGTCGGTGATGATGTATTCCGGACTGCTGGCGAAAACGGCAGGCAAACCCTGTGTGCCATTGATCAAAGTGGCAAAATTGATCGAGGTAGGAGCAGCGCCGCCGGTCGGCGTCAGCAACGCCTGCGGGATTGCAAGTTCGACGCTCTCGCTGTTGCTGGCGAAGCCGGCATTGAGCGGCACCCCACCGTTGAGTTGGGTAGCGACGCCGGCGGATGTGACCGAATACAGATAGGGCTGCAGTACTCCCGTCGAATCCAAAGAGAACTGCACCTCATACTCGGCGCCAACGTTGCCGAACGACAGCTCATAGCCGGTCGTGCTATTCTGATCCGTGTTCAGATAGATGACGGTGCCTGGGCCGATCACCGGGTCCGTGGCGGCTGTCGCGTCGATACCGATCACGTAGGTATTGCCGAGCGTCGCATCGGCCAGAAAGTTGCCGTAGACCTGATATCCAGCCACGCTGTTTGCCGACGTCATGACCGCGTCGGTCGCCAGCCAGTCCGTGAACTGTCCATCGAGCGTGATCTTGTTGCCAATTGTGATTGCCATCGTAGTTATTTCCTAAACGGTCTAAGCGAGGGCTCAGCGTGACGGCGGGTGCGCAAGGCGAACGCTCACGGGAACGGCTCCTTGCGCGGGTTGGAGGCGATCGAGATGCGTTGCCTCACACCCCGACGAGCGAGCACGGCGTGCGGCAGGTAGCTTTTGAGGAGCACCATCATGCCCGGCCCGTCTCGAACGCCGACCGCAGGCGGCGGCGGTGGTCATGGATGCGATGGAGATCGCCAATGGCCTGGTTTCCTTGCTTGACGTCGCCCGCGGCGAGCGTCCGGTCGGCTTTGATCACGTCTCGGTTCGGGGTGAATGCATCATCGTTCCAAATTGGATACATGTCCATCGAAATTTTACGACGGAACTATGATATTTAGATGTACCTTGTCGGCGGCTCGCCAGCGAGGCATGCCGGCGCCGGCATGCCTCCGCGCACGACGGGACGATCTCCACTCTACATTGGTTGCCGCCACGCTCTATTGTGGTCCCTCGAGGCATTTCCCCTGGTCCACGTATTGCGCCAGATGAAACACGGCGGCCGCCTGGCGCGTCAACGTTACCTTGGTATTCGCCCTTTTCGGGGAAAAATCAGCCTGTAGGCAGGAGACTGCCCCAGCGATTGATCGCAGAGGAGACGATCAAGGCAGCCGGGGCCTGGATTGGCCGAATGGTCAGCATCCCAAGGACAGATTGACGCGTGAGATCAGGGGCGTTTACCGACTCAAGAAAAAGCTTGGTGAAGGCATAGTGTGGCGCAGGCGCGCGTCCCGTGAAGCCGCTCAACGCACAATAAAGGCTCGCGATGACCCAGTCAGCAGGCCAGAACTATACTGTTGATGGGCAGCGAGGCGCTCAGGACAGGCCCCGCTTGAACGCGTGGGACCGATCACTGGCCTGACAGGGTGCGGCGCCTGGCCGGGAAAGAGGAGAGAGAGAGCTGACCAGCTGCGTCCATCGTCCATCCAAAAATCGCACATTAGTCGATATATCCGGTACTTTGGTTAGCAATACGTTAGGATTTTGGTTGACGATGTGTAAAAATTGCACTATATGATCAGGAATGGCGAGGGTCAGGGATCGATGCCCAGGGCATGCGGACGGTGCCGGCTCCGCCGCATCTCCGACGTCCGACCGGCTCACTGATAAACCCACAGCGGGGATGCCTCATCGTGTTCCATCGGCAACAGACATCCAATTCCTTCGCCGGCTCAGGCACCCTTCAGGCCGGCACCCTGAACCAATCGAGGGCACTCCGGCTGTCGCTGATATTTTGCCTGCTGGTCTCGCTCGCCTCCCTTTGCTACTATGCCGTAACGGCATTACCCCAGGCGCGACTGCTCTCCGCCACACCCTGGCGTTCGCTGCCCCAGCAGCTCATGGGTGCCGTCGCGCCCAGGGGAGACGCCGTTGCGACAAAGGCAAATGCCGGAGTGATGCGAGGAGCTGATACCCAGGTATCGTCAGCTTCATTGGTCGTTGCCGAAGGGGCAAAGGGCGCCGTGATCACCTACGGCGACCGGTTGAAGATAACCTTCTTCGAGAGCCTGGGCGTCCCGCTCGACAGCAGCGGCGGCGCTTCCGACAAAGTCGTCGCCACGGTCTTCCCGCGCATGGATCTGTCCGCGGAATATGCGGTCGATGAAGGCGGCAGCGTGAACATTCCGAAGCTCGGGCAGTTCACGGTAACCGGCCGGACCATACCAGACCTGCAAACCGAGCTGGCCGCAGCCTTCAGGCGCGCCATGGGCAGAACAAGCGATGTGAATGTCGCAATCGTCGAGCGCCAGCCAATCTACGTCCTGGGCGCGGTGCGCAATGCCGGCACGTTCAAGCATACGCCTGGCATGATCGTCTTGCAGGCTCTGGCCGACGCCGGCGGCGCCGAGCTTGGCACAGCCGACACGTCCAAGGCGATCGAGGGCATCCGCGAGACCGAGCGCATGCGTGAGGCGGCGGACAAGCGCGACCGGCTGCTGGTCAGGCAGGCCATGCTGAGCGCACTGCTCAACGATGCGGATACCATGGTGGTGCCGCCGATCATCAAGTCCCGGCTCTCGGAGACCGCACCCCTGAACGCAGTCATCGCTGGCGCGGCGGCGACCTTGACCGCGGAACGCAAGAGCTACCAGCAACAACAGGCGCTTGCTGAGCGGCAGGTCGCGATTGCCCGGGTTGAAATCGAGGCCCAGAACTCGCGCGCCGACCAGCTCAAGACGCTGCTGGCCAAGAAAATGACCCAACTCCACGAACTGGAGGAAATCGCCGCTCGTGGGAGTGTGTCGCAGCTCAAGCTGACCGACGTCTACGTCGACATTTCCGAGACCATCGCGCGGCAGGAGGACCTCCACGTCGCCGCGGCACAGGCCGGGCGCACCTTGGCCGAGGCCGAGATCGCACAGTCCAAGTTGGAGCTTGAGCATACCGTCGGACTGCAGAAGGAAATCGCCACCACCGAGCAGGACATCAACGACAGTACCCAGGCGATAGCGTCCATGCAGGCGGTGATCCAGGTGCTGCGCGGTGGTCCGCCCGAGGCTGGTGCGGCGGCAAATCTGCCGAAGCTCAGGATCATGCGTCGCGTGGCAGAAGGTTTCGCGGTCATTCCCGCGACGGATACCACCCTGCTCGTGCCCGGCGACGTTATTCAGGTCAATTCCGCCAGCAGCCCCGACTCTTCGACCACTGGAAATACCCAGGATCTGCAGCGTCTGCTGAATTAGATGATGGATTGAAACGATGACATACCACGTGAAGCAAGCGGTAATCATGGCGGGCGGCAAGGGGACGCGACTGCACCCATACTCTGCGCTTTTCCCGAAGCCGTTGATGCCGTTGGGGGACATGCCTGTTCTCGAGCTGCTGTTGCGCCGGATGAAGAAGGCGGGGGTTACCGACGTGATCCTCGCGGTCAATCATCTCAGTCATCTCATCAAGGCCTTCTTCGGCAACGGCTCCGACCTCGGGCTGCGCATCAGCTACAGCAAGGAGGACAGGCCGCTCGGCACGGCGGGCGCTCTCGGCAATATGCTTGACGATCTCGACGAGACGTTTCTGGTTGCCAACGGAGATCTTCTGACCACCATGGATCTGGCGGCGATGGCAAGGCAGCATTCTGAAACGCAGTGCGACGCCTCCATCGGTATCTTTGAGCGTGAGAACAAGATCGATTTTGGCCTCATCGAGTTCGACTCTGAGAACCGTCTCTGCGCCTACCGCGAGAAGCCGACGAACATGTACTACGTGAGCATGGGGGTCTATATTCTCCAGCGAGAGGCGGTTCGTCAGAATATCGCCATGGGCGATTACCAGGACATGCCCTCGCTGCTGTTGAACATGAGGGCTGCCAAAGCGGACGTCCGCTGCTACCATGACGACTGCATGTGGCTCGACATTGGACGGCCTGACGACTTCGCCCTCGCGCAGAGCATGTTTGAGAGCAATCGCGCGCTGTTCCTGGAAGAATAAATCCGTGCAACGGGCCATCGTTACTGGCGCGCAGGGGTTCCTGGGGCGCCACATCGTGCACGGCCTGCGCCAGCGTGGCGTGCACGTCACGACGCTGGGACGCCAGCCCACGGCCGAAGCATCGCACGTTGCGATGGGAGACGCGCCGTGGTGCCCGGCTCACCTCGCCAGAATAATCGAGGCCGCCGAGCCGGACGCAATCTTCCACCTGGTCGGTAGCCCGGTTGGATCGCCGGCGGAGCTCGAGCGGTTGAATCTTGGAGTGGCAACTGCTGTCATGCAGGCGCTGCGTGATGCCCATGCGCACCCCCTCCTGGTTTGCTGTGGGAGCGCCACCGAGTATGGCGCCGCCATTGTCGACGGAGTTCCGGTCTGCGAGACGACCAGATGCGCCCCTATCAGTCCTTACGGGGTCGCCAAGCTCGCGCAGACGAATGCCACCCTGGCGTTCGGCGAGGCCACGGGCACGCCGGTCTTGATTGCTCGGATCTTCAATCCGATAGGCCCGGACATGCCGGCGCATCTGGCCCTCGGCAACTTCGCCCGGCAGCTTGCGGCGCTGCGCACGCCACACGGCACGCTTCAGTCGGGAAATATTAACGTTTTTCGTGATTTCATAGACATCGATCACGTTGTAACGATGTTGTGGCACCTGGCGCATAACCCTGCGGCCCGCGGCGCGGTGAACATCTGCAGTGGCGAGGCGACGGAACTCAGGAAGCTGGTTGAGATCTTGATCGACGTATCTGGCAAGAAGATCACGATAGAGACGATCTCATCTCGCCTGCGCCCGGGCGAGCTCGGTGTCGTGCTGGGAAGCACGGCGTTGCTCGGCAGGCTCGGCGCGGGGCCACCGAAAACCGATTATCCAGACGTGGTTGCGCGCGTATGGAAGGCAGCCGAGAGCGTTTCGGCGGCGAGTCATGACCGTCAATGACCGGGCTCGCCTGAAGCCTCCCAGCGAGGAGGCAGCGGTGGGTTCATCCGATGGCGATCCCGTCGTGGTTGACTGGGAAGCCCGGCGCCGTGCCGGGAAGCTCGGCGCAGTTCGTGAGGCACGGTTCGCGGCAACCGCGGACCAATCCAGCGAACCCGGGCACGCGCGCGTGGAAGACGGCCGAAGCACGCATCGGCCGCCTCTCGTGACGGATGATGGCCGGCCCAGCCCGGAGCCTCTCGCAGAAGCTGCGGCGGCTCGTGGGTCCCCCGGCGGTCGCATCAAACGGTTCCACAAGGCGCATGAGCGACCTCTGGCTGAGATGCTGTCCATCTCCGCCTGGCGGAGCTTTGTTCCCGAGACGATCGCGCTGCTCGTCGTGATATCGCTGGTTCGAGCCGCTGTGCTCAGTGGTCCCGCCGCGCCCAGCAGCATGCCGCATCCCTACTGGATCCCGGTCCTTCTCATGTCGAGCCAGTACGGGGTCATGGGCGGGCTTTTCGCCACGCTTGCGGCGATTGCCTCGTACTTCATCAGCGGTCTCCCGGTGCAATCCGCGACCCAGGACTTCTATGCCTACGCCGGCGTTGTCGCCGGACAACCGTGCGCCTGGTTCGGAACCGCGCTCATACTGGGCGGTCTGCGCACCTTGCACATCCATCATCAGGCGGAGCTTCAGGACCGCTTCGATCAGACCCAGCGGGCGGCGGACGATCTGGCCGACGGATTAGAGGGCGCGGTCGGCGAAATCGAGCGGCTGGAGCGACGGATCGCCTTGGATACCACGACACTGACCAGCTTCACCCACAGCCTCGCCAAGCTCGAGTTGAGTGATCGAGCGTCCCTGCTCGCCAGCATCACCGACGTTGTCCACCACAGTGTGGGTGCGACGAACTTTGCGATCTACCTCAAGGGAGCGCGCGGGCTAGAACCTGTACTCGGCGTCCAGAACGGCTCGCGCGTCCTCCCCACCGCGATCAGCCCGCTGGCGCCCTCCTTGCTTGATGAGATCGAAAATGGCACCCCCGCCGGGTGCGCTGCGCCGGCGCTGGGCGGCGATCGTGCGGCTCGCATACCGCAGTGGTCACCAATCCGCCTGCCAGGGTGCGCCGAGCTGCTCGGTGTCGTGGTCTGCGATGGACTGCAGCCATCCCAGGACCCCGCCATCGCAGCCCGTCGGCTCGACGACGTGTGCCGTTTGCTAGGCGTGCTTCTGTCCGCGCATTCCGAGGGCGTGTCCGGCGCCCACCAAGATGGCTGAACATAGCCCCGCCGTGATGCTGGATCCGGACAGCATCGGACACGCTGCGCCAGTGCCAAAAAACGGCGCCAGCATCTCGCGGCCTATGCTGCTGGTCTTCGGCCTGCTCTGTCTGGAGTCGACACTTTTTCTGGCCTTTGTCACCGGGCGCCTGGAGACGCGTGCATTCATAAACCTCCATCTTGCGCTCTGTGCTGCGACGGCGACGTTTGGGCTTTGGTGGGCCGGTGCTGCTTCCACCGCTGCTGATGCCGACGATAAGATCGCCTCGGTGCTCCAATCGGTGGCCTGGACAGTTCTGGCGGGACCGTTCGGCACGGTCGTCGCCGCTGCGCTGCTCGTGCCGCGGAAAGCCGGGGCGAGCGATGCCGAAGTCGCCGCCAGCCGCCCCGGCCTGACGCGCCTGGAGCTGCTGCACGGTTCTCTGCTGGACAGCCGCATGCGGCTCGAGCGCGCGCACGCCATCCGCCCCTTGCTGGACGTCATCATCGAGGGAACTCAGCTCGAGAAATTCGATGCGCTCAGTCTCATATCCAAGCGCTACGATCCGGCGCTGGCGCCGGCCCTGAGGCGGGCTCTGGAGGACAAGGACGCCTCTGTCCGGGTGCTGGCGGCCACCGTGCTCGCCCAACAGAACAACGCCCACACCAAGCGGATCGGTGCGCTACAGGCCGTCGCCAAAGCCGACGCCGGAACCTCGAGCGATTGGAGCGAACTCGGGCAGGCGCATTTCGACTACGCGGTCAGCGGGCTGCTCGAAACATCGCGGGCCGAAATCGAGGTAAGTCACGCCCTGGACTACCTGGCTCGCGCAACTGAGCTCGATCCAGGCAACGCTGTGGCAGCGGCTCGGCTCGTTACCGTCCGCCGGTTCACTGACAGTGGCAGATAGCCGATCCATGCCGCGCACGACCTCGACAAGCGTGAATACCGAATCAGACGGAATGGCCCCTGAAGCCGATGTATGCCTCATCGTCGAGGGGGGCTATCCGTACCTTCTTGGAGGCGTCTCGTCTTGGACGGACGCATTCATGCGCGCCTCGCCCGGGCTCAGGTTCTACATCATCGCCATCAGCATCTCGGCCCAGCCGCGCATCAGGAAATTCGTCATGCCCGACAACGTCGTCGGGCTGACCGACGTTATCCTGGACGTCAGCCCGGCAGGCCGTGCGCCGGCAGCCCGCGACGGGCCACGCATCGACCACGCCGTGCAACTGATGCAGTCCACGCTCACGGGCGACGCCGGGACGAGCTTCGATGAATTCATCGACCTGGTCCGGCAGACCGGCTTCGGGCAATCCGCGCTGCTCAATTCCAAGCCGGCATGGACCGCGATGGAGCGTGTCTACCAGGAGCTTCTGAACGACGGACCGCTCATCGACTTCTTCTGGACATGGCGGTTTCTGGCGCGAAGCCTGCTGGCCATCGTCACCGCGCCGCTGCCCAATGCCCGCATATTCCATGCTGTGTCGACCGGATATGCCGGCGTTGTCGGAGCCTACGCCCAGCATGTCACCGGGCGCCCTTACGTCGTCACCGAGCACGGCATCTATACCAACGAACGGCGGATCGAGCTCAGCATTGCCGACTGGATCTTCGATTCGGGCGCCAGCGGCTTCACAGTGGGAAAGAAGCCGACCCAACTGCGCGACATCTGGCTCACCGCATTCACCAACTTCTCGCGGATCTCCTACGCGCATTCGGACGTCATCATCACCCAATACCGCGCAAACCAGGACTACCAGCGCTTCGACGGAGCTCCGCAAAGCAAGCTCCGCATCATCCCGAACGGGATCGACATTGATCAGTATGCAGGCGTGCACCACAGCACCGAACCGCGACCGCCCACCGTCGTGATGATCGGTCGCATCGTGCCCATCAAGGACACGCGCACGTTCATCATGGCAGCCTCCCTGTTGAAGGACATGGTGCCGAATGTCGTGGCGATCCTGATCGGCCCGGAGGAGGAGGACCCGGCCTATGCCGCTGGTTGTCGCGAGCTCGTGGCTCAATTGGGTCTCGAGTCGACGGTGCAGTTCCTGGGGCGGGTTCCCGACGTGATGGAATATCTCGGCAAGGTCGACGTGATTGCCTTGACCAGCATCAGCGAAGCACAGCCCATTGCGCTGTTGGAGGCCGCAGCGACCGGACTGCCCGCTGTCACCACAGATGTGGGGTCATGCCGCGAGATCATCGAAGGATTCGACGGCGACTCGGTCATCGGTCGAGGTGGAATCGTGGTCGAGGCGTGCAATCCCAGGGCGACGGCGCAGGCGCTCGCCGCAATCCTGCTCGATGACGAAATGCGCGCGGACATGGGCCGGGTCATGAGCGAGCGCATCCCGAATCTCTATAACAAGAATCGCATCAGACGGCTTTACGAGGAGTTATATGCCGGCCTGGCCCCAGAACTGTCGCCCGCCACGGGTTGAAGCGGCTCGGCGAGACAAGGAAATCTGACGTGAGCAGCCAACCGCAGGTGAAGGACATCATCTCGACACGGGCACGCCCCGACGAGCATGTCATGTCCGGCATCAACACCACGATTGAGTGGATGACGCGTCAACGGGCGCTGACCAGCATCGCTGTGGGGTATGTATACGCCGCTCTGCTGGTCGCCGGTCCCTGGATCTTCACCGTCATCGGCCTCGTCGGCCTCAGCGCCGGGAGCTGCGCGGCGGGCTGCGATCAGTTGCCGGTGTTCCGCTCGATCGTCATCTACAATTCGCTGTTTGCGCTGGTCGTCACCAGCCCCCTCGCCTTCCTGTCCGGGCGCTACGTCTCTAATCAGCTCCACGTCGGCCGAACACAATGCGTCTTCTTTGCGCTCGTCGCCTCGCTCGGCATGTTCTGCCTGATCACTCTGGCGATTGTCGTTCCGTTCTACCTGTTTGTGACCACGCTCAGTGGCCCGGAACAATTCGCCGCCATCCAGAACGCCTTCCTGATCGGCGTTTCCTGGCTCCTGATCCCGTTTCTTGGCGTGATCAAGGCTCACAATGCCATGCTGGTTGCCTTTGGCGCCAACGCGCTGTCGATGATCCTGCTCGGCTGTCTGTTATCGGACCCGCCAGCTACGGCGCTGCTCATTGCATTCAACGCGAGCTTTGCAGTCACTGATGTGATTCTGATCGGCACTCTTGTCCGCAGGTTCGGCAATCACATAGAGCTGGATGCGGCAGTGCTGAAATACGCGCCCTGGAAATGGGAGCTGCCAATGGCCGGGCTCGCCTATGCCCTGGGACTTTGGACCGACAAGGTGATCATGTGGTTCGGAGCACCCTCCGGCGGCCTCAAGGTGGCGGGGGCATTGCAGACCATGCCAAGCTACGACACTGCGATGTTCTGGGCGCAACTGGCCTCGATCCCAGTGATCGCGGTCGCCTTCGTCCACGTCGAAACGCGGTTTTCCAGCCTGTTTGGCCGGTTCTACGGGCGTCTGGACCACCAGGCGAGCCTGCGCGAACTGAGCCTGGCGATGGAAAAGCTGCGAATATTCGTGATCTCGAGCATCGTGAGCCTGTTCATCGCCCTCGCGATCGTCGCGGTCATGACCATGCTCATTTCGTTCGTCTTTATGACTGAGCTGGGCCTCAGGCCCACCTATATGAGCACTCTCCGCGCATCGCTGTGTGCGATGGTCTTTTATACATCATCGATGTTTTGTTTCCTCTTTCTGCTTTATTTTGATCTACGCCGCCCGGCACTGTTCATCGTCTCGACTTTTTTCGCCTTGAACACCATTCTGACCCTGGCACTTCTGCCCCTGGGCCAGACATTCTACGGTTATGGCAACATGATAGCGGCCGCGACGACGTTTCTCATGGCTTTCACGATTCTGTTGCGCGAGCTGCCGTGGCTGCATTATCATGCATTCATCACCAACAATACCTCGCTGTGAGATGCTTCCCCGCCGTCGGGCGCCGGAACGCGATCGTACGTTGCAAGATGCTTGAATATTCTGTGCCGGAATTATAACATATCGGCTGATATCTGCATCGGCGAATGGCCACAAACCGGATCGGAATGATATCTCATGTGGGTCGGTAAGAAAGTCGTAGTGACAGGGGCCGGTGGCTTCATCGGCAGCCACCTCGTCGAGGCCCTCGTGGCGGCAGGGGCCTCGGTCACGGCCGTGGTTCGATACAACTCGGGGTCTCTGATTGGCAATCTCGCCTTCCTCGACCGGAGGGCCCGCGACGCGGTTCGGATCGTCAGCGGAAATGTCGAAGACAGCGATTTCATGTACCGGACCATCGAGGGGCAGGAGATCGTTCTGCATCTCGCGGCGCTGATCGCCATTCCGTATTCCTATGAGGCCCCGCGCAGCTACGTGCGGGCGAATATCGAGGGCACGCTGAACGTCCTGGAAGCCGCGCGACGCTACGGTGTGGCCAGAGTGGTGCATACCAGCACATCGGAGGTCTACGGCACCGCGCTCAGAGTGCCGATTGACGAAACCCATCCGCTCCAGGGGCAATCCCCGTACTCAGCCTCCAAGATCGCGGCCGACAAGCTTGCCGAGAGCTACTATCGCTCGTTCGCGACCCCGGTGGTCACCTTGCGGCCATTCAACACATTCGGGCCGCGGCAGAGTGCGCGGGCCTTCATCCCCACGATCATCTCCCAGGCCCTCGAGCGAGACGAGATCCGACTCGGCTCCCTGACACCCGAGCGGGATATGACCTTCGTCAGCGACACGGTCGCAGGGTTCATGGCGGCCGCGCTCGCGCCGGACATTGTTGGAATGACTATAAACCTCGGAACCGGTGAGACCCACACGGTCGGCTGGTTTGCCAAGCAACTCCTGAGCCTCATGGGCGTGACCAAGCAGATCGTGCAAGAGGAGCAGCGCATGAGGCCCAACCTCAGCGAGGTTCTGAAGCTGGTATCGGACAATACACTGGCGCGCGAGAGGATGAACTGGTCTCCCAAAGTTGCCCTCGATGAGGGGCTGCGGCGCGCCATCGAGTTCGTCAGGGCCAATCCAGGCCTGTTCAGGAGCGATGGCTACGTAAGGTAACAGTCGGCGAAGACCCTCAAGTGCAGCACTCGTGCAAGGGCGCCTAGCCGGACAGACACCAAGCGAAGGTGAGCTTCGCAACTGGAAAGAATGACTGCACCTGCCCGTTTCATAATACTCGTGATCGGTATCGTCGTCGCTGCGGCGGTGCTCCTGGCCCCGCGCGGCAATGAACGGCTCGCAATGCTGCAGGACGAGGAGAAGCATGCGCAGATCATCGCCCTTCTCGAACCACGCATAGCCCGCGGCGAGAACGACCCCAATCTTCTGGCGACGCTGGGACGCGCCTATGGCGAGGTCGGCAGTTATCAGCGGGCCATCGAACTCATGGAGCGGTATACCTCGCTCCGCCCCGATGACGCCGAGGCGTATGCGCGGTTGGCCGATCTGTATGGCAAGGTCAACGACGGAACAAGACAGATCGCAATGCTGGAGCGCTCTATTGCGATCACGCCGACGCTGGCGCGCGCCACTGACCTGGCAAGCCTGTACCGTCAGGAGAACCAGGTCGACAAGGAGCTCGCTCTGCTGTCGCGATTTCAATCAGAGCTGACGGCCGGAAATGGACTCTTGTTGCGACTGGCCGAGCTCCACGCCGACACGGGAGACCGAGACGGTGCGATCGGCATCCTTATGCACAGCGAAGGCCTTCCGACCCCGACGCCGCTGACACAAACCGGGGATGCGCGAATTTACCTGGCCAGACTGCTCGTTGAGTCGGGGCGAAGCACCGAGGCTGTTCGTCTGAGCAAGGAGTGGATCCTGCAATGGCATGAGCCTTGGCTGGCCGATCGCCTGTTGCGAGGCATTGTCCTGGAGGCGCCGGTCGCCGATGCATCGGAACTCGCCGATGCCGTGGCAGTCCTGCACCCGGAGATCCGATTCTTCCTCGCGCGCGGCCTTGCGACGATGGGTGCCAAGCCGGTTGCGCGTCACCTGCTGTCCAGCTGGGTCAAGGAGAACCCTTCGCCCTCGACGAATGAGATTGCCGGCTTTCTGTCGGCCTGCCGCGAACAGGGCGAGCCGGAGATCGTGTGGCAGGCCTTCGGCGACGTGCTCAGGCGCCCAGCGTCAAATGACCTCATCGGGCGCTACGCCGAGGCGCTCGCAGCAGAGTTCGGCATTGAGGCGCTCGCCCCCTTCTGGGGCAGCCTGCCGCAAGCAGTCACCGAGCAACGGCCGTTGCTGGCCGCGCAGCTCGCGTTCCATGAGCACAACCCGGCCATGACGAAGTGGCTGCTCGGAAAGGTTGACCTTGCGACAGTGGGGCCTTCCTATCGACGGACGTGGATCGATCTGCTGATGGCGGTCACCTCGCCTTCCGACGCATTCGGCGTTCTGCGCGACCTGCGGCGCGGCGGCCGTCTCCCACCGGACCTTCTGCCCCAGTACGCCCGACTTGCCGGAGAGCTGGGGCAGGACATCGAATATCGAGCGGCACTCGTGGATTTGGGACGCAATGTCCATTAAGCCAGCCGACGGCCGCAACTATAGTGTCCGGAATCATAGAACGGCGAAGCATGTTGACGTCAGTCGCTCTCCAACAATAGTGGGAACAAGGCGACGCGCGATCCTGCAGGCGTGCGCCACCATGTGTGCGGCGAGTTTTGCCTGGGCAACAGCGTCGCGCGCTGCGAAGCCAGCCTCGGAACAGCTCGTGAAATGGATCGCCTTCTACGGGCAGATCGCCGATGAGCAGGCGCTCGCATCACTCGCGTCATACGATATTGTGGTTCTGGACCCGATGTTCGCAGGATCTATTGCGACGGTCGCCGAGGACGGCGCACGCCTGTGTGGGTACCTTAGCCTCGGTGAGATCAGGAAATCGGACAGCTTTTACAACAGGATCGATCCCGCGGCTCTGCTTGAGGAAAATCCCGCGTGGCCGGGCACACGCAGGATCGACGTCAGACATCCGTCCTGGAAAGCCCTGGTTCTCGCAGAGATCATCCCTTCGATCGCTGCCAAGGGGTTTACCGGGCTTCTGCTCGATACGCTCGATACGCCGCCCTATCTTGAGCAATTGGATCCCAAGGGAAATTCCGGCATGCGCCAGGCGGCTGTCGATCTGGTCAAGGCGATCCATAGCTCTCGGCCGAACATGATGGTGATCATGAATTGGGGATACGCACTGCTGCCAAGCGTTCTTGGCAGCATCGATGCGATCGTCGCTGAAAGCCTCCTGACCACCGTGGACCAGCACGGCGGCTACAAGTGGAACGAGCCCACGCAGGTTGCACAGCAGATGGCGGCGTTGGCCCCTGCCCTGCACAGTGAAACACGCCTGCCGATCCTGAGCCTCGACTATTGGGATCCCGCGGATACCAAAACGATCGCGGAAATTTACCGTCGCGAACGGAAGCTTGGCCACCACCCATACGTCGGCACCCGGATGCTTGACCGGATCGTTCCGGAGCCGCGTTCATAAGGCGGATCCGCCGGCGCATTTTCAGCGCGGCGGCGCCCACCCTGTGACTGAGCCAGCCACGCCGCTAGACTGCATCGCGAGAGAGAACAGGATCCGCATGCACGTCGCTACCTCGTCGGCCTTCAAGGAGAACGCCCATCGCGCCATCGCCGATGCGGGGCTGCAGAAGGCGTTGGCACGCAGTGGGCCAAGCTTCATCGCGCGCCGCGCCGCCGCGGTCGCCGCACTGCCGGAGTTCGAGCAGCTGCGTGACATCGCGTGCGACATCAAGAACCACACGCTGGCCAATCTCGATTTCTACCTGGAGGAGTGGGAAGCAAAAGTGCTCGCTGCCGGCGGCAAGGTGCACTGGTGCGCCACCGCGGATGAAGCGCGCGAAGCGGTGCTCGCGATCTGCCGCTCGGTCAATGCCCGCAACGTCACCAAGGGCAAGTCGATGATCAGCGAGGAGCTGGGCATCAACGACCACCTCGAACGCCACGACATCACCCCAATCGAGACCGATCTCGGCGAATACATCATTCAGCTTCGGCATGAGCTGCCCAGTCACATCATCGCGCCTGCGTTCCACCTCAACAAGGAGGACTGGGAGCAAACCTTCCGCAAATCCCACACCGACCTGCCGCCGGACCGCGTGTTTCGCGAACGCCGCGACATCCTGACGGAGGCACGCGCCAGGTTGCGGGAGAAATTCCTCGCCGCCGATGTCGGCATCACCGGCGCCAACTTCCTGATCGCCGAGACCGGCAGCAGCGTCATCGTCACCAACGAGGGCAACGGCGATCTCACGCAGACCCTGCCGCGCGTGCATATCGTCCTGGCCAGCATCGAAAAGATCGTGCCGACGATCGAAGACTGCACCTCGCTGCTGCGCGTCCTGGCGCGATCCGCGACCGGGCAGGATTTTTCCGTCTACACCACTTTCTCGACCGGCGCCCGGCGACCCGGCGACCTCGATGGACCGGATGAATACCATGTCGTGCTGGTGGACAATGGCCGCTCGGCGATGCTCGGCACAGACTTCCAGGAGATGCTGCGCTGCATTCGCTGTGCCGCGTGCATGAACCACTGCCCCGTATACGGCGCGGTGGGCGGGCATGCGTATGGCTGGGTGTATCCGGGCCCGATGGGCAGCGTGCTGACACCATCGCTGATCGGCGTGAACGAGGCCGGCCATCTGCCCAACGCCTCTACCTTCTGCGGCAAGTGCGAGAGCGTCTGCCCGGTGAAGATCCCGTTGCCCAAGCTGATGCGGCATTGGCGCGAGCGCGAGTTCGAACGTCACCTGACACCGCACGCGGTGCGCACCAACCTGGCGCTGTGGGCCTTCTTCGCCCGCCGCCCATCGCTGTATCGCCTGGCGACCCGCGCCGCCGCCTGGACGCTGGGGCTGTTCGGCCGCAAGCACGGACGCTTCCGCAAGCTGCCGCTCGCCAGCGGCTGGACCGACGGGCGCGACCTGCCCGCCCCGGAAGGCGATACGTTCTTCGCCCGCTACGCCCGCGAGCAGCGCGCCGGGCGCGTGCGGTGAGCAAGGACGCGATGCTTGCGGCGATCCGTCGCGGGCTCCGCCGCGGCGTACTGCCCGCGGACCAGGCGACGATGCTGCGCGGCCGTCTCACGTCGCATCCGCGGCATCTGATTCCGGCGCGCTCGCGGCTGCCGCGTGCCGAGCAGGTCGCGCTGTTCGTCGGCAACGTGGAGAAGGAATTCGGTACCGTCGCGCGTGTCGCGGACCTCGACGCGGTGCCCGAGGCGATCGCCGCGTACCTCGCAGCGCAGAATCTGCCGACCGACATCGTGATGGCGCCACATCCGGAGCTGCACGCGATCCCCTGGGCGATGCGCCCGCTGCTGCGCCTGCGCGAAGGCCGTGCCGAAGCATCCGATATGGTCAGCCTGCAGCATGCCTTCGCCGGGATTGCGGAGACCGGCACGCTTATGCTGCCGTCGGCGCCGCAGCGTCCCACCACGCTGAACCTGCTGGCGGATACCGAGATCGTGCTGCTGCGCGCCTCGCGGCTGGTCGGCGCCTACGAGGAAGCCTGGGACCTGTTGCGCGCTGAAATCGGTGGCATGCCGCGCAACGTCATGCTGGTGACCGGCCCGTCGCGATCCGCCGACATCGAGCAGACTCTGGAACTCGGCGCACACGGCCCGCGCCGGCTGCACGTCGTGCTGGTCGAGGACGAACCTTGAGTTTTACTGCGGCGCCAAGTTCTCACGCCGTTCCGCGCTGACAGCGGCGACAATGCGGCGCAGCAAGGGATTCGCTGCCAGATCTGCAACGGACGAATGAGACCGGTGGCGCCAATTCGGACATTCCGCCACCGTCCCAGGCACATTGATCTGCGCCGCCTCTGACAACAGGTCGGTCAGGTTGGCGAACATCAATGCTGATGGAGTCCGCGCGACAAACCGCTGGACTGCCATCACCAGCTCGTCGAGGTCCTCGAGCTTCTCCTGGTCCGGCCCGAGAAGTTGTTGATCGCGAAGCGCCGCGAGCAGCAACCGGCGATCAGCTTGTCGCTCCTCCGCTTCTCGTCCAGCCTCGACTTCCGTGGTCAGGCCAAGCGTGCGGCGCACTTCGATGTCGTGTCCCTCCCACCAGCTTCGTATCGTCGGCAGATCATGAGTGCCGAATGTCGCAACCGCCAGCTGTGGATAAGTCACCGGTCGGCGAAACAAGCCGTCGGGATAGCGCTCGAACATCGAGAGGCGATACGAGAGCACCTTCGCTGCAGCCATTCGCTCGCGGAAGCCATTCGGCAGCGTTCCGAGATCTTCACCGACGACCATGCAGCGGTTGCGATGGCTTTCCAATGCGAGAATTCCAAGCATATCGTCGAGCGGATAGCGAACATAGGCGCCTGATTGAGCCGACTGCCCGGATGGCACCCAATACAACCGCTGCAAACCCATCACGTGGTCAATTCGCAAGACCTGCGCATGCCGCATGTTCGCTCGCAGAGCGGCTATGAATGGAGCGTAGGCATTCTCCCGCAAGGTCAACGGATTCGGCGGCGGCGTGCCCCAGTCCTGTCCTGCGAGGTTGAAAGCATCCGGCGGAGCGCCAACGCTGGCACCGGTTACGTAGGTATCGGAGTCGGCCCAGGCATCGGCGCCATTGGCACTCACGCCGACGGCGAGGTCCAAATAGAGACCACGCGCACCGTCTCCCGCATCCGAAGCCGCGGCAGCGCTTGCCAACTGGCAATCTGCGACCCATTGCATCCAGGCATGGTAGTCGATGCGATGCGCGTGTTCCTCCGCGAAGCGCGCAATTCCGGCTGATTCCGGCGTCCGCAGATCGGCGGGCCATTGATGCCAGGGAACGGCGCCATACCGCTCCTGGAGCGCGCTGAAGACTGCGAAGCGGTCCAGCAGCCGTCCATGTTGCTTGCGATATGCCTGCATACCGGCAGATGTTCGATCGGCATTAGCTCTGTAGTCCTGTCTGGACGACCGGTACGCCGCTTCCAGAGCTTCCTGTTTCAGCTGATGGACGAGGGGATAATCAACCAGCCTGGCGCTCTGGACCTGCGCAACTCTCGCAGCGAAGTTCGGATCAAGGCCGAAACCAGTACCTTGCTGGCGAGCATCGGCCGTCAGCACCTTGCCCACGTCAATATAGTCCGGATTCAGGAAGAGACGGCTGGATGGCAGATAGGGGCTCGGGTCGCCGGGCAACAGGGCGTGCAATGGGTTCAGACCGACCAGAGAGGCGCCCATTTCTCGAGCAATCCGAGCGAATGAGCTGAGGTCGGAGAAATCGCCGATACCCCAGCTTGCATCCGACCACAGTGAAAAGAGCGGGCAGGCGATTCCCCATTGCCGTTCGCCGCGTTCGACCCAATCGGGAACGAACGCGTTCGGTGGGGTGATGATGAGAGTGGTGGCGGCCTCGACGCCGGCAAACGCGAGGGTTACTTGGTGGTAGCCGTCGCTTAGCTCCATCGGTAATGGCAGGCTCATGCGCACAAACGTGCCGCACCGCACGGTGTGACGCTCAAGAACATCGAGCGACCCTGGCACGAGAGTTCCCGCAAGCGGTAAGCTGTCTTCCGGTTCCACGCACCAATCCATGGATCGGGACAACAGCGTATCGGGCAGTGTCACTATAACGGATGGGACGGCGCCCTTCGAACGTCGAACCACGGTGACGGGAGCGACAAGACGATGCCAGTCAACTTCTTCGCGTTGACGCAACGCAGCATCCAGTGCACCAACCGAATTCAGATCGAAGCCCATCGACTGGAGGACGCCGCGCTTCGACTCAAGTGACGTATGCCGAATATGCCCCTCGGTGTCGCGATAGCTGGGTTCGATCCCAACTATGTCCGCGAGCGCCTCTATCGCATCCTGTTCGGCAGTGCCCACTGATCGACCCGGTATTACTTCACTTTAGCTTGATAGCCTGGGGTCATCGCGGACGCCAGCAATTAAGCGTGCCGCGCCACGGGCGTGAGATTGCCCTCACACACAGCGACCTGAATTTTGTTAATGTGCGATTTGCATGTTGACATATTCCTGTAGCGAATTGGTAATACCACGAAGAGAAAATGCGCTCTCTTGGTCGTGAAGAATGCCTGACAGACTGTCCCTGGTTTCACCCGAATTGCTGATGCCGTTGTCGCGCCAATGGATCCGCTGTACCATTCAGACCGCGCCAGCTTCCGGAATTCGACGTGGCGTGGTTGGCTCTCCTCGGTCACCAGCATCGCTTGATCACTTCCGGGTGCCCTCTGGTCGCGCAAATACTGACAAATCCGTGTGTCGAGCTAAATCTCGGGTGCAAGAGGGTCGGGACTGGTGAGACGCAAGGATCAGGCGCTATCCGTGGTCGAAACTGACAATGAGATGACCCTGCGTTTCTGGGGCGTTCGGGGGAGCCTGCCCGCGCCCGGCGCCGCCACGGCACGCTATGGCGGAAATACTTTGTGTGTGGAGCTCCTCTGCGGCCCGCATTTGCTGATACTCGATGCCGGTAGCGGGTTGCGCGAACTGGGCACCGCGCTGACAGCCCGCGGCGTGCCTGTGGACGTCGATATCCTGCTCAGCCACACGCACCTCGACCATATCTGTGGACTGCCGTTCTTCGCGGTCATGTACGACCCGCAGGCGCGCATTCGCTTCTGGGGAGGCCACCTGGCGCCGCCGGCGTGTATCGCGGAGGCGCTGCGGATCAGTTGGCGCGCGCCGTTTATGCCCAATATGGACGCTGAATTTCGTGCGCACACGGCATTCCATGATTTCGTCGCGGGAGATCATCTGCAATTGCATCCGGGCCTGCGCATCGGGACGACGGCTCTCCGACACCCGGGCAACTCGGTGGGGTATCGGATCGAGTGGGCTGGATCGAGCGTCTGCTACATCACCGACACCGAGCATCCGGCCGATGGGCTTGATGACAACCTGCGCCGGTTCGCCCAGGGCGCCGACATCATGATCTACGATGCGACGTATACCGCTTCGGAGTATCAATCCCGCGTCGGCTGGGGCCATTCGACCTGGCAGGCCGGGACCAGTCTCGCGGATGCAGCCGCGGTCAAGCGGCTGGTATTGTTCCACCATGACCCCAGTCACGACGATGCGGCGATGGATGCGATTGGCCGCGCCGCCGCCAAACGACGCCCCGGCACATTGGTCGCCAGGGAAGGGATGACGATTGCAGTTGACGCGGCGGCCACGTCGCCGAGTGCTCGATCGCCGCGTGCGCGCACTGCGGACTGAAGCGTCGAGCCGCCTCCCGACCCGGCATACGTGTGTCCACGCTAGGCGAAGAAGCACAACCCGTGCCGAATGCGATTCACTGGTTCCCCAGCAGGCCCTTGGCCAGCTCAGCCACTCCATTGGTTGGGAATGACACCACTCCCGATCCGCGCTAGCTTTTGCTGAAGCGGCCGGAAACCCGGGTCATATTCCGGGGCGGTTGACAAGACACGACGGCCGGACTCCTCCGGCCGCGACAGGGAGAACACGTCATGGGTCTGACACGTGCGACGACACGCCGCTCCGTCCTGGCAGGTGCCGCCGGCCTGGTCGCCTCGCCAGCCATCATCGGACGGGCCGTTGCCGCCACGCGTGGAGTGTCGGATACCGAGATCATCATTGGCATGATGACCGACCTGTCAGGCGTCACGGCCGTGCAAGGCACCAACGCCGCCAACTCGATCCGCATGGCGTTCGATGACGTCAACGCGAAAGGCGGCATCAACGGCCGCAAGATCCGCTTCATCGTCGAGGACATGGAATACATGGTCCCCAAGGCGGTGCAGGCGATGAACAAGCTGGTCAACCTCGACAACATCTTCCTCTCGATCAGCAGTGGTGGCACGCCGCAGATGGACGCGGTTCTGCCGATGATGATCGAGAAGCAGGTACCGAGTGTGTTTCCGCTGACCTGCGCGCGCTCGATGTACCTGCCGCTGAGCCCATACAAATATGGCCAGTTCTCCTCGTATTATGATCAGATGCGCTCGTGCGTGAAGTACTTCGCCGAAACGAAAGGCCGCAAGGTCTTCGGCTCGATGTATGAGGACACCGACTTCGGCAAGGACATTCACGCCGGTGTCGTCGACCAGGTGAATGCCATGAACCTGAAGCTGGGTGCCGTCGCGACATTCAGTCCGACCGCCACCGACTTCAATTCTCATGTCAGCCGCATCAAGGATGCGGGCTGCGATCTCGTCTGCATGGGCACGATCGTGCGGGACACGATCATCATCCTGCAGACGGCGCGCAAGATGGGATGGGACGTGGACTTCTGCGGTCAGTTCGCGAGTTATTCCACCGCGGTGGCCGAGGCACCCGGGGCGCCGGCGGAAGGCTTCTACTCGATGTCGCCAGGGGTTTATGCCTATTCCGACGATCCTCGTCCCGGGGTCCGCGAGATCACGACACGCTACAAGCAGCGCTACGGCATCGACATCAACTATCTCGGCGAGGCAGGCTACGCGGCGGCGGTCTGCCTCACCGAGGTGCTGCAGCGGGCAGGACGCGACCTGAACCTGGAGACCTTCCAGAAGTCGATGGAAAGCATCAAGGACTGGCGCGACATGTTCGGCGGTCCGCCGCTGACGATCACCGCCAGCGACCACCACGCCTCCACACAATCGTTCCTGTCGGTGGTGAAGAAGGCCCGGTGGACGCCTGTGGTCGCCGAGCCATTGGGGTACTGACCGCCCCGCTCAGCCGCGCGATGCGTTGCCATCCCACCGTCACGGCCGGCCTTGCGGTGCGGTCGAGATGACCGCGGCCCAGATGGGTTCCGCGAGCGAGCCCTCAACACGTCTGCGGTTTCGCACAGCGCCGTCGGATGGCACGGGATATCTCGCTCGTCGGTTCGACCGATCATCATCTTCTGCTGTTGCCCTTTCACCCGCGATGCCAGCGGTTCAGGCAGCCGTCGCGGGACGGTATGCCTCACCGCTGGTCATCATGGCCCACACGACACGGGCCATCTTGTTGGCCAGGGCGACCGCCGCGAGCTTGCGCGGACGGCGCTGCAGCAGGCCCAGCAGCCAGGCGCTGGCATGCCGGCTGCCTGGTTTGACAGTGCGGACCACGGCGGTTGCGCCGAGCACCAGCAACTGTCGCAGCCGTTCGTTGCCCTGGCGCGAGATCCCGCCCAGCCGCGGCTTGCCCGCCGTCGACTTCTGCTTCGGCGTCAGGCCGAGCCAGGCGGCGAGATGACGCCCCGAGCGGAACTGCGAGACATCCACCGTGAGGGCGAAGCTCAGCGCGCTGATCGGGCCGACGCCTGGTATCTCCGCCAGCAACTGGCTCACCGGGTTGCTCCTGTGCAGCCGGGCCAGGTCGCGATCGAGCGCCGTCAGCCGCACGCTCAACTCGGCGATCCGTCCGCCCAGCTCGGCGAACATCGCGCGGGCCGGCTCAGGCACCGCCTGGTCGTCGGCAATGCGCGCCAACAGCGGCTCCACGTGCCCGGTTCCCTTGGCCGCGATCACGCCGAACTCCGCGGCATGGCCACGCACCGCGTTGACCAGTTGCGTATGCTGCTTCACCAGCAACTCGCGCACCGACAGGACCATCGCCGCCGCCTGCTGCTCAGCCGACTTCACCGGAACGAAGTTGATGCCCGGCCGCGCTGCCGCCTCACACATCGCCTCGGCGTCGGCGCGGTCGTTCTTGTTGCGTTTGACAAAGGGCTTCACATATTGCGGCGGGATCAACCGCACCCGGTGTCCTAATGCCATGAGAACACGGCCCCAGTGATGCGAGCCGCCACATGCCTCCAGAACCACATCCGTCGGGGGCAGCTTGGCGAAGAACCCCTCAAGCTGCTGGCGACGCAACTCCCGGCGCAGCACCACCTCTCCCCGATCGCCCACGCCATGCAGCGTGAACACATGTTGGACGTATCAACCGATATCAGCTTAAGCTCCGTCACGGACGGCCTCCTATGTTGGCGTTTCACGACCCAACATCTGGCACTCGATGCCGTGGGGCCGTCCACACCAACACGTCTCACTGCGTCGCATCGCCAAATGATTGAGGCGCAGCCCTAACACCAGGATATGGTTTCTGCGCTCTGGTTGCTGTCCGCTCGTGGGTGCCTCAGCCGGATGAGGTTGTGTTTCAGCATGGCGATGTGCAGCGCTGCGAGCGCAGCAGCCTCACGCGCCTCCTCGCGTGCCTTCGCCGCCTGCGCCAGCAGCACGCGGTTCCGTCGTATCAACATCTCAGTCCTGTCATCGACCATGGAATGTGCTTACCTCTGCATCGTTCACCAGCGCTTCGGCCACATTGTTCGCCGACCGGATCACCTGCTCGTCGCGCCCGCCTTGAACCAGCATCCGGTCCAGGACCCGTTCGGTCCGAGCGGCACGCATGGACCGACGAGCCAGCCGGTCCGACCGCAACTCGGCCCTCCAGGCGGCAAATCGTTCCGCCGCGATCTGCTTACAGACGAGGGTGGCGTGAAGTGCACGGGGCGCCCCGGTACGCCGCCAGTGCTGCAGCCATTGCCCCCACACGACCAGGGCGCGGGCGTGGGCTTGGGCGCGCGTCTCCTGCTCCCCTTCAACCGAGTTGGTTGTGGACATCCCTCTCTCCCGATGGATTGCTCCGCGGCAGGGCCGTCGGAATTGACGAAAACGACAGTCACTCTGACATAACACTCCGCAAGCCCGCATGCACGCACACAGATTGGGCGAAGCAGAGACCCTTTAATAACATTGACAGTTATCTATAATAACTATATAAACCCGCCCATGGACCACCCCACACCCGACCTGACCCTCCAGCTCCCCCGCGACACCTACTACCAGATCGTCCATACCCTCTGCGCCTCGCTCCCGCCGCCCGTCACCGATACGCCCGAGGACCTCGCCCGCCGCGACAATGCCGCCATCGCTCAGGTCGCCTCGCTGCTGCCAGCCAACGCTGACGAAGCCGACCTCGCCGCCCAATACGTCGCAACCAGCGCCCATGCGATGCTTTGCCTGCGGCTGGCGCGCGAGTACGCAACGGCGGACCACGCATTCTTCCTCAAATACAGCGCTCAGGCCGTCGGCGCGATGCGTCAGGCCCGCAGCGCCAGGTCACTGCTGCTGCGCGTCCAGGCCGCACGCCAGAAGCGCCAGGCGGACAACGCCGCCGCCGACAAGGCCGCCTGGACCGAGCACTGCGCCATCGGCCTGATGGCGGAAGCGCTCGGCCGCACTCAGCCCCCGGCAATGGTCGAACCCCCACCACCGCCTCCAGCATTGCCAACAGAAGAAACCGAACCGCAGTCCGGTCCGGCCGCCGAGGCCGATCAATACGCGCTGATCTACCCGCGCCGCGCGGCGCTGATCCGCTCCCTGGGCGGTCTGCCGGCCAGTTGCGATTTCGGCCCACCCTCACCCGACCTGGTGCACGCCATCGTCACCGGCACCAGCACAACCTTGCGCGCACTCGACAGTCCCGCCGAAGCCCGGGTCCTCGCCGAAGCCTGACCCCGCCTCTCACCCCACCAGGTTCTTCGGCACATCCCTGAACGGCCGGTCGTTATCCGTCCGCGGCTCCTTCGGCATTCCCAGCACCCGCTCCGAGATGATGTTGCGCTGGATCTCGTCCGTGCCCCCCGCGATCGACCCCGCCGGCACGCTGACAAGGATCTCTGCGATCAGCCCGTCCATCGGCCCGTCCTCGCCGGTCAGCATCGCGTCCGCTCCACTGATCAGCGTGTGAACCCGAGCCGCCGCGCGCGCCACATGGCTTGAGACCAGCTTGCCTAGGGACCCCTCCGGCCCCTGCGGCCGACCCTGCATCTGCGCCGCCCGAGCCCGCCGCGCGGTCCACTCGGCGGCCTTCGACATGCAGAGCAGCTTCGCGATCTCCTGCCGGACCACCGGATCGTTCGCCCGGCCCGTCGCCCTCGCCCGCTCCATCACCAGATCCACGCGCCCTGCCCGCTGCGGATACCACTTGTAGGGCTCCATCACGGTGGCGATCTCCGCTCGCTCCTCGTCGTACACCCGCCCCTTACGGTCGGACGCCATCCCCCAGGTGCGGATGCCATCAGCGCCCCGCCGCTCATACATCAGCGTCGTCGTCGCCACCGCCCAGCCGCGCCCCACCTCCGATACCAGATGATCCGGGGGCACCTCGGCATCACTGAAAAACACCTGGTTGAACGACGCATGCCCGTTCATCTGCCGCAGCGGCCGCACCTCGACCCCAGGCTGGCGGATGTCGAGCACAAAATACGACAGCCCCTGGTGCTTCGGCACGTTCGAGTCAGTCCGTGCCAGCAGCAGCCCCCAGTCGGCGTGATGCGCGCTCGTGGTCCACACCTTCTGCCCGTTGATCACCCAGCGGTTGCCCTTGAACTCGGCCCGCGTCGTGGCACCCGCCAGATCGGATCCCGACCCCGGCTCGCTGAACAACTGGCACCACGTATCCTCGCCGGTCAGGCTGCGCCGCAGCCACTTCTGCTTCTGCGCATCATTGCCATGCACCAGCAGCGTCGCCGCCGCGAGGCGTCGGATGCCCGTCTTGGCAACGCCGACAGCGCCGACGCGCTGCATCTCCTCTTCGACCACCATCTCCAGCGCCGCCGGCAGCTCGCGTCCGAACCACGCCTTCGGCCACGAAGGCACGCCCCAGCCCGAATCAATCAGCCTGTTGCGCCATTCCACCAGCCCGTAATCGGCGTTCCAGTTCGCCTCCAGCCAGGCGCGCACCTCAGCGCGAACGGTACCCTCACTAGCCTCACTCATATCCATCTCCGCAAACTAAACCCCCCTCCCCTCGCGGGAGGGGGCCGGGGGAAGGGGGCGGCCTGCGGACCACACCCCCTCACACCCCCCAAGCGCGCATCATCAGCTCGCGATGATACGTGGCATCCCCCAGAAACACCTCGGAGCTCTTCGCCCGCTTGAACCACAGATGCGTGTCATTGTCCCAGGTGAACCCGATCCCACCATGGATCTGGATCGTGTGTATCGCCGTCTGCATATACGCCTCGGCCGCCGTCGCCTTCGCCAGAGACGCCAGCGCCGGCAGATCCGCGTCCTCCTCGGCCGCCGCCGACGCCGCGGCATAGGCAGCCGACTTCGCCAGCTCGACATCGACCAGCATGTCAGCCTGCTTGTGCTTCATCGACTGGAACGAGCCGATGGCCCGGCCGAACTGCACCCGCAGGTTGGCATAGTCCAGCGCCGACAGCCGCAGCCGCTCCGCCCCGCCGACCATTTCGTTCGCCAGACACACCGCGGCCTGCATCATCGTCTTCGCGAACGGCGCCGCACCGCCGCCCTCCTCGCCCAGCAACTCGGCCTCGACGCCGCGGAACTCCAGCCGCGCCTGCTTGCGCGTCGGGTCCATCACCTTCAATGCGCGCCGTTCCAGCCCGGACGCATCGCCCGGCACGGTGAAGAACGACAGCCCCTTCTCACCCCTGGCCACGACGACGATCAGATCAGCGGTGTGCCCGTCGAGCACAAAGCTCTTCACGCCGTCGAGCCGGTGCTTTCCGCTCACCGTCGTCTCGATCCCCTCGGCGTCCCACCGTCCGTTCTGCTCGGTGAACGCCAACGTGGCGATCGTGTCGCCAGCGGCTATTCCCGGCAGCAGATCGCGCTTCTGCGCCTCTGTGCCGGCATTCATGATCGCGGTCGCGGCCAGCGCAACGGACGAGAAATAGGGCGCGCAGAGCAATGCCCGACCCATCTCCTCCAGCACGATGCCGAGTTCGACGAAGCCAAAGCCCTGCCCGCCAAATTCCTCCGGAATGTGCACGCCGGTGAGACCGAGCTGTTGGTTGAGTTCGCGCCAGCTCTCGCGCTCCCACCCCGCCTCGGTCTCCATCAATCGCCGCACGACGGTCGCCGGCGACTTCTCCTCGAGGAACCGTCGCAGTACCCGAGCGGAACTCCTCCTGCTCGCCGGTGAAGCTGAACTGCATGCAGTCTCCTCTTGCTACGACTACGTCTGCCGGAAGAACCGGTTCGGGTTCTCCCACAGCAGCTTGCGCTGCCGTTCCGCGCCAACACTCGACCAGGCGAGGATGTTCGACACCGAGTCAGGGAACTGGCACTCGGAATGCGGATAGTCGGACGCATACATCAGCACGCCGTCGCCCAGGAAGCGGGTGACGTATTCGAGCATGTCCTCGCCTTCGTGATGCTCGATGCTGCAGAAGAACCGCCCGCTCATCATGTATTCGGAGGGCTTCAACTTCAGCGGTGCCGTGCCGCCCACGTAGATCGCCTGCTCGTCCATGCGCCTGGCCCAGAATGGCAGCCACCCGAAGCCGCATTCCAGCACGCCCATGCGCAATCTCGGATAACGATCGAACAGACCCGCACCGATGAACGCCGCGGCGAACCGCATCGCGCCCCAAGGATGCGCGGCAAGGCGGCCAAGGAAGATGTTGTCGTAGAGATCGCGGTAGCCGGGATAGTACGGCGGGGTCCAGGTAAAGCTGTGGTTGGCGATCGGCAGATCGTATTCCTGCGCCTCCCGCCATATCGGATCGAGGCTCGGGTGATCCGCGGGCAACCCCTCGGCGAGCAGCGGCATCACCGCCACCGCCCATTTGGCCTTGCCCCATTCGCGGATTTCACGCACCGCCTCATCGACCCGCCGTGTCGAGGCGACGATCGGGCCCTTGAGGCGGTCCGGATGCGACCCGCAGAACTCCGCCATGTGCCGATGATAGGCGCGTATCATCGCGACTTCGATCGACGCATCGTCAACGCCGACCAGACTGAGCCACGACGTCGGAATCAGGAAATGGACGTCGGTGCCTTCATCGTCCATGTCCATGACGCGGTTCTCAGCCTGGTCGTCCTGCGTGCCAGGGCGAGGTCTCTTGCTGCCCATCCACCGCGAGTCCCGGCCGGTAAAGCTTTCGCGCGGCGCCTCCTCGCCGAGGATCCGCCGGTAGTACTTGGTGCCGGCGCGATACGTGTGCATCTCGCCTCCACTCGACCCGCGGTAAGGTGCCAGTTCAGGCAGCCGCGCGCGAAAGTCCGGATCGACATACTTGTCCAGGACCTCGGCGGCGGGATTGATGTGAGTGTCGGTGTCATAGACCCTGAAGCCATCTTTCATCGCTTCTCTCCCTGGCTTGCGTCATGGCCGGGACCCGCTCTGTCGAACGGGCTGGCTCCCGTTCATGCCGCTGGAACGGTAGGTGCATCCGCCCCGGTTTGTCGATGACCCTTGGCGTCCGCTCCGTCGGCGTCCAGAATCAGCTCGCCGATGACGAACGAGGGGGAAACACAACGATGCACGCCACGCACCTGGTGATCGGCGGCGGCTCGGCGGGCTGCGTGATGGCGGCGCGCCTGTCGGAGGCGCCTGGCAACAAGGTGATTCTGCTGGAGGCCGGACGCGACTACGCGCCAGACCAGACGCCCGAGGACATTCGCGACACCTACTCGGGCAGCGCGCTCATGAACCCGAGCTACTTCTGGAAGGGCCTGAAGGTTCGTCGCAGAGCGGATGCCGCGCCGGTGTATTACGAACAAGGTCGCGTGCTCGGAGGTGGGTCGTCCGTCAACGGACAGGTGGCGCTGCGCGGAGCGCCCGAGGATTACGACCACTGGAACGCAATCGGCGCAAAGGGCTGGGACTGGAACTCGGTGCTGCCCTATTTCCGACGTCTCGAGACAGACCTCGATTACACCGATCAATTGCATGGCGCACAGGGCCCCATCACCGTCCGCCGCATGCCGACGGAACAGTGGGACGACTTCACGCTCTCCATCACCAAGGCGTGGAACGAACTCGGCTATAAGCTGCGTCCCGACATGAACGGCGAATTCGGCGAGGGCTATTCGCCGCTGCCGCTGTCCAACGACGGCACCGCGCGACGCTCGGCGGCGGTCGGCTACCTGGACGCGGCAACGCGGCGGCGTCCCAACCTGGAAATACTCGGCGCGACGCAGGTTCGGAAAATCCTGTTCGCCGGCGGCCATGCCAACGGGGCCGAAGTGCGCCGCAACGGCGCCATCGAGACGATCACCGCCGACAATGTCGTTGTCTCCGCCGGCGCGCTGCACACGCCGTGGCTGCTGATGCTGTCGGGCATCGGTCCCGCAGAGCACCTGCGTCAGCACGGCATTGCAGTGCAACTCGATCGGCCCGGTGTCGGCAGCAATCTGATGGATCATCCGGCCATCCACATCTCCGGCTACCTGCAGCCGGTAGCGCGCCACAAGATGGTGCTGCGGCGGAACTATACCTATCTGCGCTGGTCATCCGGACTGGCAGACGTGCCTGCGGCGGACATGGTGATGATGGCGGTCTGCCGCTCCGCCTGGCATGCGATCGGCGTGCGCATCGGCACGCTGTCGTCCTACATCGGCCGCTCGTACTCGACGGGCGAAGTTCGGTTGGCTTCGCCCGATCCGGACGACGAGCCGTACGTTGACTTCAACTGGCTGAGCGACCGACGCGACCTCGACCGCATGGTGCACGCGTTCCGCCGCATGGCCGGCATCCTGACCAGCGATCCGGTGCCGCAGTACATGTCCAACCTGTTCGCTTCGAAATTCTCCCAGCGGGTGCGCAATGTCAGCCAGAAGAACTTCCGCAACATGGTGCTGACCAACGTGGCGGCAGTGATGATGGACACCTCGCCCAGCCTGCGAAAGTTCCTGTTCGACAAGGTGATCAGCGATGCCCGTCCGCTGCCGGAACTGCTAGCCGATCCCGCCGCGCTGGAGCGCCATGTGCGCGACAACGTGCAATCCGCCTGGCATCCCTCCTGCACGTGCCGGATGGGCGATGCGGCGGATGCGCGAACCGTGGTCGATCCTCTCGGCAAGGTGGTGGGCGCGGACAACCTGTTCATCGCCGATGCGTCGGTGATGCCGGAGGTTTCACGCACCAACACCAATATCCCCACCATCATGATCGCCGAACGGATCGCCGAGATGGTGCGCCAGCGATGACCGAGACCAACCACCGCATCCTGTTGCGGGCAAGACCCACGGCGATCCCACAGCCCGACAACTTCGTCGCCGACAGCGTGCCGCTGCGCGCGCCAGCGGCCGATGAGGTGCTGCTGCAGACAATCCTGCTCTCAATCGATCCGGCAATGCGGTCATGGATGAGTGCCGCGGTGCCGCTCGGCGAGGTCATGCGAGGCGGCGGCATCGCGCGCGTATTGGAGAGCCGATCAGGCAGCTTTAAGTCGGGAGAGTTGGTGCAGGCGCGTCTTGGTTGGCAGACCCACCCGACCTTGCCGGCGAAGTACCTGCAAAAGGTCGATCTGTCGCGCGGTGATGCGCTGGCATGGATCGGTCCACTCGGCCTCAGCGCCGTGACCGCCTACTTCGGCATGCGCGATATCGGCGCCGTGAAGCCGCGCGAGCGGGTACTGGTATCCGCCGCGGCCGGCGGCGTGGGGCAGATCGCCGCACAGATCGCGCGCATCGAGGCCTGCCACGTGGTCGGCATCGCCGGCGGTCCGGAGAAGTGCGCCTGGCTCACCGACGAACTGCGCCTCGATGGGGTCATCGACTACAAGGCGGAGAACGATCTCGCCGCGGCGATCGGCCGTGCCTGCCCCGACGGCATCGATCTCTATTTCGACAATGTCGGCGGACCCACGCTCGATGCAGCACTGCTGCACCTGCGCGAGGGCGCACGGGTCGTGCTGTGTGGCCGCATCTCGCAGGTTGCCGCCGATCCGCCGTATGGCGTTCGCAATCTCGGCCATCTCGCGACGCGGCGCGGGCGGATGCAGGGCTTTCAGGTGTTCCGCTACCACGACCGGTATGAGAAGCCCGCGCCTGGCTCGCCGCGCGTCATCACGAGGGCTCGCTCCGCCAGCGCCTGCATATCCTGGATGGGCTGAACCATGCACCCAGCGCGCTCGGCATGCTGTTCCGCGGCGAGAACACGGGCAAGCTGGTCGTTCGGGTAAGCGACCCAAAGTCGTAGGGAGAGGATGGACCATGCAACAACGCACAACCACCGCACTGCGCACGCTGCTGGCGAACCGCGGCTTCATCAACATGCCTTCGGCCTACGACGCGATCGGCGGCCGGCTGATTGCGAGCCTCGGATTTCCGGCAGTCTACACCGGCGGTTTCGTGACCGGCGGTTCCCGCTGCACCTCGGAGCCGCTGCTGACCATGGACGAGCAGGTCCGTGTCGCGGGCGACGTGGCTGCCGCCGTGACGGTGCCTTTGGTCGCCGATGGCGGCGCCGGCTTCGGTGAACCGCTGCACACGATGCGCTCGGTCCGCGAGTTCATTCGTGCCGGCGTCGCCGGCATTCACATCGAGGACCAGCTGTATCCCAAGCGCGCGCACTACCACAAATACGTGGCGCACGTGACGCCGCGCGACGAGTTCGTGGCCAAGATCGAGTATGCCTGCCGTCAGCGTGCCGAGTCAGACCCTGACTTCGTCATCATCGCACGCTCGGATGCATGCCGGTTCGAGGGGCTGCAGGAGGCGATCGACCGGATTAATCTGGCCGCCGATGTCGGCGCCGATATGGGGCTGGTCTTCCCGCGCAACGATGAGGAGCTGCGACAGGCGCCGAAGATCGCGAAAGTACCGCTGGTCTACGTGATGAGCCGCGGCAACCGCGACCAGCGCCCACTGCCGACGATCGCGGAGCTGGAGGCGTTGGGCTACAAGGCCTGCATCGACGCTGTCACCAGCCTTGTGGTCGCCTTCACCGCGGTAAAGCGAGCGTTCGAGGAAATTCGCGATACCGGCACATTCACCGGTCTCAGCGACCAGGAATGCGTCGATGCGCGCCAGCAGATCGAGGACCTGGTGGGGCTGGAGCAGTTCTACGTCATCGAGGAGGAAACGGTCGAACAGAAGCGTTGGGGTAAGCGCTGACTGAGGCGTTTGGGGCGTTTCTGCTCCCAATGATCGAGACGCGCCGTCCGGGGGATCACGAAGAATCGATCCTTCGGCCAATGGGAACCAGTGGCGATTAATGGTTCATTACGTTACACTATCGTCATATGAACGCCAGTGTCACGTGATATAGATCCCCGATACCGTCGAGCGGCGAGGGCAGAGGAGACAAACTTGAACATGGCTTCGATACTGACAGCGGCATTGGCGTCGATGCTGTTGATGGTGGGGGTGTCAACACGGCAATCAACAATCGCAGTGCGGGCGCGATCAACCGACCGACAGTGATTCTCTGCCAGAATACACCCAATGATCTTGGTCGGACTTCTGGGTATTCTTGACGTTACAACATACATATTCTGCATATACTCTCTGGTTCAGGAGATCGTCGTGCTCTCTTCTTGTCATTTTCCCGAATGTAAGTGCGATGGCTGACGATCTCGTATTGGATGCCGAGACTCTTCGGCAAAAAGCATCGGCATTTCGTCGTTTGGCCGCCGAAATCCTCGGGGGCGAGTTCCGCAGAAGCTTGTTGGAACTCGCTCTGGAATACGACCGTCAAGCGCTACGGCTAGAGAGACGCCGTCATGGAAGCCTTGCAGCTAACCGCGTGGGTGCGGGGATTTAGGGCGAAGGCCCGCTATCCACGTCTGTGCCAAAGCCAAAACTGCAAGACGTGGATGCTGGGCCTTCGCCCGGCATGACGCGGAGAGGCAAGTGAGCGCGCGTCTCGGGCACTTGTTGCATTGCACAATCCGCCGCAGAATGATCCCGCCCTGCGTTCACCGTCTGCAACAGCAAAGCCGATCAGATGCCGCTCTCCGTCGCGCTCACTCACCGCACGACGTATCACTACGATCGCGCGGTCACGCTCGGACCACAGACGATCCGCCTCCGTCCGGCGCCGCATGCACGGACGCCCATCCTGTCGTATGCGCTGCGCGTCGAGCCCAGGCCGCATTTCATCAACTGGCAGCAGGACCCGCAGGGCAATCACCTCGCCCGCGTGGTGTTCCCTGACCGCGTCTCGCATTTCGCCGTCACGGTCGATCTGGTCGCCGACATGGCGACGATCAACCCGTTCGACTTCTTCATGGAGCCGGACGCCGAGCACTGGCCGTTCAGCTACGATCCGCTGCTCGAGCAGGAGCTGGCACCGTTCCGGCGGCTGATGCCGGTGGGACCGCGGCTGCAAGAGCTGCTCGATCAGGTGCCACGCGGAGAGCAGGTGACCGTGGACATGCTGGTTGCGCTCAACCGCATGGTGCAGAGCCGCGTCAGCTATATCGTCCGCATGGAGCCTGGCGTGTGGACGCCGGAAGAGACACTGGCGGCGGGTGAAGGCTCGTGCCGGGATTCGGCCTGGCTGCTGGTGCAGTTGCTACGCCAACTCGGCTACGCCGCGCGGTTCGTCTCCGGCTATCTGATCCAGCTCGTCGGTGACGTGAAGCCCCTGGACGGACCAGAAGGGCCAACCTCTGACTTCACCGACCTTCACGCATGGGCCGAGGCCTATCTACCGGGCGCGGGATGGGTGGGCTTGGACGCTACCTCCGGTCTGCTGACGGGCGAGGGCCATATCCCGCTCGCCGCCACGCCCGATCCGCAGTCAGCCGCGCCGATCACCGGCCTGGTCGAACCGTGCGAGACGGAATTCGGCTTCGACATGCACGTGACACGCGTGCGCGAGACGCCGCGCGTCACCAAGCCTTACAGCGAGGCGCAGTGGCAGGACATCCTCGCGATGGGAGCTGCGGTGGATCGCTCGCTTGCCGCCGGCAATGTGCGGCTGACGATGGGCGGCGAGCCGACATTCGTTTCCGCGACGGACATCGACGCGCCGGAGTGGAACACCGACGCGCTCGGCCCGACCAAACAGCGCTTCGCCGAACGGCTGATGCGTCGGCTGCGCGAGCGCTGGACGCCGGGTGCGGTGGTGCAGACGGTGTCGGGCAAGCACTATCCGGGCGAGCAGTTGCCGCGCTGGGCGCTCTACGCGCATTGGCGGAAGGACGGCGAGCCGATATGGCGCGACACGTCGCTGCTGGCGAATGAGGACGACAGCGACGACGCCACTGCGGCTGACGCACAGCGGTTCTGCGCGGCACTGGCCGAACGTCTGCAGGTCGATCCGTCGCTGATCAACCCGGCCTATGAGGATATCTACTACTACCTGTGGCGCGAGCATCGCCTGCCGGTGAACGTGCTGTCTGAGGACGCGAAGCTGAAGGACCCGTTGGAGCGCACGCGCTTGGCGCGCGTACTCGGCGGCGACCTCGGCGCGCCGGTCGGCTCGGTGCTGCCGCTGCGACGCGCGATCCGCAACGACGTGCGCGTCTGGCAGAGCGGCAAGTGGCGCTTCCGCGGCGACGCGCTGTTCCTGCTGCCTGGCGATTCACCGATCGGCTATCGGTTGCCGCTGGATACGCTGCCTTGGGCCGACGAGGAGACGATCGAGCAGGAGACCGAGGCCGATCCGTTCGCGCCGCGTGCGCCGCTGCCGCCGCTTCAGGTCCTTCGTGCCGTCGCGCCATCCTTGATGGGCGCGGGCGCCGAGGGGTTCCGTCCGGTGCCTGAGGAACCTCCGGTTGTCGACAGTGACGAGCCCGATCTTGTGCGCACCGCACTATGCGTCGAACCGCGCGGCGGCATCATCCACGTCTTCTTCCCACCGCTGTACGCGGCGCAGGACTGGCTGACGCTCGCGACCGCCGTCGAGGACACTGCGGAGGAACTCGGCCGCAAGGTGGTGCTGGAAGGCTATCTGCCACCGCGCGATCCGGGCCTGCTGCATTTCTCGGTCACACCTGATCCAGGCGTGATCGAGGTCAATGTGCATCCCGCCACCAGTTGGAATGAGATCGTGCAGCGCGGCACGGAGCTCTACGAGGAGGCGCGCCAGGTCGGGCTGGCCACCGAGAAGTTCATGCTCGACGGCAGCCATGTCGGCACCGGCGGTGGCAACCACGTGGTGATGGGCGCCGCAGAGCCCGCGGACAGCCCGTTCCTGCGCCGGCCCGATCTGCTGAAATCGTTGCTGGGCTTCTGGCACAACCATCCGAGCCTGTCTTACCTGTTCAGCGGGCTGTTCATCGGGCCGTCGAGCCAGCATCCGCGCATCGACGAGGCTCGGCAGGACACCCTGGGGGAGCTGGAGATCGCGTTCTCGCAGATCAAACCCGGCGAGGAGGTGGCACCCTGGCTGGTCGATCGGATGTTCCGCCATCTGCTGGCAGACATGACAGGGAACACGCATCGCACCGAGTTCTGCATCGACAAGCTCTATGCACCGGAGACCGCGTCCGGGCGGCTTGGCCTGGTGGAGTGCCGTGCGCTGGAGATGCCGCCGCATGCACGCATGGCGGCCGCGCAGCTCCTGCTGATGCGCGCCGCGGTCGCGGCGTTCTGGCAGATGCCGTACGAACGTCACCTGGTGCACTGGGGCACGCGCATCCACGATGACTTCCTGCTGCCGCACTTCGTCGCGCGGGACTTCGCCGATGTGCTGGAGGAGTTGGCCGAGCACGGCTATCGCTTCGACCTCGACTGGTTCGCACCGCATTTCGAGTTCCGCTTTCCGCGCATCGGCGAGGTCACGCTGCGCGGCACCACGCTGGAGCTGCGCCATGCGCTGGAGCCATGGCATGTGCTGGGCGAGGAGCCGGTGGGTGGTGCGACGGCGCGCTTCGTCGACAGCTCGGTGGAGCGCGTGCAGGCGCTCGTGTCCGGCTGGGTGGACGAACGCTACGTGCTGGCGTGCAACGGCAGTGCGGTCCCGCTGACGCCGACGGAACGCGCCGGCGAGTATGTCGGCGGAGTGCGCTTCAAGGCATGGCAGCCGCCGGTGAGTGCACTGCACCCCACCATCCCCGCACAGGCGCCGCTGGTGTTCGACGTCTACGACCGCTGGTCCGGCCGCAGTCTTGGCGGGCTGACCCACCACGTATCGCATCCCGGCGGCCGGCACTACGAGCGGTTTCCGGTCAATGCGAATGAAGCCGAGGCGCGCCGCAGGGCACGGTTCTTCCCGTTCGGCCACACGCCGGGGCCAATGGCGGAGCCCAAACTGACGCTGTCGCGCGAACATCCGCGCACGTTGGACTTGCGCCGAACCGGTTGACTGGTCAGCTTTCCGTGATGGCACGCGACGAAATGGTCGATGGCAAGGGAGGTTTGCGCCCGCAATGGCGCAACCTGCTCGGTGTGCTTGCCGGACTTGGCCACGGCGTTCTGGCGGAACGCGCCCGACGACTCGATCGGGTGATGGAAGAAGAGGGAGTGGCGGGTCTGTTGCCTGGTTCGCCGCCGGCTCCCTGGCGCTTCGATCCGATCCCGTTGCCACTGTCACAGTCCGAATTCGAAGGACTGGAGGCCGGACTGGCGCAGCGGGCGCATCTGCTCGACACGGTGCTGGCCGATCTCTATGGCGAGCAGCGCCTGCTGGCCGACGGCGCTGTGCCGGCCGCGCTGGTGTATGCCAATCCGGCGTTCCTGCGGCCCTGCCGTCACCTGGAGGCGGACCAGCTGTCGTTCTATGCCGCCGATCTGGTACGCGCGCCTGACGGAAAATGGAATGTGCTGGCGGATCGCACGGACCTCGCTGACGGTCTGGCGCATGCCTTGCAGAACCGCAGGCAGCTGGGCCGGGTCGTGCCGGAGTTTTTTGTCTCGCAGCTACCCCGCCACATCGATCCGTTCGTCGAGCTGTGCCTGGACATGTTGCGGCGGGCCGCACCGACCGGCAGGGCGGCACTGCTGACTCCCGGTCACGCTGATCCGGCGTGGTACGCGCACGTGCTGCTCGCGCGCGAACTGTCGTGTGTCCTGGTCGAAGGCGGTGACCTGACGGTGCGCGATGGCGGTCTGTTCCTCAAGACGCTGCGCGGGCTCCAGCCAATCGGCGTGCTGCTGCGTGGTATCGACGGCCGCTTGATCGATCCGCTGGAGCTCGAGCCTGATGGCGTCGGTGCGCCGGGGTTGCTCGCCGCCGCGCGCGATCATGTGCGCGTGCTCAACAGTCCCGGCAGCAGTCTCGTCGAGGCGCCGGCGTTGGCAGCCTTCCTGCCGGACCTGGCGACACGGCTCCTCGGCAAGAAGCTTGCGCTGCCCAGTGTTCCGACGGTCTGGCTAGGTGACAGTGCCGCCCGCGCCACCGTATTGCGGAACACGGCACAATGGTGCCTCCGCTCGGCGCTGGTGACGGACCAACCGCCGGTTCCGTTGGCGACAATGGCCGAGCCGGATCGCAGGGCGCTGCTGGACCGTGTGGCAGCGGCGCCTTGGCGTTACGCGGCGAGCGCGATGGTGACGCCCTCGGTCGCTCCGTGCTTCGGCGGCGAAGGACTTGTGCCGCGCCCCGTGCTGGTACGGATGTTCCTGGTGCGCGACCGCAGCGGCTGGCGCGCGATGCCGGGCGGGCTCGGCTGCGTGTTGGGCGACAATGCGCAAATCTGGCCAAGTGTAGGACCGGTGGTGGCCAAGGATGTCTGGGTCCTGGCCGAGGACCTGGCTTCGATCGAAGGACCGCGTCCGGTGAGCAGCGCGCCGCTGGCGATCCGACGGACCGCGGGCGATATGCCCAGCCGTGTGGCTGACAACTTCTTCTGGCTCGGGCGCTACCTTGAGCGATTGGAGAGTGCGGCGCGGCTGCTGCGGATCACTCTTGGCCGCGTCAGCCGGCCCGCACCGACGCCGCACGAGATCGCCGAACTAGACGTACTGATCGCCTGTCTCACGCAGGCAGGACTGCTCAACGCCGAGGTGATTGTCGGTCTCGGACCTGCTGGTCTCGGACAGGAACTGATGCGGGTCGCGGGAAGCTGGGGCTCAATCCACGCCTTGTTGGGTCAGGTCTCCCGAGTCACTGGCCTGCTGCGCGACCAGGTGACTGGCGAGATGCACGCGGTCACAGCACGCGGCCTGCATGACGTTGAGGACACGCTCGGCAACATCGCGACGCGCGGGGACAGCGAGGCGCTGGACACGACGTACCAGGCGATGTCGCGCGTCCTTGCGTTCGCCGCGACACTCTCCGGGCTCGCGGCAGAGAACATGGTGCGCGGCGGCGGGCGGCTGTTCCTCGATCTCGGCCGGCGGGTGGAGCGTGCACAGGCAGTGGCCGATCAGATCGCCTGCGCGCTGGAGTTTCCCGGTGCGGCACAGCAGCCTGCCCGCGTGGAACACGGGCTGCGCCTGGCTCTGGAGCTGTGCGATTCATCCATCACGTATCGCAGCCGCTACCTTGCAGTATTGCAGCCGGCGCCGGCGCTCGACCTGTTGCTGGCGGATGACGGCAACCCGCGCGGGCTGGCGTTCCAGCTTGCCGCGATGCATGCCCTGCTCAACGAGATCGGCAGCGGCGTCGACGCCACGCTTGCCGCCGCCGCGGCGGCCCTGCAGGAGGAACCGCTGGCGATGGTCCGCGCGGTCAGCGAGTCCGGCGATCAGTCGGTGGCGGCGCTATTCCTGCCGGCGCGGCTGCGCTCGTTGCGCGACGCTGTCGCCGAGTTGTCGGACCGCGTGTCGCGTCGCTACTTCACGCTGCTGCCGACGGTCCGCGCGGTGGGCATCGAGGCATTGCCCCGATCAATGCGCGGGGCGGCGTGATCTACCGCGTGCGGCACGTCACGCGGTACGACTATCAGGCTCCGGTCGATCTTGGCGCGCACCTGGCACATCTGCGGCCACGGCAGTTGCCGCACCAGAAGGTGCTGCGCGCTGGCGTGCATGCCGCGCCGGCGGTGTCATGGCGACGCGACGGGAGCGACCACTTCGGGAATGTGGTGACCTGGCTGTTTCTCGATGTCGCACATGCCGCGTTCCAGGTGATTGCCGATGCGACAGTCGATGTCGATTTCCCCGGACCGCCGGATCCGTCGGCAACACCATCATGGGAGACCGTGGCGGAGCACGCCCTGAACACCGACCCCGGATCGTGGCAGGTCGCCGAGTTCCGGTTCGACAGTCCGCATGCACCGGCTGACGCGGATGCCAAGGCCTACGCTGAACCTTGCTTCCGCCCTGGGCGCCCGGTGCTGGAGGCGCTGCTCGATCTGAATGCGAGCATCCGCCGCGACTTCACCTTTCGTGCCGGCGTGACGACGACGAGTACGCGGATCGTCGAGGTCCTGCGTCGGCGCGAGGGTGTGTGCCAGGATTTCTCGCACCTGATGATCAGCGCGCTGCGCAGCTTTGGCCTGCCGGCGCGGTATGTTTCAGGCTATATCCGCACTCGCCCGTCGCGCGTGCGGCTTGGTGCCGACCAGTCGCATGCCTGGGTCGGCTGCTGGCTGGGGCCGGAACATGGTTGGATAGACGTCGATCCGACCAACGGCATCGTGGTGCGCGATGAGCACGTCGTACTCGCGTGGGGCCGCGACTTCGGTGATGTGACGCCGTTGCGCGGGGTTATACTGGGCGGTGGAGAGCAGACACTGTCGGTCGAGGTCGTTCTCGAGGAGGTAGCAACGCAGACGTGATGCAGCCGAAGCCGGCAGCGGACGTTTGGGTAGGTCCCATGAGCATTCTCAACGTCATCCACCGGACCCAGGTACAGTTACTCGGAGCCGGTCAGTTTCGGCCCACATCGGCTGATGATGCGGCCACGCGACAGCCACGATCTGCGTCTGCTGGAAACCGGTCTCACAATCGATCCAGCCGCTTCGGTGCGTTGGCTGCACGACGTGTTCGGCAACTCTGTCGCAATCGCGGAATTCGCGGAGCAGGCAAATGAGCTGCTGGTCGTCTCGACATTCCGTGCGGAGCATTATCCGTTGTCGGAGACCGCCGTGAACCTGGAAGACTACGCGCGGCACTATCCGTTCAGCTACGACGCGCTGGAGATCCCGGACATCGGGCGGACTGTGGAACGGCACTATCCGGACCCCGAGCACCGGATCGACACATGGGCGCGCGGGTTCGTCGAACAGCAGACTGACGGCGATACCATGGGGATCCTGCTCGCCATGGTGGGTGCGATCCACCAGAATTTTTACTACAACCGGCGCGACGAAATGGGCACGCAGGATCCGCTCGTCACCCTGAACTCCGGTGGGACGTGCCGTGACTTCGCGCTTTTCATGATGGAGGCGGTCCGCAGCCTGGGCTTCGCCGCGCGCTTTGTCTCGGGCTACCTGTATGACGACAACCGGGTCGGCGCGGAGGGTGTGGTTGGTGGCGGTGCCACTCACGCGTGGGTGCAGATTTATCTGCCCGGCGGGGGATGGGTCGAATTCGATCCAACGAATGGGTTGGTCGGCGGACGCAACCTGATTCGGGTTGCGGTGACGCGCGATCCCAGCCAGGCCATCCCGATGAGCGGCAGCTTCACTGGCGCGTCGAATGCGTTCCTTGGGATGAACGTGCAAGTCGAGATTACGGCGGATCAGACAGGCTGATCCATCGCGGGAGGCGATACATGAGCGATTCGGTGTCTGGTGCGATCCCTGACTCAGTGAGCGGCGCTGCTCAGCACGTCGCGGGCGGCATGCAAAACGCAATGGAGCGCGCGGGAAATGCGGCGTGCCGCGCCCATGATGGCGTCGGTGAGGTTCGGTCGGTTATTCGCGCGCAGCCGATCACTGCGGCATTGGTGGTATTTGCGCTGGGATACCTGTTTGGACGGCTGGGGGCACTGATCCCGACGGGCGGGTCGTCGCGGCGCGCCTGAGAACCGCCATCGTCAGGAGCGACACGCCGATCGCCAGGAACGACAGAGCGGTGGTGACGGTTCCCAGCGCGTAAAGGACGGGTGTCGTCACATTCGTGGTCATGCCAAAGATCTCAAGCGGCAGGGTGTTGTCACTTCCAGCGGTCAGCAGCGTGCGAGCGAATTCGTCATAGGAGAGGGTGAAGCCGAACAGCGCGACGCCGACCACACTGGGCGCGATGATCGGCAGCACGACATGACGGAACCGCTGCCACGGCGAGGCGCCAAGATCCAGGGCGGCTTCCTCCCAGGCGCGATCGAAGCGATTGAATACCGCGAACATGATCAAGAGGCCGAACGGCAGAGTCCAGGTGAGCTGCGCGCCAAGCGCTGAGCTGTACCAAGCCGGATCGAGGCCGGTCAGATTGAACAGCAGGCCGATGCCGAGACTGACCAGGATCGAGGGGATGATCAGGCTCGCGATGGTCAGCGTGAACAGGGCGTTGGCTCCGATGAAGCGACGGCGGAACGCGAGGCCTGCGGCGAGAGAGATCACCACCGTCGCCGCCATGACGATCAGTGCAAGCAGCAGCGACCGCTTCAGCGCACCACCGAAGTCGCCGACGGCCTGTGGCTCGAACAGGCGTGCGAACCAGTGCAGCGACACGCCGTTCATCGGGAAGGTCAGGCCGCCATCGGGACCCTGGAACGAGAGGATGACGATGGTGAGGGTTGGGCCGTACAGGAACAGCACGAACAGGCAGAAGAAGGCCATGATGGCTGCGCGGCCGAGGATGCCGAGGGTCATCGAGGTGTGGCCCCCTCCCCCCAACCCCCTCCCACGAGGGGAGGGGGAGAGTGATGGTCGGTCATAGCTCTTTCCTGATGTCTACGATGCGCAGGATTGTTGCGATCATCAGCAACACCACGGCCAACAGCACTATGGCATTGGCGCAGGCCGCGGGGTACTGCAGCAGCGATATCTGGTTGGCGATCATCAAGCCGACAGAGGCGCTTTGACCGCCACTCATCAGTCGCACGGTGATGAAGTCGCCCATCACCAGCGTGACGACGAAGATGGAGCCGATGGCGATGCCCGGCTTGCACAATGGCACGATGACGTGCGCGATCACCTGCCAGGGACGCGCGCCGCCATCGATCGCGGCTTCGATGAATCGCCGGTCGATACGCATCATCGTGTTGAAGATCGGCGTCACCATGAACAGCGTGTAGAGATGCACATAGGCCAACACCACGGCGAAGTCGGAGAACAGCAGGAATTCCAGTGGTGCGCGGATCAGCCCGAGCCGCAGCAGTGCTGTGTTCAGCAATCCCTCGCGGCCGAGGAATGGCACCCATGAGATCATTCGGATGATGTTGGAGGTAAGGAACGGGATCGTGCAGACGAGGAACAGCACGAGCTGCGTGACCCGGCTGCGCACGACGAAGGCGAGATGGAACGACACCCAGAACCCCACCACTAGTGTCACCGCCCAGACGATGGCGGTGAAGCGCAGCGTGTTCAGGTAGGTGCGCCAGGTGACGCTGGAGCCCAACACATCCTGGTAGTTGGTCAGCACGAAGCCTGGTATGATCTGGACGCTGTCGTAGTCGAAGAAGCTGACGGCGATCAGCGCCACCATCGGCAGCAGCAGGAAGGCGCCGAGTATCAGTGCGAGCGGCGCCGCCTGCAAATAGGGCGCTCTCACGCGGCGATGAACTCATTCCATTTCTGGACCATGTAGCGATCCTCGGTCATCACCGAGTTCCAGCACGCCACGTGTCCCATGCGTTCGTAGAACGAGCCACCGTCGCGCACGGCGCCGGCCTTTTCCATCACCTTGCCTTCGGGGCTTTTGATGTCCGCCTGCGCCGGCTTGCCCTCGATCCAGTAGCCCCACTCGTCCGGTGTCATGAACTTCTTCGCGGTCTCAAGTACCGCGCTGTAGTAGCCTTGCCGGTTCAGGTAGGCGCCGACCCAGCCTGACAGGTACCAGTTGATGTATTCATATGCGGCATCGAGCTGGATCCCGCTGAGGTGTTTGGCGATGCCAAGCCCACCTGCCCACGCGCGATAGCCTTCGGCCAATGGCTGATAGGTGCAGGGAATGCTGCGCGAGCGAACGGCGGCGACTGCCGGCGACCACATCGACTGGATCACCACCTCGCCGGAGGCCATCAGGTTGACGCTCTCGTCGAACGTCTTCCAGAAGGCACGGAACTGGCCGGACTTCTTGGTCTCGATCAGGAAGGCGATGGTCTTGTCGATCTCGGGGCGGGTCATGTTGCCCTTGTCGACATATTTCATCGTGCCGAGGGATTCCATCACCATGGCGGCATCCATGATGCCGATACCTGGGATGTTGAGGATTGCCGTCTTGCCCTTGAACGCTGGATCGACAAGGTCCTTCCAGTTCCTGATGGGCCGGCCGACCAGATCCGGGCGAATGCCGAGGGTATCGGCGTTGTAGATTGTGGGTATCAGCGTCGCCCATTCGGTGGGATGCGCGGCGAACTTCGTCGAGGTCTTGCTCTCGACGAATGCCACGGTGCTCGGCGCGGTGCCTTGCGCGACCTGCGACGTTGGCGTGAGCTTGCCCGTGGTGAAGATCGGCACGATCTGGTCGAACAGCTTGATGCGCTTGGTGTCCATTGGCTGCAGCACGCCGGTGGGAAACACCTTCTTGGTGACGAAGTATTCGATGTCCGCAATCTCATAGGAGTTGGGCTGCGTCACGGCCTTCTGCGTCACCGCGTCGGTGTCGAGCGCGGTCATCTGCAGGGTGAATCCCAGGTCCTGCTTCACCTTCTCGGCGATGGCATTCAGGTTGGACACACCAGTGCCGAACTGGCGCAGCGTGACGTTCCTGATGTTCTGCGCCCAGACGGTGGGGAAGCCGGTGACCGTTCCAGATGCTGCGAGGCCCGCGGTCTGAAGCAGACGGCGGCGGCCGAGGGGCGAGGTGGTCATTATGGTGCTTCCTCTCGCGGTTCGTTCGCTGGCCGAACGTGCATGCCACGTGCCATGAGATGCATCGGCGGATGACACGTCGGGCGTCGGAAATTGCCTGCCAGAACGGCAGTCGTTGACGCAAAGAGTGGCATCGCGCCTATGCTGCCGGTTCGAGCCACATAGGGGAAAGCGATGCGGCTGCTGCTGGCGACATTGTCGCATGAGACGAACACCTTCTCTCCCGTGCCGACGAAGCTGGAACGCTTCTGCCGTGACGGCACGGCGCTGCTGAGCGGTCAGGTGGCGATCGATTTCTTCCGCGGGACCGGCACCTGCATGGGCGGGTATCTGGCGGTTGCGGACGAGGTGGGCGCCGAGGTCGTCGTGCCGGTCTGTGCGAGCGCGCCGCCGAGTGGGCCGGTGGACAGCGACGCGTACGAGACGATGTGCCGCATGATCACCGATGCGGTGGCCAAGGGTGGCTACGATGCGCTGTGGCTCGACCTGCACGGCGCCATGGTCACCGAGCGGTTCGACGATGGCGAGGGCGAACTGCTGCGCCGCATCAGAGCGATCGATCCGAAGACGCCGATCTGCGTCGCGTACGACATGCACGCCAATTTCTTCGATGCGATGGTGAGCAACGCGCAGATCGTCACCGGCTATCAGACCTATCCGCATGTCGACCAGCGGCAGACGGCGGAACGCGCGGCGCGCGGACTGTTGCGCGTGATGCGCGGCGACGTGCAGCCGACCGCCGCCTGGGGTGCCGCGCCGATGCTGCCGCACGTGATGGCGCAGGGCACGCATCGCGCTCCCAACAAGGACCTTCAGGCGATGTGCGCTGCGTGGGAGAAGAGCGGGCGCGCGCTGGCTGCCAGCTTGTTCGTCGGCTTTCCTCATGCCGATGTGGAGATGGCGGGATTGTCGGCCGTGGTGGTCACCGACAACGATCCACAGGATGCGCAGGCGATGGTGGACGAGCTGATCAGTGCGGCATGGAAGGCGCGGCGCGAGTTCATGTTCGATATCGAGCCATTGGAGGCATCGGTGCGTCGTGCCAAGGCGCTGGGTGCGCCGGGACAGTTGCCTGTTGTACTGCTGGATCACTACGACAACTGCGCCAGCGGCGGCACGATGGACACCACGGACACGCTGCGCGAGATCATGCGGCAGGATCTCGACGACGTGGTGTTCTTCGGCATCTATGACCCGGATGCCGTGGAACAGGCAGTCAAGGCTGGCGTCGGCGCGACTGTCACTCTCTCGATCGGCGCGAAGCTGGCGATGCCGCAATTGCCGGTGGCGAGCGCGCCGCTGACCGTCACCGGCACGGTGCAGACGATTTCATCAGGCAGCTTCAGATTGAAGGGTGGTCTGACACCGGGTCTGCAGATCTACATGGGCCGCACTGTCGTGCTCGACACCGGCAAGGTGCAGATCGTCCTGCTGAGCCGTCACATTGAACCGACCGCGCAGGAGATGTTGCAGGTGCTAGGGATCGATCCGGCACGCAAGAAGTTTGTGGCGATCAAAAGCCGCGTCCACTGGCGCGCCGACCTCGGCAAGATCGCGCGCGAGATCGTCGAATGTGCCGGCGTAGGTGTGTGCACGTCCGACTATGGTCAGTTGACGTTCCGGAAGGTACGCCGGCCGGTATTCCCACTCGACCCGGACCTTCAATGGAACAGGCCGGCGTAGGGCCAAGGCTTGCAGAACGCCGGCGGCCATGCAAGACGAGCCGAAGGGAGAATTCACGCCGAGAGAGGCCAGCATGGCAGAAACGGTGTCGTCGGCCGAGGCCGCGCTTGAGAACCAGAGGATCGGCGGGTTGCAGCTTCGCGTTGCGGCGCTGTGTACCTTGGTGCAGATCTGCGACGGCTACGACCTCAATTCCATTGCCTGGGCAGTGCCGTCGCTCATCAAGGCCTGGCATCTGCCAGCGGCGGCATTCACACTGGCATTCACCTTCTCGAGTGTCGGCATCCTGGTCGGTGCGCTTTCCGCGGGCCGGATCGGCGATCGTTTCGGCCGTCGGCCACTGCTGCTGGTGAGCCTGACGATCTTCGGGGTTGCCTCACTGCTCAGCGCCACGGCCGACTCGCTCGGCGCGCTGACGTTCTGGCGCTTCTTCACCGGCATCGGCATTGGCGGCGGCTTTTCGGGCGCGGCGGCGTTGGCCGGCGACTATGCGCCGCACCGCCTGCGCGCGACCATGATCATGGCTTCGTTCACCGGCGCGCCGATCGGCGGCTTCGTTGGCGGCCAGATCGTCGCGGCGCTGCTGGTTCACCACGAGTGGCCGGTGATCTTCATCCTCGGCGGCGCGTTTCCGCTGGTTCTGGTGCTGGCTCTCGCGCTGTGGTTGCCGGAATCGCCACGGTTCCTGGCGAAGCAGCCCACTCTGTCAGCGCGGCATGCCGCCTTGCTGCGGCGCCTCGACATTGCGCCGACACATGGCCATGCGGTGGACGTTGCTGAGGGCGGCGGCCTGGTCAGGATGCTGTTCAGCGATGGCTATGCCCTGCAGACTATACTGCTGTGGATCCTCTACTTCTGCAGCCTGTTGAACCTGTTCCTGTTCGCCTATTGGATGCCGACGGTGCTGAACCTGATCGGCATGAGTCCGCCGCAGGCGGTGTTTGCCTCGAGCATGCGCGACTTCGGCGCAATCTTCGCGGTGCTGTATCTCGGCATTGCCATCGACCGGATCGGGCCGGAGCGCACGCTGGCTCTGCACTATGCCATTGGCGCTCTGTTCATCGGGGTCATCGCGCTTGTGGCACTCCCCTATGCGATGCTCCTGGTCATGAGTTTCCTGGCGGGAATGACGATCATCGGTAGTCAGACCGGCGCCAACGGCACCTGCGGAAAGCTGTATCCGGCGCGCATGCGCACAACCGGGCTCGGATGGGCGCTGGGCATTGGGCGGCTCGGCGGGATTGCTGCGCCGCTGCTGGGCGGTTACCTGCTGTCACTCGGTCTGGCGCCGACCCAGATTTTCCTGAGTGCATGCCTGTTCGCGCTTGTCGCCGCGGCGGCGACGGCCCTGCTGGCATTCCGCGGCAGTCGCGTTCGGCTGCCGGGTGTCGAGCAGGTTGCGCCTTAGTCTAAGATCCCGCCGCCTCGGGAGGCGATTGACGCTCAATCGGGCGTTTCGAATTCTTAGCAAGCGGTGACGTTGGGACTAGCCAGGATGGGCGGGTTGGCGCCGGTCCTGACAGGTCTTGGGAAACGACTACTTGCCGTTAGCGGGAGCCTCTTGCTGATAACGTCTATCGCCGCCATGTGGGGGCTTTCTGTCTACGCGAATCTGCTGAACAGCAACGCAGCGCCAGCGCATTTGTGAGTCCTTGCAATGCCTTGTCTAATACCGACGAAGGAAGCTCGGGCTAGCTACGCCTCCTCGCCCAGCGCGTGACGACGCAGGTCCTTCAGGCGCTCCTCGCCACCCGGGGTCTTGGGATCGATCTCCATCACCTTCTGCCAGGCGGCGTAGGCGCCTTTCCAGTCCTTGCGCGCCTCTGCGATCGCGGCAAGCGTCTGGAATGCGGCAAAGCTGCGCGGCTCGTGCTGCAGCGTCGCCTGGATGTCGGCGATCGCCCCCGGCGTATCGCCCGCAGTGAAACGAGCGATCGCGCGCTGGTGGTAGGCCTCGGCCAGGTTGGGATCGAGCGTGATCGCGTCGGAGAAATCCTCGATCGCGTCCTGCCTGGCATCAGCCTTCATCTCACGCAGGCCGCGGCTCATCAGCAGGGTGACGGCGGGTGTTCCCGCATTCAGCCAGAGCTGCCTGATCTGCTGCTCCAGCGGCCCGGCAATCTCCTCACTCGGCGCTGTCTTCAGCGCACCGAGCAGCTTGTCGATGGCGGCGCGCCGATCGTTTCCTGGCTGGGTGGCATTCTGTGCTGTAGCAGGCAGCGCCGCGCATAACAGGGTGAAAAGCAGGACAGCCTTAACGGGCATCATCGGGCATCGCTCACTCGCAGGCACGACGGCGCCGGCCCACCGGACATCCAGTCGAGCAGTTCGACCGTATGAACTACCGGAATGCCATGGCCGGCAAGCTGCGTGATGCAACCGATATTGCCAGCGGCGATCAGGTCGGCATCAGTCGCGCCGAGGTTGCCGAGCTTGCGGTCCCTCAGGCGCGTCGCGATCTCCGGCTGTAGCATGTTGTAGGTTCCGGCCGAGCCGCAGCAGATATGCGGCTCCGCCGGCTCGACCACCGTGAAGCCGGCACGCTGTAACAGCGACTTCGGTTCGGCGGTAACCTGTTGGCCGTGCTGCAGGCTGCAGGCTGAATGATAGGCGACCGTGAGAGCGGGCCTGTCACGCGCTGGCGCATAGTCGAGGCGGGAGACGAACTCGCTGATATCGCATGCCAACGCCGAGACCTTCTCCGCGTGGCTGCGCCATGGCTCCGGCTCGGAGCGGAACATGAAGCCGTAGTCCTTCACCGTGGTGCCACAGCCTGAGGCGTTGATGACAATCGCATCGAGCCCTTCACCTTCGATCTCGCGGCTCCATGCCGCAATGTTGGCACGTGCGCTTGCCATGGCCGATTTATGCTGACCCATGTGGTGGGTCAGCGCACCGCAGCAACCGGCACCCTCTGCCACGATGACTTCGACACCGATCCGCGTCAGCAGGCGGATGGTGGCATCGTTGATCTGAGGCGCGAGCACCTGCTGGGCGCACCCTGCAAGCAGTGCCACACGGGCGCGGCGTTCGCCCTGTGCACGATGGACCTGCCCCATCGCACTGGGTGGCGGCAATCTGTCGGGCACCAGATCGAGCATCGCCCGCAGACGTCGTCCGAAAGTCCCGGAACCGGGCATCAACCGCGCGAATGGCCGCACCACTCGCGCGCTGCGCAACGCCATGCGGAACAGGGCCGGCCGCGGCAGCACGCTGCCCAACACGGCGCGCAACGCCCGTTCGTGCCACGGCCGCCGATAGGTCTGCTCGATGTAGCTACGTGCGTGATCAACCAGGTGCATGTAGTTCACGCCTGACGGACACGTGGTCATGCAGGCAAGGCAGGACAGACAGCGATCGACATGGCGCACCACGTCCTCGGTCGCGGGCCGCCCTGTCTCAAGCATGTCCTTGATCAGGTAGATGCGCCCGCGCGGACTGTCGAGCTCGTCGCCAAGCAGCAGAAAGGTCGGACAGGTCGCCGTGCAAAGACCACAGTGCACGCAGCTCCGCAGCACCCGGTTCGAGACTGCGGTATCGGGATCGCGCAACTGCTCGGCGGTGAAGTTGGTCTGCATGGCTCAGTGCTCGAGAGGCGGCAGAAAACGCAACAGATAAACCGACAGGCCCAGCCAAACCAGCGCCAGCGCGAAGAAGATCAGCGCGAGGAACCACTCGGTCAGGAAGACGGTCGCGAGCATCAGCACAACTGCCCCCGCCATCAGGCAGAAGTGGAGATTTGCCAGGCGCTTCTCGGGATTGACACGGAAATACTGGAAGGCGAGCAGAACAAAGCTCACGACGTAGAACGGAACAATGGCGCTGACCGGGATTTGCATGGGCAACTACAGGCCAGCGTACATGCGACCGGGATTCAGAATACCATGCGGATCAAGTGCCGCCTTGACGCGCCGCGTGATGCGCGCGAGCGGCTCCGGTTCCGGCGGAATGACGTCTACCGCGGCGCGCAACGACTCGGGCGCGCGTAGCAGCATCCACGTGCCGCGGGCAGCCTTTACGGCCGCTTCTACCGCCTCATGCGCCGCAGTGCTGGCTGGTCCGGCGATCCACACCAGGCCACCTCCCCAATCAAGATATCCTCGTCCACCAAACGCATCCGCCAGTGTCCGCAGCACGACAGGTCCCGCCGATGGGCGAACGGAAATGCGCCAGACCGCGTCAGCGGCTTCGGCCGTCAACGGCGTCAGGTCACGCATCGCACGCCACACATTGCGCGAAGCTGCATCATCGAGGATCTCGGCGCCATCGTACCTGAGGTCGGCGCGCAGTTTGTCCGTGCGATACGCCACCGACGCAGCGAACTCTTCGATGCGCGCCAAAGCAACAGGCTGGCCGAAACCCGCGAGCGCTGGGATGCGGGCAGCCGCTTCCACCGGCAGCCAGGCGGCGGCCGATACGCTGTACGGCGAACCGAGCGCGGCGGACAGCGCCGCCACTCCCGCCGTCGCATCCAGGCCAGGCAGAACAACCGTGCCGATAGCCTCCGGCGCCGGCAGCACCTTCAAGGTCACCTCGGTGATGACAGCGAGCGTGCCATGACTGCCGGTAAGCAGCTTGCACAGGTCCAGCCCGGTGACGTTCTTCAGCACGCGGCCGCCGGAGTGGATTGCTTCGCCGTGCCCGGTGACCGCCCGAATGCCAAGTACATGATCGCGCATCGCACCCCAGGCGACACGACGCGGACCCGAGAGGTTGGTGGCAATGACGCCGCCGAGCGTCTGTTGTTCGCGCGCGCCGGTGATCGCCGCGAGGTCCAATGGCTCCGCGATGATGTGCTGGCCATGCTCGGCGAGTGTCGCTTCGATGTCGGCGAGTGGGGTTCCGGCGCGCGCGGAGATGATCAGCTCATTCGGCGAGTAGAGCGTGATGCCGGTGAGATTGCGCGTGGAGATCGAGCGCGCAGCTTGCACCGGCCGCAGCATGCCGGCCTTGGTGGCGTTGCCAACAATGGCAAGAGGCTCCCGCGCCCTCGCGGCCTCGCCGACCGCCGCGGCAACGTCTCCCTCATCAATTGGCAGGAGCGGATCGCTCAACGGTCTCTGCCAATGGGAACACCTTGTTGGCGTTGAGCAGCCAGCCGGGATCGAAGGCCGACTTGATACGGCGCTGCTGGTCCAGTTCCTGGGCGGTGAACTGCACCGGCATCAGCTCGCGCTTCTCCACGCCGACGCCGTGCTCTCCGGTGAGACAGCCGCCCACTTCAACACACAGTTTCAGGATGTCGGCGCCGAACTCCTCCGCCTTGTGGAAGCTCACCGGATCGTTGGCGTCGAACATGATCAGCGGATGCAGATTGCCATCGCCCGCGTGGAAGATATTGGCGACCTTCAGGCCGTAATCGTCGCTCATCTCGCCGATCCGACGCAGCACGTCTGGCAGGCGCGATGTGGGGATCACGCCGTCCATGCACAGATAATCCGGGCTGATACGACCGACCGCGCCGAACGCTCCCTTGCGGCCCTTCCAGATTGCCAGCGACTCCTCGGCCGACTGCGATACCTTTAGGCTGATCGGATCGTGACGCTGGCAGATCTCACGGATGCGCGACAGCAGATCATCCTGCTCCGCGGGACTGCCCTCCACCTCAATGATCAGCATCGCCTCGGCATCCAGCGGATAGCCGGCATGGGCGAACTGCTCGCAGGCATGGATCGCCGGGCGGTCCATGAATTCGAGCGCCACGGGAATGATGCCTGACGAAATGATCGAGTCGACGCAGGCACCGGCGACTTCGTTCGAGCGAAACGCGGCGAGCATCGCGCGCGCACCTTCGGGCGACCGCAGGATGCGCACGGTGACCTCGGTGACGACAGCCAACTGGCCTTCGCTGCCGGTAAGGAGGCCCAACCAGTCGTAGCCTGCGGCATCGAGATGCTCACCCCCGATCGAGAGGACCTCGCCGTCCGCCGTGACGATCTTCAACCCCAAGAGGTTGTTGGCGGTGACGCCATATTTCAGGCAATGCGCGCCGCCCGAGTTCATGTTGACGTTGCCGCCGATCATGCAGGCGAGCTGGCTCGACGGATCGGGCGCGTAGAAGAACCCCCTGCCCTGCACCGCATTGGTGATGCCGATATTGGTGACGCCGGCCTGCACCGTGGCGCAGCGATCGTCGTAGTCGATGTCGAGGATGCGGTTCATCCGCATCAGCCCGACGACCACCGCATCCGCCATCGGCAAGGCCCCGCCGGACAGCGATGTGCCGGCGCCGCGCGGCACCACGCGGACGCCTTGCTGGTGACAGAAGCGCATCACGGCGGCGACCTGCTCGGTCGTGTCGGGCAGGACGACCGCGAGCGGCGGCTGGCGGTAGGCGGACAGACCGTCGGTCTCATATGGCTTCAGGAGCAGCGGCTCGGCGATCACTGCCGCCGGTGGGAGCAGCGCGCGCAGCCCGGCCACTATGGCGTCGCGGCGCCCCAGGATGTCCGCCTTCGGTTCAGGCTGTGTGATCATAACGGCGAAAATGGCCCCCCGTTCCGGGCAAGGCAAGCGGTCGCGGTCAGACCACCTGATTGCGCAGCGACGCTTCCCCGCGCCACATGCGTTCGAGGTTCTCCATCAGAATCTCGATGACGTTCGCCTCATACTTGCGCGTTTCGCCACCGGTATGCGGCGTCATGAACACGTTTGGCATCGTCCAAAGCGGCGAATCCTGTTCGGGCGGCTCGGGATCCGTGCAATCCAGCGCGGCCCCTGCAATGCGTCCCGCATTCAGCGCCTCGATCAGCGCGCTCTCCACGACGCAAGGCCCGCGCCCGACATTGACCAGAAACGCCGAGCGCTGCATCAGCCCGAGCGCGCCTGCATCGATCACGCCGCGCGTTTCCGGCACCAGCGGACAGGTGAGCACGACAAAGTCCGCCGCAGGCAGGAACCTCGACAGCTCCGCCAACGTGTGCACGGAATCGGCCGCCCCTTGGCCGGCGCCCGGATCACGACGAAAGCCGACGACATTCATCTCGAACGCCTTGGCCAACTGCGCCAGCCTGCCGCCGATGCGACCGAGGCCGATGATCAGCACGGTCTTGCCGGTCAGTTCGTCCTCGCGCTGCGTCAGGTCGCCGATCATGCCGCGCCAGACGCGCCGCGCCTGGTTGTCGCGCGCCTCCGGCAGCCGGCGTCCCAGAGCCAGGATCAGCGCCATCGCATGCTCCGACACCGCGCGCGCATTGACGCCTGCGGCGCTCGCCAGCCGGACGCCGCGGGCCGCCAGGACTGCCTTGTCGAACTGATCGGTGCCGGAGCCGATCGACTGGATAAAGCGCAGCCTTGTCGCCAGCGGGATCAGCCCGTTGTGCCACATACCCGACACGACGATCACATCCGCCTCGCGCGCCCGTTGCTCCAGCCCGTCCGGTTCGCGCAATTCGAAGTTGCCGATGCCGGTGTTCAGCGCGTCGAAACAGGCCTTCATCTGATAGGCGGCGTGCGCGAAGCAGATGACGATCTCTTGCCTGGGCGGGATCATGCGGTGCTGCCCTTGCTGCCTGCGCGGTAGAACGCCGCGACGGTCAGCCCTGGCGAGCCTTCATCCGCGGGTTCTTCTTGTTGATCACGTAGACGCGCCCGCGCCGGCGCACCACGCGGCAATTCTTGTCGCGGACCTTCGCGGCCTTCAGGCTGTTGCGAATTTTCATCTCGGCGCCTCGTGAAGAGCGGCGCTGGATAAGGGCGGCGAGCGGGCGTGTCAACCGCGACCCGCCTCCGGCCTCACCCGCCGCCGATGGCGTGCCAGCGCACCAGCCGCAGCCGGCCCATGCGCATCAAGCGGAATCGCGCCAACCAGGGCTCGGCTTCGTGCACCACCACGGCGATCTGGCCCAAGGACGGGTGAGCGCCCGCCAAGGTCTGGACTGCGACACGCCAGCCGCGGATCGCGTGCTCCATGTGCCTGTGCGACACGTCCTCGACGATCCGAACATCGAACCGGAGGCGCGCCAGTATGTTGGTGATTTCCAGTTCGCTGGGCACCGCGGCGGGACGATGTTCCAGCCGCGCCCAGCTTGCGACCATCGGATCGACCGGATCGAGCGGCTGGTCCGCCACCATCTCCAGCAGCACGAACTGGCCTTCCGGCTTGAGCGCCAGGGCCGCAGCGGCAAGGAACGGCTCGGGATTCGCGCCACGCAGTGGCTCGATCGCCATTCCATGATGGAAGTAGCGGCGCGGAAACTTTGGCGCCAATGGATCCCAGTGCTCCACCTGCGCGCGGCGGCCCTGCCCGGCCAGCTGGCTGCGCTCGTTGGCAATGGCCGTGAGGCGCGGATTGGCCTCATAGCCGGTCACCCAGACGCCGAACTCCGCCGCAATTCGCCGCGGTGGACCACCGGTGCCGGCACCGATCAGGAAGAGGCTGGAGGCGGCCGTCAGACCAAACGGCTTGGCGAGGCGCAAAACCTCGGCGGCGCCACCGGGAAACAGGAAACCCTCACCCCATAATGCTTCGGCCACTCCAATCCGGGCACTCGGCCAGATCGGGTCGTCGTCCTCGGCCAGGGCGGCGTTGGGCACCAGCGAGTGAGCCGGTTCGATGGGAATGTCGACCGGAGGCGAATGCCACCCCAGCAGGTTCCACACGCTGTCGAGCAGCATGGTGCCATACCTCCGCACGGAAGTGTGTCACCAGACGATTGAGGAACCGTTGAGAGCTTAATCGAATTCGGTCAGCACGTAGCGCACCACCTCATCACCCACCACGCTGGGCTTGTGACGGTGCACCGGGCCCGCGGGAATGTGGAGCATATCGCCCGGCCCTGCCTCGACGGCGTGATCATTGAAGGTGTAGCGGATGCGACCGGCCAGGATGAAGATGGAATGGCCGGCTTCGCACCACGCGGGCTCGACCGCGCCCGGCAGATCCGGCGCACGTTCCTGATAACGCAGGGCGATGCCAAAGCCGGATACCGCCTCGCGCACCTTCAGCTGTTCCGTGACCACCTGCAGCGGGTGGGCCGCGGCGGGAAACAGGTAGGGACTGTGGCTCATCTGGCTATTTTGCGCCCACTCCCGGCTGGGGTGAAGTCAACGCATCGCGGCAGGTATCCGTCAACAGAGGCACCAACGCCCGATATTCCGATGCCCGTGGTGCATTCGGGCGCCACGCGAGCCCCAGGGTCCGCCAGGCGCCGGCACCGGACAGAGAACGCAGCTCAATCCTGGTTCCCTCCGTCACTCCGGCCGCGATGGCAATCCTGGGCAGCAAGGTCACGCCCAGTCCGCCGGCCACCATCTGCACCAGCGTATACAGACTGGTGGCGGCGAAGACATCCTGACCGTCGCGGTCACCGGCCAGCAGGCCGCACACCGCGAGTGCCTGATCCCGCAGGCAGTGGCCGTCCTCCATCAGCAGCAACCGCTCCCCCGCGAGGGCCGCTACCGGCACCTTGTCCTGGGCCGCCAGCCTGTGACCAGGCGGCAGCGCAACCAGAAACTCGTCGCGGGCCACCGGCGCTGCATCGGCGCCGCCGCAGTCGCACGGGAGCGCCAACAGCAGCACGTCCAGCCGGGTCGACTCGAGGCGCTCGACGAGATGCGCAGTCGTATCCTCGCGCAGATAGAGCCGCAGTTGTGGAAAGGCGTTGCGCAGCATCGGCATCAGTCGTGGCAGCAGGAAGGGCCCGATGGTCGGGATCACGCCAAGCCGGAGCGGACCACCCATCGGCGCGCGCGCCGCTTCCGCTGCCTCCACGACCGCCTCCAGCGCGGTCAGTGCGGCGCCGGCACGCGCCACCAGATCGCAGCCGAGCGGCGTGAACACCACGTGCTTGCCGGCGCCCCGGTCAAGGATCGCGGCGTCGAGCTGGCGCTCCAGCGTCAAGATGCCGGCCGAAAGGGTGGATTGGGTTACCGAACAGGCCAGCGCCGCGCGGCCGAAATGGCGGCATTCTGCGAGCGCGGTCAGATAACGGAGCTGTTGTGGACTGGGCAGGATCGTCATCGTCTTACTCGATCAAAGTCTTGCTTTTAATTCAATGCCACAGATTTATTGCGACCGCCATATCGCAGGCGTTCCGCCCGATCATAGCGAAGGCAGCATCCTGTCGATGGTCAGTCGGTAGCCGTCGTGGTCGCCGAACGATCGGAAGATCGCGGCTACGCGGCTTCGCTCAGGAAGCCCACATGACGGACCTCGACCGTGAGCGCGACACCGGCTTCGATGTCATGAATTCAGGGTATTCTTATGAATCCTGCCGTCCTTCATTATGATGGCAAAATTCGTCGCCGGGTCCTCGATGAGTTGCAGCTTCTCGAGCGGATTGCCGTCGACGAGAATCAGGTCAGCAAGCGCACCCTCTTCCAGGACGCCCAACTTCCCGGGATAGGGATTACGTGGACCGGCGAGGCCGAGCAGTTCCGCATTGGTGGCGGTTGCCATTTTCAAAATCTCGGGTGCCGTATACCAGCGACTCAGGTGCGTCAGCATCGCACCCTGGCGCATTGCCACGGTTCCAGAGAACAGCAGGTCTGAGCCGAACGCTGTCTTGATATTGTATTTCTTCGCGAATTCGTATGCTGTCTCGGTGCCCGCAATTACCTCCAGTTGCTTGGCCCGGCTTTCGCCGGTCAACGGTACCAAATCACCTTCCCCAACGAACGGTTGAATGCTCAGCCATATGTCCTTGTCCGCCATCAGCCTGGCGGTCGTCTCGTCCATCAGATGGCCATGCTCGATGCATGCAACGCCAGCAGAGATCGCGCGATGAATCGCAGCAGGCACATAGGCATGTACCGTGACATAGGTGCCCCAGTCTTGAGCCGCCTCGACGCCGGCACGCAACTCCGGCTGCGTAAAGGTCAACGCATCGAGCGGACTGCGAGGCGTCGACACTCCACCACTTCCCACGAGCTTGATCTGCGACGCGCGTTGCAAGAGCTGCTCGCGCACGCGCAATCGCACCTCGTCCGGGCTGTCGGCAACGATGCTGCCACCCGACATCTCCACACCGGCAGGCTTGCCCGCGACACTGGGCAGTTCGGAAACCGGACGCATGTCACCGTGACCACCGGTCGCGGTTATCATCGCACCTGACGGATAAATGCGCGGGCCTGGCGAAAGGCCCTCGTCGATCGCCTGCTGCAACGCGAAGGCGGGACCGCCAACATCCCGGACCGTGGTGAACCCGCGCATCAGCGTGCGCTCGGCCTCGGCGGCGGCTGCCAGAAAGATGTAGCCGACATCCGCGGTCATCATGGTCTGGAGCGGTAAAGCCGCGAACATCGCATGCCAGTGCGCGTCGATAAGGCCTGGCATCATCACTCGGCCACCACAATCGATGACCTGCGCGCCATCCGGCGGCGCAGGGTTGCCATTCGACACGGCTTTGATCCGGTTGCCTTCAACGAGGAGACGGAGCCCGTCGCGCAATGCGCTGGCTTTGCCGTCGAACAGCCGCAGATTCGTGAACAGGATCGGCCGTGGCGCACCAGACGTCGGCGCCGACTGCGCACCTGCAAGCCGCGGCAGGCCAAGCGATCCAATCGAGGCCGCCATGCCGGCAACGAAGCCTCGTCGCGAAAGATCTGCGCCTATCCTACGCGACAAAGATCGGATTTCCTGCCTATGGCAGAGACACCCCACATGGCTCGTCAGAGCTGCGGTGTCGCCTGATGTGCATGAAAACATGGCCAGCGACCTTCAACGATGGCAGCAGCGATCGTACTATGTGGCTTACTCTGCGATCCACTTCGCGGGGCCGCAAGGTAGCCGATGTCAGCGTGACATGGGACCCGCGAACACCGCCCGCTGTGCCGCTCCCCGCAACGAGTGTGATCGCGACTGTCACCAAACCATCACGTGTCTCTGCACCAAACCGATGCGATTTCTTGTGCGGTCTCGCCAATTCGCGGGAGCTGGCGCATGAGCCCGCGGACCTGCGGACCACCGAGCGCAAAAATTGCTGAGCAAGGATGGCGATGACGGGCTTTCGCGAACACCTGAAGGAACAGCGGTGGGATGATCATCGGTACTATCATCACAGCCGGATCAACCAATCCCTCCATCTGCTCAGCGCAACAAGCTTCGTTTGCGCCTATATCCTTGTATTCAAGGACCCCGCTGCGGCAGCGCTGACCGGGTGGCTGGTGTCCATGGTCAGTCGCCAGGTCGGACACTTGTTCTTTGAACCCAAGGGTTATGACTTCGTCAATCACGCGACCCACGAATACAAGGAAGAAATCAAGGTCGGCTACAATCTGCGGCGCAAGGTCATCCTGTTGACGATCTGGGCATTGTCGCCGTTGCTGCTGTTTGTCGACCCCACGCTCCTGCGGACCGTCGAACCAGCCAGAACGATCGGTGAGTTCGCGCGCCATGTCGGCTGGTTGTGGCTCTGGCTGGGCACCGGCGGATTGCTGTTCCGGACAGTGCAACTGTTCAAGATCAGAGACGTCCAGACCGGGCTGGTCTGGGCGACGAAGATCCTCACCGACCCATTCCATGACATCAAGCTGTACTACCGCGCGCCCGCCTATCTGCTGCGCGGCGAACTCATCGAGGGCGCCAAGCAGACCGCGCATCCGGGATAGCGGCAGGCACGAACGAGAATCAGGCGGCGCCCGAACGCGCGCCACGTTGCGACCAATAGGTGGCCACGATTTCGCGCAGGACCTGTCGCCCGATCGATCTATTCGTGCTGGCGGAACCGCTCCACCACCAGCCGTCATGATCCATCGTCCTGGCCGCCGCAATGAAGCGATCCATCACCGCAGCGAAGTCCGCATCGCTATAGTTCAGGCTGAAGATAAGCCGACCGGTGCCGACCCAACTCAACACCAACCCTTCGGCACGAAGGTAATACTGCAACATCCAATTGTAGCGGGACGGACGTGTGTAGCAGACCGTCCAGATGGACGACATATTCGCCACACTGACGGGAAGAGCACGCCTCCTCAAGCCGACGGTTCATCCGCTCGGTCCGCTCGTTCCACAGCTCATCGAGGCCCTCGTAGAGAGCCAGCATCTCCGGCGTCTCGAGGCGGCGCAGAAACTCATTCATCGCCCCCATGACATAGGGATGCGCGTTGAATGTACCCCGTGCCAGACAAACATCGCCCGGACGATCGTCTCGGAATCGCTTCATCCATTCATGGCGTCCGCACACCACGCCAACCGGAAATCCGCCACCCAGTGTTTTCCCGTAGGTGACAAGATCAGCCCTGACGCCGAAATACTCCTGCGCTCCGCCGAGTGCCAGGCGAAAGCCGACGAAGACCTCGTCGAAGATCAGAGCGATCCTGCGCTCGGTGCACACCGCGCGAAGCTGTTGCAGCCAGCGCGTATACGCCTGGCGGTCGAAATGCGCTGCCCTGCCGCTGTCGACCAGCGACGAATCGGCGGGAGGCCCCACGTTCGGATGCAGCGCCTGGAGCGGATTGACCAATACACAGGCGATGTCGTGGCGCGTGCGGAGCACCTTCAGCGTGTGCTCGGACATCTCGGCCAGCGTGTAGGTTTCGCGTACGGCCGAGGGATTGCCGATGCCAGGCTGAACGTCGCTCCACCAGCCATGATACGCGCCGGAGAAACGAACAAGATGCGAGCGGCGCGTATGATAGCGCGCGAGCCGCACCGCCTGCATCACCGCCTCGGTGCCCGACATATGGAACGACACCTCGTCCAGCCCGGAGATCTGCTGGATGCGTTCGATGTTGTAGGCAACGATAGGGTGGTAGGCGCCGAGTACCGGCCCGAGGTCACGCACACTCTCAGCGCCACGCGCGATGCAGTCCTTGTAGAAGTCGTAGCCAAACAGATTGACGCCGTAGGAATTGGCAACGTCATACAAGACATTCCCGTCAATATCGCTGACGGTCACGCCGGCGGAGGATTCAAGAACGGAACCGGCGGCCAGGTGTTCGCGGACATGGCGGCTAAACTGGAACGGGACCCGGTAGGCCGAGGTGAATTGAAGATCGGAGGCTCCGCTCTTCACCTGGGCGGTCAGAGCGCTGGTCCGCGGGAATCGATCCCGATAAATCGAGGTGAGCCGCAAAAACCCATTCTGTCTTCGGCTCGCGATGCCCTCGGGTGGATTGTCCGAGCGGAAGAACCGGTGTTCATCGTACTCGTAGAACGGCACCACCGATGCAATCCGTCGCGCCAGCCGCGCATGTCCCGCAAGCGACCGGTGCTTCGCCATCGACAGTTCGAACCGTCGTTTGGCCTTGACGAGTGGAACACTCAACGCCGCGGCACCCGCGAGAGAGGCTGCGAGAATCGACAGTTCCATGGCGGTTGCATGACTCCTTCCGGCACGAAGTCACTATCATGAAGATGCTGCGCGCCGCGATCGCCTCCATCGCCTGTCATGAAGACGTCAACTTCCTGCTGACCAACCGCATCCCAAGACGGCTGGCCACACGCTTCTTCGGCTGGCTCAGCAAGATCGAGCAGCCACTGGTGCGCGACCTATCGATGGGAGTCTGGCGCCTGTTTGCCGATCTGGATCTGAGCGAGGCGCGTGAGCAACGCTTCCGCAGCCTGCATGATTGCTTCATCCGCCGGCTGAAGGACGGTGTGCGTCCCATCGATCTCGATCCTGACCTGCTGGTCAGCCCGTGCGATGCGATTGTCGGCGCATCCGGGGCTGTCGAGGACGGTCAGGTCCTGCAGATCAAGGGCTTTCCATATCAATTGCGCGACCTGCTCGGCGACGCGGTGTATGCCGAGACCTACCGGAACGGATGCTATGTGACGCTGCGGCTTACCTCATCCATGTATCATCGCTTTCATGCGCCACATGATTGCATGGTCGAGTCGGTCACCTACATTTCCGGCGATACCTGGAACGTCAACCCCATCGCGCTCAGGCGCGTCGAGCGGCTATTCTGCAAGAATGAGCGGGCCGCTATCAGGGTCAGGCTTTCCCGCACCGGTCACGTCATCACTCTGGTTCCGGTCGCGGCCATACTGGTGGCAAGCATTCGCCTCAACTTCCTCGCGCCGCGCACCGATGTGCGCCACGGCGGCCCACGAACCACGCGGCTAAGCGTCCCGCTGACGAAGGGAGAAGAGATGGGCTGGTTTCAGCATGGATCGACCATCATCGTATTTGCGCCGGCTGGCTTCACCCTGGCGGAGAACGTCCGGCAGGGTCACGTGATCCGCGTGGGGCAATCGCTCATACGGCTTCCAAGCGCCGGCAGTTGAATGTACCTCACTCCGTCGTCTCCGGGGCCGGCGGCACGGGTCATCACCCCGACTATCCCACGAACGTCGCAGCAAACCGCCGCAGCCCCGCCCATTGCTGGCGAAAATACGAACCACTCGCCAGTGCCTCTTCGCCCGTGGGATCGCCGGTCGCCACATAGTCGCGGCTGAAATCGGCGGTGCCGAACAGCATGTCCCACCACGGCAGCACCGCACCATAGTTGCAGCTGCGCTGACCCGCGGCGAGCAGCCCGTGATGCGCGCGATGGAACCGCGGCGAGATCAGCAGCCGCTCGCCCAGCCACCCGAACGACACCCGCGCATTGGCATGCGACAGGCTTTCGAGGAACCGCAGCATCAGCACCAACAGCGGAAACTGCAGTGGCGGCACGCCGATCGCCAGCGCGATCACGCCGAACCACAGCGCGCTGATCAGGTCGTCCAGCACGTGGTTGCGATCATCCGACCAGAACGTCATCTGCCGCTGCGCGTGATGCAGTGAGTGCAGCGCCCACCACCAGCCGAACCGGTGCGACAGCCGATGTCGCCAGTAGTCGGCGCAGTCGAGGATGATCGCATACAGCACGAAGGTCAGCACCGGCTGGCCAAGCAGGAACGGCATCAGCCGCTCCAGCGTCGGCGGCACGAAGCCGTGGTCGGTCAGAAACCCGTTCAGCACGACCTGCGCGCGGTAGAACAGCACGAAGGTGAACAGCGGCAGCACGCCGACGCGCGAGATGATCGTGTAAAGCACATCCACCGTCACCGCGCGCGCGTCAGGCCAGCGCTCCACCGGACGCCAGCGCTCGAGCGGCACGCATACAGCATAAGTGATCGCCACCTGGCAGGCGCCGTACACCGCGAACAGCGCCCAGCCGTACGAGACGTCCTCCCACTGCATCATTCCCGTCGCGTAGAGCAGCGGGATCAGCAGGTGCTCCTGCAGCCAGCCGGCAGCGAGATCGAACGGATCGCCCATAGCTCAGCGTGCCGCGACACTCGACTGTGCGCTGCCCTTCGGATTGAGGAACAGGCCGTGCGGCGAGCGGCCGACCTCGATGGTCTGGTACTCGCCGCTCTTCGGATCGAGCACCGCCACCTTCTCGGCGAAGCGCCGCGTGATCCACAGCCTGCCGTCGGGCGCGAAGGCAATGTCGTCCGGGCCGCCGGGAATCGCATAGCTGCGGATCGGCGCCAGCGTCGCCGCGTCAAGCGACGTCGTGGTGCCGCCGACGCGGTTGTTCACCCAGATGATCTTGTGATCAGGCGACAGGAACAGGTTGTGCGCGCCTTTGCCAGTGTGGATGCGGTCAATCACGTGGCCGTCCGCCGGATCGACCACCGCGACGTAGTCGGTGCCCATGTCGGCCACCAGCACGCGACCATCGTGCCACAGCACACCGGCCGGCGTCTTGCCGACCTTCTCCTTCCACAGGATCGCCAGCCGGTTCAGGTCGATCGCCACCAGACTGTCAGTGCCTTGCAGACTGACGAACACTCGCGACGAATCCGGCGCGTAGTCCAGATGGCTCGGCATCGAGGCGATCGGGAAGCGCTTCAGCAACTGCATGGAGGCGCCGTCGTAGACATCGACCTGATTGCGCGCGAGGCCATTCACCACGAGGTATTTGCCGTTCGGACTGAACGCCAGCTGGTAAGGATCGGCGATCGGCATGCGCTTCTGCACCGCCGCTGTCGCGGGATCGAGAAACAGCATCTCGTTGCCCACGGTGTCACCCACCAGCAGGCTCCTGCCGTCGGGACTGAGTGCCACATGATGCGGCTCGCGCAGCACTGGAATGCGGCGGATCTCCTTCTCCGACGACATGTCGACCAGGCTGATCGACGCACCGCCCGAGTTGACAACGAAGGCCAGGCCGGAGGCGGCGGCCGGCAACGCGCCAATGCTCAGCAGCGCGAGCAGGCAAAGGACAATTCGGCTCAATCGCATGCGACACAGGCTCCGGCGGCGCTGCCCTGTGCGTAGGCCACCTCACCCGTGTGCGGCAAGCGTCTCGCGCGCAAAGACCCCCGTCGCGAAGGTGAAGAACACGCAGGCGGTCGTCGCGATCAGCACGTTGTCCGTGTAGGCGTGCGCCGCGAACGCGACGAATGCCAGGCGTATGATCACCCTGTCGGTGCGGCACAGGTGCCGCGTGCGCTGCACGACCCAGAGAATGAACAGCGCGATCAGCAGACCGCGGCCAACCTGCCCGCCCTCGACCAGCATGCGGAGATACTCGTTATGCGCCGCCCAGCTCTGAATGATCAGCGCCAGCTCGCTGTCATGCGGAATGATGGCATTGCCGGCGCCCACCCCCCAGCCGAACCACGGCGCCGCCGCGGCCGCCTGCTCGAATGGCGGCCACAGCAGGTCCCTGCCGCTGAAGTCGCCAGGATCACTGCTCAGCACGTTGAACAGCCGCACGGTGGGCAGGTCATGCGCCAGCACCGCCAGCAATGGCAGCAGGCAGGCGCCGGCCAGCATCAGCAGAATTCGGGCCCGCCGTGGGAACGCGCTGGATGGGAGAAAGGCGAGGACCAGACCGGTGACGGCGATCGCGTAGGCAAGGGGCGCCCGCGCACCGGTCAGCATCAGGATCAGGAAATTAACGGCGAGCAGCGGCAACCAGCGGGACCTGCCGTCGCGGTAAAGCTCGATCAGGCAGGCATAGATCGCGGCGAGGCAGAAACCAGCGAGGAACGCCGGATGGCCAAGCCCAGCCAGGCGCTCGCCGCCGAAGTCGAAGAACAACGGACGCAACCCAGCAAGATCCAGCACAGCGCCGCCTGCCACCGAGAACAGTGGCACCCAGGCGGTGGTGCGCACGATCGCATAGCCCCACCGGGGTGGAACCCGGCTGAACGCGAAGGCGAAGGGAGCGATCGAGCCCAGCAACGAACGCAGACTATCGGCGGGCGTCAGGCCAGGATACAGGCCGAACACCAGGCCTGCCGCAAACATCGCCACGAAAGCCAGGGCCGGATTGAACACATCCAGGCGGAATCCGTAACGGACGACACACAGCAGGGCGAGGCCAAGCTCGGCCGACTTGACCACCGCAATGGTGGTTTCGAACGCGGCGGGGCCGACCAGGTCGGCCAGCGCCATCTCGAGCGTGGCACCAGCCAACAACAGCCAGACGACGCAGAATGCGATCGTGTGGCGGAATGCGACGATCCCGATTGCGGCGGCTGCGACGATCGTCAACGGCAGCCAGAACCAGGACGCAACAAACACCGCACCGACAGCTGCGCTTGCGAACGCGCCGCAGAAGGCCAGCAACACCAGATGGCTCCGGTCAGCCTGGACGGCCCAGGGCGTATGCAATGGCGCCGGCATGCCCTGCATGGCACCACGAAATCCTTACCGACCGCTTTTTCTCGGTGCTGGATCAGCTAGGCTCGCAATAACAGTGGGAGGAACCGGCGATGAGTGGACTGCGGGTGGTGGCGTCAGGTTTGTGCTTCCCCGAGGGCCCGGTGACGATGCGGGACGGCTCGGTCTTGCTGGTAGAGATCGAGCGCCAGACCGTCAGTCGCGTGCTGCCTGACGGCACCGTGCAGGTGGTCGCGCACACCGGCGGCGGCCCGAACGGCCTGGCAATCGGACCGGACGGCGCATGCTATGTCTGCAACAATGGCGGCTTCGCCTGGCGGCTCGAGGAGAACCTGTTCCGCCCCGCCATGGTGTCATCCGACTACCTCAGCGGCCGGATCGAGCGCGTCGATCCGCGAACCGGCTCGGTGCGTGTCCTGTACGATCGCTGCGGCGCCAACAAGCTGAACGGGCCGAACGACATCGTGTTCGACACCCACGGTGGGTTCTATTTCACCGACCTCGGCAAGACCCGCGCGCGCGACCGCGACCATGGCGTGATCTACTACGCCCTGGCGGACGGCTCGAAGATCGTCGAGGTCGCGCATCCCGCCCTGACGCCAAACGGCATCGGCCTGTCGCCGGATGGCCGGGTACTCTACGTCGCCGAAACCGAGCCGGCGCGGCTCTGGGCGTTCGACATCACCGGGCCCGGTGCGGTGAGCAAGCAGGGCTGGCCGTCGCCACATGGTGGCCGCCTCATCGCCGGCCTGCCCGGGTTCGAGCGCTTCGACAGCCTGGCGGTGGACGCCATCGGCAATATTTGCGTGGCCACTCTGATCACCGGCTGCATCAGCGTAATCGCACCGGATGGGCGGCTGCTGCGGCAGGTGCCGATGGGCGATCCGGTGACCACCAATGTCTGCTTCGGCGGACCGGACCTGCGCACCGCCTATGTCACGCTGTCAGGGTACCGGGCAGCTCGTGGCGATGGACTGGCCCGAGGCGGGATTGCGGTTGGCCTACGAATAGGAGGCGCATAGCCAAAATCCTCCCCCCTTGTGGGAGGGGGTTGGGGGGAGGGGCGGCTCGCACCGCAGCCCCCTTCCCCCGAGACCTTTCGGGCCGTTGTCAGCCTGCGCGCACCACTCGGTGATGCTTGCGGCCGGCCGACAGCTTGATCGCATCGTCATGCAGGTCGGCCACCGTCACCGTGTGACCTTCGTCCTTGACCGGCATGTCGTTGATGCGCGCGCCACCGCCGCGGATCAGCCGGCGTGCCTCGCCATTGCTGCCGGCGAGCCCCGCCAGCGCGAACAGCCGGAACGCCGGAATGCCGGCCACCAGCTCGTCGCGCGGAACCTCGACGCTGGGCAAAGAGTCGGCGGTCTCGCCTTCCTCGAAGGCCAGCCGCGCCGTCTCGGCGGCATCGGCGGCAGCTGCCGCACCGTGGGCCAACGCGGTCGCCTCGGTGGCGAGCACCTTCTTCGCGTCGTTGATGTCGGCCCCGGACAGCCGCTCCAACCGGGCGATCTCCGCCAGCGGCAGATCGGTGAACAGCCGCATGAACCGGCCCACATCGGCGTCCTCGGTGTTGCGCCAGAACTGCCAATACTCGTAAGGCGACAGCCGGTCGCGTGTCAGCCACACCGCGCCCTGTGCGCTCTTGCCCATCTTGGCGCCGGACGCCGTGGCGATCAGCGGCGTGGTCAGGCCGTACACCGTCTTGTTGTCGGTGCGCCGCGTCAGCTCGATACCGGAGACGATATTGCCCCACTGGTCCGACCCACCGATCTGCAGCGTCACGCCGAAACGACGGTTCAGCTCGCGGAAATCGTAACTCTGCAGGATCATGTAATTGAATTCGAGGAAGGTCAGCGGGTGCTCGCGCTCCAGCCTGATCCGCACTGAATCGAAGCTCAGCATGCGGTTGACTGTGAAGTGCGTGCCGACCTCGCGAAGCAGCGGAATGTAGCCGAGTGCACTGAGCCAGTCGTCGTTATTGGCGGTCAGCGCATCCGACTGGCCGTCACCGAAGTGCAGGAACGGATCAAAGCACCGGCGAATGCCCGCCATGTTGGCGGCGATCTGCTCGTCGCTGAGTAGTTGCCGCGTCTCGTCCTTGCCTGACGGGTCGCCGATGCGCGTCGTGCCGCCGCCCATCAGTACCAGCGGCCGATGCCCGTGGCGCTGCAACAGGCGCAGGATCATGATCTGCACCAGGCTGCCGACATGCAGGCTGTCAGCGGTGCAGTCGAAGCCGATATACGCCGTGACTGTTCCAGCGCGCAGCGCCGCGTCCAGCCCCTCGGTGTCGGTGCATTGGAAGACGAAGCCGCGCTCGGTCGCTTCGTGCAGGAAATCGCTTCTGGCCATGGCGCGCCTGGGCTAGCACATTTGGCGGGGGCTCGAAAATGCTACGCACGATCGGACTGATGAGCGGGACGTCGCTGGACGGCGTCGACGCTGCCTGGCTTGAGACGGATGGCGAGCGGGTCGGCGCCTTCGGTCCGACGCTGACCCTGCCGTACGATGACCGTCTGCGCGCGGACCTGCGTCGCATCCTGGACCTCGCGCCAACCTTGCTGCCCGACGACGGGCAACTGAAAAGCGCCGTGGCCCAGCTGACCGAGTATCATGTCCGCGCTGTTGCGGCGCTCGCGCGTGAGGCGGACCTGATCGGCTTCCACGGACAGACGATCCTGCATCAGCCCGATCGGCGTCGGACTTGGCAGATCGGCGACGCTGTCCAACTGGCGAGGCGCACCGGCATCGCGGTTGCGCATGACTTCCGTTCCGCCGATGTCGCGGCGGGCGGCCAGGGCGCGCCACTCGCGCCCATCTATCATGCCGCACTGGCGCGCGATGTCGCGAGGCCGCTCGCCGTGCTGAACATTGGCGGCGTGGGGAACGTCACCTGGATAGGCGCGGATGGGGACCTGATCGCGTTCGACACAGGTCCGGGCAACGGACCGCTGGACGACTGGATGGCACGGCGAGCCGGCACCGCGTTCGACCGCGATGGCGCATTGGCGCGGTCCGGTCAGGTCGAGGCTTCTGTGCTGAACCGACTGCTCGCTGATCCGTACTTCCTGCGGCCGCCGCCGAAATCGCTGGACCGCCTGGACTTCGCAGCGGGGCTCGCCGCCAGCGGGCTCGAGCACCTGTCGCCGGCCGACGGCGCTGCGACACTGGTCGCGTTCACCGCCGCCACCGTCGCCGCCGCGCCGCTGCCTGCTAAGCCGCTACGCTGGGTGGTGACCGGTGGCGGGCGGCACAATCCGGCCATCATGACGGCGCTGCGCGACCGGCTGGGCGTGCCGGTCGATCCAGTGGAGACGCTAGGCTGGGATGGCGACGCTTTGGAGGCGCAGTGCTTCGGCTTTCTAGCCGCACGTACACAGAGGGGGCTGCCGATCAGCTTCCCCGGCACGACAGGCGTGCCTCAGCCGACGATCGGCGGTCGGCTAACACCCGCAGTCTAGTCGGCTGCCAGCGCCATCGCCCGGCGGGCTATCGACTTGCCGCAGTAGTCATCGATCGCCTCAGCCACCCTCTCGGCGTGCTCGGCGAACACATGATCGGCGCCTTCAAACACCCGATAATCGACGCTCACGCCCTTCTGGGTGTTGAGCTTGTCCACCAGCTTATGGACTGCGAGCTCCGGCACGAGTTCATCGGCATCGCCATGCAGCATCAGCCCGCCGCATGGGCAGGGCGCGAGGAAACCGAAGTCATAGTGGTTCGCCGGCGGCGCGACGCTGACCCAGCCCGAGATCTCCGGCCGGCGCATCAACAACTGCATGCCGATGAACGCGCCGAATCGGTACCCGGCGATCCACAGTCCGCCGTGGTTCGGGTTCACCGCCTGCATCCAGTCGAGCGCCGCAGCAGCGTCACCGATCTCGCCGATGCCGCCGTCATAGCGGCCCTGGCTACGACCGACTCCCCGAAAATTGAACCGCATCACCGAGCAGCCGAGCCGCTGGAACGACTGATACATCGAGTAAGTGACCCGATTGTTCATCGTTCCACCATGCAACGGATGCGGGTGCAGAATCAGCGCAACCGGCGCACCCGTCTCCTTGGAATGGTGGTAGCGACCTTCCAACCGCCCATCAGGGCCGGCAAACATCACCTCTGGCATGGCGTCCCGAAACCGCTTTCCTGAATTATGGAGCGACGCTTCGCCCGGAACCTTCCAGTCCCGGCCGCTGCTCCGCAATGTTATAGCCCCTCATCCCCGCGTCCGATCATAATAGAATATACCGCATTCCCTGGTCTTCAGTTCCTCGTGAATTCTTGACCTCGCAGCTCGGAATATCTAGCGTTAGGCGTAGCGGCACTGATGCCGCAGGGTTTGCTTCCTCCACTATCAGTACGGCCCCCGAGCGGCCGTCCCCCCGGGATTGGGCTCCAGGTCCCAGGGGCCCCTACTATAGGGTAGGAGCGGCCAGACTACACAATGGAATTGCGCATGGCTTTCATGTTCCTGCGGGAGACGATCCGGACTTATCGGGAGCGCGATCCGGCGGCGCGATCCTCGCTGGAGGTCCTGTTATGCTACCCAGGGCTGCATGCCGTCATGTGGCATCGCCTGTCACACTGGCTTTGGCAGCACGATCAGTACCTATTGGGGCGGTTTTCCTCCCATATCGCCCGCTGGTTGACCGGCATAGAGATCCATCCGGCGGCCAGGTTGGGGCGACGGCTGGTGATCGACCATGGAATGGGGGTCGTGGTTGGCGAAACCGCCGAAATCGGCGACGATTGCTACCTGTATCATCAGGTCACCCTGGGCGTCGCACGCACCAGCGGTGGCAAGCGGCACCCCACAGTTGGCAATAATGTGATCATCGGTGCCGGCGCCAAGGTGCTGGGGCCGATCAGGGTCGGCGACAACGCGAGGGTCGGGTCCAACGCCGTCGTGCTCGATGACGTGCCCGACAACACTACCGTCGTGGGTATTCCGGCCCGCCCGGTCGATCGGCTGCCCACGCGCGACCGCAAGGTCCCGGCCTTCGACCCCTACGGCATCCCGTGTGACGGCAGCCTCGATCCGTTGCTGCTTGACCTCGACCAGATGCACTGCGAACTGGCCGAACTGGAGGCGCGGGTGGCGCGCCTGGCCGCGGACCAGATGCGCCAGCGGCAGGCCGCCGTGGAGTAGGCGATGCAACTCTCCACCCGCGGACGCTACGCGGTGACGGCGATGGTCGATCTGGCCACCCGGCAAACGCTGGGCTGCGAATGCGGGCCGATCTGCCTGGCCGAGATCGCGGCACGGCACAGGCTGAGCAAGGCCTATCTGGAGCAGCTCTTTGGCAAGCTGCGGCGAGCCGGACTGGTCGGCTCGGCACGCGGCCCTGGCGGTGGCTATCGGCTGGCGCGCTCGTCAGCTGCGATCGCCATCGCCGACATCGTGGCCGCGGTGGATGAGCCGATCCACGCCATCCGATGCGAGGATGGTGGCGCTGGCTGTGTCGAAGGCGTCGGCGACGCCCGGCAACTGGGTTGTCAGACGCACGATCTATGGGATGAGCTGGGGCGGCAAATTCAGCTGTTCCTCGAGGGGGTCACGCTCGCCGATGTGGTGGCGGGCCGGGTGCTGGGTCGCGCCGTTCCGCTGGACGAGGGCCGGAGGCTGGCAGCCGAGTAGCGATGGTCTATCTCGACGCCAACGCCACGGAACCGCTGCGACCGGAGGCACGTGCCGCAACGCTGGCGGCGCTGGAAGTGACCGGCAATCCCTCCTCCGTGCATGCCGCGGGTCGCGCGGCGCGGCGGATCCTGGAAGATGCCCGCGAGACGCTGGCGGCCCGGTTCGGCACTCCTGCGCAGAACCTCGTCTTCACGTCGGGCGGCACCGAGGCCGATGCGCTGGCAATCCACGCCTTGGGCCGTGGCCGCCGCCTGATCATCGGCGCTACCGAGCATGATGCGGTGCGGTCGGCGGCCCCCGAAGCGATGCTGCTGCCGGTCGACCGCGAGGGCGTCGCCGATCTCGACACTCTGGCCACCTGGCTGGCGGATGGGCCGGCCGCGCTGGTTTGCGTGATGCATGCGAACAACGAGACGGGCACGATCCAGCCGATCGCCGCAGCCGCTGAACTGTGCCGTCGTCATGGCGGATTGCTGCACGTCGATGCCGTCCAGGCAGCAGGGCGGATCGAGGTCGCGCTGTCGGTACTCGGCGCCCACAGCATCGCCATCTCCTCGCACAAACTGGGTGGGCCGCCGGGCGTTGGCGCCCTATTGCTGGCCCCCGAGGTCACGGCCATCGCTCCACTGATCGCCGGCGGCGGGCAGGAACGCGGTCGACGAGGCGGCACACCTCCTTTGCCCGCCATCGCGGGCTTTGCCGCAGCGGCCACGGCAGCCACCGATGCATCCCGCCTCGCCCCACTCCGTGATGTAGTCGAGACGGCAGCCGTCGCTGCGGGTGCGCTCGTGTGCGGCGTTGGGGCAAACCGGCTGTTCAATACCACGTGCCTGGCGCTGCCCGGTGTGCGCGCCGACGCGCAGGTGATCGCGCTCGACCTCGAAGGCATTGCGGTCAGTGCCGGTGCGGCGTGCAGCTCCGGCAAGGTGACGGCAAGCCATGTGCTCGCCGCTATGGGCCTTGGGCCGGTCGCCGGCCAGGCGATCCGAGTCTCGCTGCCGTGGAACGCGACAGAGGCGGACGTCGCCGTCTTCGCGCCGGCCTATCGGCGCATGGCGGAGCGATTGCGCATGGCGCTGGCACCACGCGCCGCCTGAACCCACATTGCCCGGCATGAGCAGTTCTCCGCCACGCCCGAACCGTCCGGTCTATCTCGACAATCAGGCCACCACGCGGTGCGACCCGCGCGTCGTGGCCGCGATGCTGCCGTGGTTCACCGAGCACTACGGCAATCCGCACAGCATCGAGCACGTGATGGGCACCGAGGCAGAAGCCGCCGTCGAGGACGCTCGCGGCCATGTTGCCGCGCTGATCGGCGCCGATGCCAAGGAGCTGGTGTTCACCTCTGGCGCTACCGAGAGCAACAACATCGCAATAAAAGGAGCGGCCCGTTTCGCGCTGCGCGCCGGCAACGGGCGAAGGCGCGTCGTCACGGTGGCGACCGAGCACAAATGCGTCCTCGAATCAGTGGCGGATCTGGCCGACGAGGGGTTCGAGCCGGTTTTCCTGCCGGTGCGCCCGGATGGACTGCTGGACCCGGAGGTGCTGCGTGCGGCGCTGGAAGTGCCGACGCTGTTGGTGAGCGTCATGTCGGTGAACAACGAGATCGGCGTGGTGCAGGACATCGCCACGCTCGCGGCGATCGCCAAGCAGGCGGGGGCGCTGTTCCATACCGATATTGCCCAGGCCGCGGGGAAGATCCCGCTCGACCTGACCGGCTGGAAGGTCGATCTGGCCTCGATCAGTGGCCACAAGCTTTACGGACCGAAAGGAGTAGGCGCGCTCTTTGTCCGGCGACGGCCGCGCGTACGACTGACCCCGCTGTTCTCGGGCGGCGGCCAGGAGCGTGGCTTGCGTTCCGGCACCCTGCCTGCCCCGCTGGTCGTGGGTCTCGGCGAGGCCTGCCGCCTGGCGCTGGGCGAAATGTTGGAGGAGGGCAAACGGCTGGCAGAATTGCGCGACCGCCTGACCGGCCAGCTCCGCGCGGCGATCCCTGGCGTCGTGGTGAACGGCAGCATGGTGGCGCGGATACCTGGCAACCTGAATGTCACCTTTCCCGTTGCCACCGCCGCGGACCTGATGGCGCGCGTTCCGGACCTGTGCGTTTCCACCGGCTCGGCGTGTTCATCCGCCGCGATCGAGCCGTCCTACGTGCTGCGCGCCCTTGGCCTGGACGACGAAGCGGCGTCGCGGACCTTGCGCATCGGGATCGGGCGCTTTACCTCGCCCGCCGATATCGACTATGCGGCAACGGCGCTGGCTGCGGCGCATGCGGGGGCACCGGCCCCTGGCATCGAACGGTTCGCCCAGGCCTGAACGGAACCCATTGGCCAGATGCCGAAGATGACCTTCATCGAACGCGACGGAACGCGTCGCGAAGTCGATGCACCGCTCGGACTGTCGGTGCTGGAGATCGCCCACCAGAACGGCGTCGATATCGAGGGCGCGTGCGAAGGCTCGCTCGCCTGCTCAACCTGCCACGTGATCGTCGACACTGCGTGGTTCAGGAAGCTCGCCGAACCGACCGAGGACGAGGAGGACATGCTCGACCTGGCGTTCGGGCTGACCGAGACGTCACGGCTGGGCTGCCAGATCGTGATCACCGAGGCGCTCGACGGCCTCGTGGTAAAGCTGCCCGCCGGCACCCGCAACATGATGAGCGATTAGCGCGTGCGCATCCTCGTCGCGATGTCCGGCGGCGTGGACAGCAGCGTCGCGGCAGGGCTGCTGCGGGAGGCCGGCCACGAGGTGATCGGCGTGACGCTGCAGCTCTACGACCATGGAGCCGCGACCGGGCGCAAGGGTGCGTGCTGCGCCGGGCAGGACATTCATGACGCGCGGCGGGTGGCCGACCATCTGGGCATCCCGCACTACGTGATCGACGCGGAGCAGCGGTTCGCCGATGCGGTGATCCGGGACTTTGCCGACAGCTATGCGGCGGGCGAAACGCCGGTGCCCTGCGTTCGCTGTAACCAGACCGTGAAGTTCGCGGACCTGACCGCGCTGGCGCAGGGACTGGGGTGCGAGCGGTTGGCGACCGGGCACTATGTACGGCGGATCGACGGCCCCGAGGGCCCGGAGTTGCATCGCTCTACCGACTTGGCGCGCGATCAGAGCTGGTTCCTGTTCGCCACCACCCGTGAGCAGCTTGTGCAGGCGATATTTCCGTTGGGGGGAATGGACAAGCGCCAAGTGCGCGACGAGGCGGAGCGGCTTGGTCTGCCGGTGGCCGCCAAGGCAGACAGCCAGGACATCTGCTTCGTCCCGTCAGGCAACTATGCCGATGTCGTCACGCGGTTGCGTCCCGACGCGGGGGAAGCGGGCGAGATCGTTGATCGCGGAGGGCACGTCCGCGGTCGGCACGACGGCGTCGCGCGGTATACGGTCGGTCAGGGGAAGCGCCTCGGTGATGCGGCGATCGCCGGCGGTGAACGCCAGGTGGTGGTGGCACTGGACCCGGCGCGCCGGCGGGTCGTGATCGGCCCGCGTCATGCCGGAACGAAACTGGTGCGCTTGCGCGAGGTGAACTGGCTGATATCACCGCCGGTGCACCCACTGCGCTGTGCGGTGAAGCTGCGGGCACGGGAAGCGCCGCAGAGCGCCTTGGTGACCATTACAGATGACAGCACGGAGGTCCACCTGGATACCCCCGCCCTACCAGCGCCCGGACAGGCCTGCGTCTTCTACGACGGGGAGCGTGTGCTGGGCGGCGGCTTCATTCGACGGGCAGATGTCGGAGCGATGGTTGACGTGGTCAGGGGCGGCGGACTATCTCCCCTGCCCTTCGGTTCGGATGGCGGCGTAGCTCAGCGGTAGAGCAGGGGAATCATAATCCCTTGGTCGGTGGTTCAAATCCGCCCGCCGCTACCATCCAAGTCATGCTTCAGCACGGGCCTTGCGCACGGCGCGATGACGTCCGTGGTTCAGGCCTCTGCCAGCACATGGGCGTCACGTTCCGACCACATCAGCGTGGCGACATCGCCTGGTTCGACAGGACGCGCATAGAAATCGCCATCGGGCAGCAGCGCCGCTGCCTCCTCGCCCCCTTCGGTCGCGAGAGCGACGCGCACCATCGCGCCTTGGTATTCCACGGCAGCAACGCGACCTGAAACCGACGGTCCGACGCCCGGCACTCCAGCCAGTCGACAGCGGTCTGCGCGCACCGCGATCAGTCCGCGGTCGCTGGGCAACACGTTATGGCCGCCGATGAAGCGCGCGATGAACGCGTTGGCCGGTCGTTCGAACACTTCGCGCGGCGGACCTGCCTGGCGGATCTCGCCGTCTTCCATCACCACCATGAGGTCGGCCATCGCCATCGCCTCATCCTGGCTGTGCGTGACATGGATGAAGCTGATGCCAAGCTCGCGCTGCAGCCGCTTCAGCTCCTCACGCACCTTGATGCGCAGGAACGGATCGAGCGCCGACAGCGGCTCATCCAGCAGCAGCACGCGTGGCCGTGTGATCAGAGCGCGCGCCAGTGCGACGCGCTGCTGCTGACCTCCTGATAGCTGCGACGGCAGACGATCCGCGTATTGCTCCATATGCAACAACGCGAGGAACTCGCGCGCAGTCTTGTGCCTTTCGACCTTGCCGACCCGGCGCATCTTCAGACTGAAGGCCACGTTGTCGAGACAGTTCAGATGCGGGAACAGCGCGTAGCTCTGGAACATCATCGCAGTGCCGCGGCGGATTGGCGGGAAGGTCGTGACGTTCTGACTGCCGATCAGAATGTCGCCTTCGCTCACCGCCTCATGACCTGCGATCATGCGCAAGGTCGTGGTCTTGCCGCAGCCGCTCGGGCCCAAAAGGCAGCAGTAGCTGGCCCTGGGAATGCGCAGCGAGACGCGGTTCACCGCTGTGGTTGGTCCAAAGCGCTTGGTGACCACCACCAGCTCGACATCAAATCGCGAGTCCATCGTCATTTCCTAATCCGATGTCACCATGGCCCGGCGTCGTTGCATGCGCCAGACCACAACAAGAGTAATTCCGATGATCAGAAACGACACGGATGTGGTCAGCGTGCCGATCGCGAACAGCACCGGCGAGGTCGCGCTTGAAATCAGGGCGTAGAGTTCCAATGGCAGCGTGTTGCTACGGCCGATCGCAAGCGTGGTGCGGGCGTATTCGTCGTAGGACAGCGTGAATGCGCCCATGGCCACACCGATTATCCCAGGTAGCAGAATCGGCAGCGTCACATAGCGCAACCGCTGCCACGGTGTCGCGCCGAGGTCGTTTGCGGCTTCTTCGTAAATGCGGTTAAAGCGGTTCACCACGGCGAACATGGCGAACAGACCGAAGGGAAGAGTCCAGGTGAGCTGCGCTCCGAGCGCCGAGGTGAACAGACTGGTCTGCCAGCCGAGTACCTGGAAACCGAGGCCGATGCCGAAGCCCACCAACAAACTCGGCATCACGAGGCTGGCGATTGCGAAGTAGAACACTACGCCGGAGCCTGGAAAGCGTCGGCGGAAGCCAAGCGCGGCAGAGACCGAGAGCACGACCGTCAGCAGGCTGACGATAGAGGCAAGCTCTATCGATCGGCTGAATGATACGGGAATGTTCGCCATCTGCTCTGGCCTGAATACGTCGCGGAACCAGGCGAGCGATACGCCGACCATCGGGAACGTCACGCCGCCGTTGGGTCCTTGGAACGACAGCATGTATATCACGAGCATCGGGCCGTAGAGGAACATCAGATACGCGCCGAACAGCGTGGCGAGCGCGTAGAATGTCCAGGGCCGTGATGCGCTCGGTCCGATTGCAGGCGGGCCGCTGCCGACTATCATGGCTACTTCACCAATTCCTTGCGAACATCGACAACGCGCATCATGCCAGCGACCATGATGGCGACGAACACGACCAGCACCATCGCATTGGCCGAGGCGGGCGGGTACTGCATGGCCTGGATTTCGGTGGAGAGCATGGAAACGATCGAGGCGCTTTGCCCGCCGCTCATCTGCTTTACGACGAAATAGTCGCCCATCACCTGGGTGAACACAAGGATCGAACCAAGTGCGATTCCAGTCTTCGACAGCGGGATCACGACGTCGACCATGGTACGCCACCGACTGGCGCCAGCGTCACGCGCGGCCTCGAGCAAAGCAGGATCGATCTTGGCCATCGAATTGGCGATCGGCCCGACCATCAGCAAAGTGAACAGGTGGATGTAGGTGATGACGACCGCGAAGTCGGAGAACAGCAGGAAGGTGAGCGGCTGGGACGTGATGTGCAGGTCCTGCAGGATTGTATTGAATGCGCCGTTGCGGCCAAGGAACGGGATCCAGGCGATGGTGCGGATGATGCCGGAGGTCCAGAAGGGTATGGCGCAGAGCAGGAACAGCACGGTGCGGATCGTGGCGCTGCGCACGTGGTGGATCAGGAACCAGGCGATGTTGAAGCCAAGGAACAATGTGATCGCCCAGACAATGACTGCGAATTTCAGCGAACTGAGATAGACGCGGAGCGTTGCTGGCGTGGTCAGGAGCTCGCGGTAGTTGTCGAGCAGGAAGGCCGGGTAAATGCCGACACGATCGTAGTCGAAGAAGCTGACCACGAGGAACAGAATGGTAGGAAGCGCGAACAGCGCCAGCAGTATCAGCGCGAGTGGCCCAACCTGCAGCCATGAAACCAGCCAAGCAGGAAGACGGCGGCCACTGCCTTCACCGGACCTTAGCCGGCCACCTGCGGCGACTGAGGGCCCCAGCCATGACGGTACGCCGGCCGTACGCGCGAGTCGGCTCACGCTGCTGCCTTGATCTCGTTCCTGCACCGCATCAGCGGCAGTATGCGTGTGCCGAACTGCTCCATGCCGATCACGAAGTCATCGAACGTCAGCATCACGCCCTGCACCCCCGGCACCCCAGCGAGTTCGTCCAGCATGCGCGCGACCGACGCGTAGGATCCCACCAGCACGCCTTGGTTGGTCGGCAGCTTGTCGACGCCAAGTGTGCGGCGTTTGTGGGCCTGCGAGTACGGGTCTTGATTGGGGTCGTCGTCGGCCTGGGCATCGCGGTAGGCGAGCGCCTCAACGTCGGTGCCGGCCTTGTAGTGTTCCCACTTCGCCATCGCCGCGGCATCGGTCTCGTCGGCGATCACCATTTGCAGCACCAATGCGCCGCATTGGCGTCCGGTCTCCTGTGTCGCGGCAACCAGCCGGGCGATGCTCGGAGCAACGCGCGTCGGCTCGTTCACTCCGCCGCTGCCGCAGAAATTATAGTCGGCATAGCGCGCGGCGAAGCGTGTGCCGTTGTCGCTCTGTGCGGCGCAGATGAAAGGGATCTTCGCGGTCGGCAGCGGTAGGCAGCGGCAGTCGTCCATCTGGAAGAACGCGCCCTTGAAGTCGGAACGACCCGTCTGCCAGAGTTCATTCATGATGGTGACGTATTCGGCGCAGTATTCGTATCGACGCCGATAGTGTTCATGCCCAGGCCAGATCCCCATCTGGGTGTATTCGCGGCGCTGCCAGCCGGAGATGATGTTGACGCCGAACCGGCCGTGCGAGATCGAGTCGATTGTCACCGCCATGCGCGCCGTGATCGGTGGCGGCATGGTCAGGACGGCGCATGTCGCGAACAACTGGATGCGCGTTGTCACTGATGCGAGGCCTGCCATCAGCGTGAACAACTCTAGGTTATGGTCCCAGAATTCCGACGGGCCGCCGAAGCCGTGAAGCTTGATCATCGACAGCGCAAAATCGAAACCGAACCGCTCCGCCTTCTCGACGATGCTTCTGTTCAGGTCGAAGCTTGGCTTGTACTGCGGTGACGTGGTGGAAATCAGCCAGCCATTGTTGCCAATCGGGATGAACACACCGAGCTGCATCGTATGCTCCGTTACGACGTGATGAACTCATTCCAGCGCCGCGTCAGATAGCGGTCTTCATCCATCACCGAGTTCCACACTGCGATGTTGCCAAGGCGATGCCATATGTCGCCGCCATCTCGCACGTTGCCGGCCTTTTCCATCAGCTTGCCGAAGGGATTGACGATGTCGGTGGCGGCCGGCTTGCCGCCGTACCAGTAGTCCCACTCCGCCTGGGTCAGGTATTTCTTCGCATTCTCGGGTTGTGCGGAATAATAGCCCTCCCGCGCGATGAATGCGCCCTGGAAGCCGCCGGTGTACCAGTTCATGTACTCGTAGAAGCAGTCGAGCTTCAATCCGCTGACATGCTTCATCACGCCGAGTGTGTAGCCCCAGCCGCGATAGCCTTCCTTCAGCGGCTGGAACGCGCAGGGAATTCCCCGCGAGCGCACGGCGGCGACGGCGGGCGACCACATCGACTGGATCACCACCTCGCCCGACGCCATCAGGTTCACTGACTGGTCGAACGAGCTCCAGAAGGAACGGAACTGACCGTCGTGCTTGATGCTCTGCATGAGATCGATCGTCTTGTCGATCTCCTGCTTCGTCATGTTGCCCTTGTTGCCGTACTTGATGTCGCCACGCGCCTCCACCGCCATGGCGACATCGATGACGCCCACGGTAGGATTGTCCTGCAGCGCGGCCCGCCCCTTGAATTCGGGCGATAACAGGTCGGCCCAGGAGTCGATCTCGCGCCCCACCAGATCGGGCCGGATGCCGAGAGTGTCGCCATTGGTCACGGTGGGAATGCCGGTGAGGAATTCGGTGGGCGCACCGCCGGTGACCTTCTGACCGTCCGGACCAGTGGCGTACAGGATCATCGTCGGGGTGATGCCCTGCTGCGGCGCCTTGCGTCCGTCGGGGTATTCGCCCTTGGTCAGCAGTGGGATCGTCTCGTCCCAGTACTTGAATTTGCTGAGTGGAATCGCTTGCAGCACGTCGCGGCCGGTCAGGTAGCGCATATAGACCAGGCTGACGTCGGCACAGTCGATCGCGCTAGATTGCGAAAGGAACCGGTTCAACAGGTCGGCGTTCTCAGAGGCCTGCATGTGGACAGTGAAGCCCAGATCCTTGGTCGCCTGTTCGGCGATGGCGGGGATGGTGGTGACCGGCGGACCGGCATGGTTCAGCACCACATCCTTGATGTTCTGTGCCCAGATCGTCGGGAACCCGGTTACGGCGCCTGACCCGGCGGCGAGACCTGCCGCCGCGCTTGCGCCGCGCAACACGCTTCGACGTGAGACCTTGCCAACCCCGATGGTCATCTGTGTGCCCCTTTCCCCGCCTGCATCGCTCATTTGCGCGTGTTGGCTCACGCGACAGCCGTTGCGCCTCCTCCCGTCTGGATTGCTGCGTTGCAACATGAGCATGATAACGGCAGACCTGCAAGAGGCCTAAGATGAAAGATGAATTTGTAGGCAATACGACTTTATAATAGGCTATGTCAGGTTACTTAATGTGCCACGTTCTGTTGGCCTTGTTCTTGCGTCTTCCGAACGGAAGGGGGCCCTTTCGCCGGTGCAGTTGCACCATCTGCCTCAGCCGACAACGAAGTCCGCCCCTCCCGGACGCTCTATGCCCAGGAAGCAGGCATGCCGCAGATCGACGCTGAACCATATCCCTTCACGCTCAATCCTGCCGCCGTCGCGCTGGTCATCATCGGCTGGGTAGCTCCGTCTGCGGCGCTGCTCGCCGCACTCGCTTAAACAGGAGATCCCAAATGAGCGCACGCACGTCTTCGCCGTCATGGTGGGTCCCAGGCGACTGGAACGGCTTCTTCGGTCTGTTCACCAACGTCGCGCTGAACATTATCGTGCTGACCGGCCTCTGCCTCGGCGTGGTGAAGCTGCCCGAGGACATCGTGTTCGGCCGCGTGTTGCCCGCGCTCGCCATCGCTCTGCCGATCGGCAACCTGTTCTATGCCTGGCTCGCCTGGCAGCTGGCGCGGCGCGAGGGTCGCGACGACGTCACCGCCCTGCCCTATGGTCCCAGCGTCCCGCACATGTTCATTGTGGTCTTCCTGGTCATGTTGCCGACCTACCTGAAGACGCAGAACCCGATCCTTGCCTGGCAGGCCGGCCTCGCCTGGGCATTCATCATCGGGATCATCATCCTGTTGGGCGCCTTCGTCGGTCCGACAATCCGGAAGTACACACCGCGCGCCGCGATGCTGGGCGCGCTGGCCGGTATTTCGATCGCGTTCATCTCGATGCGCCCCGCCGCGCTGAGCTGGCAGGTGCCGTGGCTCGCGTTCATTTCGCTCGGCATCATCCTGGTGAGCTGGTGCGCCCGCGTACGACTGCCGTGGGGTCTGCCCGGCGGACTGGTGGCGGTCGGGGTCGGAACGGTGCTCGCGTGGCTCGCCACTGCAACGGGACTGAGCCAGGTGATGGATGCCCACGCCGTCGTCCTCGCTCTCGGGAAATTCGGACTGCATGTGCCGGTTCTGTCCGGCGACTTCATGGCCGGGCTGTCCGACATAGGCCCGCTTCTGGTCGTTGCCGTGCCACTCGGCGTCTACAACTTCACGGAAGGCATGAACAACGTCGAGAGCGCCTCCGCCGCAGGCGACAGCTTCGACCTGCGCAAGGTACTGCTGGCCGACGGCATCGGAGCACTTGCCGGTGCGGTACTTGGCTCGCCGTTCCCGCCCGCTGTCTATATCGGTCATCCCGGCTGGAAATCGGTCGGCGGCCGCGTCGGCTATTCACTGGCCACCGGTGTCGTCATCTCGCTGGTGTGCTTCCTCGGCCTGACCGCGCTGCTGCTCGCCGTGGTGCCGCTGGTGTCGATACTGCCAATACTTCTGTATATTGGCCTCGTGATCGGCGCGCAGGCGTTCGAGACAACACCAGCGCGTCACGCGCCGGCTGTGATCCTCGCCATGCTGCCCAACATCGCGTCCTGGGCGCAAAGCCAGATAGACGGCGCGCTCGCCGCGGCGGGCACGTCGGCGTCACAGGTCGGCCTCGACAAGCTTGCCGGCAACGGCGTGATCTATCACGGGCTGCAACTGTTCGGCGGGGGCGGCACGCTGGCTGGACTGATGCTGGGCGCGATTGCGGCGTTCATCATCGACCGCAAATTCGATCGTGCCGCGCTCTACGCGCTCGCCGCCGCGGTGCTGGCATTCTTCGGCTTCATCAATGGCACCTCATTGCAGTTCGCCAATTCGGCGCCCGTGGCTCTCGGCTATCTGCTGATCGCACTGATCTGCGTGGGTCTCAGCCGATACCCTGCGGCAACCGAAGTGCCGATGACCGAAATCATGGCGGAAGAACCGGCCGAATGACCGCAGTTCACCGGCCGCGCAAGGATTGCCGACCACGGCGGCCTCCCCGGCTATCCCTACACCGCGACAGCGACTGCACCCGCGGTGGGACGCATGTTGGATAAAGGTGCGCTGCCGACCAGCGCGACCAACCTCGATCAGTTCGCCACCGGCATTGCGCGTGCACCGCGACCCACGGAGTAGCCGCGCGGAGATCAACCCGCTGCGATGCGTCGGATTGCGGCGCCTGTGTGCCTGCCTCGTGTTGCGCCCGGTTTCCGATCGTCGAATACTGGCGGCGCCACGCCCTCGGGCCGCATGGCGAGTTCACCCCGCTTGTCGATGACGGCGCGGCGTTCCGATGGCCCGATAGAAGTCCAAGACCCGGACCCATGGAGGAAGATCGATGTCATTCTACCGAGGCATGACCTGCGAGAACGTGACCATCAAAGGCGACAAGGGAACGCCGATAACGGCTTATGTGGCCAAGCCATCCGGTCCCGGCCCATTTCCCGGCGTCGTGCTGATCCACCATCTCCCGGGCTGGAGCGAGCTCTACATCGAGACGACCCGCCGGTTCGCGCATCACGGTTATATGGCGATCTGCGCCAACCTATACGAGCGTGAGGGCGGCGGCAGTGACGGCAACCCTGATGACGTTGCCGCCAAGGTGCGCGCCGAGGGCGGCATCGCCAACTCCCAGATGGTAGGCGACACCGAGGCCGCGGTGAAGTGGATGCGCGCGCAGCCCGATAACAACGGCCGCGTTGGTCTTATCGGCTCTTGTTCGGGCGGCCGGCACGCCTTCATCTACGCGTGCCAGAAGAAGGACATTGACGCCGTGGTCGAACAATGGGGCGGCCGCGTGGTGATGACCAAAGAGGAGCTCAACCCGAAGACGCCCGTCGCGCCGATCGACATGACGAAGGACCTGAGCTGCCCGATCCTCGGCATCTTCGGCAACGATGATCGCGCACCGAGCCCAGAGCAGGTGAACCAGCACGAGGCCGAGCTCAAGAAGCACGGCAAGAACTACGAGTTCCACCGCTACGACGGCGCCGGCCATGGCTTCTTCTATTGGCACCGGCCGCTGTATCGGCCGGAGCAGTGCATGGATGCGTGGGACAAGATCTGGGCCTTCTTCGGCAAGCATCTCGCGAAGTAGGAGGGTCGGACATGTGCACGTCCATCATCGAGATTGCACGTGCGGAGGGCATGGCGAAACGCGGGGACCAATGGTTCCCGCTATCGCGGTCGGTGGTCGCCTATGACCACGCGCGCCATGCGCCGCTGGGCGATGTCATCACGCTCGATTTTTACAACACGGACCTGGATCCCGGAGCGCGGGCGGGGATCGAGCTGACGCTGGAGACGGCCAAGGAGTTGCACGCCGCTCTCGACCGAGCCATTGCCGCCGCCGAGTTCGAGGAAGCCGAAGTGCGAGGCAAAGGTGTGGTGCTCAGCATCGCCCAAGCTGCGTGACGAGCGAGCCGCGGTAGGAGGATTGGGCGGCATGATCACATCACCAAGGGCGTCACCTCGCGCATGCAGTGAACCATCGACGCACGCCTTCTCCCGGTAACGCACGAGATCGGCGGCAACTCCAGCCGCCGATCCCGCATTTCGCGGGCAAGGTGCCGATCACGCACTCACTGGGGCAGAGCCAGCCTCAGCGAGGCGGCGCTTGGCTTCAGCGTACATATCCGCAGGCAGCGCGCCCTTTTGCAGGACCGCGACATTGTCCTGCAGGTGCGCCGGATTTGCCGTGCCGACTATCGTGGTGTCCAGATGCGGGTTGCTGAACGTGAAGCGCAGGATGAACTCCATCGGCCTCATGTCGCCGAGCAGATCGTCAAGTTTCGCCCGCTGCCATCGCTCCCATTGGTGGCCGCGCTGCTTGCCTTCCGACGGTGCGCCCTTCGCGGCGCCGCCACGGACAACGATGCCAGCCCCGGCCTCGGACGCAGCGGCAATGACCGCCTCATGCTCGCGCTCCATCGCCGAATAGGGGATTTGGAACACATCGAACACGCCCATGGCGATGTGATCCCTCAGGTGAGGCAGTGTGCCGGACATGCCGATGAACCGCACCTTCCCGGCCTCCTTCAGTTCCATCAGGGCATCGACGGAACCATTTTCCTGCAATGTCTGCTTCGATGGGGAGATGTGGAACTGCACCAGATCGAGATAATCTGTCTTCATCCGCACCAGGCTCTGCTCGACACCGGCAATGATGTTGTCGTGGGTGTACACGTGCGGACTGACCTGGCCGACAGGCGCCGTGGCCGCTCCCACCACGCAACCACATTTGCTCGCGAGGTAGTACTCGGATCGGCGGTGCGAGATGTAGTGTCCGATTCGTTCCTCGCTCACGCCATAGTCGATCGAGGTGTCGATGTAGTTGATGCCGGCGTCGAGTACGGCATTGAGGATTGTATTGGCCTGCTCATCAGTCGTTGGGCGCGCCCGTGGGGCACCGCGCAGTTCCATTGCACCGTAGCCGAGTACGGTGACCTGCAGTCCCGTACGCCCAAGTTCTCGCTTTGGCAGATCGGTCATGACTTTCCTCCTCGGGCGTCGCCCGTTTTCGGATGGTAGCGTAGTCGCCCACGCGTTGTGCTATATCGTATACGACGCTACCATCGGCCGCAAATTCAACAGAGCACACCGCGCGACTTGCTCGACATCACATGATAAGTGGTCCGTATAATACCAGGGGAACAGAGCATTGAGCTTTTCGACCGTCTTCGCGCGTGGAGTCGCCCTGATCGGCGGTGCCGCGCTCCAGATGCGACGATTGAGGCAGGGCTCGCCCGAGCCGGCGTGGGGCTCCGCTCCCACGATACCAGAGGCAAGACAGCAAGGCAGCATCCCGACACTCAAGATGCCTACGGCGAGGGGCTGGACCGAGGGACAGACGCCGGTCGCGGCGCCGGGACTCAAAGTGAATGCGTTCGCGACAGGTCTGAAGCACCCGCGATGGATCCACGCGTTGCCCAATGGGGACGTACTCGTAGCCGAGTCCTCGAATGTGCCCAGAGAGGTCATGCGGAGCATCTTTGACTACGCCATGGTCAGCACGATGCAACGCGCCGGCGCCGTGGGGACCAGCGCAAATCGCATCACGTTGTTGCGCGACGCGGATGGCGACGGGGTGGCTGAAATCCAGGAGGTGTTCCTGGAGGAATTGAACCAGCCGTTCGGTATGGCGATGGTGGACGATACATTCTACGTCGGCAACACCGATGGCTTGGTTGCCTTTCCCTACACGCTGGGTGCTCGCCGCATAACCGCGCCAGGACGCACACTGGCCACGTTCAAGCCCGGTGGGCATTGGACACGCAGTATTCTGCCAAGCCCCGACGGGAAAAAGCTCTACATCGGGGTCGGTTCGTCAAGCAACATCGCCGAGAATGGCATGGATGCCGAAGCAGGCCGGGCCCTCATCTACGAGTTCGATCGCGCAAGCGGCAAGGGCCGCACTTTCGCGTCCGGTCTACGCAACGCCGTGGGCATGGCGTGGGAGCCGCGGACCGGCGGGCTCTGGACGGTGGTCAACGAGCGCGACGGGCTGGGCGACGAGACGCCGCCTGACTATTTGACCACGGTTCGCGAGGGCGGCTTCTATGGCTGGCCTTACTGCTATTGGGGACAGACGGTGGACGACAGGGTTCCGCAGGACCCGGCGATGGTCGCGACCGCGATTACACCGGACTACGCGCTGGGTGGGCACACCGCGTCTCTGGGCTTGTGCTGGCTGCCCGCCGGCACGCTTCCGGGCTATCCGGATGGTATGGCCATCGGACAGCACGGCTCCTGGAACCGCAGCAAGCTGAGCGGCTACAAACTGGTCTTCGTTCCATTTGAGAACGGGCGTCCATCTGGACCGCCGCGCGACATCCTGTCCGGCTTCCTCGCACCGGACGAACGCGAGTCATATGGACGGCCGGTGGGAGTGACGATCGGGCCCGACGGTTCCGTGCTGATGGCAGACGACGTGGGCGACGTCATCTGGCGCGTGACAGGCAAATAGCAGGGACTGAGCGAGTGAGTTCCCGAGCGACCAGCAGGCGGCTTAATCCGGCTTGAAGTTCATCGCGATACCGTTGATGCAGTAGCGCTGATACGTCGGTGGCGGGCCGTCGTCGAACACGTGTCCAAGGTGACTGCCGCAGTAGGCACAATGCACCTCGGTCCGCACCATGCCGTGGCTGTGATCGGTAGAGGTTTCCACGGCGCCAACGATCGGGTCATTGAAACTCGGCCAGCCTGTGCCGCTTTCGAATTTCAGACGCGATTCGAACAACGCTTGGCCGCAACCGGCACAAGAGAACCGACCAGGTCGCTTCTCGTTCAACAGCGCGCAACTGCCCGGCGCTTCCGTCCCGTGCGCGCGCATCACGTCGTATTGGTCCGCGGTCAGGATGCGGCGCCACTCGGCGTCGCTGTGTGTGACCGCGTATACCCTGTCTGCCATCGTCAATCCCCTGCGTGGTCGACCTATATTGGCTCGCCCTCGCTGCTGCGCCAATTCTTCATCAGCGTATTGCTGGGGAGGTTTCGGTCGACCGCCTTGCGTGCTGACTCGGCGCCAGCAACCGGCAGGCCGGCGGTATCCAGCACGCCGATCTGCACGAGCACAGATGCCTGATCCCAGTAGATATGCTCATGCACCAGCTTGTCACCACTGAACTGCACGATCGCCACCAGGGGTATCTCGACCTTACGCCCGGTCGGAGCGACGCCCGGCAGCATCCAATCGATCTCCGACGTGTGGGTAAACGAGAATACCATTTCATCGACCAGGCTGTTGGCGCCGACGGTTCGGCTGATCAGCGTCATACTCGTGTCCGGAGGATTGGCGCCGATGAAGTGATATTTGTAAAAGCGCTTCAACTGGTCGTGGCCGACGCCTCCGGTCATCGTGGGAATGTGGTTGACATAGGGCTGGTCGACCATCGTCGCCATGGTGCCGTCCACGTCGCGCGTTTCGAACTCCGTGCGCGTGTGGGCTTCCCAAAGCGCGACGAGATCGTGACCCTGCATGATTACCTCCGATGGAACGTGTAAGCCCGGCGGATTACCAGCGAATGGTGTGGCCGCGATAATATCATCAGACGAACCCAACGACGGCATGCGGCACATAAGGCTCTTCCAGGGCCGCTATCTCATCTTCGGAAAGCTTCACCTCCACGGATGCGATCGCGTCGTCGAGATGCTGCAGCTTGGTGGCACCAACAATCGGCGCGGTAATCACCGGCTTAGATAGCAGCCAGGCGAGGGCCACCTGAGCGCGCGGCACTCCGCGCGCCGTCGCCACCGCGGCTACGCGATCCGCAACCCTCTTGTCGGCTTCAACCGTGTTTGCGAACAGCCTGGTGACCAACTCATCGGTCTCCGACCGTATGCTCGTGACGCTCCAATCCCGGGTCAGCCGGCCGCGTGCCTGCGGGCTCCACGGAATCACACCAATACCTTCCGCCGCGCAGAGTGGCAGCATTTCGCGCTCTTCCTCCCGGTAGAGCAGGTTGACGAGGTTCTGCATGCTGACGAAGCGGGTCCAGCCGTGCCGCTCGGACACCGCGAGCGCGCGGGCGAATTGCCACGCATGCATTGACGACGCGCCGATATAGCGGACCTTGCCTGCCTTCACTACGTCGTGCAGTGCCTCCAGTGTCTCCTCGATTTGCGTCCCGTAGTCCCAGCGATGGATCTGGTACAGGTCGACGTAGTCGGTGCCGAGGCGGCGCAGGCTGGCGTCGAGCTCGCTGATTATGGCTCGGCGTGACAGGCCGGCTCCGTTTGGACCGGGACGCATCCGTCCATAAACCTTGGTTGCGATGACCACATCGTCGCGCCGCGCGAAATCCTTCAGCGCCCGCCCCAGAATCTCCTCGCTGCTGCCGGCGGAGTAGCGATTTGCCGTATCGAAAAAGTTGATGCCGGCTTCCAACGCACGCCGGATGAACGGCCGACTGTCCTCCTCACCCAGGCTCCAGGCGTGGTTGCCCTGGCCAGGGGTGCCGTAGCTCATGCATCCGAGACAGATCCTGGATACTTCAAGGCCGGTGCGGCCTAATTTCGCGTATTCCATTTCCGCGCTCCGTGGAGAAAGGCGCCGAATATCGGCGTATCCGAGACAAGACGGTCAATGATCCGCTTTGCCGGAACATCGTGGAACGACGAGCATTGCAAGTACCCGGCAAGCAGATTGCCACTGCGCTGTGGCCGCATACTAGGTGGCAGCGACGGGCGTCGTCGAGCCAATGCCACCCACGCTCCGGTGACAAATACCACTTTGCCACCGGAAGCTGTTGTCATACTGCCGTTCTATTTTGGATCCAGGCCAAGCCGCGCCGTGGCGGAGCTCACATTAGGCGGTGTTCAACCCCCGCTCGCTGCTTCGTTGTATTCGGCGTCAGTGACATGCGTACCCCAAGCAGTGCCCTGCCCCTGTTCGCCGGCTTCCGATAACGCCAAATGCGCGAATAGCCGATCGGGCGACGCACCGTGCCAATGCAAGATATCCGGAGGGATGTTGACCGTATCGCCCGGGTTCAGCACCTGCGGCTTCTCGCCCTTGAAGCAGATGCGGCCTACGCCGGACAAACAGAAGAGAGTCTGTCCAACCGGATGGGAGTGCCACGCGGTGCGTGCTCCCGGCGTGAACGTAACGACTGAACCTCCAAGGCGCGACGGAGCCTCAGCGGTGATCACCGGATCCTGGAACACGACGCCGGTGAAGGTCTCGGCTGCCCCTCGCCTTGTGGTTCGCGCCGTGGCGCGAATGACTCCAGCTTTCACTGCCATGACTTTACTCCTCCCGTGACTACGGCCTCACGACCGGCAGGCGGTAAGCATAGCGACCGTGCCCGACGCGACGCAAACGGTGTCGATCACGGCCCTCGGCTCTGGCGCACAGGCGCCAGAGCCGAGGCGTGGTCATTTCACCGACGAATACGGCGTCGGGCCAAGAATGAAGTTCTTCACATTGGCGACGATCGGGCCGGCTTCCTCGGTCTTGGCGCGCGCCGTGTGCCATTCCGGATCAGCCTGGAACGCATTCCACTTCTTTTCGCGATCCGCCAGGGAATCCCACTGCAGCATATAATACAGGGTCTGGTTCAACTCACCGATCACGGTGGTCCAGAACCCAGCCTGCTTGATACCGTGCTTCTCCCAGATTTTCAGCGTGATCGTAGAGAACCGCTTGTTCAGATCGGGCAGCTTCCCTGGAACGCACTCGTAAATTCGCAGTTCATAAAGCATGGTTTCTCCCTCTCACGTCGGACCAGAAGAGTGTGCAACTGGCAATGGATCGAGGCAAGACCAGTTCAAAAAACCACAGCGGAGAGCGGGTCGGTAACAGTGCGACGACGGCCAATGGCAACGAGGCAAACCTGCGTTCAACCACTTCCTTCCCGGCATGGTCAGCTTTCGTCGGCAGCAGCTCCGACCGGCGCTCGCGACAATGTTCCGTCGGATGTGTCTAGTGGATCGTGTGCAAGCGATGCTGCCTGCGGCGCCAGGATCCCGAACGGCCGCTCCAGGTGCAACGGCGGCGCCGTGGTCATACTCCGCACCGCAGCGACGAGAGCCAAAAGGACCGCAGCTACGGCCATAAAGTAAAATACGCCGTCGATACCGAAACGCGCCATGATGGTTGTGCCGATAAGTGGGCCAATCACTGAGCCGAGCCCGCTCACCAGAATCAGTCTGCCACTGACCGCTACCACCCGATCGGCAGGCATGCGGTCGTGCGCGAGGGCGACGCAAACCGGATAAAGCGTCGACATAAAGCCACCCAGGAGAGCCGCCGTCGTCAGTACTATCGGCCGGGAGTGAGGCAGCAGAACCAGGGCAACGGCAGTGCCCGCAAAACCGGCGCCGAGCGCGGCCAGTACGATGCGCCGATCGAAGCGGTCGGAAAGCCGGCCGACCGGGACCTGAAACACAAGCCCGCCTAACACCGCAACCAGCATGAACAGCGCGATCGTGGTTCGCTCGATGCTCTCACCCTGCATCCAGGCCGGCACAAGCGCGTAGAATGCGCTGCTGACGAGCCCGCTGACCACGCAGCCAATTACCGCCACGGGCGCCGCACGCGAGAGCTCCCCGTAGGGAAGTTTCGTCGCTGCGGTCACTCGGGGCGGCTCGGCTCTGGTCGTGCTCACCATGACCAGCGCCACTGCGAACAGGGTGACGATCACATCGAATGGTGCGGACAATTCAATATCAGCACTGCCGATCAGGAGTTGTCCAACCGCAAGGGCAACGAAGGTACCGACCATGTAAACCGAGAAGATCAGTCCGCGCTGAGACGACTGGGCCTTGGCGTTGAGCCAACTCTCGGTCGTAACGAAAATCCCAGAGCAGCCGAACCCGATGACTGCGCGCAGGATCAGCCATGCCAATGGCCCAGCCCAGAGAGGCATGGCCGCTGTCGCGGCGACCACGAGGCCGCAGAACGCAGCATAGGCACGGATGTGTCCAATCCGCTCGATGATTCGTCCGCACCGCAATGCGCCGAGTGTGAAGCCGGCGAAATAGCTGCTGAGCACCAGGCCCGCCATGGTTGCATCGAAGTTCTCGATCGCGACGCGCAAAGAAATGAAGGTACCAAAGAAGCCATTGGCAAGCTGAATCGCGCTCGTCGCAACGACCAGCATTCCGATCTGAGTACGCATCGATTCGGTCGGCCGCATCACTCTCCACCATCTTGCGGCCGATCGGCGGAAGCCGGCCGTGGCCCGTTCAGCACTATCATGCTCAGGTTCCGGGTCTTCGCGATCAACTGGCTCCGTGCCACGTCCGTTTATACATGTCTGGCCGTCCCGCTACGGCAATCGGTAGATGCTCGCCCAGCTCTGCGCAGTCAATGCTCTGGTACTTTTCGCTCCATTTCCGACGGTCTTATATCCGCCCGGTTGTATTTAGCTGATCGCCTATCAAGGATGACATGAGACCAGCGTCTCAGCGTTGTGCCCGCTGTCCCATTTAGCTCATGAACCGTGAGAACCCAGAACGGTTGCACGCCAGACGCTAGGCAAGTGCTTGCACAATGCCGGTGCAACGACTATCAAACATATGACTGTAGGGAGGTTATTGTACCATGGTCGCGAAATCCAAAACAGCGGACGACGCCGTCCTCGCCCGAGTGGATGAGAACCTGGACAAGGCCCGCGGACGCTTGTTTGAGCTGCTGCGTATTCCAAGCATCAGCACGCAGCCCGCGCACAAGCAGGACGTGCAACACGCAGCGGAATGGCTCCGTGGCCAGCTGGCAGATCTTGGCTTCGAGGTTGCTATCAAACCGACGTCCGGCCATCCTGTCGTGCTCGGTCAGCATTCCGGTCCCAAAGGAACCAAGGCGCCGCACATCCTGTTCTACGGGCACTATGACGTGCAGCCGCCGGATCCACTCGATCTGTGGAACAGTCCGCCGTTTGACCCGCAAATCGTCGAGGGACCGCGTGGGCCTCGTGTGGTGGCGCGGGGCGCCGTCGACGACAAAGGGCAATTGATGATGTTCGTCGAGGCACTGCGGGCCTGGAAAGAGGCCGGCGATGGCATTCCAGCACCTGTCACCATGCTGCTGGAGGGCGAGGAAGAAATCGGCAGCCCCAATCTGGAACCATTTCTTGCTACCAACAAAACCTCGCTGGCGGCCGACTTTGCGCTGATCAGCGACACCAACATGTGGGACATCGATACGCCAGGGATAACCACGCGGCTGCGTGGGATGTGCAACTGCGAGATCACCCTGAAAGGTCCCGGCCTCGACCTGCATTCCGGACTATTTGGTGGCTCGGCGCTCAACCCGATCAATGCGCTGACCCACGTTCTGGGCGATCTGCGTGACACGCAGGGACGGATACAGATTCCTGGCTTCTACGATGCGGTAAAACCGGTCTCCAACGAGCAGCAATCACAGTGGCAGGCGCTCGGCTTCGACGAAGCGGCGTTCCTCCGCGGCATCGGTTTGTCCAGACCGAGCGGCGAGGCCGGCATGTCGGGACTGCAGCGCATATGGGCGAGACCCACGGCGGACATCAACGGAATCTGGGGCGGCTATACCGGCGAAGGCAGCAAGACAATCATTCCGTCCGAGGCATCCGCCAAGGTCTCGTTCCGCCTGGTTCCCGATCAGGATCCGCAGGCAATCTTCGAGGCGTTCAAGAAATTCGTCGCCGACCGGCTTCCACCGGATGCACAGGTCACCTACCGGGCGTTCGGCATGACTCCTGGCATGGAGATCGAGGTCAATACGCCCTGGGTGAAGGCTGCGCGCGCCGCCATGCAGCGGGAATATGGACGACCGGCCGTGATGATCGGCAGTGGCGGATCGATCCCGGTGGTAGAGCAGATCAAACGCACGCTCAACATCGACACGCTGATGATGGGGTTCGGGCTGGATGACGATCAGGTCCACAGCCCCAATGAGAAGTTCGAGATGCGTTGCTTCCATAAGGGCACTCGATCACACGCGCTTCTTCTGGGCGAACTCGCGCGGAGTGCTTGAGGCCTGTAGCGACGTGTCAGAACCTCCAGAACAAAGGCACGACAAAAACAGCAACCACGAAATAGAGCAGCATCAGCGGCAGCCCAAGTTTCCAGTAGTCATCGAACCGGTAGCCGCCCGGGCCCATGACCATCAGGTTGACAGGTGTCGCCACGGGCGTCAGCAGCGCCGCCGCTGAAACCACCGCGACGCTCATCAGCACGGGACGCGGGGATATGCCGAGTTCACTCGCGGCCGCCGTTGCAATCGGGATCACAATGAGTGCGGTTGCCGTGTTGCTGATGAGTTGACCGAGGACGGCCGTCAGCACAAACAGTCCCGCCAACAGTGCATAGGGACTGCCGCCGCCGACAAGATGAACAAGCCCTTCCGCCATGAGATTGGCGGCACCGCTATTGGTCATGGCGGTCGAGAGAGGGATCATGGCGCCGACCAGGATCACGGTCGTCCAGTTGATGCCGCGATAGGCTTGTTCGACCGTGACCACGCGAAATAGCACCATCGCGCAGGCAGCGACCAGACCTGCGATGGCGGATGGCACCACACCCGTCGCGAGCAGCAACACCATGCCGAGCAGCACCGCAATCGCTGTCGTGGCGCGTGCCCCCATGGGCACAGCCTGACGACGAACCAGCTCGGGCGAGTCAACGACGAGTACATTGGGATCATCGAGGTGTTGGTCGAGTGCTTCCCAGGTTCCCTGCAGCAGCAGGGTATCGCCGGCAGAAAGGACGGTCTCGTCAGGTCCCTGGTCCTCCCCTCCCCGCTGCACCGCGAGGATGACCAGATCGCCACTCGGCGTGACCATCCCGGGAAACACCGACTGGCCGATCATGTCGGACCGCGGAGGTACCACCACCTCCGCCAAACCAGACCTGCGATTGAACAGCGTACCCGCGATATCCGTCGGCGCGTCCTCCTCGCGGAAGGCCAACAGCTTGTCTGATGCGAGGCTGGCAGCGGTTTCCGCGTCGCCCCGTACGATCAGGACATCTCCAACGGCAAGCGCTGGACGCCTCACTCGACCCGCGCCATCGCCTGCCTGGATGGCGACCAAGGTAAGCCCTGAGTAATCCGTCAGGTCAACACCACCCGAGGCGGTTCCGACATATGAGGAATTCGGACGCACGCGGAGTTGGAACAAGCCGTCATTCAGCCGATATTGCTCCACGAGCGTACGGGCGTGCCGGCTGAGATCGGATGGCAGCGATCGTCCACTTCGTTCCGGCAGTAATCGTTGCCCGAACAGCACCACAATCAGAATGGTGCCGGCTACCAAAGGGATGCCGGCGATCGCAAATGAGAAGAAACCGAACGGTGGCAGCCCCGCCTCCGTCGCTGCCTCCGACACGAGCACGTTCACCGGCGTGCCGGTGAGTGCCAGGAGCGATCCGCAATGCGCCGAGAAGGCCAGCGGCATCAGCAGTTGTGATGGCGCACGACCGAGACGGATCGCCATGACCACAACGACCGGCAGCAGTGCGGCGACCGCTCCGTTGACGCTGATCAGTGCGGTCAGCACGGCAACCAGCGACATCATGAGAACGAGCAGCCGGACACGGCTTTGTCCGGCCTGGGCAATCAATCCCTGTCCTGCCCAGGCGGTCACTCCTGTGGCATCGAGGCCAGTACCTGACAATAAACAGCGACGCGATGAAGATCACCGCGGGATCGCCAAGTCCTCCGAGCGATTCCTGGAGATTGGTCACTCCGGTGAAATACAGTGCGAGCGCTGTGCCGAGGGCCACGAGGACGACCGGAATGCGGTTCCAGACGAACAGCACCACAATCGCGGCGACGATGGCGAAGGTAAGCGTGATGCTGCTCACGCTGCCAGCCCCACATGCGCAGTTGCAGTTTCTTGCCGGCATAGTAGCCGGTCAACACACCCATCCCGAACCATGATCGATACCTTCGCTGCCAGGCGTCAGACGCCGAACGGAACGCCCATCAAATACCAAATGATCAGGATTACCGTCCACACGACATAAAGAGCGGCGGTGTATGGTAACATCATCGCCACAACGGTTCCGACGCCTGCGTCCTTCTGGTACTTCTGGGCAAATATGACGATCATGCCGAAATAGGCCATCAATGGCGTGATCACGTTTCCTGGCGAGTCGCCCACGCGATAGGCGGCCAACACGACGTCCGGCGCGACATTCAGCTTCATGAACAGAGGCACGAAGATTGGCGCCAGGATCGCCCATTTCGCAATCGCGGCCGGGATGATCAGGTTGACGACGGCGGTGATGACAACAAAGACGATCAGCAAGGGTAGCGAGCCAAGATTCGCGCTTTCGATGATGTCTGACAATCTGACCGCCGCGATCGTTGCCAGGTTGCTGTAGTTGAAGTGCGCAAGGAACTGACTGATGACCAGGAACAGGAAGAGCAGCCCCCCGAGCCCCGAAAAGGTCTTGGTGATCGCCGCGATTGCCTCCGTCACGTTGTTGATGGTTCCCGCGGCTTTGCCATAGGCAAAGCCCGTGATGAGAAACACCAGCATGATCATGACGATCAGACTGTTCATCAATGGCGAATCACCGATGAGCGCGCCGGTCTCAGGATTTCGCAGCGGCGACCCCGAGGGCAGTGTGAGCAAGCCAAGCACAATGAGAAAGCCGATCAGCCCGTACAGCGCGGCCCGCAGTCCTCGCGCCTCCGCCGCCGACGTTCCCGTGCTCTCCTCGATTGGCCTTTCTCCATGGTACGGACCGAGCCGAGGCTCGACCACCCGTTCCGTGATCACTGTACAGACAATGCAGAGCAGCACACTCGATACGATGGAGAAATACAGGTTGGCCGTCACATAGAGCGAGTATCCCGGGTTTAGCAGGTGGATGGCGTCGTTGGTGATTTCGGTCAGCACGCCGTCGATTGGGGTGATGATCAGATTCACGCCAAACACCGCGGCGACGCCAGAGAAGGCCGCGGCCAGGCCCGCGATCGGATGCCGCCCGAGGCTCAGGAAAGCGGCGGCCCCCAGGGGGATCAGCACCAAATACCCGGCGTCAGACGCGACGCTCGACAACACACCCATCGCGACAATGATGAAGGTGATCGCCTTGCGCGGCGCGACAATCACGATCTTCCGGATGATTGCGTTGACCAGTCCTGCCTCTTCCGCCAGACCGACACCAACCATTGCCACCAGAATGATCCCGACCGGACCGAAGCCCAGGAAATTCCTGACGACGGATGTGATGATGAAGCGCAAGCCTTCCATCGTCAGGAGACTGTTGACGACGGCTGTCGAATAGGAAGCCTTGTGGGTCACCGGATCGATGACCTGGTAGGTGACGCTGGTACCCAGCAGATGGAACACGTGCGACAGCACGATGACGATGACGGACATCAACAGGAATATGATGGCCGGATGCGGGACCTTGTTTCCCACGATCTCGACGCCGTCGAGCAGCTTCTGCAGGAATGTCTTTGGCGCCACTGTGGTCTCGCTCATTAGTTCCCCCTTCGACACTCTGCCAGATGGCATCGGTCTGCGCGCGCGTCGCGCGGTCCGCCTATGTCACCCTCGGTACTCAGAACCGCCCGACCGCCGCTGCCAGGAATCGATTGGCGACGCCCAGGCCGGAACCAGCCGTGCCAGCCGCTGCCGAACCACCGAACAGGTCGCGCCGTGTGTAGACGTACTCGAGACCGACATCGAGCCAGCCGCTGCCGAATGTGCCATTGCGAAACTGGGCGAACGGGCTCCATATCAGATTGACGAACACCTGCTGCATGTCCCGGTTCAAAGCCAGGGCCGCTGCCGAGCCTGGTATAAAATCGAGTGCATAGGACGGGTAGTCTTCACGCGAATAGGAGTAGGAGACGTTGGTGCGAAGCTGCGGCAGCCAGAAGTGGCGATAGCCGATGATCGCTCCATAGGTCGGCAACGGATTCAGGCTGAAGCTGAGCGAGGATCCGGGCAGACCGATGTTCGACAGCGCATCCTGGCCAGAGGTGTTGCCAGGGAAATAGCGTCCAATGCCTTGCCCATAATAGGCCATGCCGAGCAATTCATCCGGCCCGAACGCATCTGAGAGCCACCGCATCGGCACACGTGCATGCACCGCGACGCCCCAGCCTGCGGCATTGCGCGTCAGCGCCGGCGGTGCCGCCGCTGTGCCGGCCGTGCGAGTGCTGAGTTGTCGCAGCAGTCCGCGCATGTCCAGCACCAACCCATTGTCACGGTATGTCAAACGACCGAGCAGGTCCGGGGCGGCATTGAATGCGGGGCTCGGGCTGCCGGTTACGCTGGAATCAGGGGTGAACACGCCGGCAACCGATGTGTACTGCGTCTCCGGCGCCTCCAGGGAAACCTGACCGGTCAGTCGGGACGCAAGCTGCCCGGTGACACGGACCTGCGCCTGGCGTACGAATGATTGATTGAGGTTGGTCGCGTCAATCAGGGTCTCGAATACACCTTCGTTCCAAAGGCTGTTCGCCTGACCAACGAGAACGCGGAAGTTTTCATCACCGAGTTCGGCCCACGCCTGTCGCAGCCTGAAGACTGCATTGCTCGATGTCGGAGATCCGCCGCCGAAATCGCCCTCGATGCGTGTTTCAAGGGTGCCCCAACTTGTCAGAGTGCGCGTATCCACACCGATTCGGCTGAAACGTGCGGTCATGCCGAAGTCACCGCCCTGCATGTCGGCGGCGCTGTTGTTGAGTGGAATCGTTTGCGCGGTTGGCGCATCGGTCTGATTGCGGCCGTTGAGGTCGGTCCACGCCGAAAGCTTCGCGAAGCCGTAGAGGCGTACCTCGCTGTCGGTGCCGGGAATGCGAATCGAGAGGCCGGGCAGGTCCGATCGCAACGCATCCTCATCCGAGAACTGGTTGCCCATCGGTTCCGGCGGCATAAGCCCAGGTACGGTCGCTTCGAACGGTGACACAGAGGGCTCGGGTTTCGCTGCGGCCGTTACCGACGGCGCAGGCGCGGCAGAGGGCGCAGCGGACGCGGTCGCTGGCGCAGCCTTGGAACCCGCTTCCCGCTTCGGTGCAGCCGCCGTGGCGACCGCGGCATGATGCGCCTGGGTAGCTTGCGCCTTATTCGTCCGTTCGCGGCCCTCGAGTTCGTCCACCCGGTGCTGCAACGCCTCAATCTTCTTCATCAGGTCTTCGATGGTGGGTTGCGGCGTGACGTTGGGCTGCTGCGCAAAGGCCGGTTCAGCAATAACCGCCACACTCAAGACACCGATGAGTAACCTTAAGCCTCTCACGTTTCCCCTGCGATCATTGATCACACGTGCTGTCTTGTTGCACTCGGCGTGGGACTAAACGTGCCCCGTTCTGCAACGGACGGGTACATCAAGCCGCTGCCGTCCACGGCATAGCCATTTGCCCGGAAATCTAAACAGTTACACCGCGTTCCGCGTGGGCCGAGCGTCCCAGGACTATCCCTGATGTCCTAAATCACCAGCCGACCTTACAGCCGCTCGGCCGACTTATCTGGCCCTCTGACCGCTCTGGCAACCGAGTGACCAGCTGCGACCATCGGCGATGCTGGCGGGCGGCGTGGCGCACTGCGCGTTTGCTCCGTCCCTCTCGCCGAAATCGAAGCCGCGCGTCCAGTCGTCTTCGGGTACCAGGGGCGCGGCGGCAAGGGCGCTTCTGCTCTGCTCGGACCATCCGGCTGCCTGCATGCATTGCCGGTATATTTGCGCGCGTGTCCTGGCATTGGCGTCGTATGATATGCTCATTGGGCGGGTGTATTGCCCGCGTGACGTCACGCAGGCCCCGCTGAAACCGAGACCGGAACATGTCGTAAAGGACGGCGCCGCGACATCGCTGCCAACAGTACGAACCGACGGAGCCGAGGGCGCCTGAAGATATGCGTCCGACAGGCACCGTTCCATCGCCGCCCCGGATTCCGCGGACGTTGCTCCGGCTTTCACCCAGACCGTCTGGGCGCACCCTCCCAGCAGCAACAACAGCACGGAAGCCGCGATCGAGAATACGCCGGCGCGGCTTGGATCTCTTGTCTTCACGCCAGACTCCCCAACACCTGCTCAGCGACGCTCCTGAATCAGGTTCACGGCATCAAATATCTTCCAGCAGACGATCGATGTCGAGCGAGGACCGATGCCCGAGATCATCCCGATGGGTCGTCAAGAAGGCTTCGGCGGCGCGCCGCCCTTCGTCGCGCAGCATCGTGAGAAAGGCCCACTCGGCGTTTAACTTTGACGAGTAGCCCAGTTCCGCCATGATCGGGTTTCGTACCATGTGAATGCGCATGCTCGCCCACTGTGCACCCTCACCGTTACCAGGATCGGCGAGTTGGCGCAGCAGCGCGATCATCTTGAGTTCCTTCAGTAGCACCGCGTTGAACGACACCTCATTCAAGCGGTTCAGGATGTCGCGCGCCGATCGCGGTGTACCAGGCCGTTCGATCGGGTTCAGCGGGACCAGGATTGTGTCCCGCGACACGCATTCGCGCACCAGCGGCGTGATGGTGGGATTGCCGGCGTAGCCGCCGTCCCAATAGGCCTCGCCGTCGATTTCGATGGCCTGAAACATCGATGGCAGGCAGGCAGAAGCCAGCAGCACCTCGGCGGTGATTTCCTGATTTCGGAACACCCGGCCGCGTCCCGTGCGGACGCTGGTCGCGGTCACGAATACCTTGATCGGTCCGCTCGCCAACGCCGGGAAGTCCACGACTTCGTTGAGCAGCCCCGTCAAAGGATTGCCACCAAATGGATTGAGATCGTAAGGCGAGATCAGGCGAGCCATCAGATCCATGGCGATGAACATCGGAGAATTGTCGAGCGTCCACCGGTCAAGCAGGATATCAAGCGGGCCACGCTGGAAAGGGCTTAGCAGCGCGGCACGAGACACGCTGCGCCAGAACGCCTCAAGCGCGGTGCGAGCCCGCGCGGCACCGCCGACCGCATAGGCTGACGCCAGGACGGCCGCATTCATCGCGCCCGCCGAGGTCCCCGAGACACCGTCGATGCGCAGCCAGGTCTCTTCCAGCAGGCGGTCCAGCACGCCCCAGGTGAAGGCACCATGCGCGCCGCCGCCTTGCAGCGCGAGATCGATCGGCAGCGGCTGACGATCACCGAGTTTCGGCACGTTGATCCTCGTTGGTTGTTAACCGCTATCACGCGTCGCGGCGGAGATCCGGTTGCCGCTGAATGTCGATGCCGGTCTGTCCATCGCACGGGTCAACGAGGGGAGCAACCCCTTACCCAGGATCAATCACCTGACGGTCAAGCGCAGCGATCCGCGGCGTGCCGATGTCAGGGATTCGCGGATGCGCGGGAAACAGCTTCCTGTGCACCCGCGAGGGCCGCTTGCAGCACTTCTTCCTTCGTCCCGTCAAACGAGCTTCGCAGCAAGGTGCCTCCGGTACCCTGAAGTGCTGCGGCCACCTTGTCGGTCGTCATCTTGCGGATCAGCAGGAAGAGGGCTGTATTGCCTGACTGCAGCGTCTTGCCGACGTCCTTCATGAACTGATCGTTGATACCAACGTCGGTCAGTTTGCCGCTGATCTCTCCAGAGGCGGCGTCTATTGCGGCACCTGCCAGCGGCATCATGAAAAAAGACCGACCAGCGTGCCCCAGAACAGGCCAGACACGGCACCCGCCTTCACCGGCTGAAACAGCCGGTTCAACCTGACGCGCCTTCGAGATCCTGCTCTCCCGGGAACGATCCTGAGAATCGGAGCCGCACTTCTCGGCATCGGCAAGTCGCCCCCCGTGCGATCGCCAGGACCGCTCGTCAGCCCATTATGGCCAGCGTGGTCGTATCGAATCGCATTGGGCTCTATTCTACCGCCAGCCGTTTTGACGGCCGCGATCCCGCGCAAAAAATCAAGTGCGACGATTCTGCTGGCAGGATGCCTGACCTTGATGCTGTTGAGCCGCACGGTCTGCAACACTTCGTCCACTGTATTGCCGTTCACCGCCCTGGCCTGCACCTCGGCTCTCTTGGCTGGCGACAAACCGGCAAGCTCCGCCTGCTCCAGCGTAGTCGCTACTTGTGCAAATGCGACAGGCGCGCCCATAAGGGCAGACACGAATGTGGCCATCGTTAGCAATGTTTTCGCCGCTTGGGATTTGTATGATGTCGCAAGCCCGCGCTGCGTGTTCCAGTCTTCGACGCCGGTGATGCATGCTGTTCCTTTGAGCTGGGAACCGCCACACATTCCGAGCAAGATCAACGGTCACCCGAGACAGGCTGCGGCAGGAAGGAGTTGGTAGATGGCGGGACGGTTAAATTACGGTGTCGGTTCCTGGCTGTCACGCGGGGCAGCCATCGCCATTGGCCTTATCGTCTCGGCCTGCACCGTCACCTCAAATGGAATGACCCCAACGTCGGTGACGGTTCGAACGCCAGGCACGCTGCCGAGTATTCCGCCGGCCGCACCGCTGGGCACCACGCCGGTGCCACCGCCCGGCGGTACGTTCTCGGGTGTCGCGCAACTAAGCAGTTCTCCGAGCAGCGGATGCAGATCTCAGCTCGCTGTTCGCAATTTCGTGGTGACCGGTAACAGAGTGCGGTTCCAGGCGTTCCGCGGAACGATCCAACCGGACGGGTATTTGGAAATGCAGGCGAGCACCAGGTTCCTTTATGGCACCTTCAATGGAGGCCGCTTCATCGGCAGCCTGTGGCAGCCGCATCCGAACTGCACCTATAGCATTGTGCTCGATCACGAAGGGTGAGCAGTCAGATTACACTCGCGCATCGGTCCGCAGGATGCGGTCTATTCAGTGTTCGATCTACATGGTCCTGGCAACGCGAGCATTTATACGCCGGCGGCAGGCCACTCGCGGAGCACGGCGTGCAGCCGCTGCAACCGCCGTGACACGGCAGTGACGGGCGGCACATAGGCAATGCTGGCCCGTCGACGGCCCCGTCTGCATTTCCGACCCCGCGTTACCCCGACGCCCGCGAGACTCGGAACCTTTCGCCCATAGGCACTCGTCAGCTTTGCACGACGTATTCCCAAATGGTGGGGTAGTTGCGGCGTCTTCTTGGTCGCGGTTTGGCGGAGGTACGCCCTTGCATGGAACCTGACCTGCTCTGGCGAGAGCGCACTGCCTGTGGGCATTACAGGCAACTCCACAACCCCTGGCGTCTCGATCGAGGCCGCAGCCAGTCTAAGAGACGCGGCCGCTATCTCGATGGCGTCGTCAACCGGCAATCCCAACAGAAAGCGGTGATTCAAGGCAACCATCGAAAACGAGTGAAAATCAATCGCCATTTGCCAAACCGCCGCACCGGTGTCGTTCGGGGTGGTCACAGCGTCTCGCAACGTCCTCGAATCGCGCAGCAAAGCGCGCGCCTGGTCCACCGGCCTGCCAGGACCGCAATAGCCGACAAGCAGCGGAATAAATCCACTCGCCTCAGAATAGCGTTGCACAGCCAAGATATCGGCAACCGGGCTGGCGCTCTCGTCAACATCGCAGCCAAGGGTCTCACCGCGAAGCCGCCGTGCCGCGAATCGCAGAATGGCGACCGAAATCACCTGGTCCCATGGTTTTCGGGCCCGAGAAAGCAGCTCGATGCCAAACTCGTGCAGCATCCGCGTTGCGACTATGCCTGTTTCATCATCCACATGCGGGAAGTTGCGTCGGGCCAGTTCCCAGGGATCCGACGGTTTGGTCGTTACATGCTGCCCGGTGGGCGGAAAACGCGAGCGGTCGGCGACCGCGTGGGTGATCCGCTTTGGCGAGCCGCGCCAGGAAGCGATTGAACGCTGAACGAACAATGCAACGGCGCGTCCCATGGGGCCGGTCCCGAGGCGGGATTCCGATAGAGACAGGGCAAAGGCTTCTGCCTGTCCAGCCATGCTGCTCGCCTAGCACCGGGATGCCCGTTACAGGACACCCGGATCCTCGGCGATGGCATTGAAGGCCAATGCGCTGGCTTCCGATCCCCGCGAGGCTGCCCATCGTTCAGCCGCATCCGCGCTGCCGTGACGCAGTCGCCACTTCTTGACCAGTTCTTGATCGTTGATGGTGCCCACGTGGTCAGTCCCGCACCGTCTAGCTGCTCTCTGTGCGCACCTTCGCGCAATACCGTAAAGGCTTGGTGAAAGTGGGAAATCTACCGTCGGCTAAGGCGTTCTTTACACCCTGCAGTCAGGATTGCTGACAGAACTGCGTTTTCCTGTAATGGGCCATGCCAGTGTTGGTCGATCCATCGGATGCATCCAGACCATATGATCTTAGCCCGATCAGCGCGCATGCACTCAAGCAGACTATTGCCGCGCATCAGGCGTTTCTGGCACGACGCCCGGGCGGGCGCCGCGCATCGCTAAAGTTTCGTGACCTCTCCGGCTTCGATCTCACCGGCTGCCAGCTTGCCGAGGCTGATCTGAGTGGTGCATCCCTGCGCGAGAGTCGACTGATCCGCACCAACCTGCGAGGGGCAAACCTGTTCGGAGCCGACCTGACCCAGGCCGACCTGAGCGAGGCGATCCTGGCTGACGCCGATATGCGTGGCGTTGCCATGCGGGACGCCATCCTTGTGCGTACTGACCTGTCCCGCGTCGACCTGCGCGAGGGCATGCTGATGGCAACTTGCGCGGGAGATATTCGCAATACCCAGAGCGAACCCGACATGACGATGAACAAGGCGCAGATGGTCGAGGCAAAACTCGAACGGGCCAGACTTTCCGGGTGCCTCCTCATGCACGCCGACTTGCGCAATTCAGATCTCACGCGCGCTATCCTGGTTCGAGCGAATTTGGCAAAGTCCGATTTGCGCGGCTGCAATATGAGAGGCGCCGATCTTACCGGCACCAATCTTGCCGGAGCCAGCATGGAAGGCGCAGTCCTCACCGGCGCGACGATATGCAGCACCAATTTCGAAGGCGCGAACCTGGTCGGTGCCCTGATCGATAAGGCGAACCTCGCAAATAGCAGCATTCGACGGTCGGCGGGCATCAGGGACTTAGGCGATTTGAACACAAGCCTCGCACAGATCCTGTCCGGTCATGCGGCGTGGACCCAGAGTGGCGGCCGCACCGGCCGACGTGCCGATTTGGGCGGGGTCGATCTGAGCGGCGCTGACCTTCGCAATGTGGATCTCGGTGCGGCGATTATGCAAGGCGCGATCTTGCGGGGCGCCAACCTTTCGGGCGCCCTGCTCGCGATGGCAGACCTGTCTCTGGTGGACGCGCGAGAGGCCAACCTGGCAAACGCAGATCTGCGCGGCGCAAAGTTGGAGAGGGCGACGTTGAGCCGTGCGACGCTCGCGGAAATCCGTGCGAAGCCACTGATCATCGCCGGTGGCCATCGCTGCCGTACCGATTGGTCCTCGGCCCGCCTGGATCACACCTGCCTATTGCAGGCGGATCTTTCGATGGGCCTACTCACCCAGGCCAACCTGTCCCACGCCGACGTCCGGGGCTCCAACATGAGCGGCGCATCGCTGTGCGGTGCGGACTTGACCGGTGTCGACCTGCGGACTGTGACGCTCGACGGAGCGGATTTGACCGAGGCAATCGGCATGAAATTGTCGCTCCTGGCCATTACCAGCGGTTCAGGCGTGGCGCTTGACGGCACGCCTTTTGGCCCATAGCAAGCCGGCCGGCTGCCGGGCGAGTTTGGTCCTGCTGGTCTAGTTGAGCCAAGGGCTTCAAAAGCGTCCACAGGCTCATATGGACGGCACATTCATCGGCGGCCGGCTGTGGCAGTTGCATCCGAGCCGCACGATTGCCTGATGAGCCTCGGTCTGATCCGCGGATGCAGTATTCAGTGGCCGATCTGCATGAGCCCTGCCAACAGGACCACCAACGTGAGCAGCAATACGCCTGCGACAGGCCACTCGCGCAGCACGGCATCCAGTCGCTCCAGCATCAGTCCGATAACACGGGCGAAGTGTGTGGAACCAAGAACAATTAACCCCACGACATCACCCTCAGGCACACGCGGCAGGCTGTCGCCCCAGCGCCGAAGTCCCAACGCCAACAGGGCGCCCAGCAGGACCGGCCAGGCCGACGACCAGAGCGCAGCGGGCGACAGCGCGTCGGATGCCGCTCCGCCGATCACGGTCAGGAACAGCACCCAGGGAACCACGACCGAGGCAAGTGCCGTCACGAGCCACGGCACTGACAGCCGCCACGTCGACAGCGCTGGCCCGTGCGCCTCGGTCGCTGCGAGCCGGCCGAGAAAATGCAGCATCAGCAACGCTGATCCGGCGGACGACACCGTCGCAAGCAGGCCCGCAGCGCCACCGCCTAGTGGCGCCTTCACGGCAAGCTTCGCGAGCATGCCACCGGTCAGCGGCAAACCACCGAGACCGAGCGCCAAAATCGCCGCCGGCACCAACACCGTCCACACGCGACGCGGCCCGGAGATCTGCGCGACACCAACGGCCAGAAAGAGCGCGCCTTTCACGAGCGTGTGGTGCGCCGCGTAGAAGCTCGTTGACAACGCGACATCGTTATCGCCCGCGGCAAGTCCCATGCCGAGTACTGCGGCAATGACGCCCATCTGGCTGATGCTGGAATAGGCCAGCACCGTTTTCGGATTGGACTGTGTGATGCCGATGGCGACACCGTAGAAGGCCGAGAGAAAGCCGGCGGCAGTCAGTGCCTCACCCCATGCGGGCTGTGCGGCATGCAGCGGCAAGAATTGAATGAAGCCGATGACACCCGCCTTGACCGCGGCGCCGCTGAGGACGGCGGCCGCGGGAATGGGCGCCGAGCGGTACGCGAGCGGCATCCATACGTGGAATGGCACGATGCCGATCTTCGCCCCGAAGCCAAGAAGCAGCAGCGTGAGGGTCGCGGTGCGCCAGGGTGATACAGGCAGGGCCGCCACGGCGTCCCTGATCAGCAGGCTGTGGTTCGGCACGGCCTGCGCCAGCATAACGAAGGCCATCAGCAGGAAGGCTTCGCCGAGCAGCGCGAGCGCAACGTAGATCAGGCCATTTCGCCGCGCTGATGGCGTTCCGTCATCGATGATCAGCCCGTAAGCGGCGAGACTGACCATGGAGAACACCAGATAGAAGCTTACCAGATCGGTGGCGATGAACACGCCTATGCTGCCGGTCAGCGTCAGCAGCCACCACACAGCGAATCGACCGGCATCAGGGATGCCGCGGAGCCATGTCGAGGCGTAGAACCCTCCGGCAGTCCAGAGCAGTGCGGCAACTCCCAACAGCAGCGCGCCAGGTGTATCGAGCGCGAACTGCAGGCCCAACATCACCTGCGGCAGTGCCAGCGCCGCCCCGCGCGCCAGAAGCGCAGCCAGCAGGGCGGGGACCGGCGCAATTGCCAGCAGCGATGGCATGCGCGCCCTGATCCGCGACGACAGGCAGCTCAGCAGCATGGCAAGCGGTACGGCAAGCGAGGCAGCGAGCAACACCGTAGCGACCGCGCTCATCGCGACACGACCGACGGGGGGACATGCCGGCCCACCTCCAGCAGCAAGGAAGGCCGCAGCGGTACAAGGCCCAGCAACAGTGCGCAGATCGACAGCGCCAGCACCACGCGCTGGCGTCCTTGGGCCACCGAGACCCGCAGTGCCAACGGTGCGTCCGCCGCAGCCAGTGCCGGCGTGAGCACCCGGAACACATATCCGGCGGCGAGCAGACCACCGACGAGAATCACCACAGCCCACCACCATTGGCCCTCAGCTACAGCGGCCATCAGAAGCATCGCCTTTGCGACGAAACCGCCACTCGGCGGCAGTCCCATCAGCGACATCCCGCCGAGAGCGAAGGCGAATACTGTCATCGGCATCGCCCGGCCGATTCCGGCGAACCCCGCGATGCGGTCATGACCCAGAGCCTCGGCGATCAACCCGGCAGCCATGAACATGGCAGCCTTCGCCACAGCATGGGAGACAAGCTGGAGAACGCCGCCCGTCCAGGCGACGCCGTTCCAAAGCTGCAAGGACTCCGGGACGATTGCCGACTGTGCACCGGCAAGCGGAAAGAGAAAAAACAGGTAGCCGATCTGCGCGATCGTGGAATAGGCGATCAGCAGCTTCAGCCGCGCCTGTCGAAGTGCCAGAACACTGCCGAACACGATCGCCATGGCGCCAAGTGCAGCGAGCGCCTGGGCCGCCGCCTGGTCGAGCAATCCCGGCACCGTGTCGAACCAGAGCCGGACAATCAGCACGAACGAGCCCTTGACCACCAGCGCCGACAGTAGCGCGCTGCCCGCCGCCGGTGCGCCAGCATGAGCTGGCGGTAACCATAGATGCAACGGGAACAATGCGGTCTTGGCGATCAGACCGACTGTCATCAACGCGACGGCTATCCAGACCACAGGCTCGGGATGAACGAGGCCGGCCAGCAGCTCGATATCGAGCGTGCCATAGCCGCCATAGAACAGCGCCGCGCCGAGTAGGTACAGCGCCGATCCGAGCAGCGCGAACAGCAGGTAGCGCAGGGCGGCTGCCAGCGTCTCAGCACGGCCGTCCAGCGACACCAGCGGAACCGCGCCGAAGGTCAGGAGTTCCAGCGCGACGTAGAGGGTGAACAGATCCCCGCCAAGCCACACCGCATTCAGTCCCGACCAGACGCCCATCAGGAGTGTCCAGAAGGCCATTGGCGCACGCTGTTCCTGCGCACCGGCCGGCACCGAAAAATTCTCGCGCGCAAACAACCCGATCGCACAGATCACCACCGCCGTGGTCAGTGCCATGATGGCTGACAGGCCGTCCGCGCGCAGCGCAATTCCAAGTGGCGGTGCCCAGCCACCAATGCGGTAGATCAGCACTGTCCGCGTGAGCCAGATATCGGCGGCAATTGCGAGGGCGATGCAGAACCCGGCCGCCATCGCGACCAGGGCGATGCGTTCAGACTGACGGCCGCCAAGCGCCATCGACAGCACAACGCCGGCAACGGGCACGACGATCGCCAGGACTAGCAGATACCCGGCAGTCTGCTGGATCAGCGACCACCTCCACTGCCATCAGGCCTCGCCGATGTATCGGTGCTGAGCGTCGCACTGCCGGAAACGTTGTAGAGCCGGAGCAACAGAGCGATCGCGAGGGCCGTTGCAGAAAACGCGACGACGATGCCTGTTATGACCATCGCCTGTGGCACTGGATCGCCACCCATTGCTGCCGCCGCACCCCTACGGGCGATGACGCCGAACAGCAGAAACACGCCACTCCCGAGCACATTGAACGCGAGGATCTTGCGCATCGGCTGTGGATGCACGATCGTACCGAACAGACCGAGGCCCACCAATGCGGCACCACAAAGACCGAACAGTGTTGCCGCGGTCATCGCTGCCGTTCGCTTTCTGGTGGCCCGGCGACCAGCAATCCGAGGATAGCGGCGATGGACAGTGTCAGCACCACTTCGACGGCGATGATCAGCGGCTTCGCGTACTCCTCGGGGTAAGAGAGGAAGCCGTTCGGTAAGGCGAATCCCGCAAGTCCGACCGCCAGGAAAACGGCCGGTCCCGCGACGAGTATAATCCGGAGCCGCCATTGGCCTATCTCAGGCGCTTTCTGCAAACCGGCGATCATGACCAGCAGCCACATTGCGGCGAGAATTGCACCGCTTTGGAATGCTCCGCCTGGCGCGACCGCTCCAACCCACAGGATGTAAACACCGATGACTATACCGATGGGCGGCAGCAACCGAGCAAGCAGGAGCAGTTCGCCGCCTTGGTGGCCGCCGGGCCACAGTCGTGGAGCGCCGCCCCAGAAAAGGTCCGGTGCAACCGACCACACGCCCATCAGAGCGAGCAGCAGCACGACCTTTTCGAGCAGGGTATCAAGCGATCGGTAGGCGAGCAGGACAGCGGTGACCGGATTCCCCACATCTAGTACTTGAAGATGCGCGGCAACCGCGGGAGCCAAAGTGGGAGCCGGTTCGGCCGGGAAGAGAACAAGTGCAGCGAGGCCGGCCGCGACAAGAAGGGCGAGTACAGCGGCCGCAAAACGCATCGCGGGGCCGGGCTGTTCCGCTGCCGCTCGTTGCTCTGTGGGGCGAAGCCGTGCGGCCGCGGAGATGAGGAGCGCACCGGTCACTCCACTGCCGACCGCTGCCTCGGTCAGGGCAACATCCACCGCTGCAATACGCACCCACACGAGTGCCAGCAGCAAGCCATAGGCAACAAAGCCGATGACGGCCGCGAAAGTTGGGCCAGCGGTCACGGTCCAGACGGCCACGCCCAGCACCAGCAAGGCCAATGCCGCATCAAACACATGCGCCGCGATCATACAGGCTGACCGTCGCGTCGGATTGCGCGAGCAACAAGCTGGGTCACCGTTGCCCCGGCCAACTGTGCGAGCAGCCATATGGCAACCAGCTTCAACATCGCAGAAAGGCTCTGAGACTGCGGGAGTAAACCGAGCACAATCAGGCCGAGTCCAAGGTTGTCCGCCTTGGTGAGAGCATGCAGGCGTGAGAGCGAGTCCGGAAAGCGCAACAGCCCGACTGTTCCGGCCATGATGAACAACGCGCCGGCCGCAACCGCGATAATGGTAACTAGGTCCAGCAACACTCGCATGGTCACCTATCCGTTGCGTCGCGCTCGCCCGCGCCGGAACGAGGGACGCTGCTGGCGAACGCCACGGCGGCGAATGCGGCGAGCAGTGCCAGCGTCAGCGCGGCGTCCACAGCGGCCGGGGTTTCGGTTCCAACAGCCAGCAGCAAGAGAGCAGCGATGCCACCAGAGCCGAGGAGTTGTGCCGCCATCATGCGATCCGCATTCGCCGGCCCGCGCAGAATACGCACGAGTCCCAGCGCCACCATCGCCAGAACGAACGCGGCGGCAGCGGTTAGGAACTCAGCCATTGCCCAGCGCTCGGATGAAGAGCGCCTCCTCCATCCTCAGTTGCTCCGCCGCCGGCTGGTCGACATCGAGGCAGTGGACAAGTACGGTCCCATCATCGTTCGTGTCGGCGGGCAGTGTACCCGGCATCAGACTTGCGAGCGCACAGAATTCGTCGCGCGCAAGGCCCGGCGACAGGCGTGGAGCGAATGTCACGAAGCCAGGGCGCAATGGTAGCCGTGGATCCAGCGCGCGTCGGGCAACATCGACACCTGCGGCAATCGCCTGAAAGGGGAAGCGCAGCACGAGCGCAGCAACGCCGGACGGCGAAAGCTGTCCAGCGCTCGGAGGCAGGAGGCGCAGGCTCGCGAGAGTCGCTGCAACAGCGGCGACGACCGCCGCGGGAAGGTCGCCGATGTCGAAGCCATCCAGAGCCAGCCAAAGGACAAGGAAGCCGACGCCGCGCGCGATCGCCGCGGTGAACCAGCCGCGGTTGCTCTCAGTTGCCATGCGCGGGCACCAGTACGTCGTCACGAACAACCGGCTCCTTGATACGGAACCATGCCACATAGAGCGCGGGCAGGAAGATCAGAGTGACGACCGTACCAACGAGGAAACCGCCCATAATGGCGAACGCCATGGGTCCCCAGAAGATCGTCGCCGCGATCGGGATCAGGCCAAGTACCGTCGAAACCGCCGTCAGCATGATCGGGCGGAAGCGAGACACACTCGCCTCGATCACCGCCTCCCAGGGCGGTTTTCCCTCGCCTCGCTCCGTTTCGATCTGCTCGATGAGGATAACCGCATTGCGCGCGATCATTCCTATCAGCGCGAGGATGCCAAGGATGGCCACGAACCCGAGTGGCCGCTGAAAAATCAGTAGCCCTGCGACGACCCCGGTCATCGCCATCGGAACCACGATAAGCACGAGAAACAGCCGGCTGAAACTCTGCAGCTGGATCATCAGGAACGTGATCATCAGAAACAGCATCAGTGGAACGACGGCAACGACCGATGCCTGGGACTGCGCGCTTTCCTCGACGGTCCCGCCGACGGCGATGTGATAGGATTCCGGCAGGCTGGCGGTCAGTTGCGCCACCGCAGGAGCAAGCGAGGCGACGATGCTCTCCGGCAGTGCACCCGGCGCCACATCAGCCTGTACGGTCAACGTGGGGACCCGGTTGCGTCGCCAGATCAGCGGGAACTCCTGGTCGAAATCGAAGGTCGCTAACTGGCTGAGTGGCACCGTTCGTCCGTTCGGCAGCGGAACCTGCACGTTGCGTAGGGTCGCGAGTGACACGCGCTGTTCATCGGTCGCGCGCGCCACGACATCGACGAGATAAATCCCGTCCCGCAGTTGGGTGACAGTCGATCCGGTGACCACGGAGTTCAGAACGCTTGCCAGCGCTTGCGAACTGAGGCCCAGCAACCTGGCCTGATCCTGATCGATATTGATCCGGACCATGCGGGCCGGCTCCATCCAGTCAAAATTGACATGCCTCGCATCGGCATCACCTGACACAATTCCGGCCAATCGCAGGGCGATGTCGCGCACCTGTGTCACGTCCGGACCGCTGACACGATACTGCACCGGCCACCCGACCGGCGGTCCGAGCCCGAGCGGCGACACGCGTGTGACCGCGCTGGGGAACTGTGTGGCGAGCACCGTCTCGAGACGCGTCTGAAGTCGCTTGCGTGCTGCCACGTCTTTGGCGATGACAACAGCCTGGGCGAAGAAGTCGTTGGGCAGTTCTACCGCAAGCGGCAGATAGAAGCGGATTGCTCCTCGGCCGACATAGGTGCTCCAGCTTGCGACGTCGGTATCTTTCGTGAGCACGTCGTCGAGCCTCTTGGCGAGGTCATCGGTTGCGAGGATCGAGGCGTTCTGCGGCAGCCGGAGATCGACCAGAAGCTCCGGACGATCGGATGGCGGGAAGAATTGCCGCGGTATCAGCGGAGATGCGAGGACGGCCACCGCCAGGCAGGCGACGGTGACGCCGATCGTGATCCACCGCGCCCGCATCGCGCCGACCAGGAGGCCCCGGAAGCCGCCGAGAATCCGGCTGGGTTTGGTCTGCTTGTTTGGATCCGGTTTGGCGAGCATCACCACGCCGAGCAGTGGCGCGAACAGCACGGCCACGAACCACGACATGATCAGCGCGATACCCACCACGGCGAAGATCGAAAAGGTGTATTCGCCGGCGGAACTCCTCGCGAAGCCTATTGGTACAAATCCTGCCGCGGTGACGAACGACCCGATCAACATCGGCATCGCGAGCGTCCGGTAGGCATACGTCGCCGCCTGCTCCTTGCCGTCACCCGCAGCGAGGCGCGAGGTCATCACGTCGATCGTCGTCATCGCGTCATCGACCAGAAGGCCGAGCGCGATGATCAGCGCGCCGAGCGAAATGCGCTGCAGGTCGATGCCGATGAACTGCATGATCGGAAACACGACCGCGAGTGTCAGCGGAATGGAGAGCGCAACCACCATGCCTGCGCGCATGCCAAGGCTGACAAAGCTGACGGCCATGATGATGGCAATCGCCTGCCAAAGAGACGTCGTGAAATCGCTGATCGCGTGGTCCACCACATGCGGTTGGTCCGCCACGAGAACCGGCGTGACGCCGAGTGGCAGATCGGCGGTGATGCGCTTCATCGCCTGCTCGACGTTGCGGCCCAGCGCGAGTATGTCGCCGCCCTCGCGCATGGAGATGCCCAGGCCGATCGAAGGCTTGCCATTGACGCGTAACAGCGGCTGCGGTGGGTCGGCGAAGCCGCGACGGATCTCCGCGATGTCGCGCAGGCGGATCATGCGACCGTTCGCGACGAAGTTGATGTTTCGCAGATCCTGCTCGGATTCGAAGGCCCCGGTGACTCTCAGCAGCAGCTTCTCGTCACCCGTCTGGATGGTGCCGGCCGGGCTGACGACGTTCTGCGCCTGTAGCGCTGCAATCAGCGCGGAACGGTCGATCCCGAGGCCGGCAAGCTGCTCCATCGAGAACTCGACAAAGATCCGCTCGTCCTGCGCGCCGAGCATCTCGATCTTCGATACGTCCGGCACCAGCAGAAGCTGCGAGCGGACCTGGTCAACATAGTCACGCAGCTCGCGAGGGGTGAACCCATCGGCGGTGAAGCCATAGATGATTCCGTAGGTATCGCCGAACTCGTCGTTGAAGCCCGGACCGATAACGCCGGTCGGCAAGGTATGCCGCATATCGCCGACGCTTTTTCGGACATGGTACCAGATATCCGGCACCTCGCTGGCCGGCGTGCTGCCCTTCAGGTTGACGAAAATCGTCGTTAAGCCGGGGCTGGTGTAGCTGCGCAGGAAATCGAGATTTGGCGTCTCCTGTAGGGTACGCTCGATGCGCTCGGTGACCTGTTGCAGCGTGTCGTTGATGGTGGCGCCCGGCCACGCCGCCTGAACCACCATCGTCTTGATGACAAAAGCGGGGTCCTCGTCGCGCCCCAGCGACTTGTAGGCGGCCAATCCCGCGAGGACAGACGCGATCATCATATAGACGACGAACGAGCGATGGCGGAGCGCCCACTCCGATAGATTGAAACCCACTAGGCCACCGGGCCGAGCAACCGGACTGTCTGGCCCGGATGAAGCGCCTGAACTCCGGCGGTGACGACGATATCACCGCTGTCGAGCCCGTGGGCGACCACGACCGTTCCCGGATCAAAGCGCAGCAACTCAATGTTGCGCAGGGAGACGGTGAGCTTCGACGGATCGACGATCCACACCGCCGGCTGGCGGTTCAGCTCGGTCAGTGCCGACGCCGGGATGGCAATCACCTTCTCCGATGCCAGGCCCACTATGCCGTTCACGGTCGAGCCCAAACGCATTGCATCTGGCGGATCTGTCAGGCCGACTTTGACCTGAAACGTCCGTGTCACCGGATCGGCCTGCGGAGCGACCTCACGCACACGTCCGATTGTCGTCACACTCGGATCGTCCGTCAGCCGTATTGTAACCTGCGGATCGCTTGGCGCGGACCGAAGGACCTGTGCGGGAACATCGAACACCGCGTCCCGTCCACCCTGCCGAGCGAGTTGAACGATCATCTGTCCCGCTTGCACCACCTCACCGGGTTCCGCGCCACGTGCGGTTATCGTCCCGGCGGCGTCGGCCTGAAGTACCGTGAAGCTCACTCGATCGGCGGCGATTCGCACCTGCACTTCGCCGTCGTCGACCTGCGCCTGCGCCGTGTGCAGTGCCTGCTCTGCCAGGTCGAACTGGGCCCGTGGCGTGTGGCCCTGCGCCAGCAGTGTCCTTTGGCGTTCGAAAGCCGCACGTGCCTGCGTCAAGCTCGCCTGCGCCGCCGCGAGGCTCGCCTGTGCCGAACGCAATGCGTTCACCTCATTCTGTGGATCCAGTCTGGCCAGTTCCTGTCCGGGCCTGACCTTGTCACCGACATTGACGAACCGCTCGATCATCCGCCCGCCGATGCGGAATGCCATCGACGCTTCATCTTCTGCCTGGATGTGCCCTGTAAGCGCGACCGTCTCGCCGGTGTCCTGCAGCTTGGCGGTCACCGTTCGAACGGGGCGAGGCGCGGGAGCCTCGGCCGTCTTTTCCCGATTGCATGCGGCCAGTCCGAGTGCCACCACCGGCAGCAAGAACAGCCAAGATTGCAAGCGGCTTTGCGCAAGGAGTCGCTTAATTCCGCTGCGTGTCATGCCCTGTCCCCGCGCGCAAACGCCCCCGTACAGCGAAACGCAGGTACGTCAGTTAGCACCTGATGTACCCGGTGTGAAGGTGCTCGGCTTTACCGTTCATCCAGCGCTTGCCGCCATGGTGGTTGCTGTCTCACGCAGCCTTTCGGCGTCGGCGGGATATTGGCTATTGGCCCTGAACCAGACATCGGCACAGAATCCCCAGATTGGTGCATATGTCTCAAATCAGGCTGCCCGCATCCCTTGCGATCAGCGCGCGTGAGCGACTCGGGAGATTCCCCAATAATGGGACCGAGATGCTACGGCTTCGTGACCAGCGTTGCTGGATCGAAGTTGAAGGCTCGCATCTGACCATTCGTGCCTTGGGTGACCACGACACCATTGTTGAAGTCTGCCGCGACGACACGTCCGCTCGCGAATACTTTGGACACGCTGTTCAGTAACATGGTGTCAAGTATCTCGGACACCTTTTGGCCACCGGCCGCCATACGGGACTTCACCTCAGCCTGCAACGCTGGCGTCAGCATGTTGATCTCCGCCTGCTCCAGCGGAGTCGGATTGGCTGCTTTGCCGCTGCCGGATGCCGCTATCGCAGCAGCGAATGTCAAAGCGATGATTGATTTTTGAATGTTCGTCATTGTGGTCATCCCTTCGCGTCGATCAGGCGAACGCAACGTAGCAACTCCTGTTCAGCCGCCCTTGTCCTTCCTGTCCCAAAAAGTGCGCGGTGTGTCCCAATTGGGCGTTTCCATCGTCCGATGCGCCGTCAATGAGCTACTCTCCGGACCACCGATGGAGCAACATGGCGCCGCTCGAGTTCCACGTTGCGCGCTCGGCGAAGCATGACGCGAGCCGATAACGTTCAAATCCCGAACCGGTCATCAATATTGCAATCGTTCGGAGACGATCAGCATGACACGACGTGCGTCCGGCTACGCGGCCATCGGGGGAGTGTTGTTTCTCGGAGCCTGCGCCTAGAACCCGATGGGACCGACCGTTCAGGTCCTCCCCGGGTCAGGCAAGTCATTCTCCGCCTTTCAAAGCGATCAGGCGGTCTGCCGACAATTCGCGGATCAGGCGGTAAGAGATCAGGCACAGGGCGCCAACTTACGCGGGCTCGGCCCGGGCAACCGACCACACGGTGACCTGCTTCAGCTCCGCAGCCGCCGCTGACCTCGCCAGGTGCCAACCATCCGGTCTGTGTTGACAAGGGCTGTTTCAGCTCTCAAACGTCAGATCTGGGCTCACTCAGGCCGACGCGGTCACGCCTTGACCGCGCAAGAGCAAGCACATCGCGGGCACGGGGAAGTACAATGACACCGCAGGTCTTTTCGACGCAATCTCTGGCCCCGAGGGATCGGCACGACGCCTGGCACGAATGGTTCCGCCCCGTGCTCGATGTGGTGGCCGTAGACCAGTCGTATAGCGAATTCGTGGCCGAGAACAGCGCCTGGAAACTCGGGTGCCTGGTAATGAGCCGCGTGTCGGCGCCGCCTGTACGTGTCGTGCGAACGAAAGCCCAGGTGAGGCGGGACCCGGTGGACCACTGGGTGCTGACCTATGCCCAACAGGGCTCGATGTGGGTGAAGGCCGACAAGGCTTCGTTTGAAGTGCCACCCGGCGTGCCGTACCTGTGGTCGCTGGGCGAGGAATCGGAAAGTGAGCGGACGCGCATCGACCGCTTACAGCTATTTCTGCCGCGCGACGAATTCCACGATATCGCATCACGGCTCGATGCGGCGCGCGGGTCGGTTTTGGATATACCGCTTGGGCACCTCCTCGGCGACTTTATGCTTGCCCTGGAACAAAGGCTGCCATCTCTGACGCCGAGCGAACTTCCGGCGCTGACGAACGCAGTGCAAGCCATGATCGCCGCCGCGGTTGCTCCGTCTCCAGAACGCGTCGCCGCTGCGAAAAACCAGATCGAGTTCGGGCGAATGGAGCGAGTTCGAAAGGTCATCCAGCGGCACCTGCGCTCTCCCGTCCTCGGCCCTGCGACGCTATGCCGGCTGGTCGGTATTTCCCGCTCCAATCTGTACCGCTTACTGGAGTCCGCCGGCGGAGTGGCTCACTATATTCAGAAACAACGATTGCTAGACGCACACGCCGTGCTGAGCAACCCCACGGCCGCCATCAAGATTGCGGCGATTGCTGACGATCTCTGCTTCTCGGATGCATCGAGTTTCAGTCGTGCTTACAAGAGGGAATTCGGGTGCAGCCCGGGCGATACGCGATCCGCCGCCATGGCGGGGTTTGCAATTCCCGCCAACACCCGCGACCGAACGGTCCGGGATGTTGGCGATTTTAGCGACCTGCTGCGGGATTTCTAGCGACGCATCACGCAATTGCGACGCGATGCCATGTAACGGGATTCCCAGCCAATCCCCGGTGATGTGAAGATCGATATGCTGTGGAACGAACGCGCGAGTATCTCGCTCGCGGCACAACCTGAACACGGCCATGCGGCTGTCCTGATGCTGATTCGGGCCGGTTCGGCCTTGGTATCGCCCGGACAGGGCACGAGGACTGCTAAAAGGCCGTAATGATGTCGGACCTGCTGATAATGGCGTTCTCGACCGAGGGGAAGGCGGAGGCGGTTCGCCGGACGCTCCTAGACATGCACGAGGATCTTCTGATCGAACCCGGCGATGCGGTCATAGCGACAAATTGCGCGTCGGGCCTGGTGAAGCTGAACCAATTGGTCCGACCAGTGAGGGGACGCGAAGTACCCCAAATGATTTGGGGCCCGTTGATCGAGCTACTGTTCAGGGCGCCCCGCGGCGCCAGCCTCGCAAGGCTCGGCATCGACGACGAATTCATGAGGGCAGCAGGCGACACGTTGCGGTCAGGCAATGCAGTCCTGCTTTTGTTGATCCGCAAGATGAGCACTGAGAAGGTTACGGCTGCGCTTCGCGCCGCTGGTGGGAAATTCCTGCGCAGCTCATTTGACGAGTCAAAAAAGGATGCATTGCGGGCGGCGCTTGCCAGGACCGCGCGCGCGGCTTCAGTTACACGCGTCAAGCCCTGATGATCCGCTGACCGTGACCACGGATCTCGTCGTTATTCTCTTTCTGCTGGCGGCGGCGATCGCGATGTTCATCGTCGGTCGTCCGCGTATGGACGCCGTCGCATTGATCATGATCGCGGTGATGCCATTCACGGGCATCATCACCATGAATGAAGCTCTGGCTGGATTTGCTGACTCAAACATTGTCCTGATCGCCGCGCTGTTCGTCATCGGTGAAGGCCTGGTCCGCACGGGCGTCGCCAGACGACTTGGCGACTGGCTGAACGCATCGGCTGGGTCGAGCGAGACCCGTCTCGTTGTTCTGCTCATGCTGGTGGTCGGCGGCCTCGGCTCCTTGATGAGCTCGACGGCGGTCGTCGCAATATTCATCCCGGTCGTCCTGCGCATCTGTAGCACCACAGGCACGCCACCTAGCCGGCTCATGATGCCGCTTAGCGTCGCCGCACTCATCAGCGGCATGATGACGCTCGTGGCGACCGCGCCAAACCTGGTCGTGAACGCCGAACTCGCGCGGCACGGCATGGAGGGATTTCGCTTCTTCAGTTTCACGCCGTTCGGGCTACCGGTGCTGATACTTGGCATTATCTACATGGTCGGCGCACGAAGAATGTTGTCCTCGGAGCCATTAGAGCCAACGTCCGCAAGCCGACGCCCGAGCCTGCAAACGTGGATAGATCAATATAAGCTTGCCGACCGGGAATACCGGGTGCGCGTGAAAGCCGGCTCAGCGATATTGGGGAAGCGCCTCGAAGAACTGCCCTTGCGAGCGTCAGGCATGAACATTGTGGCGATCGTCCGCAAACTCACACTTGGAACCGAGATGATCCGCCCGGTTGCCCAGACGGAGCTTCAGGTTGACGACGTGCTGCTTGTCGACGCGCTCGCGCCGGAGACCGAGATGGCGGGACTTCGCGATCGATTTGCGCTCGATCCCCTGCCACTTGGCGAAGATGGTGGTTATTTCATCGATGCACGGCACGAAATCGGCATGGTCGAGGCGATCGTTTCTGCCGACTCGCAACTGATCGATCAGACCGTCCTGGAGGCCAGAGTCCGCGCGGAACATGGTCTGACAGTGATAGGCCTCCGTCGTGGTCGAGTTGCACTTGGACGCGGCCTTCTCGGCGAAAAACTCCATATCGGCGACACATTGCTGCTCGTCGGATTCTGGGCCGACATCAAGCGCCTTCACGTCGAAGGAGGGAACATGGTGGGGCTCAACTTGCCGGCCGAACTGGACGACGCGCTGCCAAATGCGGGTAGAGCACTCCACGCGCTCGCGGTTCTGGCTCTCGTGATCGGGCTGATGGTCAGCGGCATCGTCCCAAACGTGCAGGCTGCCCTGATCGGATGCCTCCTCATGGGTATGCTGGGCTGCGTCGATCTGAACAGCGCCTATCGGTCGATCAGTTGGAAAAGTCTCATATTGATCGTCGGGATGATGCCGTTCTCAGTCGCACTGCAACGTACTGGCGGAGTCGATCTGGCCGCTGATGGGATGGTGGCCTTGATTGGCAACGCCGGGCCGCGAATCGTGATGGGCATGCTGTTTGTTGTAACGGCGCTGCTGGGCCTTTTTATCTCGAACACCGCGACGGCCGTCTTGATGGCCCCCATCGCTCTTGCGATCGCTGTCGATCTCAAGGCCTCACCATATCCGTTTGCAATGATCGTTGCATTGGCGGCATCGTCCGCGTTCATGACACCGATCTCCTCGCCGGTGAACACGCTCGTGGTCGGACCCGGCAATTATGCATTCGGGGATTTTGTCAGGATCGGCGTGCCTTTCACCATTGTCGTTCTGATCGTCAGTGTCTTGCTTGTGCCTTGGTTACTACCGCTGTACTGACGAGCGGCGCATGGTCTTCTCATCTCACTCCCAAGCCGGCCTTTCGAGACGCATACCGTGCGCGCCTCCATACTTCGCCACCTCCGGTGACTTCCATCCCGTCAGCAGACGCGCGTCCACCGCATACACCTCCACCCCCAGCGGGCGACACACATCGATCGGATCGCGCGCATCGGGTCCCCATAGCGGCACCGACAGATCGCCCCCAGGGCACGCCGAAATCGCGCACAGCAGATCGATCTCGGCAAAGAATTCCAGGTGGTCGCCCGGTTTCGCGGGACATGCGCGCATAAAGTACTGATCGTCCGAATTCAGCCCGGTGACCTGAAACACGTTCAACACGTCATGTACGTCGAACTCGGTCAGGCCGTACGGCGCAACGGCGCGCACCAAATTCGAGTGGCAATGGAAGTCGAAATCCACGCCCATCAGCAACCGGTTCACATACGGATCGCAGCGCGTGCCCAGCAGGTCGTGCACGCGGCCACCCACCTCATCGATGCCGTAGCCAGCCAGGCTGTCGTCAGTGATCGTCACAAGCGGTCGCAGATACGGCAGGTTCGACCACAGTCGACCGAACGTGCTGACATGCGCCGCCTGCAACTGCCGCGAGCGCGAGGCCCACATCCTCTCCCGCGGATTGTGCGCATTCCAGATGTTCAGATCGCCAACCTGCGGGCCATCGATGGTGACGATGCGGAACACGTGCCCCGCCGGCACGCGCCAGGCACGCCCCGAGCGGATCGGTACAACCAGTTGCTCGATAAGCCGGCGCGCACCCTGTTCCTGCGCGATCCGCTGATAGAACGCGCGATCGACATCGAGCGGTGAACCTTTGCTGGCCTGATAAGCCGGAGCTATGTTTGGCATCTGGTCACTCCTCACTCAGCGCAGGCCTCACCTCCGTCGCGAACAGATCGAGCGAGCGACGCGCCTCCTGTGTCGTCAGATCGCCCCATTGGAACGCGGCGCACAGGTAGTTGTGCTTCGGCCCGACCGCAGCGACAAGGCGACGCAGTTTGTCGCGCACCGTGGCGGCCGAACCAGCCAGCACCTGCCCGGCCCCGATCATCGCTTCGACATTGACGCCACCCGGCTGCGGCAGTGCCGCGGAAGGCGGCACGCCACCTTCGATCCTGACCTCCGTCGCATGAAAATGCTCGGCGTAGGCAACAAACGCTCGGCGTGCCAGCGACAACGCCTCGGCATCGGTGTCCGCCACGACGATATGTCGCGTCGAACCGACCAGCGGATCCTCACCCATGAATCGAGGATCCTTGCTCGCGCGTCCAGCCTCCCAGATCTGCCAATACTGCTCCACCATCTCGCGCGTCGGGCGCCCCAGCCCATTCATCCCCTGCTCCGCCGCGCGCTGCAGATTCCCCGCATACCAAAATCGGGGATACGGCTTCTGCACCATCTCGAAGTGCACCGGTACGTCGTCGTATTGGAAGCGCTCTCCGTGATGCGTGATCCGTCCGGTGCTCAATCCTTGCAGCACGATCGACAGCACTTCATCGTACGCATCGCGTGTCTGGCGGACGTCGCTGCCAAACCACTCGTGCTCGACATCGCGTATGCCACGGCCGACTCCCGGCATGAAGCGACCGTGGGAGAGCTGGTCCATCATGCAGATCTCCTGCACCAGCCGCGTCGGATGATACAACGGCAGGCACAGCACCATCGTGCCAAGTCGGATCTTCGTCGTACGTCGCGCCACCGCGGCGAGGAACACGATCGGCGATGGCGCCATATCCAGGGTCGTGAAGTGGTGCTCGGCGATATGATAGCCGTAGAACCCCAGCTCCTCCGCGTGGCGGATCAGCTCGATGCGTTCATCGGTACTGCTGCCATAGCGGCATATCCGACCGCTGCTCGAAATGGTCCCACCAACCGAATTGCAATGTCATGGAGCTGCTCCCCAAGTCTGACGCAAAGCTTGACCCATCTTTCCCCGCTGGCAATCCTCCGACCAACCGAGGAGGCCCCCATGCCGCTGCTGTCCCTTCCCGCGGTGTTCATGCGTGGCGGTACCAGCCGCGCGGTGATGTTCCATGCCCGCGACCTGCCGGATCGGGCCGAATGGGATCCGATCTTCCTCGCCGCCATGGGCAGCCCCGATCCGAATGGACGTCAGCTCAACGGCATGGGCGGCGGCATCTCGTCACTGTCGAAGGTCTGCATTCTGGCGCCGTCCGATCGCGCCGATGCCGACATCGACTACACGTTCGCCCAGGTGCAGATCCGCGATCCGCTCGTCGACTATCGCAGCAACTGCGGCAACATGAGTTCGGCGGTCGGACCATTCGCGGTTGATGAAGGCATCGTGCGGCCGAACGGCGACACCGCCGCGGTGCGGATCTTCAACACCAACACGCAGAAGATCATTCGCTCCACCTTCCCGCTGGAGGATGGCGGTGCGGCGACCGATGGAGACCTGGCGATACCCGGCGTGGCAGGCACAGGAGCGCCGGTAAGATTAGACTTCCTGGCACCTGGCGGTGCCACCACCGGCCGACTGCTGCCGACAGGCAAACCCATCGATCGGCTGGATGTCCGCGGCGCCGGTCCCATCGAAGTCTCGATGATCGATGCCGCCAACGCGTGCGTGTTCGTGCGTGCGCGAGACCTTGGGCTGACCGGCCGCGAACTGCCCGAGGAACTGGAGCGCGACCCGGCTCTGCTGGAGCGGCTCCAGTCGATCCGACGCCAGGCCTCGATCGCCATGGGCATCGCGCGGGATGACGCCGAAGCGTGGACGGTCGCCGCGGTTCCGATCATTGGCTTCGTCGCGCCGCCGATGGATGCGCCCACCTTGTCGGGCGATCCCATCGCCGCGGAGCAGGTCGATCTGACGGCACGATTCCTCTCGAACGGGCAGCCGCATCGAGCGCTGCCGCTGACCGCCTCGCTATGCACTGCCGTCGCGGCCAACATCGCGGGAACCCTGGTTGCCGAAGCGCTGGCACCGGGAGCGGGCACGCAGGTGCGCATCGGCATGCCCTCAGGCATCCTGACCGTTGGCGCCGATGTAGGGCAGGACCGCACCGGCCAGTGGGTGGCCCACAGCGGCGCATTCTACCGCACCGCGAGACGACTGTTCGACGGTCGCATCTACGTCCCGCGGTAAACTGACCACAGGCCCTGCTGGGGGTGCGTTCAGGCTGCTCGCGCGCCGGTGTGAATGATCGTCCCAACATGCTCGCCACGCAGCGCCGCCGTAAGCCGGCCTGGCACAAGCCCGTTTATGACCTGCACGCGCTCGATGTGGCGGGCAGTCGCCATGACCTCAAGAAGCGCACGGTCAAACGGCAACGTGCCCTGGAGCTTTGCAAGATCGGGGACGTTCGTCTCGCGCAGAAGCTGCGCCTGCCCTCCGCCGGGGTTCTTGGGGTCGACGGTGTACACTCCATCGACGTCCTCCACGATCGTGAGGCCAGCCGCGCCCAGCGCGTCCGCCAGCAGGAATGCACCCGTGTCAGCCCTGTGGATTGGAATGCGTGAATGCGGGAACTCGTGGTGGTGATACGGAGGGAACGCGCTCCCGACAACCGCGCGGGCCGCGGTGAGGTGGATAGCGAGTTGGTTCGCGATGGTGGGATGCTCCACGTAGGAGACACCTTCCGGCGCAAGCAGCGACGCGAGGATGTGGCCGTTCTGGCCCGCTTCACTCGCGGCAAGCGGGGCGAGTGACCCGACCGGCAGGCCGAGGTCGAGGCCGACACTGTAAAGGTGGCGGGCACGGATGCCGGCACCGGTCAATATGAGCAGACGGTGTTCCGGCAGCAGCTTCCGGAGTTCGTCCACGACCGGAAGGATCGCCTCCGGGCCGCGATCCATGATGGAGCAGCCACCGATCTTCACGACCTGCAGCCAGGGCAGGATCCGGATCGGGCGCCCGCCGGCAACGGGGCGGGTGAGGTCGCTGTCCAGCAGGGTCTGGCGTGCGAGTGCCGAGGCAACGTGCTTGATGGTGTTCATGGTTTCGGACATGGCGCGGCCCTCTAGCTCGCGGTGATGATGGTGCCGACGTGCTCGCCGTTGAGCGCACGCGTCAGGTTGCCGGGAACGAGGCCGTTCACAACCTGCACCTCGCGGACGTGGCGGGCCGCCTTGAGCAGATCGAGCATCGGGAACTCAAGGATCGAGTCGTGAAGCCCCCGCGCCATCATCTCGTCCACTGAGATCTTCGGGATCAAAGTGGCTTCCTTCGAGGTTTTCGGATTCGCGGTGTAGAGGCCGTTTTCGTCCTTCACGAAGATCATCGCCTTGCAGCCGAACTGCTCGGCGACGAGGTAGCACCCGGCATCCGTGCGGTAGGGCGGAATGACGCCCTCGGGAGCCGGGCGCATCCACATGCCGTAGGGCGGCATGCCGCTGAAGACGACAGCGTTCACCTCGGCGAGGTAAAGCGGCACAGCCGAGAGTCCCGCGCCATCGACTGCGGAGATGCCGTATTTGGCAAGGAGCGTGCCCAGCATTACCGCGTTCTGATTGGCGACCGAGGCGCCAAGCTGCGAGAGCACACCTGCCGGCAGGCCCAATCGCGCCGCGATCGAGTAGAGGTGCCGGGCCCGAGTTCCTGCGCCGGTCCCAATAAGCAGCTTGTGCATCGCACGGACAGCGACGATCTCACCCACCAGCGGGTAGACGGCTGCGCGGCCCCGGTCGATAATGCTCTGGCCGCCGATCTTGATCACTGTCGCGTCCGGCAGAATCCGGAAGTCCGCCGCTCCCTCGGCTGCCGCCAGAAGTTGCGGGTCGGTCAGCGACCGCTGCGTGAGCAGAGCCTCGAGCTCTGCCGTCGTGTCGGCCATGGGGTCACTCCTTATTGGACACATAGTTGACTACTGCGTGGGCGAGGCCGGCGCTAAGTCTATCCGGTCCCTTCCTGCAGCCACGGCTCGGTCGCCCACAGCTTCGCCAGTTCGTCGCGCTCGTCCTGTGCTTCCGCTGTCCAGCCGGCGCCGTCCCGCCAATCGGGGACAAAGCCGTTGGCGTCGGCATGGTCACCGAACGCCGCGTCCTCGACCACGGCCTGCAAAGCGACATTGAGTTGTCGCACCAGCGCCTCGGGCAGCCCGGCCGGACCCGCCAGACCGCGACGGATCACCGCGGACAGATCGAGCCCGGAGTCACGCAGCAGCGGCATATCGGGGAAAGCGTCGGCGCGATTGGCGGCGGCAAGGCCGAGACCGACAAGGCGCCCCTCACGCAGATCGCCGACCGCATTCGATAAGCCAAGTGCGGCCGCGGCGACGTTGCCGCTTACGGCAGCCTGCCGCGCCGCCGCAGCCGAAGGAAAGGCAACGATATTGAGCCTCGTGCCCGCCAGCACCTGCAACCGCAACGCAGCCAAATGCGGCGGGCTGCCCGGTGGCGGCGTGCCGAAAGGAACCGCCTCGGCATCGTCGGCCGCACGGGCGACAATGTCCTGGACGGAACTTAACGGAGTGGCGGCCGGTGAGACGATCGCAACGGGTTCCCTCTCCACCGCGCCCAACAGTGTGATTCTTCGCATCAGGTCGTCGGCCCCCCGGTCGACCATGCGCGCGGGCAGCGTTGGCGTGACGACCCAGCCAAGAGTCGCGCCGTTCGGCTCCGCCTGGGCCAGCGCCTGCATCGCGGCAAGCCCTGCATCACCGTGAATATTGCTGACCAGAACGTCCGCGTTGGGCAGCTGGCGGGCGAGCAAGGGGACGAACGCACGGGCCAGCGTATCGAGCGAAGAATCGGGCTTGGCACCGACCAGAAGGGTCAGCTTCTCCAAGGCATTAGCAGTTGAGGCGAATGCCAGCGCAGTGGCACCGGCCAGAATGTCGCGGCGCCTGATCACGAGCGCGCCGCTGGCGCGGCAGCAGGAGCGGCCTCGCGCCTCAGGCGATTCTCTCCCAGGAACAACAGGATAGGCGCTGCGATGAAGATCGAAGACGAGGTGCCGACGATGATGCCGAACAACATGACCCAGGCGAAGCCTGAGATCGATTCCCCACCGAACAGTGCCAGCGGCAGGCTGGCGAGGAACACCGTCATCGACGTCCCAAGGGTCCGGTTCAAGGTTTCGTTGATCGAGAGATCGATCAGATCGCGTAGCGGCAAGGTCTTGTACTTGCGGAGATTCTCCCGCACCCGGTCATACACCACGACCTTGTCGTTGGTGGAGTACCCCAGGATCGTCAGGATAGCGGCAACCATGACAAGGTCGAACTCGATCCGCGTGAGAGCAAGGAACCCTATGGCCTTGGTTATGTCGAGAATAAGGGTAACGACCGCTCCGACCGCGAACTGCCATTCAAACCGGAACCAGATGTAGACCAGGATCATGACCAGGCTGATACCGAGGGCGAGGAGGCCGTTGCGGAACAGTTCCGCGGACACGGACGCCCCCACCGCATCGGTCCGCAGCACCTTCACCCCTGGTACCGACTTTTCCAAGGCAGTGCGCACGCGGGTCACTGCCTCCTGCACGGCGGCCTCGCTGGGCTGGGCGCCGAGCCGGATGAGCACCTCCGAGGGATCGCCGAATTGCTGCACCCCCTGCTCGGGAATGTGTTCGGTGGCGAGTGCCGCGCGGATCTGGCCGAAATCCGCCGGCCCCGGCGTCCGCACCTCCATGACGACGCCGCCCGAGAAATCGATCCCCAGGTTGAGCCCCGGGTAAAAAAACAGCACCACAGAAGCCGTTGACAATATGGCAGAAACGACGAGTCCCATGATCCGGCCCCGCATGAAGCGGATGCGGGTGCCGTCAGGAACGAGGCGGAACGATGGACGGAGGAACATTGGCAGTCAGACCGGCAATAGCTGTGGACGCCGCGCAACATACCATCGCGACACCAGCAGCCTGGTGAGCATCCATGCGGTGAACATGGATGTGGCAATACCGACGGTGATGGTCACGGCAAATCCCCGAACTGGACCAGAGCCGAACACGAACAGCATGACATGGGCCAGGAATGCCGCGACGTTGGAATCGAAGATCGTATTGTAAGCCCTTGTGAAGCCATGCTCCAGCGCCGACAGCGGCGGACGGCCCAGACGCTGTTCCTCGCGGATCCGCTCGTTAATCAGGATGTTGGCGTCGACCGCCATGCCCAAGGTCAGCAGGATCCCCGCCATGCCCGGCAGCGTCAGTGTCGCCTGCAGCACCGACATGATGCCCAGCATGAGGACGAGGTTCACCACCAGGCATACATTCGCGAACCAGCCGAACAGCCCGTAGAACGTCGCCATGAACCCGATGACGAGGATAAATCCGACCGCCAGCGAGAGCGCCCCCGCTCTGATCGAGTCAGCGCCCAGTTCGGGCCCGACGCTCCGCTCCTCCACCACGGTCAGCGGCGCCGGCAGTGCACCAGCCCGCAGCAGCACCGCCAGGTCGTTGGCGCTTGCGGCGGTGAAGTTGCCGCTGATCTGACCGCGACCGCCGGTGATCGGCTCGCGGATCACCGGCGCGCTGATGACCTTCCCGTCCAGCACGATCGCGAACCGGTGGTTGACGTTCGCCCGCGTAATGTCGCCAAACCGTCGTGCCCCGACGGAGTTGAAGGTGAAATTGACCACCCACTCGCCGGTCTGCGGGTTGGTGCCGGCGCGCGCATCGGTCAGATCGCCGCCGTCCACGTCCACCCGCCGCCGCACCGCGATCTTCTGGTTCGGGTTGTCCTGCATGGGCAGGTAGTCCACCCCGGGCGGCGGCGGTGTGCCCGCGTTCGCGTTCGCCGTCTCGTCCACGAGCTGAAACGTCATGTGCGCGGTCTTGCCCAGCAACTCCTTGATCCGGTTGGGATCGCTGATGCCGGGCAACTGCACCACGATCCGCGTATCGCCCTGCTGGGTGATCTGCGGATCGACCACCCCGGTTTCGTCGATGCGGCGACGAACGATCTCAATCGACTGCTGTACCGCGCTGCGGGCACGGGCGTTCAGCGCGACCGGCGACAGCGTCAGCAGGATCGTGCCTTCGGGGTTGGATGTCTCATCGAATTCCGGAGTCCCCGTCGGTCCCTCGGTTGCGATCAGCGGGCGGATCGCCGCAACCGCGGAATCGGCCTTCGTGGGATCGCGCAGTTTCAACAGGATGCGGTTCTGATCGGGCTGCGCGTCCAGCGTCTGATAGAAGATCGATCCCGGCCGCAGCGCCTGCCGCACGGCGTCGACCATGCTGTCCAGTCGCTCCTTCACCACCGCCTTCATGTCCACCTCGAGCAGCAGGTAGGACCCGCCTCGCAGGTCCAGCCCGAGATGAACGGTCCGCCAGGGCAGCCAGGCGGCCGGGGCGGGGAACAGGTTCGGGATGCAGAGGATAGCGCCGAGAGCGCAGAGACCGAGGATGACCGCGGTCTTCAAGGGGGTGAAGTACATCATGGATGGTCGGCGCTTCCTCTGGGCGTCGCGCCCCTATGCGCCAGGGTTTTTCCAGCGTCCAGATGCCGCAGATGTCTTTGACATCATCTAGCGGTATGGTCTGCCGCTACTGTGCCGGGCTTCTGACCACCGCACGGATGTGGCTGACGTTAACGAAACTCGGGCGCGCGCCCGTAGCACAGCAGAATTGCGAAACTACCCCGCGTACAATCCCTGCCAGTTCGGAAACGTCGGCTCCAACGGCTGCATCAACTCGCCTATCGTGGCGTGCAGGCGCTCGAGCACGCGCATCCTCTGCTCGATCGACCCGCTGAATGGATAGCCGCACCGCAGCAGTACATCGCGTAATGCGCCCTCCGCCAGCGCGCGCATATCGCCAGCACACGCTGCTGGCACCAGGCCAGGCACCGCGAGAGCATGGATCAGAAGCACCGCGCACGACCGCCGCGCCGGTCGTGCGGGCGCCTGGGTTGCCAGCCTGATGACCGACGCAACCGACGGCAGTTCCGTCGGCTGCATCGCGAGCGCCGCGACGCACTGCCCGACTACAACCTGCCGCGCCGCCCGCAGTCTCGCGTCGCGGCCACGCGTAGCACCGGTCGCTTCCAAAGCAGTCGCAAGATCGCGCAGCGCTTCCTCGAGGTTCATCTCACTCACTCTGGCTCCGCTCAATACGAGCCGGGCTTATAGCGCGATCGCCGGCCTCTCCTCCTCCGCCTCGCCTTCCCCCTCCCCATGCAGGGCCATCGGCACGCCGTGCGTCTCCACGCCCAGGATGCTGAACGACAACCCGACGCAGACCATCGCGAATGCCAGGAACATGAACGCCGGCAGCACGGCCTCAGCGGTCGCGTGCGGCGAGACGATGTTGCCGGTGCCGGCAATGAGCGCCAGGCTGAGCGGCCCGACGATCTTCCCCACGCCATTCGCCGCCTGTCCCAGACCAGACGAGCGCGCGCCCAGGCGCACACCGAACACCTCCACGGTGTACGGCGCCAGGTTCGAGAAGCTCCCGTCGATGCCGAAGGTCGAGCAGCACAGGAACACCACCAGCAACGGTACGCCGCCGACGAAGGTGTTGCTGAAATACGCCGCCGCTGCCAGCGAGATCGCGCCCAGAAACCCCCACACGACGCCGCACCGCCGCCGTCCCATGATTGGTGAAACGATGGACACGACGATCTTGCCCAGGATGCCGGCGGCAGGGACGAACACGAAGTACCCAGCCGCTGCCGGCACTGAGATCCCCAGCAGCAGCGATACGATCGTCGGTCCCCACAGATAGACGCCATAGGCGGCCGTCGACGCGCCGCCCCAGATAATGACCGTCTCCCAGAAGCGTGTCGGATTCCGGTAGAGTTCCGCCAAACTGCCGGACGGCGTCGCGACAGGTCGCACGTTCGGCAACGGCACCCGCTCGAGCGGCAGGCCAAGCTGGTGTGCCACCTGCGCACGCGCCTCGGCGAAACGCCCCTTGGCGGTAAGCCATCGCACCGACTCCGGAACCACGAGCGCGATCGCAATGCCAACTGGTATCGTGGCGGCACCCAGCATCGCGACACCGCGCCAGCCCAGCAAAGCCAGCAACGTAGCCGAGGTCGCCGAAGCCAGCAGCGCGCCGGCAGTGGCGAACACGACGTAGAAACTGGATACGGCTGTGCGGTAGCGCGTCGGGGTGATCTCGACGACGAGTGTAAGACATGGCGTCACCGCCGCGGTCAGGCCGAAGCCGACGACGAAGCGCAACATGGCAAGCACGCCCCACGCGCCCTGCGGCACCAGACCGATCGCACCCGCACCGATGCCGCAGATGAATGTGCCCAATACGAGCTGGCTCTTGCGCCCCCAGGCGTCTGACAGGCTACCCCACGCGACCGCGCCGCAGATCGCGCCGACACCGCCGCTGTAGAGGATGATGGCGGACTGCCCGTAGGTCAGGTGCCACTGCGGTCCGAGCACCGCGAGCAGGAATGCCACGATGGCGAAGTCGAAAAACTCCAGCACTGTGATGAGCGACAGCAGACTGAAGTTGACCCAGTAGCGCAGCCGCAGCCGTGTGCTGTCGAACAGCGACAGCAGCGCTTCGGATGTTTGTCCGTTCATGGGCGCCTCCTGCTGGCGCCTTGCCTGGTCAGACGCGTCCGGCCAGGACGGCGCTGTTGCGAAGTTGTTGCGGCTTCATCAGACCGTCACGCGACGATAACCCCGTCACGCGATGCACGCACCAGATGGGCACCGGCGCGAAGCGATCACCGTTGCGTGTTCCGTAAGGCCATATGCGCCAGCGCATGATCGATGCGCAGCGGCAGCAGGGCCGCAACATGATGAGGGGCAGCAGGGCCGCGCCGGCGTGCCGGTGCTAACGCGACAATCGCACTAGACGGAAAGATCGAGCAGTGAGCCGCGGGGCAAGATCCGACCTTGAGCAGGGTCGCCATCCCGCCCTGGCTGTGCGGCGATCGCAGGCATGGTCTGCGCCGTCGGTCGCGACGGCTGGGCCTCCAGCGCGCGCACGCGCTGAACCGGGCCGGCCCCGGCGAAGCTCGGCACCACGCCAGCGGAGAGGGCAGCAAGGGCGGTGGACGAAGACATGCCGACACGGTAGCGCAGGCCCATTAACAATGACTGAACCGGGTGGGGGCCGCGAATGCCGCACCGGCCGCTTGCCCCTTGCACGAACCGATGAGAATGTCGGCCCACTTGCAGGACGGCCGGACACGGCGGACGCGGCTCACTGCGCAGGACGAGGAGTGGTGAACCGGCCGGCTGCCGAACTTGGCCTTGCCGTCCTTGAGGCCGGCGGCGATTTTGCCGATGGTGCGAGCGCCTATGAGGGGGCCTGTCTGGGCGGCGAAACATTCGTCTCCTTCGACCAGAAGACCGTCGCCCCGCTGTCCATGCGGGGCGAAGCTGCGCAGCTCTCGAGCTGAAGGAACGAAATAGGCGCTCCGAGCGAAGCGCTGTTCCGACCGAAAATAAAATGGAACCGCAGATCATTCAGACGCTGCGCGCGATGAAGCTCGTCGATCGCCTTGGCTACCTTCAATACGACGAGGACGATGTGTTCGACGAGTTGGTCAACAGTGTACTCCATTTGCGTGTTCTGCGTGTTTTGCGGTTCCATTTTCCTTGTTTACCGCCGGCACAACCTTGCCAATTCGTTGACCCAGCGAACGGCGTGAAGATTGCCCCTGGCCCGACGGCGTTCACCCGAATGCCCTCCGCCGAGTGGCCAACCCCCGCGTCAGAGCGCGGCGAGCGCGGCGTTCAGCGTCGCGCTCGGCCGCATCGCCGCCGATACCTTGGCCGGATCGGGCAGGTAGTAACCACCGATATCGACTGGCTTGCCTTGCGCGGCGACCAGTTCGGCATTGATCCTGGCCTCGTTGGCCGTCAGCGTCCCGGCCAGCGGTTTGAATCGGGCTTGCAGCGCCGGGCTCTTGTCCTGCGCGGCCAGCGCCTGCGCCCAGTAGAGCGCCAGGTAGAAATGGCTGCCACGATTGTCGATTTCGCCGACCCTCCGCGCCGGCGAGCGATTGAACTCAAGGATCTTGCCGTTGGCCACATCGAGCATGTCGGCGAGAACCTGCACGTCGCCGTTCTTGTGGGTCTGCGCGAGATGTTCGAGCGACGCACACAAGGCGAGGAACTCGCCGAGCGAATCCCAGCGCAGATAGCCTTCCTCCTGGAACTGCTCCACGTGCTTGGGCGCCGACCCCCCGGCACCGGTCTCGAACAAGCCGCCGCCCGCCATCAGCGGAACGATCGACAGCATCTTGGCCGAGGTGCCGAGCTCCATGATCGGGAAAAGATCGGTGAGATAGTCGCGCAGCACGTTGCCGGTGACGGAGATCGTGTCCTGCCCCTTGCGGATGCGATCGAGTGAGAACTTCATCGCCTCGACCGGTGCGAGGATGCGGATGTCGAGCCCCGAGGTATCCTGCTCCTTCAGGTATTTCTCGACCTTCGCGATCACCTGCGCGTCATGTGCGCGCTTGGCGTCCAGCCAGAATACCGCCGGGGTGTTGGTGAGGCGCGCGCGGCGCACCCCGAGCGCGACCCAGTTCCTGATCGGCGCGTCCTTGACCTGGCACATCCGAAAGATGTCGCCGGTCTCGACCGGACATTGCAGCAACACCTTGCCGTCGTCGGCGACGACGCGGACCGTGCCGTCGCCGGGAATTTCGAACGTCTTGTCGTGCGAGCCGTATTCCTCGGCCTGCTGCGCCATCAACCCCACGTTCGGAACCGAGCCCATCGTCTTGGGGTCGAATGCGCCGTGCGCCTTACAGTCCTCGATGACCGTCTGATACAGCCGCGCGTAGCTGCGATCCGGGATTGCGGCGATCACCTCGTGCAGCTTGCCGTCGGCGCCCCACATGCGGCCGGATTCACGGATCATCGCCGGCATCGAAGCGTCGACAATCACATCGCTTGGCACGTGCAGGTTGGTGATCCCGCGGTCGGAATTGACCATGGCGAGGCCGGGCCGGGCGGCGTAGGTGGCCGCGATGTCGGCCTTGATCGCTGCCTTCTCCGCGTCCGGCAGCGTTTCGATCCTTGTCAAGAGATCGCCCACGCCGTTGTCGGGATCAACGCCGATCCGCGCGAGAGTGGCGGCGTGCTTCTCGAACACATCGGCGAAGTACACGGAAACGGCATGACCGAAAATGATGGGATCGGAGATCTTCATCATGGTCGTCTTCACGTGCAGCGAGAACAGCACGCCGTCTTTCTTCGCGGATGCAATCTGCTCGGCGAAGAAGGCGCGCAACGCCTTACGGCTCATCGCCGACGCGTCGACGATTTCGCCGACCTGCAGCGGCGTCTTCGCCTTCAGCACCGTGACCGCGCCATCACCGCCGACCAGCTCGATACGGGCGTTGGTGGGCGCCGCGACGGTCGTCGCGACTTCCGAGCCGTAGAAATCGCCACCCGGCATGTACGCCACATGTGATTTGGAATCAGCGCTCCAGGCGCCCATCTTGTGGGGGTTCTTGCGCGCGAACTGCTTCACGGCCCCGGCGGCGCGGCGGTCGGAATTGCCCTCGCGCAACACCGGATTGACAGCGCTACCGAGCACGCGGCCGTAGCGCGCCCTGATGTCCTTCTCCGCTTGCGTCGCGTCACTGTCCGGATAGTCCGGCACGTCGTAACCCTTGCCTTGCAATTCCTTGATCGCGGCCTTGAGCTGCGGGATCGAGGCGGAGATGTTGGGCAGCTTGATTATGTTGGCCTCAGGCCGCATCGCGAGTTGGCCAAGCTCGGCGAGTTCGTCGTTGATCCGTTGCGCTTGCGTCAGTTTCTCTGGGAAATTGGCCAGGATGCGCCCGGTCAGCGAAATGTCCTTCAGCTTCATCGTCACGCCGGCCGTGCCGACGAAGGCTTCGACGATCGGCAGCAGGGAGAACGTCGCGAGCGCCGGGGCTTCGTCGGTCTTTGTCCAGATGATTTCGAGATCTGACATGCTTGCACCTTTGCGCGCCGAGCTGGCCTGGGCTGCGTTGAATTATCCACGGTTTCAACGCCTTGTCGCACCGACGTGCGGGTAGGGCAAGCGGGGCCGCTCTCCGCACGTGGCGATATTTACTGCGCCACCGAGATGAAGAACCCAGGGACAGGCATGACATTGAGCTATCAGGCGCCCGGTAGAATGCATCACGCCACATCCTGTTGCGGTACGCGTCTCGCATGACAAGGCGACAGGCGCCCAACCCTGCGGTTCCCGCTTCCAGACCCAGCGTGAACAGCAGGCTGATCGGCGTCTTCGGGTTGCCTTGCGCCGATCGGTCAAATCAGCCGCCATTGCGCAATGGCACTTCCTCCCCAACTGTCTGCGCATTGCACCAGACGGGAGGTCCTAGAATGAATGACCTGGCCGAAATCACCGCCCAACAGCACTATCCGATGGCACGTCGTGGGTTCGTGATGACCAGCCTTATCAGTGGGTTCACGCTCGCGACCACCGTGGTCGAGGCTCAGGCGATCCATACCGACACCGCTGGACTGGATGCGGGCGAGGTGCAAATCCCGGTAAAGGACGGTAACCTCCCAGGCTATTATGCGCGGCCTGCCACGGGCACCGGCTTCCCGGTGATCCTGGTCAATGAGGAGGTGTTCGGAGTCAACGAGTACATCCGGGATGTCTGTCGCCGCCTCGCCAAGCAGGGCTATCTCGCTGTTGCGCCGGAGATCTACGCCCGTATTGGCGATCTATCGAAGGCCACCGACAGCACGCAAATTGGCGCCATCACATCGAAACTGCCTGATGCCGAACTGATGAGCGACCTTGACGCCGCTCTGACCTGGGCGGCGCACAACAAAGGCGACGCAAGCCGGATGGGCGAGATCGGCTTCTGTCGCGGTGGGCGCAACGTGTGGCTGTATGCCACCCACAATCCAGATCTGAAGGCCGCGGTGGCTTTCTACGGTGTGTTGGGGGGTAACCGCAGCGACATCCAGCCGCACACCGCGCTTGATGTTGCCGATCAGATCAAGTGCCCGCTCCTGGGGCTTTACGGCGGCAAGGACGCGATCATCCCGGTCGACATGGTTCACCAGGCCGAGGACAAGGCGAAGGCTGCAAACAAGATGGTGGATATCGTCATATACCCCGAGGCACCGCACGGCTTTCATGCCGACTACCGGCCAAGCTATCGAGAAGCTGACGCCGACGATGCCTGGAAGCGCGCGCTGGCGTGGTTCAAGCGCTACGGCGTCTGATCATGCACCGAGTTCGGCGCTGCTGACCATCTGCACGCCGAGTTGCGCCAAGCGCTCGCGCGTCTCGTCCATGGTGGTGCGACCATCCGCGAGTGGCACGCCGATGCCGCGGCATGCGTCCTCGACCATCATCACCTCGTAGCCCAGGCGAACTGCATCCTCGGCCGACCATGCGACGCAGAAATCAGTGGCGAGGCCCGCCAGGAAGAGGCGTCGGAAACCGCGCTGGCGCAGCCAGCCATCGAGGCCAGTCGCGGTGCGACGGTCGTTCTCGAAGAACGTCGAGTAGCTGTCGATGTCGCGATGGAACCCTTTGCGAATGACCACCTCCACGCGCGTCAGGTCGAGGTCGCGATGCAGCGCGGCGTTGGGGCTGCCCTGGATCGCGTGGTCCGGCCACAGCACCTGCTGACCGTACGGCACCGCGATCGTGTCGTATGGCTTATGCCCTGGATGCGCGCTGGCAAACGAGCTGTGGCCCGGCGGATGCCAGTCCTGCGTGGCGAAAGCGTGGTCGAAGCCCGCCAGCAGACGGTTGATCACCGGCACCACGGCGTCGCCATCGGTCACGGCGAGTTCACCGCCTGGCATGAACGTGGGCTGCACGTCCACCAGCCCAAGGATATCAGTGGCTCGGTCGATCATCGGCCCACTGTACGACGCTCCCTCAACTTCGGGGAGGGGGAGAGCGTCGCAACTTCCGGCCTTCAGTGTCATTGCGAGGAGGCGCAGCGACGAAGCAGTCCCGGTCGAGTCGGTGCGCGCACAAGCCTGACCGAGCTTGCTTCGTCGGCTTCGCCTCCTCGCAATGACATTCAGGCAAATTGCGGAATCACCTTCTCGCCGACGATCTCGATCGAGCGCATGATTTGATCGTGTGTCGTGCGGCCGATCTGGAACATGAAGACCATCTGATCGATCCCGGTCGCCGCCCAACGTTCCACCTGCCGGCAGACGCTGTCGGCATTGCCGCCGATCGCCATGCCGCTCTGCAGCAGGTCGTCGTCCGAATAACCCGAAATCCGCGCTTTGATCCGTGCCACGCCTTCCGATGAGCCGAACCGCACGTGGTTTAGCTCCGCGTCATTGTCGCCGTAATAGAACCGCGCCGCCGCACAGCCGACATCGCGCCCGATCCGGTCATCGTCATGCACGCAGCCGATGGCGAACACGCCGACATGGTTGTTGACGAAACGCCCGATCGGCGCCGCGGTGCGGATCGCGGCACGATACGCCTCGATATGCGGCCTGATCTCGGCGTGCGTGTAGCGGGTGACCCCGAGTACGCCGACACCCGCTTCGCCGGCGCGTTCGAATGTCTCTAGGTTGGAGGCGGCAAACCACAACGGTGGATGCGGACGCTGGATCGGCCGCGGCACCACCTGGCGCGCGGGCAAATCAAAGTGCCTGCCCTGATAGCCGGGGAAATGCTCCTGCTCGAGCATCTGCACCACCGCTTCGAGCGCCTCGCGACCCACTTCGCGGCCATACTCGGCATCGGCGTTGAAGCCGAGACCTTCCACCACATAGGCAGCGGTGCCGCGTCCGGCGCCGAATTCGCAGCGGCCATTGGACAGCACGTCGAGCGTCGCGACCCGCTCCGCGATCATGAACGGGTTGTGGCATGGCATCAGGATAACCGCGAAGCCGAGTCTGATCGTGCGCGTGCGCTGCGACAGCGCGGCCAGGAGCATCTCAGGGCACGAGGAGTGGCCAATCTCGGCGAAGAAGTGCTGTTCGGTCAGCCAGAAGTGACTGAAACCAGCCTGTTCCGCGGCCACCACGTGGTCGAGGTTCTGCCAATACACGTTGCGCTCGGTGTCCTCGACCCACGGTTTGGGCACCTGAAGCTGACTCAGCAGGCCGAATTTCATCGCTGTGCGGAACCTACTCAGCCGCGGCCATCGCCGGCCGAACGCGGGCGATCCGCAAGACCAGCATCGACGCGAGCAGGCACGCCAGCCCACTCGCCATGAAGGCCAGCAGATAGCTGCCGGTCCACGTGCGGACGATGCCGGCGCCGACTGCCGCCGTGGCGCCACCGATCTGATGTGTGGCAAAGATCCACGACATCAGCACCGGCGCGGACTTCCTGCCGAACACCTCGTTGACCAGCGCGAAGATCGGCGGCATCACCGCGATCCAATCCAGGCCGTAGAACACCGCGAACACCGACAGGCTGACGCTGTCAAAGTTGGTATAGGGCAACACCATCAGCGACAGGCCGCGCAGGCTGAAAATCCAGAACAGCAGGATGCGCGGATTGTAGCGGTCGGTCAGCCAGCCTGAGATCGTTGAGCCGACCAGGCTGAACACACCGACCGAGGCGAGAATGCCCGCGCCGGCGAACTGCGAGTACCCATGGTCGACGCAGAACGCGATCAGGTGGGTGCCGATCAGCCCATTGGTCGAGAAGCCGCACACACCGAAGCTCAGTGCCAAAAGCCAGAAGTCGAGCGAGCGGACGCCGCGGATCAGTCCATCGATGGCCACGGTGAACGGGTTGGCGGCACGCGGCGCTGGGGGCGGCTCGGATGTGGTGCCGAGAGGGGTGAGGCCGATCGCGGCAGGTGACTCGGGCAACAGCAGCGCGGCCAGCGGGATCAGCACCGCGATTGTCGCTGCTACCGTGATGGACACGCTCTGCCAGCCGTAGGTCTGCGACAGGCGTCCGAGGATCGGCAGGAAGATCAATTGTCCCGCGGCATTGGCCGAACTGAGCAGTCCCATGGCAAGGCCGCGATGCGACACGAACCAGCGGTTCGCGATCGCCGCCGCCATGCCTACTGCGCCGGCGCTGGCGCCGACACCGACCATCAGGCCCCAGGTGGCGAACAGCTGCCACGGCGCGGTGATGAACGTGGAGAGACCGGTGCCCAGCAGCAGGAGCGACAGACACAGCAGCACCGTGCGGCGCAGTCCGAGCGTCTCCATCAAGCCGGTGATGAACGGTCCGGTCATGCCGAGCAGCAGGATGTTGAGCGAGATCGCGGCTGAGATCGTGCCGACGCTCCAGCCGAATGCCTGTTGCAGCGGGACGATGATCACGCCGGGGGCGGCGCGCACGCCGACCGCACCGAGCGTGATGGTGAAGGCGACGATCAGCGCGACCCACGCGTAGTGGACGCGCCCCGCGCAAATTCTTGCCAAGGCGGCGGTCATACACGATCTCTTTCTGCTACCGGCCAGTATGCCGGCGCACCTCGCTTTCCACCAGACCCCAGACCTGTGCCTTCAGCGCAGCGTAGTCATGCGAAAGTTGGATCGACACGTGTCTCGGCCGTGGCAGCGTGTTGTGCAGGATCGTCTTCACCCGTCCCGGCCGCGCCGACATCACCACGATCCGATCCGCCAGGATCAGTGCCTCGTCGATGCTGTGGGTGATGAACACCACGGTCTTGCGGCTGCTCTCCTGGATGCGCAGCAACTCCTCCTGCATCTCCTGGCGTGTCATGGCGTCCAGCGCGGCGAACGGCTCGTCCATCAGCAGCACTTCCGGATCAGCGGCGAGGATGCGCGCCAAGGTCACGCGCTGCTGCATGCCGCCCGACAACTCAGCGGGGTAGTTGCGTTCGAAGCCGGTGAGCTTCACCAGCTCGATGAAGCGGGCGGCACGGCGGCGGCGTTCGGCACCTGGCATGCGCTGCATGCGGAGGCCGAACTCGACGTTGCCCTGCACGGTCTTCCACGGAAACAGCGCATAGGACTGGAACACCACACCGCAACGAGGCTCAATGCGGGTGATCGGCTCGCCGTGCAGCAGCACGCGGCCCTCGGTGGGCTGGATGAAGCCGGCGAACATGTTCAGCATCGTGGTCTTGCCACAGCCGGATGCACCGAGCAGGCAGACCAACTCGCCGGCCGCGACGTCGAGCGAGAACTCGTGCACCGCCACGACGTCGGGGCCGCGACCGACCGAGAACGATTTCGTCACGCGCTCCGCGCTCAGGATCGGCGGCATCAGGTGCGGCGATGCCGTTCCCAGGGCAGCAGCAGGCGCTCGATCCGGTTGGCGATCACGTCGGCGATCAGCACCGTGATCGAGATCGCGACCATGCCGACCAGCACGAGGGGCAGATTGCCCCAGTCCTTGCCTTGCCAGATCAGCGCGCCGAGGCCGGATTGCGCTGCGACGAGTTCCGCAGACAGGACGCAGGACCACGAGATGGCCAGCGTGATCTTCAGGCCGGCGATGATGCCGGGCAGAGCGGCAGGCAGGACCACCTGCCACATCACCGCTGCATCCGATGCGCCGAGATTGCGTGCGGCGCGGATCAGCAGCGGATCGACCCGCTGCACGGCTGCCAGTGTGTAGAACAGCATGTAAATCCAGGAGCCGAGAAACACGATCGCGACCTTCTGCTGCTCGCCGATGCCCAACCAGAGGATGGTGAGGGGAATCCAGGTGATGGAAGGCAGTGGCCGCAGCAGCGAGATGAACGGATCGACAATGGCCTTGGCGGGCCACCACACCGCCATCACCACACCGAGCGGGACCGCGACGAGACCGGCGAGCACGAAGCCGGCGAATACGCGTTCCGAGGAGATCAGCACTGACCTCCAGAGATCGCCGGTGGCGATCAGGTCCCGCGCCTGCGCGACGATCTGGGCGGGCGTTGGCAGGAAGATCGGCGAGATCGCCCCGGTGGTGGTGGCAAAATGCCAGGCGAGTAGGAAGGCGGCGACAGACGCCAGGCTGATGGCTGGCGCAGCCACACCTCTCCCCCTCCCCTCGCGGGAGGGGGTTGGGGGAAGGGGGCGGGGCGATGCTGGCGCAGCCCCCTCCCCCCTACCCCCTCCCGCGAGGGGAGGGGGAGACTTTGTGCTGACCGAACTCACTTCGGCATGAAGCTGGTGTTCTCCCACTTCGCCACGTCCGGCACGCTGGGGATCTTCTTGTTGTCATACAGCCACTGGGCCAGATACTGCATCTGCGCGGTGTGCAGCTTCATGTGCTCTTCCCACCCCTTGGTGCCGAAGAACTTCAGCGGCTTCATGCCTGCCAGCACCTCTTCCGGTGTCTTCTTGAAATAGTGCGCCGTGGTCTTTGCCGCGTCCTCCGGATTCGCGATCGTGTAGTCGGCGCCCTTCAGCATCCCGAGTGCGATGCCGCGGGCCTGGTCCGGATGCTGCTCGACCAACTTGCGCGAGATGATCGCAATGTCCGGCGACGCCATGGTGCCAAACTTTTGATACGTCGTCGTATCCGTATCCAGGCCGAGCAGCTTACCGTCCGGCGCCGCCTTCTTCAGCCCATCGAGCAACGGCTGCCAGACGCACGCAGCCACGACATCGCCCCTGGCAATTGCCGGTGCCATCTCGGTCGGGCCGAGGTTGAGGTAGTCGATATCCTTCTCGGTCATGTTCTGCGTGGCGAGCAGACCACTCAGCGTGATCTCGGCCGATGTGTTGGCGGCGACCTGCTTGCCGCGCAGGTCCTTGATGGAAGCAACGCCAGGCCGCGCCCAACAGCCCTCGATGCCGGGCGAGTCATCGAAGTTGTAGAAGTAGAAGAAGTTGGTGTCGCCGCGTGCCATCGCCGGAATGATCGAGCTGCGGCCGAGATTGCTGAATGCTGACGAACCGGCATCCACCGAGGCCAGACGGTCGGAGGAATTCAGGATCACCTGGTATTCGATGTCGAGGCCCTGTTCCTTGAAGAAGCCCTTGTCGATCGCGACCATGATCGGCACCTGACCGAACCACGTGACGGATCCGGCGAAGCCGAGAGAATCCGCCCGCGCGTCACTCGCCGCGAACAACATCGCCACAGCGCCCAACATACCGATCGTGCGACCCATGCCGATTCCCCTTGATTATTTACGATTTCAACGACGTGGCGGCCGCTCCGGCGCGCGGGCGTGCGAGCCGCCATGCTCGGGCCATTCCCACGGCCCGTCCACATCAACACCCTTGCCGCGCAGCATCTCGCGATGGTCCTCGGCATTGTCCTGCGGGCGATAGCCGAGAAATTCCCAGTTGGGATCAAACGTCTTGATCCGCGTGTTGGCGGAGTAGCCGTTGACCACCAGGCAGCCGGGGTCGGGATGCCGCAACGACGCATCGACCAGACGCGCCACGTCGCCCGGCGACAGCCAGGTGGCGAGCGAACGCTGGTCGATCGGCAGCGTCCGATAGGTGCCGATGCGCAGCGATACGGAGCGGATGCCGTGGCGGTCGAAGTAGCAGCGAAGCATCGTCTCGCCCCATGCCTTGAACGTGCCGTAAAGACTGTCGGGGCGCGGTGGCAGCGCCGGGGAGACGCGCTCCTCGATCGGATAGCAGCCAAAGGCGTGATTGCTGGAAGCGTACACGATGCGCTGCACGCCGGCCAGCCGCGCCGCCTCGAACACGTCGAACATGCCACGCGCGTTGACGCGGAACAGATCTTCCAAGGTGTAGTCACCGCCGACTCCGGTCATGTACACGACGGCAGCCACACCCTCCATCATGCGCTCGACGGCGGCGCGGTCAGAGATGTCGGCGACGATGAATTCCTCGTTGGGGGTGGGGTCGGCGATCGGCCTGATATCTGTCAGGCGCAAATGGCGCCACTCGACGCGCAGTCCGTTGCGCAGCGCGGTGCCGATCGCGCCGGCGGCACCCGTGATCAGGACGCGATCAGTGGCGGAATTTATCATGGGAAAGAGCTCCAATGCATATGATGCGGAGGGGCCGGACGGCACAGCCCCCTCCCCCGACCCCTCCCGCAAGGGGAGGGAGAAGCCAACCTAATTCACACGCCTTCTGCGCACCTTGCCACGCGTTCCACCGCAGACAGGTACTCCTCGATCCCGCGCTCTTCCGGCGCCACCAGCACGTGCTGGACGCCTGCGGCTTTGTATGCCTCCAACCGCCCGCGCAGCGCACCGCTGTCCCTGCCCTCGTCGGACGTGCGCAGCGAGATCTCGAACGCGGCATCCGGCCGACCGGCGCGCAGGCGCTGTACCATCGCCGGCGCCTGCTCCGGTGTCACGCGACTGCCGTGCCAGCCATCCAGGCGCAACGCTCGCGCAATCGCCGCGTCCGATGAGCCGCCGATCCAGATCGGAATTGGCGCGCATGGCTTCGGCTGCATGCGCATCGTATCGATCTTCGCCGCGATCCAGCGCGTCGGGAAGGTCACCGGGTCGTCGTTCCACACCGCCTTCATCATCGCGATGCCCTCGTCCATGCGTCGGCCGCGCTCGCGGAACGGCACACCGAGGGCGTCGAACTCGGCCTCCATCCAGCCAACACCGGCGCCGAGGATCAATCGTCCCTGCGACAGGTTCTGCAGCGTCGCGAGTTCCTTGGCGAGCGGCAGCGGATGGCGCATCGGCAGCACCAGCACACTGGTGCCGAGTTTGACGCGCTGCGTGCACGCGGCAGCCCAGGTCAGCGTCAGCACCGGATCCCAGAAGTTGGCCGATGGCGGGTAGTTGGCATCCTTCGGGATGATGATGTGCTCACTCACCCAGACGTCGGCAAAGCCCAGTTCCTCCGCCTGCACAGCGGCGCGGCGGATTGCATCAGGGCTTGCCTTGCGGCCGATATGGGGCAAATGGATGCCGACTTGCATGAGCGCAAACTCCTCCCGTTGCGCAAGGAGGCTCGCGCGTCATGGCGGCTGCGTCCAGGGGGAGAGGATCTGCCCTAGGTCATGCCGCACGTCGCCTCTGCGTCAGCGCGGCAAGCGTGCGATCGATCCGTACCAGCGCGTGCGGTTCCGAACTGAAAACCACGGCAAGTGCGCCACCGTCGCAGCGTACCACCCGTGCGGGCACCGGACCGTCGGCCTGTGGCAGTTCGAGTTCAATCGGTGTGCCGGGTGCCAACGTCCAGTCGCAGACCAGCGCCGCGCCGCCACGCGATATGTTGCGGAGCGTAAGCCGGGTTGCCGAGCGCCCCTTCGTCTGCACACCGACCATGACGCCATCCATGCTCAGGCGCTCGTAGCGACGGCGTTCATCAGTGGTGTCGTCGCGTACGGCGACGAGGAACTGATCCACCTCGATGCGTAGGGTCTCTGCCTCGCGTCCGATCCCCGCCGCGCCTGTCAGAACGTCGCGGCTGACGGTGCCGGCCTCGTCGGCAACCGTGACCACATGCTGCATTGCCTGAGCGGTGCCGGCAGTGGCGCCGGACACAGCCTGCACGCTGGCGGCGATCTCATGCGTGGTCGCACTCTGCTGTTCGACGGCAGCCGCGATCGCCGCCGACACCTCGTTGATCTTGCCGATGATGGCGCCGATGTCGGCCATGGCCGCCACTGCTTCGCCGGTGGCGCTGCGCACGGTGTCGATCTGACTGCCGATATCGGCGGTGGCTTTCGCGGTCTGCGCCGCCAATGCCTTCACCTCGCCGGCGACGACAGCAAAGCCCTTGCCGGCCTCGCCGGCGCGTGCCGCCTCGATCGTCGCATTCAGCGCCAGCAGATTGGTCTGGCTATCACCTAGAGCGATGGCGTTGAGCGAACATCCCCAGCCGTCCTGTATCGTCCCTAACAGACTGTAATCACTCAGATATCTCCTCAGATCTGATTGGCGAGCTCGCGGCGGTCAGTCTCCGGCCGTCCCGCTTTGTTCCCGGGTATACCCGGCCGATAACGGGTAAAACTACTGGTAACCACGATGGGTCCTCGGCTATCGTCGGCGGTCTGAAACCGGTCACGATCGATGCTCAAGAACGCGCTCTCCGCGAAAGCTGTGGCTAGCCTGAAGAGCGGTAAGCACCGCGACGGTGAGGGGCTGCAGTTCGAGGTCAAAGGTGGCAGCCGCCGCTGGACCTTCAACTACATGTGGGAGGGTCGCCAACGCGAGCTGGCTATCGGGAAGTATCCTGCAATGTCGCTGGCGGATGCGCGGGCTAAGCGGGCTGAACTGAGGGAGGCCAAGGATCGAGGGCTGGATCCCAGGCGCGTTCTGGCCGGACGCAGCCTTCCCGGCCAAGGCCATCACGTTCCGCCAGGACATGAGCACCTTCGTCGCCCACATGCGCGGCCAGTGGACCGCCAGGTCATCTGAAGGAGTGGCAGCAGTCCATGGATCGGATTGCGGGTCCGTTGATGGACAAGGCGACCGCCAGTTTGACGCAGGCCGACGTGCTGGAGGTGATCAAACCCGTCTGGGAAACCACCAATGAGACCGCGCGACGCGTCCTGGGACGCATCGACCAGGCAATCGAACATGCCATTGCCGTCGATCCGGCACGATTCAGCGGTTCCAACCCCTGTATCAACGTCTTGCGGTTCCTTCCGCGCGTGTCGGCGGTCGTAAAGCCGCGACCAGCGATGCCGTGGCGGGATCTGCCCGGCTTCTTCGCCGAGTTGCGGCAGCGCCCGGAGACAGCAGCACGCGCACTCGAACTGCTGTTGCTCGCCTGTTGCCCCAGAACCAGCGAGGTCATCCGGGCGACATGGAGCGAGATCGACGGCAATCGATGGAACGTGCCCGCCGAGCACATGAAATCCGGTGTCGCGCGGACGATCCCCTTGAGCACCGCTGCGGTGAATCTGCTCGAGAGCATCAAGCCGGTTCAGACCACACCCGACACACTGATATTTGGCAGTCGCCGACGCGGCGGATCAGGACGCCAGACGGACGACGCCATGCAGACGCTGATCCGCGACAAGATGGACCTGAGATACACCGTGCACGGCTTTCGGTCGTCATTCATGGACTGGGTCGCGGAGGTTCATCCTCAGCGTCTCCTGGAGGCTGAACGGGCGCTGGACCACCAGATCGGCAGCCAAGTTCAGCGGGCCTATCTGAGAACGGATTTCTTGGATCAGCGCCGAGAACTTGCCGAATTGTGGGCGGATCATTTAAGAAAACTATCCTCTTAGGCGGCCGGTCGGCTGCGTCAGTCACCGCCGTCAGGCTCATAACCTGAAGGCCGCAGGTTCAAATCCTGCCCCCGCAACCAGACTTCTATAGGAAAATCAATAATTTAAGCCGTCGACCTCCCGTGGCGCTGTTTGCTTCATGGAAGCGCCATGGAAGCCCCCGGCGTCGTTTGGTCACGCGTAGGCATTACAGTTGAAGATTGGCTCCGGGCGGAGATTGAGGGCACTGACTGCCAGGCCGGGGGCCTGGAGCGATCCAGGCCCGTGAATTGGCTGGACGGCGACGACCGACGGCGATGCCCTGCCCGTCGCATCACGCGAGAAACTCCGAGATCCGGGTCGGTCTGGCGATGATGAGGGCTGGTCGGGCATGGGATGGACGGCGTCGGGGCCAGCCGGCATGATGCGCATACGCGCCGAGAAGTCCGGTTATCGGCAGCAAACGCGGCGGCCTAGAGCCGCCTACGCGACCAGCGGAGAAGCTTATCGGAAGTCATCTTTGCGGCCACGGTGACCTGCAATGCATGCGTTGCCAATGCCGCTTATGGCGAGCGCGAGCTGGAGCGTAGGGTCCGAGCGCCTGGGATCGGCGTCCATCTCGGCATCGGTTCCGACCTCCGGGTAAAGGGGGGACCATGGAACGCCGCCGCTTTATCGCGGCCTCGGCCGCCGTACTTGCTCTGCCGTCAATAGCACGGAGCGAAAAAACCTCGGTGCTCAAATACGCGCCGATTGGGGATCTCCGGTCGTAGATCCGGTCGTGTCGTTGTCCTACGAGACGCGCAGTCACGGCTTCATGGTGTTCGACACGCTCTATGGGTCAGGCTGGCGTTGATCAGGGCTTCGCGGCGAAGCCACAGATGGTGGCCGGCCACATCATCGAGAACGATGGTAAGACTTGGAAGCTGACGTTGCGCGATGGGCTGCTGTTCCATGATGGCACGCAAGTCCTGGCGCGCGACTGTGTGGCCAGTATCCGGCGCTGGGGTACGCGAGATCTGTTCGGTCAGACGCTGATGCAACGCACGGACGAACTAACTGCGTCCGACGATCGGACGTTCGTGTTCCGGTTAAACAAGCCCTTCTCGCTGCTGCCGGATGCGCTTGGCAAGTTTTCACTCAGAATGTGCCCAATCATGCCAGAGCACTTGGCCAAGACCGATCCGTTTGAGCCAGTGACCGAGGTTATCGGCAGCGGTCCCTTCCGCTTCAAAGCGGACGAGTGCGTACCGGGGCACTCTACGCCTACGAGCGCTTCACAGACTACAGGCCACGCGATGACGGGAAGGCGGATCTCACCTCCGGCCCGAAGGTTGTGCATTTCGATCGAGTCGAGTGGCATTTGAATCCCGATCAAGCCAGCGTCACGGCAGCTTTGCAATCGGGCGAGATCGACTGGACTGAATACGCATATGATGAGCTGCGACCGGTGCTGAGGCACGACAGCCGGATCATCCTCCAACGAGTGGGCTCCACCGGCTTCTGGGGCTTTCTGAGGCCAAACCACCTGTTCCCGCCATTCAACAACCCGGCGATCCGACGTGCCTTGATGGGGGCTTTCGATCAGGCAACGTTCATGACCGCCGTGATCGACCAGGACCCGACGAACTGGCATGTGCCGACGGGCTTCTTTCCTCCCGCCTCGCCGATGGCAAGCGATGTGGGGTTTGCAGCTCTCATCGGCCCCCGAGGTCTCGGGCGGGTGAAACACGACCTGGAGGCGGCAGGGTATCAAGGTGAGACGGTTGTGCTAATGAGTCCGGCTAATGCTTGGGGCATCAAGGCGATGTGTGACGTCGCCGCAGACACCATGCGCCAGGTCGGAATGAACGTCGATGAGCAGGTGGCTGACGGGGCCACTATTTCGCAGCGGATCGTCAGCAAGAAGCCACCCGATCAAGGGGGATGGAATCCCTTCTGCGGGGGCCTGCAAGGAACGGACGTGCTGACTCCAGCGGATCACGGGCTCCTGCGCGGCGACGGCGCGGGCGTAGGTTGGCCGAGCAGTCCCAAGATCGAGAAGCTGCGCAATCAGTGGCTCGACGCACCCGATATTACTGCTCAACGGACGATCGCCACGGAGATGCAAGCTCAGGCCTTCATCGACCTGCCCTGCTTCCCTCTCGGCACTTGGTACCCTTCTACGGCCTTCCGAGCCGACCTGACAGGCGTATTAGACGGGCAGGCACTCTTCTGGAATGTCCATCGGCAGAGATGATTTGATCTCGGACAAGGTGCTGCACTTCCTGGCAAGTGCATCGGGAAACGCAGTTATCGCCCCCACCACACAGTCGCAGGCCCGCCAATAGCATGCCGAAAGCCGAGTTATCGGAAGGCAACCGGATGTGACAGCCACCGATGACCGGCCGAGAAGTCCGCTTATCGCCGGTAATTTGCGCCGGAGAACGCTGGTCGGCGGCACGCCCCAGTCGTAACTAATTTCCAGTATGCATCGGGTAAAGATGCGACCAGCTTGGAGCAGTGCCATGTGCGCACGGACTTACACACTGGTCATAAAGGCGGCTACGGCTCTCGTCCTGTCAGGCGTATCCCCCTCGGCCTATGCCCGCGGTGGGCGGACATTCCTCGACCCCCAGCTCCAGCACCGGCTCTCACGGATGCTGGGAAGCGTGGCGCGGTAACGGCTCTTCCTCCGCGTTCCGGAGGCTGGCCTAGAGGTGAGTAGGATAGGCCGTCGGCAGCACCGGTTACCAGCCAGGAAGTCGGTTTATCGGCGGGGAATGCGGACCAATGCCGGGTTATCATGGTTTATGGAAAGTCCAGAGGCGGACGGTATCTACCGTCCCATCCCATAGAAGCTTGAGAGGCGACCCGGCTCGTATGTTCCTTGCATCATGGCTATCAAGTCGAAAGCGAACTGGGCGAAATGCGTCTCCATCCACATAAGATGAGAGAGTATATGGCAGGTGTCGGATACTCTGACGGATTTAGACATCGCAAAGCCCGTAAGTAGAGATTCCGTGAGCCCTTTTGTTATGGGCTTCTCACTCCGTCCGAGTTGCAGCCTGCCAGTCAGCGGGCGGCTGTGGCCGTCACCCCGAAGAATCATCCCGCCAAGAAAATTGCGTAACTCCATTCCTTTGATCGCTGTGTTCAATGCCGTGAGCTTAAACTCGTCTTCTTTCTTGAGCTCGAAAAAGATTAGTCCGCAGGTAAACGCGGGAGGCAAATGCAGCTTGTAGCGCTCTTTCGGATCATCAATTCCGCCCATCAGTGGCAGCAGATCCTTTAGATGCTTGATTGCATCGGCCACTGTTCTCGGTGAGAATTGAGACTTGACCTCCAACACGCATGCAACGTGCTCAACTGGTATAGCACGGGAAAGCCCTCGCCCTGCTTGGTCTGGGTTTGTGTCAGTCCACAACACCGGAGAGTTTTGGACATCGTAGATGATGACATCGTAATGCGGTGTCTTAGCGTCGTGCTTCAACCCTGAAGATACAATGTAGCCTGAGGTCACGCCAAATTTCTGTGGCAAGAATTCGGATAGCCATTTCCTCACGTCAGCTTCTCCAACCTTGCCATGGAGAACCCTGACCTTGTGAGAGGCGGCTCTGTCCTTTGCTAGATCGTAGGCGTCCAGTAACCCCTTCCTAGTGGTTAAAAACTGCGTCCAACCTTGGGATGGGAACTCGATTTTCAGGTTGCCACTCATGCCGAAAGCCTAGAAATCGTCGCGTGGTGGACGTTGAAGCTGCGCGCGATCTCACGCACCGCCTCGCCGCTGTCTCTGCGCTTGATCGCCTCGGCGCGCTGATGTGGGGTGAGCTTTGGCTTGCGGCCCATCTTCACGCCGCGCGCCTTCGCCCGCTCCCGGCCTTCGCCAGTCCGCGCCCGGATGAGGTCGCGCTCGAACTCCGCAAGGCCACCCAGCACGGTCAGCATCAGCCGCCCGTGTGATGTGGTGGTGTCGGCCCATGCGTCGCCTAGCGACCGGAATCCGGCCTTCTTGCCGGTGATGGTGGCGAGGGTGTTCAACAGGTCGCGGGTTGATCGCGCCAGCCGGTCGAGCCGCGTCACCGTCAGCACGTCGCCCGCCTCAAGCTGGCCGAGCAACCGGCGAAGCTGCGCGCGGTCGGTCTTGGCCCCGCTCGCCACTTCGCGGAACACTTTCTTGCATCCGGCCTTGGTCAGTTGGCGGACCTGGGCCTCAACGCTCTGGCCGTCCGTCGATACCCGCGCATAGCCGTATTTCATGGTGCCATTCTGCACCGGAATTACGCGCCGAAAAAAGGATAATCGTTTCAGCGGCCTAGTTTGGGTGCGAAATTCTTGCAGACCGTGTGAAAATCCGCCCTGCAGCAACGCTGGTCAGACCTACTATCTGCGATCTGATCGTCTATCGACGCCTCGCGCTGGCTGTCTGACGAGTATCGCGCGTAGATGGCTGCTCGATGGATCATGGTGCTGCTCGGTCGCCAAGCTCGAAGTTTGGAGCATCGATCTGGCCGCCGTCTAGATTGCCTACATCCCTGAACATCTGTCGTGCAGCCTGCCGCGCAAGATGTCTCACCAGAACTGACAGTGTGGCGGCGAGTGACCGGCCGCGGTGCTTCGCAGTGCAGCGGTTCGGGCGTCGTCGCAGGGATGTTGGTCCCGGTCGTCATAGACGAGAGAGTTAATGCTGGAACCCAATCAGGGACGACCACCACGTTGCGGCTCCGTCCGCGACCCACTGCGTGAACTGCCAAACTTGGAAGCCTACAAGATCGGCTTGGTGGCAACCTCGACTGCGGCAATGATCGCCTCTGTATCGCCTCTGTCCTTTCCCGATCCTCGTCGGCAAACTTCGAGGCGCGAGGGCATTGTCAGCGCGACCATTCAACTTGACCATCAGCATGCGTTGGCGCGGGCGGATCGCCGGCAACGCTAAGCGACATAAGCTCGAGCGTCGGAGGCTGCGGTTCATCCGTGTTCCAGGGGTCCTTGCGATGGGCGACCCTTATGACCCCGATTGACTGCTTCATGGCCATCTTCTCGGCATCTGCATCGGCCTCCCTGACTTGGTCTACCTCCTTCAGTTCAGTGACCGGAGGGGTTTCTGCATATCCCAGCGGCAGCAAGCGGCCACGATCGCGACGGCTGATCCGGCTCAGACGGCCCCCAACTGGCGATTATGCGGACGCACTCCCGCGGCTGCCGTTGGCCGACTGGCTTTTGCGCATAGCTGGGAGCCCTACTGTCCCGTACTTTAGCCAGAGCGTCCCTGGCCTTCATACGGAATAGGATGCCACACGGCGCATTACGCGGCGTGCTCGCATGTCAACCGCCCCCGACGCTTGTGCTGCCCGTTTGTCGGCGTCTGGTCTATGGGCACGCGCTCCACATAACCGCTTCGCCGAGGAGGCACCTCTTGCTTGCCGCCGCGCATCCGGTGCGGCTAGCGACACATCCCCAAAACGTGAGCTGAGCCCTGTGACGTAGCTCACAAAGTCTTCGCCGATCACCGTGCAACTGCTCTTTTTTGGGTGCGCCTCTCGTTTGGGCGCTCCGTAAATATACACTGAAGGGAAACGAGAAAATGTGGAATACCGACGACCTCATGGCTCAGACGGGCGCCGTATTCACAGCGGGGGATCCGAACGGATACATGTTCGACGCGCAGGGGACCCAGCACGTCGTGTACCGCGGCGATGATGGTCATGTTCATGAACTCTGGTGGGATGGTCAGTGGCATACCGAGAACCTTACGGGGATGACCAACGCCGTGCGCTGCCTTGGCGACCCAAGCGGTTATGTATTCGTCGCACAGGGAACCCAACACGTCGTGTACCGTGGGACCGACAATCATATTCATGAGCTATGGTGGAATGATCAGTGGAATACTGATGACATTACGACTGCCACCAATGCGCCTGATGCGGCTGGCGATCCACATGGTTACATGTTCGAAGCGCAGGGAACCCAGCATGTCGTATACCTAGGGACCGATGGCCATATTCATGAGCTTTGGTGGAACGGCCAGTGGAACACTGATGACCTCACGGCTCAAACAGGTGCAGTGTTCCCAGCGGGGGATCCGAACGGATACATGTTCGACGCGCAGGGGACCCAGCACGTCGTGTACCGCGGCGATGATGGTCATGTTCATGAACTCTGGTGGGATGGTCAGTGGCATACCGAGAACCTTACCGGGATGACCAACGCCGTGCGATGCCTTGGCGACCCAAGCGGTTATGTATTCGTCGCACAGGGAACCCAACACGTTGTGTACCGTGGGACCGACGGCCATATTCATGAGCTTTGGTGGAACGGCCAATGGAACACCGATGACATTACGGCTGCCACCAATGCGCCTGATGCTGCTGGCGATCCGCATGGTTATATGTTCGACGCGCAGGGGACCCAGCACGTCGTATACCTAGGGACCGATGGCCATATTCATGAACTGTGGTGGAGCGGCGAGTGGAACACTGATGATATTACGGCTGCCACCAATGCACCCGATGCTGCTGGTGATCCACATGGTTATATGTTCGACGCGCAGGGGACGCAGCACGTCGTGTACCACGCCGTCGATGACCATATCCACGAGTTGTGGTGGGGACCCTGATACTCCGCGCCGCCTGCTACCGAGATCGGCTGGTAGTGCCGCAAAGCCGTTCATTCTGTGGGGAGGGGATGCTCTTCGATCGGAAGCTGATGATTGGTCGTTTGCTTATGACCAAAGCTCACCATGGACCGCGCCTTTCCTGCGGGCCCTTCTATACTCTGGTGCGGTGTGGCGCTTTTCTGCCTGATTTGGCTGCGAAAACCGAAGGTGTCGTGGGTGCCCGATAGTGAAACAATCTCGCCGGACGAAACGAGCCCACCGAACGTCAGACGGTCCGGCCACGAAATCGAATAAGAGAAGGGATTAAACATGGCTCCTGCCGTAACATCGAAGGAGTCGAGGCCAATGCGATCGTGCTCACGTTACCGTGATCCTGGATGTGAGGTAGGTCACGGCGTTTTTCACGCCATCTATGGCATGCTTGTTTATACTTTTCGCGGCGCGCCGTGGTTTCGAGTTGGGAAATGTCGGTGTGTCCCACTCTTGGCATGCCCTGGGGAGGGTATAGCTAACGCGCTTCCATGATTAACCAAGGGAGGCTGCCATGCGATCGTTTCTATTGCTTCTCGCAATTGCCTTTACATCAATCATAGGGAATATATCGCCCGCCGAGGCATATTATCTTTATTGGTACAGAGGGCAGGTGCATGCTAATACCGAAAATGGCTGTTACGGCTTCGCCGAAGATGCTGCCAGTAGAAACGGCTTACAGAATGTCCAGCGGAATAATCTGTCGGTCTGGGGTAATTCATCCTCAGGGGATGCTCTCGCTATAATGACATGCATTGGGGGAGGTAGTGGGAATGCGACCGCAGTTGTCATGGTCAGCAGTGACAACGGTCCCGAAGCAGATCAACTCGCAAAAGCACTTTTTTCCGTCGTGACGACGGAAATTTGTTTTGAGGGGTGTTAATTAAGCTGTCAACACGAGAATGGCGAGTGGTCGGGACGGCAATCCTCCTCCGCCCCGATCAAACCCCCATCTCACGGTCAGGACGGAATCGTCTCTCTGTCAACGCGGAACGACCGGACGCCGCAAGCCAGAGCCAAACATCCGGACCTTCAAGGTGAGTGCCGCCAGAGCGGGTCGGTATTTGACAGACAAGCCGGTCAAGTCGCCTTAATGTCCAAATAAGCACCCCTGGTCGATGTTGTGCCAAAGCCGATGTTCAAGCTGCCATTCGTCAGGTCAGCGGTGGTGAACCCGGCTAGGGTCAGCGATGCGGTTGATACGTGAGGGTCTGCGGCATGAAGCGTCAGGCCAGTGTAGCCAGCAGCACCCTGCCCATCGACCCACGTCAGGCGGAAGTCGGCTGGCGTGACGCCCCAGATGATCGCTGTGTCGCCAGAATGGAAGTTTGCAATGGTGTTCCAGAAGTCAGCGGTCCGATCGCGAGCATCCGCCACGAAGGTATCAGTGCCGGTGCCGCCGGATAGGAAGTTTGAACCGGTCGAGGCCTCCAGGAAATTCGTGCCGCTGCTGACCCGAATGGTGTCATCCCCACTTCCGGCGCGGATAAACCAGTTCGGCGTGGAGGCAGCGATATTCAGGTTGTCGGTGGTGGTGGAGATATACTCGCTGGTTGGCCCTTCGATCCGGCCCGAATAGGGCTGCGCGGTCGCTGACAAAGCCTGATCCGTCGTTGTATCAAGAACCGAGAGGCCGGATGTGTTTTTTGCCGCGGCCAGCGCCAGTTCAACCGCTGTGGTGGCCTGGATCAGGCCGGCGCCCTGATCAGCTGCCGGCAGGTTCATGTTGATGGCAGATTGTTCCAGAAGATCGGTGACCTGCGACGTGGTCAGCGAGGGGTCGGCTTGCAACATCAGGGCTGTGACGGCCGCTGCCTGCGGGGAAGCCGCCGATGTCCCGAAGAACGGCTGGAAGCCTGGTACCGATGTCTGGACGCCGTCGGGGGCAACGAAATCGACCTTGCCCGCTGACGCTGGTGCAACAAGCGGATCGCCATTCTGATCGTACAGAAGTTGACCGGGGCCGACGCTGGAGAAGTATTCCGTCCAGTCGGACGGAACTCCAGAGGCCGGCGCGCCGGACCAGTATGTCGCGCCGACAGTGTTGACGTCAGGCACCAGCTCCTGACCATGCACGTCGCCAGATCCCTGACCGGCGAGAGGATCGTCAATGATCCCGCCAGGGTCCTGCGCGGAGACCGTGCTGCCGTCGTAAGGCGTCGTGCTGCTGACGGTGACTGTCCCTGGCGAGCCGAACAGAACGTATTTGAACTGTGAAACTGCATCCGTACTTTTTTGATAGATCGCCAGGTCATATTGTGTGCTGGTCGAAGCGACGGGCACGGACAAATTGATCTCGGGAAGAAAACCACCCCCTATATTAGCGACCTGGTTGGACGTCGCCACGATGCTGCCCGTGGTGGCAGAATATAGCACCATCGCAATCGGGTCGGGCACGCTGGCGCCTTCCGCAGGCCAGGGTGCATCCCATTGCAGATCGATCGATGTAGCGATGCTGCCTGGGATGGCTATCGCCTGCAGCGGCGTGCCGTTGCTGAAGTCTTGCGCCGTCACGTCCTCGGCTGGTTGATCGGCGTTCAGGACAAGTGAGGCGTCTACTGGGTCCCACGCGCTTTCGTAGAACGAATCGCCAAAATTCGAGGCCGCTGTGAAGTAGTCGACCCCCGCCGAGATGGCGTTCTGGACCGCGGTATCGACCGGGCCGGCGACCTGATAGAACGGCGTGTTAGAAAACGACCAGTCATCGACGATGATGTTGGCGCCATGCTGCACCAGGGCGGTCACACCCTGCGCGAAACTGGTCTGCCCGCCCTCTGCTGTATAGAACTCGATGGACGCCCCTGGCGCGATCTGATGCACTAGCTCGGCCATTGCCAAGCCTTCGTTTTCGACACCGTTGGCGGTCGAATCCTGCAAGATGGTAACGGCTGACGTGCCCCGGGCGGTTTCTGGCAAGTAGCCAGCTTGCGCGGCGGCATCGGCCGGATCCACAACACCGTTCACCGTGGCGTTGAAGCTGTCCGACATGATGCCGATGGTAATACCGGTGCCAATGATTGACGCACCGGCCGCCGTCGTCATTGTGCTGCGGACGGTATCTGCCTGCAGCGCCTGGTCGCCGGTGTCGATTTCATAGGATATGCTTGACGCTGATCCGGGATAGGTGATCAGCGTGCCGCCAGACCCGTCTGTGCCGGTATTCAGCACAGCGTCTGACTGGGGCCCCTGCATGGCAAGTGCTGCAACCACCGAGGTGCCATTCATAATGGTCAGCCGATCGCTCGCGGCGTCGAACGAGGCTGATGTGGCGACGATGCCCAACAGGTCGATCGTGTCTCCCTGGCTGAAAGCGCTGATGGTTCCGGCGAAGCTGGACGGGGAGCTCAGGTCCAGCCGGATGGGTATGCGCGACAACACGCAAGGGCAAATCGGCCGAGATCGAGCAGGTGTTTGCGAACCGCTCGCCAGCCTGATCGAACACGACTGTCTGTGTGGCTGGCACAGCGCTTTCGAGCGCCAGCGTCGCACCGGGTCCGGCCTCGAACGTTCCGGTGCCCGCCAGCGTGGCGGTTGGGGCGATGAAAGTCGTGCCGCCGAAGGCACGCAGCGTGCCGTCATTGGTAAACGTGCTGCCGCCTGCAATCGTCACGCTGGAGTCAGCCACCATCGAGCCGATCAGCACAAGATTGTCGCCTGCGGTGACATCGATAAAGCCACCGTGCAACAGGACGAAGGCCGCCTGCTGCGCGCTATTCTGCGCAGTGGCATTAATGCTGAAGGTGGATCCGCCGGAATCGGCTAAAATCGTGCCCGCAAAGCCGGTGGGCCCCGTCGCATCCAGCGCGGCGTAACCGGTGCTGATAAGGGTGGTCGTCTTGCCAAATCTCGCATCACTGGTCTCGATCACAGCCGGATCCAGCACGCTTGTGGCGCCGATCGAGATCATTATGCCGTCTACGGGGACACCGCTGAAGGTCTCCTGGGAACCGGAAATGTCTACGGTGCCGTTGTTGATGAACGCGACATCACCTGGATCCGGATATCCGCTTGCGCCTGCGGCTGAGGACCACAACAATTCATCGTACCAATCGCCGATACCACCGAACCATGATCGTGTTGTCATGTTTACCTCCACCGCTGCCTGCCAAGGCAACGATCGCGGGAGGAGGCTAGCCAATTTGGGGCGGATGCAGCGCTCAAATATATATCATCGCATGTGCTTGGTTGGTTCGATCAGATTGGAGGGTCCGTGAAATCAGAGTGGGATTGTCTGTTGCCGGTAGCGGGCCACGGGGGGTTCGGGGAACTACCGGGCAGTGCCAGCACATCCTACGCCAGATTATTATTGGTGGCAGGGCCAGTGTGAGGCTGAAGCTTGGCGGCGACGCCGGCACGGTTGGAGCTGAAAGGCGAGTCCCCGCGCAAAACTACGCGCAACAAAAAACGCCAAGCCTAACGAGGCCGACGCGAACTAACCCCGTTCATCCCGCTCGCGGTCCGCTGCGCTACCCTGACCGGCTTAAGTCGGAACAGGGGGCAGGATTAGATCGGAATCAGTAATAATAGAACTCCGCACTGGGGGGCCCGCAGGAAGGCGAGCGCGCGGTCTGCACTGGTCAGCGAGGCCCTGAGGCGCCCGAATGAAAAGTGCGACTCAGCTAGCTCGCGATGAGCCAGTCTTCTTATTGCCGACGACCGTCGGATCGGGTGTTCGGTCCGGCAACCCCGGGGCTACGGGCGCCGCAATAGGCGTGGAGCGTGCCAACCTCACTGTCGCTGCCGGGCAACTCGCCGCTGGGGCCGCAGGGTAGTGTGGGACCTTTGGCTGACGGACGGTGATCAGTGACCTATCGGCGCTCTTACGCTGGCCTTGGCAGTCGCTTCATCGGCCAGTGACACCAATCACGAGCTATTATAGCATGAATTGCTTTAGCGGGGGCCTAAATGCGGGGAGCATCGGGCGGGCTACCTGCAGTCAGAGGCGGAGAACCACGGAGGTTGGCGGCCTTCGTACACGCCGACATGGTGGGCTACAGCCTTCTGATTGGACAGGATGACGTCGGGACATATTCCCGTCTGGCGCAATTGCGCCATTCCCTCATCGAGCCGGCCCTTGAGCGGTATGGAGGGAAAATTCACAACACTGCTGGTGATTCGCTGATGATGGAGTTCTCCAGCGTATCGTCCGCCGTACGCTTTGCGGTCGAGATACAAACTCGAATACCCGAATTCGACAATGGCCAGCCTCTTGAGCGCCGTATCCGCTTCCGCATGGGTATCAACATTGGGGACGCCATCCCCGACGGTCAGAACATCCACGGCGACAGCGTTAATATCGCCGCACGGCTCCAAGCCATCTGCCCGCCCGGTTGCGTCTGCGTCTCGGCAGTCGTCCGCAATCACGTCCAGGGACTGGACCTGCAATTCGAACCGATGGGTACCGTTCAGCTAAAGAACATCGCGCAACCGGTCGAAGCTTTCGTCGTGCGCCTGGATGGACGGGTTCGATCCAGGCGTCGCTCAGCAATGACGGTCGCATGTGTCTTGCTTGGTCTCATCGTAGCCGGCATTGGTGGGTGGCTGTGGTACCCACGCGACACACGACCGACAGTGGACGCATCCACTGATACTCTTTCCATAGCTGTCCTGCCATTCATCAATTTGAGTGGCGATCACGATGAAGACTACCTCGCCGATGGTATCTCGGAGGATTTGACGACCGACCTCTCGCACCTCGATGGCGCTCTTGTCGTTGCCCGCGAATCGGCTTTCTCGTATCGGGGCAAGCAGGTGGATATCCGCGATGTTGGTCGGCAGCTTGGGGTCCGCTTTGTGCTCGAAGGTAGCGTCCGCAAGCTCGGGGATGCAGTACGGATCAACGCCCAGCTTATCGCCGCCTACAATGGTGTCCACGTCTGGGCAGACCGGTTCGATCAGCCCTTGCGCGATCTTCGGAATGGTCAGGACAGCACGGTTCAGCGCATTGGCACAGCCCTCAATATCAGGTTCGATAAGACAAAGCGCCAGCCGGCGATGGCCGAGCCGGCAGCCTATGATCTGGTGCTGCGTGCTAGGGCGATTCTGCAAGAACCACGCAGCGAGGATGGCAACAACATAGCTTTGGGTTATTTTGAACAAGCCCTGCGGAAAGACCCCAAATCAGTCGCCGCCAAGGCCGGCGTGGCGGCGATGCTTCTACAATCCAACCGCTCGATCAACCGGGCGGCCACCTTGGTCGATCGAGCGGAATGGGTGGCGCCCAACGCACCCGACGTGTTGGGTGCCAAGTTCTGGTTGCTTATGCGTCAGCAACGGTATGAGCAGGCAGTGGCGACCTTCAGTCATTTGCTTGATATCAATTCAAGTTCGGCCGGCGTTGCTGCCGAATTCGTCCAGTGCATCAGATGTTGGGGTAACGTCAACAATGCCATCCCTTTGCTTGAACGCACGGCGCGTCTCAATCCTCTCTCCGCGAACCGGGATGTCATTTATGTTACGCTCGGTCGCATGCTGATCATGGTTGCGCGCGACGCCGACGCAATAGATTGGTTGCAGAAGGTGCTCGATTTGGTAGCCCATATGCCACCCTCGCAACTCGCCAAACGCAACGACAACGAGGTCGAAAATACCAAGCTATACCTCGCCGCCGCCTACGCCCTGAGCGGCCGAACTCGACGATGCACATACGATACTCGCATCGGCAATGTCGTCGCCGCGAATGAGTGACTTCACAATTCGCTGGTTCATCACCAGAATTCCAGTGTACTATAGTGCAGACCAACGAGCGCAGGAAATGCGTCTGGCCGAGGGGTTTCGGTTAGCCGGCGCCCCCGATCATCTCGACGAAAGCGCTGATTATCATATCGCATCCACTGCTACCCTGTACGAGAAGATGAATTCACCGACGCCGATGACCGTTCCTGGAGGTACCACGGTCACCACCGAAGAACTGGTGCGATTGCTGGAGACCAAGCCACTGGTGCTGACGACGACTCCACAGAACCCGACGGTTCCCGGCGCCATTCGAATCGACTTTCCTGAGACCGGCACCTTCACTGACGAGTGGCAGACTGCATTAGACACAGTGGTGGCGCAAGCCACCCACGGCGATAAGCAGCATCCCATCGTGACCTTCGCATGGTGCGTCCAGCGGTGGCAGAGCCGCAATCTCGCACTGCGGTTGATCGCCTTGGGCTACACACATGTCTACTGGTATCGCGGAGGCTGGGAGGCTTGGGACAGCCACAATCTACCCAAGGCGCCGCTTACCTCGCAGTTTATCGCGGTCTCTCATGGCGATTAGCGGTAGCGTTGCTGGGTGGTTCTTTTCCGCGTCGGATTGGCCGCCACTTCGCGCGGACCTCCACTTTGCTAAGGTTGTTCACCGCTTCCTACGCCGAGGATTCGTGATGTCGGTCTAGTACGAGGTGTCAGCCCCAATCGGTGAGTTTCTTGGTACTGCTGTTTATGTTTGTGCGCATATTCGCTCGGAAGGTGCCAGGACGGTCGCGGTCGGTCATCCCTATTCGCCCGCAACGACCGTCCGGAAGGTTCGCAGAGTATTTAAATCGGTTACGGGACGGGGTTGAGCGGCTCGAATTGCCTGTGATTCTATCTGCGGCGCCGCTTCGCGAGGTGCCCCTATGTGGACGACGGAGAACCGCCCCCGCTACGACCGGGACAAGCTGCGCTACCCGAGTGACCTGACCGATGCCGAGTGGTCTCTGTAGCCGCGACAGTGATACTCGGTCGTAAGGCGACGGCTAGATTTACAAGTGTCGCGGTTGGGTAGGCTGTTTCTCCGTCCCGAAGGGGGTAGGTCTTTTGCTGCACGCCGTGGTGCATCCTGCGGACGTTCCCAGGTTGGACCAGAAGGCGTCGCTTACATTGTCGGCAAGGTCGATCGCCCGGTCGCCGCCAACTGAGAGCTTCGGCGGGTGCGTGCTGGTCACGCACCCGTTCGTGGACGCCGAAGCCTTCCGCCTTTGGAAACCGACCGCCTCTGGTTCAGCCGGAAGCATTTGTGGAGAGGGCGCGCGAAGCTGCGAAGCTCGGGTTCCATGTCCACCCGCACATGCTGCGGCACGCCACGGGTCTGCCGGCGGCTTAACGTCCCTATCGGCCGCCTCGACGCGGCGCGGCAAGGCAGCGCGACGGCCTGGCGCGCGGCGCGGTGGCGTCGGGAGCGAGTGACAATTAGTCCCTTACGGGCCAACACTTCTCGCCCGCTGCGTGGAATTGCACCATCGGTTAAATCCCATCAAATCATAGCCGGAATGATAACCGCCTCGGTGATCCGTTCCGCCGCTGCGGTCGCGGCACGTCCGGCCTTGGTCAGGTAGTAGCGGTAGGTACCGGTGACGTGTTTGATAACCCCAAGGTCGAGCAGTCGGCGCAGGTGTCGCGACAGTCGGGTGAGTGAGAACATGCCGAGGTGCGGCAACAACTGGCTGCGGCGAACGCCGGCGATGTTGACCCTCGGGTTTTACAAGGCGTGCAGCAGGGCTTTGTCCGCCGGAGCGAAGAAGTTGATCCCTTGCACCGTCTTGCCGTCCACTTCACGCGGCCTGGTCAGGCGGCCCAGCGCCCGAACCCCGGCGGAGAATCAGGCGTGGCACCCTCAAGTGGTTGTTCGACGTGCAGATCGATATCCAGGGCGTCGAAATTGATGTGCGGGGATTCCAAGGCCGAGAGAGGCGCGGCGCGATTTCCATCCGTGCGCCGCAATTCCGTGGCGGCGATGGGCGATGGCTGCCTGCGCTGATATTACCCGACAACGTCATGTCCGCGATCGGCGATGCGTTTGTCGAGGAGATCTGTAGGCCGGAGTTGGCGGGGAAAGGACGGCTCGCAGACTGAGATGTATCGCGGTGCATTGCGTAGTGCCGCCGCTATTCCCACGAGTTGGCGATCAGATAGGGTTGCAGCACTCGCGACGGTCATCACCCCAGGCGGCCGAAAGCCGTGATCGAAATCATGGCATGTGTTCGCAAACTAAAGTCTGCGGAACATTCCACTTGCAACGGGAGCCTGCCGCGTCTACTGTTCCGCAATGCCGTCCCGGAACAGGAGCGTAATTAGTGTCCATTTATGGATATGCCCGGGTCTCCACGGAGGATCAGGAGCTTGGCCTGCAAGTCGCCGCCTTGATCGATGCCGGCGTGGCGCAGAAGGACATCGTAAAGGAGAAGGCTACCGGCAGGGAAGGTGCTGATCGGCCGAAATATGTCGAGTTGCTGGCCAAGCTTCGCGATGGTGACAAGCTGGTTGTCTGGAAGGTCGATCGGCTTGGGCGCTCAACTCTCGACGCACTGAACACAGCCAAGGATTTGGATGCACGCGGCGTGCGCATAGTCATCACGACGCTGGGCGTTGATCTGAAGACGCCAGCTGGCCGGCTCGTGTTTGGTGTGCTGGCGCAGATAGCGGAGTTCGAGCGTGAGCTGATCAAGGAGCGTGTGGCGGCCGGCATAGCGGCGGCCAGGAAGCGGGGAGTGGCGTTTGGTCGCCGGCACACCCTTCGCCCCAACCAGCGCGCAGAAGCCGTTAAGATGCACCTGGAGGAAGGCAAGAGCATCGGTCAGATAGCCGCGCTGTTTGGATGTGGGCGCACCGTTGTGCATCGGGCGATCAAGGGTGCATAGGCTTCTCGCCATGGCCCAATCGCCCCAAGCACTCCGGGATCACTCCCTCATCCTCATCGAGCACGCCAAGCGGGTCATCGCGCACGCCTGTAAGGTCCGTGAGAACGCCGAGGCCGCGCGCCTCCGGTCGATCCAGGCCAGGGCGATGGCGCAGGCGGCCAGCGCGTCAGCTGGCAAGCACCGAGCGAGCAGCCAGGCAACTACACGGCGGAACGCAGTGCGTGCGCGCACGGTGGCCTCCTGATTGGGTTTTGTTTACCCCCTGACCCGGCAAGCCGCGCGACGGGGCCACGCTATCGGCGAGGGAGGCGGTCGTGAAGGTGCGATTTTCGGGATGTGGTGGCCGCGTGGGGGCACGTGTTCGCCGTCGTCAGATCGCGGTAAAGCGAAATCGCGGGGCTCACCGTACGCGCGATGTGATCAGTGGATGGTCTTGCTGTCGTGGGTGATGATTATGCGCCCGATCGTGCCGCCGACCTCCCAGCCTGGCACCAATGAGATCCATGTTCCCGCTTGCGATGTGCCGGGTTGACCGCGCTTGGCGATCCTGACCCCATCGACGACAAGGTAGAACTCCCCGTCCTCTTGCTCGGTGCGTATCTCCGCCATTGATTGGTCCTCCTGCTGCCTCAACGCGGCGCATTGGTGCCTTCGTTGCCTGGTCAGCTTGAACTGCCTCCAACAAGCAACCCAGCGACGGCATCAGCGTTCCAATAGTTCTATGTATGCTGGAGGCCCGAAGCATGAGATCACATCTGTATGGAGCTATCGCTGCCATGATCACGCCACCGGCAGGCGCCAAACGTTGAGAACAGCGGGCTTCGACAATAACGGGAGCAATCCATGAAACCAATCCTTGCGATTGCGACTCTGGCGCTGGTCGCTCTGGTAATTGAAGACAAGGCCCGGCAGCTTGCTGGTGACGCTCAGAGTGCTTACGGCGGGGCGGTAGACCAAGCCCGCGAATCCTCAGTAGCCTTGAGCAAAAAAGTGGAGGATCGACCTGTTGTGGCGGTGCTAATGGCGGCCGGAATCGGTTATGCTCTGTCGAGACTGCTTCCGCGCTGGTGAACGCTGTTGGGCATCCGCACGGCCATACTCAGATTTCGTCCCATTGCCGCCGCCTTTGCCGTTAGCCAACCCGGTCCAGCTTCAGGGTGTACGCGCGTGTTAGGCGGTCCGACCCACGCTCATGGAACTGCAGGCGGCCCTCGAAGTGACGGCCCTGGAATTGACCCTGTAGCTGGGCGATCTGCGACGACAATGTGGCTACCCCGCTCGGCGCCACCCAGCCACGGAGGTCGGCAATAGTGGCGTATCCACCCGAAACGGTTAGCGTGTTGGCGGGCTGGACATTGGGGCAATCCCAGCCGGGGGGAGAGACTGAATATCCATTGCCCTTGTAAATGCCATCGAATGCCGCAGTGATCGGCCCGTCTGGCTTGGGGGCGCAGCAGGCCACCAGCAAGACAACGATCCAAAGCGGACATTTCGTCCTCATTGCTCTCCCCTTCCCACCTTGCTTGATGCATCAAATCACGCGTGAGGGCCATCGGCCATCTTCTCTCGGTATGCAGCCATGATAAGTCCACTACCACGTGCCCGCCTCCATCGCGGATGCGCGCCAGCAAGCCGCCTCATCAGGCGTCGCGCGCCGGATGATCAGACTGCAGTCGCCCGTCACACCTAGCATGGTGAGTGCGTCCTTCGCTTCCTGCACGTTGGTCGCGTTTAGATTGCCACAATAGCAACGAAGTGCGCCACGGCGGTTGAGCCGCGGCTTCCCGAAACCCAGGCCAGCCGGAGACCCAAGAGGTCGCGCATCTTTACGGTGCGGAATGCTCGGTCCAGCCGATTTGGTCCCGTGCCAGAGATGAGACCCGACTTTCTAGACTTTACCAACATGGCTATCGTCCACAGCAGCTATCGCCCGAAGCGGGCGCGCAAACGGAAAATCTCGCCTGCGATCCCGCAGATCAGAGCGCCAGCGGCGCGGTGATGCCGCCGAGGCGCTATTCCGCGAACTCGTGCGCCGGGCGGCTGCAAATGAGTGACCCGCCGACCGTCGCGCACAAAGTCGATGCGTTGGTGCGAGGGCGCCCCGGGATCAGCCGGGCGCAACTGTGCGAGGCACTCGGCATCAACAACGTGGACAAGGCACTCCGGCGGCTCACCAGGGTCGGATACATCAGGTCAGTCAGGTCGAAGCGCTACGCCAGCTATTATCCGAATGAGCGGGACTGAGCGACGGAAACAACTAAGCCAGCTGAAGCGGCCACAAATCCGGCGGCAGGATCATTCGCCTCGACGCACAACAGTCCGGCCTATCCATTCGGCTTGTCGTTCTCTGCGGGCGGCCAAAGCCACGTGCCATGAGTTGCGTTGTGGATCGCCTCGGGGCTGGCGTTACCGCTCGGCAGATTGGTGTGGTTGGCGTCGTGATGCCGGTATCCGGGCACTGTTGCCTGATTGAGGTTACCGGCATCCGCCATGCATCCAGCGAGCAACATGATGGAGGTAATCTGTGCGCCGGAAAACATAGCGGCGGCAGAGCGGGCCGCGGAGCGGTGAGCCGGCACGGCCACCGCCCCGCGTCAACGGCGCCCCCTCGGCTTCCTCGCAGAGACGATGCGTGTCGTCAGGCGCCCTCATCGCCACGACAGCCATGCCCCACGCCCCTGACGGATTGCAGCACGCTCAAAAGCTGCACGCCCGTGAGCGATGATTACGTGTCCAAACTCAGGCGTCCCGGCGGATAACTCAGTCAGTCGTCCGGTTGTCAATGAGAATCATTATTGAGCGCTCGCGATGCACAATTACTCAGCTGCTGGCAGAATGTGAATATTATCCCAAATATTTTCACACGAAAGCATTGAATAATGCGAAATGGCCCACGGGTCCCGCGAACCTTTGACACCGGTAAAAGATGCCAGTTCAAGCGGGAGAACCTAATGAAGGGAACAAGACGACTTCGCAATAAACCACCTTAACCCGTAAGCCCCCGCCCGTGGGGAGCAACAGGCCGATGGCGGTCACGTTCATCGGCCTGTTTCTTGTTGTGAGGAGATGCAATCGACAATGTCTGACGTAATCACCATTCAGCCGGGTTCCGGATCATTCACGGACGCCTCCGGCAACGTCTTCACGATCAACGCCAGTGACAACAATACAGCCGAAATAAACGGTCAGCCAGTAACACCGAATGGCGAAAGTACCAAAACGGGAGCCCTGCAACTGAACAATGAAAGTGTGTACGCACAGGATCAGACCAGCGGTCAGTGGTATCAACTGGCCTCGAAGGGGTCACCGGGGCTCTGGGAATGGCAGCCTGTCTCGGCTCCGCCGGATTCAACCAGCTCCAGCGGAAACTTCGTGCTTCCTTCTGGCAACTCAACGACGACAGCTCTCGGCAACGATCAGAACTCCCATGGTCTTTGTTGCCGGCAACAACGACGCCACTGGAGGGGGCTCCAGCAACACGAGCAGCCCCCAGGCAGCCAGCGGGACCCTTACCATCCAGCCAGGTGTCGGATCGTTCACGGACCCCGCCGGCGACGTCTTTACGATTAATGCCAACGACTACAATACAGCCGACATAAACGGTCAGCCGATAACGCCGAACGCAGGAAGCACCAACACCGGCGCCCTGCAATTGAACAACGGCAGCGTGTACGGACAGGACCAAAACAGCGGTCAGTGGTATCAACTGGCCTCGAAGGGGTCGCCGGGGCTCTGGGAATGGCAGCCTGTCTCGGCAGTCCCGGCGTCTTAGTCCCGGATGTGGATCCAAGGCCGACACGAGGCCCGATAACGCAAGTAGAACAATCCGTCGTCATCTCTCGATCCGCGCGCCTTCATCTCGAATAGACACCGCCTCTTCTCCGGACGCGTGCGCGAGCGCGTCCGGGGCACTTTAAGGCTCTCGGATGGTGATATATCCAGCATCCGGTGCGGCGGATCGTGACCTGTGCTCATGCTCATTTCTATGGAGGCGAAATGGCCCGTGCGGCGCTTTTGGTGACCTTTGATGAACAGGTTGATCCCCAGCTGGCGCGCACTGCGCTAGAAGACCCTTTACGCAATGGCGCGTTGCGTTGGGTGGGTCTCGACTGCGACCAAAGCGCGGCAGGGCGAGACCCGCGGCGTGGTCCGTTGGGTACTGGGCATTCCTTGGCCCTTGCAGTCATCGCTATGGTGTTTTCGTTCCTGGTGTTCTGAGGGAGCAGGTCGTGGGGACCCTGTCCAGGGATGACCGGCACAGGATCAGGATGAGGTCGTCCTCCCAGGCGCAACGGATCAGCCTGATGTCCCGACCTCCCCGCAATCCAGGCCGTCGCGAAAATCGCCGACGTGGCGTGATGGCAGTCCCCCTGGGCTACGACGCCGGGGGATCTCAGTGAACTGGGTGTTGGCAACGGTGCCCTCACCGCCGTCGGCCATGGCCGGACCGAGACTTCGCGCTCAAACCGATACACGCGGCAACGGGAGTAATCCCCGCGACGCGCCTGCAGCTGACCATCCTGGCGGCTGTGGCGCAGCGAGGCCCATCTCGACCTAGCCGGAATTGCGAGCCGTTGGCTTTAGTCGCAGAGCTGCACGTCGAGGACATACCAGCACTTGCGGCCGGCGGTCTTAGCGACTGGCGGTGTGATATGCTCATCGGCAACTCGCGAGATGCCATATCCATCGACCTGCCAGTGACCCGCCGGCGCACTGTAGGATGCCAGAAACTGCGCCTCCGCCTTCGAAGCCTTGTGCCCATTGACAACGTAGTCCTGGGCGTGCCCGACCGCAGGAGCGAAGATGTTCAGAGCCGCTGTGGCGACGGCGACTGCCAAAAATGTGCTCTTCATGGTTCGCTCCGTTCCCCGTGCCCCCGGTGGGCGTTGCCAACGCAACGGAGAATGGCGGCAACGGAGCCATGATTCGATGAAGTGCTTCAGGCACTGGGAATGAAATGGCTCACACCCCAGTCTGCCGTGCTCTTTCCTCTCTCCGCCAACGCCGGTGTGAAGCAGTGGTCCGGGAAGCATTCATTCGGGGATGCGTCTGCGTCTTTAAGTCCTGGAAAGGGGTCACCGATGACAGACCGGATGACGCCGACGGTGCCGGAGCTGAAGCGCATCACAGAGTTGGCCAACGAATACCGGCAGCAGCTCGTGGCCGACCTGGCGCCGGAATTTCCCGGGCGTGAGGCCCACGCCCTGGCCGCCGTTCTCGCGGTCATGTTCGCCACCAGCATGACGTCGGACCCGGCGCAGCAATCCGATCAGGCGCGCATCCTTAACGAGATTATGTCGCGATGGCAGCCCGCCCTCCCCTGGCAACTGATCAGGCGTCCGAACTGAGGGGCGCCAGCGACTTATGACGTGATGGTAAGTCGGACCGGCGGGTCATGCCGATGGCACAGCGTAGATCGCCGCGTCGCGCTGTCAGCTTGCCCGCGGGCTGGAAGCGCGCAATGCTGGTTCAGCCTTTAATCCCACTGGAGGATGTGACATGACGCGCCTAATCGCCGCCGCTGCGCTTCTGCTCGCCACTGTGGCCCCTGTTTTCGCTTGCGATTTTACCAAGTCTTCCTCAACCAATTCTCAGTCAACCACCGCATCGTCGAACGCAAAACCGGCGCCGCATACCCGGTCCTGAGGTCGCGCGTCAGCAAGGCTGCTGTTTCTCGCTGCATGCGCCGGAATGCGTCCAGCAAGAACCCCGGCCACAAGCCCGGGGCTTGAGTTGTAGGAGAAAGCCCTGGGTTGTGGAGGGACGGAAACGAGATAAGCCGGGCTAGCAGGCGCCCGTTCAGGCGGCTCGCCAATGTTGAACGGAAGTAGAGCGCCGCCGTCGTTGCCATTTCACGCTGACCAAACGGATGAACGGCGCAACCGCGCGCTACTCAATCGGACAACGGCGCCTCACAGCTATACGCGGCTTCTCATCGCGGAACGGCGTTCAGTTTCCTCGGTCGCACTCGGCCCTTCGACCAGCGAACCTAGCGCCTCTGCCAGTCTCGCAGTGTGGGGAAGCACCACCACCCGCGTCCCTGCAGCGCCCCATACCACCACCCGCTCAGTGGTCACTTCAATGCTGATGCTGTCGAAGTCGTCGTCTGAGATCATACCGGACCTCCCGCGAGCGGGTTGCCAGTCCACTGGCACAGCGGTTCAACTCCACGCAACCGCGTGAGTTAAGCAAATTCGCGTCAGCGATTTGCTGGCGGCAAAAAGAGCCGACCCCTTGGGGCCGGCCAGTAAGCGCGTATGAGCTAGAGCCAGGGGTGTTGGCCGACTGAACCCTGCTCACTTGTCTGTGGACTATCCTCGCTGCACGATTCCGATAAAGCGTGATTGTGTGACGCGACGGAGACTATTCGATGGCGCTCGGCTTCGCAGCGGTATCCAGGCTGAGGCCCGCTCGCCGGAACAGCGGATCTGTCGCTAGGGCCTGTGCCCGAATGACCGGACCAATGCGACGGCGCTCCACCAGCCAACGCCGCGATCCTGGCTCCCAGAACCCAGCGTGCCGAACTCGACTGTTGTCCGACGCGAACGAAGCGAATCACGCGATGCAGCGGGGCTATCGAGGTCATTGTTCGGGTGGTAGGAAAACGTACCCGAGACGCGCGAGGTCGTGAAATGCAAAGCATTAGGCTCGCGGCCGGCATCCTGTCGGCCATCGTGAACCCAACTTGTGCCCGAGGCTGATCGGTTGAGTTTATGCGCGCCATCTCACCCTAAAATTGCGGGATATTTGTTCAACGGTTCCAAACGCCAGTGCCGGAGCCATTGACCCCACACCGCAAGAGCACGGCCATAGGCTTTAGCGCTCGTCTCCTGCATGTCTGTTCGTAGGCCATGCACGAACCCGCTTCGCGGGATTGGTGTTGTGTGTGGGGCATACCCAGCACCCGAACCATTGACCGATGAAGCAAGCAAGGTTGGGGCGCTGCCCCAAACCCCGCCAGGGGCCGAGCCCCTGGACCTCAACATACTTATGCGCGTTTTCGATGAAGTCTTGAGCGGGGCGTAGTTGCCTCTCGAGCATGGAGTTCCCTTCATCATGAGAGGAACATCCGATGCCGGTTTCATCTGTCGAACGCCCCGTCAGTGCGCTGCGGCAGCGCATGCTCGAAGACATGGCGATGCGCGGCCTGCGATCACATACGCAGCACGATTATATTCGCTTTGTGCGCAGCTTCGCAGGGTTCCTCGGGCGGTCGCCCGATACGGCGCAGGCTGAGGATATTCGCCGGTTTCAAGTGCACCAACGCGAGATCGGGGTGCAGCCGCCCACCATCAACGGCTCGGTCTCAGCGCTGCGCTTCTTCTTCAGCGTAACGCTCGACCGGCCGGATCTGTCGCGGCGCCTGGTCCTGGCGCGCTTTCCACGCAAATTGCCAGCGGTGCTGAGTGTCGAGGAAGTTGGCCGGCTGCTCGAAGCGGCACCTGGGCCGAAGTACAGGGCTGCTCTCGGCACTGCCTATGGTGCCGGGTTGCGGGTATCAGAAGTGGCGGCCCTCAAGATCGGCGACATCGACAGCACGCGCATGCTGATCAGGGTCGAGCAGGGCAAGGGACGCAAGGACCGCAATGCCATGCTGTCGCCGCAGCTGCTGGAACTGCTGCGGCTCTGGTGGCGCGAGGGCAAGCGGCGCGGCGTCATGCTGCCCCAGGGCTGGTTGTTTCCTGGGCGGAACTCTCTCGAACCAATTTCGACGCGCCAAATCAACCGCGCGGTTCATGAGGCAGCGGAAGCCGCTGGCATCAAGAAGCGTGTCAGCCCGCACACATTGCGCCACAGCTTCGCCACGCATCTGCTCGAGCAGGATGTCGACATCCGTGTCATCCAGGTGCTGTTGGGGCACACCAAGCTCGATACGACCGCGCTCTATGCGCGTGTTGCGACCAAGACGATCCGCTCGGTGACCAGTCCTCTCGAGCATTTGGCGTTGCTGATGGAAGGCAAGGATCCCGGCGGCTGAAGCGGCTTGCGCACCGCGATCGAGGTCGCCGATATCTTCCGAGCTGAAGGCCCCGGCTATCGTGCCGTCCAGGCCGGTCATCTCAGCCTGACCCAGCTCAAGGTCATGTCGGCGATCGAGAACTGCCGCACGGCGGCACTCGGCGGCCACGTCGATGCCTGCGAGGACTGCGGGCACTGGCGCATTGCCTACAACAGCTGCCTTATGGGCAGATCCGGTAATGGGGAGCTGGCTTACCAGCATCAGCATTTTTCGGTGAATTGCAGCGCTCTTTGTCTCCATAACAGCGCGGTCCTGTGCCTCCGTCGGCTCGGCCACTGATGGCCGGTCACAAACGGGGACGAATATGTTGGAGACCTACTTCTTGGCACCGAGGCTGCTGGGGCATCTGCGGAGCGGGCCAAGCGGACCATACCTTGACGGTTTCGCAACCGCGCTCGAGCGACAGGGCTATAGCGCCGGCACGGCGGTGCGATATTTGCGGGCGGCAGCGCACCTCGGCCATGTCGTCGCTCGGCAAGGGGCACTGCCGAGCGACATTGATCTGGCGGTGTTCAGCGAGCACTTGTGCACTTGTCGATGTCCGCGCGCCATGGGAGGGCGCCGCAACCACCACACCGTCTTCGGCGCCAAACTCTTTCGCCAACACCTGGTCGAAATCGGCGTTTGCCATTCTGCCGCGGCTGCATTGCAGCATCCCGAGCCGTGCCTGTTGGCTCAGTTCAAAATGTGGCTGCGCAAGCACCGCGGGGCATCCGATCGCACCATCAAGCTCTACGCTCGCGACGCCACCCACTTGATGGCGGCACTCGGGGACGAACCAGAGGGGTGGGAACCGGCCGCTATTCGCAGCTTTTTCCTGGACCGCGCGAGCCATTGCGGTAATGGAACCGTCGAGAAGTTGACGACCAGCCTGCGCGCGTTCTTGCGGTATCTTGCGGTCAAAGGCCGCTGCCGAGCGGGTCTCGCCGATGTTGTTCCTGGCTATGCCCATTGGCGGCTTGCCGGCTTGCCGCGATATCTGGTGGCGGAGCAGGTGAACCGGCTGATCGCGGCATGCGACGGCGAAGTCGTTGCGCGCCGGCGTGATCGCGCGATCGTCCTGCTCTTGGCGCGCCTTGGGCTCCGGGCCGGCGACGTGGCGCAACTTCGCCTCGACGATATCGAGTGGGAGACGGGCTCGCTGCGGGTCTCAGGCAAGTCGCGCTACGAGGTGCGTCTGCCGCTTCCGCAAGACGTCGGTGATGCGATCGTCGCCTACCTCGCGTGCCGCCCTTCGACTTGCCCGAGCGATCACGTGTTCCTACGCAATATCGCGCCGTATCGACCGTTCCGGAAAGGTGACGGCATCTCGTCAGTGGTGAAGCGCCTCATGCAACGGGCCGGCGTCGTGGCGCCAGTCAAGGGGGCGCACGTCCTGCGACACACGGCAGCGACCGAGATGCTGCGCCACGGCGTTCCTCTCGAGAAGATCGGGCTGGTCCTGCGGCATCGAGGCATCGACACGACGGCCTATTACGCCAAGGCCGATGTCACGCTCCTGAAGCAAATCGCGCAGCCCTGGCCGGAGTTTCTCGGATGTTGAAGACCATCGAGACTTATCTGGCGCTGCGTCGTGCCACGGGGTTCGCGATGCTGAATACGGAATACCTGCTCAAGAGCTTTGCCGCCTTTGCGACCGAGCGCGGGCAAACGCATGTCCACACACAAACCGCAATCGATTGGGCGGCACGCGGACCGTCTGTCGCGCAACGCGATGCCCGGTTGAAAGCCGTCTGCCGCTTCGTGCGTCATGTCCGGGTTGAAGATGCCCGGCATGATCTGCCGCCGGTCAATCACTTCGGCGCCCGCAAGGCGCGGCGCTCGCCGCATATCTACTCAGCAGCGGAGATCAATCACCTGATCGAGGCTGCCCTTCGGCTTCGACCAAAAGGCGGCTTACGCTCGCGGACCTATGCGACGCTGATTGCACTGCTCTCAGCCACCGGGTTGAGGATCTCCGAAGCGCTGAAGTTGACCGTCGCCGACGTGACACGCGACGGCCTACTGATCCGTGAGACCAAGTTCCGGAAAACCCGCCTGGTGCCGCTGCACGACACGGCAGTAGCGGGCTTGCAGCGCTATCTGGCGCGTCGTCGGCCCTGTTCCGAGACTGATCTGGTGTTCGTTGATGCGGGTGGTCTGCCGCTACGCTACATTGCAGTCAAAGAGACCTTCGACAGGCTGGTCGGCAGGGCAGGTATCGTGCCGGTGGCGAAGCGCCGCCCGCGTCTGCACGATCTGCGGCACACGTTCGCGGTGCGCGCGCTGCAAGGCAGTCCGGTGGATCGAAGCCGAACCGGCGCGCATATGGTGGCGCTTGCGACCTACATGGGTCACGTCAACATCTATGCGACATACTGGTACCTGGAGGCCACCGCCGACCTCATGCGCGACGTGGCCGCGGCCGGTGAAGGGTTCATCGCCGAAGGGAGGCAATCATGACGCCGATTGCTCCCCTCATCGAAGCGTTCCTCAATGAGACACTCACCCGCCAGCGAGGCGCCAGTCGGCATACCCGCAACTCATATGCCCTGAGCTTCCAGTTGCTCTTCGTGTTCGCTGCAAAGAGACTGAAGGTCTCGCCGTCGGCGCTGACGCTGGAGCAACTCGACGCTGGCCTCATCAGTGCCTTTCTGGAATATCTTGAGGACAAGCGCAAAAACGCGCCGGTGACACGCAATGTCCGGCTGGCGGCCATCAAGTCCTTCTTCCACTTCCTCGAATACAGGCAGCCGGCAGCCCTGGAGCATGTCCGCCGCGTCCTCGCCATCCCGTTCAAGAAGACGGATCGGCGTCTGGTCCCTTATCTTCTGCGGGAGGAGATCCAAGCGGTGCTCGACGCTCCGGATCCCGCCACGCGCGATGGCATCCGCGACCGGGCCATGCTGCATCTGGCAGTTTGTGCGGGTCTGCGCGTGTCCGAGCTGACGGGGTTAAAGCTCGAGGACATCGACCTGTCGTCGATGAGCATTCGTGTTCTGGGCAAGGGACGGCGGGAACGGGCGCTCCCCTTGTGGAAGACCACGGCCGCAGCCCTGCGCGCCTGGCTCGCCGTTCGCGGGCGCGTCGCAACACCTGAGGTGTTCGTCAACGCCCGGGGCGAGCCGCTGAGCCGATGGGGCTTCGCCTATCTGCTCAAACAGCATGCGGCAACCGCCGCTCGGGCGCATCCCGGCCTCGGCAAGAAACGCATCTCGCCGCACGTACTCAGGCACACATGCGCGATGATCATTCTGCAAGCAACACAGGACATCCGTAAGGTGTCGCTGTGGTTGGGGCACGCCACTCTGACGACCACTGAAATCTACACGCGTGGCGATCCGACAGAGAAGCTCGACGCCATGGAATCGATCGTTCCACCACATCTGCGGCGCGGCGCGTTCCAGCCGTCCGACAGGCTGATCGCACTCCTCCAGCGTCCTTCGTAATGGTGAGCAGAATTGGCGGCGGCGGACACAAGAGCGCGATCAAGTCGCCGCCAGCTCCCCATTACCGGATCTGCCCATAAGGCAGCTAATGGGCGTCGCCCATTAGCTGCCGCAATCGGCATTGCCCCAAATGCCAGAGCGCCGCTGCGCGCACCTGGCTGGCCGAGCGTGAAGCCGACCTGCTGCCGGTCGGCTACTTCCATGTCGTCTTCACGCTTCCCACCGAGGTCGCAGACATCGCCCTGCAGAACAAGGCGATCGTCTACGATCTGCTGTTCCGCGCAGCGTCGGAGACGATGATGACGATCGCGGCTGACCCGAAGCACCTCGGCGCCCGCATCGGCATCACCGCCGTCCTCCACACCTGGGGATCAGCGATGACACACCATCCGCACATCCACATGATCGTGCCGGGCGGCGGCATCTCGCTCGACGGGCAGCGCTGGATATCTTCGCGTCCGGCCTTCCTCCTGCCGGTGCGGGTGCTGGGCGCGCTCTTCCGCCGCCTGTTCCTCACCCAGCTGATCGAACTCTATGAGGCTGGGCGACTTGCCTTCTTCGGCACCCAGGCAGGTCTCGCCGACCGCCGCCTGTTCCTGCGTCGCCTCGCCGCAGTCAGGAAGAAGCGGTTCGTGGTCTATGCCAAGCCGCCGTTCGCCGGCCCCGAGGCCGTGCTCGCCTATCTCGCGCGCTATACCCACCGGGTCGCCATCTCGAACCGGCGTCTGATTGCGTTCGACGAGACCGGCGTCACCTTCCGCTACAAGGACTACCGCCGCGACGGTGCCGAGCGGCAGCGCGTCATGACGCTCGCGCCGCACGAGTTCATCCGCCGCTTCCTGCTCCACGTCCTGCCACGCGGCTTTCACCGCATCCGGCATTACGGCTTGCTCGCCAGTTCAGCACGCAAGGCCAGTATTGCGCGTGCCCGCGAGCTGCTTGGCGTCGCGCCCCCGCCAGAGCCTGTCGAATTGCCAGAGCCACTCGATCATCTCCCGCCCTGTCCCTGCTGCGGCGGGCGCATGTTCATCATCGAGACCTTCGAGCGATGGAGGCAATCCCGCGCGCCACCTCACGCATCTGCACCAACCGGGAGCGTCCCCTCGTGACCCGGCACGCCTTGCGCTCATCTCACGCCGCAACACCGCCATTGCGACGAATGCGCCAATACACGCTCTTCGCCAAGATCAGCGCGACAGGACTGAATATGAGCCGTGGCCAGCTCCCGATCCACGCGCCGCCTGGCGAAAAATCTCACTCAACAAGTCCCCGCCGACGCCAGCGCCGAGCCGGTTTCGCCGTCACCACAACAGAGCAAAACTTCAAATCCCCATAGACCATCGCCGCAGCCCCGCGGGTTCGTGCATGGGCGGTTTCCGTACGCCGGCCCCATGCCCTGACGCCAGACCTGTGATGGCCGGCATCCGAAAACCTTCACCGATAGCGGTCATCGGATCGGGCTGCTGGTATGAGACGAGACGCCATATCGTGGATGGCCAGGCAAACTACGTCGCAAAGGATCCCAGCTGCACCCCACCGAGGAAAGTCATGGTGGGAGGGATTGAACTTGCCGCTCGGCCGCACAACACCTTCGCGCTGCCGCCACGTGGTGGACGATGCCGTAATCGGCATGCCGCACACGGCGATTGCGATGGTTTCGGCGCATTCAACTACGCCGAGGAGATTGACGGACGAAGTCATGGCGCGACCCCCCAGCGACGCCTGATCGACGCGATCCTGTCCGCAATCACCCAGCCCTTCCCGCCGGCAGAATCATTCTCTAACCGAGCTAGTTGCTCCTGTTACTCACCCGTCGGTAATTAAGACGACATTCCTATTGTACTTTGCCACACCCGCTGGTATATCATCGACATGCGACGCGACGGGCGCAGTTTCGATCATCGGACGCTGGAAACCATTCGTTTGATGGCGGTCGAGCGGGTGCGGGATGGAGAACGCCCGTCATCGGTCATTGCCTCGTTCGGGTTCAACCGCACGACGATCTACCGATGGCTGGAAGTGGCCTCGAAGCCGGGAGTGGGACTGAGTGCGCTGCGATCTCGTCCGGCGACGGGACGGCCGCGCAGTCTGACACCGCGCCAGGAACAACAGGTGTTCCGTTGGATCAACGGCCGTGACCCACGTCAGTATGGCCTGGATTTCGGGTTGTGGACGCGGTCTTCGGTGGCTGAGCTGATCGAGCGGAACTTTTGCATTCGGCTTGGCGTAACCGCGGTGGGAGCCTTGCTGGCTAAGCTGGGGCTGACGCCGCAGAAGCCGCTGCAACGGGCGTATCAGCGTGATCCGGCAGCGATCGAGACATGGCAACGCGAGCAGTTCCCAGCGATTGCCCGGCAGGCCAAAGCATCCGGTGGCGAAGTCTACTTCTGGGATGAGTCAGGGTTCCGTGCCGATGCCGTGCACGGCAAGACCTGGGGCAGGAAGGGACAAACACCTGTGGTCGAGCGCCCCGGTCAGCGGCAATCGATTAGCGCCGCCTCGGCGGTGAACGCACGTGGGGCGTTCTGGTTATCTACCTACCAGGGCGGATTGAATGCGGAGCTATCGTCGCCCTGCTACGGAAGATGATGCGGCATCGCTCGAAACCTGTGCATCTGGTGATCGACGGACTACCCGCACACAAGACGGCGCTGGTGAAGGCCTATGTCGCTTCCACCGATGGGATGCTGACGCTGCATTTCCTTCCCGGCTACGCTCCCGAGCTGAATCCGGATGAATTGGTATGGAGCCACATGAAACGCACCGGCGTAGCCCGTGCTCCGCTGCGCCGAGGCGAAAAGCTACGGGACAAGATCGAGGCGCAGCTCGCTGCGATCAAGCGCATGCCACAATTGGTCCGGTCATTCTTCCATGCACCCACTGTCTCCTATATTACCGACTGCTGAGTAAGACCGCCGGCCGCAAGTGCTGGTTTGTCCTCGATGTGCAGCTTTGCGACTGACCTAACGGCCCGCAGCTTCTGCCGCCACCTCGCGTTCCATGGGCCGACTTACCATGACGCCCGAAGGGCGACACCGCGCACGCCGCGAAAGCGGCATAGTGCCCCCAAGTGCACGACCAGGAGAGCGAGGATCGCCGTAGCCGTAGTGCATTGGCGCAAATCGCCAGCCCGGTTACTCTTAGACGAGCGAAGAAGGCAAAAGGGGAGCGCGCAATGTCTCATCAGGAGACGCAAACGGGTGGCTGCCTGTGCGGCGCAGTCCGTTACGAAGCAACAGGAACTCCTGCGCTCAGTGCCATCTGTCATTGCCGCATGTGCCAGCGCGCGTCCGGTGCTCCTTTCATGGGATTGCTGTTTATGCCGTCTGGCGCTGTGAAAGTGACCAAAGGCGAACCACATATCTACTGCTCATCTCCAACGTCTAACCGGCATTTCTGCCACGACTGCGGATCACCGCTATTCTTTGAACGCCACACCCGTTCATTATCCGCGATCATGGTGGGCTCACTCGATGACCCGAACATCTTCAAACCAGAGATGCACGTGTGCCTAGAGAGCGCCATGACATGGCTGAACGTCCACGACGACGTGCCTCGCTATTCCCAGAAGCCTGAGGGAATGACGCCGCTAATCGATTACAATCCGGTGACCGGCAGCATTGACGTATAACGGCCGCACGAAGCGTCGAATGCGCGGGTCGGGTGGTTCTGCGGTCCTAGACGAAAAGCCCTGGGGGAGTCGATCATGATGGACTGGAGCCAGGACGATCGAAATGCCGACCCGGACTGGCAAACGGATTGGCACCGCGGACATGAGATCGGATCGCTGATCGTCGTCGGGCTCGCCTTGGTGACCGCCCTCAGCGTTCTCTTGTGTGGCTGGGAGACGCCGGTTGTAGCCGAGCTTTACCCAGAGTGGCCCTCATAACCTCAATTATGACGCAGGCAACCCAAGGCGCCGCCGGACGTTTCCGAGCATGGGCCATTATCGCATTTACCAGCTCGATCCGTCCGACCACATAACGGCGGGGTTTTCCGTCGAGTGCGGATCGGACGCTGCGGCGCTGCGCGCAGCTCGCACACTCTTGGACCGGTCAATCGGGGTCGAAGTCTGGAAAAGTGCCAACCGCCTCGCCCATCTGAACCCAGAGGCCCGGCTGCTCTGGGATCAGCGGCGGAAAGCATGGTTGGCGTCCTGTTAGCGGTTGCAGCGCCACAACCTGCGGACGACTCCATAATGGCGATTATGTTGAGGGATCGAAAGTAATTCGGCGGTTGCCGGCAAATCACCGCGCCTTGGCTGGTCGCTCGCGGTCGATTCGACTGCTGTAATGTCAGTCATGCGAGCCGGCAGCGGCGCAATCATCACGTGCATCGGAGACGGAGCGTCACTGCCACCGGCGGCGATCCTTTGGTCGGCGATCCACGCCTGGGCGATTGCAAGCAGCCCCAGGACGGTGGCGGCGGTGCGGACTTCGCCGATTCCTGTCTGAAAAGCCGCGACTGTTGCCTCAACAAGCTCCGTCGCCTCCGCGAGGGTTGGAGGTGGCAGACGTTCATAATTCACGGGAGATTCCCAGCGATGTTGCTGGGGCCAAGGGGCAATAATTTGTATTTCGATGCAAGGAATTTGTGGCCAGACGCAATAGGGGAATCGTCATGCCGTCCGATCACTCATCATCCGATTTCGACGACACCGCGTACGATCTACGCTCCCAGGCAATTCGGGCGCGCCTGTATGCGTGCCTGTTGGGACCTCAAGATAAGGCGTCTGAACGACTGCTTGCCTTGGCGGATGACCTGGAAACCAGAGCAGATGCCGCAGAGCGCGCTTCTATCGCCCCCTGCCTTATGCTCGCCTGAGCTTCATCGACGGCAGCAGCGATCAGCGATCGGACCGAGGAGGAAAGTTGCATGTCCACGATGAGACCCGCGCCACTAACCAGTGCGGAGGCAGAGATGAGCGCCAGCCATGCGGTGCTGGAGCTGGTACGCACCAATTCTGTGCTCAGTCTCCTGGTGTTTCAGCTACGTGAGGCGGGCAAGCCGTGGCGTGAGGTGAAGGCCGAGATCGAGGCCGAGATTTCCTGTCGCGCGCCCAGTCAATAACGATACGCAATACTTTGGCTCTACCGCAGCGCTGAGCCAGGACCGGTCCGGTTGCCGCTGCCTCGGAGCGGACCGCCAGGGCAACCGGTCGGTTTCCTCCGGCCTAGCTCCATTGCATGCGGCATCCCGGCATCGGCTCATCGCGGCAACTCGGTCTCGATCATCGCCTGCTCACTCTCCGCGTCACGCTACTTGAGACTGTCCGCGCCATGGCCCTTGACCATATTCACGCGCTCCAGGGAGCCCGTTAGCGGAAGTTCAAGCGACGAGCGGCACCAGAGCCGCCCATGCAGCGACCAGACCAAGCGCCATCCCGGCAGCGGTGACATAAGCGCGCATCAGTCCTCTCCGTCTCACTCGGCCAAGGATAACGCGTGCGCGCGGCTGGTGCTGTGACTTGGGCTACAGCCCGGCCGAATTTTCGCTGTCGTCATCCCAGCCTGAGGACGCTACTGCGCGGTGCATTCCGACATTCCCGGAGCTGGGCACAAAAAGAAGCCCCAGGTGTCCCGGGGCTGAGTTGGAGGAGAAAGACTTCAGCGGAAACAAAAAAGGCCGGCAGTGGTGCCGGCCTTTCCGCTTCACACTTTGCGTTCGGGTTAGCTGTTGCCGCCCTGGTTAGCGTTCGGCGGGAACAGCCAAGTGCCGTGGCTCGACTGGGTGCTGTAAACACCATATCCATGCGCCCCCTGCCCGTTCTGGGCCTGCTGGGTCGCCTGTCCACTCCGTGTATACGCCGGGGCGTTCGGCACATCAGCCTGCGCTACGACGCCGGGAAGCTCGGTGAAGGTGTTGGCCGACGGCCGCCTTCGGCCATGGCCGGACCGATACTGGCGAAACTCAATGCTGCAATGGCGGCGCGGAGCATGATCTTCATGGTCTCTCTCCTCATCTTCCGGCCTCGCTTGAGCGGGTCCGGGCTTTTTCAATCGTATCCTTTGCGATGGCGGGAACTTAGTCTCATGTGCAGGTTGAGTATAATTCGCCTAATTGGCAATTAATTTATGCATATATTGCCGGAATTGGCCGCCTCGGATCAATCAACGAGCGGGGACCGGCGCGCTGACAGTGCCCGCCGCACGGAACGCATTGATTGGGCAGCACTCGGCCGCTCGCGCCGATCCCTCAATTCCACGCCAGATCGCTCACGGCCTCGGTCAGCGCGTCTCCATCGGGGCGTGAACCCGCGCGCGATCGGCGATGGCGATGATGGCCAAACACGGTTGAAGTGGCGCACCGCCTGCCCTGCCAGTCAGGTAGCCGGTCGGCGTGGCAAGTCTGGGGGACGGACCACGCCGGCCAACCCAGCCGCCGAGGTCCAGGGACAGCGGCCGGACTGCGAATATGGTCCCAGCCATGGTCCAGATTGAGACCAGCTTGGCGGAACAGCGGGTCAGTGGCGCACTCCTAGCCACCCGAATCACTGGCCCGATCCGCGGTCGCTGCGACAGCCAGGGCGATCCGGGCTCCCACACGGCGGCGGTTCGCTGAAGGATGTGCGTTAGCTCCTTTGGGCAGCGGACCGCCAGCTTGGCGGGCGTGCCGATCTCGCAGGGGCCCGACATGCGCAGGAAGCTTCGGCAGGGGACGTTCGGCCATTTGCGGTCGTCTGCTCCACTCACCCGTACTGACCTGAGCCATGCCACGCCGCTGCGAGGGCGGTCAGCCTCGGGCCGCCGCAACGTTCAACGTCACCCATTTGATGATTTCGCGCCTGGATTTACGACTCCGATATCGCCGGGCTTGGCAACGTTTGGCATCGCCTCATTCGAAATTTCCTCAAACCGATATTTCCAGGCACCAACCTTCCCGAGATCCTCATCGTTTTTGCATAAGTCTGTGGCTGCAAAAACGTCGTTGCCAACGCGCCAGTGAAGTTGCTGAAGCTGCGCCAACGTTCGCTCATGTTGAAGCAAACTTCCCTGCGTCTCGGCGAACGCATTGAGACCCGACAGCGTACCCACGGTCCCAGTGAAAATGATCGCCGCCGCGGCAGCGCTTGTATCGAGCTTAACGTTACCAACTCTCTCGATTAGGGGTTTGAGGCCGACAGCGACCGTCGCAAATCCACCGCACAATGCAATCGCAACCTTGAACCACCAGGACATCGCTTCTTCCGCGGTGATCTTCTGGTCGAGCTTGATGCGTTGGTCTCGAAGTTCGGCGCTGTAGTTGGTAGCCGCCATCTGGAACGTCGTGGGCTTCGAAAGGAACTTAGGTATGTCCGCTATCCCTATGTCGCGAGCAAGTGGAGCACTAATGCTTGCGAGGACCACACGCGAGTTGTCGGCGTCAGCCACAGCAGCAGGCCTAGCGGCGCCGCACATATCGTTGATCGCCGACAACAGGCTATTGTGGTCGCGGATTGCCAGGACCGTTTCGGTCAGCACGGGTTGGCTAATAGAACGTTGCCATTCCCACGCCGCCCCACCGATCAAACCCGTGAAGGCCGCAGCGACTAGAAACACGCTTTTCATTTGTCGTCCCCCTTCCCCTCAAAGCACAGACACTAAACCGCGGTTGTCCAAGGAAAGGCCTCTCAGGGAGCGTATGCCTATGACCTAGGCCACATAATGAGCAACAAAGAAGGAGAGCCTCAAACCATCTTGAGCGATGCCATCGAGATAGCCGCTCTGCTTACTGCGAACTCCACGTGCGCCGGTGTGCTGGTCGGTGCCAGGGGCGCACGGCAAGGGCCGCGAGGGCTGCGTTGCCGGTGCCGGAGGGTACTGGCGTGGCGTTGCCGGGCCTGCGGACCGTAGTGCCTAGTCGGCCAACAACGTGGAAGGCTGTGATCAATGCCAGCGTTCCGAAGACGACCGAGCCTGACGCCTGACCCACCAACACGCCGACTGGCCCAAAATGTGCGCCATAAGCGACGAAAGGGATCGTGCCGAGACTGGCCCGACCCCAATTGAACGCCGTCGAAAGTACCGGATAGCCGAGATTGTTGAAGGCCGCATTGGCAACGAAGAGCGCGCCAGTGAAAAGAGATCCCGCGGCCAGCCAAGAGCAGAACAGATGCACAAGCTCGGCCGTCACGCCGTGGGCGAAGAAGATGCGCACCAGCAGATCCTGCGCGAGCGCAAGGGCCGCCCAGGCTATGAGCACGGTCGCCAGCACAAGGATAGAGCTATCGCGCAATGTCTCGCGCACACGGTCGAGCCGTCCAGCGCCGGCGTTCTGCGCAAGGATCGGTCCGACCGCGCCGCTCAGCGCATAGGTGAGCCCGAAGGCGACCGGAGAGATGCGATCGATCGTCGCTTGGCCGGCCACCGCTTCGGGGCCAAAGACAGCCATGCTACGGGTCACGTATGCGGCGCCGAGCGGCGTCGCGAGGTTCGTGAGCAGAGCAGGGCCGGCAACGTAGAAGATGGAAGCGAAGTCGCCGGCCATTGCCCGGGACGATGGGCGCGCGACCAGTCTGTGCCGTCACTGCCGCCCCGATCCAGCCCAGCGTCGCCAGGACGAGACGGGACAACACCGTCCCGATCGCCGCCCCTGGCAGACCGAGATGCAGACCGAAGATCAATACCGGGTCCACTACTGCGGTGGCGATCGCAGCGAAGAGCGTGACATTCATCGCCCTTCGTGCATCGCCAATGCAGCGCAGCAGTCCGGAGCAACCCATTCCTGCTGCGAGCAACGGCAGTGTGGGCGACGAGATCATCAGAAAGGTCTCGGCGAGACTCCTCGTCTCACCAGCCGCGCCGAGCACGTCCAGGATCGGGCCAAGCAAGGCTACGGTACCGAGGCCGACGATGAGGCCGGCCAGCACCATCAGCACAAGGCCGCTGCCGGCGATGTGCCGTGCCGCCCGTGCCGCGCCGGCGCCGATGCTACGTGCCACCACGGCGCTCGTCCCGATGGTCAGACCGATTAGCGCCGAAGTCTGGAAAAAGCCAACCACGCCGGCGAATCCCACTGCGGCGGCGATTGGCCGCTGACCAAGGAGGGAAATGTAGAACAGGTTCAACAGATCGACGGCGAAAACCGCCATCAGCCCAATTGCGCCGGTGCCGGCCATGACCACGACGTGGCGCATAATATTCCCGGTAACGAAGCGCGCGTCGTTGGTATCCTGCAAATTGGGCACCTCTACGCCCTCGAATTTGGCACTATCAGGTCTGGGCAAGCCGTTGGGTGCATGGCCCACGTTCTCGGTGTGATCCGCCGTTGATATCTCTTCCTGACCTCTGCATCATCAACCGCGCCGGTGTTGCAGTTCTCGACTCGACGCCGTTCGGCGGATCGAACCTCGTAGGTGCCAATTTGAATGCAGCCTTGGCCCTTCCACTTCATGTGTCGCTCAGTGCGAGCGCTTAAATGTGCGGCGGCGTGCTATTGCTAACTTGCTTGAGGAAGTCGCGCACCGCGGCGACGGTGGCAGCCGGATGCTCCTCCATCAACCAATGCCCTGAGTTCGGGATGACCAGTTCCCGTACATCGGTCGCGGCAGCCCGCATAACAGTAGCCATCATTGTTCCGAACGACTTCTCCCCGCCGACCGCCAGGATCGGCATGGTCAGCTTGCCAATAGCAACAAAGCCTCTGTTGTCGATCGCGTCTTGGTCAAAGGCCGCGAATTGGGCAAATCCGGCGTGCATCGCGCCGGGCTGCGCATACAATTTGGCGTAGTGTTCGCGGGAGATTTCGCTGAACGCCTTCGGATCAGCCGAAAATTCGTTCCAGAACCGATCGAGGTAAATGCGCTCGCGTCCAGCGACCAGCCGCTCCATGTCAGGACCGCCAAAGCGGAAATGCCACAGAAGCGGGTTCTTGAGCACCTCTTCCCAAGGTCCAACTCCCGGAAGCGGTGCATCCATGATTACGAAGCGGGCGACCCGGCTCCTATACTGCGCTGCGAAAGCATAGCCGACCATATTGCCGATGTCGTGGGTGATGAGGTCTGCCCGATCGATTGTCAGCGTGTCGAGCACGCCGGCGACATCGTGGCCTTGGGTTTTCTTGTCGTACCCGATCTGTGGCCGCGAAGAAAGCCCCATCCCGCGCAGGTCGGGCACGACCACGGTATGGTCGCGGGCGAGTTCCGCTGCGAGGGGAACCCACATGTCACCGGTCTCGCCATAACCGTGGAGCAGGATTGCCGCGGGACCCTGGCCACCGATACGCACGTGCAAAGTCACCCCATTCGTCGCAATGTCCTGGGTCCGGAACCCGGTCGGAAACGGTTGCATCTCTGTAGCGTCGGGCATGGGCGTATCTCCACGGGCGAAGAGTCGCGGCCATATTGGCGCCGTTTCAATCGATCGCAATCGCCACGCCCAGGTGCGTGCTCCGAATGGCTGACGGGAGCCCTCACCGTTGAGGCGACCTCAGAGCAATCGGCGGAGCACGCTCGCCGCCCGTGTGCCTCACTCCATCAGTGACCCGTCCGATGCGTGAAACGGACGCGGAGCCAGCACTTGCCGGTAACGAGTTGGACAATAGTTCATTCGCATCGCGGCAAATCCGGGTCGTACCTGAAGCCATCCCCTCATCTTGGATAGGGTAACGAAAGAATCTGCGGCAGCCTGAAATTGGATGAACAGAATGGACGAGCCGATCGGGGTTCGGGTTCTGCCAGACCTCACCTGGCCGTTGCCCTGAGTCGGGAAACTGCGAATTGTCTCGCCGACAATCACGATTTGCGGGACCCGGCGATGCCACAGCTACAGCCCCTCTCGTTCGGACAGGTTCACCGCTCGCTGGTCGGTCTGTTTGATGGTGGCATGCATGCCGAGCGCATTGAGTTCTCTGGCCAACGCCACTCTGGGGGTCGTCAGGACTGGTTCGCTGGCGGTCAGCACGATCGAACATGGCCTGGCGTTGGCGCGCGGGCTGACGAGCAAGCATGCGATCAAGCAGGTCGACCGGCTGCTGTCCAACGAGGGGATAGATATCGATGCCGCGCTGCGCCACTGGGTGCCCTACGTGGTGGGTCCCCGCACCAGCATCAACGTGGCCATTGACTGGACCGAATTCGACGCTGATGGCCAAGCTACCCTCATGCTCTCACTGCTGACCCGGCATGGGCGGGCCACGCCGCTGCTGTGGTTGACCGTCGACACAGCCACTCTCAAGAACCGTCGCAACGAGTATGAATACCAGGGCCTGGTCCGTCTGGCCGATGCCCTGCCAGCGGAGATCAAGGTCTGCATTGTCGCCGACCGTGGGTTCGGTGACCATAAACTCTACGAGGTGCTGACTGAGGAATTGAAGTTCGACTTCGTCATCCGCTTTCGCGGCAACATCCACGTGACAGCCGCAGATGGCGAGATGCGCACCGCCGCCGCCTGGGTCGGGCGTGGCGGACGCGCCCGGGTCTTACGCGGTGCCCTGGTGACCGCCGAGCGCTACCAGGTCGGTACCGTGCTGTGCGTGCAGGACACAGCGATGAAGCAGGCCTGGTGCCTTGCCACCAGCAGCACCGACGAAACCGCCAAGGCCTTGATGAAGCTCTACGGCAAGCGCTGGGGCATCGAGTGTGGGTTTCGCGACACCAAGGACCTGCGCTTTGGCATGGGCATGAGATCGATCCATGTCAGCACGCCGGAACGCCGCGACCGTCTATGGCTGCTGAATGCATTCGCCATCATGCTGTTGACACTGCTCGGCGCCGCCGGAGAGGCACTGGGATACGATCGATACCTCAAGTCAAACACCACCAAACGGCGCACTCACTCCCTGTTCCGACAGGGCTGCATGCTCTACGATCTGATCCCCAATATGCCCGAGGCGCGGCTGTTGCCGCTGATCGAGCGGTTCACTGTCATGCTCGCGGAACTTCCCGTGTTTGCCGATACTTTCGGCGTGGTGTGAAAATGAGGGGAGTCGGCAGGTCGTACCAGCAAGTTAGCCAACTCTCTGAGCCCCCATGCTGAGCCCGCTCCGGCGATGTGGCCCTGTTTGTTGGGGGACTGGCTACGATCGTGGCAACCGCAAGGGCCGCTATTGTTACAGCCGTTTTCATCGTTGTCGGAGGTTGCCACATAACGTATCTCCACCAATCAGTGATACCGACGCGAGGCAAGATCAGTCGCCGCGGTAGTATCGCCGCTCAATCGGAGTCGGGTCGGACATGGCTCTCATGCCACGTGCGATAATCAGTCCTCTTGGCATATGTTTTGTGCGCGGTGCGGAGGGGAATACTTGGCGAAGGGACATGGCTGGCTCAGGTGGCCTGCTGATCCTCGGACAGCCAAGTGCAGGCCGATGCCGCGTGGCGACTGACGAGTATCCGTGAGCCAGCGCGCGTTGCAGGGCCAGCCAAAGTGCAGGATCACCCAGGTAGTGGCGGCAGCCATCGGACCGAGATAGAGGCCCGCCGAGCAGGATCGAATTGCCCTTGGGGTGCTACCTCTGCGGGAACCAACGCCGGATGTGGGCGGAAGCTCAGTTCGACTTCTCCGACATCAAACCAGGCGATCGAAAGGCAGGTGTTGGCCGAAACCGGAATGGCCGC
>CAWEVM010000018.1:0-218025 GCA_963812505.1 uncultured Alphaproteobacteria bacterium
CAGCTGCGGGGCCAGGCGCGCGCGCTCGCGCAGTCCGCCTCTAGCGGGCGGCGTTCTGGGACGTGGGGCAATCCTGGGTAGAGCAGCGCTGTTGCGGCGGTTCCCAGGGCTCGGCGTTGACTGCCCTGTGCGGTTGCCTCAAAGCCTTGCGGTGGGCCGGATCCAGGGTCAGATCGCTATGTCCGTCGGCGTGGCTCCGGCGGCACACCGCTCTTGATCTTGGCCAGCAGTTCCTGAGCCTCGCGCCGCCAGCGAGGGGCGCCGCTGTCGCTCAGGCTGCTACTGTCATCCGCTGGTACCGCTTATCCAGTTGCGGAGGCGCGGCAGCTGAGGGTGTGGGCGGCGATGCGTGCGGCGCGCGGAATGTGGGTAGAAGTTGTCCATTGGTCACACCCTCCTTCAGCGCCGAGGCAGCAAAGGACATATGCGCCCAACAGTCTCGGATTGGGGAACCACGGCTGTGCATAATGAATATCGATGCTGTGCATGGCGGCGTTCAGGTGGCTCCGACCGTCCCGCCGCACTACCCCAGGTCAAACGGTCCAGAACCGGGGGAAGGGTATACCGATTTCCGGAGCTCAACCTGAATATCCTCAAGATCGTCTGCCAATACGTCCCATGCCGTGATGATCTCGGCGACTGATTGTCCCACCGCGCCTTCCTGCCAGCGTTCCGACCGCGCGCCCCAGCGGCTTGCCAATCTGTCTCAATGGTTCGGATGAGCTGGCGAAGTGACCCAGCGCTTGTTGTAAGCCGCTACTGCCGCCATCAGTGCGGCTGCCGGCTCCTCAGTCCGTTTGATCGCCGCCATGATCTTATGGCTGTCAGCTTTGCTAAGTTTGAACATCGGTGTCCGCTCTCCTCCGGACCCCGCCGCCAGCCGGTCCTCGGGGTCGGTGGCGAGAATTTGCACCGCCGATATCAGACTTCGGCCCCCTTCCCGCCCCTCCAGAGCCGCCTGGGCGAGGGCCGAGAGCATCGGTGGTGGGGGGCGATTTCGCCCAGGTGCCGCAACGGGTGCTGGCGGCTCCGCAGGCGGGCTGGTAGCCCCGCCACTGGCTCTCGGGAAGGAGGGCCGTAGGCGTTGGTCTGTTGGGCCAACCGAAACGGTGCTCGGGGGCATTGGTGTAGCGGGGTATTGAGGGGTGTGGGGTTAACCGATCGCCGCTAGCGGGCCACAGGCGGACGTGCCGGGTACAGCGTGATACCCCCCTCCCCAACTCGATCCGAGCCTCCGGATAAGCTGCGGTGGCAGCCGCCAGGGCTTCAAGGAAGCTGGGCTTGAAGTGCTTGATCGCCTTGAAGCCGGCGCCGAATTGCGCGTGCACAGCTGGCCAGGAGATCCTGTGGGCTTGGCTAGCTGGTGACAGCGCCAAGCCAGCCAGACATAGATGTCCAGGCTCATCGATCGATCCCGAAGCTGGCGGATCGCAGCCTCCAGTAAAGGGACAGGATGGTCGCGGAGGGCTTTCCAGAACACCTCGTCCAGGACAACGCGATCTTCCCACAACATGCCTTGGCTGTCCTCCGGCACCTTGAACCGCAGCCCGGAGTGACGATCGCCCCACGGGCCCAGCCTTCACGTTCGTCGTCCTCCCAGAAGAACTTGAGGGTGCAGGCGGAGATTCGCGCGGCCTGCTCTCGAAGGCTATGAGCCGTCTCGCCGCCGATCGACAGGCCCATCCGCTCCATCCAATCGCGCATGGACCGGCCAAGTGCCACCTCACGGCTGCCTGTCCGGACGGCTTGCGTTTGCAGATAGAGAAGGATCATTCGAGCGCGCGCACCATAGGGCACGCCGTAGATCACCACCTTGCCCCTTGTCTTCATTCGACCGGGTTCAACCCAAAGCGTGACGCGATGTCCCTTCTTCTCCCAGGTCTGATCGTCCGGGAGGCGCTTATGCGGCAGGCTGGTTAAGCAAAAACCGGTGTAGCTGATTCCGATGCGCTGGCTTTCGTCAGCCATCACATCGGCGGCGATGTCCACCAGGGGTCGCATTTTCGCGTCCACCATCTGCCGGGCGCGGTCCCGACCGTGGATTAACACTAGGCGATGGAGATTATGGGCTGTGTCGCTACCGTCCACCTTGTCCTCGTAAGCAATCGTTCACACAACGTGCTTATCAAAAAGTGCTGCTGTCAACTGTGGGGTTAACCGACTAAGCTATTTGAAGAGTAGTTGTTCTTAGCTAGTAGTTTAGCCGGTTCTCCCCACGGGATAACAGCGAGTCGCGCCGGTTCTCCCCACAAATCAGGACGGTTCTCCCCACGGGATAACCTGAGGGCTATGGGCGACTGGGGCCGCGGTGTGCGGTCGGTTAACCCCACAGAGGCGTAGGCCCCCCGAGTTGCCGGCTTATGCGACGGTCGCCCTGGTGGATCAGCGCGACTTCGGCCGCCCGTAGCTCGGCCGTTGCCCGCCTGGCACCCCGATTTCCGGTCTGGCGGCCGAGACGCTGCGGGCGACGGCGATGCCACTGGTTGCAGCGCCTAGGGCCATCCCCCGATTTGTCCGCACATACGCTAAGAGGCAAGGCGCATCTGGAGCAGGGCAATGCAGGGATCCCTGGGCGAAAAGATCGGCGAAGGCAAATTCGCCGACGTCCACGCCTGGGCGCCGGGCCAGGTCCTGAAGCTGTGGAAGGCCGGCGTCCCGCAGCGGACCGTCTCGCACGAGGCGCGCACGATCCGCGCCGTCTTTGCCGCCGGCGTCCCGGCGCCGGAGGTGTTCGGTAGGTGACCCTGGAGGGGCGCTTCGGCATCGTGCTGGCGCGCCTCGACGGACCGACCCTCGCTCATCTCTCGCGGACCGGCGCCATGACGCTCCAGCAGGTAGGCGCGATCCTCGCGACCCTCGCGATACGCCTTCACGGGAGCCCCCGCCGGCGGCGGGACTCTCCTTGCGCGACTGGATGGACCATTCGATGCGCGGCGCGGGCGACAGGATTCCGCGGCACATCGCCGATGGCATCCTCACCCTGATCGACCGCCTGCCGCCGAGCGGCGGGCTGTGTCACTGCGATATTCACCCCGGCAACGTGATCATGACGGCGGATGGTCCGAAACTCGTCGACTGGATCGGTGCGGTCCGCGCGCATGGCGCCCTCGACCTCGCGGTCAGCCACTTTCTCCGTCCGAAATCGCCCCCGAACACGCCGACGATCCGGAGCGGCCACGCGCCATCAATGCGGCCTTGCAGTCCGAGTATGCGCGGCTGGCCAGCATGTCCCCTGCGGCGCTGACGGCGGCGATGGAGCCCGCCTGCCGATCGTTTGCGGCTTCGTTCTCCTCGGGGGCGTGTGGCCCGCCCGGCGCGAGCGGCTGATCCAGCGCGTCGAGGCGGCGTTGCGCTCGGAGGAATAGCGTCTCAGGGCGCCGCTGAAGCGACCCACGTCGGCCGTCTTCCACAGGTGTGCAAACCGCGGAGGGCGGTCCCGCACGTGCTCAAGCTTGATGACGTCCACGGTTGCTCCCGCCCGTGAGCGCTTCACTGGCCAAGGCGATGATCGCCCGCACAACATGGTTCGGCAACGCCATGTTGAACCGAGCCGGGATCGGCACCGACTCGGCCATCGTGCTACAAATGGCACCTACCCGACCTGCCCGCCCTGTCGGAGGTACCCGGCGATGTCTTGACGTGGATCCTGCTTGGTTTCGTCGTCTGGCTTGGCGTTGGCGGCGGCGGCGCGCCTTGTGTTCGGCGCGTTCGTCAGCGGCCATTCGTGGGAGCGGGATGAGGACGATCAGGAATTGGCGAAGAGCGCTCGAGTGCCACGGACCCGGTGAGAAGCCGCTGGTTGTGCCGGCTCTGCAAAAGCCGTGATTGCACCAGGAGTTATGCGGTGGGTCCGCTAAAGACCGGCCGGATGAGGCGAGCACACCGAGCAGCCAGAAGATCGGGACCAGGGCGGGGCTCGAGGAGCCAGAGGCCGACAAGCCACCACAGCATGGTGGATCTCCCTTTGCCCAAGGGGGCAAGTTAGTCCGCGGGGTGCCCCACTGCACATGACAGTTGGCTAAACCGCATCTGGCGCAATATCCCACCAGCTGTGGCGCGAGGCGAATACTTGCCGTCACCTTGTTGTCACGCGCGCTTGCCACGGCCGCGTGCAATGCTGCCGGCGTCTCGATGCGACGCACGCTGCGGATGCCACCCGCAACCCAGCGCCGCGCGGCCGGAGATGGAGGGTTGCTTTTGGCCGCGCGTGCGGCGGCTTCGGCTTGTGCGGCTCGCTTTGCTTGCTCGAAGGCGGCGTGACCGCTCGGTGGAAGTCATCGCGCCGTGTCTTTTGCTGATCGGCTTACGGCCCATAGCGTCCCCTCAGATATGCAACGCTATAGCGGCTTTTTCGGCCTCCGCCGCCCTCATCGAAACGCCAAGGAACCGACCGCCGCCGCCGTGCGATCCTGTCTCCGCCGCCACGCGGCACATGCTGCTGCGGCCCCGCTCCGGGACCAGGGATCCCCACAACCCAGCACCGCTTTGCCGGGCGATCCTCCGTCTCGCGCTCAATCGTCCTTGGCGGCGCGGTTAAGTCCGCCGATCATCATGCCGATCGTGGTGCCGGCGAAGAACGTGACGATGAGCCACCACCACGCGACCATCCGGCTACCCTCCCCGCCACGCCCGCCTGAGCCGCGCCCAGCGGCCTTGCGCCCGCCTCGCCGCAGCGAGCCGGTGTAGGGCAGCCGGAATGGCATTGCCGTCTGGCGTGTCGTGGCCGACACTCGCCCACTGCGTGGCGCACTGAGCCGCGCAGGCTTCTCCTCCTACTACCTCAAGGGCGGGCTCAGCCCCGCCCTTTCTGTGTCGCCCGAGCCGCCCTTGGGGAACGCTCGGCCCCTCCCGGGCACCCTCATACGGTCGCTTACAGCTCTGGCACCAGATACTGGCGGCCGTCATCGCGCCGGACAAACTGGGCCTTTTCCGGATCGGCGCCGCGATGGCGGAAGTGCTCCATGTCCGTCCCGCTAATACTGAATTCGCCGCAATGGCGGCAGTTATAATCCCGACGGTCCCCCGCATGGTTTCGTCGGTGTTCGGGGTGTCTCAGTGCGGGCATCGCAAACGGGCCATGGCGGCTTCCTCCTTGCCTTCCTTCGGGCCGGCAGGCGTGGGTGACGATGCGGGTCATTCACGCTCCCCTTGATGGCGTGCTGCGGGCCGGGAGACCGGTTGCCCAGCGTCCTCTGTGAGGGACTGGGTTCCGCGTTCCGGACGCATCCCAGCGAGAAACCGAACCGAGGCGTGCCCGCCTCGCCGCAGCGGGCGGTGTAGGCCCGCTCGGGCCGCGCGTCACGGCAACGCCACCACAGGCGTCGGGAGGTTGCGATAACAGATCTTCGCGCAATCATCGGCTGGCTATAGCGCTGCCGCTTACCACGCCTTAGCCCGAACTTCCCCCCAACGTCCCTGCCAATAGCCTGAGGAGACTCGCATTTTTGGAATTGTTCTGCCTACAGGTCGTGTTTCAGGCCGAGCAGTTGGAAGGCCGCTGCTGCACGGTGGTTGGTCTGGAGAGGACAGTAACCGGCAATGCATCGCCGAAGCGGACGGTGTTGCGTGTGAGGTTGGCGAGATCGGCGAGCAGTGTTGCGAAGCTGTGGACGGGTTGGCCATCGGCACTTCGCTTGGTGGCGGCCTTGGCGCGTGCGGCCGGTGAGACGCGGGCAGCGGCGACGGGTGAGGTGCGCTGGCTGTCGGCGGCCTGCTTGTCGTGGTCGGCGAACAGCATGGGCGCCAGCGCCTGCTGCATGTGCCAGGTGACGTAGTAGGCGAGCATGCAGAGCAGGACATGGCCACGCACCCGCCGCGCGCGGCGATGATGGATCGGGCGGATATCGAGATCGGTGGTCTTGAGGCTGCGGAAGGCGCGCTCGACCTGGCTGAGGCCCTTGTAGGCGAGCACGACCTGCTCGGTGGAGCAAACCTCAGCGGGCAGGTTGGTGCGGACGACGTAGAACCCGTCGAGCGCGGCCTCGGCGGCGATGGCGTCGTGCTTGCGCGACCATGACAGTGTGGTGTCGCTGATCGCCACATCGAAGTGCTTGGCCATCTTGTGCTTGTTGAGCACGGCGCCGACGGCGATGCCGATCCTGGCGGCGCCTCGCAACGGGCGGCGTTTGTGGTGCAGCCTGGCGGCGACGGCGTCGAGCAGGCGTTCGGTGGCGTCGAGCAGTTCTTGGCGCTTGTGGCATCGCCTGGCGGCGAGGTCGGGATTGCGGCAGACGACGAGGCGTTCGCCGGGATAGTCATCAGCGGTGATCTCGGCCATGTCGCGCTGGTCGAACAGGGAGAGCTGCAGCGGTCCGCCCTCCGCGGCAAGCTCGCGGATGGAGGGCGCGCGCAATGCGGTGATCCAGTCGAGGCCAGCGGGTTTGACATCGGCTTCGAGCCGCGCGTCGGTGATCATGCCGCGATCGCCGACCAGCACGACGCGGCTGAGGTTGAAGCGGGTCCGCAGCTTGGTGATCTGGGCGGCGAGCGTCATCGGGTCGGCGGTGTTGCCTTCGAACACCTCGACGGCGACGGGGCATCCCTGCTGGTTGCAGAGCAGGCCGTAGACAATCTGCGGACGATCGGGGCGGTGATCACGGCTGTAGCCACGTTGCGCAAGTTCGCAGTGCTCGCCTTCGAGATAGCTTGAGCTGACATCGTAGAGCACCAGGACGCCGTCCTTGAGATGACGGCTGGCGAGGGCCTGTTCGATCTCCGGCTGGGCGGCCTGCAGCCGATCCAGTGCCTCGTAGAGTTCGTCGGCATCGACTTCACCGAGACCGAGCAAGGCGCCGAGCGCGTGAGATGCGGTGGCGTCGCTGAGCTGCCGCGCGGTGGCGAGCTTGGCGGCCGGTTCGATGACGCGGGCGACGATCATGGCTGTGATCAGCCTCGCCAGACGTTCGGGTCGTCTGGGCAGGATCTGCTCGAGGCCGATCCGGCGCAGCGTGCCGAGCGCGGCCGCGACATGGCCATAGGACAGCGCGCGCTCGATCTCGAAGCGCTGGGCCGCCGCGGGCTGCATCGGCTCGTCGGCAAGCACCCTGCGCAGCGCATCGATCTTGGCCTCAGGCCATCTGGACAGGTTGGCCAAGGTGCGGCTCTTGACCTTGCCTTGCTCGCGATAGCTCTCGCGCAGCAGCACGGCGGGCGGGGAGTTTCGGTTGGCGATGGTCGTGATGTACACGCGGGCATGAACTCACGAATGCCCCGCGTCGGGCAAGAACTATCTTACATGCCTACAGTTTTGGGCGAAATTGGCGGCCTTCCGCAGCTTTCGGGCAATTCAGGGGGTAAGTTCGGCTTAGCCGGGCTGCCTTAGTTGGCATCCAGGTCCAATCCGACACGCCGGAACAGCGGATCGGTCACACGGCGCAGCCCGCGCACCAGCGGCCGATCCGCCGCCGCTCGATCAACCAGCGCCGGCTGCCCGGCTCCCACACGCCGCCGGCCTGGCGCATCAGCGGGTCGTAGTCCTGCAGGCAGCGGACGGCGTTCCCATCTCTCACCGAAGGTACTGAGTTGGCATGGGCCAATCAGTGCCGGCAGCGGTGGGATCGACACTCGCCGCGGCATGGGTCGAGGTCACTCCCCCCGCCAGGCCGCCCGGAGCCGTGCCCAGCGCCCCCTTGCCTTCCGGGCCTCCTCCGCCAACCGGAGCTCTACTGCGGCCTGCTGCGCCTCGGCGAGCTCGCGGGCGTGTACGTCTATCATCATAGCCTGACCGGCCTTCAGTTCCTCGGCATGTTGCTCAGCTCGGTCGGCGCGGGCTGAAGCGTCTGCTCTACCCGCCTCCGCTCGGTCCAACTGCTCGTGCAGCACCGTAACCGCGCCCTCCAGCGCGGCCAGGGCCTTTGCTTGGAATGGTGAGACATCTCCGGAGACGTCCTCGGGGCGTGTCTCACGTGGAACCACCGCGGAGACCGGGACGCCGACCCGCGTTGTCCCGTCATTTCCAGCCTGCTTGCGCCAGCGACGACGGTTGGACAACCGTTTCGCTGATGCGGCAGATATTCCCCGTAAGCGGCCGAGTTCGGCGTAACTCATCCACATGACATCTCCAGGGACATCCCCTGGGGTCAGTAGTCTCCTGCATCGGGATATCCCCCGGTGTGTGCTTCCGGGGGAATCAGCTACAGACCGCAATCGAGCCGGGTCAACGGGTTAGGCTCTGTCCCTGGTACGGGCCGCGATCTCGCGAGCGGTCGGCGGGGCGAGATGCTCGCCAACGGGTCGGGCTTGGCCGCCTGCCCGTTCACGAGCGATCTGTGCCTCGGCGGAGGCGGCATCGCGTTACCAATGCGATGACCAAGGTAGCCACGTAGGGTTCCTCACGGCGACTTGTGCTGCGCTCATTCGCCTCGCCATGCGGCCCTGAGCCGCGCCAGCAGGCCCCTCGCCCGCCGATCGGCCTCGGCCCGGCGTAGTTCCTCGGCGGCGTCCTGGGCCTCAGCGCGTGCGGTATCCCGTTCACGCTGCAGGACATCGACCCGAGCGCGCAGCAAATCGGTGCGCGCCTCGGCCTGATCGGCGCGTGCAGCGAAACCGTCGATCTGTGCCGCCAGTCGGTGACGCTCTGTCTTGAGTGCACTGATCTCGCCGGTATGAGCTTCGCGGAGGCTGTCGACCATAGCCTCGGCCTGTCGGATTGCCTCGGTGGCATCCACACCCTCCGGACGGACGGCCAGCTGCTCCTGCAACGCCTCGACCCGGTCGCGCAGAGCGTCAGCTCGGGCACGTTCGGCGTCCCTACCCGCCTCTGCCCGTTCCTTGTCTCGCCAGGCAGCGTCCGACCGCATGACCTCGGCCGACAGTGCTTCCACCTGCTCGCTCAGCCGGTCCGCTCGCAGGCGTTCCTCCGCCAACGCGCGGTCGGCCTCGGCGCGCACCATCACCATCGCAGCGTTCAGCACATCGATCTGTGCCCGCAGGTCATCCGCCCGCGCCTCGGCCCGGTCGGCACGGGTGTTCGCCTGCCCCAACTGCTCCTGCAGGGCCGCGACAGCGGCTACCAGGGCCGCCAGGGCGCCCGCCATGAGGTTCTGATGGCCGGTGGCGGGGGGGGGCGGCGGTGACACGGGGCAGGTGATCGGCTGGCACGAAAACCCGCGCCTCTCCATCGTTTCCCGTCTGGCGCCGCCATCGCTGCCGCCGGACGAGCCGCACTGCAGACTGTCGGCTGATGCCGCGTTCGGCGGCAAGCTCGCTGTAGCTCAGCCACCGGCCATCATCGGTGTCCGTCACCGGCTAATCCGGTCATCGTCACCTCTTCATGTTCGGCCGGGTTCGCCCCTACAAGGTCGCGCCGCGTCGCGCCAAGCCGGTCACTCATCGGCTCGGTTCAGCACCCTCTTCACCCCCATGTGGCTGATCGGGGTGCCGTTGTGCGTCAGCACGCCCGCGATTGCCCGCAGCGACATCCCCTTGCCCCGCATCTTGTGCATCCGCTGGATCGCCGCTTGCTGCGCCGGGACCGGCACCAATACGCCATCCTCACGGTTGAAGCCGAACGGCGCGGGGCCGCCCAGGAACCGACCGTTCACGCTCATCGGCTGGCTCCCCGCTCACGGTTCAGCACCTTCTTGACCCCCATGTGGCTGATCGGAATGCCGGCCTTGGTCAGATCGGCCGCGATCACCATCAGCGAGACCCCCTTGGCCCGCAACCTCCGCATCCGCTCGATTGCCTTCTGCTGCTCGGGCACCGGCACCAGCGCGCCATCGTCGGCGACCCGGTAGCCAAACGGCACCTTGCCACCGAGGAACCGGCCGCGCTGCTGCTGGTCGCGCTTCATCTCGGCCACCCGCTCGCGGGTGCGGTCGCGCTCCGCCTCGGCGACGGCGGACAGGATGGTGAACACCAGCTTCGACACCCCGTTGCCCGTCGTGTCGCCGCCCAGGTCGATCATGTGCAGCGAGATCCCGGCGGCCTTCATCTTCGACAACACGTCGAGTGCGTCGAGCGCGCTGCGGAACATCCGGTCGAGCTTGGGCGTGATCACCACGTCGCCGGGACGCAGGATCGAGATCAGCGCGTTGCCCTGGTCACGCTCGGTCAGCGGCTTCGATCCCGAGACGCCGCGCTCGACGAACACGCGGTCGAGGATGAGCCCCTGCATCTGGGCGTAGCCGGTGACCTGGCGCTGCTGCACGTCGAGGCTTTCGCCCTCGTCAGCCTGGCGCACGGTGGAGACGCGGCAATAGCCGTAAACCTTGCCGGTGAGGGCGGGGGCAGGGGAGGGCGCGGCGGGCAATACGGTCGGCGCGCGCGCGTGGTTCGGTCGTCTGGTCATGCTCGATCCCTTGTTAAGCGCGTAAATGCGTATCACGAGGGCGGGTGATCTGCAACGCGTGGAAGCACGTTTACAAGACAGGGCAGGGGCAGTCCTCTTGAATGCGTACGTCGCGCGATGGTGCTACAAGCATCGCGTGCATCGCCTGGATCGTGGGGCCGGGAAGGGGAGGGGGGTGCGCAGGCAGACGGCGATTTGTCTCGACCGGCCGACCGCGCGAAACTGCGGCGGATTCTGGCGCTCTGCGCCAATTCGGGCGGGTCACACTAAGGCGCGGGAAGCAGCCTGCCGACCTGGTCGAGTTAGCGGGACGGCCTGCGCGTGGTGATCCGTCATAGCAAGACCGATCAGGAAGGGCAGGGGGCCGAGATCGCGATACCCCGAGGCTACAAGCTGCGCCCAGTGGAGGCGGTGCAGACGTGGCTGGCGGCAGCCTCGATCAGCGTGGGCCAGGTGTTCCGCTCAGTCGCGCGCGGCGGCAGGGTCGGCACCGCGGCGCTGTCGCCCTATGCGGCGTCGCTGGTGATCAAGCAGCGGATCGCCGCTGTCGGGCTGGACCCCGCCACCTACAGCGGCCACAGCCCGCGCTGGGCTTCCTGACCCGCCGCTCCGCGACACGCTGCGGGGCTATGTGCGGCGGGCGGACATGTTTCGCGGGCGAGCCGGGGAGTATGAGTCGCGTCTTGTTAAGAATTCGGGGAGTGACTGTGGCTTGTCACGACCACGGCAGCAGATAGGTGTCGAACAATGGCGGATTCTGGTTCATCAGCTCGTTCAGAGACAGGGCAGTTGCAGCTGGCAGCCAGGTTACGTCAGGTTGGACGGTTGGCAAAATCACTGGTGCCCATGGAGCGAGCGGCGCAGATGAATCCAACCGACCCCCTTATCCAGCATGACTTGGGACTGACCTATCTGAACCTGGAGCGGATCGAGGAGGCGACCCAGTGCTTCTGGCGCGCGACCGTTCTGAAAAGTGACTTCGCCCACGCGCACTATCGTCTTGGGATAGCACTGGAGCTTCAAGGACGAAGCGATGAGGCAATCGTTTACTACCAGCGCGCGGTTGCACTTACTAATTCTCTGGCGGACGCCCAAAGCAGGCTGGGCGGTCTGTTTGCAAGTCGGGGCCGTAGCAAAGAAGCGGCGGCCGCCTTCCGTGCTGCCGCCGCAGCGGCAACGGATGCCACTGAAGGACAAATCGTCCTTGTCAGAGCGCTGCTAGCGGAGGGAAATAACGCCGAGGCAGAGACGGCTATTCGGGCGCTGCTAGCGCAAAACCCGCATACCAGTTTAGGCCGCAGGATGCTGGGCACCATTCTGGCCGAAGACGGACGCTTTGAAGAGGCTTTCACCGAGTTCAATCGGTCAGTGATGCTTGATTCGCGACAGGGGTTGACCTTTTACGATTTGGTGCGCTGTCGCACAATTAGTGAAGACGACTGGCCACTCGTCGAGCAGATGCTCGCAGTCAGCCACTCATTGCGTGAGCCCGAGGCACTTGCCCCGCTGCATTTGGCAATTGGCAAAGCGTTCGATGATCTGAAGGACTATGGCCGGGCAATGGCGCATTTCACCGAGGCCAACCGAATCAAGAGCACTGTTGCCACGCTTGATCGTGACGCCTTGGCACGGCGAATTGACGAGACAATCGCGCTCTTTACCGTAGCTTTCGTAGCCACACATGCTGTGGTGGGGAATGCATCTGAACTTCCCGTCGTTATTCTAGGCATGCCGCGCTCTGGCACGACGCTAATCGAACAGATCATATCCTGTCACCCTCAAGTTGTCGGCGCCGGGGAGCTCCATTTCTGGACCAGCCGAACCGAGGAGTTCTGGCAAGCTCAGAGGGCGAACGTCCGCGAGTTTCAATTGCAGGCTGCGGACGATTACATAGGGCATTTACGTGGGGTGGCTCCGGAAGCGGAGCGCGTCACTGACAAGATGCCCTTCAATTTCCTCCGCGCCGGGTTGATACATCTGGCGTTCCCGCACGCCACAATTTTACACTGTCGCAGACACCCGGTCGATACTTGCCTATCAATCTTCTCAACCTACTTCGCGCCACGGCGGGGTTTCTCCTCTGCGCCGGATGATCTTGTGTTCTATTACAGACAATATTTGCAACTCATGGCGCATTGGCGCGCAGTGCTGCCGGCAGACCGCTTCGTTGAGGTGGATTACGAGGCACTGATCGCTGATCCAGAACCCGTTTCGCGCACGTTGATCGCAGGATGCGGGCTGGAGTGGGACCCAGTGTGCCTCCGGCCGGAGCACAATGGTCGAGTGGTCAAGACCGCCAGCAAATGGCAAGTCCGCCAGCCGATCCAGAAGTCGTCCGTCGCTCGTTGGCACCGGTATGAACCCTGGCTGGGTGAATTTCGGGAACTGCTCACGGAAAGCCTCACGTGACCGATATCACCGGACAAAGGGCCGCCGTGGCGATGCGTGCCACGGTGCAATGCCGAGCGGGTCATTTAGGTCCCTGCCGCGGATAACCGAATCGGATAGTCGAGCACGGCGACGCGGCGGATTCCGGTATGTTGCCGAAGCGGGTATTGCCTATGGATGATCGACATCACTGCGATTCGCGAACGCTATGCGGCCCTTTCGCAGCACCTGGACGAGCGCGCCAGGCGGATCTTTGCGGCGACGGAAGCCAAGACGGCGGGGTATGGCGGTATCGCTGCGGTCACGCGGGCCACTGGGATCGCCGCCAGCACGATTGGCCGGGGCTTGAAGGAATTGGCCACCGACGAGGCGCATGAGCTTGGACGGATCCGTCGTCCTGGTGGGGGCGGCAAGAAGCGGGTGGCGCAGGATACCACGCTGGTTGCCGATCTGCTGGCACTGGTCGAGCCGGACGCGCGCGGTGACCCGATGTCGCCGCTGCGCTGGACGTGCAAGAGCCTGTCGCAGTTGACACGGGCATTGGTCGCCATGGGGCATCGGGTTGGCCGCACGCTGGTCGGCGAGCTGTTGCACCAACAGAAATTCAGTCTGCAAGCCAATCGCAAGACGCGCGAGGGAGAGAGCCACCCCGATCGCAACACGCAGTTCATCCATCTCAACGAGAGTGTGCGAGCCGCACTGGCCGCAGGCGAGCCGGTGATCTCGGTGGATACCAAGAAGAAAGAGCTTGTCGGCGACTTCAAGAATGCCGGCCGCGCATGGCGTCCTCAGGGCCGGCCCGAAGAGGTCCGGGTGCACGACTTCCTGATCAAGGAACTCGGCCGCGCCGTGCCGTATGGCATTTACGATCTCGCATGCAACACCGGTTGGGTCAGTGTTGGCATCGAGCGCCGACACCTCGGCGTTCGCGGTGCAGACAATCCGCCGCTGGTGGCATGAGGTCGGCCGGGTTCGCTATCCGCGCGCCACGCGGCTGACCATCTCCGCCGATGGCGGCGGCAGCAATGGCTCGCGGGTGCGCTTGTGGAAACGAGAACTCCAGCGTCTTGCCGACGAACTGGGCATCGACATCGTGGTACATCACCTGCCACCCGGCACCAGCAGTAGAGTCGACGACTGGCGCGGTGGCAGTAGGTCACGAGGGTAGCTGTTGTCCGGCGGCTTTCGCCCCCTGCCGGTGCCTTATCAGTTCGGACCGTAGCTCCGTCTCCAGTCGCCGCTCGTCAAACCGGACGTGCAGATTTCCCGCATCCGGCTTTCTCCTGCGTCATCAAGCCTTCGCGCTCGGCAAGTCAGTGCGGCGATCCGGCAAGGCGAAGAGGCCGAGCGTCTCATAGAGATACTCGTCCGGATACTGGCGATATCCGGTGCCCGCTTGTCCGCTGCGTCGCACCAACCAGCGTTGCAGACGTCGTTGAACATACCAGCGCACCAACTTGTAGGTCGGAAGAACCGGCCCTTGGTTGAAATACTCGGCCCAACCGCGGAGAAGCCGATTGATGGCGGCAACCCGAAGTTCTGGGCCTTCGGCATGTTTGTGCGGCGTCGTCGCGTCGTGAACCCGCTGGAGCAGGCGCCGGACGGCCTTCCGGGACGGGCGAGTGCCGATGTAAGGCACCCCGTCCTTGCCGTAGAAACGGCCGATGCTGTAGCCGAGGAAGTCGAAGTTTTCCGCAGGCAGCCGCACCAATCGCGTCTTGGCCTCGTTCACCGTCAGCCCCAACCGTGCCATCAGTTGCCGCATTGTCGCCAATGCTTCCGGTCCGTTCCCGGGCCGGCAGCAGATGACGAGATCATCGGCATAATTGACGACGTGAGCGTCGAGCCGTTTGCGGTGACCGAACCGCTCCCAGGCCAGCAGGAAGCGACGGAAGTACAGATTCGCCAGCAGGGGCGAGATCGGGGAGCCTTGTGGCGTCCCCCGGTGTCGATCCTTCGCCTCCGTCGTGCATCGGGTCGTGCGCTGGTCACGCTCGATCACCGGTGCTGTCAGCCAGCGCTTGATCACGGACAGGAGCGTCCCGTCCGCGACACGCCGGCTCACACAGCGCATCAGCGGCCCGTGCGGGATCGACGTGAAGTAGTCGCTGAGGTCAGCGTCTACCACTTCCGACCGCCCGTGGTCGCTGACGTGCCAGAAGGCTTGGCGAACCGCCATCTTGGCGTCCATCCCCGGGCGGAAGCCATACTGATTGCGCAGCAGGTCCGCCTCGAAGATCGGCCCCAGCACCAGCAGCGCCGCCATCTCGACCACGCGGTCGCGGATGCACGGTATGCCAAGCGGGCGCTGACCGCCGTTGCTCTTTGGTATCCACACGCGCAACAGGGGCTGTGGCCGGTAGTCGCCAGCCAGAAGCTCCTGCCGCAACTCTTCCAGCCATCGATCCTGTCCGTGGGCGGTGATCTGGTCGAACGTCATCCCGTCGCAGCCCGGGGCACCGTCATTGCGACGGCATGCCCGATACGCTTCTTCGAGGACGTCGGCCCGACACACTTTGTCCCATAGCGAATAGAACCGAAACGCCGGTTCAGCCTTAGCTTTCGCCTGCAGCGAGGTCTGTAATTTCTGAACTCTTTCGAGCGGAGTTGCTGGGCCATTGGCCAATCTCCGGGATCTCATCACTTGTCTCGCCTGTCGCAGGTCAGGGCCCCTTCCCTCAGCCGGCATTACCCGACCTCAACGGTAGTACGGACCCATCCGCCATCTGTTCCGGGCCGGCGCTGGCCCTCGCGGGTTCGCCGTTGACCGTCCGATTGCCAACCGTGGTCGCCAAAACAGACTTCCCTTGTTGCGCACCGATGTTCTGCCATACGTGCTGCCACCTTTACCCCGGTGAGACCGTCAGGGGCGTGTCTCGCTCGCTTGCCTGACGACGGCGGCCTCCCCGTTCCACTGGCGGGTCGGCTCTCACATTGATCCTTTCGAGGCCTCGTCGGTGTTGGCTTGTGCTGCGGCCCGTATGGCCCGCTGATCCCCAGAAGGGACCTTTTCCCGAAGTGCTTCAGACCATTCGTCGCCTCCTGATCCGCCCCGGGCGCTTCCGGCTGGAGCGAGAGTTGCCGGGTGGGATTTGCACCCACGACATCTGTGCGCCTTGGCAAGGCACACAATGGAACAAGATCGAGCACCGGCTGTTCTCGTTCATCACCATGAACTGGCGAGGCTCAGCCGCTGGTCAGCTATCGCGTGATCGTCGACCTGATCGCCGCCACGACCACCACAACAGGCCTTACCGTCCGTTGCGAACTGGATGACAACGACTATCCGAAAGGCGATCGTCGTCTCCGATCAGCAGATGGCCGACCTCAACATCACCCGCGACGCGTTTCACGGCGAGTGGAACTATACCATCCACCCGGCCATTTTCTCAGTCGGATCAGTTAACTCCGAATAAATCCTTAGTCTGAGCAAGGGGCGTCACCCTGGGTGGGCTGAGGATCAAGGACCTGATCAATGAAGACCGCCCATGAGCTTTGTTGTCGACAGCGCGGTGGCGCTGTCCTCGTGCTTCGAGGACGAGCGCGCGCCGGCGACCAAGGCGCTGTTGCGGTCTACGATGCGATCTATCTTTGAGCTGGCGCTGCGCAAGCGATTAGCGCTCGCCTCGCTCGATCCGGATCTGTGCGGCGCTGCGACCACCGTCGGTGTTCCGGTTTGCGGCAGTCCAGCCGGGTGAGTTGCCCGCTTCCCATCCCGGCGGCCAGATGCCTGCGTCGCTCGACCACGACCTGCGCGCGGCGGCGCACCGAAAGTCGCGCGAACTGCGACGGCTGATCGAACCCCTAGAAACTCGGTCGCCACTTTCCGCTCCTCCCCGCGCTTCGCACGAACCGCCGGGCACGCCCGGCCGGCCACGCGCGAACCTGTCCGAGACCGCACGTTCCCTTGGGTCAAGCCGAGGGTTTAATGGACCGCAAGGTCCGCGCGCGGGAGACGGGAGAGGTCCTCGGAGCAGTGCGAGGGCGTGCTCAACTGAGGATTGGTTCCGGCTTTTGGACAGGCGAACGAGGGCAACCCGGCCTCGGCGCAGTCCAAACGCGTCGAGGCCACAGTGGAGACGGGACGTGGACCGGACTGAAAAGCGGGAGTTCGTCGCCGGTCTGCACGAGGCGCTTGCCGCCACCTCAATGATCGTGGTCACCCACAACACGGGTCTCACGGTCGCCGAGGCGACGGATCTCAGGCGCCGGATGCGGGCAGCCGGCGTGACCTTCAGGATTGCGAAGAACCGCTTGGCCCACCTCGCCCTGGAAGGGACCCAATTCGACGGCCTGAAGTCAATGCTGACGGGACCGACCGCGCTCGCGTGGTCAACGGATCCGGTGGCGGCGGCCAAGGCGACGGTCGAGTTCGCCAGGACCAACGAGAAGCTCGTGCTGATCGGCGGGGCGCTCGGCCCCCAGACGCTGGACGCGTCCGGGGTGCGGGCACTCGCCGAATTGCCGAGCCTGGATGCGCTGCGCGCCCGCATCGTGGGGATGGTTGCCACCCCCGCGACTCGCGTTGCCGGCGTTCTCCAGGGCTCGGCCGGGCAGCTCGCTCGGGTTTTTGGCGCCTTTGCCAGGAAAAGCGAGGACGGCGAGGCGGCCGTAGCGGCTTAAGGGCGTGCCCCGGACTACATCCGGGGTTGCATGGAACCAACAGACGACTAAATTAGGGACACACACATATGGCTGATCTACAGAAGCTGGTGGATGAGCTGTCCAGCCTCACTGTGCTGGAGGCTGCGGAGCTTTCGAAGCTGCTTGAGGACAAGTGGGGCGTATCTGCTGCCGCGCCGGTCGCGGTGGCTGCCGCCGCACCTGCTGCCGGGGCCGCGGCAGCCGCGCCGGCCGAGGAGCAGACCGAGTTCACCGTCATCCTGGCGAAGGCAGGGGAAAAGAAGATCAACGTGATCAAGGAGGTCCGGACCATCACCGGTCTTGGCCTGAAGGAGGCCAAGGACCTGGTCGAGGCCGCGCCGAAGCCGGTCAAGGAAGGCGTCGGCAAGGATGAGGTCGCGAAGATCCGCAAGATGCTGGAGGATGCCGGGGCTGCCGTGGAGGTCAAGTAGCACGATCGAACGAATGACACTGGGCGCACGGGCTCGCCGTACCGTCGCCCGACTGGACCTGGAAGCGGGCGGGAATCATCGTGGTTCCCGCCCCGTTCTGCGTTGCGGCGAGTGCTTCACCCGGGCGGCCGGGGCTTTCGTGGCCGCAGACGAGCGCATGGGCAAGTAGGTAGGCAGTATATATGAACGCGATTACAAGGTCGTTTACCGGGCGCAAGCGGGTTCGTCACAATTTCGGGCGCATCCCCGAGGTGGCGCCCATGCCGAACCTGATCGACGTGCAGCGCGCCTCCTATGAGGGGTTCCTGCAGATGAATGTCCAGCCTGACAGCCGGCTGCACGCCGGGCTGCAGGAGGTATTCAAGTCGGTCTTCCCGATCGACGACTTTGCCGGCCGCGGCCGGCTCGAGTTCGTCCACTATGAACTCGAGGAGCCGAAGTACGACGTCGAGGAGTGCATCCAGCGAGGCATGACCTATGCCGCTCCGCTGAAGGTCATTCTGCGCCTGATCGTCTGGGATGTGGACGAGGACACCGGTGCGCGGTCGATCCGCGACATCAAGGAACAGCCGGTCTATATGGGTGACATGCCGCTGATGACCGACAACGGCACGTTCATCATCAATGGCACCGAACGCGTCATCGTGTCGCAGATGCACCGTTCCCCCGGCGTGTTCTTCGACCACGACAAGGGCAAGACGCACAGCTCCGGCAAGTACCTGTTCGCGGCACGGGTGATCCCATACCGCGGCTCCTGGCTCGACTTCGAATTCGACAGCAAGGACCTGGTTTACGTGCGCATCGACCGGAAGCGGAAGCTTCCCGTCACCACGCTGCTCTACGCGCTGGAGGGTGTCGCAACTCAGCGGCTGCGCGCCGAACGCGAGGCGAAGGGCGAGCAGCTCGAGCCCGGTGAAGTGCGCGGCATGGATCAGGAGGAGATCCTTAGCTACTTCTATGGCCAGGTGGTGTTCGATTTCACGGCGAAGGGCTGGGCGCGGCCATTCGATCCTGATGCGTTCCGTGGTGTGAAGCTGCTGGAACCGATCGTTGATGCTGAGACCGGCGAGGTGGTGGCCGACGCCGAGGCCAAACTGACGCAGCGTCAGGCTCGGCGCATTGCCGAGAAGACTAAGGAAGTGCTGGTTGGACGCACCGATCTGCTCGGCCGCTTCGTGGCTGAGGATCTGGTCAATGCTGAGACGGGCGAGATCTATGCGGAAGCTGGCGAGGAACTCACCGAGCCGAAGCTCACCGCGCTGGAAGAGGCTGGTGTCACCAAACTGCCGACGTTGGCGGTGGACCAGTCGAACGGTCCGTGGATTCGCAACACGCTGGCGGTCGACAAGAACTCCAACCGCGACGACGCACTGATCGACATCTATCGCGTGATGCGTCCGGGTGAGCCGCCGACGCCGGAGACGGCGGAAGGGCTGTTCCGCGGCCTGTTCTTCGATCCTGACCGCTACGATCTGTCGGCGGTCGGACGGGTGAAGATGAACATGCGGCTGGGCCTCGACGATGTGGCCAATTCCATGCGCGTGCTGCGCAAGGAAGACCTGCTCCGCACGGTGAAGATCCTCAACGAGCTGAAGGACGGCCGCGGGCAGATCGACGACATCGACAATCTCGGCAACCGGCGGGTGCGTTCCGTCGGCGAGCTGATGGAGAACCAGTACCGCATCGGCCTGCTGCGCATGGAGCGGGCGATCCGCGAGCGCATGGGCTCGGTGGACATCGACACTGTGATGCCGCACGACCTGATCAATGCCAAGCCGGCGGCTGCCGCGGTGCGCGAATTCTTCGGTTCGTCGCAGCTGTCGCAGTTCATGGATCAGACCAATCCGCTGTCCGAGGTGACGCACAAGCGGCGTCTCTCGGCGCTCGGGCCGGGCGGTCTGACGCGCGAGCGCGCCGGCTTCGAGGTGCGCGACGTGCACCCGACGCATTACGGCCGCATCTGCCCGATCGAGACGCCGGAAGGCCCGAACATCGGCCTGATCAACTCGCTCGCCACCTACGCCAAGGTCAACAAGTACGGCTTCATCGAGACGCCGTACATGTTGGTGAAGGAGGGCGTGGTGCAGAAGGAGCCGCGGTATCTCTCCGCGATGGAGGAGGAGAAGCTGGTCGTCGCCCAGGCCGATGCACCGATGGACTCAGGCGGCAAGTTCACTGAGGACCTGGTGTCGGTGCGCAAGCAGGGCGACTTCCGCCTGGCACGGCCGGAGGATGTGACGGCGATCGACGTCTCGCCGAAGCAGCTGGTGTCGGTGGCAGCCGCGCTGATCCCGTTCCTGGAGAACGACGACGCCAACCGCGCGCTGATGGGCTCCAACATGCAGCGCCAGGCGGTGCCGTTGATCCAGGCGGATGCGCCGCTGGTCGGCACCGGCATGGAGGCGGCGGTGGCGCGCGACAGCGGTGCGACGATCATTGCGCGCCGCGACGGCGTGGTGGACCAGATCGACGGCGCGCGCATCGTGGTGCGCGCGACCAACGACGATGGCACGACGAAGGGCGTCGACATCTACCGGCTCCGTAAGTTCATGCGGTCCAACCAGTCGACCTGCATCAACCAGCGCCCGCTGGTGAGGGTTGGCGATACGGTGCAGGAGCAGGAGATCATCGCCGACGGTCCGTCGACCGAGCTTGGCGAGCTGGCGCTTGGCCGCAACGTGCTGGTCGCGTTCATGCCTTGGAACGGCTACAACTTCGAGGACTCGATCCTGATCAGCGAGCGCATCGCGCGCGACGACGTGTTCACCTCCATCCACATCGAGGAATTCGAGGTGATGGCGCGTGACACCAAGCTGGGCCAGGAGGAGATCACGCGCGACATCCCGAATGTGGGCGAGGAAGCGCTGAAGAACCTCGATGAGGCCGGCATCGTCTATATCGGCGCCGAAGTTAATCCGGGCGATATCCTGGTCGGCAAGGTGACGCCGAAGGGCGAAAGCCCGATGACGCCGGAAGAAAAGCTGCTGCGCGCAATCTTCGGCGAGAAGGCGTCGGATGTGCGCGACACGTCGCTGAAGCTGCCGCCCGGCGTGACCGGCACGGTAGTTGATGTGCGCGTGTTCAGCCGCCGCGGCGTCGACAAGGACGAGCGCGCGATGGCGATCGAACGCGCGGAGATCGAACGGCTGGCAAAAGATCGCGACGACGAGAAGGCGATCCAGGAGCGGTCGTTCCTCAACCGGCTGCGTGAGAAGCTGCTGAACCGCAAGGCGACCGGCGGCTTCAAGGGAATCAAGGCTGGAACAGAGATCACCGAGGAAGTGCTGGCCGAGCATCCGCGTGGTGCGTGGCGCCATATCGGCGTGCAGGACGATGCGGTGATGGGCGAGATCGAGACGCTGAAGCGCGAGTTCGATGCCGCTGTCGGCCGGCTGCAGGCACGGTTCGACAGCAAGGTGGAGAAGCTGCAGCGTGGCGATGAGCTGCCGCCCGGCGTGATGAAGATGGTCAAGGTCTTCATCGCGGTAAAGCGCAAGCTGCAGCCAGGCGACAAGATGGCCGGCCGTCATGGCAACAAGGGCGTGGTGTCTCGCGTGGTGCCCGTGGAGGACATGCCGTTCCTCGAGGACGGCACGTCGGTGGACATCGTGCTCAATCCGCTGGGTGTGCCGTCGCGCATGAATGTGGGGCAGATTCTGGAGACGCATCTGGGCTGGGCCTGCCATACGCTCGGTGCGCAGATCGGCGAACTGGTGGAGACCTATCGCCGCACCGGCGCGCAGCGCGAAGCATTGCTGGAGCGGCTGCGCGATGTGTACGGCGAGGAGGAGTTCCGCGACCACATCGCCATCCTCGACACCGATCAGTTGATCGAGATGTGCGAGAACCTGAAGAAGGGCATTCCGATCGCGACGCCCGTGTTCGACGGCGCGCGTATGTCCGACATCGAGGCCATGCTGGTGCAGGCGGGTCTGGATACCTCCGGGCAGGTTGTGCTGGTCGATGGCCGCACCGGCGAGCCGTTCGAGCGCAAGGTGACCGTCGGCTACATCTACATGCTGAAGCTGCACCATCTCGTGGACGACAAGATCCACGCGCGGTCGATCGGGCCTTACTCGCTCGTCACTCAGCAGCCGCTGGGTGGCAAGGCGCAGTTCGGCGGGCAGCGCTTCGGCGAGATGGAGGTGTGGGCGCTGGAAGCGTATGGCGCCGCGTATACACTGCAGGAGATGCTGACGGTGAAGTCAGACGACGTATCCGGACGGACAAAGGTCTACGAGGCGATCGTGCGCGAGCAGGACAACTTCGAGGCCGGCGTGCCGGAGAGCTTCAACGTGCTGGTGAAGGAACTGAAGTCATTGGGGCTGAACGTCGATTTGGATAGCCGTGCCGCGTGAGACTGGCGTTCCCTCCCCCAACCCCCTCCCGCAAGGGGAGGGGGAGGACTTACGACTGCCTTAACCCTTAGAGGGTGAGAACCGCATGAACGAACTTATGAAGATCCTCGGCCAGACCGGCCAGGCAATGACTTTCGACCAGATCAAGATTCAGATGGCCAGTCCGGAGCAGATCCGGAGCTGGTCGTACGGCGAGATCAAGAAGCCCGAGACGATCAATTACCGCACGTTCAAGCCGGAGCGTGACGGCCTGTTCTGCGCGCGCATCTTCGGACCGATCAAGGACTACGAGTGCCTGTGCGGCAAGTACAAGCGGATGAAGTTCCGTGGCATCATCTGCGAGAAGTGCGGCGTCGAGGTGACGCTGGCGAAGGTGCGCCGCGAGCGCATGGGCCACATCGAGCTGGCCTCTCCGGTAGCTCATATCTGGTTTCTGAAGTCGCTCCCGAGCCGGATCGGCCTGATGGTCGATCTCACGCTGAAGGAACTGGAGAAGATCCTCTATTTCGAGAGCTACGTGGTGCTGGAACCCGGCACCACCGATCTCAAGGTGCACCAGCTTCTCACCGAGGACCAGTTGCTCGCCAAGCAGGACGAATTCGGCGAGGACCAGTTCGAGGTCGGCATCGGCGCCGAGGCGATCAAGAAGGTGCTGAACAAGATCGTTCTCGACGAGGAGAAGGTGAAGCTGCGCGGTGATCTGAAGGAGACCACCTCGGAGGCCAAGCGCAAGAAGCTGGTCAAGCGCCTGAAGCTGATCGAGGCGTTTGCCAACTCCGGCGCGCGCCCAGAGTGGATGATCCTCGACGTCGTGCCGGTGATCCCGCCCGAGTTGCGCCCGCTGGTGCCGCTGGATGGTGGCCGCTTCGCGACCTCCGACCTCAACGATCTGTACCGCCGGGTGATAAACCGCAACAATCGTTTGAAGCGGCTGATCGAACTGCGCGCGCCCGACATCATCGTGCGCAACGAGAAGCGCATGTTGCAGGAAAGCGTTGACGCGCTGTTCGACAACGGCCGTCGTGGCCGCGCCATCACGGGTGCCAACAAGCGTCCGCTGAAGTCGCTGTCCGACATGCTGAAGGGCAAGCAGGGGCGCTTCCGGCAGAACCTGCTGGGCAAGCGCGTCGACTACTCCGGTCGTTCAGTGATCGTGGTCGGGCCGGAGCTGATGCTGCATCAGTGCGGGCTGCCGAAGAAGATGGCGCTCGAGCTGTTCAAGCCGTTCATCTATTCGAAGCTGGAGAAGTACGGCCACGCCACCACGATCAAGGCGGCCAAGCGGATGGTGGAGAAGGAGCGTCCCGAAGTGTGGGACATCCTCGAGGAAGTCATCCGCGAACATCCGGTGATGCTGAATCGGGCGCCCACCTTGCATCGGCTTGGCATCCAGTCGTTTGAGCCGGTGCTGATCGAGGGCAAGGCGATCCAGCTTCATCCGCTGGTCTGCACGGCGTTCAATGCCGACTTCGACGGCGATCAGATGGCGGTGCACGTGCCGCTGTCGCTTGAGGCGCAGTTGGAAGCGCGCGTGCTGATGATGTCGACCAACAACATCCTCAGCCCGGCGAACGGCAAGCCGATCATCGTGCCGTCGCAGGACATTGTGCTCGGGCTGTACTACCTGTCGCTCGACACAGCGGAGTTCCAGTCGGTTTCCGACCAGGATGCTCCGGCGCTCGGCACGATCGGCGAGATCGAGTATGCGCTGCATGCGGGCGCCGTGCAGATGCACGACAAGATCAAGGGACGCTGGGAGACGATCGACGCCGGCGGCAATCCGGTGCGCGAGCTCGTGGTGACCACGCCGGGACGGATGATGATCGCGCAGATCTTGCCGAAGCATCCGAACGTGCCGTTCGAGCTGATCAACAAGCAGCTCACCAAGAAGAACATCTCCGACGTGATCGACGCGGTGTACCGTCACTGCGGCCAGAAGGAGTGCGTGATCTTCGCCGACCGGCTGATGGGGCTTGGCTTTGGCCAGGCGTGCAAGGCCGGGATTTCCTTCGGCAAGGACGACCTGATCATCCCGGTCGAAAAGGACGAGCTTATTCGCCATACGACGGGTGAGGTGAAAGAGTTCGAACAGCAGTATCAGGACGGGCTGATCACCGCCGGCGAGCGCTACAACAAGGTGGTGGACGCCTGGTCGCGCTGCACCGATGAGGTGGCCACCGCGATGATGAAGGAGATCTCCAAGCAGGAGATCGGCGTGAAGACCAACTCGGTGTGGATGATGAGCCATTCGGGAGCGCGTGGCTCGCCGGCACAGATGCGTCAGTTGGCCGGCATGCGCGGACTGATGGCCAAGCCTTCCGGCGAGATCATCGAGCAGCCGATCATCGCCAACTTCAAGGAAGGCCTGTCCGTGCTGGAGTACTTCAACTCCACCCACGGTGCCCGCAAAGGTCTGGCCGACACCGCGCTGAAGACGGCGAACTCGGGCTATCTGACCCGGCGTCTGGTGGACGTCGCACAGGACTGCATCATCGTCGAGGAGGATTGCGGGACCGATCGCGGGCTTACGGTGCGCGCGGTCATGGATGGCGGCGAGGTGGTGTCGGCGCTGTCCGAACGCATTCTGGGCCGCACCGCGGCAGAGGATGTGCTCGATCCTGTCAGCAACGCGGTGATCGTCCCGGGCAACACGTTGATCGAGGAGGATGCCGCCGACCAGATCGAGCGGTCCGGTGTCGAGGCGGTGAAGATCCGTTCCGTGCTGACCTGCAATTCACGGGTCGGCGTGTGCGGCCATTGCTACGGGCGCGACCTCGCCCGCGGCACGCCGGTGAACATCGGCGAGGCGGTAGGTGTGATCGCCGCGCAGTCGATCGGCGAACCTGGCACGCAGCTTACCATGCGGACCTTCCATATCGGCGGCGCGGCGCAGCGTGGCGCCGAGCAGTCGAGCGTGGAGGCGAGTCACGAAGGTGTGGTGACGGTCAGGAACCGCAACGTCGTGATGAACAGCCAGGGCACGCCGGTGGTGATGTCGCGTAACTGCGAAATCGTCCTGGTGGACGACAAGCAGCGTGAGCGCGCGCGCTTCCGCGTGCCGTACGGTGCGCGGTTGCTGGTCGATGAGGGCCAGCAGGTGGCGCGCGGGCAGAAGCTTGCGGAGTGGGATCCGTACACGCTGCCAATCATCACCGAACGCAATGGCCGCGTCGAATACATCGACCTGATCGAGGGCATCACGCTGGTCGAGCGGATGGACGAGGTCACCGGTCTGACATCGAAGGTGGTGGTGGACTACAAGCAGGGCGCCAAGGGCGTCGATCTGCGGCCGCGTCTGCAATTGAAAGACGAGAACGGCGAGGTTGTGCGGCTCCCGAACAACACGGATGCGCGCTACTTCCTGTCACCTGAACTCGATCCTTTCGGTGGACAATGGCGCACAGGTGGCCGCGGGTGACGTCCTGGCCCGCATCCCGCGCGAGGGCAGCAAGACACGCGACATCACCGGCGGTCTGCCGCGTGTGGCGGAACTGTTCGAGGCGCGTCGGCCGAAGGATCACGCGGTGATCGCCGAGATCGACGGGCGCGTGGAGTTCGGCAAGGACTACAAGAACAAGCGCCGCGTCATCGTGAAGAACGACGAGACCACCGAGGAGTCGGAGTACCTGATTCCGAAGGGCAAGCACGTGTCGGTGCAGGAGGGCGACTTCGTCCGTCGGGGCGACCCGCTGGTCGACGGCCCGCGTGTGCCGCACGACATCCTGAAGGTACTCGGCGTCGAGGCGCTGTCGGACTACCTGGTCAATGAGATCCAGGACGTCTACCGGCTGCAGGGCGTGAAGATCAACGACAAGCACATCGAGGTCATCGTCCGCCAGATGCTGCAGAAGGTTGAGATCCTCGATCCGGGCGACACGACGTTCCTGGCCGGCGAGCAGATTGACCGCACCGAGTTCGACGCGGTGAACACCAAGCTGGGCCGTGACGACAAACCGGCGCAGGCGATGCCGGTGCTGCAGGGCATCACCAAGGCGTCGCTGCAGACCAACAGCTTCATCTCGGCGGCGTCGTTCCAGGAGACGACACGGGTGCTGACCGAGGCTGCGACGGCCGGCAAGACCGACAGCCTGACCGGGCTGAAGGAGAACGTGATCGTCGGGCGGCTGATCCCGGCGGGCACGGGCTCGGTGATGAACCGGCTGCGGGCGATCGCTGCCGGCCGCGATCAGCGGACGCTGAGCATGGGCACCACGCCGCAGATCACCGAGGAGGTGAAGGCGGCAGAGTAGCTCAGTACCATCCATGGACTGACATGAAGCGGCCGGGTTGCGACTCGGCCGCTTTCTTTTGGGAAATATAGGATGTTATGGCGCGAAGCCGAATCTAAGCATCTCTCGGTTAGCGTCGGTCGGCAGGTGAGCCGGTTGCATCCGGTGTTCAGCGCAGCCGATCCACAGCCGCTTTAGTGTTTTACGCCCGTCCTTTGCCGATGAGCATCTCGACACTCATGCGCAACTTTCCGTCAGACACAAATCGCGAGAGTCGTGCTGAGATCTCTTCCCGCGCTGCGCGCCGGTCCGCATCGGAAAGCGACAGATATGCCTGGGGCTGAGACCCGACGCCCGCTTCGATTGGATCCCAGTATTCGTCGATACTGTCGAAAACAACTTGGCGAATTTCCCGATCGATCCTGATGTCCTGGAAACCCACGTCAGCGAATAATGTTTCCAGGAGGTGCGCGTCGGCTAGCGCGAACGAAAGCTCAAGTAGGTCGCGCTGCCGTGGAAGAAAGCGACTGAGAACGTTACAAAGGATCCCCCACATAGGAGCTCGGTCAGCGGTTGAGATCACGCAAACAGCGGCGCAGCATCCCGGACGAAGGACGCGGCGAAACTCCGCGAGTCCGCGGGCGGGATCGGGAAAGAACTGCAATCCGAGTTGACAAATCACGGCATCGAAACTGCCATCGCTGAACGGCAGGGCCTGGCCATCCGCGGCCACAGGGCCGAATGACGACTGGTTTAATCGGACGCGCGCCGCACGGAGCATCGCGGGTGCGATATCCGCGCCAATCACGATGCCGGACGTGCCGACGATCGGGCATGCCATCAGGGCCGCCTCTCCGGTTCCGGCGGCGACATCAAGCACTTTGGCTCCAACCACGACCTCGGCGGCTGTCAGCACTGCTGGCACGAACAGCCGAGACCAGCGCCCAATGTAACTGTCGTATGCCGAAATATCCACCGGCCGCCCGGCGGTGACGTGCAGCCCCGGTTCGAATTTTGGGGTCATCGTGTCTCCGGATTATCAGTTGGCGAGCCGCCCTAAAGGGCTACGATCACTGTCCTCCTTGTGGAGTCACCAAAGCAATGGCGTTGGCGAAACATCCGGCGCCGGCCAGCAATCATCGTTGTGCAACGGCCGAAGCGGTGCGCCCGACAGTTCGTCAGGACGATCATCATGTGCGATTGGGTCACTCCGGTCGAACATTTGGGGAACCTCATCGGTTTGTCACCGAAACCTGCCGACGACAGATTGCTTCGGCAACATTCCTGCCGGTGATTGAGCCTTGATGCCGCGAGTTCCCTTTTGAGGTATGCGGAACAGCAGGCCTGAACCGTCCAGGAGGATATGTTGTCATGCAAAGCCTTGTCGGGATGTGGAAACTGGTCGAGGTACGTGCATTTGACGATGTCGGTCGAGATCAGGTACCGCCGCTCGGCACGCATCCAATGGGAATCATGATCTTCGAGGCTACGCGAATGCTGGGGGCCATATGTGACGGTAGCGAGAAGTTGCCGCCGGACGCGCCGTCGCGTGCGTTCGGGTCGTACTGCGGCGCCTATACCTTTGACGGGCTGGAACTCCGCACGCGAGTGGATCGCGCATCAACGCCGGAACTCCTCGTGGATCAGGTCCGGCACATTCGCTTCGACGGCCCGACGCGTATGAAGATAAACCCAGTGGCCGGAGCCATGGGAAACCAAAGCCACTTCGAGTTGGTATGGGAGCGGGTCGGCTGACGAATGCCATTGACGCTTGTGCGGGGGCGGTCCGACAACACCAATGTTCAGTCTGTCTTGACCTGATGTGAGAGGGCGGTTTCTGGGCCGAATCCATCGACCCGTCCGAACCACTGTTCCCCTCTCGCGGACCTTAAAACTTACCCGCCGCCGCAACAGGTAATCGCTTGACCCGAACCTGCGGACCATGAACAGATCACGACGGCCTCGGTCGAGCACCTGGGTTTGCCGACATCGCCATTGCGGCGACGGCCAAGGTGCATGACCTGACGATTCTGACCAGGTACTTGCGCGACTTCACGCCGCTCGGCGTCGCGGCCCAGGATCCTTTCGCCGCTCACTGACCACTGGCGGCATGTTGCATCGACTGCTGTCCGAGCATCGGCGCCGCCGCATACCGCCGTGCCAGCGCGGCGCATACCATGAGCTGGATCTGGTGGAACAGCATCAACGGCAGCACGATCAACCCGACTGACTGGCCGGCGAACAGCACGCTCGCCATGGGCAGACCGCTCGCCAGGCTCTTCTTCGAGCCGCAGAACACGATGGTGATCTGATCGGCCCGGCCAAAGCCCAGGAGCCGGCTTATCGCGCTGGTCGCCAGCAGGACGGCAGCCAGAAGGCCCGCGTCGAGCAGCAACAGCGTGGCGAAATTCTCGGCGTCGAGCTGGTGCCAGATGCCGTGCGTCACGCCCTCGCTGAACGCGACGTAGACGATCAGCAGGATCGAGCCGCGATCCACGAAGCTCGTCAGCGCCTTGCGGCGGCCCACCCATTGTCCGATCAGCGGCCGGGCGAGCTGGCCGGCGGCGAACGGCAGCAGAAGCTGCACCACGATGTCGCCCACAGCACGCGCCGAGAAGCCGCCGTGCGCGCTGAGCAGCAGGCCCGCCAACAGCGGCGTCAGCAGGATACCGAACAGGTTCGACGCTGTAGCCGCGCACAGCGCCGCAGCCACGTTGCCGCGGGCGATCGAGGTGAAGGCAATCGAGGACTGCACGGTCGACGGCAGCAGGCACAGCATCAGCAGTCCGCCCCATAGCGGCGGCGTCAACAGGCTCGGCGCAATTGCACGCGCCGTCAGGCCGATGGCCGGGAACAGCAGGAACGTGCTGCTGAGTACCACCGCGTGCAGGCGCCAATGCCGCGCGCCGGCCAGCGCGGCCTGCGGCGCCAGCCGGGCACCTTGCAGGAAGAACATCAGCGCGATGGCGCCGGTCCCGGCGCCGCTGGCCAGCGTCATGCCAACGCCGTGGGCTGGCAGCACCGAGGCGAGGCCCACCATGCCGAGGATGCTGGCGATGTAGGGATCGATGTTCAGGCGGGAGAGGAGCGTTTTCATGGCCGTGATTATCCGGGCGAGCCGGCTTATTGTGAACCACGGTTATGATGCTTATTGTGATCATGAATTGCGATGATCCCGATGCTCGATCCCGTTCTGCTGGAAAGCTTCCTCGCCGTTGCCCAGGCCCGCAACTTCAGCGAGGCGGGGCGTCGGCTTGGCCTCCGCCAGTCCACGATCAGCCAGCACATCCGCAAGCTGGAGAAACAGGCCGGGCGTCGGCTGTTCGTGCGCGACACCCACTCGGTGGTGCCGACCGGCGACGGCGAGGCGATGGAGGGCTTCGCGCGCTCCATCCTGGAGGCCGGCGAACGGGCGCGGCGCTACTTCGCCGGCTCGCAACTCCGTGGTCGGCTGCGGTTCGGCGCATCCGAGGATTTCGTCACCTCGCGGCTGCCCGAGGTGCTGGGCGATTTCGTCCGCCAGCATCCGCTGGTCGATCTGGCGCTGACCGTCGAGATGAGTGCCACGCTCTACCAGATGCTGGACGCCGGCGAACTCGACCTCGTGCTGTGCAAGCGCCGCGCAGGAGACGAACGTGGGCGGCTGGTGTGGCGTGACCGCCTTGCCTGGATTGGCACCGAGGCAACGCGGATCGATCCGGCACAGCCACTGCCGCTGATCCTGTACACACCGCCTAGCATCACCCGGACCGCGGCGCTCGAAACGCTGGAGCGGGCAGGCAGGCCGTGGCGCATCGTCTGTTCGAGCGGCAGCCTGAGCGGCCTCCGCGCGGCCGCGTTGGCGGGTCTCGGCGTCACTGTGCACGCGCATGGACTGATGCCCGAGGGGCTTTCGGAGATGCCGCCGGCGTACCGGCTTCCCGACCTTGGCGATGTGGAGTTCATTGTGCTGGGTGCCATGCGGCAGGAGCGCGGGCCGGCGGCAGAACTCTCCGCGGCGATCCTGGCGAATGGCGGTCGGCTGCAACGGCGCTCCGCGATGTGACATCGCTGTTCCGCCTGGGACCGAGGAGGACATAGTGGAACTCAACGCGGACTTCTCGCGGCGCGCGGCAGTGCATGCGGCGCGGCTGCCCTGGACCCCCTCGCCGATCGCCGGGGTGGATCGCCGTATGCTCGACCGGATCGGCGATGAGGTGGCGCGCGCCACGTCGATCGTGCGCTACGCGCCAGACTCGCACTTCTCGGCCCACACGCACGGCGGAGGCGAGGAGTTCCTGGTGCTCGAGGGTGTCTTCCAGGACGAGCACGGTGACTTCCCGACCGGGTGCTATATTCGCAACCCGCCGACTTCCTCGCACACACCCGGATCGGCCCAGGGCTGCACGCTCTTCGTCAAGCTCTGGCAATTCGAACCCGCGGACCGCGCGCACGTGCGGATCGACACCGCCAGGATGTCGTTCGTCCCCGCTTCGGGTCGTCCGGGCGTCGAGGTGCTGCCACTGTTTCAGGACCGCCGCGAGGATGTGCGCCTCGAGGATTGGATGCCGCGCACCGAGGTCGCTCTCGCCGTGCCGGGCGGCATCGAACTCCTGGTCCTGGACGGCGGGTTCCACGAGAGCGGCGAGAGCTTCGAGCCGCAATCGTGGCTGCGGCTTCCGCCTGGAGCCAAGCTGGAGGCCAGGGCCTCCGCGAGCGGGTGCCGGCTCTGGGTGAAGTCCGGGCACCTGCTGCACGCCCAGATCGCTCCCGTGGCTGCCTGAAATGTATGCGGAATACTGGCGCGTCGATATTGACTTGCCCCGGACCCGCCACTAGGTTCCGCCCCCTCTGGCCGACCCGGCAAGGTTGAACCGGCGGCTATCGTTTGCAGGCCGAAGTCGCGTGCGGCGCCGCCTCCGGACAGACCGGCGGGCCTAGGCCGTGGGCTCCAAAACCCGCGGGTTGGGATGCTCCCAACCGGCGGGCTATGCCTGTCAGACGATGGCGCGTCCGCAGCAGGGCCGGCCGCACGGAATGAAAGAGGCGCGATGCCGACGATCAATCAGCTCATCTCGAAAGGGCGTGAGCGACAGAAGACCAGGAACACGGTGCCGGCGCTGCAAGGTTGTCCGCAGAAGCGAGGCGTATGCACGCGCGTCTATACGACCACGCCGAAGAAGCCGAACTCGGCGCTGCGCAAGGTGGCGAAGGTGCGGCTGACCAACGGCTACGAAGTGGTGTCCTATATTCCGGGCGAGGGCCACAACCTGCAGGAACACAGCGTGGTGCTGATCCGTGGCGGCCGCGTGAAGGACCTGCCCGGCGTGCGCTACCACATCCTGCGCGGCGTACTCGACACGCAGGGCATTGCCAAGCGTCGCCAGCGCCGTTCGCTGTACGGCGCCAAGCGGCCGAAGTGAGGGTGACATGAGTCGTCGTCGTCGTGCCGTCAAACGCGAGATCCTGCCGGACGCCAAGTTCGGCGACATCGTCATCACGCGCTTCATGAATGCGCTGATGTACGACGGCAAGAAGTCGGTCGCCGAGGGCACCGTGTATGGCGCGCTCGACGTGATGAAGCGGCGTGGCGGTGCGCAGGCCGATCCGGTGCGCATGTTCCATGAGGCTTTGGACAACGTGAAACCGGCGGTGGAGGTGCGGTCCCGCCGCGTCGGCGGTGCGACCTATCAGGTGCCGGTGGAGGTTCGCACGGAACGCCGCCAGGCCCTGGCGATCCGCTGGCTGATCGATGCCGCCCGCAAGCGTGGCGAGCACACGATGGAAGACCGGCTCTCGAACGAACTGCTCGATGCAGTGAACAACCGCGGTTCGGCGGTGAAGAAGCGTGAAGACACCCATCGGATGGCGGAGGCGAACAAGGCCTTCAGTCACTACCGCTGGTGAACTGACTCAACGGAGACAACGAAGATGGCCAAGGCGAAATTCGCGCGCACCAAGCCGCACTGCAATGTGGGCACGATTGGTCACGTGGACCATGGCAAGACAACGTTGACCGCCGCGATCACCAAGATATTGGCTAAGACCGGCGGCGCGACGTTCACCGCATATGACCAGATCGACAAGGCGCCGGAAGAGAAGGCGCGTGGCATTACCATCGCCACGGCGCATGTCGAATATGAGACCAAGGCGCGACATTATGCCCACGTCGATTGCCCCGGCCACGCCGACTACGTGAAGAACATGATCACCGGCGCGGCGCAGATGGACGGCGCGATCCTGGTTGTCTCCGCCGCGGACGGCCCGATGCCGCAGACCCGCGAGCACATCTTGCTCGCCCGCCAGGTCGGCGTGCCGGCTCTCGTCGTCTACCTCAACAAGGTGGACATGGTGGACGATCCCGAACTGCTGGAACTGGTCGAGCTCGAAGTGCGCGAACTGCTGTCTTCCTATCAGTTCCCGGGCGACGACATCCCGGTCATCAAGGGCTCCGCGCTGTGTGCGCTGGAGGATCGCGATCCGGAGATGGGCGAGAAGTCCATCATGGAACTGATGGATGCAGTCGACAGCTACATTCCGCAGCCGGTGCGTGCGACCGATCGGCCGTTCCTGATGCCGGTCGAGGACGTGTTCTCGATCTCGGGCCGTGGCACGGTTGCGACCGGGCGGGTCGAGCGCGGTGTGATCAAGGTCGGCGAGGAGGTCGAGATCGTCGGCATCCGTGCCACTCAGAAGACCGTGGTCACCGGCGTCGAGATGTTCCGCAAGCTGCTCGATCAGGGTGAGGCCGGCGACAACATCGGCGCGCTGCTGCGCGGCACCAAGCGCGAGGACATCGAGCGCGGCCAGGTGCTCGCCAAGCCTGGCTCGATCACGCCGCACACCAAGTTCAAGGCGGAGGCTTACATCCTGACCAAGGAAGAGGGCGGCCGTCACACGCCGTTCTTCACCAACTACCGCCCGCAGTTCTACTTCCGCACCACCGACGTGACAGGCGTCGTGCAGTTGCCGGAGGGCACGGAAATGGTGATGCCGGGCGACAATGTGACAATGGATGTGGAGCTGATCGCGCCGATCGCGATGGACGCGCAGCTTCGCTTTGCAATTCGCGAAGGCGGCCGAACGGTCGGCGCCGGCGTCGTCGCCAGCATCACGGCCTAGCGGAGATAGGCGGCACCGGCGCTCCTCGGCAACGAGGGGCGCCGGTGCCGTTTGAAGGGGACCCGGACACGATGGCCATGGACAACCAGAATATCCGCATCAGGCTGAAGGCCTACGATCACCGGGTGCTCGACAACAGCACGAAGGAGATCGTCAACACGGCCAAGCGCACGGGCGCGCAGATCCGTGGGCCGATCCCGCTGCCGACGCATATCGAACGCTTCACCGTCAATCGTTCGCCACATGTCGACAAAAAAAGCCGCGAGCAGTTCGAGATCCGCACGCATCGTCGGCTGCTCGATATCGTGGAGCCAACACCGCAGACGGTGGATGCACTGATGAAGCTCGACCTCGCCGCCGGCGTGGACGTCGAGATCAAGATCTGACGCCATGGCAAATTTACGAACCGGATTGCTGGCCAAGAAGCTGGGCATGACCCGGATATTTCGTGACGACGGCACGCATGTGCCGGTGAGCGTGCTGCAACTCGACGGGCTGCAGGTGGTCGCCCAGCGCACCGCCGAGAAGGACGGCTACGACGCCGTTCAGCTCGGCTGGGGCCGCGCCAAGGTGAAAAACGTGTCGCAGCCCAATCGCGGCCACTTCGCTAAGGCAAAGGTCGAGCCTAAGGCGAAACTCGTCGAGTTCCGCGTGGCAGCCGATGCGTTGCTGGAGCCAGGCGCCACGCTGTCGGCAGCGCACTTCTCGGTGGGGCAGCGCGTCGATGTGTGCGGGACCACGCAGGGCAAGGGCTTCGCCGGTGGCATGAAGCGCTGGAATTTCTCCGGCCTCGAGGCGAGCCACGGTGTCTCCATCAGCCATCGCAGTCTCGGCTCCACCGGCAATCGGCAGGATCCGGGCAAGACGTTCAAGAACAAGAAGATGGCCGGCCACCTCGGCGTTGAGCGCGTCACCACGCTAAATCTCGTCGTTGCCGCGGTGGATGCGGAGAAGGGTCTGTTGATGATCAAGGGCGCGGTGCCCGGAGCGAAGGGCGGCTATGTGCTGGTGCGTGACGCGGTGAAGCGCGCGCGTCCGGCGGATGTGCCGTACCCCGCGGCTCTTGTCGAAGCGCAGGCGGGCTGAACGATGCAGGTCGAAGTCACCACCCTCGACAAGGCGAGCGCCGGCAACGCGGAGTTGCCGGATGATCTGTTTGCCGCGAAGCCGCGCGCCGACATCATGGCGCGCGTGGTGCACTGGCAGTTGGCGAAGCGCCGCGCCGGAACGCACAGCACCAAGGGCATGAACGACGTATCCGGCACGACCCGCAAGCCATACCGGCAGAAGGGCACTGGCAACGCGCGCCAGGGCAGCCTGCGCGCGCCGCAGTTCCGCAAGGGCGGCGTCGTTCATGGGCCTATCCCGCGTTCGCACGAATACAGCCTGAACAAGAAGGTGCGTCGGCTCGGGCTGATCTCCGCGCTGTCCCAGAAACAGGCGGACGGCAAACTGGTGGTGCTGGACGCGGCGAGCGGTGCTGCAAAAACCGGCGAACTGGCCAAGAAGCTGAAGGCGTTGGGCTGGACCTCGGTGCTTGTCGTCGATCACGCCGTTGACGTCGGCTTCCTGCGCGCCAGCCGGAACATCCCCGGCGTCGACGTGCTGCCGACGGTAGGCGCCAACGTGTACGACATCCTGAACCACGACATGCTGGCGATCACCACCGCGGGCGTCGAGGGATTGAAGCAGCGGCTCGGTCCGAAGGCAGCTCCGACGAACGGGGAAGGCGCGGCATGAGCGGCACAGTTAAACGCAAGCCGATGCTGTCGCGTGAGGCGATGTATCAGATCATCCGTGCACCGGTGATCACCGAGAAGGCCACGATGCTGTCGGAAAGCGGGCAGTTCGTTTTCCGCGTCGCGCTGGATGCGAACAAGCGCGAGATCAAGGCGGCGGTCGAGGGTCTGTTCGGCGTCACCGTGCTGGCGGTCAACACGCTGGTGCTGAAGGGCAAGACCAAGCGTTTTCGCGGGCGGCCGGGCACCCGTTCTGATGTGAAGAAGGCATTCGTCAAGCTGGCTGCCGGCCAGTCAATCGATTTCACGACCGGGCTCGCATAAGATGGCACTAAGACAGTTCAATCCGATCACTCCGAGCCTGCGCGGCACGGTGCTGATCAACCGTTCCGAGCTGTGGAAGGGCAAGCCGGTCAAGGCGCTGACCGAAGGCAAGATCGGCACCGGCGGGCGCAACAATCATGGCCGTATCACCAGCCGCTTCATCGGCGGCGGGCACAAGCAGGCATATCGCCACGTCGACTTCAAGCGGCGCAAGTTCGACGTGCCGGCGACGGTGGAGCGGTTGGAGTACGACCCCAACCGCAGCGCATTCATCGCGCTGGTCAAGTACAACGACGGCGAGCTGTCCTACATCATCGCGCCGCAGCGGCTGCGTGCGGGTGACGCGGTGGTGTCCGGCGCGCGTTGCGACATCAAGCCTGGCAACGCGATGCCGATGGCGGCGATTCCGGTCGGCACGATCATCCACAACATCGAGATGAAGCCGGCGGCGGGCGGCAAGATCGCGCGGGCGGCGGGCACCTATGCGCAGCTTGTCGGCAAGGACGCGGGCTGGGCGCAGATCAAGCTGTCGTCGGGCGAGCTGCGCGTTGTACGCGCCGAATGCATGGCGTCGATCGGCGCGGTGTCGAACCCTGACAACATGAACCAGAAGATCGGCAAAGCCGGTCGCACGCGCTGGCTTGGCAAACGGCCGCACAACCGCGGTGTGGTGATGAATCCGGTGGATCATCCGCTGGGCGGTGGCGAAGGACGCAGCTCGGGCGGGCGGCATCCGGTGTCGCCGTGGGGTCAGCCGACCAAGGGTTACAAGACGCGCTCCAACAAGCGCACCGACAAGATGATCATCCGTCGCCGCAACAAGGGCAAATAAGATGGCGCGTTCCGTTTGGAAGGGTCCGTTCGTCGATGGCTATCTGCTGAACAAGGCAGATGCATCGCGCCAATCGGGCCGCAACGAGATCATCAGGATCTGGTCGCGACGTTCGACCATCCTGCCGCAGTTCGTCGGGCTGACCTTCGGCGTCTACAACGGCCACAAGTTCCTGCCAGTGCAGGTGAACGAGAACATGGTCGGCCACAAGTTCGGCGAGTTCTCACCGACGCGCACCTTCACGGGGCATTCCGGTGACAAGCGGGCGCGGCGCGCATGAGCAAGTCCAGTCATCCGCGCGGACTCGCGGACACCGAGGCGCAGGCGATCGTGTCGAACCTGCGTGTGTCACCGCGCAAGCTGAACCTGGTTGCCGGGCTGATCCGCAACCTACCGGCGCAGCAGGCGGTGGCGACGCTGACCTTTTCCAAGCGCCGCATCGCGCAGCAGGTTAGGAAGGCGCTGGAGAGCGCGATCGCCAACGCCGAGAACAACCACCAGCTCGATGTCGATCGGTTGGTGGTGTCGCGCGCCGAGGTGGGGCGTTCAGTGGTGATGCGGCGCTTTCATGCGCGCGGTCGCGGTCGCGCGGCCCGCGTGGAAAAGTGGTTCAGCCATCTGAAGATCGTCGTCGCGGAACGTGCACAGGAAGTCGAACAGCAATCGGGGGCCGCATAGATGGGTCACAAGGTCAATCCGATCGGCCTGCGTCTCGGCATCAACCGGACCTGGGACAGTCGCTGGTTTGCCGGCGATGACTATTCCAAGCAGCTGCACGAGGACCTGCGGCTGCGCGGCCATCTGCGCAGAAAACTGCACGGTGCCGGCGTCTCGCGTGTGGTGATCGAGCGTCCGGCGAAGAAGCCGCGGGTGACGATCTACGCGGCTCGGCCTGGCGTGGTGATTGGCAAGAAGGGCCAGGATATCGAGGTGCTGAAGAAGGACCTCAGCCGGATGGCCAACGCCGACGTTGCGCTGAACATTGTGGAGATCCGCAAGCCGGAAATCGACGCCCAGCTTGTGGCGGAGAACATTGCTCAGCAGCTCGAGCGTCGCGTCGCGTTCCGCCGTGCCATGAAGCGCGCGGTTCAGTCGGCGATGCGGCTCGGCGCACAGGGCATCCGGATCAACTGCGGCGGCCGGCTCGGTGGGGCGGAAATCGCGCGCGTCGAGTGGTATCGCGAAGGTCGCGTGCCGCTGCACACGCTGCGTGCCGATATCGACTTTGGCGAGGCGACCGCGAAGACCACCTACGGCACCTGCGGCGTGAAGGTGTGGGTGTTCAAGGGTGAGATCATGGCGCACGACCCGCAGGCGCAGGATCGCCGCGCCGCCGAGCAGGCGCCGCAACGGTGACACTATGACGTGCGTGATGGAAAGACGTGGATGGCGGGCCTTCGCCCGCCATGACGGGAAGCGAGAGTAACGGGCAATGCTGCAACCGAAGCGCACCAAATACCGCAAGGCGCACAAAGGTCGCATCCGTGGCAACGCCAAGGGTGGCGTGTCGCTGAACTTTGGCACCTATGGGCTCAAGGCGCTCGAGCCGGAACGCATAACGGCGCGGCAGATCGAAGCAGCACGACGCGCCATCACGCGCGCGATGAAGCGCACCGGGCGCGTGTGGATCCGCATCTTTCCCGACGTGCCCGTCTCGGCGAAGCCAGCCGAGGTGCGGATGGGGTCGGGCAAGGGCTCGCCGGAGTTCTGGGTGTGCCGCGTGGCACCTGGCAAGATCATGTTCGAGATCGATGGCGTGCCGCCCGATCTGGCACGTGAAGCATTGACGCTGGGCGCCGCGAAACTGCCGATCCGTACGCGGTTCATCGCCCGCATCGGAGACGCGTGATGGCGAACAAGGCAATGGATGTGCGGGCGAAGACGCCGGACGAGCTGAGCGCGATGTTGCTCGATCTGCGCAAGGAGCAGTTCAACCTGCGCTTTCAGCGCGCGACCGGGCAGCAGGAAGGCGTCGGCCGCGTGCGCCTGGTGCGGCGGGAGATCGCGCGGGTGAAGACAATCCTTGGTGAAAAGAACCTGGCGGAGCGGCAGCGCTCCGCAGCGAAGTCGTAAGGGAGATCGGCGCGACATGCCAAAGCGCGTCCTGAGTGGGCGAGTGACGAGTGACAAGATGGACAAGACCATCACGGTCCTGGTCGATCGCCGCGTCATGCATCCGCTGTACAAGAAGTTCATCCGCCGTTCGAAGAAATATGCGGCGCACGACGAAGCGAACCTGTGCAAGACAGGTGACCTGGTGCGCATCGAGGAGTGTCGCCCCATCAGCAAGCGCAAGACCTGGCTGGTGATCGAGCGCAACGGATCGCCCCTCGAGGGCGAAGCAATGGCTAAGGAAGGAGTGGCGGCATGATCCATCCGGAAACCAATCTGGAAGTCGCCGACAACTCCGGTGCGCGCCGCGTGCAGTGCATCAAGGTGCTGGGCGGATCGAAGCGCAAGACCGCGTCGGTCGGCGACATCATCGTGGTGTCGATCAAGGAGGCGATCCCGCGCGGCAAGGTGAAGAAGGGCGACGTGCACCAGGCGGTGATCGTGCGCACGGCCTTTCCCGTGCGGCGTGGCGACGGCAGCGCGATCCGCTTCGACCGCAATGCGGCGGTGCTGATCAACAAGCAGCTTGAGCCGATCGGCACACGCATCTTCGGCCCGGTGGTGCGCGAGCTGCGGGCACGGAAGTTCACCAAGATCATGTCGCTCGCGCCCGAGGTCTTGTGATGGCCGCGCGTATCCGCAAGGGCGACACGGTGGTGGTGATCTCCGGCGTCAACAAGGGTCGCCGAGGCGAGGTGCTGCGCGTGCTGCCGAAGGCGGAGCGCGCGGTGGTGCAGGGTGTCGCGATGGCGACGCGGCACGTGAAGCCGCGCGGCATGCAGGAACCTGGCGGCATCCGTGAGCAGGAGGCTGCGGTTCATCTGTCGAATCTGATGCTGATCGATCCGCGGAGTGAGAAGCCGACCAAGGTCGGGTTTCGCCTGCTGGACGATGGGCGAAAGGTGCGCGTCGCGAAGGTGACGGGCGAATTGATCGAGAGCTGATGGCCGGGGCAGGCTTGGCCATGACGGATGAGGACTGGGCTGACGCCCAGAACCACGTATGAGGTCCAGATGAGCGGATCGAGGAACCAACCGAAGGGTCCACCGAAAGGCGGCGGTGGCAATCGTGGCTCCGGACCGCCGCTGCGTGGCGGTGGCAGGGCGGAGGCGCGTGCCGAACGCGCGCGTGCCGCGGAAGCGGCGGCGGGTGCAGAGGCGCCTGCCGCGTCGCCCGGGGAGATGCCGCGGCTGCAACAGCGCTATCGCGACGAGGTGCGGGCGAAGTTGCAGCAGGAGTTCGGCTATACGAACCCGATGCAGGTGCCGAAACTGGAGAAGATCGTCATCAACATGGGCGTCGGCGATGCGACCGCCGATCAGAAGAAGTTGGACGCGGCGGTCGACGAACTCACCGCGATCGCCGGTCAGAAGCCGGTGAAGACGCTGGCGAAGAAGGCCATCGCGGGTTTCAAGATCCGCAAGGGCTTGGCGATCGGCTGCAAGGTCACGCTGCGCAAGGCGCGGATGTACGAGTTTCTGGACCGGCTGATCACCATCGCCATGCCGCGCGTGCGTGACTTCCGCGGCATCGCCGGTAAGGGCTTCGACGGACGCGGCAACTTCGCCATGGGCGTGAAGGAGCAGATCATCTTCCCGGAGATCAACTACGACCGGGTGGAATCGGTGCGTGGGATGGACATCCAGTTCGTCACCACCGCCAAGACGGACGCGGAAGCGAAGGCTTTGCTGAAGGCCTTCGATCTGCCGTTCGCCAACTGAGGAATCTGGAATGGCCAAGACCTCGCAGGTCAATCGCAACCGCATGCGCGAATACATGGCGAAGCGCGACAAGTCGAAGCGCTCGGCGCTGAAGGCGATCGTGATGGACCGGACGCTGCCGGTGGAGGATCGCTTCAACGCCTCGCTGAAGCTGGCGCAGTTGCCGCGCAATGGCGCGGAGGTGCGTGTGCGGCTGCGCTGCGAGCTGACCGGTCGCTCGCGCGGCAATTATCGCAAGTTCAAGTTGTGCCGCATCAAGCTGCGGGAACTGTCCAACCAGGGACAGATCCCCGGCATGGTCAAGGCAAGCTGGTAACGGAGGGAACGGCAGATGGCAGTTTCCGATCCCCTGGGCGATATGCTGACCCGCATCCGCAACGCGCAGCGCGCGCGTCACACGAGCTGCATGGCGCCGGCGTCGAAGCTGCGCGCGAATGTGCTGGACGTGCTGAAGCGTGAGGGCTTCATCCGCGGCTTTGCGGCGGAGGAATTGCGGCCCGGCATCGCGCAGTTGCGTATCGAGCTGAAGTACAACGAGGGCGAGCCGGTGATCAAGGAGATCACCCGCGTATCGAAGCCGGGACGGCGGGTCTACTCGAAGATCAAGGAACTGCCGCGTGTCTATGCCGGCCTGGGTGTTTCCATCCTGTCCACGCCGCGCGGTGTGATGAGTGACGCAGAGGCGCGCGCTGCCAATGTCGGCGGCGAAGTACTCTGCCGCGTATTCTGACGCGGTTATTGAAGGAGAGCTGCGATGTCGCGCGTCGGCAAGTATCCGGTGGAAATACCGCAGGGCGTGCAGGTGGCGGTCGTCGGCCGGCTGTTGACCGCCAAGGGGCAGCTCGGTGAGCTGAAGCTTGAACTGACCGATCATATCGAAGCGGCGGTGGAGGACAACAAGGTCACGGTGAAGCCACGCACCGCGGAGCGGCAGGCACGCATGATGTGGGGGACGACCCGCGCGCTGGTCGCGAACATGGTGAGGGGTGTGTCGACCGGCTACGAAAGGTCGATGGAGATCACCGGCACCGGCTTCCGTGCAGCGGTGCAGGGCAAGAACCTGGAGCTGAGCCTGGGCTACTCGCACCCGGTGGTCTATCCGATCCCGGAAGGCATCAAGATCACCTGTGAGCGTCCGACGGCGATCAAGGTTGCGGGCGTGGACAAGCGGCTGGTTGGTCAGGTGGCATCGGAGATCAGGGCGTTCCGTCTGCCCGAGCCTTACAAGGGCAAAGGCGTGCGCTACACGAACGAGCAGATCCGCCGGAAGGAAGGCAAGAAGAAGTGACGATGTTTCCATCGTCATGCCCGGCCTTGTGCCGGCCATCCACGCCTTCAACTCAACAGCGAGGTAGAGAAGACGTGGATGGCAGGCGCAAGGCCGGCCACGACGGCGAACCGATTGGCTTGCGCCTAACGCCTATGGGGCCAGGCCCCGCCGTGATGGTTGTACGAGGAGGAGGGCGCGCATGAGCACGTTGCAGGACCTGCGGGTGCGGCGGCGCGAGCGCCTGCGCTTTCAGTTGCGCCGGAAATCGGGCGGGCGGCCGCGGCTGTCTGTGTTCCGCTCCGGCAAGCACATCTACGCTCAGGTGATCGACGATGCGCAGGGCCGCACGCTGGCTGCCGCATCGACCGTCGACAAGACACTTCGAGAATCGCTGAAGACCGGCGCCGACAAGTCTGCCGCCGCTGCGGTCGGCAAGCTGGTGGCCGAACGCGCGGTAGCGGCCGGCGTCAAGGAAGTGGTGTTCGACCGCGGGGCTTATCTCTACCACGGCCGCGTCAAGGCGCTGGCCGACGCCGCCCGCGAGGGTGGCCTGGCGTTCTGAAGGACTGAAAATGGCACGTGAACCAAGAGATGGCGGTCGGGGTCGCGACCGGGATCGCGAAGACGACGGCCTGATCGACAAGCTGGTGACGATCAACCGCGTGGCAAAGGTGGTGAAGGGCGGCCGCCGCTTTGCGTTTGCCGCGTTGGTGGTGGTTGGCGACCAGAAGGGCCGTGTCGGCTACGGCGCAGGCAAGGCGCGCGAGGTGCCAGAGGCGATCCGCAAGGCGACGGAGCGCGCCAAGCGCGGCATGATCCGCGTGCCGATGAAGGAAGGCCGCACGCTGCACCACGACATCGAGGGTCGCTACGGCGCCGGCAAGGTCGTTTTGCGCACCGCAGTCGCCGGTACCGGCATCATCGCGGGCGGACCGTTGCGCGCCGTGTTCGAGACCTTGGGAATTGGCGACGTGGTGGCGAAGTCGTTGGGCAGTCGGAACCCACACAACATGGTCAAGGCGACGTTCGCCGCGCTGGAGCGTTGCGCGTCGCCGCGGTCGGTCGCCAACCGGCGCGGCAAGAAGGTGTCTGAGCTGTTCGCCCGACGCGAAGTGGCTCCGCCGCCGCAGGCGCCGGCAGCTCCGGAGGGGACGGCCAGTGTCTAAGGTGCGGGTGACGCAGACCGGATCTCCGGCCGGACGGAAGCCGGGACAGAAGGAGACCCTGATCGGTCTCGGACTGAACAAGATGCGGCGAACGCGCGAGCTGGAGGATACGCCTTCGGTGCGCGGCATGATCCGGAAGGTCGCCCACCTGGTGAAGGTGGAGGAGCAGTCATGAAGCTGAACGAACTGCGCGACAATCCTGGCGCGCGACCGAAGTCGAAGCGGCTCGGGCGAGGCATCGGCTCGGGCAAGGGCAAGACGTCGGGCAAGGGCGTGAAGGGTCAGAAGGCACGCGCCGGCGTGTCGCTGAACGGCTTCGAGGGCGGCCAGATGCCGATCTTCCGCCGCCTTCCGAAGCGCGGATTCTGGAATCCGTTCCGCAAGGAATATGCGCCGGTGAACATCGGTGTGCTGGACGCCGCGATCGTGTCGGGCAGGCTGGATGGCAGCCAACCTATCGATGAGGACGCGCTGCGCACGGCTGGTTTGGTGCGCGGCAAGCTGCATGGCGTTCGGCTGCTGGCGAAGGGCGAAATATCGCGGGCGGTGAACATCACCGTGTCCGGCGCCTCGGCGGCGGCGATCGAGGCGGTGCAGAAGGCTGGAGGCAGCGTCACCACGACGGTCGCCAAGCCGGAAGCGGAGGCGCCGGCCGAAGCCTAGAGCGCTTGTTCGCTCACGCTCCTTGCTTTGCCTTTGCCGCAGTCCGAAAATAGGTCGCGACTGACGAGGGACGCTCCATGGCCTCCGCTGCCGAACAACTCGCGGCAAACCTCAATCTCGGCGTTTTCTCCAAGGCGACCGAGCTCAAGCGGCGCATCTGGTTCACCCTCGGCGCGCTGATCGTCTACCGCATCGGCACCTATATCCCGGTGCCTGGCGTCGATGCCTCCGTGATGACCGAGATGCTGCAGCAGCACGGCGGCGGCATCCTGGGAATGTTCGACATGTTCACCGGCGGTGCGCTCCGGCGCATGACGGTGTTCGCGCTGAACATCATGCCCTACATCAGCGCCAGCATCATCATACAGTTGATGACCGCTGCGATCCCCACCTTGGAAACGCTGAAAAAGGAAGGCGAGGCAGGGCGCAAGAAGCTCAATCAGTACACCCGATATCTCACCGTGCTCATTGCCATGTTTCAATCGTACGGCATCGCCGTCGGGCTGGAGAGCATGCGAGGCAGCTTCGGCGCGGCGGTGATCGATCCCGGCTGGTTCTTCCGCTTCTCCTGCGTCATCACGCTGGTTGGCGGCACGATGTTCCTGATGTGGATCGGCGAGCAGATCACCGCCCGCGGCGTCGGCAACGGCACGTCGCTGATCATCATGTCTGGCATCGTCGCCAACCTGCCGAACGCGCTGGCGTCGTTGCTCGACCTGGGACGCACCGGCGCGCTGTCGCCGTTCTTCATCGTGGGCTTCATGGTGCTGGCGGTGTTCGTCATCGCATTCATCGTGTTCATCGAACGCGCACAGCGACGAATCGCGATCCAGTATCCTAAGCGTCAGGTCGGCAACCGCATGTTCGGCGGCAACTCGACGCACATGCCGCTGAAGATCAACACCTCGGGCGTGATCCCGCCGATCTTCGCCAGCTCCATCCTGCTGATCCCGGCCACCATCGCCGGCTTCTCGGCAGGCACCTCGCCCTGGCTGCAGTGGATCTCCACCGAGCTGTCGCACGGCTCGCCCATCTACATGGGGCTCTATGCGGCGATGATCATCTTCTTCTCGTATTTCTACACGGCCGTGGTGTTCAATCCGGAGGAGACGGCGGACAACCTCAAGAAGTACGGTGGCTTCATCCCCGGCATCCGTCCCGGCAGCGCCACCGCGCAGTATTTCGACCACGTGCTCACCCGGCTGACCACGGTGGGCGGCCTGTATCTCGTCGCGGTCTGCCTGCTGCCTGAGGTACTGATCAGCGACTACGGGCTGCCGTTCTACTTCGGCGGGACCTCGATCCTGATCGTTGTCTCGGTCACCATGGACACTGTCACGCAGATCCAGTCGCACCTGCTGGCGCACCAGTACGAGGGCCTGATACGCAAGGCGCGCGTCCGGGGACACAGATGATGGCGGGATCAAGTCCGGCCATGCCGCGAGTGGATCGGGCTTTCACATGAGGCTGATCCTGCTCGGCCCCCCGGGCGCCGGGAAGGGCACGCAGGCCAAGCGGCTGGTCGACCGCCATGGCATTGCGCAGATTTCCACCGGAGACATGCTTCGCGCCGAGGTCGCGGCGGGCTCGCCGATCGGGCGTGAGGCGAAGGCGGTGATGGAAGCCGGGCAACTCGTCTCGGACGACATCATCATCCGCATGCTTGGCCAGCGGGTGGAGCAGCCGGATGCGGCGAACGGCTTCATCCTGGATGGCTTTCCGCGAACCGTGCCGCAGGCCGATGCACTGGACCGGCTGCTGGCTGACAAGCGCATGAAGCTCGATAGCGTGGTCGAATTGCGCGTGGACGATTCCGCGCTGATCGAGCGGATCAGCGGACGCTTCACCTGTGCCAAGTGCGGTGCCGGCTATCATGACAGCTTCAAGCCCACCGCGGTGGCCGGGGTCTGCGACGTCTGCGGCTCGCATGAGTTCACACGCCGCGCCGATGACAACCGGGAGACGGTGACGGCGCGGCTGGAGGCGTATCATCGGCAGACGGCGCCGATCCTGCCGCACTATGCCGCGCAGGGTCTGCTCCACCCGGTGGATGGCATGGCCGACATCGACGAGGTTGGGCGACAGATCGATGGTGTGTTGGCCGGCATCGCCTGACGCGGGCGCGATTGCCCGTGGACGCGCGCGCCGCACTGCACGAAGCTGACAAGCTCCACCAGGCCGGAAACTACCAGGCTGCCGTCGCCGCGTATCGCCGTGCTCTGCACGCCGATCAGTCGTTGCACGAGGCGTGGTACGGTCTCGGCTGCGCCTGCGCGTCGCAGTACGCATATGGCGATGCGGTCGCGGCGCTGCGCCAGGCGGTGTCGCATCGTCCGGACGCCGCCGGTGCGCGCTGCAACCTCGCCGAAGCGTTGTTCCAGCTTGGCGAGGTTGATGAAGCCGTTGCCGAATACAGTCTGGCGGCGGATCAGGGCGATCCGGAGGTACGTGCCGTCGCATTAGGTGCTCTGGCCTGCATCGCACCGGGCTGCCCAAGCCTCGATCATGCAGCGGTCCGGCAGATTCGCGAGGACTGGGCCGCGTCAATCGCGAACAGCGTCCACGCGCTTGGACCCGCCTCCGGTCGGGCGCATGGGAAACTTCGCATTGGCTATGTCAGCGCCTTCTTCGGTGCGCGCAATTGGATGAAGCCGGTCTGGGGCGTGATCAATCGGCATGACCGCGCCAGGTTCCAGGTTCACCTGCTATCTGATGGAACCGACCCGTCATCTGGCAGTGGATACGTTGACCATCCCGAGGACCGTATCTGGCGGATCGGCGGCCTCTCGAATGCCGAGCTTGCGCGCCACGTGCAGGAGGCTGAGCTGGATGTTCTGGTTGACCTGAACGGCTACAGCCGACAGGCGCGACTTCCCTTGTTCCTCTATCGGCCGGCACGGCTCCAGATCGCATGGTTCAACATGTACGCCACCAGCGGGCTTTCAGGCTTCGACATGCTGGTCGGCGATGCAGCCGTCGTGTCGGCTCAGGAGGAGTGCAGCTACTGCGAGCGGATCGTCAGAGTTCCGGGAAGCTATCTCGCATTTGAGGTCCGCTATCCGGTTCCTGCGGTGGTGCCGCCTCCTGTGTTGCGGAACGGCTGGCTGACCTTCGGTTCCTTCACATCGGCCCATAAGATTACCGACCCTGTCGTGGCGGCATGGTCTCGCATCCTGTTGGGAGCGCCCACCGCACGGCTGCTGCTCCGCAACCAGCTCTTGAACGAGCCGTCCAACCGTCTGGCCCTGATGGCGCGCTTTGCCCGGCATGGCATTAGGCCTGACCGCCTGCTGCTGTCAGGCGGTGCCGAGCACTTCGACTTCCTGCGCGGCTATGACGAGATGGACATCGCCCTCGATACGTTTCCGTACAATGGTGGCACCACCACCACCGAGGCGCTCTGGCAGGGCGTGCCGGTGCTGACCTTCAACGGCGACCGCTGGGCCAGCCGCACCAGCCGGTCGCTGCTGCTGGCGGCGGGTCTGCCCGAGTGGGTTGCGACGGACGCTCAGGATTTCGTCAGCCGCGCCATCAACCTCGCTCAGTCGGAGAACACCCCTCGCATGCTGGCTGCTCTCCGCAGTGAAATGCGTGAGCGACTGGGTGCCAGTACAGCCTGCGACAGCGGGACTTTGTGCCGCTCCCTCGAGGGGCTTTACAGGGATCACGCGGATTTGATGGCTTTGCGTTGACTCACGCTCCGCGCGGACTATATTCCGGCCCTTCGGCGCAATCCCGGAGCGGGACTGCGCCCCCGTGGACATTCCCTAGGAGCAACGGCGTGGCACGTATTGCCGGCGTGAACATCCCGACCAATAAGCGCGTGACCATCGGATTGCGCTACATATACGGAATTGGCCCCTCCAAGGCCGCCGAGATCTGCGAGAAGCTGACCATCCCCGGTGAACGCCGGGTCAATCAGCTCTCGGATGAGGAGGTGCTGCGGATCCGCGAGATGATCGACCGGGACTATCGCGTCGAGGGTGACCTCCGCCGCGAGGTCGCGATGAACATCAAGCGGTTGATGGACCTGGGCTGCTACCGGGGGCTGCGGCATCGGCGGGGCCTGCCGGTGCGCGGCCAGCGCACCCATACCAATGCCCGCACCCGCAAGGGCAAGGCGGTGGCGATCGCCGGGAAGAAGAAGGTCACCAAGTAGGTCCGACTTCGACTATCGGCTACCGCCTCTCATCAGCAGCAGGATTTTGCATCATGGCGCGACCCGCCACCTCGACACGCCCCCGCAGGAAGGAGCGCAAGAACATCACGTCCGGCGTCGCCCATGTCGCGGCGACGTTCAACAACACGGTCATCACCATTACTGATGCGCAGGGCAATGCGATTGCCTGGTCATCCTCCGGCAGCCAGGGCTTCAAGGGCAGCCGCAAGTCCACGCCTTACGCGGCGCAGGTAGCCGCTGAGGACGCCGGCCGCAAGGCGCGCGAGCACGGCATGGAGATGCTGGAGATTGAAGTGAGCGGACCTGGCTCTGGGCGGGAGAGCGCACTGCGGGCATTGCAGGCGGTCGGCTTCTCTATCTCGGCCATCCGCGACATGACACCGATCCCGCACAACGGTTGCCGCCCGCGCAAGCGCCGGCGCGTGTAAGGCGGAACCGCCACGCGCGGGAGAAAACGTGCCGATCCCATTGGGTCGTTGATGGAGCCCCGGCGGAAGCCGCGGTGCGAAAGGTTGGATATATGAGGCAGAGTGCAGTCATCCAGCGCAACTGGCAGTCCCTGATCAAGCCGGAGAAACTGGAAGTCGAGCCGGGCGCCGATCCCGCACAGGTCGCCACCATCGTGGCCGAGCCGCTGGAGCGCGGCTTCGGCATGACGCTGGGCAATGCGATCCGGCGCATCCTGTTGTCGTCCCTGCAAGGCGCCGCGGTGACCGCGGTGCAGATCGATGGGGTGTTGCACGAGTTCAGCAGCATTCCCGGGGTGCGCGAGGACGTCACCGACATCGTGCTGAACATCAAGCAGCTCGCTCTGCGCATGCATGGCGAGGGGCCGAAGCGGATGACGCTGAGCGCAACCGGTCCGGGCGAGGTGCGCGCCGGCCAGATCCAGGCGGGCCACGACATCGATATCATGAACCCCGAGCTGGTCATCTGCACGCTGGATGACGGCGTGAAGCTGGGCATGGAATTCACGGTGAACCTGGGCAAGGGCTATCAGCCCTCATCGGTGAACCGGCCGGAGGATGCGCCGATCGGGCTGATCCCGGTGGACAGCATCTATTCGCCGGTTCGTCGGGTCTCCTACAAGGTCGAGCCGACACGCGTGGGCCAGGTGACCGACTTCGACAAGCTGCTGCTCACGGTTGAGACCAACGGTGCGGTGACGCCGGAGGATTCGGTGGCGCTGGCAGCTCGCATCCTGCAGGACCAGTTGCAGCTCTTCATCAACTTCGAGGAGCCGCAGCAGATCCGTGCCGAGGAGCCGGAAGACAACCTGCCGTTCAACCGCAACCTGCTGCGCAAGGTGGACGAGCTGGAGCTTTCGGTGCGCTCGGCGAACTGCCTGAAGAACGACAACATAGTCTACATCGGCGACCTGGTGCAGAAGTCCGAGCAGGAGATGCTGCGCACGCCGAACTTCGGGCGGAAGTCGCTGAACGAGATCAAGGAAGTGCTCGGATCGATGGGCCTTGGGCTCGGTATGACGGTCGCCGGCTGGCCGCCGGAGAACATCGAAGACCTGGCCAAGCGAATGGAAGAGCCGTTCTGAAGGAGTAGCGGGACATGCGTCACGGAGTAGCCGGCAGGAAGCTTGCGGTCACATCCGCGCATCGCCAGGCCATGTTCCGCAACCTGGCGGCGGCGCTGATCAAGCACGAGCAGATCACCACCACGCTGCCGAAGGCGAAGGAGCTGCGCCCGGTCGCGGAGAAGCTGATCACACTCGGCAAGAAGGGCGGCCTCGCCAACCAGCGGCTGGCATACGGGCAACTGCGCGACGACGCGATGGTGGCAAAGCTGTTTGGTCCGCTGGCCGAGCGGTATCGGGCACGGGCCGGTGGGTATTGCCGTGTGCTGAAGGCAGGGACCCGCTACGGCGATGCCGCCGACATGGCGGTGATCGAGTTTGTCGATCGTGATGTCGCTGCGAAGGGCCAGGACAGCGGCCCGAAGCAGGCGCCGGAAGAGGAAGCCGCGGCAGCGTAGGGCGCGCAACGGTCGCAGGTGAATGGACGACGCGTGATCAGCGCAGCGTCAGTCTCACCCGATGCCAGGCGTTGTTCACGTAGCCCTTGAAGTTCCACACCTCGCGTGTGTTCGCGGGTTGCGCTTGCCCGGCCTGGTCAACGGCGCGTACCGCAAGCTCATGCTCACCGGCTGCGAGCCGAAGCTGGGCTTCCCAGAATGTCCACGCCCAAGGTGTGTCCGCCGGACGCTCGAGCGCGGCGCGGGTCCAGGTGCGTCCCTGATCGGCTGACAAGTACACGCGCTCGATCGAGCGACTGCCGGCAAATGCGTAGCCGCGCACGTCGACGGTTCCTGCCGTCAGTACAACGCCGTCCGCCGGTTGGCAGATCACCGCGTTTACCGGCTGATCGTTCAGCGTCAGCCCCTCTGCCCAGTCGACGCGATCCTGCTCCGCATCGGGTGGGAACAGCTTGTAGTCGTAGCGCTGAAAGTAGTTGTCCGAGGGCTGCTGCTGCACCTGGACGGCCGACAGCCATTTTGCGCTCCGGGCCCCGATAAGGCCGGGCACGATCACCCGCACAGGAGCACCATGCTCGGGCGAGAGCGGCCGGCCGTTCATGTCGTAGGCGAGCAGGACATCCGGCTGTATCGCCGCGGTCAACGGGATCGAGACGCCATAGGTGAAGCGTCGCTGCTCAATCTCCACCCAGTCGAGCGAGGCGAATGCGACATGGAGGTGTGCGTTCTTGCCGACCCCTGCCGCGGACAGCACGTCGACAAGCGGCGCTCCCGTCCATTCGGCGTTGCCGATCGCGCCAGCGCCCCACTTGATGCCTGTCACGGGTTTCACCCGGTCCAGTTCAGCGCGTCGGTTGCCGGCACATTGCAGCGTGGCCATCACGGTGTGCCGGGCGAATCGCTCGCGTAAATCCTGCAGCGACAGTTCGAGTGGTCGCGCCACCGAACCGCCTACCCGGACGCGGTGGCTCGATGCGTCGAGCCTGGGGACAGGCCCGTGACTGCGAATGTAGAACTGCTCGCAGGCGGTGACGAAGCTGCGCCGGAGCCGGTCCAACGGCGCCTCTGCGTTCAGCGGGGTCGACTGATGAACCAGAAGGCCTTCGAAGTCCGGCATCGTAAGGCTCCAATCGGACGCCGTTGAAACACACGAACGGCGGGGATGGCTCCCGGCCGCCGCCAGTTCGTGCCTATATGTGCGAGTGTCCACGCGCCCGGCTAATCAAGACGACATGTTCGGCCCGCCACCCGAGGCCGCTGCGCCGGCCGGTCCGCGCCCGCTGGCCGACCGGCTGCGTCCTCGATCACTCGACGAGGTGGTGGGGCAGGACCATTTGCTGGGTCCCGACGGCACGCTGACGCGCATGCTGGCGCGCGGGTCGCTCGCCTCGCTGATCCTGTGGGGCCCACCGGGTTGCGGCAAGACCACGATCGCGCGGCTGCTCGCGGCACAGTCAGGACTGCACTTCGTGCAGCTCTCGGCGGTGTTCTCCGGGGTCGCCGACCTGAAACGCGCGTTCGAGGAGGCAGCGCGGCGGCGGCGCACCGGCCAGGGGACATTGCTGTTCGTTGACGAGATCCACCGCTTCAACCGCGCCCAACAGGACGGCTTCTTGCCAGTGGTGGAGACCGGCACGATCACGCTGATCGGCGCCACCACCGAGAACCCGTCCTTTGCGCTGAACGGCGCACTGCTGTCGCGTTGCCAGGTTCTGGTGTTGCGGCGGTTGGACGACGCCGCGTTAGAGCAATTGCTGGCGCGTGCGGAAGCGGAGACCGGTCGCGTGCTGCCGCTTGATGGCGAGGCACGTGCCAGCTTGCGTGCGATGGCCGACGGCGACGGCCGCTATGTGCTCAACATGGCCGAGCAGATCTTTGCATTGCCGGCCGATACGCCCGTCATGGACAGCGCCGCGCTCGCCGCACTGCTCGCGCGGCGTGCTGCGCTGTACGACAAGGATCGCGAGGAGCACTACAATCTGATCTCCGCGCTGCACAAGTCGCTGCGTGGCTCCGATCCCGATGCAGCGCTCTACTGGTTCGCGCGCATGCTGAACGGCGGCGAGGATCCCCGCTATATCGCGCGTCGCCTGGTGCGCTTCGCGGCCGAGGATATCGGCATGGCGGATCCCAACGCGCTGACACAGGCGCTGGCGGGATGGGAAACCTACGAACGTCTCGGCTCACCCGAGGGCGAACTGGCGATCGCACAGGTAGTGATCTATCTCGGCACCGCGCCTAAATCGAACGCGATCTACACCGCGTACGGCGCGGCGCGCGCTTCGGCCAAATCGACCGGATCGCTGATGCCGCCTGCGCACATCCTCAACGCGCCGACCCGGCTGATGAAGGACCTCGGCTACGGTGCCGACTACAAATACGACCACGAAGCCGAGGACGCATTCTCCGGCCAGAACTACTTTCCAGACGGCATGGCGCGCGAGCAGTTCTACCGCCCGCGCGACCGTGGGTTCGAACGCGAGATCAACAAGCGGCTCGACCACTGGGCCAAGCTCCGTGCCGAGCGAAAGGACGCTACGGACGGCAGTTAGGAATTTCGCAGCAAAACCCGCGACGGATCAGGCAGGCATGCGGCGAAGCGCGCAAAGTTTGTTGCCGTCAGGATCGCGCAGGTAAGCAAGATACATCGGACCGGCGCCGCCCTGGCGAATGCCGGGTGGGTCCTCGATCGACGTCCCGCCGTTCGCGACCCCGGCCTTGTGCCAGGCGTCGGCTTGTTCCGGGCTCGCCATCGTGAAGCCGACTGTGCCGCCGTTGGCGTGCGTAGCCGCTTTGCCGTCGATGGGTTTGCTCACCAGGAGCAAGCCGCCGTTATGCTGGTAAATCAATCGCCCCTTGGCGTCCTCCACCCCGGGCTTGCCACCCATCGCGCCAAACACGGCGTCGTAGAACTTCTTCGATCGGGCGATGTCGTTGCTGCCGACCATCACATGGCTGAACATTCTGTTCTCTCCCCAAAAGTCGCACGATACAATCAGAACACGGTTTGCCGGCTGCGAAAAGATCACGGGCCCTGCCCGATCACTTGCGTCGCGTTCAGCTCTTCAGCAGGCGCGACGCCCAGTCGGCAACCGCGTCGCCACTGCTGATATCGGCCTGCACCATCCCATCGATCATGAAGGTCGGCGACACGTGTTGGTGTGGACGGCCCCACGGCATCGAGTGCCAGATGTTGGGTCGTGAAACGCCAACATAGGAGGCCGTCCGTGACGGAGCTTAAGCTGATATCGGTTGATACGTCCAAGCATGTGTTCACGCTGCATGGCGTGGGCGATCGGGGAGAGGTGGTGCTGCGCCGGGAGCTGCGTCGCCAGCAGCTTGAGGGGTTCTTCGCCAAGCTGCCCCCGACGGATGTGGTTCTGGAGGCATGTGGCGGCTCGCATCACTGGGGCCGCGTTCTGATGGCATTGGGACACCGGGTGCGGTTGATCCCGCCGCAATATGTGAAGCCCTTTGTCAAACGCAACAAGAACGACCGCGCCGACGCCGAGGCGATGTGTGAGGCGGCAGCGCGGCCGGGCATCAACTTCGTTCCGGTGAAGTCGGCTGAGCAGCAGGCGGCGGCGATGGTCCTGTCGGTGCGCGAGTTGCTGGTGAAGCAGCATACGCAACTGGTCAACGCGGTGCGTGGCCATGCCGCGGAGTTCGGCGTGATCGCGGCCAAGGGAACCGGGCACGTGGAGCCGCTGTTGGCGCGCATTGCCGACGACCCGGCGGTGCCTGAGCCGGCCCGCGCGATGTTCGCCGAGCTGGGCGGACGGATCGCTGAGTTGAGCGTGCGGCTGACGGCGCTCGATCGCGACCTGGCCCGGCTGCACAAGAGCAACCCGGTGAGCCAGTTGCTGGCGGAGATACCAGGCGTCGGCCCGATCAGCGCGCTGAGCTTCGCCCTCACGGTGGATGTCTCGCAGTTCCGCTCGGGGCGTCATCTCGCCGCCTGGCTCGGCCTGACACCGAAGCAGAAGTCGACGGCGGGCAAGCCGCGGCTGGGCGGGATCTCGCGCCAGGGCAACGAACGGCTGCGACAGTTGCTGGTGCTCGGCGCAACCGCCGTGGTCCGCACTGTCAAACCAGGCAGCCGGCATGCCAGCGCCTGGCTGCTGGCCCTGCTGCAGCGCCGTCCGCGCAAGCTCGCGGCGGTCGCCCTGGCCAACAAGATGGCCCGTGTCGTGTGGGCCATGATGACCAGCGGTGAGGCATACCGTCCCGCGACGGCTGCCTGAACCGCTGGCATCGCGGGTGAAAGGGCAACAGCAGAAGATGATGATCGGTCGAACCGACGAGCGAGATACCCCGTGGTATCCAACGGCGCTGTGCGAAACCGCAGACGTGTTGAGGGCTCGCTCGCGGAACCCATCTGGGCCGCGGTCATCTCGACCGCACCGCAAGGCCGGACACATGACCGCACTCGTACCCGTCGTCGATTCTGCAGCATTGCCCTTGAACCCAAAGGGCCGTCCACACATGGATACCGTTCTGGCGGGCATATTTGCAGTGCCATTTGATCTCACGGTCGAGATCAGGGATCGCGAACGCCGCGGCGAGGTTCACGCCGCTGTAGCCTTCGATCCGTGCGATGATGTCGTTGGGCGTGGCGTTCATGACTTCCTGGTCGTGGGCACCGGAGCGGGTGGCGGCGGTACGCTTGCCCGCCGGCTGGCCGAGGCTGGGTTCTCCGTGATCGGTCTGGATGCCGGGCCGTGGTTCCGGCCGCTCGAGGATTTTGCATCCGACGAAGCGGAACAGACGAATCTGTACTGGACCGACGACAGGATCCCCACGGGCGGGAACCCGGTGCAGCTTGGTTCCAACAACAGCGGCAACGCGGTTGGGGGCAGTACCGTGCATTTCGCGATGGTGTCACTGCGCTTCCGTCCGGAGTGGTTCAGGTCGCGCAGCCTGTTGGGCTATGGCGCGGACTGGCCGGTCGATATCGCGCGCATGAACTCAATGCTGCCGCGTTGGCGTTGGCTGAAGGCTGCGAGGCGTTGGGCATCGCCTGGACGGAGACGCCGCTTGCCACGCTGTCGGCGCCGCACACCCGTGCGTCTATCGCGGCTTCTGCTACATGAGCCAGGGGCCGTTGCCGCAGCTCTGGGCCAATATGCTGACAGGTTCGCGCGGGCGCTGATGTCAGCGATGCCCGACTACAATCATCAGGTCGGTCTCAAGATCGTCGGCGAGATGCTGCCGCAGGAGCGCAACCGCGTCACGCTGGCCGACGACAAGGATCAGTAAGGATCAGTACGGCCTGCCGATTGCGCGGGTCGAATATACGTGGTGCGACAATGACCACGCGCTGATCGATCATTCGCTGCGTTTCATGACGCAGGCACTGGAAGCGATCGACTGTCGCGATAGCTGGGCGCAGACCGACGACACCTGCCATATGAACGGCCCGGCACGGATGGGCGACGATCTGCGTACCAGTGTTGTCGATACCAATTGCCGGAGCTGGGACATTCCCAATCTCTGGATCTGCGATGTGTCCGTGTTTCCGACCATCGGTGGGGTCAATCCGGCGTTGCCCACGCGATCAAACTGCTGACGCGGGAGATCGACCGTGACATGGCAATGCTAGGCATCCGTGACATCGGCCGAGAGATTCTGTGCAACGCCAACGCCATGTGACAGCGCGACGCACACACGAAAGGCAACACTGTGAAGTGATTTTACGGTGCTCCCAACCATTACGGGTGGCTCGCGTTTCTGGTTGGGTTACGGTTCCCAAAATGGAGGACGACGATGCCGCGTGGAGACAAGTCCGCCTATACGGGCAAGCAGAAACGGCAAGCCGAGCACATCGAGGAAGCATACGAGCATCGCGGCGTGCCTGAGGGCGAAGCTGAGCGCCGTGCCTGGGCAACGGTCAACAAGGAGACCGGCGGCGGCAAGAAGAGCGGCAGTGGACGCGGTACGCCGGCTAACCGCGCTCCGTCACGCAAGGGCGGCAAGCTCGGAGGCAAGGCAGCCGCCTCGCGTCCGGCAAAGGCGCGATCCACTTCAGCAAAGAAGGCAGCGGCCACGCGCAAGCGCAAGGCAGCGAAAGGCTGACCGACTGTATCGTGAGAGGGCTCGTGCCCTCGAGACCACCGGAGACCGAAGATGCCAGAACTCGCAGGTTGCTGGTCGCTGTTCTCGCGACCGATGGCGTGGAGCAGGTGGAGCTGTTCAAGCCGGTAAACGCGCTGCGGCGTAACAATGCCGAGTTCGCCGTCGCCTTCGTTCGGCATTTTGTTGAAGCCGGCAAGCCAATCGCCGCCATCTGCCATGCTCCCTGGGACACTGATAGAGGCCAACGGCGTCAATGGGCGCTCCATGACATCCTGGGCATCGTTGGAAACCGACCTGCGCAATGCCGGTGCGCTTTGGGAGGACCGCGCTGTCGTCGTCGATGGTAATCTGGTGACCTCACGGTAAGCCTGACGATTTGCCCGACTTCTGTCGTGAGGCCTGCGGTGCTCGAGAAACGGCGCCCGCTTGGGGAATTTCACGCGGTAGTCGGCGCACCAGACCAAGTCGATCTGCGTGAGACACGGTCGATCGGCTCGGAGTAAGTCTGTCGCCATTAATCGATATGCGCGTCGCGCAGCTTCGCGATCAGTCAGGTCACCGCGGAGATGTCAGACCCGAGTTTGGCCGGACGCCCCGGCAAGAGGTTGTTCACTGCGTGCAGCGCTGCGGCGGCAACTCGAATGGGGATGCGCACGCCTTCCTTCTCGTAACGACCCAGGCACCGCTCTTCGGTTGCCGTCAGCGTTCCGGAGTGGCGTGGAAGTTGGCGATCTCGCTACGCAGAAAGTCGCGCATGAAAAATGACGAGGGCAGGCGGACGCATCCCAGAGATGGGACCCCTCAGGATGATCGCTGAGGTGCGTCACCGGCGATCGGGGTGCCTTTCTGAGCTTCGATCAGTTCGGCCAGCTTCACATAGCCTTCGGCAAGGGCGAGACAGGCCTCGCGCTCACGGCCCTCGGTCAGAGACTCGGCCTTTTGCAGCCATGCCGTGGCCCGGTTGCGGTATTCGGCTGCATCCCAGCTCTCGGGCATTTCGCCTCCACGGACTGCCGGTTCCTGTCGTTATCAGACTATGGCCGAACGCGAGTTGCGGAGGAAGCCGTCCACCACAGGCGGCGTGGCTCCTTGGGTGACCGACGAGGCGACCGCGGAGCGCAGCGGAGCTCGCGGCGAAATGTGAAGCGATCGCCGACAGGCTGAAAGTCGCAGGTTCAAATCGCGGGCACGCAACCAATGCACCAATGCGACCCATTTACGTGCAGCGTCCCGGTTGAGTTCCGAAGGTCTATCCTGGAGGGACACTATTTTCATGGATACAGAAAGCGCGCTGGGTTTCGTCAACTCCTGGAATGACCTTCTGGACGCCATCGAGACGAAGAGAGGCGCTGACATAGATGCGGCGGAGGACGGTTGCTTGGCTGACATTCACCCTAATTCGATGAGCCCCGATCGCGGATTCCACCAAGTGCTGCGAAGAACTGATCCCGACTACCGTCAATAGCGGATGCCATGACGTCCGCCGAGCCGGTCAGCATTGACAGCAGTGACACGCAGCCAGTCCAACCAGTCTGATGGCTGGCGCCAATGCCGGCGCCGTTGTCGCCATGGAAGTATTCGTGAAACAGAATGAGGTCGCGCCAGTGCGCGTCGGTTTGAAACTTCTCGGTGCCGCCATACAGCGGGCGCTTGCCGTCCGCTCCACGATGAAAAATAGCGAAGATCCGACGGGATATCTCCGCCGCGACTTGCAGCAGCGTTAGCCATCTGCCGGAACCCGTCGGACACTCAACCGTGAACCTATCACCGTAGTAGCGGTGCAGATTGAGAAGCGCTCGTACTATCAGGAGGTTCATAGGCATCCAAACCGGCCCACGCCAATTCGAATTGCCGCCGAAGCTGCCAAACTCCGATTCAGCCGGGTGATAGCCGACAAAATAGCTTCGCTCGCCAACCTGAAACCGGAAAGGATGGTCACGATGGTAGCGCGACAGGGAGCGAATTCCAAACGGGCTTAGAAACTCCTCTTCATCGAGCATCCGGTGCAGCACCCGTCGCAAACGCTCTTCGTTCAGAACTGCGAGGAGGGTCCGGCCATTATGGCCTGGTTTATTTGGAAGCGCGATATGCTCCACCAGCTGAGGGAACCGAGTAAGGAAATCGGCACCTCGCTCGACTGCATCGTGCACCCGCGCAAGTTCCTCTGGCTCGAAGACGGTTGCGGCACAGAGCGGCAGCAGACCGACCATTGAGCGCACCTTGAGACGCTGCGCGCTCCCATCTGGCAGGCGCAGCACGTCGTAGAAGAAACCGTCTTCTTCGTCCCAAAGATCATCCTGTTGATCGCCCATGCGGCCAAGTGCCGAACCGATCCACATCGAGTGCTCGAAGAATTTCAGCGCGAGGGGCTCATAGACCGGGTCGTGTCCTGCCAGCTCCACGGCGATCTGCAGCATGGTCTGGGCGTACAGTGCCATCCAGCCGGTTCCGTCGGCCTGATCCATACGACCTCCGGTCGGCAACGGTGCGCTCCGATCGAACACCCCGATATTGTCTAGCCCGAGGAACCCGCCTTGAAAGACATTTCGTCCACTAAGATCCTTGCGATTGCTCCACCAGGTGAAGTTGGCAATCAGCTTTTGGAAAACATGTCCGAGGAATCTCGTATCACCGATGCCACCATTTAGCGCCTTGTCGACCTCATAGACGAAGAATGCCGCCCAAGAATGCACCGGCGGATTAACATCGCCGAAGCCCCATTCATAGGCAGGAAGTTGGCCATTGGGGTGGATGTAGTCAGCGTGCAGCATGAGTTCGAGTTGTTGCTTGGCGAACTCAGGATCAACCAGAACCAGAGCCAGGCAATGAAATCCTAGGTCCCAGTTGGCGTACCAGGGATACTCCCATTTGTCCGGCATCGAAATAACCTGGTCATTGAGCATATGAGCCCAGTCAGCGTTGCGGACCGCGACGTTGCCTTTGGATACTGGAAAGGCATGGTGCTCCGCCAGCCAGCGCGCGACATCGAAATGATAGTGTTGCTTGCTCCACAGCATGCCGGCGAGTGCCTGGCGGAAGATGCTTCGCCCGTCCTGATCGAGCTTGGGTGGGGTGATCACGCTGTAGAATGCGTCAGCATCCACCCGGCGCTCGGCGAAGATCTCGTCGAAGGCAGCGTCAAAAGCCGGAGCATCCAGGCCGTCCCGCTGCAGCCGCAATCGCACGGTTGCAGAGCCAGCAGCAGGGATATCGAGCAGGTAGTATGCGGCGGCCTTGGTGCCGGTCTTCGCCGGGTTGACCGCGGCAGTACGGCCGTGCAGCAGGAAGTCGTTGATGCCGTCCTTGACAAAGGCGGTTCTGTTGGCGGTACCGAAGACGCGCCGATCGTTCGTCTCGTTCTCGGTGAAAAGGAGTCGCGGTGACCCATCACATTTCAGTTGCCAAACACCAAGCTGCGGGTGGTTGGCGGTGATCGTGTCGTGATTGCCGGTCATAGCTGGCTTTTCCGCACCGGGCCTGTCGGTCCACAGGTTTCGGAACCACAGCGTTGGAAGCAGGTGTAGTGGCTTCCTCGCCGAACCGCGATTGTGTACTGTCAGCAGGATTAGAATGTCTTCCGGCGACGCCTTGCCATATTCGACGAGGACATCAAAATATTGATCATCGTTGAATATCCCAGAGTCGATCAGCTCGTACTCGAATTCTTGGCGCGAGCGAGCTCGATTGGTTCGAACCAGATCATCATATGGAAAGGTGCGCTGTGGATATTTGTAGAGATATTTGCAGTAAGAGTGAGTGGGCGTGGCATCGAGATAGAAATAATATTCTTTTACGTCTTCACCGTGATTGCCCTCGCCGTTTGTGAGGCCGAAGGCGCGTTCCTTCAGGATCGGATCAGAGCCGTTCCACAGGGACAGCGCAAAGCACAGTAGCTGCTTGTCGTCACAAAATCCCGCGAGGCCGTCCTCACCCCAGCGATAGGCACGGCTGCGGGCGTGGTCGTGCGGGAAATAATCCCATGCGGTGCCGTTCTCGCTGTAGTCCTCGCGGACGGTCCCCCATTGTCGCTCACTGAGATACGGGCCCCACTGTCGCCAAGGCGCTCCCTCACGAGCCTCAAGTAGCCGCGCGTGCTCGCCGAGCTTTTGTTCATATTTCAAGGGATGAACCCGCATGCTTTTGCATAAGAGCCATGTTCACAGATTGCATGTGGGCTGGGGCTCCTCATCGCCTGCCTCAGTTGGATTCCTGTTGTGAGCGCCGGCAAGCGCGCATTGGGGGCGCATCATGGCGTGCGCTCCCTCTAACGGCAACGGCCCTCTTTTCACGAGCATCGCCGCGGGTGCGATGGCAAACTCAGCATAGGCGGCAGTGAAAAAAATCCGAATTGATTGCGCTGAACACTTCGTCGCCTTTCGCGAGCCGGGCGGCCGTTGGGATGCGACCCGATCGGCGCCGATGCACGAAGCATGGTGTTCAGCGCTATCCGATCTCACCGCGTAATTTCCCGCGGAATACCCAGTACGACCACGCGGTATACATCAGGATCACAGGCAGCAGGCCCATCGTACCGATCAGTAGAAAGGCCTGCGTGCCTGGTGCGGACGCTGCTTGCCACAAGGTAAAATGCTGCGGCACTATCATGGGCCACAGGCTGATGGCGATGCCGAGATACGACATCAGAAACAGCCCCATCGCGGTCAGGAACGAAGCGGCGTCACTGCCCCAGCCGCCCAACGCACGCCACGCCGCCGCGGCCAGCACCACCGTAACGATCGGCACCGGTGCCAACAGCAACAGGTTTGGCCAGCCGAACCAGCGCGCGGCGATCGCCGGATGCAGCAGCGGCGTCCAGATGCTGATGGCCAGGATCGCGGCAAGCACGCAGAGTCAGGCAGACCCGCCCGGCCCGGCGTGCCCAGACTTCCAACGCGCCCTCGGTCTTGATCACCAGCCACCCGGCGCCCAGCAGGCCATAGCCCACCATAAGCGCCAGCCCGGTCAGTACGGAGAATGGTGTCAGCCAATCCCAGGAGCTGCCGGCGAAACTGCGATCCTGAACGGTGAAGCCCTGGATGAAAGCGCCCAGCAGCGCGCCTTGCGCGAAGGTCGCGACCGCCGAGCCGGCACAGAAGCCCTTCGCCCAGAGCCGTGTCAGCCATTGGTGCTCGAAGCGGAATTCGAAGGCGACGCCGCGAAACACCATCGCCAACAGCATCACAAGGAGCCGGGAAATAAACTGCGGGCACGATGATCGCGAAGGCCAGCGGGAATACCGCGAGCAGTGCCAGGCGCACCAGCACGAGCCAGGTTTCGTTGCCGTCCCAGGCGGGGGCGATGGCGTTCATCAACGCGGGCCGATCCACCGCCGGTGCGAACCCGTACAGGATGCCGATGCCAAGGTCGAAGCCATCCAGCAACACATAGAGAAACACACTCAGCGCGATAATGGCTGTCCAAATCGGCACCAGGTCGGGAATGCCACTGCTCATGACTGCTGCTCCACCGGCACGTTGAAGGTCGAATGCGCGTGAGCAATCGTGGCCGACGCATCGGACGGCGGTGCAAGCGGTCCCTGCCGTATGATCCGCGCCATCACCGCAATGCCGGCCGGATACATGGTCAGGTAGACAGCCATGTAGGCGAGCAGCGACCACGCAACGTCGGTCCCGGTCAGCGACGGGGTCACCGACTGCGCGGTGCGCAACAGTCCTAGACGGTCCAGGGCTGGCGTCCGACCTCGGTGATGGTCCAGCCGGCCAGAACGGCCACGAAACCAAGCGGTGCAGCGCATAGGCACAGGCGCAGGAACCAAACGGTCTCGAACAGCCGGCGCCGCAGGCACAACCACCAGCCCAGCGCCACCACCTGCCGGACCTCAACGGTCTGGATCTCCAGAAGCGCGTCGCGGCGGACCGGATCGATATGCCCATAATCTTCATCACCGGTTACGGTGACGTGCCGATGACTGTCCGGGCCATTAAGGCGGGCGCCGTCGAGTTTCTCACGAAACCATTTAGCGACGACGTGTTGTTGGACGCCATCCGGCAGGCCATCGAACGCAGTCAGTCCGCGCTTGATCACGAAGCGGACATACGGGAGCTCAGGGACCGTCACGCGTCACTCAGCCGGCGCGAACGAGAGGTCATGGCGTTGGTGGTCGCCGGTTTGTTAAACAAGCAGATCGGCGGCGAACTCGGCATCAGCGAGATCACTGTGAAGGCGCACCGAGGCCAGGTGATGCGGAAGATGAGGGCGGATTCGCTCGCTGATCTTGTGACCATGAGTGCGAAGCTCGGCTTGCGGTCGGGTTCAGCTCCGCGCTCTTAGCTAGCAAGTGGTGGAAACTGTGCGGCGTCACCCGACGCCGTCGACCTCGACACGCTGGTCGCGGCTAGACGCGATCCTGCATACAAATCGTAGTTTCCCGGCCGTGGCGCGAGATAGCATTGTTGGGATCATTCCCCACGCAAAAAACAATTCTTATAGGTCCTTCATTCGCTCGCCTGGCGGAAGAGTACATGCCGGGAAGCGTGTATTCGATCCCGCGGCGAGCTGGCGTATCTCCTCATGACGAGCACTGAGCATCGACCTGGGTTGCTTTGCTTTTGGACCACTCGCCGCGCCCGGCCTTTCCTCTAGCAACGGAAGAGAAAAACTGATGGCCGATCTCACGCACGTCCTTCATGCCAAGGCAATCGACTTGGGGCGGCTCGCGATCCGCGCCACCACATCGGCGGGCAGCGGACATCCGACGACCGCACTGTCGCTCGCGCATCTCGTCGCGGTGCTGATGTACCGCGTGATGCGCTGGACGCCGGCCGATGCGGACAACCCGGGGTCCGACCGGCTGGTCCTGAGCGAGGGGCACCCGGTGCCGATCATTTATGCCGCGTGCACCGATCTCGGCGTCGCGTTCGGGCCCGACGGACCGGCGAGACCGCCTGTGGCTGATCAATGCCTTCGCAGTGGTCTTGCTGACGCTCCTCGGCGCCGGCGGAGAACAACTGGGCTACGATCGGCATCTCAAGACCAACACGACCAGGCGGCGCACTCATTCGCTGTTCCGTCAGGGGAGCATGCTTTATGAACTCATGCCGAACATGACCGATTTCCTCCTGCTGCCACTCATCGAGCGGTTCGCCCAGATGCTCGCCGCCCAACTCCTCTTCGCACAAATGTTCGGTGCCATCTGAGAATGAGGGGAGTCATGAGCCCAGCCTCCGCATACATCGCTTACATAAAAGCGCCCCCACCCTCTTACCTTGGTCGCATTACACCGCGCCGCATCATGGGCGATACAACCTGGTCCGAAATATGGAAGTCCCAGAGCGTCGGTTCTTTGCTCGCTTTGAACTCCTCCAGCAAGCGACCGATCTGATCGAGACTGGTGATGGTAGCGCCTTGTAGGCCAAAACCCTTGGCGATACCCGCAAGTGGACGACGACCGAACATCGACCCGCTGTCATCCAGCTTGTCGGCTCGCAGCTTATGGATTTCAGCGCCATAGGCGCCGTCGTTCAACACGCAGATAAGGATAGGAAGGTCGTAGCGACGAATCGTGTCGAGTTCCTGTGCGTGCATCATAAAGCCGCCGTCGCCGCATGTCAGGATGATGGGCTTGTCCGGTCTCGCTGCGGCGACACCGACAGCGTAACAGAGCTCGTTGCCGATAGCCCCGAATTCGCGGATGGTCGTGAAATGATCTGCACTCACGCCTTGCATCTGAGCGGTGAAAAATGAGTTGTGCCCCGAGCCATTCACGTATTCCCAGTCCTTAGGTATGACTCGGCTCAGCTCGGTCACCAGTTGTCGCGGATCGAGGAGTCCGGTCTGGACGTCGAAGGACATTGTATCAAAAGGGTCCGTCCTGGTCCGGCCGGCGATGCTGATCGGGTCCCACGCTGCCGAGCGACCGTGTGAAGGCGCGTTCCCCAAACCCTTGATGATTGCAGACAGACCCTCGGTGCCGTCCGCTCGCAGAAAGGTGCGCGCAATTCTTTGACCATGCCTGATGCCTTGCGGAGCCGGATCTATTTGCACGACCGCAGCCTGCGGAAAGAGTCTTCCTCCATCGGTCGTATGATGGGTCAGACTGGCACCCACAGTTACAACCAGATCGCACTCTGCAAAAGCTTGACGCGCGGCCGGGTGCGAAAAACCTCCGGCGATCCCTAGGGAACGAGGATTGTCCTCGAAAAGCCCACGCACCGGGAGCGTAGTCGCCAGCAGGCCGTTGCATCTTTCCGCCAGCTGTTCGCAGAGCGCTTTGGCACCGGACAACTGAGCGCCGCGTCCCGCGATAATGATGATGCGTTCGGCTTGCGCAATGCCCTCGACCGCCCGATCGACGTAATCCGGATGCGGCACCACGGGTCCGGTATCCGGAATCAGATTGGCAGAGGGCACGTATTTGATGTCGGTCGGGATCTGGACCTGCTGCAAATCGATCGGAATACCGAGCACGACTGGTCGACGCTCGGTCTTGGCAATATAGAACGCTTCAGACACATACTCGAACATGCGTCTGAGGCTGTGAGCAGCGATGTAATGGGCGCCCGTGGCCTCGACCAGCGGGCCCTGACCGATCTCCTGATTGTACCAACTGGCATTGATCGGACTTTCACCCGCGAAAACGACGAGTGGTATTCGGCTGTTGGCGGCTGTCGCCAGCGCTGTCATCAGTTGGGTGACGCCCGGCCCACATGTCACCGAAGCCACGCCTATCTTCCCCGATGCTAAGGCATAGGCTGACGCCGTCGCAACCGTACAATGCTCGTGCCAGACGTGGAAGGCCCTTACCTTCTCATCTTCCGAGAGCGCTGCCTCCCAGTGCATATTGCCGTCGCCCGTCAGCACGAAGATTGTATCTACATCTTCCGACCGAAAAGCCTGGGCTAGCCCGCGATATACAGGAATCGTATCGGACATTGTGCAATCGTCCCCCGATGCAGAATTATGTTAGCGCGCACGCTACACCCACATCGGAAAATTGCACAAACCGCCACAGCGTCGGTCGGTGATGCGGCGCGCGGTGACAGGCACTCGACGTTCGGAAATTGCGCGCGCCGGCCGCCGCCCGCTGCGGAGACTGTCGAAGAGGCTGCGACCAGTTCGACCTGCACCGTCTCCTGCAGCCGCGCGGCGCGCCAGGCCGCACTAAAGGAGCTGCACCTCGCGGCACTCCTGAAGGGCGCGCAAGCGGTCGTTTTCGGATCAGCCATTCTTCGCCTCACCGCAGCGCGCGCAGGGTTGAACTGTTCCGCTTTTCCGACGTGATTTGCGTTTCGCCCGCCATCTATAGCCCAGTCAGCGTACTGGTAACGATGCCAAACAAAAAATTCAGGATGCTTTTCACTGCAAGGGCCGCCTTGGCGGAAGGCCTCTTCGCGAGGACCCGGAGTAGAAGTCATAAGAATACCAGCGCCAAGTTTGCAAGCGATCAATGGCCAGTAGCTCTGTGGAATCGTTGGCTGCTGCCCAAAGATCCTGCTATGCTCCAAACCGCGGCTAACGCCGCAAACATCGCGTCAGAAGTCCTCCCCCTTTCTCCTGTTCCACCGCACTGCCGCACGCTCCATGTTGGGAGCCGGAGGGCCGCTTGCTCCGCAATCAGCGCACTGGACAATGAATGTCCCGGTATGGACGATTTGGGGCCTGTCCCCGCAGAACGGGCACGGCTTCAGTATCGGGACGATATCGTGCTCCATCTTCTCCTCACTGGTTGTAGTCCAACAAGTATGTCTGATTTCTCCATGTTGTAGCCGATCTGCTCGATCTGCGCATAGGAAATGCGCGGCACATAGCGCTAACCGTTGGGTTTGTCGTTTTCTGCCGGCGGCCACAGCCAAGTGCCATGGGTTGCGTTGTAGATGGCCTGCGGGCTGGCGTTGCTACTCGGTCCATTGGTGTGGTTGGCGTCGTGATACCGGTACCCGGGAACTTGCGCCCGCTGGTCGGAAACGCTGGCATCTGGTGTGCAGCCTGCCAGCAAGATGCTGAGAGCGAAGACGCACAGCGGATATCTGCAGATCATCACGCCTTTCCCTCCAAAAAATGCCTCGACCTTTCAATACTACGGCCTGTCATCAATTGAGCCAAACGATGCTGGCGACGAGTTGGACGACAGCGAGGAAGTTCCGAGCAGTCTTCCCGTATCGGGTGGCGATCGCGCGAAACTGCTTGATCTTGGCAAAGAACTTCTCGATCAAATGACGTTGCGCGCGGGGTCCTCTATATGGCCAGCCTGTCGCTCGAGGCGAATGTTCAGTTCATGACCGTCATGGCGACGAAGATGCCGTATATCGGCCGTGGCTGACGATGGGCGCATCATAGGGAATGGTTACGGGGGCACACACCGAGGATGCCACCAATAGGTGATCCATTCCCCAGGCGAATTCGTTGCGGCGTGGCCCGTCGCGAGGTCTCGATGCCCCCGAGCCTCGCTGGTGCAACCGCGATGCCCTTCTGGCAATTGCGAGTATTAGGAAACCATGCTCCAGAACGCTGTCTTTCTACCGTGATCCTTGCGCAGCCTGCCGACGTAGATGTCGTGTGACTCGAACGAAGCGTAATCTGTGATTGCAGAAGCCAGACCTTGGCATTCCCGAAGGTGGCGGGCTGCGTGTCCATAACGGCCGACCCGGCTCTTCATGAGTGAGAAATCGATCATCGCTCTCAGCGACAGTGTCGCTGCGAGCGGGTACTTCGGCGCGAGGGCCTCCGCCGCTGGTGTCAGAAGCTCGTAGTGGTCTCCATCCAACTCTTTGGCGCGGGCAGTGACTGTTCGTGCTGCTCGGTCCAAGGAAGGCCATGAAACGAGAAACGAGATTGCCTGGAGCAAACTGCCATATCGTTCCGCGTGGCTGAGCGCACGCTCCTCTGCTTCGAAATCATCAAACTCCGGCAGCCGCTTCAGATACTCGCGCAGATGCCGCGCGGAGAGCGCTCGTTCGAAGCAGGACCAGCGTGATGCCTGTGCTTCATCACTGCAGTCGCGGGCCTCCAGGACATCGATCCGGGCATCCTCCCATTCGAAATCAGGCCAGCCGCCTCGTCGATGCTCGGTCTCCTCGAGGGTCTGCAGGGCCTCGTCGAGCCGGTGCGCTGCGAGCAGCCGCCGTGCAATCTCGGCGGCAATCTTTGGGGCCTTCCTGACAGGTTCCTCATACTGAGCGATGAACGCGTCGACATCGCCCTGAGCATCCGCGATCTCCTGCAGAGCCAATCGAACGGTGCTGACCCGTGAGCGCTCGGCTATTTCATCCGCGAAGATCGCGCCTCCGGAACTCCAGCCGATGACCTGCCGCTCTTTGGCGGCGGGCTTCCGGACCGGCTGCGCTGACAGCTCGATCATGCGCTGCTTCAGATGTTCCAGTCCCATCGGTCCCAGAGCAGGCACGAGCGCTTGGATCAGATCATCAAACTGGCCATAACCGTTCCGTACCAGTGCATTGAACGCTTGGTCCGCAAGTCTTTCAGCACTGGGTCTGGCCGATTGGGCGATGGCACCGAGATCGGCGACAGCCGAATGGAAGATATTGATGACCGTTCCGCTGCTGTCGTCACAACGGGCAAAGACGGACTCGGCCAATTCGAGAAATCGCCACATCAGTTCCAGCGCCTCGGTGGGCAGGCGGGAGGCCAACTGGTCAACGATCGCCCGGCGCTGCGCCTCCAGATCGTCAATCAGTGATTTCCGGTTGTGCCAGTCTATGAATGAGCGCGACCGCGTGATCGTCGCAATGCGTTTCCGTACCTGGTTGGCCACGGCTGTGGGGCTATCTGCGCCCGCCAATTCGAGACGCAACCGCCGTTTCGCTGGCGCATTCCCCTCGCTGATCTCGATCAGCAGTTGAGCGAGCCGAGTGGATCCAAGAGCCTCCAGGTTGGTCGCATTGAGCGCTTTCGATGCCATACTACCCCCGACCCCGAGCACCGTCATTTGCACCATAGGCGCGGCGGGTCGTCGACCTCAGCATCGGCCAAGCCCCAAGCTTTGGATTACCTGCGGCAGTTGGGCCTTTTCGCGGTCCCGAAAATGGCGGAGAAAGTTTGGAGGGGAGCCGACTGGAGCGGGCGAAGGGATTCGAACCCTCGACCCCAACCTTGGCAAGGTTATGCTCTACCCCTGAGCTACGCCCGCGCTCCCGATCAGGGCGCGGGTTCTAGGCGGCTTCCCCCGCGATTGCAAGCAACCGCTAGTCACGGCATGGTCCGCTCAAGCCGCCTTCGCGCTTGTCTCGCACGAACGGCGCAACATCTATCGCCTCGACGGAATCGAAGGCCAGGAGACCATGGACGAGCTCATTATCGGTCAGAACCCATCCGCGGCGGGCGCCGGTGGCGCCATGATTGTGGACGCCGACCAGAAGACCTTCATGAAGGAGGTCGTGGAGGCCTCACGGAGCCTCCCCGTCCTCGTCGATTTCTGGGCGACCTGGTGCGGTCCCTGCAAGCAGCTCACGCCGACGCTCGAGAAGGTGGTCCGGTCCGCGGGCGGGCGGGTGAAGCTCGTGAAAGTGGACATCGACCAGAACCGCGCCCTGGTGCAGCAACTGGCGCAGCTCGGCCTGCCGATGCAATCGGTGCCGACGGTGGCGGCCTTCTGGCAGGGCCAGATCGCCGACCTCTTCCAAGGGGCGCTTCCCGAATCGGAGGTGAAGCGCTTCGTCGAAGGTCTGCTGAAGCTGGCCGGCGGCTCGATGCCCAGCGCGGACCTGCTGGCGGACGCCAAGGCCGCGCTGGAAGCCGACGACGCGCAACACGCAGGCGAGTTGTTCAGCGAGTTGCTCCAGCAGGAGCCGGAGAACGGCGACGCCTGGGGCGGCCTGATCAGAGCGCTCATGGCGCTCGGCCAGGAGGACCAGGCGCGGCAGGCGCTGGACCAGGTACCCGAGAAGATCGCCGATCACGCTGAAGTTGCGGGGGCACGCAGCGCGCTGATGCTTGCCGAGGAGGGGCGCAAGGCCACCGGGCAATTGCAGAGCCTGCAGGCGCGTGTCGCCGCCGATCCGACCGACCTCCAGGCGCAGTACGATCTCGCGACCGCGCTCAACGCGATGGGCGAGCGCCAGCAGGCCGCCGATGCGCTGCTGGAGGTCATCCGCCGCAACCGTTCTTGGAACGACGATGCCGCGCGGCTGCAACTGCTGAAGTTCTTCGAGGCCTGGGGCTCGGACGATCCGGCCACCTCCGCAGCGCGCCGCAGGCTCTCCGCAGTGTTGTTCAGTTAGATGGCCACCTTCCACCCCAGGGTGGAGGATCTGCCGGGCGAGTTCCCGGTGTTTCCGCTGCCGGGTGCATTGCTGCTGCCGCGCGGAAAGCTGCCGTTGCGGATCTTTGAGCCGCGCTATGTGGCAATGACCGAGGATTCCCTAGGCCAGGGTCGCATGTTCGGTATGATTCAGCCGGATCCAATGCTCCCCGACGCTCCCACCGGGCCAGGCCTGTTCCGTATCGGCTGCCTGGGTCGCATGTCGTCGTTCAGCGAGACCGACGAGGGGCACTACCTGGTCACGCTGAGCGGCCTGATACGCTTCGCCATCGTGGCAGAACTCGACATGCGTCGCGGCTATCGTCGCGTGCGTGGCGATTTCACGCCGTATCTCGCCGATTTGGACCTGGAGCGGCAGCCGGTCGGTGTATCGCGCGAACCATTGCTGGCGGCGTTGCGGGCCTACTTCACCCAACGGAGCATCGATGCCAACTGGGACGCGATCAAGCGACTGTCGGACGAGATGCTGGTGGTGACATTGGCGATGGTGTGCCCATTCGAGCCTGCGGAGAAACAGGCACTTCTGGAGGCACCCACCGACGCCGACCAGGCCGCGGCACTGCTCACTTTGTTGCAGATGGGTGCGCTTTCGCCGGACGCCCCGGGTGGGCACAGCGTGAGTTGAAACAAGGACCGCGCCATGGATGAACCAGCCGAAGCCAGGCGCCAGGCGCCGATCGATCCGCGGCTGCTCGAGATCCTGGTCTGTCCCCTGACCAAGGGACCGCTTGAGTACGATCGCGACGCCAGCGAGCTGATCAGCCGCAAGGCCGGCCTTGCCTATCCGGTGCGCGATGGGATCCCGATCATGCTGCCCGAGGAGGCGCGCAGGCTGGCGGAGTGATGGTGTCCCCGACCGAGATCCGACTGAACAAGGCGGAGCGTGTTCTGCACGTCGCGTTCGACGACGGATCGAGGTTTGCGCTGCCCTCGGAGTATCTGCGGGTAGAGAGCCCGAGCGCCGAAGTGCAGGGTCACGGGCCGAGCCAGAAGCGGATCGTTCCCGGCAAGCACGCTGTCGCGATCATTCGGATCGAGCCGGTCGGCAATTATGCGGTGCGGCTGACCTTCGATGACCTGCACGACACGGGGATCTACTCCTGGGAATACCTGCATGAACTAGGTCGCGAGCAGGATCGGCGGTGGGCGGCATACCTGGGTGCATTGGAGACACGAGGGTTGAGCCGCGAACACTGACCGCGGCGTCCATTTTGATCAGCCGCCGTGCGGCATGCCCGGTTCCACTGCGACCGTCGCTGTCCGCCCGACCACCAGTTGCACCGTCGGCGGCACAGCGTCCAGCTTGACGCGCACCGGCACGCGCTGCGCCAGGCGCACCCAGTTGAAGGTCGGGTTGATGTTGGCCAGCAGGTCCGCGCTGTCGGAACGCTCGCGATCGGCGATCGCGGCGGCAACGCTTTCCACCCGCCCGGTCAGCACATGCGGCTCGCCCATCAACTGTACCCGGACCGGATCACCCGGGTGAATCTTCGGCAGCTTGGTCTCTTCGAAATACCCCTCCACCCGCAGCGTCGCGCTGTCCACCAGCGCCATGACCGGCTTGCCAGTGCTCACATAGTCGCCGGGCTCCAGCCCGACATTGGTGACCGTTCCGTCGACCGGGCTGACCACGGCAGAGCGCTGGAGATTGAGCGCGGCCACGGCGCGGTCGGCCACCGCCTGACGATACGCCGCCGCCGTCGCCTCGGCACTCGTCTGCCGCTGCTCTTGCGTCTCCTGCGAGACGGAGAGCTCGGTCAACCGCTGGCTCCGCGCCAATTCGCGCGCCGCTTCGTCCATCTGTGCCTTGCGGCTGGCGACCGCCGCATCGGCCTGAGCCAAGGCCAGCTCAAAGCGGTCCGGATCGATGCGAAAAAGCACGTCGCCACGCTTCACCGGCTGGTTGTCCTTCACCAGCACCTGGGTGACCAGCCCAGAGACATCCGGCGCGATCGTCACCACGTCCGCGGCGACGCGACCGTCGCGTGTCCATGGCTCCTCCTGGTAGTAAACCCACAGGCTGCGACCCGCGACCAGCGCGACCACGACGATCAGCAGCGTCAACGCGGGGCGCGCCGCGGTGTGGGCAAGCCGCCGCAGCAGGGGGTTCATGGCGCGATCCATCGTGGCGCAACTGCGACGATAGCCGCCAGAATGATGACCAGCAGCGACAGATCGACCAGCGGCCGGTGCCAGACCAGCCGGTAGAAGCCAACGTGTGCGAGGACCCGACGCAGCAACGCAACGAGCAGCAGCGCGATCATGCCCCACACCAGCAGCGCCGGAACGAACACGCCGTAAACGTTAAACTCGCTGATCAAGCCGCAAGTCTCTCTGCAATGGCCGAAGCTGCGTCGCCCGGCTTCGGTGTGGACCGATACGGTGCCGCATCGGCAAACAGGCCCCGTCGGATGCCCACCAGTTGCAGCAAAAACCGAGGCGCCTGAGCGCCGTCCCATGCAATGACAGCATCCAGCGCGCGGTCGATGTACCGCAGCAACGTGGCTGACGGCTTGTGCACGTGCCCTAGTGCGGCCTGCACCGCAAAATGCGTGGCGGTCCCAAGCAAGACCTTGTTCGCCGCAACTCGGGCCGGGGGCGGCAGCGCGTCGCGATCGCGTCGCAGATCAACCATGTTGCAGCCGATCCGCACGTCGGTCAGTGCGGCCACCGCGGCCACCTCGTTGCCAGCCCCGACAGCCGCGAGCCGCGGGACCAGCAGCCCAATCCGGTCGAGCAGCAGTTCGATCAACTCGTATTCATCCTGCTGCGTCTGCCCGCGCGGGATCGCTGCGAGCCGGCGCCAGCCGGCGCGCAACAGGCGGCGTGCACTCCATTCCGCGCCCACCGAGCGCACCAGCGAGGTCATCACCGCCGCGCCGGCAACACCGAATATGGCCGCGAGGCTGCCGTCGGCATAGGACACGAAATCGGCCGCGTAGCGGCCTTGCAAAGCGAGCAAGGTGGCGGTGATGAAGCCGAGTGCCGCGCCGAATGTCTGCGTGGCCGGCATGGCGGCCAGCAGGCCGACCGGCACGAAGAATGCACCGAGCGCGAGTGTCAGCGGGACGAAATCGTGCACCCGAGGCAGAATGCCGAACAGGCCAACGCCAACGAACAGCACGCTCAGCAGTGCAACGACCAGGAAGCGCCTCAGCGCCGGGGCCGGATCGTCGAGTGCGGCAAACAGGCAGCATGCCGCTGCACCCAGCGCCGCCGCACTGCCGCCCGCCTGCCAGCCCGTGGCGATCCAGAACGCGCAGAGCATCAGGATGGTAAGCGCGGCCGCGAACCCTGACAGCAATGCGAGGCCATGATCATGGTGCAGCCGTTCCGGCCCGCGGAGGTGCATGGCGAGCGGTGTTGCGAGCGGGCCGCCACCGGCCTCGATGTGTCGCCGCAGATCCCGCATGTCCTGCCGCACATCGACCAGCTGATGCAGCCGCAGCAACAGGCTGCCACGCATTATCTCGTTCCAGCCGGCGCGCGGATCGGTTTCGGCCTCAAGCTGCGCGATGGCGGCACGCATCCTCTCTGCCTCACTCCGCGGCGGCGGCGCTCCGGCGCGCACCCAGACGGACAAATCCGCGAGCAGGCGCTGCAGCGCCGGAGTGATCCCATCCGCCGCCCGCAGCGCCGACAGACGGTCGCCGATCGAAGCAAGCAGAGGCAGCAGCAACACCATGCGCCGCTGCACTTCCACCACCCAGCGCATGGCCGATTGGTACTTGGAGGTGTCATACGCAAGTTGTGAGCTGAGCAACCTGAGTTCGACCACGTCCGCCGCGAGCTGAATGTGCGCCGCGGTGGCGCTGATATCAGCGGTGCCCTTGAGCAGATCTTCCGTCCACGTGCTGGCGCTGCCGACCCAGGCAAGGATGCGGTCGCTGAGCAGAGGCCCGAGTTCGCAAGGGAACACCACGGTGCCGACGACGGTCGTGCAGATGATCCCGAGCCCGATCTCCTCAACCCGTGCCAGTGCGATGTCCCAGATCGCGTCCGGTGTGGTCACCGCGGGGAAGCCGATCAGCACGGCAGTGTAGCCGGCAAGCATGAAGAGGTAGCTCCGCGGTGTACGGTCGAGCAGCGCGATGTACAGGCATAGCCCCGTCCACAGAGCCAGGGCGGTGCTCAAGAGTTCAGGCGCGTCCACCAGGTTCGGCACCAGCACCACTGTTGCGGCTGCGCCGATCAACGTGCCGATCAGACGGTAGAGCGCCTTGGAGCGCATCGCGCCAATCAGCGGCTGTGCGACGATATACACCGTCGCCATCGCCCAGTATGGCCGGTCCAGACCGATTGACAGCGCGATGTAGAACGCGAGCATCGCGGCCGCGAAAGTCCTCAGCGCGAACAGCCATTCGTTGACGCCCGGCCAGCGGATCATCACCCGACCCTGCGGCTATCCGAGAGAGCTCGCAAGCAGTGTGCCTCCCGCTGCGAAATCGAAGCAGATGCGCGGGCGTCGCCTCTTCGCAGGCACGACTTATAGCGCGGGAGCCAGTGATGGTGAACCGTACGACGCTGGCTAGCCGGCCAGCACGAGAACCTCGGTGATCCCTGCGGACAGGACCTGCCGCAGATCGCCCATGCTCAACGCGATGCAGCCTTCGGTGGGTGAGTAGTCCGAACGCGCCACATGCAGGAAGATCGCCGAGCCTCGCCCGCGCTGGACAGGCGCATCGTTCCAGCCGAGCACGCCGACCACGTCATACACGCCGTCCTGGCGCCACAGCTCCTCGTAGTGACCGTCGTGCGGCAGTCGGATCATCCGGTTGTAATCGCTCTCCCTGATGTCATCACACCAGGCGTCGCTGGGCGCGATCGGCTCCGCCGGCATGGCGCAGTCTGGTGCCCTCACCCGATCCGCGCGATACAGCAAACGGCGCAGCGGCAGGTACCCGGCCGGCGTTGCCCCGTCGCCTTCCTGCTTGTCGCGACGAACCCCGCCGCGCCCGAGCGCCGCCCGGAACACCAGCCCGCGCAGTACCAATCGACCATCAGGATGGACCAAGGCCTGCATGCCGCTCAGTCCAGCAGATGACCGAAGCGCTCTGCCTTCGTCGCCAGGTAATGATCGTTCACGCCGTTCGGCGCATAGGCGTGGGCCTCGCGTCCAACGACCTCGATCCCGCATGCCGCGAGCGCGGCGAGCTTGTCGGGATTGTTGGTCAGCAACCGGATCCGACGCACGCCGAGTGCCTCCAGCATCGTGGCCGCTATCAGGAAGTTGCGCTCATCGGCACCCCATCCCAGCGCGCGATTGGCGTCCAACGTGTCAAGCCCACGGTCCTGCAGTGTGTAGGCTCGCAGCTTGTTGACCAGCCCGATATTGCGGCCTTCCTGGGCCAGGTAGAGCAACACGCCGGCCCCTTCCTCGGCCATACGGGCGATTGCGCCGCGAAGCTGCGCGCCACAGTCGCAGCGCAGGCTGCCCAGCAGATCGCCGGTGAAGCACTCGGAATGGATGCGCACCAATGGGGCGTCGACCGTCTCCGGCCGGCCTACCTCGATGGCGAGGTGCTCAATCGCCGAGCCTTCGGTACGGAAAGCGATGACCCTGGAGTTGGCGGCATTCTCCAGCGGCACCCGCGCCGCCGCTATCTGGCGCAACCCCGCCGCCGCGGCCACCGGGTAGGCGACCAGATCGGCCGCCGGAACACTGAGCAAACCCAGTCGCGCCAGGTCGGTCGCAACGTCAGGACGCACCGGCGCGGCCAGCACCGCCGGCAATAAGCGGCCGAGCTTGGCCAGAATCAGTGCCGGCTGGGCCAATTCTGGCACCCGTCCCGGCTCGGGCTGGGCAGGCAGAAACTCCTCGATGGTTGGATCTGCCAAGCCGCGCAACGGCCCTGGCGCCAACAATTCACCGCCGAGACTGAGCGCGACGACCGCCGAATCCGGCTCAACCGGCCGATGCAGAACGGCGGCTGCGCGCATCGGTGCGAGCAGCAGCACCGGCGGCTGCGCAGCCAACATCGCCAGTTCAGCCAATCCGCGTGGGCCCGCAGTCTCGGCCGCGAGCAGGATCAACGGCGCCCCGCCAGTCAGCAGCACGGGCGTTCCTCGGCGCAGGTCCGCCGCTGCGCGATGCACAGTGCGCAAACGAAGCACATCAGCATCCGGCGCCGCAGCCGCGGCCACCGAACTCCGTTCGCTCATCGCAATTTGATCGCGACCTAGGGCATGTTCCATCGGATTACACGAGTGGGTAACGATAACGGCCAAATTTCGTCATGATTAACGCCAAACCTCTCCTCCGACCCAAATACACGGAGCCACAACCCACTCTGTGATGCCACAGCGAGGACTATATGGCGGGGCACTTCAGATGTCTTGGCCGGACTCACAGAAATGTGAGCGCCTTGCCGCTGCACGAATCGGAGTGGCAGGATGGAATTGGTGTTGGGCCCCGACGGCGATAGCCGCCACCGTGACAAAATCATGGTCGCACGGATGTCGTCATGCGAGGAATGACGAGCGCCTCGGCGCTCGCAAGTTGAGAGGTATACGGAGATGTCGGCAGAGCGACCGATCCTGATTGTGGATGACGACGAGGTTTTGCGCGAGACCTTGGCGGATCAACTCGCGGTTGACGGAGAGTTCACCGCTGTCGCTGCCGGCACAATCGGTGAGGCCGAGGAAAAGCTGAACGCCAAGGATGCGCGCTTCGACGCGGTGATCCTCGATGTCGGGCTGCCGGACGGTGACGGACGGGATCTTTGCACCAAGCTGCGCAGGCAGGGGCAGAAGATGCCGATCATCATGCTGACCGGATCGGACGCCGAAACCGATGTCGTGCGCGGCCTCGATTCCGGCGCCAACGACTATATCGCCAAACCATTCCGGCTGAACGAGCTGCTGGCGCGGTTGCGGGCGCAGCTACGCATCTTCGAGAACAGCGAGGATGCGGTCTTCACAATCGGGCCCTACACGTTCCGTCCGTCGGCCAAGCTGCTGCAGGACCCGGTGAAGAACCGCCGCATCCGCCTGACGGAGAAGGAGGCGGCGATTCTGAAATTCCTCTACCGAGCGGGCACACGCGCGGTAGCACGGCAGGTGCTGCTGAATGAGGTATGGGGCTACAACGCCGCGGTCACCACGCATACATTGGAGACGCACATCTATCGCCTGCGCCAAAAGATCGAGCCCGATCCGGCTAACGCGCGTCTCCTGGTGACCGAGGGCGGCGGTTATCGGCTGGATCCCGAGGGTGTGCCAACCTCGGTCGCGGCAGCCTAGCCGGCAACCAGTTCGGCCACCTTCCGCAAATCGGTAACGAAGGCGCGGTACTCCCGGGCCTTCGCATCCTCATCGGGCACCCGCAGCAGATAGGACGGGTGCACGGTGACAAATACCGTCTGTCCGTCGGGCATTTCGATTGGCCTGCCGCGCTCGCGGGTGATGGTGACGGCGCGGCCAAGCACCGCGCGTGCGGCGGTGCCACCCATGGCCACCACCAGCTTCGGCCGCAGCCTCACCAGTTCGACGTCGAGCCAGAAGCGGCAGGCCTGGATCTCGGGTGCCTCGGGCGTTTTGTGGATGCGCCGTTTGCCGCGCGGTTCGAACTTGAAGTGTTTCACCGCGTTGGTGATGTAGACCGAGCGCCGGTCGATGCCCGCCTCCTCCATGGCGCGATCCATGATCTGCCCGGCCGGACCGACGAACGGACGACCGATCACGTCCTCCTGGTCGCCCGGCTGCTCGCCGACGAACAGCAGCCTGGCGTGCGCAGGTCCCTCGCCGAACACCGTCTGTGACGCCTGCTCATGGAGATGGCAGCGGCGACAATCGGACGCCTCGTGCATCGCCTCCTGCAGCGGCGGATCGGGATGCAGCGGCAACACGACGGGACCAAGTGGCGGCCGATCCGGCGGTCGCGGCACTTCATCGAGCTGTTCCGCCTCAGGAATCGCGGTGCCGATACGCGCGTGGCGGAGCAGGTTGGCGTGATGCTTCTGCCACCATGACAACAGCGCGTCATCGTCCGGCACGGCTTCGCGCTCGACCCCAGTGGAAAAACGCAACTCGGTTCCGTCCCAGTGCGCGGCGGCAACGGGCGTGACAATCGAAAACGTCAGATCGGAAAACCGCCTGGCGATCAACTGCGCATTTGCCTCCAGGACAAAATGCGCCGGTTCGTACCAGCCTAGGTAGCGGGTGCGCTTGCCTTCCTCCACTGACAGGTAGCGCAACAGCGTCCGCATCCTGTGTGTCTCGGCGCGCACCGCAACGGCGAGCCCCTGCGCGCGCCGTGTCTCCTCTGCATCGGCCTTCTCACCGGCATTGGCGCGCCAGACCAGCCGGTACAGCAGATCGAACCGCTCGGGGTCGCGTGCCTGGATGGCCAGCGACGCCAACGTGATCAGCGTCCGCGACACACCGAAGCTGCCGGTCTCCTCCCGGAGGGGATCGCCTTCCTCATCGTGCGAACGGACCGACCAGCGCACCTCCTCCGGTGGAGCGCCGGCCAGTACCAGCGAGCGGGTGGCCTTGCGCCATCCTTCCCAATCGGTCTCGTTGGCCAGCACAACCCGCCGCATTGTCCGAGCAAACCCTATCCTGTGCGCCTTTCCAACCCCGGGTGGCACGGTATGCTCTCGTATGACATACGACCCGGAAGCCTTCGTCGACATTGGCGCTGCCGCCGCACCAGCATTCTCCCGTGACGGACAAACGCTGTATCACCTGCGCGGTTCGGGCCTGCCGCAGGTGTGGGCGCTCGATCTCGCCACCGGCGCCGACCGGCAGCTCACCTTCCACGACGAGAAGGTCGCGCTGCTGCGGCGCTCGCCGGTGGATGACCGGCTGATCTATGGGATCGACTTCGGTGGCGACGAGCGTCAGCAATTGCTGCTGATCGATCCGAACGAACGATCGCCGGAGCCGCATCAACTGACCGCGAATCCGGCGGCGATCCACGATTTCGGCGGCTGGTCCCCGGATGGCAGCCGCATCGCCTATACCGCCAATGATCGCGACGAGGCGCATTTCGACGTCTACGTGCAGGATATCGCAAGCGGCGTTCGCCAGGGCGTTTACCAGGGCCGCAATCAGGTCAGTGTGTCAGGCTTCCGTGCGGACGGCACGACGCTGGCGCTCCGGCATGATCGTGGCTTCGGCGATGTGTCGCTGATGCTGCTCGATATCGCGACGGGCGAAGCGCGCTCAGTTTGGCCCCCGGGGAACTTGCAGAGTGTCCGCTGGGCGAGCGACGGTCGCACGCTTCTGGCGCTGACCGATCTCGGCGACAGCAACTTCCTGCGACTGTGTCGGCTCGATCCTGAAACCGGCGAGGCTTCGGTGGTCTATGCAGCCGAAGGGCGCGACGTGGACGCTTGGTCGGTCGCGCCGGATGGGCGGATGCTCGCGACGATCGAAAACGACCGCGGCTTTGCCATGCTGCGAGTCGGTCCGATCGATGGCGAGCGCCCGGTGGTGAGCGGCTTGCCGCGTGGCGTCATCACTGATCTGGCCTGGTCACCTGACAGCAGCAACCTGGTGTTCAGTGCCGCCGCGCCAACGCAACCGCCGTCACTCTGGCTGTGGCGCGATGGCGCCGCGCGCGTGGCATGGCAGCCGGAACCGCATCGCGGTGGCTTCGTCGATTTCGAGCTGGTGTCGTGGGAAAGCTTTGACGGCACACGTATTCCCGGTTGGCTCGCATTGCCACGCAGTGCCAGGCCGGAGGACGGCTACCCCGCGATCATTTGGGTACATGGCGGACCCGTGGGGCAGACGCGGCCGAATTTCCGCCCCGACATTCAGATGCTGCTCGCACAAGGTTTTGCCGTCCTGCTGCCGAATGTGCGCGGCAGCTCCGGTTATGGCCGCACTTACACCAAGAGCGACGATGTGGAGCGGCGTCTCGACAGCGTGACCGACCTCGCGCATGGCCGGCACTGGCTCGCCGCGCACCCGGCAATCGATGGCGAGCGCATCGGCATCATGGGGCAGTCGTACGGCGGCTTCATGGTGATGTCGGCGATCACCGAGCATCCGGAGCTGTGGCGTGCCGCGGTGAACTACTATGGCATCGCGAACTTCGTGACGCTGCTTGCCGGCACCGGCGCCTGGCGACGTGGTCATCGTGCCGCGGAATATGGCGACCCCGAGCGTGACGCCGCACTGTTTGCGCGCATTTCGCCGATCCATCGCGTCGATCGGATCACCGCCCCGGTGCTGATCGCGCATGGCACGCGCGATCCTCGGGTGCCGATCGGCGAGAGCGAGCAGTACGTGGCCGCTTTGCAGGAACGCCGGAAGAGGGTGACGTACCTGACCTTCGACTACGCCGGCCACGGCTTCGTCCGCCCCGACGACAGACGCCGCGTCTATCGCGCCATCGCCGAGTTCTTCACGACCCACCTGCGCTGAACTGGAAACGACCATGTATCTTCCTGCCCGCAATCACCGCGTTCTGATCATTGGCCGCAACGGCGCCGTGGGCGCCAACCACCCGCTGGCGACCCAGGCAGGTCTCGACACGCTGCGTGCCGGCGGCAATGCGGTGGACGCGTCGGTGGCGGTTGCGCTCACACTCGGCGTGGTCGAGCCAGGCATGTCCGGTCTCGGCGGTGACGGCTTCTATCAGGTCTATACCGCGCGTGATGTGACATCGCGCTGCTATAACGCGACTGGCGGTGCACCGCTCGCGGCACTTCCCGAACGGTTCCATGCCAGGGGCATCGCGGTCCGCGGCCCGCTCAGCGTCTCGACGCCCGGTCTGCTCGCCGGTATCGGCGCGATGCATGCGACGCATGGCAAACTGCCGTGGCAGCAGCTTTGTGGCCCAGCGATCGAACATGCGCGCGATGGCTTCGCGGTCACCCATCACTATCGCCTCTTCGCGGAGGATGTACGTCCGGTGCTCGCCGCCGATGCGCGTTCACGTGCCGTGTTCCTCGCCAATCTCGACATCGGTGCACCGCCGCTTGCCGCGCTGATCCGCCAACCCGACCTCGCGCGGACACTTGAGGAGATCGCGCAGGACGGCGCGGAAACCTTCTATCGCGGCAGGCTGGCGAAGCGCCTCGTCGCCGGCATGCGCGAGGCCGGTGTGCTGGTCGACGAACGCGACCTGGAGGCATTCCAGCCGCAGTGCCAGGATCCGATCGGCATCGCCTATCGCGGCTTCCGCGTAACCCAGACGCCGCCGAATTCCACCGGCTTCACCATGCTGCAGATGCTCAAGATCGCCGAGCGCTTCGACCTGGCCAAACTCGATCCGGTGCGGCGCATCCATGTGCTCGTGGAGGCGAAGAAGCGCGCATTCCTGGATCGCGAGCGCTACGGCACCGACCCGCGGTTCGGCGACGTGCCGCTCGATCGTCTGCTGTCCGATGCCTATGCCGACGAATGCGCGGCGTCGATCGACATGGCGCGCGCCAGCGATCTTGCGCTGGCAGAGCCCGAAGCGGCGGTTGGTGACACCACGTATTTCTGCGTGGTCGACGCCGAAGGCAATGCGGTGTCCGGCATTCAAAGCCTGAATTCCGGCTTCGGTTCCGGTGTGACGGCAGGCGACACGGGCATCCTGCTCAACAACCGCATGGCGTATTGGCATCTGGCACCTGGCCACGCAAACCGCCTCGCGCCCGGCAAGCGCGTGCGCCACACGATGAATGCGCCGATGGTGTTCAAGAACGACAAGCTGTGGGCAGTCGAAGGGACGCCGGGCGCGGACAACCAGGTGCAGGTCAATCTGCAGGTGCTGACCGCGATGATGGACCTCGGTGCCGATCCACAGACCGCGCTGGAGGCGCCGCGCTGGACCTCGATCCAGCAGGGTCAGGGCGCCAACTGGCCGCATGAGGGCGACGGTCGGCTGACGATCGAGCCGGGCTTCGGCGAGGATGTCCTGGCCGGGCTCGAACGTCTCGGGCATCGGCTGAACCGCGTCGGGCCATTGGAGGCGCCGTGCAGCGTGCAAGCCATCCGGATCGCCGAGAACGGCGTGAAGATGGCGGGGTCCGATCCACGCCGTGATGGATGGGCCAGCGCTTACTGAGCGGCGAACACTTTTGGTGAACCCGACGCATGCCTTTCTGGAACTCCGCGTGGTCCCTTCTCGCGCTTGCCAACCTGTTCTGGGCAGGCAACATCGTGCTCGGTCGCGGCGTGGTCGGCATGGTGCCTCCGATCGCGCTCGCCTATTGGCGCTGGACCGGCGCGTTCCTGATTGCCGTCGGCTTCGCGTGGCCGTACCTGCGGCGTGATGCCGCTACGCTGCTCCGCCACTGGCGCATGATGCTGCTGCTCTCCGCCACCGGCATCGCGACCTACAACACGATGTCCTACATCGGCCTCACCAGCACCACCGCGCTCAACGTGCTGCTGCTGCAGTCCGCCGGGCCGCTGGTCATTATCGTTTGGGCCTTCGCGCTGTTCGGTGAGCGTCCGACGCTCTGGCAATCCGCCGGTGTGCTGGTTTCGCTGATCGGCGTGGCGGTCATCGCCGCACACGGCTCGCTGGATAGGCTGCTGCACCTTTCGCTCAACCGCGGCGATGTCTGGATCCTGGCCGCGATGGTGATCTACGGCATCTACGCCGCGATGTTCCGCGTGCGTCCCGCCGCGCACCCGCTGAGCTTTCTGGTTGCCATGATGGGCGTCGGCTCGATGATGATCCTGCCGTTCTATGTGTGGGAGATCGCGCAGGGCGGTCGCATCGAGGGTGGACTGCCGGCGTGGCTCGCCCTTGTGTACATTGCGGTGTGCCCGTCGTTCGTCGCCTATCTGTTCTTCAATCGCGGCATCGAATTGATTGGAGCGACTCGCGCAAGTCAGTCGTGGCATCTCATGCCGGTGTTCGGCAGCATCCTCGCGGTGCTGTTTCTCGGCGAGACGTTCTATCTTTACCACGCGATCGGCATCGCGATGATCGCGGCAGGGATAGTCCTGGCATCGGTGAAGCGCAGCGGAGCGGTCCAGCCGCGCGTCGCTTGCGGCATGGCACGGCATAGCCTGAAGTCGCGCGCCAGCGGCGACGCTTGACCATGTCGCGCAACACACCCACCTCAACACACATGCCGCACCGGCACCTGCGAGTGGTCTTCGCACTGCTGCTGACCGCCGCCGCGCCGGCCGGCGAGGTTCAGCAAGTTCCGATCGACCAGGCGCTCGCCATCCTGGGCCAGAAAGTGGCTGATCCCGACGGCAAGGATATTGGCCGTCTCGTCGATGTCCTGGTCGGCGATCAAGGCCAGCCACAGGCCGCCGTGATCGACTTCGGCGGCTTCATGGGCGTCGGCAATCGGAAGATCGCGGTGGAGTGGAGCGCACTGCACTTCGCGCCGAGCGACGCGAAACATCCGATCACGCTCGATCTGACGCAGGACCAGATCAAGGCCGCCCCCGAATACAAGGATGTCACCAAACCCGCGCCGGTCGTGGTGACGCCCGAAACGCCGCGATGATCCATGCCACGCAACGGCACACCCCAGACACGCAGTCAGCGGGCGCTCGATCTGCTGAATTTCTTCGTAGCCGACGTGCAGACCGGCTTCGGGCCGTTCGTCGCGGTCTATCTGACGATGCACAAATGGACCCAGGTGCAGATCGGCTTTGCCCTCACCCTCAGCACCATTGTGGCGCTGATCAGCCAGCTCCCCGCCGGCGCACTGGTGGATGCCGCGCACAACAAGCGACGTGCCGCGGGCGGTGCCCTGATCGGCGTCATTGTCGCAGCGCTCCTTATGGCCTTCTGGCCGAGCGAACTGCCCGTCCAGGTCGCACAGGCGCTCCATGCATTCTCAAGCTGCGTGCTGACGCCGGCGATTGCCGCGATCAGCCTGCATCTGGTCGGCCACGCGGCTCTCGGCGAGCGATTGGGGCGCAACGCGCGCTTCGCCGCAATCGGCAACGGACTCGCTGCCGCGGTGATGGGCGTGACGGGCACCTACGTGTCCAGCCAAAGCGTGTTCCTGCTGACTGCGGCGCTGTGCGTACCCGCGCTCCTGGCATTGCTAGCGATCGGGCGCGGGCCGCACGCGAGGCAACAGACGACAACCGCAACTTTTCGACTGGCCAGGACTGCGGCGATTATTCACCAATCGGCAACTGCTGGCATTCGCCGTCTGTGTGCTGCTGTTCCACATGTCGAATGCGGCGATGCTGCCGTTGCTGGGCGCCAGCCGTGACGATGCGCACGGGCGCCTTCGCCAACCTGATCATCGCCGCCTGCATCATGGTGCCGCAAGCGGTCGTGGCACTTTGCTCGCCGTGGGTAGGGCGCAGCGCGGCGTCTCTGGGCCGGCGCCCGGTGTTGCTGCTGGGATGGGCGGCGCTGCCTCTGCGCGGACTGCTGCTGGCGGTTTTGCCAGGCGCGTGGCTGCCCGTGGCGGCTCAGGCCATAAGTGGCGTCAGTGGCGCGGTATTCGGCGTGATGCTGCCGCTTATCTCGGCAGACGTCACACGCGGCACGTCGCATTTCAATCTGTGCATGGGCGCTCTGGGTCTTGCCGTGAGTCTGGGTGCCGGAATCAGCACGACACTCGGCGGCTGGATCGCCGATGCTGCCGGCACCGAAGCGGCCTTCGCCGTGCTCGCGCTCATCGGGGCTCTGGCGACACTGGCAGTCTGGCTGGTGATGCCGGAAACTGTGCCTGATCCGCCTCGAACAGGCTGGCAAGCTCGTCCGCCGCCTGCTGCTGGCTCTGAATGAGCTGCTGCTCGTCGCGATAGATCGCGTGGGTCTCCAGCAGGGTCTTCTCGTCCCGGTCACGGAACAGCATCACCCCGCGTTCCGCGGCCGCTTCATCGATGCCGAGCACGGTCAGCGCCTGCTTCGCGAGCTCCAGACTGGAGTGGAACGTCTCGCGCACCAGCCCATCCACGTCACGGTCCATCAGCAGATGCGCGTACCAGCGATTGCGCGCCCGCGCCAGGATGGCGAGGTTGGGAAAGTCGCGCTTCACCATGTCAATCGTGCGCAGCACACCAGGCGGATCGTCGAGCGCCACGATCAGCAGCTTCGCCTGTTCGGCGCCCGCCGCGCGCAACATGTCGGGCCGCGTGGGGTCGCCGAAATACACCTTCGTGCCAAACCGCCGGACGACTTCCACCTGGCCGGAATCACGCTCCAATGCGGTGAACTCGATGCCATGCATCCGCAGGACGCGGCCGACGATCTGACCGAACCGGCCGAAGCCGGCGATGATCACCGGCGTGTCATCCGCATCGATGGTGTCGTACTGCGGCGGCGGCGTGGGCTTCAGTCGTAGCGCCGCTTCGGCGCCTGCGAACAGGATCGGCGTCGCGACCATCGAGGCGGCGGTAACCAGCGTGGCGAACGCGGCATTGGGAGCGCTCAGGGCGCCGGCAGCAACGGCGGCACCGAACAGCACGAAGCTGAATTCGCTGGCCTGCGGCAACGCGAGGCCGAAGCGCAGCGCATTCTGCCTGTTCTCGCCGGCGATGCGCGCCAGCGCGAATGCGATCGTCGCCTTGGCGAGCAGCAACACCGCCGTTGCCTCGGCCAGCAATAGCGGTTGGGCACGGGCGAGCGGCAGATCGGCCGACATCCCGACCGAGATGAAGAAGAAGCCGAGCAGCAGGCCCTCGAACGGCTCGATGTCGGCCTGCAGTTCGTGGCGGTACTCGGATTCCGACAACAGCACGCCCGCCATAAAAGCACCGAGTGAGGGCGACAGCCCCGCGACGGTCGCCAGCAACGCGGTGCCCGCGACGATCAGCAGCGCGACCGTCGTGAACACCTCCGGCGTCTTGGCACCGCCGATCAATCGGAACAGCGGTCGCAGCAGGAAACGGCCGCCGATCAGGATGATGGCAATGATCAGCGCCGCGCGCGCCACGTCGTGCCATGGCACGTGGTTGGGCACGCTGTCGCCCGCCAGCAGTGGCACCAGGGCGACCAGCGGGATGAACGCAAGGTCCTGGAACAGCAGCACCGCGAATGCATCACGGCCAGCGCGGGTGTTGAGCAGATTGCGTTCGGCCAGCATCGGCAGCACGATCGCGGTCGATGACATCGCGAGGCCGGCGCCCAGCACGATCGCGCCCTGCCAGGCGACGCCGACGAAATACGCAAGCGCGGCCAGCGCTGCGCCGGTGATCGCAACCTGTGCCGTGCCGAGTCCGAACACAGCGCGCCGCATGATCCACAGACGCTGCGGCCGAACCTCCAGGCCGATCAGGAACAGCAGCATCACCACGCCGAGACTGGCGATCGAGGCTATCGCGTCGACGTCGGTGATCAACCCTAATCCAGCCGGGCCGATGGCGATGCCGGCCAGCAGATAGCCTAGTACGCTGCCAAAGCCGGCGCGACGCGTCAGCGGCACGGCGATGGTGGCGGCGGCGAGCAGGACGACCAGCGTGGTCAGCATGCAGCGCCTAGTCGTGCGAAGAAATCAATGTGCCGCTTCGGATTGCCGCGTCGCTTCACCCCTCGCAATGACAACTGTGACTAGCTCTCGCGCACGAAGCGGTTGCGCAGCACCCCTAGGCCGCTGAGTTCCACCTCGACGACGTCGCCGTGCTTCAGATCCGGCGAGGTGCCGTCGGTACCCATCCAGATCACATCGCCTGGATACAACGTCAGATAACGGGTCATCGCCTCGATATAGGTCGGGATGTCGAAGATCATGTCGTTGGTCTTGAACTTCAGGCTATCCTTGCCGTTCACCCGCACAACCGTCTGCATCGCGTCGATATCGACATCGGTGTCGATCCATGGCCCCATCGGTTTGAACGTGTCAGCGTTCTTGCCGCGCCAGAAAGTTCGATCGCCGCGCTGCCAGGTGCGCTCGCTCACATCGTTGCCGATCGTGTAGCCGAACACGCAGGACATCGCATCCGCCTTCGACAGATGCTTCACCTGCTTGCCGATCACCACGACGAGTTCGCCCTCGTAGTTGATCTTCTCGGTGGCGTCCTTCGGGATCACCACGTCCTCGCCATCCGCGATCAGTGCGTTGTTGGCGCGATAGCCGATGTCGGCCTTCTCGGGGAACACCGGCTGCACGCCGCGCTTTTCCGCCATCTCGCGGATATGCGCGGCGTAGTTGATGCCCGCGGCGTAGAAGGTGCGTGGGATCACCGGCACTTCCAGCTTCACGTCAGTGAGTTTGTGCGTCTTGCCCGTTGTTGAATGCGCGCCCCAGGGTTCGCCGCTGATCTCGCTCACCGTGTCGCCATTGAGCGAGCCGTACGCGGTGCGGCCGTTTGTGGTGAATCTGATCCAGCGCATCAGGCAGCCTCCATGAGTTCGCGCACAGGGCGCAGGAATTCCGCATCGAACACCTTTGTCGCCATCACCTGGCAGCGGCGCATCAACCGGATCTCGTCCGGGCCGTAGTCGGCGATCGCGCGGTGAATTGTGCCGAGATGATCCCACACCAGCAGGTCGTTCTCAGTCCAGGTGTGCGTATGGCGGAAGCGCTGTTCCAACTGGAACTCGAACAGATACTCCAGCATCTCGTCGCTGTCGCGCTCGGCGAGTTCGTTGATGCGCATCGTGTAACCCGGATTGCAGTACAGCACCTTCCGACCGGTGATCGGATGGGTAAGGAACAGCGGGTGCACCACAGGCGGACGACGGCGGCGCTGTTCCTCGGTCATCGGCGGACGCTCGCTCGCCTTGTCCCGTCGCATATGCTCCCAGAACTTTTCGAAGTTGTGCGTCGCTGTCGCATCGGCAAGCCGGGCCTTGAGCTCCGCGGGCAGTGCTTCGTACACGGCGTGCATGTTGGAGAACTCGGTGCCGCCCAGCGGTACGCCGTTGCGGCGCGGGATGCGTATGCCATACAGCACGTTCACAAAGCCCATCACGTCGCGGTACGACATGTCGGTATGCCAGTCCTGTCCGGCGTCAGGCGAGCCGATGTACTTGCCGCCCTCCTTCAGGTTCGACAACGTGCCGACATGCGCGTAATTGTCCTGTGCGGAACTCGGTCCCTGAATTTCGCCGAATCGCTCCGAGAAAGCGCGCAGATCGCCCAGATCCAGTTGCTGATCGGGAAACCGCAGCACGCCATATTGGCCGAGAGCCAGCAGGATCCTGGCGAATTCCGTCTCGTCGGCCTGCTTCACGTCGATGCCACGAACGGTTGCGCCCAACACTGCGCCAGTCGGTTCGATGGACAGCATGCGTATTCCCCCTGGTGGGATGCTTCTCGTCAGTGTACGTCCAGACTGGTCACTTGGCCAGCGAGACGAACCGCGCCGATGTCAACTCGCCGCGGTCCGGATCGACAACGAAGCCCTTGCGTGCGGCCCAATAGAGCTTCTGCCAATAGATCGGCAGAATGCCCGCATCCTCCATCGCCACACGCGTCGCATCCGCCAGCAGCTTGTTGCGCCTGCTCTCATCGAACTCCGCCGCCGCCTGCTTCAGCAACGCATCGAATGCCGGATTGGAATAGCGGGCGCGGTTGAGCGACCCGGTGCCGGCCTCCTTGTCATACGTCGCCAGCACGCCCGATAGGCCATTGAGCGAACTGCTCGCGACGCTGCCGTAGCTGAAGATGAACAGGCTGTACTTCCGTGCCGTCGCACCCGGCGCATAGACGTTGTACGGCAACACCTCGACACCGTTCACCTTAAGCCCGCCGCGTGAAAACATCTGACCAAGCGCCTGCGTGACTTGCGAATCATTCGGAAACCGGTTGTTCGACCCGTGCACCGTCAGGCCGAAGCCATTCGGGTAGCCGGCCTCGGCCAGCAGCTTCTTTGCCGCCTCCGGGTCGAACGCCATCGGCTGCAGCGATGCATCGTAACCACCCATGCCTTCGGGCACGATCTGTCCGGCCACCTCGCCGGCACCCGCCAGCACGCGCTCGACAATGGCCTGGCGGTTTATCAGTTTCGACAGCGCCAGCCGCACGCGGCGATCCTTTAACGGGTTCACCTTCAACGGCGCGCCGTCCTTGTCGGTGATGAAGGGGCTGACATCGCGCCCCTGGTCCATCGCCAGATAGATCAACCGCGTCGAGGTCACCGAATACAACGCAACATCCTGTCGGTTCTGGAACAGCGAAATGTCCGACGGCGGGATCTGCTCGATCACATCCACCGAGCCCGACAGCAATGCGGCACTGCGCGCGGCGGCGTTCGCGAGGAACTTCAGCGTGACCGTATCGAATGCGGGCTTTGCGCCCCAATAGCCGTGGTTCGCCTCCATCACCACGCGATCGCCGGGAATCACCTGCTTGAAACGATATGGCCCGGTGCCGATCATCGCGCGGCCGGCACCAAAATCCTCGCTGGTCACCGCTGCACCGAGCTTCGCCGGCACGATGAAGATGCGCCCGACCAGGTCCATCAGCAGCGGCGTCGGTTGGTCGGTGTGGATGTGCAGCGTGTGCGGATCGACCACCTCGGTCTGCTTGACCGACCGCACGAAGCTCGCAAGCGGCCCAGGGCTGTTCGGCACATCGCGCGCGCGCCTCAGCGAGAACGCGACATCGTCGCCGGTGAACGGCGTGCCATCGTGGAATGTGACGCCCTCGCGTAGCCTGACCTCCCAGGTGAGCGGATCGAGCAGCTTCCATGAGACCGCCAGGCTCGGGTGGATGCGCAGCATCGAATCGAACTCGATCATGCTCTCGAACATGTTCTCGGCCGTGGCGACGTCGTTGCCGAGATCGGAGAACTGTGGATCGAGCGAATTCTGTTCGGTGGCGCGACCGATCGTCAGCTCGGCAGCCCGCACCGATCTGGCGCCGGGGAGCGGGCAGGTGGCGAGCCACACACCCATCGCCATGAGTAATTGCAGCCACCGCATTGTCCGCGCCCCTCCGATGTCTAACGATTGTGCTTGGCATTGTCGCCGCTCTCAAGGGATGAACCCAAGGCAAAGCCCAGCGCTGGTCGCGATGTCTGCCGCAGGAGAACCCGCGAGTAATTGTCACCGGCGGTACGACGGGATCCGGTCTCGCGGCCGCAAGTTCATCGAGGAGGGCGCCACGGTTGTCGTGACCGGGCGCAGCTCGCGGTCCGTCAGCGACGCTCAAAAGGCGCTGAACGCAAATGGCATCGCGATCCCGCCGATGTCACGAAGTCCGCTGAATCAAATTCCCGGTTCAAGCAGGTGCGCGTGGCGTACGGACGAACTGACGTCCGATACGTGAGAACGGGCTCCGTCGCGAAGACTACCGAGGAAGTCTTCGATGAAATTGTCGATGCCAACTGACTCGGGCTTATCAGCCCGCCCCTTGACGGTAGATATATTAACTACAATGTTAGTCACTCCCTTTGCGGAGCGGCCCAGCCCATGTCCATCACCGAATCCCTTCCCAACCTCCCCCCGTCCGTCGCCCGTCACACGCTGTACGTGCTGACCGAGGCGCTGCCTCCGCCGATCACCGACATGCCGGAGGAGCGTGCCGCACGCGATGAGACCGCCATCGCCGCCGTCGCCGAGTTGCACCCTGGGAACGCCATCGAGGCTCGTCTCGCCGCCCGGGTCGTTGCCGCCGACGCCCACGCAATGGATTGCCTGCGCCTCGCCGGGCAGCCGGGCCGGCAGCCGGAGGATGGCCGTCGCTGCCGATCCCAGGCCGTAACCATGATGCGTGCCGCGCAGAGCGCTCTCCTCGCGCTCCGGAGCATGCAGGCTGCGCGCGGAAAATCCGATGCCGCGCGTGCCTCGGAGCCGCCACCGCCATCCATCGACATTGCAGCCGAGGCGGATCAGTACGCGCTCCGCCATCGCAAACGCGCATCACTCATTCGCAGCCTGGGCCGCCTTCCGGACAGGCTGAATTGCGGCCCGTTGTCTCCGGAGCTGGTGAAGGCGATCGTTACCGGCACCAGCCCAATTTTGCAGGCGCTCGCCGCCGCCTGAACAGCGCCGTCTCATCCACAGAGAACTGAGACGCCCATGCGACACGGCGCCGCGCAATTGCACCCATCGTCGCCTCCGGCTCATACTCGCGACAAAACCACGGAGGATTGGCCATGACAGACGCACCGCAAATTCGTCCCCTCGGTGAGACGCTGGGAGCCGAAGCCGTTGGCATCGACCTCTCCAAACCGCTCGATGCGGCGACCTCCGAATGGGTCGTGCGCGCTTTCGCGGAAAATCCGGTGCTGGTGTTCCGCGACCAGGACCTCGGCGCGCCCGAGCTCGCCGCGTTCGGCCGTCGTTTCGGCACACCGCGCAAGCATTCGCTCATCAAGTACCGCCACGCGGATTGCCCGGAGGTCTCCTGGCTCACCAACGTCGAAGAGGACGGCAAGGTCGACTGGTACGGCGTCAAGCGCGCCACCGACTGGCACACCAACTCCACGTACGAGGACCATCTGCCACTGCTCGCCATCCTGCACGCGAAGGAGGTTCCGTCGGAAAAGGGCGGCACGATGTTCGCCGATATGCGCGCCGCCTATGACACTTTGCCGGAGGCACGCAAGCAGCAGCTCGAAGGCCTGACGGCCCAGCACGGCCGCAGCATCGGCCCCGCCGGCGAGAAGCTGTACGGCGACGAAAAAGGCGTGACCGACAAGACGTATCGCGACGTGCGGTGGCCGGCGGTCACACGTCACCCGGTGACAGATCGGCCGATCCTGTTCGTCAATCCGATGCACACCTATGGCTTCGTCGGCATGGCACAGGAAGAGGCCTGGCCGCTGATCGAGGAATTGGCCGAGCACGCGACCCAGGAGCAGTTCGTCTACTATCATCGCTGGCGGGTCGGCGATGTGCTGATGTGGGACGAGCGCGCGACGATGCACCGCGGTGCCGGCGATTACCGTCCAGAGGAACGCCGCATCATGCTGCGCACGATCGTCTATCCGAACTGATCGGCCTTACGTCATCGTGGCCGGGCTTGGCCCGGCCACGGCGCCTGATCAGGACGTTTCGCGCGCGGGCCACTCTGGCTTGTGATATCCCAGCGGCACGGATGGACGCGCCCAGTACGGCTGCGTCTCGGACAACTGCACTGTCGGCCGCAGATGCCGCAGTCGTCCGGATGGCGTCTCGGTCACTGTCGCCCAGCGCTCCAGCTCCTCCGGCGCAAACTCCGCCGGCGCATCGCGAGCTGCCGCTTCCGGCACCTCGCCCAGATCGACGATCCACTTGCCGATCTGCGCCAGCGAAATGCGCACCAGCCAGCTGCCGCCTTCGCGCGCACGCCGTTCCAGCGCGACCATCGCGCCGAACGCCATCAGATAGCCGGTGCAATAGTCAATTGCGGATACCGGATAGAACTGCGGCCCCGGCGTCTTGCCCGGCACCACCTCAGCCTGGCGCGACGTGATGCCGCTGACTGTCTGGACGACCGTGTCGAAGCCTCGGCGCGACGCCCATGGCCCGGCATGGCTGAACGCACAGAGCGACACGTAGACGAGCCCTGGCCGGATCGCCGCCAGCTCGTCAGGCGACAGTCCACGCGTGCCCAGCGTGCCCGGCCGGTAGCCCTGCGAGAACACATCCGCGTCGCGCACCAGCCCGCGCAGCACATCCACGTCCCGCTGCTCGCGCAGATCGAGATGCGCCGACAGCTTGCCGTGGCCGGTGTCAAATTCCTGGTAGCCGAGATTGGGCAGATGCGGCGCGGTGATCTTCAGCACATCCGCCCCATGCTCGGCCAACGTCCGCGCACAGGTCGGGCCGGCGAGCACGCGTGTCAGGTCCAGCACGCGGATGCCCGAGAGCGGGCGGTTGCCAGCGGGCAGGGGTTCCGCGGGGCTGTCGCCGATCCGCACGATCTCCATCAACGGCAGGCCGGCAATGGCCGCGGCCTGCGGATGCTGCGCCCACTCGGCCTTCGTCCGCACCATGCCGCCAGCGCCCTTCGCGGCGATGATCGCCTCCTCGAGATCGGCGGCGTTCCAGTTGAGCACCGCCTTCGCCACAGCGTCGCGGTCTTCCGCAACCCCGAGCACGCTCAGCGCGGCAGCGCGATGATTGGGGAAGTTGCAGTGCAGGTAGCTCCAGCGGCCGTCCTTGGTGGGATACACGCCCATGATCGAGTTGCGCCGGTGCGACACCTCGCCATCGCCCAGCTTCATGTAGTGGCCGCTGCGCAACGACGCTGTAGCCTGCCGCACATCGACCGCTACGGACTGACGGCGCCCGGTGCGCAGCTCCCACAGATCCGCGGCCGCGAGCCCGGTTGCGGCCAGCGTTGCCGCACCGGCCACCCCGATGCGGAACGGTGTCGGCAGAATGGGATCGGTGCCACCAGTGAACGTCACGCTGTCAGCGCGTGCAGCGGACACACCGGCAACCGGCAGGATCGAGCGCAGGGCCTCTTTCGGCATGGTCGTGGCCTCCCCAGTGAATGGCAGCGAGGGGGAGAATGGCGCGCGTAGCGGATGTGTTGCAATCTCGCCGTCCTCAACCACTGACGGATGTGTGGATCATGCGCGTGAGCACGATGATACGGTTCAGTCCCGGCACGGACCAGCATGACCGTTTGCTGGATCGGGTCGCTGACTATGCACGTCGGATCGAGGCCAGCGGCTTCCCCGGAATTTGGGTGGGCGATTCGCTCGGGCGCGGACGGCCGACACTGGATCCACTGGTTGAACTCGCGACACTGGCCGCTGTCACGAAGCAGGTCGAATTGGGCATCGGTGTGTTGCAGTTGCCGCTGCGTCACCCGATCGAACTGGCGCATCGCGTGCAGTCGGTGCAGGCCCTGTCGGGGAACCGCCTTGTGCTCGGTGTCGGTAGCGGCTCGACGAAGGCCGACTTCGATCTCCTCGGCTACGATTACGACGCGCGGTTCCGCATGCTGCGTTCCTCGCTCGGCATCATGCGTCGCGCGTGGCGCGGCGAGCCTGCCAACACCGGAGGGACGCTATCGACCTGGCCCGGCTGCGAAGGCGGCCCACCCATCCTGATCGGCGCCTGGCGCAGTCACCGCTGGATCACCCTGGCTGCCAAGGAATATCAAGGCTGGACGCCGTCGGGCCGTTATAGCAGTTGGGATGATCTCGAGGCTGGCATGCGCGTGTTTCGCGAAGCCGGCGGCACGAACGCCGTGCTCGCGAACATCACGGTCGATTTCGGCAATCGGCCCGGATCAGCCGAACTCGCGCAGGTCGCCGAGCCGGCGCTGATCGGCACGCCGGACGAGGTGCGTCAGAAGCTGAACCGCATGAAGCAGATTGGCTTCGACGAGATACTTCTCGTCTCGCACCACGACGTGCTCGAGGATATCGAGCGGGCGCGGGACATGCTCTGACCGCGCCCGTCTCGGATCAGCGAGTGGTATTGGTATTCGGCGGATTCGGGTTTCCGGGCTGCGGGTTGTTGTTGCTGCCGTAGGTCTGGTTGGCCGGTTGGTCCTGGGCGTTGTTCTGATTGGGGGCCAAATTCATCGCGGTCAGTGTGGCCTGGTCCAGTTGACCGGTCGCATTCATGTTGTGCTGCTGTTGATAGGTGCGCACCGCGGCCTGAGTGGAGGGTCCCCAGACGCCATCCACGCGCCCATGATATAGGCCGCCCTGCTGCAGGTTCTGCTGCACGCTGCGGATCATGTCGGGTGTCAGCTCAGGCGCGGTCGCCTGCGAGGCGGCGTAGCTCTGGCTGGCAGGAGTGGTACGGCTGGTCTGCCGGTTGTTATCGCCGATGCCGAGCCACGAGCAGGCGGGCAGAACGGCAACGCTGGAAAGCGCCATCAGCGCGGCGAGATTGCGGACCTTCATCATGGCTGTCTCCTCGATGCAAGCTTTCCCATCGCTGAACTGATGCGATTGCTGCCGGTTGCGCCGGGGAACCGATTTGTGATGCCGGCTATTCAGCCGCGAGGGTCTCGCGCTTCGATCGTTGCTTCATCGGCACAAGGTCGAGCCAGGCGGCGCGACGTTTGGCGGCCTGCGCCGCGAGCGTGCCGGCCGGCAACGCGGCGCGCGCACCTTCGGCGAGGCGTCGTCGCAGGTTCGTGTCACGCACCAGATGGGCGAGTGCCACGAACCAGGCGTTCTCATCGTCCGGCAGCAGCCAGCCGCCGGGGCCGTCGGCCAACGAGCCGCGAAATGCCTCGTGGTCCGACGCGAGCACCGGCAAGCCGATCGCCGCATAGTCCAGCGTCTTGATCGCGGACTTGCAGCGGTTGAACGCAGTATCGGTGAGCGGAGCGATGCCGATGTCCCAGTGCTGCTGCGTGATCCAGTTGACGAAGCCGGGATACGACCCACTCACTTGCGCCGGCATGCCGACACGGTTGATCCAGGACGGCATGTCGTAGCGGCTGCTGATACCGAGGAGATCGATCGCCACGTACTCGGCGAAAATCGATTTCAGCCGTGCCAGCGCGCCCTCCACGATCGCAAAGTCCGCGTCATGGGTCGCGGTGCCCATGAACAGGATGCGTACCGGCCCCTGGCGTGGCGGCGTGGGCGGCGGCGCTGCCGCCCAGAGCCGTTCATCGAGCCCGTTCTCCACGACACGCACATCGTCGCGCAAATCCGCCAGCGTCGCGGCGAGCACCGGTGTCGATACCCACACGGCATCGGCACCGCGCACCAACCGCGACACTGTCCGCGCTCGCGGCCGCAGCAGTTTTGCATCGGGATGTCCCCGGGGAATATGGCGCAGGTCATCATCCAGGTCGTACAACAGAGTGATCCCGTGCTCGTCGCAGTGTCTTATCAGACTCTCGGCGGCATCGAGATCTTCCACCGCGTAGCGTTGCGTGACGATGATGTCGGCGCGGTAGCTCAGCGCCTCGTCGGCATCGGCAAGCATGATTTCGAAGTCGCCGCCGATCGCGGGATGGTCGAGCGGTTGCAGAAGGCGTATATACGAACATGGTGTCAGCGCACCGCTGGGAAAGCGCTCCGGTATCACCACCACGCTGACGCGCTCGTCGCTGCGCAGATCCACGAGTTCACCTGCGGCGCGAACGGCGGGTGCCTTCACGTAATGGTCGCGGTAGTAGTCCGCCACGGCTTGACGCGGCCTGCCTGTCGGCGGCTTCCGCTTACTCGTGAGCGCGCTGCGCACCTTGGCAAACACCGCAAGCCATTCCTCGGGCGATGCCTCGGGATCGACCAGCCAGGTCAGCGGCCGCCCCTCCAGTCGCTCCGGAAACGCGCCGATCCGCGTGGCGACAATTGGCAGGCCGGCGTCGATCGCCGTCGTGAGTGTATAGCTGTAGGTCTCCGGACATTGCCCGGGAAACCAGACGACATGTGGCTTCACCTTGGCGAGCAGGGCCCGCAGATCAGCCCCCTCGTACTCGCCGGTCACTGCGATGCGGTTTGCGAGCGGTCCCGGCAGCTCCGTTTCGGCATGGCCGATCACCTGGATGGACAGTTCGGCCGGATTGGCAGCCGAAGCGAGCGTCATCACGGCGGCCGCGCCCTTATGGTTGCTGAGCACACCGAGCACTGCGACGCGCAGGGCACGGCCTTTGCCTGGCGTCGATGGTGACAGCGGCCACGGACCCGCGGTGACCGGTTCGTGCGGCACGACGACGGCGTGACGGGCGACACCGTGACGTGCAAGGCGTTTGTGAACGTCCTCGCTCGGACAGATAACCCGCTTCGCCTCAAGGAATTGCCAGGCGTTGCTGCGCCGCCACGACACGATGTCGCCCGAACCGTGGCTTGGACGATCGGCGATGCACGCGTTGCAGGTCGCTATGTCCGGCTCGTGGCAGTAGGCGCCATGCGGCAACGGCAGCAGGTACACCTGCGGGCAGATTGCGAAGTAGTCGTGCACTGTCACGTCGAACGGCACGCCCAGCCGGTGAACCAGAGCGCGGACATCGACGTCCATGCTCATCAGATGATGGATGTGCACGCGCGTCACGCCGGCCGATTTCAGCACCATGGCGAGGTCGGTCATGCGATCGGCGGGCAGGGCGAGCTCAGGATGGCCCGGCAGTTTCGGCACCGACAGCGCTGCACCCCGCGCGGTCGACTCGAGCAACAGGCAATTGGCACGACCGGTGGTGCGTTCAACCAGGTCCATGATATGCCGGCGCACACCGCCGCCCATGTCGTGGGTCAGCATCAGAATGGTCGGCAGATTGGACCGGCGGAACAGCTCCATGGTGATGGCGAGGCGATAAGGTCCGGCCGCATCGACTTTGACATGCTGCGCGATCAGCCGTGCATAGCTCGGATAGCGCTCGCAAAGCAGCTTCATGGCCCGCCGGGTCGTGGCGGACGCATTGGCGCCGAAGCTGACGGAACCTTCGTGGTAGACGAAGGTGTCGCAGGCGAGGAGATGCTGCCAGCCACGCGCACTCGCACGCAGGCAGAAGTCGTTCTCCTCGCCATAGCCCCGCCCGAACGTCTCGGCATCGAACAGGCCAAGTTCAGTCAGCGCCGCGCGGCGGATATACATGCAGAAACCGACCGTGGTGGGGAGCGCGACGCTGCGCCCGGCGTTCGCCGTTTGGCAGGCGGCGTCCAGTTCGGCCACACCGAGACCGAACGCGGGCGGCCCACCTGTGATGCATGGATAACTGCAGATCGTCGCATTGTTGGAAAATGGCGAAACTGACGCCACCCGCGGCTTTGCATAGGCGTGGCCGGCCAACCGTCGCAGCCAGCCATGCGGCACCTCGGTGTCGCTGTTGAGCAGCACCACGTCGTGGCTACCGGCCGCCTCGATGCCGCTGTTCACCGACGCGACGAAACCCCTGTTGCGGCGATTGCGCAGCAGTTCCACGCGTCCTTGTTTTGCCAGATCGTCGAGCCAAACTGACAGCCTGGGTTCCGGCGAGTGGTCGTCCACCACGATCACGCGTCCGGCCGGACGAGCGGGATCAGCCAGGACCGATTTGATGCAGCGCCTTGTCTGCGCCAGTCCACGGTAGACCGGTACGACGATATCCACGACCACATCGGGGGGGGCGGACGGTGACCTGGCGCGGCTCGGCAGAAAGTCCCTGATCGCAATTGGCTTCTCGGTCAGCCAGCCGTTTTCCACGCCGAAGCGCAGGTGATAGAGCAGCGGATTGGCTGCCGCCTCGGGATGCTGTTCCACGAAATACGCCGCATCGAAGCGCGGATGCGGGTTGCGCAACTCGGCAGCGCCCATCTGCAGATAGTGCAGCAGCGGATGCTGCCCCGAACCGGCCACGTCCGGATAGTGCGCAAGATACCAGGCGCTGTCGAAGAAGCGGTTGGGATCGCGGCCTTCGGCAGCGCCATAGTGGACGAAATGGTGCAGCCCGTCGGTAGTGGAAGCAGCGACGTCCGGGTAACGTGACAGATACCAGGGCTGATCGAAGATGCCGGACAGAGCATCGCCCAGATCGGCGAAGGGCGTCGCTTCCGGTTTGTTGCTGGCAGACGGCATACCGTTCGCGCTTCCCGCAGAAAGCGAGCTGTGTCAAGGCAAAACGCTCGGAGTACGACGCGGTTCTGCCCATGACGTCAAAAGTTAAGGACCTTAGAGCAGATATAAGGAGATGCACGCAGAACACGCAGATGGCGACAGGCTGAACGATCTGTCGTGGCGGGGTTTGCGCTGCTGGTGGTATGATCATTGCTTTCGCGCAGCGTCCGCCATCTCCTGGCGGAACTGCATAAGCTCTGCGTCGTCGCGCCAGGGCATCCGATAGGCTTCGTCGAACAGCAGCTCGTGGCACATCAGCAAATTGCGGTCGCGGTCGGGCGGGTTGGAGAAACTACCCGGATTGGTGACCGCGATGCTGCTCTTCAGGAGCTTATAGAGTGGTCTGACCCCGCCATCGATCTCCTCGTAGGTACCGCCGTAGCCAACCCGCAGCAGGCGGCGCGTGTGTTCGACGTGCTCTTGGCCATAGCCACGGAAACGCGAATCGAAATAGCCACCGTACAGCAGCGCCGTGTGCGAGAAGCTGCTGCACTGAGCGCTGACATTGGTGCTGAGGATCGGGTCGTCCACGGTGCCGGTGCCGGCGCGGAAGCTGTCGTTGAACCATGCGCCCGCCAGGTTGGCGTGCCCCCAGCGCTGGCTCGCCAGCACCCACTCCTGCTCCCAGCCGTCCTCGGTGGGGTATGAGTCGTCCTCCAGCAGGATGACCACATCGCAATGCATGATGGCATCCAGCAGGAACAGCGCGCGGTTCTTGTTCCAGGCGATGCCCATGTTGCGTCCGGTCACCAGGGTTATGTTCTGTGACCGGACCAGATCCGCGGTGCCATCGGTGGAACCGTCGTCCGCCACTGCCAGTGTGCAGGGCGATGCGGTGTGTGCGCGCAGGCGAGCAAGCGTCTCCGCCAGCACGTCCTTGCGATCGCAGGTGATTATGCCAATGCCGACGCGGATCGCCATGGCGTCCTTCGCTGGTTGCGCTGTGGGTTTTTAGCAGTCGGCAAGGCGCGGGAGAAGCGCGGCGTCAGCTGCCGACCAGTGCGAGCAGCAACGCACCGCCGCCCATCACCGCGAGCGGATGCAGCCGCGTGAGTGCCAGCAGCAGTGTCGTGGCCGCAGTGACCGCATAGGTCGCCCAGTCATGCTCGGTGCTGCGGGCTATCGCGATGCCACTGGCGATGGTGACGCCGATCGATACCGGCGCCATTGCCTGCTCCAGCGTCTCGCGCCAAGCGGCGGCGCCGGCGCGGTGCCACAGCCGCCCGAGGGCGAAGGCGAGCAGCGAGGAGGGCCCGAACATCGCCAGCAGCGCCACCAGAGCGCCGGCGATGCCGGCGGTCTTCTGGCCGATCAGGACGACGATCATCGAGCCGGGCGGGATCGCACGGGACAGTGCGAACATGTCGAGGAACTCGCGCGAGGTGATCCAGTGATGGACATCCACGACCTGCCGCTGCATGTCGGGCAGCACCGCTGCGCCGCCACCGAACGCGAGCAGCGACAGCACGCCGAACACCCCCGCGATCTGCAGCAGCGTCGCCATCACCGCGCGCGCTCCGCCAGAGTGACCAGCAGGCTGGCGGGCAGCATGACCAGCAGAACCTCGAGCAATGGAATGCGCAGTATGCCGATGCCGACGATGATGGCCGCGGCGACCACCGCCGGTCCGATGCGGCGAATGTTGTGATGCGCGAGCCGGATGCCGGTGGCGAGATTGAACCCGATCGCCGCGGCTCCGGCGCCGATCAGGGCGGCGTTGATCAGCCGGCTGCCGGGGACGTTGCGGGCCGCAAAGTACAACGCCCCGAGCGCAAGCAGGATCGCGAGCGGCGCCAGCAGCAGTCCGGCGACCGCCGCGAACGCTCCCGGAATGCCGCGGAGCTGTGTGCCGATGATCACTGAGAGGTTCACATTGGTCGCCCCCGGCACCATCTGGCTGATGCCGTAGAAGACCAGGAACTGCTGGTCGTCGATCCAGCCGCGCCGTTCCACCAGCTCGCGGCGGATCCAGCCCAGCAGGCCGCCGCCGAAGCTGGTCGAGCCGATGGTCAGGAAGCTGAGGAACAGGGTGGCAAGGCTTGGTGGTCCTTGGGTGCTGCGAGTCGCCATCCGACCATTCAACCGCGTCCGCTGTGGTCACGATACAGGCGATCGCGGGCGGTCAGGCGGACCTGGTCGACCGGGTCACATAATAGTTCGAATTTCTGCCGCAGCCGTGCGGCGAGTTGGGGCCAGGGTTGTGGTCGGTTGCCGAGATTATTTCCCGCCGCTCGGCGGCGGTGAATACGTGGACACCGGCAGCGACGGGACCGTCGCAGTTAGCGAACAGAAGGCCGCCGATCTCGCCGTCCGGTGCACCCAATGCTGACCCGACGGCCAGGCTGAGGGAAGCATAGTCGGTGTCCTTGTGTGGCGAACGTGTGTCGGTGATTTGGAAGGAATCAAAACTGAACGTGTACATGTTTTATTCCCTTGTGGTGTTGTTGGTGAAGGAGTTCCGCGTCACGCACTTGTTCGGCCACGAGCCGTCCCAACTGTCGTGGATGGGTCGCGAGCATGAAATGCGAGGCTCCAGCCATCGTCACGAGCGAGGACTTCGGCATGCTCAGTGCCAGCACTTCATTTGCGCGCTTGACCGCCGGGTGACTATCGGCCCCGCGCACGACGAGAGTGGGGATATCGATCGCTGCCAAAGAAGCTGATGTGGGCTGGAAACCATAGGCTGCGGTCCAATCGAGCATGTTGACTGCTGTCATCTCGACGGCGTAGTCGCGAACCCTCTGCGGCCAGGAGCCGAAGGTGCCCGCGCCACCGTAGAAGTCGACCATGGACGCGATAGCCGCGCGTTGGCCGGAGTGAAACGCGTGGCAATACGCGTCGGTCATTTCCCGAAAGGCGCGATAGTGCTGATGCTCACCCCAATGCCGCAGCAGTCCCGCGGCAGGAGCCTCAATGATAGTCAGGCTCAGCAGGGGTACCTTATCCCTGAGCGCGACAGCGAGCGCCACCAGGCTGCCGAATGAGTGGCCGACGAGATGCACTGGACAGGCCGCGCGACGTATCACCGCTTCCAGGCTCTCGGCTTCGTGGGAGATGTCGGCGTCAAGCATAGTGCGGCGCTCGGCTGTCCGGCCATATCCGAGCAGACTTGTGGTTATGGAACGAAAGCAATTGCCCCACTCGGAAATGACGGAGCGCCATGCGGCGCCGGTGCTGCATGAGCCGGGCACAAGCACGACTGTCGGGCCGGCGCCGCATTCATCATAGTCAATGGATCCGTGCTCACACTCGATCATGTTCGAAAACTCTCTGAGGGTGCTGTTCGGCGGCCTGGGGTGCTGTGCCGCAGCCCCCGATCGCCGAGGGCTGCGTTCCGATGAGAAGAATCAGGTATCTGTCCGATCGAGGAGCCTGCGACCTGGCAGCGGAAACAGCATGGCGACCTGCTGTCGGTAGCGGCGATACTGCTCGCCGAACATCTGGATGAGATCGCGTTCTTCGAGCTGAATTGCGATCAGAATATAGCCAGTGGTCGCCAGCGCGAACAGCAGATGACCAGTGCTCATCGAAGGGGCCGCCCAGAAGGCGAGCAGGAAACTCAGATAAATTGGATGCCGGACCCGTCGGTACAGCCCAGGCGTGTGAAAGCTGGGGGGTGGCAGTTCTCTGCCGAGCAGACGCGCGAAGACCTGGCTTAGCCCGAACAGCTCGAAATGGCTGATCAGGAAGGTGCTGACGATCAACATACCCCAGCCGAACCAGAAGACTGCATTGATGATCGCCACGGCAATCGGGTTGCTCACGGCCCAGATCAGTGAAGGGATCGGTTGCCAGAGCCAGTACAGGGCCAGCAGCACGAGACTGGCCGATAGCACATAGGTGCTACGCTCGATGGGCGTAGGTACCAAACGTGTCCACCAACGCTTGAATCCCGGTCGCGCCATGACGCTGTGCTGTACGGCGAACAGACCGAGCAGCGTGATGTTGACAAGCATGCTCTGGAGCAGTGGGCCAACCGTGCCAGAGTTGATTGACTTCGGCACAATCAGATTGCCGACGAACCCTATTGCGTACAGCAAGGCGACCAGGCATAGGGCGTAGGCGCACATGCCATACAGTACTGCAAGAAAACGTGTCATTGCTGGCTCCTGTATTTGGTTGGAAATGAGCGAAAATACCTAGACAGGAGATGGTCGGATCTCTATCCGATTTGCGACACAGCTATCCTCGCTGCGAAATTCTTCACTGCAATCCAAAGTCAACGTGCGTATCGTCGGAGTTCGTGTGATGCTTGTCGGACCGCAGACACCCTTGATGTCACCGTCGCTGCCGCACAGCCTGCGCCGCGCGCTCGATGCGATGCGCGCGAATGTCGAACGCGATTGGAGCGTGATCGAGCTGGCGGCTGTCGCTGGTGTGTCGGGCAGGACGCTGCAGCGACAATTCCGTTCAATTCTTGGCCACACGCCGCGCGCGGCACTTCGCGACGTCAGGTTCGAGCGCGCACGACGTGAACTCCTCCAAGGCTTGCCGGGCGCGAAGGTGACCGACGTTGCGCTGCGCTGCGGCCTGTCGCATTGCGGGCGGTTTTCCGTCGAATATCGCCGCCGCTATGGCGAGACGCCGTCTCAGACACTGAATCGGCAAGCGATATTCGTCGGTGCTCTCGCGTCGATGCCTGTGATGGTTGCCGCTGGTCGCGATCGCCCGATGGTTGCCGTCCAGCCGATCGAGGCGGGTTCGGAGAATAGCGAGATCGCCCGCGGCATAGCTGACGAGATCGCCACCGCGCTCACGCGGTCCGGTGTTGCGGTGACAAGCCAGCCGCGATCAGCGATCTACCATCTGACGGGCATCATCCGGGGATCGGGCGATCAGGCGCGTCTGACCCTGCGGCTGATCGAGAGTGAATCCGGCCGTCACATCTGGGCACATCGCTGCGGCGCGCTTGGTGACGATGGCGCTGGCGACACGCTTTTTGTCACGAGGATTGTCGGATCCCTGCAACCGTGCCTGCGGCTTGCGGAGATTGATCGGGCGGGGCGGACGCCGGCGGCCGATCTCACTCCGCACGACCTGACACTCAGGGCCATACCCGGGGTGCTGTCGCTTGACGCTGACGGGAATGCGCGAGCACTCGACCTGCTGGACCGTGCGACCGATCGCGACCCCGGCGACGCACTTGCGATTGCACTGGCCGCATGGGCGCACGTGCAGCGTGTCGTCTACCATTTCACGGCAGCTCCGTTCGAAGAGCGTGCTCGAAGCGCGGATCTGGTGCGGAGGGCGCGGGCTCTTGCCGGAGATGCGACAGTGCTGTCCGTGCTCGGGAACGCCCTGACTTTGCTTCACGACCTCGACACTGCGAACCTGGTCATTCGCAAGGCGCTTTCAGTGGACGCCGGCTGCGCATGGGCCTGGAGCCGCAGCGGCTGGATCGACGTGTACCAAGGAGACGCACAATCGGCCATCGAGCGCTTCATGATTGCACTCGATCTGGCGCCGCATGATTCGCTTGCGTTCAACAACATGGTCGGCATTGGCTGCGCGCATTTTTTGGCTGGACGCTATCTCGAAGCGGCCCGTTGGCAGGAGCGCGCACTCATCGAGCATCCGTCGGCGATCTGGGTGCATCGTACGCTGTGTCCGGCCTATGCGCTTGGCGGTGCCGAATCCGATGCCCGCCGAAGCCTTGCCGCGTTGCGGGAGCAATACCCGGACCTCACTGTCTCGGGCGTCCAGCGACACCTGCCGCCTTTGCCTCATAGCTTCTGCGACCGTGTTTTGGACGCATTGGGCACTGCAGGTCTGCCACGTTAGCGACGGCGTCTATCGCCATGGCCGGTACGATGCCGGCCCATGGCGATATTCAACGGATGTGTTCAGACCAGCAGGCCGGCGCCCGAGGCAAGCAGCAGAAGATTTACGGTCAACGTGAAGTTCCGGTCGGACAAACGCCTGAAGATCGCAAGACCGAACCAGGTGCCGAGCAGGGCCACGGGAACAAACTCGAGTGGAACGAGGCTCGGCCCGGCGCCCTGCGTTATGGCGGGGCGCATGATCTGGATCAGCAAAAGCGCCAGGACCTGCATGACCAGGATGAAGGGTTGGTAAACTCCGCGCTGGCGCCGCTTGTCCCAGCCTCGCATGCCGCACCAGATCGTTACCGCGGCGCCGGGAAAGCCAGCCAGTCCACCGGTTATTCCGCCGAGAAAGCCGACGCATGAGTTTATCAGGTTGCCGCCGGACCTGATCGTGACGGGTCGTTTGAGCAACGCGTAGGCCGCGTATGCAGTCAGAAGCGCGCCAACCGCTTGTCGGAAACCCACGTGACCAAGGTTCAGCAGCAGCCAGACGCCGAACGGCAGCCCAATTGTGCCGCCGATCAGAAACGTCAGAAGCTCGCGCCATTCGACATCGCGCCACAACGCGGCAACGCTGAGCGACTGGATGGCGATGCTGCACACCATCATGGTTTCCACAACCTGCAGTGGATCGCTCATCATATGCAGCAGCATCACGCCGCAGATCGCCGAGAAGGCGAATCCGGCGATGCTCGAAAGCGTGGAAGCCAGCAGCACGGCGCCCAGAGCCGGTACAGACGACGGCAGGTTGTCCCGCGGCAGCAGCGCGGCATAGGCAATCAGAATCGCGGCACTGACGAGTGCCATCGCGATTGCTGCGATCGGGTCACTATTCGGCAAGCGATGCGCGGCGGATGGATATACGGCGGCGTTTGGCGAGTTCGCCGACAGTGCGCCGAGGCACAGGCCTCGATCGGGCTTGAGATTCCGGACCATTCGATTTCCCCTGCTTTCGTCTAAAGAACCCCGAAGACCGAACGGCCGCTGTGATCTGAATCACAGGCAACGGGATTTGGAGAAGGTAGGAGAGGCGCTCAACCGAGTCGTGTATCGTCTCAGTAACCGTGGCAATCGGTAAGAATATCGGCCGACCGCGGCACAAGTAGGCACGAATTGTCAGGATGACAAAGGTTCAATGCTCATATTGTACGCGAGCGGAATTCATGCATTGATCGCATCGAGCCCCGCACCATATTCGCCCCCCTCATCTCCACAATCGGCAAATGCCCCGTACTCCATCGCTTGACGCGCTGCGGATTTTTGCAGTGGCTGCGCGGCATCTCAGTTTCACTGAGGCCGCGAGCCAATTGAATCTTACGCAGAGCGCAGTCAGTCACCGCATCCGTGGATTGGAGGAAGAGCTTGGGCTTACGCTGTTCAAGCGCCTTACGCGGCGGCTCGAGTTGACGCCACATGGCCGGATGTTGGCGCGAAAGGTCAGCAACGCGATCAGCGAGATCGACCGCAGCATCATCGAACTTGACCGCTCCGACGATGCAGCGCCGCTGAAGGTGACGATGCTGCCTTCCGTGGCCTCGCATTGGCTGATCCCGCGCCTGCCGCGCATTCGTCGCCGCCATCCGAATCTCGACGTGCAGGTGATCGCTGATCCGCGTCTGCTTGATTTACGGGCCGAAGGGATCGACCTCGCAATCCGTTTCTGCCGCACGCCACATCCCGGTTACGCGGCGACGCGGCTTATGGGCGACCGCGTCTTGCCGGTCTGTGCGCCTGATCTGCTCAGGCAATTCGGCCCGGCCGATGGCATCGATGGGTTGCTCGCGTTGCCGCTGCTGCATGATTCCGCGACGGACGGGGACGGCAGCGACAGCGATTGGCGCGCCTGGCTCGACCATCACGGCAGGCCCGATGCCGACTGCCACGCCGGCCAGCAGTTCAGCGAGGCCAGTATGCTGATCAATGCGGCTGTGCTTGGGCTCGGTGTTGCACTGGCCCGCGCCAGCCTCGTCGCCGACCAGATTGCGAGCGGCGCATTGGTCTGCCCACTGGAGTTGGTGGCTCCGACCGCCTACACCTACTACCTGCTTGGTCTGGCGGAGGCGGGCGAGCGGCCAAAGATCGCCATGTTCCGCAACCTGCTGGTCGAGGAAGCCGCCGCGACCGAGGCGTTCGTGCTTTCGCTGGGAGTGGCGGCGCCGCGCCTGGTTGGCGATTTCTACGCCATGGCCAAATGAGGCCTTTCGCTCGATCCACTATTCCGCGACGGCTTCGCCGGAGCCGCCAAACTCCGCCGGGAAATCCTTCAGCTTAGGCAGTCCATCGCGCATGGGAAGGACAGTCTCGGCGTAATTGACGTGCAGTTGCGGCGCGAACGGCAGATCCGGAATGGTCGCCGCGTAGACGTCCACCATCTGCAACGGTGGGTGGCTGGTCATCAGATGGCCGCCGCAGAGCCGACAGAACTGACGGTGGCTCATCTCCGTCTTGTGGTAGGTCGCGACGTGCTCATGGCCCTTGGTCACCTTTACCGCCTCTGGCGACCACAGGGTGAAGGCGTTCACCGGACCGGCGGACCAGGACCGGCACGATCGGCAGTGGCAGTAGCCCATGGCATTGGGCTGTCCAGTTACCTCGATCTCGACGGCGCCGCAGAAGCAAGCGCCCTTGTACGAACTGCTCATGATCGTCCTCCGTCATTACGCCTGTCGGCTCGACCGAACCGGACTGTGCCGGCGTGCATAAAGGACGGGAAGCACGCGCTGACAAACGACGGCTTCTCATCCCGCACGTGAGCGGACGTCATGCGTCCCAGCCCTCCGGCGCGCATTCGACGGCATTGCGATAACGATAATTTTACATGGAATTAATTCATTGCTAAAAAGTCGCAGGAATCTGGTCATGGCGGAACCATTCGGTGCGGAAAACTGCGAATTTAGCCATTCTCGAAAGGCGCCCTGCTTCCGCGGAATTGGATGCTTTGCGGCCGTAATTAGACGATCAAAAGATATCTGGACACACAATGACATACATGTGGCAATGGGTTACCGCTGGCAGATACGGCAGTCAGGACAGCGAGGCGGAAGTTTCATGCACTCCCTGACATCAGACGGAGAGGTGATGGCCCTGTACCGGTTCTACTGGTTCGGCCCAGATGGCCACATCAAGGCCGCGGAGAACCGTGATTGCGCATCTGACGAGCAGGCCCAGGCGGAGGCACTGGAAATGATCGGGGATTACGCCACGATGGAGGTCTGGCTTGGCGCGCGCTGCGTCGCGCGGCTGATGGGACGAGAATCCGGCAACGGTGAAGTCTCCAGCTCCCATTGAACCGGCAACCTATCGTCGCGCCGCGACGCGCTGTGCGGCACGCAGGTGGCGCATTTCGAGGAATTGCCAGAGCAGCAGGATAGGGATCCCGACCGCCAGGTCGCGCGCTCGCCGCACCAGCGAGACACCAAGCGACAGTTCCGGCGGCACACCGAAGATAGCGCCCAGGCCAGCGTAGCCGGCCTCCTGCACCCCGGCGTTCACCGGGACCAGGAACGCGATCGCTGCCAACGCGCTCAGCAGCGCCTCGATCGCGAGCGCATCGTCGAAGTCGATCGGCACGCCCAGAGCGCGGTAGGTGATCCAACCAGCGACACCGGTGCCCAGCCAACCCAGCAGATGCACGAAAAATCCGATGGCCAACCGCAACGTATGGCCGTAGATCAGCAGCAGCTCCGACTGGAGCACGTCGACACGGTCCTGCGCGTTCTCGAACCACCGGCCGGCGATGCGCCGCCCAAGCTTGGCGAACAGGGGCGCGGCACCCTGCTGCAGCCAGATCAGCGCCACGCCTGCCATTACCGCAATCCCGAGCCCGACCTCCACCGGCACGGCCAGGGACGATTCCGGGGCGCGCGCCAGCAGGACACCAAGCCCGATGGCGGTGAAGGCAAGCTGGGCGAGGAATTCGGCGGTGACGTCCACCACAGTCGAGGCGGTCGCCAGTGACCATGACACACCGTGCAATGTCGCAGCCCGCGCGCCAAACACGAAGCCGCCGACCTGCGAGAACGGCAGGCAGTTGGCCGACGCGTCGCGCACCATGCGGCCCCAGACGAAGACCCAGGGCCGGCGGGCCTCGCGAGCCGGCACGATCGCGTCCCAGGCGAGGCCCAGCACGGCGAACAGCACGAGCTGCCACCCCACGATCACCGCGAAATCCCCCCAGCCTACGCGGCGTACACCGCTGACGACGCGGTCGATCCCGAACCAGCCGATCAACACGGTGCCGAGCAACAGACCAGCCAGGGCAAGCACGATCGAGAGCTTTTTCAAGGCGTTGGACTTTCCGGCTGGCAGAGGAGGGCGAGCGGCCGGCTCTACACCGATTCAGCCGCCGTGAGCTATACAGGGACCTTGCCTTGAAGGGATCGGCAAGTGGCAGCGGACGGCCTGACATTGCTGACCGGCGCGACCGGCTTTGTTGGGTCCGCGGTGGCCCGGGTGTTGGCGGCGCGGGGGCACCGCCTGCGCTTGCTGGTGCGGCCCACCAGCGACCGCCGTAACCTCGCGGACGTGGATGCCGAACTGGCGCTGGGTGACCTCACCGACCCCGCCTCATTGACGCGCGCTGCCGCTGGCTGCCGCTACGTGTTCAACGTCGCGGCCGACTATCGGTTCTGGGTGCCCGATCCTGACGCGATGCTGCGGGCCAACGTCGAGGGCACTCTTGCGGTGATGCGCGCGGCGCAGGCGGCGGGAGTGGAGCGCATCGTGCATTGCAGCTCCGTCGCCGCGCTGGGGTGGACACAGGACGGCACGCCAGCCGACGAGACCACCCAGACCAATGAGGCGGACTTCATCGGCACTTACAAGCGATCGAAGTTCCTGGCGGAGCGGGCGGTAATGGATCTGGTGCGCCAGGAGGGGCTGCCGGCGGTGGTGGTCAATCCGTCCGCCCCGGTCGGTCCGCGCGACATCAAACCAACGCCGACGGGCAAGATGATCCGCGATGCTGCCGCTGGCCGTGTGCCGGCCTACATCGATACTGGCCTCAACATGGTGCACGTGGACGACGTGGCGGAGGGTCACGCGCTGGCGCTTGAGCGCGGGCGGATCGGCGAGCGCTACGTGCTGGGGGGCGAGAACCTGCTCTTGAAGGACATATTGGCACTGGTCGCCGAGGTGGTCGGACGTCGGCCGCCGCAGATCGAGGTCCCTGAGGCGCTGGTCTGGCCGGCTGCCTGGTTCATGGAGGGGCTGGCGCGGCTTACCGGCATTCCGCCGATGATGACACGCGACCACATCAAGATGGCGCGGCACAAGATGTTCTACTCCTCAGCCAAGGCGATACATGAACTGGGCTATTCGCCGCGTCCATTGCGTGCGGCGATCGAGGATGCGGTGGCCTGGTTCCGCGCCAATGGCATGCTCCGGTCATGACAACGCTGGCGGTGCTGTCGCTGCTGATCTGGCTCTATCTGCTGCTGGCGCATGGCCGGTTCTGGCACTCGGGCCCAGAACTGGCGCCGGAGCGTCCAGTTGCCGCGCCGCCCGTCGCCGTGGTGGTGCCGGCGCGCGACGAGGCGCCGCTGATCGGGGAGTCGCTGCGCTCACTTCTGGCGCAGGAGTATCCCGGGCCGCTGCGCGTAATCGTGGTCGACGATGGCAGTGGCGATGGCACGGGCACGATTGCTCGCTCATTTGAGCGGGTTAGCGTTGTCAGTGGAACACCGCGGCCGCCCGGCTGGAGCGGCAAGATGTGGGCGGTGGCACAGGGGCTGGCGGAAGCCGAGGCTTCGGATCTCGTACTGCTGACCGACGCGGACATCGTGCATGACCCGCTGCACGTCGCGACCTTGGTAGCGCAGATGGAACGCGGGGACTTCGATCTGGCATCGGAGATGGTGGCATTGGCCTGCGAGACGCCGGCAGAGCATGCACTGGTGCCGGCATTCGTGTTCTTCTTCCAGCTGTTGTACCCGTTCGCCTTGGTGAACGATCCGTTGCGCGCCACTGCGGCGGCGGCCGGCGGGACGCTTCTGATCCGACCCCGGGCTTTGCGGCGCATTGGCGGGATTGCGGCGGTGCGGGGCGCGCTGATCGACGACGTGGCATTGGCGGCGGCGGTCAAACGAGGCGGCCGCATCTGGCTGGGCCACTCCGGACTGGCGCGCTCGATACGGAGCTATCCTGCCGCAGCGGACGTCTGGCGCATGGTGTCGCGGAGTGCGTATGTGCAGCTGCGTTTCTCGCCGTTGCTGCTGCTCGGAACGGTGGCGGCAATGGCGGTGACCTTTCTGGTGCCGCCACTCGTGGCGCTGTTCGGCCACGGAATGGCGCGCTGGTTCGGCTGGCTGACCTGGGGCGCGATGGCGGCTGCGTACCAACCCACGCTGCACCGGTATCATCGCTCCATCCTGTGGGCGCCATGCCTGCCTGCAATCGCCGCGTTCTACCTGGCGGCGACAATCGGCTCGGCGGTGAACCATCATCTTGGTCGGGGCGTGGCGTGGAAGGGACGCGCCTATCAGGGTGCCGGCGTATGAGCGGTGCTGCGACAGTCGAGACGTGGTCGGGCAAGGGCCGCGGTGATGAGAACTTTCCGGTAGGCTCGCTGCTGATCCGCCGCGATCTGCGTCGGCATGTGCATGCGTTCTATGCCTTCGCGCGCAATGCCGATGACATTGCGGATTCAGGCTCGCTGGCGGCGGACGAAAAGATCGCGCGGCTTGACGTGATGGAGGATGTGCTGCTGGGCCGGCGCGACGCCGGTTCGCCGAGTGCGCTGCGTCTGCGCGGCAGCCTGGCCGAGACGGGCGTGACGCCGCGTCATTCGCTGGATTTGCTGATCGCGTTCCGTCGCGACGCGACCAAGCTGCGATACGCGGACTGGGGCGAGCTCTACGACTACTGCCGTTACTCGGCGATGCCGGTCGGGCGACACGTACTCGATCTGCACGGCGAGGGTCGCGCGACGTATGTGCCATCGGATGCATTGTGCACGGCGCTTCAGGTGCTCAATCATATGCAGGACTGCGCGCAGGACCTGGCGGCGCTGGATCGCTGCTACCTGCCGGGCGTCTCGGTTGGTGAATTGCGCGTCCCAGCGGCATCGGATGAATTGCGACATGTGTTTGACGACCTGCTGGATCGGGTTGATGCGCTGAACCGTTCGGCGGTCGATCTGCCGCGGTTGACGCGCAGCAGGCGGCTGCGGGTTGAGACCGCGGTGATTGTGGGTCTGGCGCATCGGTTGGCGAGGCGGTTGCGACGCGACGACCCGATCGCTCGGCGCGTGCGGTTGACCAAGGGAGACGCGGTGGCGAGCGTGTTCGCGGCGTTGCGATGGTGGGTGTGAGGACGGCCCCCTCCCCCCAACCGCCTCCCGCGAGGGGAGGGGGAGTAGTTTCTGGGGTCAGGGAGAGGGGGTGTTGGTGACACCCCTGAATGCTGCCCAGGCGGATCTCGATGCGGTCGAGGCAATCGTGCGCGCTGCCGGTACCTCATTCTATCGCGGCATGCGGGTGCTGCCGCCGGACCGTCGTCACGCGATGTATGCGGTCTATGCGTTCTGTCGCCTGGTGGACGACGTGGCGGACGAGGATGGCGCCTTCGCCGCGAAGCTGCCCGAGCTGACGGCGTGGCGGGAACGCGTCGCGGGTCTGTACCACGGGCAGTCGGACGGCCCGGTCACCCGGGTGCTGGCGGCGGCGGTGCAGCGATTCGCGCTTCGCCAGGAGGACTTTCTCGCCGTCATCGACGGCATGCAGATGGACGCGGAGACTACCATCGTCGCGCCCGATCTGGCGACGCTCGACCTATACTGCGACCGTGTCGCCGCGGCTGTGGGGCGTCTCTCGGTGCGCGCCTTCGGCGATTCGTCGCCGGCCGCCGATCAGGTGGCCTACTCGCTCGGCCGTGCCCTCCAGCTCACCAATATCCTGCGCGACCTCCAGGAGGATGCAGAGCGTGGCCGGCTCTATCTACCGCGCGAATGGCTCGACGCGGCGGGCGTGCCGCACGATCCGTCGGCCGCGCTGCGGGCGCCTGGCCTGCGGCAGGTCTGCGCGCGCGTGGCCGCTCTGGCGCACGACCAGTTCGGCGCGGCCACCGAGGCGATGCGGCGCTGCGATACCAAAGCAATGAAGCCCGCCCGACTGATGGGCGCCACCTATGCCGCGATCCTCACACGCCTGGAGCGCCGCGGCTGGTCGCCTCCGCATGAACGCGTCAGCCTGCCGGCGTGGCAGAAGCTGTGGCTCGCATTGCGCTACGGTTTGGCGCAACGCTGAATGCGCGTCCATGTCATCGGCGCCGGGCTCGCCGGTCTGTCGGCGGCGGTCGCGCTGTGCGAGCGGGGACACGCCGTCACCGTCATAGAGGCGGGACCAGCGGGTGGCGGCCGGTGCCGGTCATACTTCGATCGCGAACTGGGGCTGCGGATCGACAACGGCAATCATCTGCTGCTTTCCGGCAACCGGTCGGCCTTCGCCTTTCTCGACACGATCGGCGCGCGTTCGACGATGACGATGACGACCGAACCGGCGTTCCCGTTCATTGATCTCAGCAGCGGGCTGCGCTGGGTGCTGCGGCCCAGCCGCGGCCGGATCCCATGGTGGGTGCTGTCGGGGAAGCGTCGCGTGCCAGGCACTCGTGCGACCGATTATCTGGCTCTGCTGCGGCTGCGCCGCATCAGGAACGACGCCACGGTTGCCACCTCGTTGCGCAACGACACGCTCTTTCGGCGGCTTGTCGAGCCGCTTGCTGTCGCGGCGCTGAACACGCCGCCGGATACTGCGCTGGCGCGGCTGCTGGGCGCCGTCATGCGCGAGACGCTCTTCCGGGGCGGCAGTGCCTGCCTTCCGGCCATGCCACGCGAGGGACTTTCGGAGAGTATGATCGATCCCGCGGTCGCCTGGCTGCGTGCGCATGACTGCGAGGTGGTGACCGGTCGGCGCGTCGCGAGGCTGCGGATCGAGGCTGGCCTTGTGAGGGAGCTGGCCACCACCGAGGCAGCGACCCGCGTCGAGGCGGTAGTGCTTGCCGTCCCGCCGTGGGTGGCGGCCGATCTGTTGCCTGGCCATAAGTGTCCCAACGAGTTCCAGGCTATCCTGAACGTCCACTTCAGGATTGAGGCTGATCCCGGGCCGGCCGGGTTCATCGGTCTGGTCGGCGGCATCGCGGAGTGGGTATTCGTCAAGCGCGGCCATGTGTCGGTCACGATAAGTGCGGCCAACCGGTTGGTAGAGTGGGAGGCGGAAAAGATCGCGCGGGCTGTCTGGCCTGACGTGCAGACGGCGCTTGACCTGGAGGGTGAGATGCCGCCGTGGCGGGTGGTGAAGGAGCGGCGCGCCACGGTTGCCGCGACGGCGGAACAGGAGCGGCTGCGGCCGGGCGCGCGCACCGGCATCGCCAATCTGGTGCTTGCCGGCGACTGGACCGCAACCGGGTTGCCCGGCACGATCGAAGGTGCCATCAGGTCCGGCCGAATCGCGGCCGAGGTGCTGCTCGCTGCCTGAGGATGCGCGATGCCGGGTGAAACTTTGCTGCCGAACGAGACCGAGCCGGATGCGGCACTGCGCCGGGCGGTGGAGCGGGCGCGCGCGGCGCTGGCGCGGCAACAGCACGCGGATGGCCATTGGCTGTTCGAGCTCGAGGCGGACGCGACGATCCCGGCGGAGTACGTGCTGTTGGAGCACTTCCTCGACCGCATCGATCCGGTGCTGGAAGGGAAGATCGGTGTCTATCTCCGGTCGATCCAGGGCGCGCACGGCGGCTGGCCACTGTTCCATGACGGGGCGTTCAATCTATCGGCCAGCGTAAAGGCGTATTTCGCGCTGAAGGCGATTGGCGACGACCCCGGTGCGCCGCACATGGCGCGTGCGCGGCAGGCCATCCTGGCGGCGGGCGGAGCGGAGCGGACCAACGTATTTACCCGCGCGCAGCTCGCGCTGTTCGGCCAGGTGCCGTGGCGTGCGGTGCCGGTGATGCCGCTGGAGATCATGCACCTGCCGCTGTGGTTTCCGTTCCATTTGTCAAAGGTGTCGTACTGGTCGCGCACGGTGATCGTGCCGCTGTTGGTGCTGATGGCGTTGCGACCCATGGCACGCAATCCGCGCAGGATCGCGATCCCGGAGCTGTTCCGCACGCCACCCGCGCAGGTGCGAGACTGGATTCTTCCGCCGTTTCGTTCCGCATGGGGGAGGTTTTTCAAAGGGATCGATTCAGCGCTGCGAGTGGTGCAGCCGGCGTTCCCGCGACGCAGCCGGCAGCGTGCCATCGATAAGGCGGTGCGTTTCGTTGTTGAGCGGCTGAATGGCGACGACGGCCTGGGCGGCATTTACCCAGCGATCGCCAACAGCGTGATGATGTTCGACACTCTGGGTTACCCGGCGGAGCATCCGGCTGCCGCGATCGCCTGGCAGGCTGTGCGCAAGCTGCTGATTGTGGAGCAGGGTCGTGCCTATTGCCAGCCGTGCCTGTCGCCGATCTGGGACACCGGGCTTGCGGGTCATGCGATGGCGGAAGTTGGCGCCGACACGGCCATGACCTGTGAGTGGTTGCGTGAGCGGCAGATATTGGATGTGGTCGGCGACTGGTCCGTGCGTCGGCAAGGACTGCGGCCAGGTGGATGGGCGTTCCAGTACGCCAATCCGCATTACCCCGATGTCGATGACACGGCCGTGGTCGGAATGCTGCTGCATCGCAATGGCGATCCCAGGCATGTCGAAGCGATCGAGCGGGCGCGCGAATGGATCATCGGCATGCAGTCGTCCGACGGTGGCTGGGGCGCGTTCGAGCCGGAGAACACGCACCTCTATCTGAACAACATACCATTTGCCGACCATGGGGCGTTGCTCGATCCGCCCACCGCCGATGTCACGGCGCGCTGCGTGTCGTTTCTGGCGCAGATCGGCATGGCGGCGGACGACCCGGTGCTGGTGCGGGCGCTCGGGTTCCTGCGTCGCGAGCAGGAGGCGGAAGGGAGTTGGTTCGGCCGCTGGGGCACGAACTATATCTACGGCACGTGGTCGGTGTTGTGCGCGCTCAATGCGGCGGGTGTCGCGCCGGATGATCCGGCGGTGCGGCGAGCGGTGGCGTGGCTGCTCGAGGCGCAGCGGGATGATGGTGGGTGGGGGGAAGACGAGGAAACCTACCGTGACGCGCCGCACGGTCGATACAAGGAGAGCACGCCGAGCCATACGGCGTGGGCGCTGCTTGGCCTGATGGCGGCGGGCGAGGTCGATCATCCGGCGATGTCGCGGGGCGTTGCCTATCTGACCGCGACGCAGGCCGACGATGGCGCGTGGCGCGAGCTGCCGTACAACGCTGTAGGTTTTCCGCGTGTGTTCTATCTGCGGTACCATGGGTATCGTTGGTACTTTCCGCTGCTGGCGCTGGGGCGCTACCGAAATCTGCGGCGGGGGAATACGCGCAAGGTGGCGTTTGGGTTCTGATGCGGGCGCCCTCCCCCCGCCCCACTCCCACGAGGGGAGGGGGAGTGGGTAGATGCGCGTTGGGGTGGTTGTCGGGCTGGCGGCGGAGGCGCGGATCGCGCGACCGCTTGGATGGCGGGTGGCGATCGGTGGCGGGAGCGCCTCGGGTGCGTTGGTGGCGGCGCAGGGGCTGATCGATGAGGGCAGCGACGCGCTCGTCAGTTTCGGTCTGGCCGGCGGGCTTGATGCGGCGCTTCGTCCGGGTGCGCTGATTGTCCCGTGCGCGGTCATTGTCGATGACGTGCGTTATCCCGCCGATCCGGGGCTGTCGCGCATTTTGGGTGGCGTCACGCCGCATACGCTGGTGGGTGCCGATGCAATTGCGGTGGGTGTTGAGGATAAGCGTCGCCTCCACTGTCGCACGTCTGCAGCGGCGGTTGATCTGGAGAGCGGCTCGGTTGCACGTATTGCCGCGACGCACGGCATGCCATTCGCGGTGCTGCGCGCGATCTGCGATCCGGCAGTACGCGCCTTGCCGGCGGTGGCGCTGGCGGCACTCGACGCGCGCGGCGTCATTGGCTTGTGGCGCATCATCGCCTCCCTCGCCGTACGGCCCGGGCAACTTCCCGCGCTCCTCTCGCTGGCGGTTGATGCGGCGGCGGCACGGCGCTCGCTGGTCGAGCGAGTCAGGCAGATAACGCGGGCATCGGAATAGGCGCGCGCTCCATTGGCGTGGCTTCGACAACCCGATCGTGCGGAATGAAGGCGCGCACTGTGGTGCCCTGGCCGGGCGTGCTTTCGATGGTCAATGCACCGCCATGCAGGGCCAGGAGTTTGCGGCTGATCGCCAAGCCGAGGCCAGAGCCGCCGAATTTGCGTCCGATCGAGCTGTCCGCCTGCTGGAACGGCTGGCCGAGCAATCGCAGCGCCGGCGCGCCGATGCCGATCCCGGTGTCGCTCACGACCAGCGCCATTGTTTGGTCCGTGTCTTCGATGCGCAGCGAGACCGTGCCACCCAACGGCGTGAACTTCACGGCATTGGACAAAAGGTTGAGCACAATCTGCTTCAACGCGCGGCCATCCCCGCGCAGGGCTATACGCATTCCGTGCACTCTGTTGTCAATCCGTACGCTGCCTTCGTTCGCCCGAGGCTGCAGCATGGCGACGCAGCCCCGAACCACCATAGCCAGCTCGACGGTCTCCTCCGCAAGCTCATAGCGGCCTGCCTCGATCTTCGAGAGATCGAGCACGTCATTGATCATGTCCAGCAGGTGATGGCCGGCCGTGTTGATCTCTGTGGCATAGTCGACGTAGTTCGCGCCGATGCGGCCAAATTGCTGATCGCGAATCAGCTCGGAGAATCCGATGACGGCATTCAGCGGCGTGCGCAGCTCGTGGCTCATGTTGGCGAGGAACTCCGATTTGGCGCGGCTTGCCGCCTCGGCGCGTTGCTTGGCCAGCTCAAGCTCCTGGGCCGCCTCGACGTCTGCGGTCACGTCGCGCCCGGTGCCGCGATAGCCTGTGAAATTGCCGGCCGCATCGAACACTGGGCTGCCGTTGATGCTCACGTGATGGAGCAGACCGCTTGTGTCGGTCTCCCGGTCACGAAAATTGCGGAACGGCCGGCGCGCGAGCAGATCGGATTGAAGGTGCGCCCAATGCGGTTCGCTCGGGATTTTATTCGATGCAAGCCACGGACTGTTCGAAACCCAGGAGAAACGCAGGTCACCATCGAGCTCCCAAAGCCAATCCGAGGACATTCTGGCGAAATCCAGCACGCGCGCCTCACTGGCACGCAGCGCCGCTGCTGTCGTGGCAAGGCGTGCATTCTGTTCTGCCTTGCGGCGGAACTGCAGGCCGATCACGCCGAACAGCACGGCAAAGCCGCATGACACAGCGATGCCGCCGGCGGCAATGACCTCGGCGTGGTTGCGCCATTTCGCCAATGCCACCGGTTCCATCATCGAGACATCGATGACGAGCGGCCAGATGAGCAGCGGGTGCACCGACACGACAGCCGGTGCGGGGCCAAGAAATCCGGGCGAGCGATAGGTCCCGCCCTGTCCGGCGACAAGCTGATGCCAGGGCGAGTTCGCCGCCATGGTTTTGCCGACCTCATGGGTGGGGTCGGGATAGCGTGCCAGCACAAGTCCATCCCGACGCAGCAATGTCACGGTCTCGCCGGCGGGGAGTTCGATCGCCCGGTAAAAGTCAGTAATGTACTGCAGATCGATGGCGCCGACCGCGACACCGATCAGCGTGTGATTTAGAGCATTGATCCGGCGTGCCAGATAGACGGTTGGCGTGCCAACGACGCGGCTGTTCATCGGGCTGCTGATGAACGGGTTGGGGTCGTTCTGCTCGATGAAATGGCGATAGTAGTCGCGGCCAGAGAAATCGAGGTTGCCGCCCGCCTGCGTACGGGACGTGACAACTGTGCGGCCATCGCTATTCAGCAGGAAGAATGCGTTTGCCTGCGGAAGGTTCTTGAGCCTGTCACGCAGGAAATCGCGTGTCTGCTCCGCGCCGAACGTCTGTGGCAGCCTGTCCGGTGAGCTCGCGACGAGTGTTGCGCTGCGCGACTGGATTTCCTGCAGCACGAGATCGACGACCTGCACGTAGCGCGCTGTCTGCTCAGCGAGTACGAAGCCCAGGTTTCTTACGGCAAGGCGCTGCTGCTCGATGGTTTCATCATGCAGGTCCCAGATCGTCACGCCGCAGCCCAGCAGAGTGATCACGATGAGGGTGACGCCGATTGCCCAGATCAGTCGGCCTGCGCGAAGGATGGCGGCCGCCGCTGTATCGGACCGGTCCTGCACCTGTTGTTGCTCCAGACCCGCGGAGGGTGCGGGCATTTCGCGCAGCGTGGCACTGGTCTGGCTAATATCGGCTTAAGGCTGATGCCACGGCGACGTGATCGCGGCGGATGTCCGAAGTAATCTTCCGGTGGAGGAACGCTCAGTGCTGAGGAGCGAGCGCCTGCGCGGGACGCAACTGAGCTTCGCTGACCACGCGTTCGTGACCGTCCTGAACGTTCTTTACTCGATACTGGAGATCGCGGCCTTCATCCGGCAACGTGCGCTGAATTGTGTAGGCTCCGCCCGGCACATGGCGCTCCAGCCGGTTTGGCACCAGGTGCACGGTCTGACCGATCTTGAATCTATGACGCGACACAATGAAACCCTTCCAGCCGTCAGCAGGCGGACCGAACCCTCCTGACGATACCGGCCGGATATGTGGGCCTTCGCGCCTCGGAATGCCAGAGGAAACCCGGGCGGTTGCCCGCCATGACGGCGGCGGGGTGGACTGATCCGGCGGATGCTCAACGCGGGGTTGTGGCAGGATCGATCTCCGACGGATATGCCTTTCGATAACTCTCCGCCATCACCTGGTCGAACCGACGCCCTGGCGTATAGCCCAGCATTCCACTCGCGTTCGGCGTGACGCCGGGCAATTGGCGCGGGCACTCCTCCGGCTCGCCCAATACCGTCCGCAGGGGCAATACGGCGCACCATACTGGCACCGCGTAGTCCTCTTCCTCGTCGCTGACGCCGGTGGCCCGGATCTTTGCCGTCGCATCCTCGATCTCCATCTCGAGGATGGTGATGGCCTTGATCTCCTGCGCTGTGGGTGGCCGCAGAACGGCCGCGCGACCGGGGAAGAAGCGATCGATGAATGCGTCCATCGCTCGAAGCTTTGCCGCGGGATCAGTGACCGCGCGGGCCTGACCATAGGCCATCACGCAACGATAGTTCACCGAATGGTGGAAGCCCGAGCGCGCCAGTACTACCGCGTCAAAGTGCGTAACGGTCAGACAGACCGGCAAGCCCTTCGCCTGTGCGCGCACCATTCGGCTGGCGGAGGAGCCGTGCCAATACAGCCGGTCGCCTTCGCGCCAGAACGAGGTCGGCGTGCAGAATGGCTGGCCGTCGATGACATAGGCGATGTGACACACCATCGCGGCGTCAAGGATCGCATGGACCGTCTCACGATCGTAGTGGCCGCGCTCATAGCGGCGGCGGAGCCGGTTGCGGCTGGTCACGGGATAGGCGTCGGCCATGCGGTTTCTCCGCCGTTACGACATGGACCGATTGGAAAGGATGCCTGGTGCGTTCGGAAGGGCCGGCTGAGGCCATGATGGTTGGTCCAATGTCATTCACGGTTTGCTGGGGAATAACCGCTGCCAATTCGCCACAGCCATAGCAAGCCGCCATGCCGGGCGAAGTCTCGGCATCGGATGTTTCGGTATCCCCAGCGTCGCCTTACAGCTGCGGGACGAGCGCGACGCCGGAATGAGCCAGGGTGACTGTGACCGGATCGCTCGCGGCGAGTGGCGCTTCGACATCCGGCGCGACGACGAACAGCTCCTTGTCGAGTCCAGCAATGACGATCCAGTATTCCATGTGGCTGCCGAGATACGCCGCCCTGGCAACATGTCCGTGCAGCCCGTCAGTGCCACGCGCCAACTGCAGCGCATGGGGCCGGATCGACAGCTCGGCCATCCCTTTCACCGCACCGTGGTGCGGCAGTGTCAAAATCAGCGGGCCGAGCCGCACCGAGGCCATGTCGCCTTGGTGACTCTCGATCGTCACCGGCACGATGTTGGCGTCACCGATGAAGTCGGCGACGAAGTGACTGCTCGGTTGTTCGTACAGTCCGCGCGGCGTGCCGTCCTGCGCGATACGCGCCATGTTCATCACCATGATGCGGTCGGAGATCGCCAGCGCCTCCTGCTGGTCGTGGGTGACATAGACCGCGGTGAGCGACAGGCTCTGCTGGATCTCGCGGATTTCGTCTCGCACGCGTCGGCGCAGCTTGGCGTCGAGATTGGACAGCGGTTCGTCGAACAGCAGCACCTTTGGCTCCAGCACGATGGCGCGTGCCACGGCAACGCGCTGCTGCTGGCCGCCCGACAGTTCGCTGGGCAGACGCGCGTCGTAGCCGGTGAGCCCAACCAGCGCGAGCTTCGCCTGCGCCAGTTCCACCGCCCTGGCCTTGCGCATCCCCGACGCGCGCAGGCCATAGCAGACATTCTCCAGTACGGTCATGTGAGGGAACAGCGCATAGGACTGGAATACCATCGACACGTCGCGTTCGGCTGCCGACAGCAGCGTGACGTCGTCGCCCTCAATGAGGATCCGTCCGTCGGAGGCCTGCTCCAGACCCGCAATCAACCGCAGGATGGTCGTCTTGCCGCAACCGGATGGACCTAGCAGCGTCACCAGCGTGCCGCGCTCGATCGACAGGCTGATGGTATCGAGTGCGGTGACCGCGCCATAGCGCTTGCTCACCGAATGGAACTCGACGGCGGGCGCGGTCATGTCTGCACCAATGCGATATCGGGTGCTTCAACTGCCGGCACCGCGGCGCGACGGCCGATGCGGCGCTCGCCTACCAGCAACTGGATCAGTACCAGCACCAGCATCATGAAGATCACCAGCATCGCCGAATAGACGATCGCCACGCCGTACTCGCCGACATCCGCGCGGCCAACGATATAGACCGTGGCGAGATTGTAGTGCCCGGTGACCAGGAAGATCACCGCACTCACAGCGGTGACCGCTCGCACGAAGCTGTACACCATGGCGGTGACGACCGCCGGCCGCAGCATCGGCAGGATGACGCGGACCAGCGTGCCGAACGAATGCGACCCCAGTGTCAGGGACGCTTCATCCAGGCTTCGGTCGATCTGGCTCAGATTGGCGAGGCCGGCGCGAATGCCCACCGGCATGTTGCGGAAAATGAAGGCGATCGCGATGATCGTGGCCGTGCCGGTCAGCGACACCGGGGGCACATTGAATGCCAGGATATAGGCGACACCGATCACGGTGCCTGGGATCGCGAAGCTCATCATTGCGAGAAACTCGAAGCTGCGGCGCCCAGGGAATTGCTGGCGGTCGAGCAGCCACGCGGTGAGAATGCCAAGTGCCGCGGTGAACGGCATCGCGATCAACGCGATCTCGATCGTGACGATGAAGGAGTTCCACGCGGAGCCGGAAAAGAACCAGCCGCCGACACCTTTCTCGATCGAGAAGGCGGTCAAGAAGTATTCCAGGGTCGGCGTGTTGTCGCGCCCGACCGAGACGACGAAGCCGCCGATCATGATCATGCCGTAGACTGCAACTGTCAGCAGCAGCCACGGCACGATCACCGCGTAGCAGGACACGCGCACTCCTGCGGGCAACGAGGCGGGTATGCCGGTGTGGCCCTTGCCGGAGACGGTCGCGTAGCTGCGGCGGCCGAGCCAGAAGCGCTGGGCCTGGAAGGCGGCCAGCGTGAATGCCAGCAGCACGATGGCGAGCACTGCCGCACGGCCCTGATCGTGCGAGGCCCCGACCACGGCAAAGAAGATATCGGTGGACAGCACGTTGAAGTTGCCGCCAATCACCAATGGGTTGGCGAAGTCCGCCATGCTCTCGATGAAGCCGATCAGAAAGGCGTTGGCGAGCCCGGGCCGGATCAGCGGCCAGGTGATCGTGCGGAACGTGTACCATCGGCTCGCCCGCAGCGTCTGCGACGCTTCCTCCAGAACTCGGCGCGACGCCCTGGAGGACGCCGAGCAGCACCAGCAGCGAGATCGGCGTGAACGCCAGCACCTGAGCGATGGTGATGCCCGGCATGCCGTAGATCCAGCGGCTGCGCGGGATGTCGAGCAAATTGCCGATCCACACCGTGACCACACCGGCGCGTCCGAACAGCAGGATGAGCGCGAGCCCGATGACGAAGGGCGGCGTGATGATCGGCAGTATGGACAGCGCGCGGAGCAGCGGCTTCATCGGCGCGCGCGTGCGCAGTGCCACCAGCGCGAAGGCGAGCCCGAGAAGCGTGGTGAGCAGGCCGACCAGTGCCGCCTCGGCCACCGTGTTCCAGGCCACACCACAACCATGCGAGCCGGTCAGACAACCGAGGCTCCAGATGGAAGGGCTGAGCAGCTTGGTCAGGAATTCGCCAGGCGCGAAGGCGCCTTCATTGTCGCGCACGGCGGATGAGAGGATGCAAAGTACTGGATAGAACACGAACAGTGCAATCAAGCCGATGACCAGCAAAAGCGAGGCGGTGACGAACACATCGCCCTTGCAGGCGCCGAGACGCGCGAGGCCGTGGGCAAGCAGCATCAGGCAGGCAAGTGCGTAGAGTGCGGCACCCCAGCCCATCGCCTGCTGGCTAGGCCCCTCGCCGAACACGCCGGCAAGCCAGGCATAGGTCCAGCCGCGGTGAATGATCAGCAGGCCCTCGCCGGCCAGCCACACGAGCCCCGCGGCGCCGGCCGCGACGAGAGGGCGCGGCGACCTGTGTGCCAGTGCCGCCCAGGTCGCCAGCAGCAACGGCAAGGCCAGCGGCAGGAGCCAAATACGCGACGCAAACAGCGCGGGTGGCGCAATGCCGCCGTCGAGCCCGTACCACGGGACCATCAGCAGACCAGCCCAACCGGCCGTCAGCCAGACCAGCAGAGCGCGCGGCACGCGGACGGCGCTATTTCGGTGCGTTCTTCACCTCGGTCGTCCACTTGTCCAGCAGGCGCTTGCGCGTCGCGGACGAACCGTAGGTGGCGAAGTCGTACTCGATCAGTTTGATCTTGGAGAGATCAGGCGCCTCGGGCGGCACCGGAGTCGCAGGATTGGAGGGGATCTGGAAACTTCCTGTGGCGGCGGCGAGCTTCTGCGCCTCCGGCGTCAGTGCCCAGTCGTAGAACTGCTTCGCCTCATCCATATGCTTGGCACCTGCCACCAGGCTGAGGGAGCCGATCTCATAGCCGGTGCCTTCGCAGGGCGACACCACGGCGACCGGTTTATGGTGTTCAGCCACGTCGATCACGTCGTGCTGGAAGGCGATGCCGATCAGGGTCTCGCCCTGTCCTGCAGCGAGCGCCGGCGCCGCGCCTGCCTTGGTGTATTCATTAATGTTCCGGTTCAGCGCCTTGAGATAATCAAAGCCTTTGTCCTCGCCCATGAGCTGCACGATGGTTGCCAGCATGGTCCAGGCCGTGCCGGACGAATTTGGATCGGCCATCTGCACTTCACCCTTGAACTCGGGCTTGATCAGGTCGGCCCAACAGGCGGGAGGGGTGAGCTTGCGCTTCGTGATATCCTCGGTGTTGTAGCCGAAGCCGAGCGCGCCGAGATAAAGCCCCACCGTGCGGTTGTGCGCGCGCTGTGCCTGGCGCTGCGCCCAGTCGCGCAGCTTGGGCAGCATCGGCGATACATAGGGTGCGGTGACAGCTTCGTCGGCGGCCTGCAAATGCGGATCGCCGGTGCCGCCGAACCATACGTCGCCGTGTGGATTGTCCTTCTCGGCGCGCACCCGGGCATAGACCTCGCCGGCGCTCATGCGTGTCATGTCGACCTGAACACCGGTCTCCTTCTGATAGGTTGTGGCGACTGCGCGGCACCATTTCTCATCCACGCCGCAGTACATGACGAGCTGGCGCTGTGCATGGGCGGCTCCGGATGCAAGCGCGCCGAGCGTGATGGCAGCGGCCAGACCGCCCAAGCGGCGGGCCGTGCGGTGCGAGATGATCATGCGTTCCCCCTCAGGCGCCGTGGTGCGGCACGCGCCGTACGCCAGATTGGAGCTTGGTTTCGGTGCCTCCGCAACAGAAATGTTACGCGACTGGTCGACGGCGCGGCTCAGTAGATCAGGACGGTATCCCAGAATGCGCACTTATGGACGGCGGCGAACTGTGCCGCGGTGATCGTCGATGAAGCTGGCACATTCTGCGACAGGTAAACCTGCGAGTCCTTGGTGTAGCGCGGCCAAGGCTGGTCGCGCTTCAGGTTCGGGTTGCCGGTGTACATGAAGTTGGTCCACGCGGTAACCAATTGTCCTGAGAGCGCACGTTCCTGTGCGCTGAGCTGATGCTGAATACCCAATGGGCCGCCATGCCAATTCGGGAACAGGAACTGGATGTCGATCGTATGGGCTGCGCCGTGGGGAAAGGCGAGCGGGGGAAAGTACCAGGGTGCGTTGCGGTCGGCGAATTCGTAGGCGTAGAGCGGCACAAACTGCGATACGTTGTTGTTGAGGTAGGGATGTCGGCAAACATTCGCGTCCGTGCCGACAGCGACCCAGGCGGCACCCGGGCTCGGATAGGCACTGACCGGGTATATGGCCAGGACTTTATCGGGCGTCCCCTCGGGGTAGTTCGGCGGGCCTGCGCCAGGGCCGGCCGGGCCGCCATAGGTGGTCTTGACGAGATTGGTGTAGCGCTCCCCGGTCATGGGCCCGAAGAACAGCTCGTCGATGCTCGCAGTGAACGCGCCCTCGTCCGCGACCGCGCCGTTCATGACGGGCATGTGGTTGAATTTTCCGGTGCTCCACGCGGTATCCGCAGGGATCGGCAGGATTCTGCCATCAACCAACAACCCATTCACGTAGGGACCATTCGCTGCGGCCGTCCCCTGCAGCGATAGAATCTTCGATACACTCAGCGCGCGAAGGCACGCGGCAACCTGAGCGGTGGCATCGGTGCCGCAGCCGGCAGCTTTGCCGAAGTCGGTGCCGCGCTGCTCGGCCAGTGGCAGCGGCGCGACGGTGAGCAACGGCCCGCTCTCGAAGATTGCGCGATGGAACAGGCCTGCGCTTGCCGGAGATATCATGGCAGCGGCGGTGCTCGTCGAGCCGGCCGACTGGCCGCCCACCGTGACGTTGCCGGGATCGCCGCCGAACGCAGCGATATTTCGTTGCACCCAGCGGAGCGCCTCCTGCTGGTCCATCAGTCCGTAGTTGCCGAAGTCGTGTTCTTCGCCGTCGATCGCCGGATGGCCGAAATAGCCGAGGAGGCCGAGACGGTAGTTGATAGTCACAACGACCGTTGGGCCGGCCGGACCGCCTTTGACGAGAGCGCTGGCGTCGTAGTCGTTGCTCTCACCGTCGAACAGGCCGCCGCCGTGGATCCAGAGCAGGACTGGAAGCTTCTTCGCCGGGTTGGTCCGCGGGGTGAAGACGTTCAGGTAGAGACAGTCCTCCGTTATGCTGACCGGACCTGCGAACACACCGAGCTCGGTGATCTGCGGGCACGTGTTGCCAAACTTCGTTGCGTTCAGCGTCTGCGTCCAGGGAGCGTGAGGCTTTGGTGGCTGCCAGCGGAGATCGCCGACGGGCGGAGCGGCGTAAGGGATGCCTAGAAACGCGCTCATCCCGTTCCTTGCGACGCCGTGTACCGGGCCTTCGGCGGTGCGAACGGTAGGTCCGGCAGGTTCCGCGGCAATCGCGCGTGACTGGAGCCCCATCGGCGAGCACAGCAGCCCAAGCAAGGCGGCGGCAGTTGGAAGGACGGTCTGACCCAACCTCACCATAGTTTCTCTCCCTAGCGTTTCTTGGCAGGGATGCTGCGCGCCTTTCTCGCGGCGTGGCAAGACTGGCAGTCAGCCGGGTGGTCGCTGCAGGACTTCCGCGGTTGCTGCGTCTGCCGGATAGAATGCCTCGACCGCAAGTTCTGCCAGCGTGATATCGACCGGCGTGCCGAACACCGTTGTGGTGCTGAAGAAGGAGAGAATACCGGTTGGCGTGATCAGCTTGAACGGCACGACGAAGGCAGTGGCATCGATGTCGTGCGTCGCGCCGTCGGGGGCGGGATAGTCACGCAGTTCGCGCAGCAGGCGGATCAGCACAGGATCGCCGCTTACCTGGATCTGATGCCCGAGACGGGCGAGCAGATGTGCGCGCCACTCTGCGAGGTTTGCAGTTCGTGGTGCCATCCCCGCAGGATGCAGCGCGAGACGCATCACGTTGACCGGCGGTTGCAGCAGCGCAGCATCGACATCGCCGATCACGCGCTGTGTCGCGGCGTTCGATGCGACCAGCGTCCAGTGGCGATCGACGGCGAGTGCGGGATATGGTTCGTGTCCGGCGAGCACCTGATCCATCGCCCGGCGCGCAATCCGCAGTGCGGGGTCATCGAGCGGACGCTCGGGGAACACCGACGCGTAGCCCGCCGCGTGCAACATGAGGTTGCGATCGCGCAGCGGGACATCGAGCTGTTCGGCGAGGCGCAGCACCATGTCGCGGCTTGGCTGCGATCGGCCGGTTTCGAGAAAGCTGAGGTGGCGCGCGGAGATTTCGGCGTCCAGCGAAAGCTCGAGCTGACTTTTGCGGCGGCGCTGGCGCCACTCGCGCAGCAGGTCGCCGATCGGTCTGACAGTGACTGACATGGCGTGACGATAACGCGTGCGTGCGACCGCATCCAATTACCTGCGATGTAATCGACCCGCGGCGCGACATCGGCGATGTGTGCCGTCGCACCACATCGGGTGCGGCAAACCAAGGAGCCACACATGAACACGCTGACCGATCTGATCGATCGCTATATCGCGACGTGGAACGAGGCTGACGGCGGGCGTCGCCGCGATCTTATTGCGCAGACCTGGAGCGAGGGGGCGAGCTATCTCGATCCGATGCTGCAAAGCGAGGGGAGGGAGGGCATCGACGCGATGATTGTCGGTGTGCAGGAGAAGTTCCCGGGCCATCGGTTCCGCCGCACGGGCGAGGTGGAAAGCCACCACGACCGGGTGCGCTTCACGTGGGAGCTTGCGGCGGAGGGTGGGGATGCGGTGGTGAAGGGTACCGACTTCGGTGTCGTCGCGCCGGACAACCGGCTGCAGGCGATCACCGGGTTCTTTGACCACGTGCGGTAGGGCTGAACCTATTCGAGGAGCGGAGTGATGGGGGCCTCAGGACGATGGGGATTGCTTCGTCGCTTCGCTTCTCGCGCTGACAGGGGTGGCGACCACGTTGCGGTCTATGAGGTCGGCGATTTCGGCTCGGGTGTAGGCGTGCTCTTGCAGGATCGCCTCGGTGTGTTCGCCCAGTCCGGGCGACGCGGCGAGGCGGCTGCCGTCGACGAGAGGCGGTGCGCCGATGAGTTGCGGCATCGGGAATGCGGTCGGCACGTGCGGATGATGCAGCCAGGCGATGGCGCCGCTTGCCTCGACATGAGGATGTTGGAGGAAGCCGGTGTAGCTGTTGAGCTGCTCGTGCATGATGCGCTCGGCGGCCAGGCGCTGAGACCAGTAGGCGAAGGGCTGCGATGCGAGCAGAGTGCGCAGCGCCGCGCTGATCTCGGCCGCGTGGTCGTAGCGGCCCTGGGTCGTGCGGTATCGCTCGTCGGCGGCGAATAGGGGGAGGTCCACCGCCTTGCAGAAGCCGAGCCATTCGTGGAGGCGGACGACGGTGATGGTCATCCAGCCGTCGGCGACCTGGTAGACGCCGCTCGGCGCGCCGGGCGGTCGGATCGCGCCGCCCTCGAGATACGACTGCATCATGCGCACGACCTGGAGACCGGCCGCCGCCTGGAGCAGGCTGGCCTCGATGTGGCGGCCGCGCGGTTCGTCGCGGCGCGCGTACAGGGCTGTGGATACGGCTGAATAGGCGTAGAGCGCGGTGCTCATGTCGATGGCGATGATCGGCGTGCGATGCGGGATGCCGTCCTCGCCTTTGTTCTCGACGGTGAGGCCGGTATAGGCCTGGAGGATCGGGATCCATCGCGGGGCGTTCGGCGAGCGGGCCCGATTGGCCGAAGCCGGATACCGAGAGGTAGATGATGCGGGGTTCGCGCTCGGATACGTCGGCGTAGCCGAAGCCCAGGCGTTCGATCACGCCGGGTCGGAAGCCTTGGAGGAAGACGTCGGCGCCGGCGATAAGGCGCCACAGGATGGCGCGGCCATCCGGCTGTTTCAGGTCGAGCGCGATGGCGCGTTTGCCGAGGTTGGCGGGGAGCGAATAGGCGCACTGGTCGCCGTAGACGACGCCAAGGTTGCGCGCCCAGTCGCCGACGCCGGGGGGTTCGACCTTGATGACGTTGGCGCCGTATTGGGCGAGGAGCATGGCGCAGTAGGGGCCGGCGACGCCCTGGCTCACGTCGATCACCTTCAGGCCGGCGAATGGCTGGTCGTAGCTCATGGGGGGCGTGGTCCGCGCGTGGTATGGGGCGGAGGGTAGTCGGGATGGGGCGGGAGGGCGAGCCTGCGTCTGCGTGCTTGTGATTGGCCGCTGGCGTGCCGGATGCTTCCCGGTCGCGACGGCGGCGCCGCGGGCGAGAACTGATGAAACGGAGCTGGCCTCCGGATCGGATGAACCTCCTTTAATCGAATCTTAAGCGCACCCTGTGTTTTTTGCCCTTGATGCTGTTGGTCTTTCGCCTTGGCGCCCTTCTGGAGAGATGGATGCCAGTCCATCTGATCGGCTCGGCGTGACTACGTGGCTGGTGACTGGTGGTGCCGGTTTCATTGGTTCCCATCTCTGCAGGGCACTGCTGATACGTGGTGATACGGTTCGCGTATTGGACGACCTCTCTACTGGACGGCGCGAGAATCTGCCCCTTGGCGCGGTGCTGGTCGAGGGTGACGTCGCCAATCCAATTGCGGTGCGTGACGCGTTGAGCGGAGCTAGCGGTTGCTTCCACCTCGCTGCCATTGCTTCTGTTGAACGAACAACCAACGATTGGTTCAGCGCGCATCGCGTCAATCTGATGGGCGCGCTAAACGTTTTCGATGCCGCCCGCGCAGCGCGCACGCCCTTAGTTTATGCGTCCTCTGCAGCCGTTTACGGTAATGCTGTCAGTCCGACCACCGAGGCGACCATATGTCGCCCGCTTTCAGCCTACGGCGCGGACAAACTTGCCTGTGAACTGCACGCACGTGTGGTAGGGAATGTGCACCGGGTACCCACAGTTGGGTTACGCTTCTTCAATGTGTACGGCCCCGGCCAAGACCCAGCCTCGCCTTATTCTGGAGTGGTCTCGATCTTCTGCGAACGGCTCCGCCGCGGCAGATCCATTGACATCTTCGGGAATGGCGGACAGACGCGCGACTTCGTCTTTGTCACCGATGTGGTCGCCGCATTGTTGGCGGCGATGAACCTAGCGTCGGTAGGCGCTCCAGTGTACAATGTATGCACCGGCATCGCAACTACAGTTACCGACCTGGCGCGCACTGTTGCCGAGTTGATCGGCACGCGTTTCGTCTGTTGCAGCCGCGCGCCGCGGCCAGGCGAAATCTTTCACTCCATGGGTTCGCCAGTCTTGTCGCGTAAGACACTGGGATTACTTGAGCCGATTAGTCTGCACGACGGTCTTCGCCAGTTGCTAGACTGGCTGGGCTGTCTCGGCTCTTAGAGTCCGTCCGAGAAGTTTAAACTGGATTGCAAAGCTTTCGCAGCATTAGTCGGATTGACGCAAGTTGGAGGAAGGCCAAGGCATTGCGGCTGAGGTTCTCGAAGTCCTTGGCGAGGCGGCGGCAGCGATTGAGCCACGCCAAGGTACGCTCGACAACCCAGCGCATCGGCAGCACAATGAAGCCGCTGGCGTGGTCGGAACGCTTCACTATCTCGACCGATAGGTGCGGCAGAACCTTTGCCGCGGCAGTGGCGAACTGTGGTCCCTGATAGCCGGCATTGGCGAACAGCTTCACCAGGAATGGATACAGTCCAAACAAGGTCGAAAGCAGCAGAACGCCGCCGTCACGGTCCTGGATGTCCGCGGGATGGACTTTGGCGTGCAGCAGCAAGCCTACCGTATCGACCAGGATATGCCGCTTGATCCCCTTGATCTTCTTGCCCGCATCATAGCCGGGTGGATCAATGCAGACCCCCCTTTTTCCGCGCTTTTCACGCTCTGGCTGTCAATCACGCAGGCTGTCGGGCTGGCCTCCCGACCGATTGCCTCGCGGCATTGCACATACAGCGCATAGTGGATCTTCTCGATCGTCCCATCGTAGTTCCACCGGGTCAGGTAGTCGTGTAGCGTGCTCCGTGGCGGCAGATCCTTGGGGATGTATCGCCACTGGCAGCCGGTGCTCAGCACATACATCACCCCGTTCACCACCTCCCGCACCACCACCTCGCGTTTGCGACCGCCACGCTTGGCCGGAGGAATCAGCGGCTCAACCAACGACCATTCCTCGTCGGTCAGGTCACTCGGGTAGCGCAGCCTGTCCCGGTCGTAGCGGGAGCGGTTCTCCGTCGTCCACATAGGGCACCTCCCAAATCGGCGACGCTGATCGAATCACACACGATTCGAGCCGCTCAAGCCCCTCCCGTAACCGATTTTAATAACTCCCGATCATTCCGGACGGACACTTAGTCAGCGGAAGCAAGATCCACAGCAAATCGGTCCTCCAGTCGAGAAATCGCAGGGGCAACAATACGGGCGACCCAGTCACTGATTACTGATTTGTGTTTGGCGCGCCAGGAGAAATCTCGCCTCCTCGCTGCAGGTAAGTCATCACCATGCGACGGCGAAGCATGCCAAGCAAGTGCCTCAGGGGTCGCCGTCTGGCCTACCAACTCAAGCGCAGATACAAGCCGATCCAACGTATTCGGGGTGGTGGTGACCAGATGTTCGTATCTTATTACACAGTCTATGTTGGCTGAGGGATGCGCCATCAGGTTATAGTAGACAGCCAGAGCTGAGGCGATATCTTCAGGATGCCATCCCGTGTAGTAATACCGAGAAGTGATGACATCACGAAAGTCCCGGACGATGAGAACGTCCTTGCTGCTCGGAAAGCTGCTCCTGAGCACAGTCCAGAACCAATCGTATGGGAAGGGGAACGGATCCTTAGCATAGGCCATGTCATCTTTACCTGTCATACTCCAAACGACGTGATTGGGTAGTCCACCAAGTTTTTGGCACCAGCGGAGCTTGGTACTTGGCATCACCGCACAAAGTGCTGCGTGGACGGCTGCTACCCCGGGATTTTCACTAAAGGCCGTGATATCTCTGTCGTCAGAATCCAACATGACTTCAGCACCGCGGAAACAGCCGAAAACTAAGCCAGCCATCTCATTGCAAATCTGGACGCCCATTTCCCCGAGTATATTCTGCAGCAGCGAAGTGCCCGATCGCCCGAAACCATGCACGTTGATTGGAGCATCGATGTTGGCTAGGTTTGGCACGGATTATGACCCTTCAAGAATGTTTAGCTCTGGCCGCTCCATTTGCAGCGGCTTTCCGCGGGGCGCGAGTTGTTCTTGTATCGCGATGAGTTAAAGGAATTGAGGCCCCCTTTTCCGCATCGTGCGGGAGTGGTCCAGTATCCTCTTCGTTCTGACGATACATAATGTAACTGTCGCAGTGAAGTTATCGGAACCTCAACGCCGAGGTGTGCTTGCAGTGTGTCTTTCACTTTGGATAGTGTTCCAAAACCCGACCGCCCCTCCTCCTGACCGGCATGAGTGAAGTGATCAAGCGCCGAGGAGAATTTCTCAGTTGCGACCGCGTCAGCAACGTCTGGGTTCGCTCCAAGGTACACCTGCTCATCGACGATCATCGCACGGTTGACCAACTCCATGGCGGCGTGCAAATCTTGGCTTCGCAGTGCAAGAGAAATCATAGCCGGGATAATCTGTTCAGATCCGCTTTGGTCCAATATTTTCAGTCTGAAAAGCGACAAAACCTGCGAAGCCTGCTCAGGCTCCAAACTCGTGCAATTTGCAAAGTCTGCCAGCAACCGCCAATATTCTTGCGCAGGTATGCCGACCCGACGATTTAAAAGTGATGTGAGGGCGGCAATGGCTTCGGGCACGCGCCCGAATGACAGATCTACTAGAACCTCAAGTGTCAGTCCGCCTATTGAAAGCTCGCGGTCTCGCAACTGCGTGTCCGACTTTGAAGGGGGCGGCATTGAAAGTATTACTTTCCCATCCATTTCGCCTATGCGGGCCGCAGCCAACGCACGTGCGGCCTGCACTGATGTGATTGTCCCAGTTGAACCAGCATACTCTGCCAGTAGCTCTGCGTATCTGACCGTATGCTGAGGTTCGTCGGCGAGTTGTTCCAGTAGGTTCTTGTGAATGCTAGTCCTTATCTTGTATTGAAGGAAGTTCTCGGCATTTGCCTGTGCTCGCTGTCCGGCGATTACAGAGGCGAGATCTTGCCATTCGCAGGGTTGTGCTGAGATCTCAATCGCATTAGATACCCTGGCCCAGTTACGTAATGGAGACGTAGAAGACACCATACTATCGTGATCAACTTCATATAAGTAAAGGGGGAGTGGACATACTTCTATATTCAGACCTGCTTGTAGGACACGCACATAGAGCTCGAAATCCTCATGTCCTACACCATACTGTTCGCTATAGCAGCCAACCGCTTTCAACGAACTTCTTCGAATTAAGGCCGTGGCAGCGCCATAGCAATTCTCAAAAGGCGCCATCGCCAATGGCCCCCCAATGGGAACATAACTTACCTTTTGACTAAACTGGTCTGGAAAGGGATGTGCCTCCTGACGTCGCGCTTCGGGCATGTAGAGGTTGAGGCAGTTTACGACGTCGGCACGAGTGGCCTCCGCCGCGGTCACTAATGTCTGCACAAGGTTGGGGAACGCGAGGTCATCGTCGTCCAAGAAAAGGATGTACTCCGAGTCTGGAGTGCGCTGCTGCGTGATTCCGAGCAGCCCCGAGATAGCGGTTTTCTTGGCGGAGCAGCCGCACCTTTAGTTTTGTCATTAGAGGGGCCAAGCGAGTAAGTAAGTGGAGGGTCTCGCCATTTGTAGAACCATCGTCGACGACGACGATTTCCAGGTTTGAGTAGGTCTGTGCTACCAATGACATTAAGGCATCGTACAGCTTGCCCGGCCGCTCGTGGTGAGCGATCGCTGCGACGACCTTCGGACTTGACGGCGGGGTCGGGTTTGATCTTTGCTTGCTAATTTCGAGCTTAATCTCCGGTGAGGCTGTTGACGCGTGCAGATCGAGCCAGAGGCGGACGGTTTCTTTTGGCGGAATGGCGAGGTGAGCAGGCGGCAGCCCTTTCTGGACGGCCTCCATAAGTTTGGACGCGAGGCTTTTTCGGTCGATCTTACACGTCAAAATTGGTCGGAGACTCGGACTCGAGAAGTTCGGGCGCACCACCGTCGGCGGATGTAATCAGTGGTCGGCCTGCGATCGCGGCTTCCAAAACGGTGTATGGGCTGTTCTCGGAGGACGACGGAACTATGACTATCCCGCGTTTCCGATTTGCTATGTAACGACATGCTGAGATTTTGTCCAAGTCGGGTAGGAACTGTATTGGGAATTGCCAGTTATGGGACCGATTTACCAAGTAGAGCGGAGAGGCCCAGCCATTGATGACTCCAAATCGCCCCAAGAATGTAACTGTGACATCTTCCATTGCCAAATCTTCACGAACTAGATCCAGTGCGTCACAAAATGACACAAGACCCTTTCGTTCTTCGTGCCTGCCGAACAATATGATCTCGCGGCAGGGGACGTTCCTACTGTCCGCTCGTTCCGAATTAAGCAGCGTGGCTAGGTGCAGGCTAACGTTTTGGATCACTCGTATCTGGTTTGGCGCGGGCAGCGCCCAACCGTTCTGCTTGAACCAGTCGATCATATATTGGCTTGGGCTGACCAACACGTCCGCCCGGGCGATACTTTGCCGTTCCATGAAGTCAATCTTTAGTTGATCTTCGTGCGTGAACGGATGTTGATTTGCTGCCAATGCCCACCTGGTTGGGCCATGAGCTTGCACAACAAGCTTAGTTTTTGGGAAGCCCAGACGCTGACTTTTTGCTACCAGGGAGGCGAAGCCTAGCCCTTTGTAATCATGAAAATGAATGAAGTCGTAAGTTTGTTGTGAACCCACAAGATGGCGGAAGAGACCATAGGACCGCTTCTCATACGAAAACGGCGCCCAGACAAATTGCTCTATCAGGGGGTCAATGATACTGATTCCATGATCGTAGTAGTAAGAGAGAAGCGAGCTGGACGGCTTCGTATCTACATCAACCGGAAGATAAACCACGTTGACGAGGTGTCCAGCATTCGTCAGGGCGAGTGCTAGCTCGTGGAAAGCTCCTCCAATTCCGCCCGCCCCTCTCCCAAAGGACAGTTCTTCCGTAACGAGGCAGATTTTCGCTTGCTTGGTAGTCGACATGTCTGTGAACCAAAGTATTGAGTTCGACGGCGGCAAGCCGTCTCGGGTGGGCCGACGGATCTATGCTGTTATGGGTGCCTCCTTGCGGCGGTAGCCCGGACGCTATCGACCCAACATTGAATGAATTGTTAATGGGTGATGGTGCAACCGCTCGGTTGGCGGCGTCTCTTCTGAGGGTCAGTTAGTTAGCAGGCCCTTGTTGGCTCGAAAACCGCCTCAGGTGGGAGAGCCGTTCGGCACGGAGCCAGGCTTGATTTGCATCGTCCAGAAAGCCGGCCGGCGCGAACTCGCGCTCCTGACGTTCGATACCCGCCTCCCATCATCGCCGCAGCTTATCGGTCGCATTCTGAACGAACGGTTAACGTGCAGGCGATCAGCGTCGTCCCCGCGCTACCCCAGCATTGCCGCCTGCACCTCGCCCACGCCGCCAAAATCCACCTCCACCCGATCGCCTGGCGCGATCGGGAATTGCCGCGTGAACGAGCCGCTCATGATGATCTCGCCGGGCTGGATGGCGCGGCCGAACTCCTGGAGCTTGCGCGCCAGCCAGATCACCGAGTTCAGCGGGTTGCCGAGCACGGCATCGCCGCGCCCGGTCGCGACGGTCTCGCCATTGATCCGCACCGTCGCGGCGACCGCATCCAGCGCCAGCGCGCCGAGCGGCACCGGATTGCCGAGCACGATGGTCTTCTGCTGCGCGTTGTCCGCCATCGCGAGCGCGATCTGCGCCGTGAAGTCGCCGCGCGTCTCGATGATCTCCAGCGCCGGATACACCGCGTCGATCGCGCGGCGCACGGTGGCCATATCCACCTCGCCGCTCAGTGTCTGAGCGACCCGCAGGCACAGTTCCGATTCGAAGCCAGGCCGGATCAGTTCGTCGCGGCGGAAGACATGCCCGGATGGCTTGCTGTCCAGGATGCAGCCGAACACCGGCTCGTGGAAGCCGAACTGCTGCTGGATCGGCTCCGCGGTCAGGCCGACCTTCCAGCCGATCTGCCGCTCGCCCGCGGCGATGCGGCGCGCGATCATGCCAAGCTGGATGCGATACGCCTGATCCAGCGTCAGGCGATCGAACCACTGGGTCGGGAAATACTCGCCGCGCGTGCGTGCCGCCCAGAACTCGTCGATCGCAGCCTGTTCGTCGAACGGCATCGTCGGCCTCCCCGCGTATTTGGTCGCAGGCTAGGGCCGGCGCGCGACGGTTGCCAAGGCCGGGCCGGCGTGCAAGCTGGCGTGCCAGATCGAAGCGCAGCAACGGGAGGGCGTCGTATGCGGATCGCCATCATAGGCCAGCAGGATTTTGGCAAGGCAACGCTGGAGGCGTTCCTCAACCGCGGCGATACGGTCGCGGCGGTGTTCTGCGCGCCGGAGAAGGGGCGGCCCGATCCGTTGCGCGTGGCGGCCGAGGAGCGCGGGGTGCCGGTGCATCAGTTCCCCAAGCTCACCGATCCGGCGGCGCTCGAGGCGATGCGGGCGGCGGATGCGCAGGTCGGCGTGATGGCGTACGTGACGCAGTTCGCGCCGCAGGATTTCTGCAACATCCCGAAGTTCGGCACGATCCAGTTCCACCCCAGCCTGCTGCCGCTGCACCGCGGCGCCTCGTCGATGAGCTGGGCGATCATCTGCGGGCGGACCGAGACCGGGTTCTCGATCTTCCGCCCGACGGATGGGCTGGACGAAGGGCCGGTGATCCTGATGCGCTCGGTGCCGATCGAGCCGGAGGACACGCTGGGCTCGCTGTACTTCGGCAAGATCTTCCCGATGGGGGTGGCGGCGCTGGTGGAGGTGGCCGAGCAGGTGGTGGCCGGCAAGGCGCCGGCGCTCGCGCAATACGAGCCGAATGCCAGCTACGAGGGCATCATCCGCGACGCGGAAACGCGCATCAACTGGGCGAACCACGTCGACATCACCTACAACCTGATCCGCGGCTGCGATCCCGCCCCGGGCGCGTGGACCACGGCGGATGGCAAGAAGCTGTTCGTGTTCAATGCGACGAAGCGCATCGCGCACACGTTCTCCGAGGTGAAGGGGAAGAAGCTCGGCGAGGTGGTGGCGATCAGCAACGGCGCACTGGTGGTGCATGGCCAGGGCGGGTTCATCGAGATCGCCCGCGCGCGTCCTGATGGCGGCAGGAAGGGCGTCGCGGCCGACGCCGGTGTTGCGATAGGCACGATCCTGGGAAGCTGACGCGAGACCGTTTGGGAGCGGGCAACCGCCCGCCCCCAAACGGCTGGTTACTCGCCCTCGACGCCGATCGCGTACGCGGTCTCGCCGTGCACGGCGTCATCGCCGACCCGCAGTGTCGCCTCGTCCATGCGCAACGGAACGATTATCGATATCACCTTGAGGATGATGGCCGTTGCGATCACGTTGTAGATGATGATGAACGCCGCACCGTAGAACTGCATCAGGAGTTGGTGGCCGGTGTCGCCGTAGAGCAGGCCCGTGACGCTGACGCCGGGGGCCTCCTTGTCGGTGCCGATGTATTCCAGCATGTCGGGACAGGCGAGGACGCCGACCAGAAGGCCGCCCGTCAGGCCGGCGACGCCATGCGTCGAGAACACACTCAGCGTGTCGTCCACCCGCATCATGAAACTGGTCTTCTGCAGCCAGTTCATGCTCATCCACGGGATAATGCCGGCGACGATGCCGATGATGATCGCGCCCCAGCCGTTCACGAAGCCGGCCGCCGGCGTGATGGCGACCAGCCCGGCGATCATGCCGTTGACGGCGCCGATGACCGATGGCTTGCCGTAGGCCATCTTGTCGAGCAGGGTCCAGACCAGCAAGGCGACCGCGGTGGCCGTGTTGGTGTTGAGCACCGCGGCCCCGGCGTCGGCATTGGCGAAGTATGGATCACCGCCGTTGAACCCGTTCCAGCCGAGCCACAGAATGCCCGCGCCGATCAGTGTAACCAGGAGGCTATTGGGAGGGAAATGCTCGCGATCCTGTTGCAGGCGTGGCCCGATAACGGCCGCGGCAGTGAAGCCGGAGGCGCCGGCGGCAAGATGAATGACATAGCCGCCCGAGAAGTCCTGCACCCCCAGCGCGGAAAGCCACCCGCCACCCCATAGGCTGAAGGCCCCCACTGTATACACCAGTGTCATCCATACCGGGCAGAAGATCATCCATGCGGTGAAATTCATTCGCCCGAGCAGTGAGCCCGCAAGGATGATCACCGTGATCGCGGCGAACACGAACTGGAAGAACACCAGTGTTGCCATGGGGAAAGTCAATTCGGGCATGCCCGACGCGGCGGCGGGAATGGTGGCCTGGCCGAGGGCGAACGCGGCCGAGGTCGCGGGCATGGGCGTGCCGAGGAAGGGGAACCATTGCGGTCCGAAGGCCATATTGTAGTCGAACAGGATCCAGACGACCAGGACCGAGGCGAATGCGTACAGCGACATGAATGCTGAGTTGATGGCCCACTTCTTCTTTACGACGCCGCCATAGAGGACCATGAGGCCCGGGATGCTTTGCAGGCCGACGAACGTTGCGGCTGCCAATTGCCAGGCATTGTTGCCGGTATCGAGCCATTTTGGTGACGGTACGAGCATTAGATTTCTCCCCCGAGGTCATTCGTTTCCGATAGCGCCCATCACGAACGGCAACTCCGACCGCTACGAGGCTGTTGTGAGTTACGGACGCCAAGCCAAACGGGCCAAGCAAAATATATGCCGCATATACTGTCTCGCCCCATCAGCGCCTTTTACTGGTTAGCAGCGGCGACTCGTGGCCCGCTGTGATTGTATTGATGTGAAATATTTCGCGCAATGGTTGACTAAAGGACTCGCGGGCATAGTCGCTTCGAGCGACATAGGTGTTGTGATTCGTGCAAAGATTACCAAAGCGGCGCGTTGCATAACGAGTAAGCAATGGTGATCGTGCCCGTGCCGCCGCGGACCGAAGCGGGGATGCTGGCGATACACTTTGCAACGTCGAGGAAACTGGCTATTGGGACGCCGGCCCTCGCAGATGAGGACATGTTCCTGACCCGGCATATCGTGGCTGCCATCGCCGCGCTGGCAACATGTGTTGCGGCTGCTTCCGGTGACGGGCAGCCTCTGGGACAGGCGCTGGTCGTCACCTGTTCCAATCCCGCCAGCGGCGCGACGTGGCAGATCAGCATCGACTATGGCCGAGCGACCGTGGATGCCAATCCGGCCCGGATCAGCCCTGCCCAGATCTCCTGGCACGATGCCAAGGATGGCGGCAATTACACGCTCGACCGCGCCTCCGGTGATTTGACGGTCGTTCTGGCATCCAGCACGGGCGGCTATTTCCTCCACCATCGCTGCGCGCTGCCGCCTTGAACCTCGACCTCGCGAGGCGAGCAGGATGAGCGACGATCTTGCCATCCCGCGGGCGAGCATCGGCTACTTCTCGGCCACGGGTCCGCGACCGCGCAATGAGGATTTCGCAGGCGCGGTACTTGGCTCCGAGGTTGCCGCGGAGCGACGCGACGTGGCGGCTGCCATCGCCGACGGCATTGGCGGCGCCAAAGGCGGCCGCGTGGCGGCGGAGACCGCGGTGCGAGGCTTCCTCGACGGCTTCTGGGACGTGCCGGAGACCATGGAGGTGCGTCGTGCCGGTGCCCGCATCCTCGACGCGCTCAACTCCTGGGTTCACTCCCAAGGTCAGCAGGACACGCGCCTCGTCGGCATGGGCTGCACATTCACGGCGCTTGTCCTGCGGGGCCGTCTTGCGCATCTGCTGCATGTCGGCGACACGCGAGCCTACCGTCTGAGCGGCGATCGGTTGATGCGCCTTACCAGCGACCACGTGCGTGAGGGCAATGCGAATTCGCCCGTGCTCACTCGTGCACTTGGAATCGAAGCGGAGCTTCGCCTCGATTACACAAGCCAGCCGATCGCGCTGCACGATCGCTTCCTACTGTGCACCGACGGGGTGCATGGCTCCCTGGTGGACGAAAGCATCGCCGACATCCTGCGGATACGTTCGGCGCCGGCGGATACCAGCCGAGCGCTGGTCGATGCGGCACTCGAGGCGGGCAGCACCGACAACTGCACTGCGCTCGTGCTGGATGTCGTGGCACTCCCGACAGCGCGCTCCGATGATGTCGGAACCGCGATCATGCGCCTGCCGCTGATTCCTGTACCGCAGGTCGGCGACACGGTGGACGGATTCGTGTTGAATGTTCTGGTGTCCGACGGCCGGTACAGTCGCCTGTTCGGTGCGATTGACGAGGTGGACGGTGGCACGGTGGTGCTGAAGTTCCCCAAACCGCAGGTGGCCGCGGTCGCCACCTTCCATGCCGCCTTTGTTCGCGAGGCATGGGTCGGCACGCGGGTGACCAGTCCCTGGGTCGCGCATGTGATCGAGTTACCACCGGAGCGGCAGACCTGCCTTTACACCGTCATGCCGCTCTACACAGGGGAATTGCTGGAGACGCGGCTCGCGCGTGCACCAAGGGTGGGCATGGAGGATGGCCGCAACATCGCGATCAGGCTCGCGCGTGCAACGGCCGCACTGCACCGCGTCGGCATCATTCATCGCGACATCAAGCCCGACAACGTGATGCTGGAGGCGGGCGGATCGCTCAAGCTGCTCGATCTGGGCGTGGTGCGTCTGCCGGGACTGGAGGATTTCCCCCCCGAGGCAATTCCCGGCACGACTGCTTATATGGCGCCGGAAATGTTCACGGGCGAAGCCGGCAATGCGGCGACCGACATCTACGCGCTGGGCGTCACCTTGTTTCGCACTTTCACCGGCGAGTATCCGTACGGCAATCCGGATGCGATCAGCCCGCCACGTCTGGAGCGGCCAAAGGACATCGCGATCCTTCGCCCTGATCTGCCGGCCTGGCTGCAGGCCGCGCTCGGTCGGGCGATCGCGCTCGATCCCGCCGAGCGATTTGGCGACATGGCGGAGTTCGCCGGTGAATTTGAGGCGGGGCCATTGCATGCGCCCCCGCCGGTGCGTCGGCCGCTCACGTTATATGAGCGCGCGCCGGTTCGATTCTGGCAGGTCGTGGCCGGACTGCTTGCAGTCGGGCTGGTAGCGTCTCTGGTGTGGAAGTAGCGGACGGAAGCGAAGGGCCGGCGTTGCGAGGAACGCGATCTTGCAGTTACGCTTCGCGTAGGGTTGCCATATCGATGCCCTAAGAAACGGCTCAGGGAGTTGACGCAGTGCTGGAGCATCTGGAACGCCAGACGTCACTGACCAACAATCAGCGCAAGATCGTTTTCGCCGCCATCCTTGGCGACATGCTCGACTTCTTCGACTTTTATCTGATCGGCTTCGTGCTGGCGTTCATCGTCGGTTCGTGGAAACTCACTTACGGCCAGTCAGCGATGATTTTGTTGTCGTCCGGCCTGGGCGCGGTGCCTGGTGCGTTGTTCTGGGGCTGGCTCGCGGATCGCATCGGTCGGCGCAAGGTGTTCATAATGACCGCGCTGAATTTCTCGCTCGCCACTGGCGTGATGGCACTGACACCGGAGCAGGGTGGTTGGATCTTCCTCACCTTCTTTCGTTTCCTGGTGGGCTTCGGTGTCTCCGGCCTGTTCGCGGTGGATCTGCCGTTGGTGCAGGAATTCGTGCCAACATCAAAGCGTGGTCTGGTCGGCGGCATCGTCACGTCGTGCCTGCCGCTCGGCAGCATGCTTGGCGCGTTTCTTGGGGCCTATCTCGCGCCGATCGTTGGCTGGCGCGGGTTGTTCGTTGTTGGTCTGATGCCAGCGTTGATCACCTTGCTGATCCGCGCCTGGGTGCCGGAATCGCCGCGCTGGCTGATCCGCATGGGGCGCGTCGAGGAGGCGCGTGAGGCGCTCGCCTGGGCGCTGCAAACGGATCCGCGCAGCATCACTCTGCCCACCAGTGTGCCCGCACCGCGACATACCCCGTGGCGCGAACTGTTCCGCTATCCGCGCAGCATGATCCTGTCAACGCTGACCAGTCTCGGCGTGCAGACGACCGGTATCGGCCTTGTGCTGTGGGCACCGACATTGTTTGTACAGACGCTGTCGATCGGACCGGCGGAAGCTTCGTTTCTCATGATATGGGTTGGCTTCGCGGGACTGATCGGCCGCTTTCTGTTCTCGTGGCTGTCGGAAGCGATCGGTCGGCGCCCTTCGGGTGTGCTGCTGAGCTTCGGCGCGGCGATCTTCTGCTGGCTGGCTGGCGTGTATCACGCCGACTTCATCGGTGGCGTCTCCATGCTGTTCCTGGGGATCATGCTGTCGCGCTTCTTCGGCGATGGCGGTTACGCGGTCGTTGGGCCATACGCTGCGGAGGTGTGGCCGGCGGCCCTGCGCGCAAGCGGCATGGGCTTCGGCTACGGCCTCGGTAATTTCGGCAAGGTGATCGGACCGCTCGGGCTGGCGCTGATCGCGGGATCGTCCAACTACGTCAATCCCAAGGCCGATCTTGCCGCGCTTGGGCCGGCGATGAACTATCTAGCGGCGTGGAGCGTGATGGCTGGGCTGGTGTTCCTATTCCTTGGTTTCGAGACAAAAGGGCGCTCGCTCGAAGAGATCGATGAAGCTTTGCTACAGCCGAAGGCGGCAAAGGTGTGGACGGCTTACGAGCAGCGTTGACCCGCTGCCGCGCCGGATATCGACTTTCCGACACGGAGTGCAGCCGCCGGTAGCCTGACCTATTCGGCGGCAGCGCGCGCGGGTGCTCCTCCCAGCGCGCCGGACGCCTTGATCTCGGCGATGCGCGGTTCATCGAGACGCAGTACTTCGCGCAGGATCTCATCGGTGTGCTCGCCGAGCAGCGGCGAGCGCTTCACGTCCGATATGCTGTCCGACATCTTGATCGGATTGCCGACGGTCAGGTACTTGCCGCGCGTAGGGTGATCGACCTCGACCACTGTGCCGGTGTCGCGCAGCGACTGTTCCTCGGCGATTTCCTTCATCGACAGGATCGGCCCGCATGGGATGTCGTGCTTGTTCAGGATGTCCATGGCCTCGAACTTGGTCTTGGTCATGGTCCATCGCTCGATCGTCTCGAAGATCTGCTTCAGCTTCGGCAGGCGCGCCGGAGGTTTGGCGTACTCCGGGTCGGTCTTCCATTCGGGCTTGCCGATCACGTCGCAGATCGGGTCCCACACCGGCGCTTGGGCGATGAAGTAGATGTAGGCATTGGGGTCGGTCTCCCAGCCTTTGCATTTCAAAATCCAGCCGGGCTGGCCGCCGCCTGACGCATTGCCAGCGCGCGGCACTGCCTCGCCGAATTCGCCATCGGGATACTGCGGATACTCGCTGAGCGGCCCATGTGCGAGTCGCTGCTGGTCGCGCAGCTTGACGCGGCACAGGTTCAGCACGCCGTCCTGCATCGCACACAGCACCTTCTGGCCGCGCCCTGTCGTGACGCGCTGAAACAGCGCCGAGACGATGCCGAGGGCGAGATGCAGGCCGGTGCCGGAGTCGCCGATCTGCGCACCGGTGACCAGCGGCGGGCCATCATCGAAACCTGTGGTGGAAGCGGAACCGCCGGCGCACTGCGCGACGTTCTCGTAGACCTTGCAGTCTTCATACGGGCCGGGTCCGAATCCCTTTACCGAGGCAAGGATCATGCGTGGGTTCAGCGACTGGATATGCTCCCAGGTGAAGCCCATGCGGTCGAGCGCGCCGGGCGCAAAATTCTCCACCATCACGTCGCAAGTCTTTACGAGTTCCTCGAGTACCGCCTTGCCCTGCGGGTTGCGGCCATCGATGGTGATCGATCGCTTGTTGTGGTTCAGCATCGTGAAATACAGGCTGTCCACCTTTGGAATGTCCTGCAGCTGCCCGCGCGTGATGTCACCGACACCGGGACGTTCGACCTTGATTACGTCGGCGCCGAGCCAGGCGAGAAGCTGCGTGCAGGTCGGCCCTGACTGCACGTGGGTGAAGTCCAGGATTTTAACGCCGTCGAGTGCCTTGGACATCTTATGCTCCTGTCTTCTTTGTCAGGGCGCTGCGAGGATTGAGATTGCCGATGTTGCCGCTCTCGCTGCCTGCTGCCGGGTCGATCACCGCGTTGATGAGTGTGGGCTTGCCTGAGTCCATCGCCGCGTCGACGGCGCGCTTCAGCTCGTCCGGCGTGGTCGTATTGACGCCAACACCGCCGAACCCCTCGATCATCCTGTCGTAGCGGGCACCTTTGACGAACGCGGTCGTGGCTGCGTCGGCGCCGCCACTCGGATTGACACCATCGCCGCGATAAATTCCGTCATTGTTGAACACAACGACACAGACCGGCAGGTTGTATCGACAGATCGTCTCTACCTCCATGCCGGAGAAGCCGAACGCGCTATCGCCCTCGATCGCGAGCACCGGCTTGCCGGTCTCGACCGAAGCGGCGATGGCAAAGCCCATGCCAATGCCCATCACGCCCCAGGTGCCGACATCGAGGCGCTTGCGTGGCTGGTACATGTCGATCACGCCGCGCGCCTGGTCGAGCGTGTTCGCACCCTCATTCACCAGGATCGCGTCCGGCCGCTCCTTGATCACATCGCGCAACACGCGCAGCGCGGAGTGGTAGTCCATCGGGATCGAGTTCTTCCCCAGTCTGGTGGCCATCCTGGCGATGTTCTGTTCCTTCTTGGCGTGGATCGCGTGCGTCCACTCCGCGGGCGGCTGCTTCCAGTCGTCGCCCATGCCGCGCAGCAGCGCGGCCACGCATGAGCCGATATCGCCGACCAACGGCGCGGCGATCTCGACGTTGCTGTCCATCTCGCGCGGCTCGATGTCGATCTGAATGAACTTCTTCGAGCCCGGCTTGCCCCATTGCCGACCCTTGCCGTGACTGAGCAGCCAGTTGAGCCGTGCGCCGATCATCAGCACGACGTCGCTGTCGGCCAGCACGGTCGAACGTGCGGCGGCAGCGCATTGCGGATGCAGGTCAGGAAGCAGGCCTTTGGCCATGCTCATCGGGATGTAGGGGATACCGCTCTTCTCAACCAATGCGCGGATGTCGCTGTCGGCCTGGGCATAGGCAGCGCCCTTGCCGAGGATGATCAACGGACGTTTCGCACCACGCAGCACATCCAGGGCGCGCTCAACGGCGGATGGTGCCGGGAGCTGCGCCGGCGCTGGATCGATTACCTTCACGAGTGACCGGCGGCCAGCCTCGACTTCCATCACCTGGCCGAACAGTTTTCCCGGTAGGTCGAGATACACGCCGCCCGGACGGCCAGAAACCGCAGCCCGGATGGCGCGCGCGACGCCGATGCCGATATCGGCCGCATGCAGCACGCGGAATGCCGCCTTGCACAGCGGCCTGGCAATGGCGAGCTGGTCCATCTCCTCGTAGTCGCCCTGCTGGAGGTCGACGATTTCGCGTTCCGACGAGCCGCTGATCAGGATCATCGGAAAGCAGTTCGTCGTCGCATTGGCGAGCGCGACGAGGCCGTTCAAAAATCCTGGCGCCGAGACTGTGAGGCACACACCCGGCGACTTTGTCAGGAAGCCCGCGATCGCTGCCGCATTACCGGCATTCTGCTCATGCCTGAACGAGATCACCCGCATACCCTCGGCCTGCGCCAGACGACCCAGATCGGTGATCGGTATGCCTGGGACATTATAGATCGTCTTGATGCCATTCAGCTTCAGCGCATCGATGACGAGGTGGAACCCGTCCGTCAGTTCGGCTTCGGGTTCGCCGACACTCTGCTCAAGTGCTGCGGACATACTTTTCTCCCTATGCGTATTGCCGGCGCCGTTCGTCGTCAGACCCGGCCATCCTGTCGAGAAAATCGCCGTGCCGCTCGACATGCGCTGCCAATCCCATCGTGTGCTCGCGCACCAGCCGCTCGGCCACATCAGCGTCGCGTTGCTCCAGTGCTGCGATGATGTTGCGATGATCGACGATCGAGCGTTGCGCCCGGTTGTCCTGCGTCATTGTCACGGCGCGCACGGCGCGCATGTGGATGAACAGGTTGTCGGTCAGGCTCGTCATCAGATTGACGCCACCCATGCGGATGATCGCCTGGTGGAACCGCATATTCGCATTCGAATATTCGCTGATCTGCTCGGAAGGGTCCTCCTGGAACACATCGACCAGCGCGTGCAATTCGGAAAACTCCGCCTTGGTCATCCGCGGAGCGGCCAGGCGCGCGGCCATGCTTTCGATCGCCGCCCAGACGGTGATCATCTCGACCACCTCGCGCTTCGATTTGCGTACCACGATCAGACCGCGCCGCGGCACCGAGCGCACAAAGCCTTCCTGTTCCAACACCGACAGCGCCTCGCGTACCGGCGTACGGCTCATTCCGAGATCTTGCGAGAGCTGGCGCTCGTCCAGTCGGATCTCCAGCGGGTGGCCGTAGATATTCATCTCGGTGATTGCCCGCTTGATCGCCTCGCAGGCCTGCTTGCGCAGTCCGATGCTTAGCGTGATCGGCTCGGCTGCCGTTATCTGCAAACATCACTCCCTGGCGGCGTGGCACGCCAACTTGCGTGTCTTCTTGGTATGCCAGGACTAGACCAAACTGTGGGGCAGACGCAAGTCCAGTTGCGGTTGACTTGTCCGTGCGCCTGCGTCTAGTTCGCGGCGAAGCCCCCGGCAGCGCGGGCCAGCCAGCAGGGAGTTACGTATGGGAAGCCGTCGCGGCGCCGACAGGATTGGCCGACAGGCCATGCGCGCGACCTGATGCCGCCGGGGTCCGTCGAAACTCCCCTGCTGCGGGTGTCCAATGTTGCCATGCGTTTCGGCGGCGTGATCGCCCTTGGCGGCGTGTCATTCGATGTCGGCTATGGCGAGATATGCGGCCTGATCGGACCGAACGGGTCCGGCAAGACCACGCTATTCAACTGTATCAGCGGCTTCTACCGCTACGCCGACGGCGACATACTGTTCGAGGGCCGCTCGCTCAAGAACCTCAGCCGCTACCGTATGGCCGGCCTGGGCCTCGGACGCACCTTTCAGAACGTCGCGCTGTTCCGTCGTATGAGCGTGCGGGACAACATCCTGGTCGGCGCGCATCATCTCGGGCGCTCGGGCTTCATCGCCAATGCGCTTCGCCTGCCGGTGGTGCGGCAGGAGGACGCCGTTGCTGTTGCGCGGCTGCACGACCTGCTGGATCTGCTCGATCTGAACGATGTCGCCGCCACGCAGGCGGGCAGCCTGCCGTTCGGCACGCAGAAGCGAGTCGAGCTGGCGCGCGCGCTGATCGGCGGTCCGAAGCTGCTGATGCTCGACGAACCGGCCGGCGGCCTCAACCACAGCGAGGTCGATGAGCTGGCGCAGTTGCTGCAACGCATCCGCGCTCATTTCGACCTCAGCATCCTGCTGGTCGAGCATCACATGAATTTGGTGATGCGTGTCTCGCACAAGGTGGTGGCATTGGAATTCGGTCTGAAGATCGCCGACGGCACGCCGGACGAAGTGCGCAACGAGCCCGAGGTGATCCGGGCGTATCTGGGCGAGACGCGGGAAGAGCAGCATGCCGGCGCTGCTTGAGGCACGGTCCCTTCATGCGGGCTATGGCGAGACGCGCGTGCTGCACGGCATCGACTTCGCCGTGGAACAGGGGGGTGTCACTGCGCTGCTTGGTGCGAATGGCGCCGGCAAGACCACCACGCTGCGGGCGATTTGCGGCATGGTCCGCACGAGTGGCGAAATCCGCTTTGGCGAAGAACGCATCGACGGTAAGGCGACCGAAGACATCGTGCAGCGCGGTGTCGCGCACGTGCCCGACGGCCGCGGCACCTTCTTTGAGCTGACGGTCGAAGAGAACCTGCGGCTCGGCGCCTACATCCGCCGCGACCGGCAGGGCGTCGCGCAGGATTTCGATCGGGTGTTCGGCTACTTTCCGCGGCTGCGTGAGCGGTTTCGCCAGCAGGCCGGTACGCTCTCTGGCGGTGAACAGCAGATGCTGGCGATCGCGCGAGCGCTGCTGTTGCGTCCGAAGCTGCTGCTGCTGGATGAGCCATCATTCGGTCTGGCGCCGCTGATCGTGCAGGAGATCTTCGCGATCATGCATCGCATCCGCGCTGACGAAGGCGTGTCGATCCTTTTGGTCGAGCAGAACGCCAGTCTGGCGCTGGAGATCGCGGAGCAGGCGTATCTGCTGGAGACCGGACGCATCGTGATCTCCGGGCCGGCGGCGGAGATCAAGCGCGACGAATTTGTCAGGCGTTCTTATCTGGGGTACTGAGATGATCAACGAACACCCCCTCCCTGACCCTCCCCCGCTTCGCGGGAGAGGGGACTTTGGTTAGGGAGGGGGCGAATGGAAGGCGTGCTGCACCAGGTCCTGTCGGGCATTGCGAGCGGGGGCATCTACGCCTCGGTGGCGCTTGCCCTGGTGATGATCTATCAGGCGACGCATCACGTGAATTTCGCGCAGGGCGAGATGGCGACACTGTCAACCTACATCGCGCTCACCTTGATCAACGCCGGTCTGCCGTACTGGATCGCCTTCGCGATAACCATTGTCGTCTCGTTTGTCATCGGCCTGCTGATCGAGCGTATTTTGATGCGGCCGATGACGGATGCGCCGGTTCTCGCGTCGGTCGGTGTGTTCATCGGGCTGTTGCTGATCATCAATGCCAGTACGGGTTGGATGTTCGACTACATGATCAAGACCTTTCCGACACCATTCCCTGGTGGGCCGATACTGTTCAGTGGCTATGTCTCCGGCCATGAACTGGGCGCCACGTGCGTTACGCTGATTGTGCTGGCTGCCGTCTACCTGTTTTTCCGCCACACCAAGCTGGGCCTGGCGATGCGCGCCGCCGCGTTCAATCCGGTTTCCTCGCGTCTGGTCGGTATCCGCGTGGGCTGGATGCTGGCGTTGGGCTGGGGCCTTGCAGCGGCGATCGGTGCGGTCGCCGGCATGATGGTGGCACCGATCGTCTATCTCGATCCGAACATGATGGCCGGCATCCTGCTTTACGCGTTCGCCGGCGCGCTGCTTGGGGGCATCGACAATCCGCTTGGCGCGGTGTTGGGGGGCTTCGCGGTCGGGATCATCGAGAACCTGGCTGGCGCCTATCTGGTCGGGACCGAGCTGAAGCTGACAGTCGCGCTGATCATCATCGTCGCGGTGCTGGTGGTTAAACCGTCCGGGCTGCTGGGCCGGACCGTGCTGAGCAGGGTTTAGGCGATGGCGCGCAACGCCCTCGCGGCGATCCTGGTGTGGTTGGCCGTCGCGCTGCTGCCCACCCTGCTATTCAGCGACTACCACCTGTTCCAACTGACCATGGTGGTGGTCTATGCCATCGCTATCCTTGGCCTCGCCATCCTGACTGGTTTCAACGGCCAGATCTCGTTGGGCCACGGCGCGTTCTATGCCATCGGCGCCTATGTCACCGCTGTATTGATGTATCAGTACAACGTGCCGTATTGGGCGACGTTGCCGGTCTCGGCAGTTGTCTGCGCGGTGATCGGCTTCCTGATCGGGCTTCCCGCACTTCGGCTTGCCGGCCTGTACCTCGCGTTGACAACCTTCGCACTCGCGGTGGCGGTTCCGCAGCTTCTGAAGCACGACGCGCTCTCGCCGTGGACCGGCGGCGTGCAGGGCCTCGTCATCGACAAGCCTGATCCGCCATTCGGCCTCGACATGTCGCCTGACCAATGGCTGTATCTGTTCACCCTGTTCGTGGGTGGCCTGCTGTTCCTGCTGGCCTGGAATATCGTGCGCGGGCGCATTGGCCGCGCGATGATGGCGATTCGCGATCACGCGCTGGCAGCCGAGGCGATGGGCATCGACATCGCGCTGCTGAAGACGCGCACCTTCGCGCTGAGCGCGATGTATACCGGTGTGGCGGGCTCACTCGGCGCGATCGTGGTGCAGTTCGTCGCCCCCGACAGCTTCGGCATCTTCGTCTCCATATACTTCTTTGTTGGTCTGGTGGTGGGCGGGGTCTCCTCGATCGGCGGTGCCATCCTCGGCGGCCTGTTCATCGAGTTCGTCCCCAACCTTGCCGAACAGGTGTCGAAAGCCGCGCCGGGCGCTGTCTATGGCGTAATCCTGATTGCCGTGATGTTCCTGATGCCGGGCGGCGCCGCGAGCTTCATTGGCTCGTTATTTGCACGCTTCCGCCGCGGCACGAAATCGGGTGAACTGCTCCCGACCAAGCTTGGGGGCTCGAGTGCGGATAACGTTTCGGCGGCCACAACTGGCGTGCCTCGTGGTGCTGAGCCTGACGCTGGCGGGAATCGCGGCGTGTAAGAAGGAGAACGCCTACGTCCCGCCGCCGCCTTCGCCGGTCGACGTAGCGAAGCCCGTCCAGCAGGAAGTAACGCCTTACCTCGAAATCACCGGCAATGCAGTCGCCTACAATCAGGTCGACCTCGAGGCCCGGGTACAGGGCTATCTGCAGCAGATCGACTATCAAGATGGCGCCGCGGTCAAGCAAGCCGATACGCTGTTTGTAATCGAACCGGCGCCTTATCAGGCGCAGTTGCAGCAGGCGCAGGCCTCGCTCGCGGCGACGCAGGCCGATCTTGTGCAGGCCAAGGCCGAATTCTACCGGCAATCCACGCTCGGCAAGAGCGACTTCGCGTCACAGTCGGTGGTTGACCAGGCCCGCGCCAAGCTCGACAGCGACCAGGCCAAGATACAGAACGATCAGGCAGGGGTGACGATAGCGGCGATCAACCTCGGCTACACCAGGGTCACCGCGCCGTTCGACGGCGTGGTCAGCGCACATCTGGTTTCACAGGGCGGTCTCGTCGGTGTCAGCGGGCCGACCAAGCTCGCCACCATCGTGCAACTCGATCCGATTTACGCCACGTTCACGGTCAGCGAGCAGCAGGTATTGCGGGTAAAGGCGGCGCTGGCAGAGCGAGGCATCAAGGCGGGAGAAATCAAGAACGTGCCCGTGGATGTGGGGCTGATGACCGAGGAAGGATATCCGCATAGCGGCACGCTGGATTACGTCGCCCCCACGCTGGATCCATCGACCGGAACGCTGACCGCGCGCGGCATATTGGACAATGCGAACCGCGCCATTCTGCCCGGCATGTTCTTGCGAATCCGCATACCTTTGGCGGTGCAGAAGGCGAATGCCCTGCTGGTACCCGACGAAGCGCTGGGTGCGGATCAGAGCGGCAACTACCTTCTCGTCGTCAACAAGGACAATGTCGTGCAGCAGCGGACGGTGCAGACCGGCCAGTTGGAGGGCAGGCTCCGCGTGATCTCCTCGGGCATAACGGCGGACGATCTGGTCGTGGTCAGCGGCAACCAGAGGGCGGTGCCCGGGCAGAAGGTTGCGCCGCAGGTGACAACGATCGCGGCCGAGGCGGCATCGCCGCCGGGCAAGTCGTGACGGCAAGCGGCCGAAGCCGATGATCTCGAAATTCTTCATCAATCGGCCGGTGCTGGCCAATGTGCTGGCAATCGTCATGGTGCTGATCGGCGGCGTTGCGCTGTTCACGCTCCCAGTGGCGCAATACCCGAACGTCGTGCCACCGACCGTGTCCGTCACGACCAGCTATCCGGGCGCGAGCGCGGATACCGTGATGAACACGGTGGCGCTGCCGATCGAGCAGCAGGTCAACGGCGTGCAGGGCATGCTCTACATGCAGTCGACCAGCGCATCCGATGGCACGTACTCACTCATTGTGACCTTCGAGATCGGCACCGACCTTAATTTTGCACAGGTCCTTGTGCAGAATCGCGTTTCTGCGGCGATGGCGTCGCTGCCGCAGGCCGTGCAGGTGCAGGGCGTCACTGTGCAGCAGAAGTCCACGTCGATTTTGCAGATCGTGACGTTGTCCTCGCCGGATGGCCGCTACGACAGCCTTTTCCTGAGCAACTACGCCACCATCAGTCTGGTCCCGGAGCTCGCCCGTGTCCCTGGCGTCGGCAATGTCGGCGTATTCGGTGTCGGGCAATATTCCATGCGCATCTGGCTCGACCCGGAGACATTGAAGGCGCGCGGACTGGCGCCCGAGGACGTGATCAAGGCGATCCAGCAGCAGAGCCAGCAGGTCACCGCAGGACAGGTTGGTGCACCGCCGGCGCCATCGGGTCAGGTTTTTCAGTACACGGTTAATATCGAGGGTCGGCTCGCCGATCCTGCGGAATTCGGCAACATCATCGTCAAGGTGGACAGCGCCAATGGTGGCCAGATCACCCGGGTGAAGGATGTGGGACATGTCGAACTGGGTGCGCAGACCTATTCCCAATCGTCCAGATTGAACGGCAAGCCATCCGCAGGCATCGCGATCTACCAGCTGCCAACCGCCAACGCTTTGAATGTGGCGTCGCTGGTCAACGCCAAGATGGCGGAGCTGTCCAAGTCGTTCCCGCAGGGTCTGACCTACACCGTTCCGTTCGATACCACGCGCTTCGTAAATGCCTCTATCCATGAGGTCTACAAGACGCTGATCGAGGCTGCGGTGCTCGTGTTGATCGTTATCCTGGTATTCCTGCAGGATTGGCGCGCCACCCTGGTTCCGGCAACGACGGTCCCGGTAACGATCATCGGCGCCTTTGCTGCCATGGCAGCGCTCGGATTCACGGTCAATCTCTCCACGTTGTTCGCGATCATTTTGGCCATCGGCATCGTGGTCGATGACGCGATCGTCGTGGTGGAGGGGGCGGCACACCATATCGAGCGCGGCCTGACACCGCACGATGCTGCCATCAAGGCAATGGACGAGCTGTTCGGGCCGATCATCGGCATCACGCTGGTGCTGATGTCGGTGTTCATTCCGGCGGCATTCCTGCCGGGCCTGACCGGGCAGATGTACGCGCAGTTCGCCCTGGTGATAGCGGCGACTGCGTTGATCAGCGCGATCAATGCAGCGACGCTGAAGCCGACGCAGTGCGCGCTGTGGCTGCGCATGCCGGTGCCGCCGGAGAAGCGCAACTTCTTCTTTCGGGGGTTCAATCGGGTCTATCAACCAATCGAGAATGGGTATGCGTGGCTGATCGGTGCCATGGCGCGCCACAGCGGCCTGATGGTGATCGTCGCACTTGTCGTCGCCGGGGTCGGTGTCTGGGGTATCGCTCGTTTGCCGACGTCGTTCATCCCCGTGGAAGACCAGGGCTACGTGCTGGTGGCGGCGCAGCTTCCGGACGGTGCTGCCGTGGGTCGTACGCAGCAAGTGATGGATCAGGTGACAAAGATCGCGCTCGGCGTCCCCGGGGTGGATCAGGTGATTTCCATCAGCGGCATCTCGGTGCTGGACAACAGCGCAACTTTGGCGAATGCCGGCGTCGCCTATGTGATCCTGAAGGATTGGAGCCTGCGTAAGCCGGGCAGCGGCGCGGACCTACGTTCGGTCTACGCCAATCTGCAGGGGGCGCTCGACAAGCTGCAGAATGCGGTGGCGCTGGTGGTGATACCGCCACCAATTCAGGGCATCGGCAACGCCAGCGGCTTCACCATGCAGGTCGAACTGCGCGACGGAAGCTTCGACTATGCCAAGCTGCAGACGCTGGTGCAGACAATGGTGCATGACGGTAACACCCAAACTGAACTGCAACGACTGAATTCAACCTTTCGCGCTGGGGTGCCGCAGCTTCGCGTCACGGTCGACCGGGTGAAGGCGGAGACGCTGCGCGTTGCCGTCGGCGATGTGTTCAATGTGCTCGCGGGCTACGTCGGGGCAAGCTACGTCAATCAGTTCAACAAGTTTGGCCGCACGTTCCAGGTCTATGTGCAGGCTGACTCGAAATTCCGCCTATTGCCTCACGACATCGAGAATCTCTACGTGCGAAGCCAGGACAACAAGATGGTGCCGCTCGGCACGCTGGTGCAGATCAGTCCTATGGTCGGGCCTTCGCTCGTCGGGCTCTATAATCTGTATCCGACGGCGAGTATCGTCGGCGGGCCGGCTGCGGGATTCAGCTCCGGCGAGGCCATGAGTCTGATGGAGGAGATCGCCGACAAAACCTTGCCGCGTGGCGCGGGGTTTGAGTGGACCGCGATGTCCTATCAGGAGAAGATCGTCGGCAACCAGATCATCTATGTTTTCGGCCTGGGCATGCTGTTGGTGTACCTGTGCCTGGCCGGCCAGTACGAGAGCTGGATCGCACCGATATCGGTCATTCTCGCGGTCCCGTTATCGCTGCTGGGCCCGGTGATAGCGCTTACCAGTCTCGGCTTGTCCAACAATCTTTACACTCAGATCGGACTTGTCCTGCTGATTGCGCTATCGGCGAAGAACGCGATCCTGATCGTGGAGGTTGCGCGCGAGCGGCGCATGCTACAGAACGTGTCCATTGTTCAGGCGGCGGTCGATGCGGCACGTGTTCGCTTCCGGCCGATCCTTATGACGTCCTTCGCATTCATCCTGGGCGTCGTGCCGTTGGTGACTGCGACCGGGGCGGGAGCGAGTGCACGTGTCTCGTTGGGCCTTGCTGTGCTCAGCGGCATGATCGCGTCCACTTGTCTTGCGGTGCTATTCGTGCCGTCGTTCTTCGTCGTCATGCAGCGCTTCGAGGAATGGCGCAAGTCGCGGAAGCTGCAAGCGCCGGCGCATACTGCGGCCTGAAGGAGACCAGCATGCTGAGCATGAAAGACAAGGTGGCGATCGTCACTGGCGCCGGATCGGTCGGCCCTGGCTGGGGCAATGGCAAGGCGACCGCGACATTGCTCGCGCGTCAGGGCGCGTCGGTGTTCCTGGTGGACATCAACGAATTTGCCGCCAACGAAACGCGTCAGATCATTGAAGGCGAGGGCGGTACCTGCGCCGTGCATCACTGCGACATGTTGATCGCTGCCGAGGTGCAGGAGATGGTGCAGGCCTGTCTCAATCGGTTCAAGCGCGTCGACATACTGGTCAATAATGTTGGTGGGTCCGCGCCCGGAGATCCGGTGTCGATGACCGAGGAGGTCTGGGATCGCCAGATCGACACGAACCTGAAGACCGTATTTCTGGGATGCAAATACGTCCTCCCGGTGATGGAGGCACAGGGCAGGGGCGCCATCGTCAACCTGTCGTCGGTCGCCGGGCTACGCAATGACGGCCATGGCGGTCGCGTGCATGTCGGATACAGCGCCAGCAAGGCGGCGGTGATCCAGTTCACCCGCTCGACTGCTGGGGCATATGTGAAGAAGGGCATCCGCTGCAACACCGTGGTGCCAGGTCTGATGCACACGCCGCTGGTGGAATATCGTCTGGCGCGCACGGTCGGCGGCAACGATGCGGCAGCGCTCATCGCCAGCCGCAATGCGCGGACGCCGATGGGGCGGATGGGCACGGCGTGGGATGTGGCGCATGCTGTGCTTTTCCTGGCCTCCGATGAGGCCAATTATATTACGGGAACCGAGATCATCGTCGACGGCGGCCTGATTTTGGCATCGCCGTGACAACAGAAGGAGGAATGCGATGAGCGAACGACGCTTCAAGGAACTGACGCCGGAGACCATGACGCCGGAGCAGAAGAAGGTCGCCGATGCCATCCAGGCGGGGCCGCGCGGTGCAGGACTGCGAGGTCCGTTCAACGCGCTGCTGCGCAGCCCTGACCTGTGCGATCTGGTGCAACGGGTGGGCGCCCATGTGCGCTATTCCAGCGCGATTCCGGCGCGACTGAACGAGATGGCGATCATCATGGCCGGTCGGAAATGGACAGCGCAGTACCAGTTCTACGCGCATCGGCGGTTGGCGATCGAGGCGGGTCTGAAGACCGCAATCTGCGATGCGATCGCTGCAGGCACACGGCCTCAGGGCATGCTGGAGGATGAAGCGGAGGTCTACGATTTCTGCACCGAGCTGCTGTCGAGCGGGCATGTGTCGGACGCGAACTATGGGCGCATCAAGAGCCGGTTCGGCGAGCGTGGCGTGATCGATCTGATTGGCGCGGTCGGCTACTACAGCCTGGTCTCGATGGTGCTGAATGTCGATGGGGTGCCGCTTCCCGCCGGAGAGGCACCGCCGCTGAAGCCGCTGTAGGCGTCATACGAGGGGGCGGCGAAGTTGTCCTCACGGATGATGGAGATTGCTTCGTCGCTACGCTCCTCGCAATGACAGGTCGAGAATGTCGAGCGCGGCATCTAGTTCGACGCGGGTGATCGTCAGGGGCGGGCAAAGCGTGAGGACGTTGCCGCCGCCAACCTTGAAGCTGAGGCCGTTGGTCAGGCAACGATACATCGCCGCTTCCGCCAGTGCTGCGCTGGCAACTTCTACGGCAAGCGACAAACCAAGCCCTCGCACCACGCTTATCTGCGCATGCTGTAAGCGGCGCAGGCGTTCCAGGCCGTGTATCCCCAGCTCCTGTGACCGCTCGAGCAGCTTCTCATCTCTGATCACGTCCAGCGTTGCCAGCGCCGCTGCGGATCCGACCGAACTCTTCTCATGCGTATAATGCCCCAACGCGCGATCACCTGCGACATCCAGGTCCTCGCGCGCAAGAAGCGCCGCCATCGGGAACACGCCGCCGCCCAGGCCCTTGCCTAGCACCAGCATGTCAGGCACGCAGCCCGTCTGCTCGCACGCGAACATCGTGCCGGTGCGTCCCAGACAGCTCGGTATCTCGTCGAAGATCAGCAGCGCGCCGTGCCGGTCACAGCTCGCACGCACGCGCGGCCAAAAATCCGCAGGTGGCGCCTCCAAGGTTGTCCATCGCACCGGTTCGGCGATCACCGCGCCGACGTCGCCCTGCACTGTCAGGATATACTCGATGTAGTCGGCAAGTCGCTCATGCGCGCGCCCATCGTCGCCGAAAAATCGTGGCGCCAGTGACGGCGGCGGCACATGTTCTGTGCCTGGCAAGAGGGGGCCGGCATCGCGCCGGAAGATCGCCTCGCCGCCAATCGATATCGCATCGAGCGAAGCACCGTGAAATGCATCCCACATCGATATCGTCTTGTGTCGACCTGTTGCGTGACGTGCCAGCTTCAGTGCCATGCCGATCGCCGCTGTGCCGCTCGGAGCGAACAGCGCCTTGTTCAGCCGACCGGGCGCTATCTCTGCCAGGCGCCTGGCGAGTTCAATCGCCGCACGATTCGTGTAGCGTCGCGGCGAGAACGGCAGGGTTGCCAGTTGCTGTGTCACCGCCTGAATCACGCGCGGATGCCCGTAGCCGACCTGGTGCACCGTGTTGCCATGAAAATCCATGATCCGGCGGCCCGCCGTGTCAATCAGGTAGATCCCATGGGCACGCTCAACCACGTTCAGGCACGGCGTGGAGAGTGCCTGATGCAGGAACCAGCGCCCATCCTCATCGAGCAGCGCCCGTGTCTCGGCATCGATGTAGCCGCGCTGCCATGCGGCGCGAGCGTCGCCAAGATTGATGTCCCCTTCACTGGCATCGTTCATATGGCCATGCTGGGCGGATGGCGTGAAATGGGCAAGCGTGCTGAGATGCTGCAATGAAAGTGCAGGCCGCTATCCTGGACTGGGCAGGCACCGTGGTGGATTACGGCAGCCGCGCGCCGATGGGTGCCTTCGTGCGTGCCTTCGCACAGTTCGGCGTGACCATCAGCATTGCCGAGGCGCGCGGGCCGATGGGCATGGCGAAGTGGGATCATATCCGCGCGGTGGGTCGGCTTCCGTCGGTTGCCGCCGCGTGGCGCGCACGGCATGGCAGCGACTTCGCCGAAGGCGATGTCGATGCGATCTTTCAGGTGTTCGAACCGATGAACATCGCGGCGGTTCGCGACCATGCCGACATCGTCCCGGGTGCCCTCGCCGCGATCGATACCTTGCGCGCCCGTGGCGTCCGCATTGCCGGCACGACCGGCTACACGCGGCCAATCATGGACGTCCTGGAACCACTTGCGGCGGCCGCCGGCTACGTGCCGGAGCTGACCGTCTGCGCGGGCGATCTTCCCTCCGGACGGCCGACTCCGTTGATGATTTGGTACGCGATGGCGAAGCTCGGCGTGTGGCCCGCCGCGAGTGTTGTGAAGGTGGATGACACCGCACCAGGCATCGGTGAGGGCAAGGCGGCGGCAACATGGACCATTGGCATCGCGCTGACCGGCAATGCCGTCGGTCTGTCAGCCCAGGAGTTGGCGATGCTGTCAGAGGCGGAACGCAGCCGCTTGCGTGAACATGCTGCCGCCGAACTGCACGATGCTGATATGGTGATCGACAGCATCGCTGAATTGCCGCAGGCCGTGGCGGCAATCGACGCGCGACTTGCCGCCGGCGAACGGCCTATTGCGAATTCGCCGGACTGACCTCCGCGATGTAGATCATATCGCCTGTTGCCACATCCGGGCTGCCGGGCGCCGCCATCGCCACGACGTGGCCGTTACCTTGCATCGCGATCCAACTCGGCTCGGCTTTGGCGGCCTGCTTGGCTTCCTCGATCACGTCGGCGGGAACATCCCGCCATAGTGCCTCTTCCAGCACTCGGATTCGATCCATTCCTGCGCTCCTGTGTGTATCGACTGCTCAACGCCACATCAGCCAGAACGTTCCCACCAGCAGGGTCAGAACTGTCAGAGGGCCGCCGACACGGAAGTAGTCCCAGAAGCCGATCACCACCCCACGCCGCGCCGCCTTCTCGACCACGATCAGGTTGGCGATCGAGCCCAACACCGTGAAGTTGCCGGCAAGCGTGGATGCCATGGCAATGACCAGCCACGCACGCTCCTGGTCCGGCAGTGCGGCGACGAATGGCTTCAGCAGCAGCACTGCGGGGACGTTGCTGACCAGGTTCGAGAGAATTGCTGTCACCAAACTGAGCACAGGAACCGTGGCGAGGTGCAGTTGTCCGACGGCCTCGACGACCTGCGGCGTCAGCAGCTCACGCTCGGCGCCAGCCACGATGATGAACAGGCCGGCAAACATCAGCAGCAGTGACCAGTCGATCTCAGCGTAGACCCGTGCGCTTTTTACCCGGCGCGTGAGAAGCAGCAGCGCGCCAACGATGATCGCCGCCTTCGCCGGCGGCTGGCCTGTAAAGAAGAGCGCGACCACCAGCGTTGTCGCCGTCAAGGCGCGGATCATGAGCACTTGGTTGATCCGCAGCCGCGGCGGGCGCGCGTGCTGGACGTCGCCGCGGAGCTCGCTGCGGTGCAGCACTGCCAGCAGCGCGACCGTCAGAAGCAGTCCAACCAGCGCCACTGGCGCCAGGGCGGCAGCGAACTGCGGATACGGGATATGTGAAAAGCTACCGATCATCATATTCTGCGGATTGCCGGTTATCGTCGCCGTCGAACCGACATTCGATGCCATCGCCACGGCCAGCAGATACGGCACAGGATTGCGCTTCTGGCCCAAGGTCAGCTCCAGCACCAACGGCGCCATCACCAGACAAATCGCATCGTTCACAAGGAACGCTGAGAACGTGCCGGAGACCGCGACGATGGCTGCCAGCAACAGCAATGGTCGATGCACGCGTCGCGCGACCCAGGCGTTGACCAATGCGAAGAAGCCGGAGATCCGCAGATTCGCGACAACGATCATCATGCCGAGCAGCAGGGTGATGGTCTGCAGATCGACGGCCTGGTAGGCTTCCCCTAGCGGAACGACGCCTGATGCCACCATGAGGCAGGCGCCGACCAGTGCTACCCCGGCGCGGTCGATGGACAGCCCTGGGACCTTGCCGATCGCCAGGGCGGCGTAGCTTGCGGCAAAGATCGCTATGGCGGCGAGACGGCGCGCCGCCGCGTCGTGCTCGGGCATGATCCAGGGCAGGGCGGCGGTGCCGACGGCAAGCGCCAGCAGCAGCCCGACCGCGATCAGGCTCGCGAGGGGCAGCCATCGTGCAGTCATTCAGTGATTAGGCCAGAGACCTGGCGTTGCGACCTCCAGCGAATTGCCGTCGGGGTCGCGGAAGTAGAGGCTGGTGCCGCCGCGAGCCCAATGGATGCGGCTCTCCACCGCGATTTCTTCCCGGCGCAGATGCTCCTCCCATGCGGCCAGCTCGCCAAGTGGAATGGCGAAACAGAGATGCAATTCGCCACTGCCGTGATGGGGCGGGATGACGCCTCCCGGCACAGGGGCCGGCTCATTGGTGCTGCCGTGGTGGAACAGCAGCAGCACCTGGCTGCCCGGCACGCCGAGAGCGCACATGCGGCCGTCGTGCACGAAGCGCTCGAAGCCGAATATGCGCTGGTAGAAGGCGCAGGCCCGATCCAGATCGGCGACGTAGAGCGACGTTTCAAGCACCGAGCTTACTCGGGGGGCAGACGCACCCATCGGCTTCTCCCGCTTCGGCCTCCTGTATAGCTGGTTCTGGTGCTATGCTGCGGCAAGCTTAGGGAATCGAGCCATGCCAGCCCATTTCGATCTGTTGATCCGCCATGGCACATGCATTCTGCCCTGGGGGGTCGAGACGACCGATGTCGGCGTCCGCGACGGGCGCATCGCAGCGCTCGGTGTCGCCGGCGACGCCACGGCGGACGAAACGATTGACGCCAGGGGCCTGCACGTTTTGCCGGGCTTGATCGACCCGCACGTGCATTTGCGCGATCCCGGCGACAAGACGATCGAGTCGATCCCCACCGGCACGCGGGCCGCGGTGCTGGGCGGCTTGGCGGCGGTGTTCGACATGCCGAACACTGCCCCGTCGATTGTGGATGCCGAGAAGCTGGCGTGGAAGCAGGAATACGTCGAACGCGAGTCGTGGTGCGACATTGGGCTTTATGTCGGCGGCACCAAGCAGAACATCCCGGAGCTCGCGAAGCTGGAGCTTGGCCGTGGCGTGTGCGGGATCAAGATCTTCGCAGGCAGCTCGACCGGCGATCTTCTGGTGGAGGACGATGAGCACCTGGAGCGCGTGATGCGGTCGGGGCGCCGGCGCATCGCATACCACTCGGAGGACGAATACCGGCTGCAGGAGCGCAAGCCGCTGTTCAAATCGGGCGATCCATACCGCCGGCACATGGAATGGCGCGACGAGGAGACTGCGTTTCTCGGCACGCGCCGGCTGATGGCGCTGGCGCGTGCGACCGGGCGGCCGGCGCATATCCTGCACGTGTCCACCGCGGAGGAACTCGATTATCTGAAGGACTTCCGCGATCTGGCGACGTGCGAGGTGCTGGTGAACCACCTCACGCAGGTGGCACCGGACTGCTACGACAATCTGAAGGGTTTCGGTGTAATGAACCCGCCAATTCGCGGTGCACGGCACCTCGATGCGGCGTGGCGCGCGATCAGTGATGGGACGGTGGACACCGTTGGGTCCGACCACGCACCGCATCCACGGGACAAGAAGATGCTGCCTTGGCCGGACTGCCCCGCCGGACTGACTGGCGTCCAGACGATCGTGCCGGTGATGCTGAACCACGTGAATGCCGGTCGGTTGTCGCTGACACGCATGGTCGATCTGATGTGCGCGGGGCCGGCGCGCGTGTACGGCGTGGTGGGCAAGGGAAGGCTAGCCGCGGGCTACGACGCGGATTTCACTTTGGTCGACATGCAACACAGGCGTCGCATCGAGGAGTCGTGGATTGTCTCCCCTTGCGGCTGGACGCCGTTCGCAGGCATGGACATCACCGGCTGGCCGGTCCGAGTGATCGTGCGCGGCCGGACAGTGATGTGCGATGACGAGGTGCTGGGCAGCCCAAGCGGCAAGTTGGTGCGATTCGGCTAGAGTTACGCTGCCGCGCGCACCGGTTGCTGCGCCGCCTTGATCATGTCGGCGCCCTTCTCAGCGATCATGATCACCGCTGCATTGGTGTTGCCCGACACCAGTGTTGGCATGATCGACGCGTCGACCACCCGAAGTCCCGCGATACCGTGCACGCGCAGTTCGTCGTCCACCACCGCCATCGGATCTTGACCCATCTTGCACGTGCCAGTGACGTGGTAGGTGGTCTGGCCGTTGATCCGTGCGAAATCCAGCCACTCATCATCGGTCTGCACCTGATCGCCAGGGTTCATCTCAAATGCGCGGTATTTGTCCAGCAGAGGGTTGTTGATGATCCGCCGGCCGATCTTCATGCCCTCGACGATTGTGCGGCGGTCCAATTCCTCGGCCAGGAAATTCGGCCGTATCGCGGGCGCGGCCATCGGATCGGACGATTTCGCATGGATCGATCCCTTCGATTCCGGCGAACACTGATACGCCGTCAGGGTCATACCCGGCTGACGGTCGAGGACACGCGTCTGTGCCGTGGCGTAACTGGCGTGGGTGAAATGATACTGCACGTCGGGCTCTTCCAGCTCCGGCCGCGTCTTGACGAAGCCATAGACGATGCCCGCGGTGAAAGTCAGCACACCGCGCTGCTGCGTATAGTACTTGATGATCTCCTTCATGAACTGGAGGCCACGCGTGTGCTCGTTCAGCGTGACCGGCAGCTTCACGCGCCAGTTCATCCTTGGCGCGAAGTGGTCTCGATAGTTCTCGCCGACGCCGCGGAGGTCGTGGTTCACTTGGATGCCGAGCGATTGCAGCAGCGCTGACTGGCCGATGCCCGAGAGCTCCAGCAGATGCGGTGACTTCACCGCTCCTGCCGCCAGGATCACCTCGGCGTTGCACCGCACCTGACGTGTCTGCCCGTGCTGGTGATACTCAACGCCGACCGCGCGTTTCCCCTCCAGCAGGATGCGTGTGGTATGGGCCTCGGTCTCGACGCGCAAATTGGGACGGGCACGCGCGGGATCGAGGAAGGCGCGCGCCGTGGACCAGCGCCGGCCCTTCTTCTGGGTAACCTGATAGTAGCCGAAGCCCTCCTGCCTGCCGTTGTTGTAGTCGCGATTGCGTGGCCAGCCCTCGGCTGCCGCGGCATCGATGAAGGCGTCCAGCAATTCGGCGCGCTCGATCATGTTGGCGACGTTCAGCAGTCCGCCACGACCGCGCGTCTCGTCGCCACCTGGCTCGAAATGCTCGGACTTGCGGAAGTAAGGCAGCACTGCGTCGTACGACCAGCCGCGATTGCCGAACTGCGACCAGGTATTGTAGTCGAGTGGGTTGCCTCGGACATACAGCATGCCGTTAATTGAACTCGAGCCACCCAGCGTCTTGCCGCGTGGGATTGGAATGGACCGACCCTTGACGTTGTCCTCCGGCTCGGTGGCGAAATTCCAGTTGTAGCGCGGGCTGTTGAGCAGTTTGGTGAAGCCGACCGGGATGCTGATCCACATCGAATCGTCCTTCGGTCCGGCCTCCAGCAACAGCACTTTGGTGCCCGGGTTCTCGGTCAACCGATGCGCCAGCACGCAGCCCGCGGAGCCGGCACCGATGATGATGTAGTCGTAGTCCGCCATCGTCTTTCCCCTTTGCCGCAGATGCTACCGGGTGCGGACGCTTGCCTCAACACGGCGCGCGCGACAGGATGCGCGGGGGCAGGGACCGTTGCGTTTTTCCATCTTCAGTCTGATGCGCCACGCCGTGGGAGGCGCCACCTGGCCAGAACAGTGGCGCTCGCCGGAGCCGCGCCCGAGCTACGACGTGGTCATTGTTGGCGCCGGCGGGCATGGCCTCGCCACCGCCTACTACCTCGCGCGCGAGCACGGCATCCGCAACGTCGCGGTGCTGGAACGTGGCTGGCTCGGCGGAGGCAATACCGGGCGCAACACCACGATCATCCGCTCCAATTATCTGTGGGAGGAGAGCGCCGCGCTTTACGAACATGCACTGAAGTTGTGGGAAGGCCTGGCGCAGGAGTTGAACTACAATGTCATGTATTCGCCGCGGGGCGTGCTGATGCTGGCGCATTCGGCCCACGACGTGCAGGTGTTCAAGCGCCATGTGCACGCCAACCGCCTGAGCGGCATCGACAACGAATGGCTTACGCCCGGGCAGGCCAAGTCATTCTGCCCGCCGCTGAACGTTTCGTCGGGACTGCGCCATCCGGTCCTGGGCGCCGCATTGCAGCGCCGTGGCGGGGTTGCGCGGCACGACGCGGTGGCATGGGGCTATGCACGCGGAGCCAGTGCCGTCGGTGTCGACATCATACAGAATTGCGAGGTGACCGGGATCAGCCGGGGCCCCTCGGGTGCGGTGAATGCAGTCGAGACAACGCGTGGACGAATTGCGGCGCGCAAGGTCGCCGTGGTTGCGGCCGGCCACACCAGCGTGGTGATGGCGATGGCCGGGCTTCGCATGCCATTGGAAAGCTATCCGTTGCAGGCGCTGGTGTCCGAGCCCGTGAAGCCTGTGCTGCCGTGCGTTGTGATGTCGAACAGCATCCACGCCTACATCTCCCAGTCGGACAAAGGCGAACTGGTGATCGGTGCTGGAACGGATGCCTATGTGTCGTACAGTCAGTCCGGAGGATTGCACATCGCTGAGCAGACGTTGGAGGCGATCTGCGAGCTGTTCCCGGCCTTCCGGCGCCTGCGCATGCTGCGCAACTGGGGTGGCATCGTCGATGTCACGCCGGATCGATCGCCGATCATCGGACTGACGCCGGTTCCTGGCCTTTATGTGAACTGTGGTTGGGGTACCGGCGGATTCAAGGCGACACCGGGATCGGGTCATGTCTTTGCCTCGACGATTGCGCGGGGCGAACCGCATCCGATCGCTGCGCCGTTCTCGCTTGATCGGTTCCGCACTGGCCGGTTAATAGATGAGGCGGCCGCCGCGGCGGTGGCGCACTGATGCTGCTGATCGCCTGTCCGTGGTGCGGCACGCGTCCGGAGAATGAATTCCGCTACGGGGGCGAGGCACACATCGTGCGGCCGCGGGATCCCGCGTCGGTTGACGATGCGGCGTGGACGGACTTCCTTTCCATGCGAAGCAACCCAAAGGGTGAGCACGCTGAGCGCTGGCGCCACATTCATGGGTGCGGTCGCTTCTTCAGCTGCGTGCGCGATACCGTGACCGACCGCATCCGTGCCACGTACAAACCTGGCGAGTCAGCGCCACGATGACGGGCGGGTTCCGCACGCCCGATGGTGGCCGCATCGACCGCTCGACGCCGTTATCATTCAGCTTCGACGGCAAACGATACGTTGGCTCTCAGGGTGACACGCTTGCCTCGGCGCTGCTGGCCAATGGCGTTCATTTGGTTGGCCGTTCGTTCAAGTATCATCGGCCACGCGGTATCATGTCCGCTGGGTCGGAGGAGCCCAATGCACTGGTGACGATTGATCGAGGTGCCGGGCGTATCACACCGAACCTGCGCGCGACGCAGCTCGAGTTGTATGACGGAATGCGAGCATTCAGCCAGAATCGCTTCCCTTCGCTGGCCTTCGATCTCGCTGCGGTCAACAACATGATTGCCCCGATATTTTCTGCTGGTTTCTACTACAAGACCTTCATGTGGCCGCGTGCGTTCTGGCGATATGTCTACGAGCCGGCGATTCGGGCTGCCGCTGGTCTCGGACGAGCGCCCACTATGCCCGACCCGGATCGCTACCTGCATCACTATGCGCATTGCGACGTGTTGGTTATCGGTGCCGGGCCGACCGGCTTGGCTGCTGCTGTGGCCGCATCGGCAGGCGGCGCGCGTGTCGTGTTGTGCGACGAGCAGTCGGAACCAGGCGGATCATTGCTCGCTGAAACGGGGGCGCGCATCGATGGCGAGATCGCCTCGGATTGGCTGCGTGAGACGCTGGACGTACTTGGGAGGCGCGCCAGTGTAACACTGTTGCCGCGCACCACGGCATTTGGCTGGTATCCCGACAATCTCATTGGTCTCGTGCAGCGTGTCACCGATCATTTGGCCGAACCCGACTTGCGGCTGCCGCGCGAGCGCCTGTGGCACGTGCGAGCCAGCAGGGTAGTGATTGCCACCGGCGCGTCGGAACGGCCACTGCTGTTTCCCGGCAACGACCGGCCGGGTGTTTTGCTGGCCGATGCTGCGCGGATCTATCTGCAGCGCTACGGCGTGAAGGTCGGAACGCGCGCGATCATCGCCACCTCGGACGATAGTGCCTATGCGGCCGGCGTTGCGCTGCGCGAAGCTGGCGTCATCATCAGTGCCGTCGCCGATCTGCGCGGAGACGTCAGGGACGTAGGGGGCGCATCCGGCTTGCCGATACGAAGCGCGACGAGCGTGGTCGCCACAAGCGGGCATCGGCGTGTCAATCGCGCCATCCTGTCCAATGGCGAAGCTATCCCTTGCGATCTGGTGCTGATGTGCGGTGGTTGGACACCATCGGTGCATCTCTATTCCCAATCGCGTGGAAAATTGCGCTTCGACGAACGCCTGCAAGCATTTCTGCCGGGAGAACGGTCAGCGCAGGTTCGCTCGGCAGGTGCCTGCAATGGAACATTCGGGCTGGCGGCATGCCTGGAGGAAGGCTACGCCGCGGGGGACTTGCAGCGGAAATTCACGGTCGCGGATGCAGCCAGATTTTTCCCATCGCCAGCCGTGGCGCAACCTTCCACAATCAGTGGCAAGGCATTTGTCGATTTCCAGAACGACGTGACAGCCAAGGACCTTGCCATCGCTGCGCAGGAGGGGTTCAGCTCGATCGAGCATATAAAGCGCTACACGACGACTGGCATGGCGACCGACCAGGGCAAGACGGCGAACATGAATGCCCTGGCGCTGGTTGCACGTCTCACTGATCAGGCGTTGCCGCAGGTGGGCCATACTACATTCCGCCCCCCCTATACGCCAGTGACCTTCGGTGCGTTTGCCGGCATGGCGCGCGGAGAGCTGTTCGAGCCGGTGCGTCGGACACCGATCCACGACTGGGCTGCTGCGCACGGCGCGATATTCGAGAATGTGGGCAGTTGGCAGCGCGCTCGCTTCTTCCCGCGCGGTGGCGAGGATACGCACAGCGCCGTCGGGCGCGAATGCCGCACTGTGCGCAATGCGGTCGGCATGTTCGACGCGACCACGCTGGGCAAGATCGAGGTGGTGGGGCCGGACGCTGCGGAATTCCTCGACCGTATCTACACCGGCAACCTCGCCGGGCTTGCACCAGGCCGCTGCCGCTATGGCGTGCTGCTGAATGAGGCCGGCTTCGTAACGGACGACGGAGTCGTGGCGCGGCTGGCGCCGGATCGCTTCCATGTGACGACGACGACCGGTGGCGCTGCCGGCGTGCTGCACCACATGGAAGACTACCGGCAGACGGAATTTTCCGAACTGCGCGTGTGGCTCACGTCTATTACCGAGCAATGGGCAGTCATCGCCGTGCAGGGTCCGTTGGCACGCAGGACAATCGCGCCGCTGATCCAGGGCATCGACATAGCGCCGGAGGCGATGCCACATATGAGCGTGCGCGAGGGTTGTGTCTGCGGATTTCCCGCGCGATTGTTCCGTGTGAGCTTCACCGGCGAGCTCGGTTACGAGATCAACGTGCCGGCGGACTACGGACGTGCCGTTTGGGAGGCGGTGTTCGCAGCAGGCAGCCATCACGGCATTGCTGCGTATGGCACCGAGGCGATGCACGTGCTGCGTGCCGAAAAGGGCTACATCATCGTTGGACAGGAGACCGATGGTACCGTGATACCAGCCGATCTCGGCCTGGAATGGACAATCGGCAAGGCCAAACGCGACTTTGTCGGCAAACGCTCTCTGACGCGACCCGACATGCTCCGTGCGGATCGCCGGAAACTCGTTGGGCTCCTTTCATCCGAGATACTTGAGGAAGGCGCGCAGGTGGTTGCCGATGCGAACGTCCAGGTTCCGAATCATGCGCTCGGGCATGTTACCTCAGCCTATTGGAGCGAGACGCTCCACCGTCCAATCGCATTGGCGCTGTTGTCCGACGGCAGGAGGCGCATCAGGCAGATGCTGTACGTCGCTCGGCCGGAAGGCTCTGTTGTGGTGCGGGTGACGGCACCCATGTTCTACGATCCGCAAGGTGCGCGACTGCATGAGTGAGCGTGACCTTCCCGTGCGCGCACTGGCAGCGAATTCTGCGCAGTGCAACGAGGTATCCTTGTCCGCCGCTCCACAGCTTGTCCGCATAATCGCCCGCGCCGACCGCGGTTCAGTAAAGGCGCTCGGGGATATGGTAGGCGTCGAACTGCCAATAGATCCATGCCGCAGTAACCAACATCGGGATCGCGCTGCACTGTGGCTCGGACCGGATGAATGGCTGGTGTTGGCAGACGAAAGTGTCGAGCTGCCTGCGGCGTATCCGGGCGGATGCATCGTGGATGTGTCTCATGCGATGACCGGAATCGCCGTATCCGGCTCCCGCGCCGACTGGGCTATCAGTACATTCTGCGCGCTGGACCTGCACCTGGTTGCATTTCCCGTCGGCATGTGCACGCGAACCGTTCTGGGCAAGGCGGAGATCGTGCTCTGGCGAACTGCGGTCGAGAGTTTCAGGATCGAGGTGGCGCGTTCGTTCGCGCCCTACGTGTGGGGCTGTCTCGAGGCGGCACGGCATGAGTTCCTCGCCTGACGTTCCCCGTGCTAGGCTCTCTCCCAAGAGCTGCATTGGAGGAACGCCATGGACTTCAAAGGCAAGGTTGCGCTGATCACCGGCGCCGGCAACGGGATTGGGCGCGCCACTGCTCTCGGTTTCGCGCGCGATGGCGCCAAGGTAGTTGTGGTGGACCGCGATCCCGCCGGCGGCGAGGGCACCGTCGGCATCATTCGTCAGCAGGGAGGCGAGGCATTGTTCGTCACTGCGGATGTGACGAAGTCCGCCGATGTGCAGGCCTATGTGAAGGCGGCCCTCGATGCCTACGGTTCGATTGATTGCTTTCACAACAACGCCGGTATCGAGGGCAACGTCGCGCCGACAGCGGAATACGACGAGGTGATGTTCGACGCAGTGATGAGTGTGAATGTGAAGGGCGTGTTTCTCGGCATGCGTCACGTGCTGCCTGTGATGTTGCAGCAGAAGCGCGGTGCGATCGTGAATACCGCCTCGGTTGCCGGTCTGGTGGCATCGCCCGGGATGCCGGCCTATGTCGCTTCGAAGCACGCGGTGATCGGATTGACCAAGACTGCGGCAGGAGAGGTGGCGCGGTCCGGCGTGCGGGTCAATGCGGTATGCCCCGGACCGATAGACACGCGCATGATCCATTCACTGGAGTCAATGTTGAGTCCGACCGATCCCGGCAGCATTGGCGACCGGTACCAATCAAACATTCCCATTGGCCGCTACGGGACAGCAGAAGAGGTGGCCAATCTTGTGCTGTTCCTGTGCTCTGATCTGGCAAGCAATATCACTGGTGCACAGTACGTGGTCGACGGTGGGCGCACAGCGACAGGCGGCGCGGTGACCAACAACTTGGTGCGTTGAATACAGGAGGCGCGCGATGATCACTGCCATTGTCCTTTATGATCTGCCGGCGCATATCGACCGTGAGGCGTGCCGGCAGCATTTCCTGAAGATAGCGCCGGATTTCCTTGACGTGCCGGGATTTGTCCGGAAGCAGTTCATCCACGCCATAGATGGCGGCGTGGCAGGCGGATCGTATATCTGGAAGGATCTAGCGTCGGCCAAGGCATTCTATAACGGACCGTGGCTCGAAGGCATCAGGCGCCGTTATGACTGTGAGCCGCGAATCAGCTACTTCGAGACGTTCGCTATCGCGGATCAGGGCACGAGGCTCGCCGGCGCGCCGATGGAGTGACGCTGATGGTCAAGACAGTACGCACGCCGAAGCTGGAGATTGCTTATCAGGAATTCGGTCCGACGGATGGCGCGCCCGTGATTCTGCTGCATGGTTGGCCTTCCGATCCGCATGACTGGGATGGCGTCGCACCGCCGCTTGCTGCCAGCGGATGTCGGGTGCTGGTGCCTTGGCTGCGTGGCTTTGGACCTACGCAGTTCCTCGACTCTGCGACGCCGCGATCAGGGCAGCAGGCGGCCCTCGGATCGGATGTGCGCGATTTCATGGATGCGCTTGGTATCCGGCAGGCGCTTCTTGGCGGGTATGACTGGGGTGGTCGCGGCGCATGCGTGACGGCAGCCTTGTGGCCAGAGCGCGTGTTTGGGCTGGTGTCGATCAACGGCTACAGCATTCAGAACATTCCCAGTTCCGGTAAACCGGCCGCGGCCGCGCAGGAACATCGCCATTGGTACCAGTGGTATTTCCACACGGAACGCGGCCGCGCGGGTCTGCGGCAGAATGGCCGCGACATTGCCCGTCTGCTATGGCGGCTCTGGTCACCGAACTGGCACTTCGACGAGGCAACGTTCGTGGCGACGGCGGAGAGCTTTCAGAATCCCGATTTTGTCGATGTGACGATCCAGTCTTATCGGCATCGCTATGGCAACGCCCCCGGCGATCCGACGCTGGATGCGTTCGAACAGCGTCTGGCCGCACAACCTTCGATTACGGTGCCGACCATTGTGCTGCACGGTGCGTGCGATGGGGTAGGTCCAGCTGAGCAGTCCGAAGGTCACGCGCGGCATTTCACGGCGCGCTATGAGCGGCGAGTGATTCCGGTTGCCGGACATTTCCTGGCGCGTGAAACGCCGGAAGCGGTGGTGCAGGCAGTGCGCGATCTCCTTGCATCAAGTTGACAATGCGCACGGGAGAGAACACATGACCGGCAACAGCGCTTATCTGACGGGACTCGAGCGCAACCAGGCCAACTATGCTCCTCTCACGCCGCTGACCTTTTTGGCACGCGCGGCGTATGTTCATCCGGAGCATCCTTCGGTCATCCATGGGGCGCAGCGCTTCGTCTGGCGCGAGACCTATGCGCGCTGTCGCCGTCTTGCATCGGCGCTGGCGCGGCGAGGGATCGGCAAGAACGACACGGTCGCGGTGATGGCACCGAACATCCCTGCGATGTACGAGGCGCATTTCGGTGTGCCGATGTGTGGCGCGGTGCTGAACACGCTGAACACACGACTTGATGCGGAGACGATCGCCTTCATGCTGCGTCATGGCGGCGCTCGCGCGCTGATCACCGATCGCGAATTCTCCGCGACGATCGAGCAGGCGCTGGCGCTGCTGGACGAGCGGCCTTTCGTGATCGACATCGATGATCCAGGTTATCAGGGTGGCAAGAGGCTGGGCGAGATCGATTACGAGGCGTTTCTGGCCGAAGGCGATCCGGATTACGCATGGCAAGGGCCTGTGGACGAGTGGGATGCGATCTCGCTCAACTACACATCGGGCACGACGGGCGATCCGAAGGGTGTCGTCTATCACCATCGCGGCGCTTATCTGAATGCGATCAGCAACGTGTTGGACTGGGACATGCCGTCGCACGCTGTGTATCTGTGGACGCTGCCTATGTTCCACTGCAACGGCTGGTGTTTCCCGTGGACGCTGGCCGAGCGTGCCGGGACAAGCGTGTGCTTGCGGCGCGTCGAGGCGAAGGCGGCGCTCGATGCAATTCGCGACCACCACGCGACGCATATGTGCGGCGCGCCCATCGTGTATTCAATGCTGATCAATGCATCCGAGGACCTGCGGCGCGGCATCGATCATCGAATGGTCGGGCAGATCGCCGGCGCCGCACCGCCGGCCGTGATCATTGAGGGTGCCGAGGAGATCGGCATCGAGCTTACCCATGTCTATGGCCTGACGGAGACGTACGGGCCGGCTTCCGTCTGTGCCAAACATGTCGCCTGGAGCGCGATGCCGATCGATCAGCGCGCGGAGCGCAACGGACGCCAAGGTGTACGGGTGCCGATGCAGGAGGCGATGACTGTGCTCGATCCCACGACGATGTCGCCAGTGCCGTGGGATGGCGAGACGATGGGCGAGATCATGTTCCGAGGCAACATCACGATGAAGGGGTACCTGAAAAATCCGAAGGCGACGGATGCCGCGTTCGCCGGCGGCTGGTTCCATACTGGCGACCTCGGCGTGATGCAGCAGGATGGCTATGTGAAAATTCGTGATCGCTCGAAGGACATCATCATCTCCGGCGGCGAGAACATTTCCTCGATCGAGGTGGAGGAGGCACTGTACCACCACCCTGCCGTGCTGGGCGCCGCCGTGGTGGCGCAGCCGGATGACAAGTGGGGTGAGACGCCCTGTGCATTCATCGAGCTGAAGCCCGGCGCCAGCGTGACCGAGGATGAGCTGCGCGACTTCTGCCGCGAGCACATGGCGCGCTTCAAGGTGCCGAAGAGCTTTGTGTTCCGCGAGCTTCCAAAGACTTCGACCGGGAAGATCCAGAAGTTCGTGCTGCGCGATCTCGCGAAATCTGTGAACGCGATCGAGTAGGCGCGAGCAACCGATCTACGCGTTCGGTCAGAGCCTTTGCGTCGAACGGTGCGCGCACCTTGGTGTCGTTGTCGAAGTATACGAATACGTCCCGTCTCCGCTTGCGCCCCTGGCCATCGATGCGCTCGGCTCCCGCTGGCTCGCCGCCCTTCGCCCAAGTCGCGACTCGTGCAGCCCAGTCATCCAGCGCCTTGTCGTCATAGCCACTGGTATACAGCTCTTCCGAACCGTGCAGCCGGCAGTAGACAAAATCAGACGTGAGGTCCATCAACCGCGGCCATTCCACCGTGTCGGCGCATGCCAGTGCCACGTCGTATTCGCGCAGCAGCTCGACGAAGGCGGTTGAACGGAAGGTCTCGTTGCGGATTTCGAACGCGTGCCGCATCTTGCGCTCTGCGTCCACCTTCAGCCAGGCGGGCGCCTTCAGCCGGTGATCGTGCTTGCGTCCGAGGCTGGCGGCCGCGCCGGTATCGTGCGGCAGCAATCTTAGAAATTCTTCGATCCTCTCGGCGTCGAAGCGGAAGTTCGGCGGAAACTGCCATAGGATCGGCCCCAGTTTCGAGCCGAGCCGCAGCAGGCCTGAGGCAATGAAGTTTGCCAAGGGTGTTGCGGCATCGCGCAGCCGTCGTATGTGGGTGATGAAGCGCGGTGCCTTCACCGCGAACACGAAGTTCTCAGGTGCCCGATCGGCCCAATCGGCGAACGCGTCGGGTCGCTGCATGCCATAGAACGTGCCGTTGATCTCAAGCGAGCTGAACTGGCTCGAGGCGTACTCCAGCTCGCGCTTCTGCGGCAGGCCCTTCGGATAGAACACGCCGCGCCAGGGCGCGTAGGTCCAGCCGGAGATCCCGATCCGAACAGTTCCCACACGCGCCATATGCAGCCTCCCTGGAGATACTATCCCCCAGGTAGACTGACGCTCTCCCAGCCGGACAGTTTCTCCACGGCGCGGCCGATCCGGAACACCATCGGTTCATCGAATGGCCGCCCGGCGATCTGCACGCCGATAGGCAGCCCGTTTGCGCCCAACCCGGTCGGCACGCTCATGGCCGGATGGCCGGTGACGTTGAACGGAATGGTCTGGATTGGTGACGCTGACGACAGTAAATCGGTCGGTTGATCGAAGCGCGGGGCCGTGTTCAGCGCCGACAGTGTCAGCAGCGCGTCGTAGCGCGTCAGCGCGGCACTGACTGCGTCGGTCAGTTCGCGGCGAGCGCGCAGCGCATGGATGAAGTCGGCAGCGGTGATCGCGGCGCCGAGGATGAAGCGGCCAGCGGTGATCTCGCCGTAATCGAGCAGCCGGGTCTGCATGTCGGACTCATGGATGGCGAAGGCCTCCGCCATCATGATCACGCGCCCGACAGCTGAGAACAACTGGTACTCGGGGAGCTCGACGTCCTCCACCATAGCGCCCGCTGTCCGCAATTGCGCCGCGGTGCGGTCAAGGCCTGCGACCACCTCGGCTGTCGTCGCCGGGGCGGTGGCAAAGAATGCACGCGGAATTCCGATGCGCAGACCGGCCACTCCCTTCTCGATATCCGCACGATAGTTGGGAACAGGCACGTCAGCGCTGGCGGGATCCCGGGGATCGTGGCCGGCGAGCACCTGGAGAGTAATGGCTGCATCTTCGACGCTGCGGGTCAGCGGGCCGATGTGGTCAAGCGTCCAGGACAGCGGAAACACGCCACGGCGCGAGACGCGACCATAGGTTGGCTTGATGCCGACCGTGCCGCACCAGGCCGCTGGTCCACGGATCGAGCCGCCGGTGTCGGAGCCCATTGCCATACGCACCATGCGCGCGCCGATCGCGGTACCGGAGCCGGACGAAGAACCTCCTGTGATATGCTCGGGATTCCACGGATTGCGCGATGGTGGAAATGGAAGATCGAAGCTAGGACCGCCGATGGCGAACTCGTGCGTGGCGAGCTTGCCTAATAATACGCCGCCGGCTTCGCGCAGTCGCGCGGCGGCGACGCTGTCCTCCTTTGGCACGACATTCAGGCGCAACTTTGAATGGCAGGTCGTGCGGATGCCGGCTGTGTCGTAAATGTCCTTCAGCGCGTACGGGATGCCATGGAACGGCCCGCGGTCACGCCCTGCCTGCAGTTCCGCATCGGCGCGGCGAGCATCTTCCAGGGCGCGATCTTCGGTCACCAGCACGAAGGCGTGCAACGCTCCGTCGCGCGCAGCCACGCGGGACAGCGCGTCGCGTGCAAGCGCTTCCGCGGTGACAGCGCGGGCGCGGAGGAGGCGGGCCATTTCGGCGATTGAGAGATCCTGCGTGTCCATTACCGGTCCTCCAGACGGAAGACATTTGACGGTTCCGCCTCTGGCCCGTACCGGCCGTGGAGCAATGCAATCTGGCCGCGCAGATCCGCATAGGCAGCGAGCGCCGCGGCGCGGCGTTGAGGCGGAACGGTTATGCCGGCGCGCGCCATCAGGCAGTCAAATTCGGCTGCCAGCGCTTCCGGGGAGAGAGGCTCGGCCACGTCGGGTCCTCCAGCTGAAGTTTCGGCGATTATGCACGCGAGATGCGGGCCGGCTACACTCGGGGCGAAGGAGGCGAGATGCGCACTCAGGTTGGCATCGTCGGCGCGGGCCCGGCAGGGCTGTTGTTATCGCATCTGCTGCATCTGGAGGGCATCGAGTCCATCGTGCTCGAGGCACGATCGCGCGACTATGTTGAGAACAGAATTCGTGCCGGCGTGCTGGAATACGGCACCGAGCAGCTGCTGAACAACTCGGGTGTCGGTGAGCGAATGCGTTGCGAAGGCATGCTGCACCCAGGCGTGGTCATACGCTTTGGGTGTGCCGATCACCGCATTGATTTTGCCGATCTCGTCGGCAAGCACGTGATGGTCTACAGCCAGCACAAGGTGGTTCAGGACCTGATCGCGGCACGTCTCGCCGCCGGTGGCCAGATCGTGTTCGAGGCCGACGAGGTCAGCGTGCATGACTTCCAGGCTGGCGCCCCACGCATACGCTATCTGCATGAGGGCGTGGTGCAGAACCTCGAATGCGACATCCTTGCTGGCTGCGATGGCTTTCATGGCGTCTGCCGTCGATCAATTCCGAATAGCCGTCTGCGTATATTCGAGCGCGAATATCCGTTTGGATGGCTGGGTATCCTGGCCGAGACATCGCCTCCCGCGGAAGAGAATGTATATGTCAGCCACGAACGCGGTTTCGCATTGCTGGCAATGCGGTCTCCGACTCTGAGCCGGCTTTATTTGCAGTGCGCACCGGACGAGGACCTCGCGGCGTGGTCAGATGATCGGATCTGGGCGGAGTTGCAGACGCGGGCAGCGCGGGACGGGTTCAGCATGGCCGAGGGGCCGATCATCCAGCGCGGGGTCACTCCGATGCGGAGTTTTGTGGTGGAACCGATGCAGTGCGGGCGCCTGTACCTTGCCGGAGATGCCGCGCACATTGTGCCACCGACGGGGGCGAAGGGTCTGAACCTGGCCGCCGCAGACGTCGCCGTGCTGACGCGGGCCATCGTCGCGTTCTATCGGCAAGCGACGACCGACCGGCTGGACGCCTATTCGGCGACGTGTCTGCGGCGGATCTGGAAAGTGCAGCGGTTCTCCTGGTGGATGACGACGCTGCTGCACCGGTTCTTCGATCACACGCCGTTCGAACAGCGCATCCAGGCGGCGGAGCTCGACTACGTGTTCAGTTCGCGCGCTGCGTCATTGGCACTGGCGGAGAACTACGTCGGGCTGCCGCTGGAGGAATAGCGGCCTACGCTTCGACCACCCGCTGCGTTTGCACACCGAGCCCTTCGACCGACAGCCTCATCGTGTCCCCGACCTTCAGAAACACGGGGTTCGGCTTCACACCCTGACCGACCCCAGGCGGCGTACCGGTCGCAATGACATCACCCGCGTGCAGCGTGATGAAGTGGCTGACATAGCTCACCAATTTCACCACACCGAAGATCATCGTCTTGGTCGTGCCGTTCTGCATCCGCTTGCCGTTCACTTCGGTCCATAGTGGGAGTGCCTGCGGGTCGGGGATCTCATCCTTCGTCACCACCCACGGGCCGGTCGGACCGAATGTATCGCAGCCTTTGCCCTTGTCCCATGTGCCGGCGCGCTCGATCTGGAACTCGCGTTCGGACACGTCGTTGCAGACGCAGTAGCCTGCGACGTGGTCCAGCGCTTCCTTCTCGGACACATACCGCGCGGTCTTGCCGATGACGATGCCGAGCTCAACCTCCCAATCGAGCTTCTTCGATCCGCGCGGCAGCTTCACGTCGTCATTTGGTCCGCACAGCGCGCCGAGCGATTTGAGGAAGATGATCGGCTCCTTCGGCACAGGCATACCGGCCTCGGCCGCATGATCGGCGTAGTTGAGCCCGATGCAGACGTAGTTCACCGGTCGTGCCACGCAGGAGCCAAGCCGCACACCAGAATCGATTTTTGGCAAAGTGGCCGGATTGATGCCGGCGATCATCTTCAACGCAGGGTCAGACAGAGCGAATCCGTCGATATCGCGCACCACGGTGGAAAGGCAGCGGATCGTGCCATCATTCGCCAACATCGCGGGCCTTTCGGCGCCAAACGGGCCGTAGCGTAGCAGCTTCATTATTCTATCCTCTCCTACAGCGTGAGCCCGCCATCGATAACGACGGCTTGCCCAGTGATGAATTGTGCGGCATCCGACGCGAGATACACGGCGAGCGCGCCGATCTCGTCCGGCGTGCCAAGCCGGCCCATCGGTTGACGATCGACGAACGCCTGGTGCGCCGCCTGAACCGAACCCGCCTGCGCCGCGTTTGCCTCGATGCGCTCTTCCAGACTAGGCGTCAGTACCGTGCCGGGGCAAAGGCAGTTGCAGCGTATGCCATGCTTTATGTAGTCGGTCGCCACCGACTTGGTCATGCCGATCACCGCCGCCTTGGTGGCGCTGTAGATGAAGCGGTTCGGCACGCCTTTCAGGCTGCTCGATACCGACGCCATGTTCAGGATCACACCACTCCCGCGCGCCACCATTCCTGGCACAAACGCCCGCATCGTGCGAAACATCGAGTGCACATTCAGTTCAAACGCCAAATTCCACTCATCGTCGGTCGCCTCCAGCAACGTGCCCTGGTGCACAAAGCCCGCGCAGTTGAACAGGATATCGATCGTGCCGGCGTCGCGCGCGGCGCGGGCAATGTCGTCCGCGCGCAGCACGTCGAGGCCGGCTGTGCGGATGCTGTCCGACGCGATCGCCTGGACCTTCGCGGCGTCGATGTCGGTCGCGATCACGCGCGCGCCAGCGGCGGCAAAGGCGAGCGCGGTGGCGCGCCCGATGCCCTGTCCGGCGGCCGTGACGAAGGCGGTCTTGTTCGCAAGCTGTCCAGGCATGGCGTGCCTCCGATACGAGGTTTCCGACTTCAGCGGAAGGCCCGGCGAATGCGTCCCCAGTCCTCGATCGCATGTTCCTGCCCGGGCGGGATCGAGAACACGACCTGATTGAATCCAGCATCGGCCAGCGCAGCGACGCGCTGCGTCAGATCGGCCACCGTGCCGATGAACGATGTCTGCCGGATCATCTCGGCGGTGATGAAGGGTCGTTCGTCGGGACGGACGAACATGAGATGGCCGCGGTGATTGGACAGATAATAGGCGTCGGCCGGCTTGAAGTTGCGCGCATGCGCGACATAGGCCTCGACGGACGGCGCGAATTCCGGCCGCATCGCCAATGGGGTGGGGTGGCCGGCCAATGCCGTATCCGCCGCTCGATGCAGCAGCATTGCCGCACGCGGCGCAGCGAGCGCCATGCCGCGTGGGCCGTCGACCGGTTCGCCATCCTCCAGCACCGCGCCGCCGATCCAGGCGATCGCGCGCAGGTCGTCGCGCGGCCGGCTGGCCTCCTGCCAGGCCGCGCGCATCTGCTCCAGCGTTGCTGTGCCACGCGCGACATCGGCAACATTGTCGATCCAGTTGGCTCCGAGCTTCGCGGTAAGCTTGCGCGCCCGCGGGCCAGAGGCGGCAATGAACAGCGGGATGGGATCCTGTATGTTGATGAGGCCAAGCTCGGGATTGAGCATGCGGATCGGCCGGCGCCTGCCTTCAAGCTCCATCTCGACGGTCTCGCCGCGCAACAGGGCCTGGATGATCCGGATGTATTCCTCCATGTCGGCGAGCTTCACGGCGCCGAGACCCATTGTGCGGCGGCCCGTGAATCCGGTGCTGATGCCAAATGCGATGCGTCCCGGTGCGAGTTTGTTCAGCGAGGCCAACGCGTTGGCAGCGACCGGCGCGATGCGGTTGGAAGGGATCAGCACGCCGGTGCCGAGTGTGATGCGCGTCGTCTTCATTGCTGCGGCCGCCATGGCGACGAACGGATCGGCGCTCAGCATCTGCGTGTCGAAGAACCAGGCGTGGGAGAAGCCCAGTTCCTCCGCGCGACGCACCAGGCGCCACGAGTCCGCGGCGGTAGGGATGGCGATGCCGAACTGCATGACAGCTCCCTTGTCGTTGCGAGTTCCATACCCGCGTGGCGGCGGTCCCGCGCAGGATGATACCGCTATTCGTCATGGCCGGCGAAGGCCAGCCATCCACGTCTTCCTTTGATGCGCGCGGCACAGTCTGCTCATGGTTTCTTGTTAGGAGCGAAGCGACGCGGCAATCCTCATTGGGAGTACGCACGATGGAGATTGCTTCGTCGGCTTCGCCTCCTCGCAATGACAGTTCAGTGGTTGTTGCGAGACTCCCCGCGCGTCTCAATCACATCGAGATACAACGTCGCCGGCTCGAGGCACGCGCCGGTGCCGAGCTGACCGACCATCGAGCGATAAATCTCTTCCCACGGGGTCATGTGGCTGAGCTTCGGTGGCTTCCATGTAGAGCGGCGCGCCTCCAGTTCTCCCGGAGGCAACAGCACATCCACTTTGCGGGTGTTGAGGTCGATACGAATCCGATCGCCTGTCTTCAGCAATGCCAATCCGCCACCCACCGCCGCCTCGGGCGACACGTTCAGGATCGAAGGCGAGCCGGACGTACCGGATTGCCGCCCATCGCCCATGGTTGGCAGCGCCGTAATGCCGCGTTTCAGCAGCGACGCCGGCGGCTGCATGTTGACCACTTCTGCACTGCCGGGATAGCCGACCGGTCCGCAGTTGCGGATGATCAGCACGGACTGTTCTTCCACGCCAAGGTCGGGATCCTCGATGCGGTGATGATAATCCTCCGGCCCTTCGAATACGATCGCCTTGCCTTCGAACACATTCGACCGCTCAGGATGCGACAGAAAGCGCTTGCGGAAATCCTGGTCGATAACGCTGATCTTCATTACCGCGCTGTCGAACAGGTTGCCCGACATCACGACATAACCTGCCGCTTCCTTCATCGGGTTGTCGTACGAGCGGATCACCTCGCGATCGCCGTCCGGCACGTCACGCAGGTTCTCGGCGAGAGTCTTGCCCGTGACGGTCATCGCGTCACCATGCAGCCTGCCAGCCGCCAGCAGTTCCTTCAGTACCGCGGGTACGCCGCCCGCCCGGTGAAACTTCTCACCCAGGAATCGGCCAGCCGGCTGGAGATCGACCAGCAGAGGAATGTCGGGCCCGAGACGCTGCCAATCGTCGAGCGCGTGCTCCACGCCCATGTGGCGAGCGATCGCCACCATGTGGATCGGACAGTTGGATGACGCACCGAGCGCGGCGGCAGCCACCACGGCGTTCTCGAACGCCTGTTTCGTCATGATGTCGGAGGGTCGCAGGTTCTCCTGCACCAGGCCGACGATGCGTCTGCCGGTTTCATACGCCATCCAGCCGCGCTCACGGTACGGTGCAGGGATCGCCGCACAGCCGGGCAGCGACATGCCGAGCGTCTCGGCCAGCGAGTTCATCGACGTCGCCGTGCCCATCGTGTTGCAATGGCCGACCGACGGTGCCGACGAGGACACCATCTGCATGAACTCGTCGTAGCCGATCTTGCCCTCGGCAAACAGCTTGCGGGCTTCCCAGATGATTGTGCCAGAGCCGGACAGGCGTCCTTGCCACCAGCCATCCAGCATCGGGCCGCCGGACAGCACGATCGCCGGTATATTCACCGTTGCTGCGCCCATCAGGCATGCAGGCGTCGTCTTGTCGCAGCCCGTGGTCAGCACCACGCCATCGATCGGATAGCCGTGCAGTACTTCGACCAGCGACAGATAGGCGAGGTTGCGATCAAGCGCCGCGGTCGGCCGCTTGCCGGTCTCCTGGATCGGATGCATCGGAAACTCCAGCGGCACGCCGCCGGCCGCGCGGATACCGTCACGCACCCGGCTCGCCAATTCGATGTGATGCCGGTTGCACGGCGACAGGTCGGAACCGGTTTGTGCGATGCCGATGATCGGCTTGCCGCCCCGCAGTTCGTCCGGCGTGATGCCGTAATTCATGTAGCGCTCGAGATAGAGCGCCGTCATCGCTGGATCGGCGGGGTCGTCGAACCAGCGGCGGGAGCGTAACCGCCTCCCGTTGCCGTCATCTGCAGCCATGGCCGTTCCTCCTGCTGCGGGCGCGGCGGAGACTGAGCGGCAGGTCGGTGGGTGTCAACGCGGCAATGTCGGGGATACGATCATCCCCGACATTGCCAGGCCTAAGTCAGGATCCAGCGCCCTGGATCACGTTGCCGAACAGAACCCAGGTTTTGCCATCCCACTTCTCGAGCTGCATCGCCGTGATCGGGTGGTAATTGGTTGGGCTCGTGCTGACCTTGATGCCGGGCAGCAGCACGGGGTTCGAGACATCATGCAGGCTGGTCACCTGGTTCATGATGTTGGTCCGCGAAAAGTCGCCATTCGCCTGCTGGAGCACCTGCAACATCGTCTTGCAGAGGCCGTACGCCGCGATATAGCCGCCGTCGGTCTGGTCGGCTCCCGGCATGTACTTGTTCATGAAGCCGCGCCATTCGTTCATGCCCGGATCGTCCTTCCAGGTCGGATCGGACGAGTCCTTAAGATATGCGGCACTGAGTATGCCAACGCCGTTCTCCGGGCCGGCCGGAGTCATGACGGCGCCCACAGAGATCGATACGTTGGACATGAAGAACATTGGCTTCCAGTTGAGATCATGTACCTTGCGGATCGCCTGCGCGGCGAATTTGGGGATCGCCGCCACCAGCAGGACATCCGCACCGGACGACTGCAGTGCCGTGATCTGGCTGTCGATCGTCGGATCGGTTGTCTCGTAGCTCGCCGTCACCACCATCTTGCCGAACTTATCGCCGAGTACGTCCTTGACGCCGTTCGGGTAATCCTTTCCGAAGTCGTCATTCTGATACAGGATCGCGAGCTTCGCGTCCGGCTTCTGCTGCAGAATGTACTTGGTGTAGATCTGCGCCTCGGTCCGATAGCTGGGCTGCCAGCCTATGGTCCACGGCGTCTGCTTGTAGTCGCCCCATTTGTCGGCGCCCGTCGAGACGAAGAGCTGTGGCACCTTTTTCTGGTTCATGTAGTGCACGATGGCGCTGTTGGTCGGCGTGCCCAGGGTCGCGAAGGTGAATGCGACTTTTTCTTCCTCAACCAAGCGGCGGATCTGCTCCACCGTCTTTGGCGGGCTGTAGTTATCATCCAGCGAGATGTAGTTGATCTTGTGACCCGCTACACCGCCCTGCTCGTTCACCATGCCGAAGAAGGCGCTCTCCAGCTTGCCGAGTACCGCTGTACGATGACGCGGGGCCACTGTACGGCACCGTGTTGCCTATCTTGATCTCGGTCGCGGTGACACCTGGCGTGTCCGCGGCTATCGCGTCGGTCGTGACAGCAGCGGCCACCAACGCCGCGGCCAGAAACGCTTGCCTTCCAGTCATCGAATTTCCAGTCCTTCTCACGGGATAGCCACATGCCCAATCCGCGGCGCTCGGTCCGCCAGGCTGCCCACTGTGACCATGTCGCAGCGATTGATGCAACACCCATCATTTCGGTGTCGGGGCGTCGCCTTCTGCAAAACCGACAAGAAGCTGGCCTTCGACCACGCTGTCGCCCGCCTGGCACGAAACCGTGGCGACGACGCCATCCGAAGGCGCGGTGAGGCGGAACACCGTCTTCATGGCCTCCAGCACAACCATGATCTGGCCGCGCGAGACCGTCATCCCCGGCTGCGCCATGACCTCTGTGACCTGTCCCGGGATCGGCGCAACAAGTCTGCCGCCGGCGTCATCTTCCTCGGCTGCGGCGGCAATCGGATCGGGCAGTTGGAGGCGCCAGGTCTCGCCGTTGCGGCGAACAGTGATGTCGTCGGCAACGCGCACCACGGACACGAGTTCGCGCGTATCAGCCAGTACAATATCCATGCGGCCGTCCGGTGCGCGAATTCCCTTGGCCGTGACGCGGCGATCGCCCACGCTCAACCACCAGTCGGGACCTTCGCGGGACACACGGACCGGCATCGTTGCTTCGCCCGCGATGAATGGCAGCTCGCGCTCGAAGTCGGCATTCAACCACCAGTGGTCGCGGGCGTGCCACGGCGAGTGTGGGTCGGCGCTCGACGCCGCGGCTTTCGATGTCTCATCGGCTTCATCGGTCAGCACGCACAGCGCGGCGGCAGCCAGCACCTCGATCGATGGCTCGCGCTGGGGCGTCAGCAGCATATCAGCGTGCCGCGCAATAAACCCGGTGTCCACGCCGCCGGCGACAAACTGCGGATGCGCCGCGATGCGACCCAACAGGTCCACGTTGCTGGCGACACCGACCACATCGGTTGCCGCGAGCGCACGACGCAGCGTCCGCAGGGCGTCGTCACGCGTGGCTCCATGGCAGATCAGCTTGGCCAGCATGGCGTCGTAGTGCACCGAAACCACGTCGCCGGTCGCGAAGCCGGTATCCACACGCACGTTCGTGGATGGCTCTGGTGTATGGAACAGCGCCAGGCGTCCGATGGAGGGCGCGAAATCGCGCTCCGGGTCTTCGGCGTATATACGGACCTCGATCGCATGGCCGTCAACGCGGATAGCGTCCTGTGCGGCCGGCATGGGCTCGCCTGCCGCGACTCGCAATTGCCATTCCACCAGGTCGAAGCCGGTGATCATCTCGGTCACAGGATGCTCGACCTGTAGGCGGGTGTTCATCTCCAGGAAAAAGAAACCGTCAGCGTTGGCGACAAATTCCACCGTGCCCGCGCCTTCGTAGCCGACTGCCCGGGCAGCGGCAACAGCGGCTCGTCCCATCGCGGCGCGGCTTGTATGATCGAGACCCGGTGCGGGCGCCTCCTCGATCACCTTCTGATGGCGCCGTTGCACCGAACAGTCGCGCTCGAATAAGTGGATGGCATTGCCATGCTGATCGGCGAACACCTGCACCTCGATGTGCCGCGGGTGCTTCAGATAGCGTTCGAGCAGCACTCGGTCGTCGCCGAAAGCTGATGCCGCTTCCTGCCGCGCCGAATCCAGGGCCGAGGCGAATTCGTCGGCATGGGACACGATCCGCATGCCGCGCCCCCCGCCGCCGGACACCGCCTTGATCATCAGCGGGAAGCCGATGCGCGCTGCTTGATCGGCGAGAAACGCGGCTTCCTGCCGCTCGCCGTGATAGCCAGGCAGCAGCGGCACGCCCGATTGTTCCATGAGTGACTTGGCGGCCGATTTCGAGCCCATGGCGCGCATCGCCGACGGCGGCGGACCGACGAAGACGATGCCCGCCTTCGCGCAGGCTTCGGCGAACTCCGGGTTCTCCGACAGAAAGCCATAGCCGGGATGAATGGCATCCGCGCCGCCGCGCCGCGCCGCTTCGATGATGCGGCCGATGTTGAGGTAGCTGTCGCGCACGGCCGCCGGTCCGATCTGGACGGCTCGATCGGCGGCTTTCACATGCAGCGCAGCGGCATCGGCTGCTGAATAGACGGCGACCGTCGCGATGCCCATGCGTCGCGCGGTGCGGGCGATGCGGCAGGCGATCTCGCCGCGATTGGCGATCAGGAGAGTGCGAAACATTGTCACATCCTGAACACGCCGAAGCGCGTCGGCGGAATGGGCGCATTCAATGCCGCCGACAGCGCGAGACCCAGCACACGGCGCGTATCGGCGGGATCGATGATGCCGTCATCCCACAATCGCGCGGTGGCATAATAAGGATGGCCCTGCCGTTCGTACTGCGCGCGGATCGGTGCCTTGAACGCCTCCTCCTCGTCCGCCTTCCAGTCCCTGTTGCGACGCACCTGCGCGAGCACGGTAGCTGCCTGCTCGCCCCCCATCACCGAGATGCGCGCGTTCGGCCACATGAACAGAAAGCGCGGCTCATAGGCGCGGCCGCACATGCCGTAGTTTCCGGCGCCATAGCTGCCACCAATGATGACGGTCAGCTTCGGCACAGACGTCGTGGAGACGGCGGTGACCAGTTTGGCGCCATCCTTGGCGATGCCCCCGGCCTCGTATTTTCTACCCACCATGAAGCCGGTGATGTTCTGCAGGAACACCAGCGGAATGCCGCGCTGGCTGCACAGCTCGACGAAATGTGCACCCTTCAGCGCGGACTCGGAGAACAGGATGCCATTGTTGGCGAGAATACCGACCGGGTAGCCATGAATGTGGGCAAAGCCGCAGATCAGCGTCGTGCCATACAGACGCTTGAACTCGTCGAACTCGCTGGCATCGACGATGCGGGCGATCACCTCTCGCGCGTCGTACGTCGCCCGTAGATCGGCCGGTACCACGCCATACAGTTCGGCGGGATCGTAGCGAGGCGGCAGCGGCTCGCGCAGCGCAACCTGTGGCTGCTTGATGTGGTTCAGCCCCGCCACAATGCGCCGGCACAGTGCCAAGGCATGCCGATCATCATGTGCGTAGTGATCGACCACACCCGACGTGCGGGCATGGACATCGGCGCCGCCGAGATCTTCCGCGGTCACAACCTCGCCGGTCGCCGCCTGCACCAGTGGCGGTCCGCCTAGGAAAATGGTGCCTTGCTTGCGCACAATGATTGTTTCGTCGCTCATCGCCGGCACATAGGCGCCGCCCGCCGTGCATGATCCCATCACAGATGCGATTTGCGGAATTCCCTCGGCGGACAGGTTTGCCTGGTTGAAGAAGATGCGTCCGAAGTGCTCGCGGTCAGGGAAAATTTCGTCCTGCATCGGCAGGAAGGCGCCGCCGGAATCGACCAGGTAGATGCAGGGCAGCCGGTTCTGTAGCGCGATCTCCTGTGCGCGCAGGTGTTTCTTTACTGTGATCGGAAAGTAGGTGCCGCCCTTCACCGTGGCGTCGTTGGCGACGACAACGCATTCGCGGCCGGCGACACAGCCGATGCCTGTCACGATGCCGGCCGCCGGAACTTCATTGTCATACAGGCCATAGGCCGCCAACTGCGACAGTTCGAGAAACGGCGAACCGGGATCGATCAGTCCGGCGACGCGGTCACGCGGCAGCAGCTTGTTGCGTGCGAGATGGCGCTGCCGCGCGGTTTCACCGCCGCCTAGCCCAACCTCGGCAACGCGTGCGCGAAGGTCTTCGACCAGTTCGCGCATCGCTGCGGCGTTGGCAGCGAATTCGGCGGAGCGCGGGTCGATGTCGGAACGGAGTAGCGTCATGAACTACTTCCCCTCCTCTTGCGGGAGGGGCTGGGGGGAGGGGGCTGTGGGAAGTTGGCGCGGCCCCTCCGCATCACGTCGTCTCGCGGAACAGCTCGCGGCCGATCAGCATGCGGCGGATCTCGCTGGTGCCGGCGCCGATTTCGTATAGCTTGGCGTCGCGTAGCAGACGCCCGGTCGGGTAGTCGTTGATGTAGCCATTGCCGCCCAGACACTGGATCGCCTCAAGAGCCATCCATGTCGCCTTCTCGGCCGCATAGAGAATGGCGCCGGCGGCATCCTTGCGTGCGGTTTCGCCGCGATCGCACGACTTCGCTACCGTATACACATACGCCTTGGCGGCATTCATCGTGGTGTACATATCGGCTAACTTGCCCTGCATGAGCTGGAACTCGCCGATTGCTTGACCGAACTGCTTTCGCTCGTGCACGTACGGCACCACCGCGTCCATGCAGGCCCGCATAATTCCCAGCGGTCCAGCCGCGAGCACCGCGCGCTCATAATCGAGACCGCTCATCAGCACACGCACACCGTCATTGACGCGGCCCAACACATTGTCCTCCGGAACCTCGCAGTCGGCGAACACCAGTTCGCAGGTGTTCGACCCGCGCATTCCGAGCTTGTCGAGTTTCTGTGCGGTGGAAAATCCGGAAAAACCCTTCTCGATCAGAAAGGCGGTGATTCCTTGCGCCCCCGACTGCGGATCGGTCTTCGCGTAGACCACCAGAACATTGGCGTCCGGCCCATTGGTGATCCACATCTTCGAACCATTCAGCACATAGCGGTCGCCGCGCTTCTCCGCCCGGGTACGCATGCCGACGACATCGGAACCGGCACCCGGCTCGCTCATCGCCAGTGCCCCGACGTGTTCGCCGCTGATCAGCCGTGGCAGGTACTTCCGCTTCTGCGCCTCGCTGCCGTTGCGACGGATCTGGTTGACGCAGAGATTGGAATGCGCACCGTACGACAGGCCAACCGAGGCGGAGGCACGCGAGATCTCCTCCATCGCCACGACATGTTCCAGATAACCCATGCCTGCGCCGCCGTAGTCTTCCTCGACGGTAATGCCGAGTACGCCGAGATCGCCAAACTTGCGCCACAGGTCCATCGGGAAGGCATTGTCGCGATCGATCGCCGCCGCACGTGGTGCGATTTCAACGGCGGCAAAGTTCTCCACCGTGCTGCGCAGCATGTCGGCCGCCTCCCCGAGGTCGAAGTTCAATCCGGGAAGCCGGTTGGGTAATGACGCCATGCTGGAACAATGGCTGACCCGGCGCGGGCCGCCAAGTGAAACCTGCTCGATCCTGGTGTATGGTCCGGCGATCCGTGGGAGGAAAGCAATGACAGTCGAGCGCATGCTGACCGAGGAAGAGCCGGCCGGTGAACTTGTTGGACGGGTGCTGCAGGAAGCCGGGATCGAGTATGTCTTCGGCATCTCCGGCGGCCACACGGGTCGCATCGTCTCCGGCCTGCGAAAATATCAGAATTCGCTCCGCATGGTGCTGGTGCGCGAGGAATCGCTCGCCGGCGTGATGGCCGAGGTCTATGGCCGGCTGACGCGGCGGCCGGGAGTCATGATCGGGCAGGGGCCGTGGGTGCTGGGCAACGGGCTGATCGGCACGATGGAGGCGTTCCTGTCCAGTTCACCGATGCTGCTGCTCACCGACTTCTCTGACTCGACGCCGTTTCATCTGCACGCGCCCTATCAACAGGCGACCGGCGATTACGGAAGCTGGGATGCGCGCCGCGCATTCAGCGGCGTCACCAAGCAGGTGATGCAGGCGCATACGCCGACCGCCGCAGTGCAGGCGACGCAGCTAGCGATCAAGCATGCGCTGGCCGGGCAGGCGGGTCCGGTGGCGGTGCTGTTCGCGATGGACTCGCTGTCCGGCACGGTGAGGCCGGACTCACAGCCGGTACTTTACCCCACACGCTATTACCTGCCATCACCGCCGCCGCCGGCCGATGCCGCGCGCGTGGCAGAGGCGGCGAAGGCACTGCTTGCTGCTGAACGCCCGGTGGTGATCGCCGGCAACGGTGTGCGCATCGCGCAAGGCTACGAACAGCTCGTCGCGCTGGCCGAAGCAGCCGGGCTGCCGGTGGTGACGACGGCGGCCGGCAAGGGGTGCTTTGCAGAAACCCACAGTCTGGCACTGGGAGTTTTCGGCACGTTCGGCACCGAGGCGGCGAATGCCTGTCTTGCTGAAGCGGATCTGGTGCTGGCCATCGGCACGAAGCTGGGGCCGAGCGATACCGCGTGGGAGAATCGCGATCTGCTCGATCCGACGCGGCAGGCCTTCATCCAGATCGACATCGAGCCGCGCAACGCGTCATGGACATTCCCAGCCGAGCACGTGCTGCTGGGCGACGCCGCGCAGGTCATGCAGCAATTGCACGAAGCGGTCCGTCCGCATACAGCCGGACGCCGCAAGGCCGGCGACGCTCGCGTGGCACGCTGGCGCGAACAGAAGGGCTACTTCGACGCGCCGGGCTACTTTGCTGACGATACGCCGATCCTGCCGCAACGCGCGATAGGCGAGCTTATGCGCTGCCTGCCGGACAACGCCATCGTCACCTGCGACGCCGGCGAAAACCGCATCATGATGACGCATTTCTACCAGACGAAGCAGGCCGGTGGTTTTCTCCAGGCGGCAGGCTCCGGGCCGATGGGATTTGCCATTCCCGCGGCACTGGCGGCGAAACTGGTGCATCCCGATCGTCCGGTCGTCGCGGTGTGCGGCGACGGCGGTTTCGCGATGACGATGAATGGGCTGATGACCGGCATCGAGCAGGACATCCCGATTATCACCGTAGTGTTCAACAACAACGCACTCGGCTGGGTGCTGCACGGCGGCGGCCCGTTCGCGGCGGAGTTCGCAGACTTCGACCACGCGGCGATCGCCCGCGCCATGGGCTGTAACGGCGTGCGCGTCACTGAACCGGCCGCGCTGGGAACCGCACTGCGCGAGGCGCTGAACGCGCGCGTGCCGACGGTGATCGATGTGCGGACCTCGCTGGCGCAGTCGTTCGCCGACATCACCTCGCCGCTGGCCACCGCCGCGTCACCACGAAGGCGGTAGCTCAGTCCCTGAACCGCGTCGGGATCCCGGTCTGTGCCGTCAAGCCGCCATCGGCGACGAAGGCGGCGCCGGTGACATAGGACGCCAGATCGGAGGCGAGGAACAGAACGACATTCGCCATCTCCTCGGGCTTGCCGAAGCGGCCCATCGGGATGGCGGCGCACGTCTGCTCGACAAAGCCGGGAATGCCGTAGGCGCGTTGCAGCAGCGGCGTGTCGATCGCACCGGGGCAGATGCAATTGCAGCGAATGCCGTACGGCGCGTATTCGATCGCGGTGCCGCGCGTCAGATTGACCACGCCGGCCTTCATCACATTGTACGACGTGATGCCATAGTCGGCGAACAGTCCGGAGATCGACGCGGTGTTCACGATGGCGCCGTTCCCCTGTTTGCGCATGATCGGCAGCGCTGCGCGGGTCGCCTGCATCACAGCGGTGAGGCCGACCTGGATCGTGTAGTCCCACACCGCCTGGTCGGTATCCGCAACCCGCGCCAGCCGCTTCTCCCGCAGCGCCGCCGGAACCCCGAAAGCGTTGTTGTGCAGCACGTCCAACCGACCGAATGTCTGCACCGTGCGGGTCACCATCGCGTCGATATCGGCGGGGTTGGCCATGTCCGCCACGACCGCCAGTGCGGTGCCGCCCGACGCGGTGATCTCGCCCGTGACCTCTTCGGCACTGGTGCCGTTCACGTCCGATACCACCACCTTGCCGCCAAGTTGCGCGAAGGCAGTCGCGGTCGCACGACCGATCCCCGAGCCGGCGCCGGTGACCAGGCAGACCTTGCCGTCAAAGCGCATCGCATTCCCTCCCTGTCAGGCGTTGCCGGGCTCGATGGTCTGGATGACGTCGAAGCCTTCGAATTCGGGATGGCCAAGATAGAGGCTGCGATTGCCCCCGGCGTCGCTGTGCGCGCGACGAAATGCCTCGGACCGAGTCCAGGCCTCGAAGGCCCCGCGGTCGCGCCATATCGTGTGCGAAGAGTACAGCACATGATCTTCGCGTTCCGGTCCTCGCAGAAGGTGGAAGGCGACGAAGCCAGGCACATCCGACAGGTGGCTGTCGCGTGTCGTCCAGACCTTCTCGAAATCTGCCTCGGAACCCGGTGCGACCCGGAAGCGGTTCATTGCAATGAACATGCTGGCACCTCCGCGCAACCCCTTACCCTGGACGGAGGTCACAGGAAAGGATTTCAATATCGCCCAGGCAGCAAGGGAAATACGCAGATGCCGGTGTCATTTCGCCAACTGCATCCGGCCTTCGCGGCCGAGGCCTCCGGGATCGACTGCGGCAAGGCGCTCGGCGCGGCTGACGTCGCGGCGGTTGAGGCAGGAATGGACCGCTACGCCGTTCTGGTGTTTCCGGACCAGAAGCTCACGGACGAGCAGCAGATTGCCTTCACCCGGCACTTCGGTGAACTGGAGAATTATGCGACCGGCGGTCACATCAGGCAGCGGGCGGACAGCCGGCTTGGGCCGGGCATGGCGGACTTCTCCAATCTTGACAAGGACGGCAGGATCATGTCGGCCGAGGACCGGGTGTGGTTCTTCAAACTCGGCGATCGGCTGTGGCATTCGGACAGCTCGTTCAGGCCGGTGCCGGCGAAATATTCGCTGCTATCGGGACGGGTGCTGCCGTCATGGGGCGCCAACACGGAATTCGCTGACATGCGCGCCGCCTACGATGCGCTCGATGTACGCACCAAAGCCGAGGTGGAGGACCTCGTCTGCCTGCACTCGCTGATCTACTCGCGTCAGGCGATCGGCTTTACGGAACTGACCGAGCAGGAGATCGCTTCGTTCACGCCGGTGCGTCAGCGCCTCGTGCGCACGCATCCGGTGACAGGGCGAAAGTCGCTGTTCCTGTCATCGCATGCCGGCGCGATCGAGGGCTGGACAGTGCCGGAGGCGCGCATGTTCCTGCGTGACCTGACGGAGCATGCAACGCAGCGCGAGTTCGTCTATTCGCACGCCTGGCGGCCGTTCGATCTGGTGATTTGGGACAATCGGACCACGATGCATCGCGCACGCCGCTTCGACCGCAACGAGGTGCGCGATGTGCGGCGCACCACGCTTGGCGGCGATGTCATCACGATCGAACAGGGCGCTGCGGCGGATTAGCGGACTGGCGAACGCCGCTGTATTCAGCAGCGAACTTTTTGATCCTGTTGCGGTATAACTCTTGACATCGACGGCATAACGGGCGCAACATATGGGCTTAACGGAACAGGAGGGTGCATCGCAGCATGACTCCACCGGGCAATCTCCCAGTTGCCGACCGACGTGGCACCGGCGACTGATCACGAAGTCCACGCCATAGCCTGACGATCAGCGCCAGGCGCGAAGGACAACAAACTTCGCAACCCGACCCCCGTTCAAACGCTGAGGCGTGCGGGGGTCTTTGCGTTGCATCGCGTGGTGCCTAGGCTCCGCCGCATGAGCAACGTATCCGAGCGGGTGGTGATCGTCGGTGCCGGCCATGCGGGGGGATCGGCCGCGGCCCTGCTGCGTCAGTACCGGCTGGCAAGGTCCTATCACGCTGATCGGCGCGGAACCGGTTCCACCCTATCAACGTCCGCCATTGTCCAAGGCGTGGCTGAAGGGCGAGGGCAATCTCGCCGACCTGTTGCTGAGGCCGGCGGCATTCTACCCCTCCGGCCACATCGACCTGAGGGTCTCGTGCCATGTGACAGCAGTCGACCGTGCAGCCAGAACCGTAAGGCTCGCGAGCGGCGAGTATTTGGCCTACGACCATCTGATCCTGGCTACCGGCTCTCATGCGCGGTCGCTTCCTGTCCCGGGCCACAACCTCCCGGGCATCGTCGAATTGCGCACGCTTGCCGACGCCGACCGCCTCCGGGCGCTGCTACGCCCTGGCGCACGCATTGCTATCATCGGTGCCGGCTATATCGGTCTGGAGGTCGCAGCGTCGGCGCGCATGCTCGGTGCCGACGTTGTCGTCATCGAACGTGAGTCGCGGGTCCTCGCGCGCGTGGCGTCGCCGCCGCTGGCTGAGTTCTTCCACCGCCATCACACGGACGCCGGCGTGCGCATCATCCTGAACGTCACGGTGCAAGGATTTAGCGGCGCTGCCGGCTGGGTGGCCGAGGTGCGCCTGTCGGACGGCGCGATAATTCCATGCGATGCAGTACTTGTCGGCGTCGGTGCGGCGCCGAGTGATGCACTGGCGCGCGCCGCCGGGCTTGCCTGCACGAACGGCGTCGTCGTCGATCTCGCCGCGCGAACTTCCGATGCCGCCATCCACGCGATCGGCGACTGCACCCATCGTCCTCTGCCCCGTTACGGCCGTACCGTCCGTCTCGAAAGCGTGCCGAATGCGCTCGAGCAGGCCAAGCAGGCCGCCGCCGATCTGTGCGGCCGGCCATTGCCGGCTCCCGAAGTGCCCTGGTTCTGGTCCGACCAGTATGACGTCAGGTTGCAGATCGCCGGCCTGTCGTTCGATGTCGCCGAGACCGTTGTCCGCGGCGACCCCGGGACCGGATCATTTGCGATCTTCCATCTCGCGGAAGACGGTGCCGTTCAGGCCGTCGAAGCGGTCAGCGCGCCAGCGGAATTCATGGCCGGACGTATGATGATCACCCGCCGCAAGCAGGTGATAGCAGCAAGACTGCGAGACGTGTCATGCTCCATGCGGGAGTTGGCCGCCTAGCCAACCGAGGGGAGGACTATGCCGAAGGTCACGTACGTCGAATATAACGGCAACGAGCATACGGTAGACGTGCCGATCGGTAACTCGGTCATGCGCGGGGCAGTCGATAACAATGTGCCCGGCATCGATGCAGATTGCGGCGGCGAGTGTGCCTGCGCGACCTGCCACGTCTATGTGGATGCCGCTTGGCTGCCCAGGATCGGCACGCCGGTGCCGGGCTCGCAGGAAGCGGCGATGCTAAGCTTCGCCGCCGTCGCGCAACCAAACTCGCGGTTGTCGTGTCAGATCACGATGACGCAAGAACTCGACGGGCTGCTGGTTCGCATGCCGGAAGGACAGCACTGAACGCTGAGCGCGGGAGCCAGGCCGGCACATTGGACCGGCCATAGCCACGCGCGCGGTGCCGCTTACCCGGCGCAGGCAATCACGCTGTCATTCTCCCAGATACCCAGGCAAACGCACTCGCCGTCGTGCTCGATCAGCAGGTAGGGGTCAAGCACCGTCTCTTCCCGTTTCAGCTCACCCAGGATCACCCGCGCGCGCGGCACGTCGCCCTTGAGGACGCGTGCAAGTTTGGCGATGGGCTCGGGGACATCATCATAGGTCAGTACTTCGCGCTCTTCCCAATGCGAGCCGGCACGCAGGCGGACGAGGCCGGTGCCGGTGATCAGCGCGACCATGCACATCCACACGAAGCTGCCGGTGATCGCCAGAACCCCAGAGTGCGCGTTGAAGCCTCCGCTCGCCGCTGCAATTGCGCCTGCCGCGGGGCTGGCGACCACAAGCATGATCGACACCACAGCCTGATGGCGATACCAAAAGCTTGGTCCGTATCGTCGCTGTTGTTCCACCTTGTGTGCCGCCAGCGTTTCCCAGGAGACCGGATCCAGGCGGTGATCATCGAGTGCGTCGGAGAGTGCTTTCCGTCGCGTGACGGCAACCAGGGCATCGAAGGGCATCGCAGCGTTCCTTCGTTGTGATGTGAAGCTGACAGAAAGCTATATGGACAAGCAGGTGGCGGCCACATTAACTGGGGCACATAACATTGTTGCGAGTTCTCTTGCAGTTCCGGCTGCATGGCACCGGAAAATCACTCCGCTGCGCGTCGGTGAATTCCCTGCGGCACAGGATGCGACGGACTGGAACAAGGACCCTGCTGCATGGCTGACCTACTCAACCAACTCGCTGACCGGGCGGGCGCACCGATTGAGCGGCCACTGCCGCTGCCGTCAGGCAATGCGCTGTTCGGCAGCGACGTCGTCGCCGAGACGCTGCGCGCCCTGAAGATCCCGTTCATCGCGCTGAACCCGGGCTCCAGCTATCGGGGATTTCACGACAGCCTGGTCAATCACCTCGGCAACGTTCAGCCGCAGATGCTGTTGTGCCTGCACGAGGAGCACGCCGTCGCGATCGCTCATGGCTACGCGAAGGTGACCGGCCGGCCGATGGCTGCTGCGGTGCATTCCAATGTCGGGCTGATGCACGCAACGATGGCGCTGTTCAACGCCTGGTGCGACCGCATGCCGGTGTTGCTTCTCGGCGCGACCGGTCCGGTGGATGCGCCGAAGCGTCGCCCCTGGATCGATTGGATCCACACGGCGCGCGATCAGGGTGCGCTGATCCGTCCCTACACCAAATGGGACGATCAGCCGGCCTCACCCGAGGCGGCGCGCGAGGCCTTGTTGCGTGCCTACTGGCTGGCGCGAACAGCGCCGATGGGGCCGGTCTACATCAATCTCGACGCCGGCATGCAGGAGGCGCCGCTCACCGAGCCGCTGCCGCCGATCGATGCCGCGCGCTTCGTGCCGGGTGTGGTGCCAGCCGTTGCGCCGGAGCAGGTGACGCGCGCGGTGGCGCTGCTGCGGGGGGCCGAGCGGCCGGTGATCCTGATGGGTCGCGGTTCGCGCAGCGAGCAGGATTGGGCCGACCGCGTCGTCCTGGCGGAAACGCTGCGTGCCCAGGTGGTCACTGACATGAAGTGCGCTGCGGTGTTTCCCTCCGAGCATCCGCTGCATGTCGGCGCACCATCCACCTTTCTGACGCAGGAGGCAGGGCAGGCGATCGCCGCCGCGGATGTCATCCTGAGCCTCGACTGGGTGGACCTCGCGGGTGCGCTGAAGGTCGCCTGCGGCACGGTCGCTCCGCCCGCCAAGGTGATCGCCGTCACGCTGGATCACCAGCTCCACAACGGATGGAGCATGGACCACCAGGCGTTCCCGCCGGCCGATGTGTTCATCGCCGCCGATGCGGACAGCATGGTCGCCGCGCTGCTGAAGCAGTTGCCTCCGCCGGCTGGGCGAACCGAAGCACCGCTGCCGTCAGCCGAACCTGTGGCCGAGACGGATCCAATCACCGTGGCGCAGATGACGCAGGCTCTGCGTCAGGCGGTTGGCACACGGCCGGCCTCGCTGCTGCACGTCTCGACCTCATGGGGTGCCGGTCTGTGGCCGTTGCGCCATCCGCTCGACTATTTCGGATCCACCGGGGGCGCGGGGATTGGCGGCGGCCCAGGGGTCTCCGTCGGCGCCGCGCTGGCGCTCCGAGGCAGCGGCCGGCTGCCGGTCGCCGTCTGCGGCGATGGCGACTTCCTGATGGGCGCCACCGCGCTGTGGACTGCGGTGCACTACAACGTTCCGCTCCTGCTGGTGGTCGCCAACAACCGCTCGTTCTTCAACGATGAGCTGCACCAGGAGCGGGTGGCGCGCATCCGCAGCCGCCCGGTCGAGAACCGCTGGATCGGCCAGCGAATTGCCGACCCGGAGGTCGATATCGCACAGCTCGCACGGGCCCAGGGCGCTCAGGGTTTCGGCCCTGTCGCCGATGGCGGCGGCCTCGCAGCGACCTTCCGCGAGGCGATCGATGCCGTGGCCGGTGGCGCCGTCGCGGTGGTCGACGTGCGCGTGGCACCCGGCTATTCGCCGGCCGCGACGGCAGGGCTGTTCCGCTCGTGACGGTCTGCTGGTTCGCGCTGTTCGGCGATGCCCCGGCGGAGCTGGCGCGGCTGTCCGACGTTGTCGCGGCGACCCCGGCGCTGCGGCAGGGACTGATCTTCACGCCGTCTCGCACGAACGATCCATACCTGGACGATGGTCCGCCGCCACAGCTTGGCCTACAGCTCTACTTCGACGATATCGCGGACCTTGAAGCAGCGCTCGCCGCGGATGGCCATCTCCAGGGGCTTGCTGCGCTGGGCGGCAGTGCCGCTGTCCAGCAGGCGATGCTCGTGCGACGTTATCCTGTGCCGGACCCCACCTTCCGCACTCCGCCCGGCGAGCTTCCCTGCACCTATCTGGTCGGCTATGAGGGCCCCGCAGACCATCTGCCGACCTGGCTCGCCCACTACATCGCGGATCATCCCCCAATCATGGCGCGGTTTCCCGGCATCCGGCAGATTGAGATATACACCTGTATAGATTGGTGCGGCGGACTGCCGTGGCCGCGCGCAGCGCACATGCAGCGTAACAAGGTCGTGTTCGACAATCAGGCGGCACTGACCGAGGCGCTCAATTCGCCGGTGCGCCACGAGATGCGCGCCTCGTTCCACCGGTTCCCGCCGTTCACCGGACCGATCACGCACTTTCCCATGACCACCACCACAGTGATGCCGAGGGCGCGGTAGAAAATGCCAGTCGATCCGCAGATTCAGGCTTTGCTCGACATGGGCACCGGAGTGCCGGCGACCAACACGCTGTCCGTTTCCGAGGCGCGCGCGCAGTACGAGGCGCGTGTCCGCATTATGGCACCGGCTGCCGCTGTAGCCGCGGTCACCGAGCGCACCATTGCGGGTCCTGGCGGCGACCTGCGGTTGCGCATCTATCGCCCGGTGGGCCAGGGACCGTTTCCGCTGCTGGCATTCTTCCACGGCAGCGGCTTCGTGCTTTGCAGCTTGAACACGCATGACGGCATGTGCCGCAACCTGTGTGCCGGTGCTGGTTGCGTTGTGGTCTCGGTCGACTACCGTCTTGCGCCGGAGAATAAATATCCTGGCGGACTCGACGATTGCGTTTTCGCAACGCATTGGATCGCCGAACACGCCGGCGAACTTGGCGGCAGCGCTGACCGGCTCGCGGTGTGCGGCGACAGCGCCGGCGGCAACCTCGCGGCAGCGGCGGCGCTCCGCATCCGCGATGAGGGCGGCCCGAGCATCATTGGGCAACTGCTGATCTATCCCGTCGCCAATTACCACACGCCGGGGACGCCGTCGTATCGGGAAAACGCTGACAGCTACGGGCTGACACGCGACACGATGATCTGGTTCTGGGACCACTACCTCACCGATCCGTCAGAGGCCGCGCTTCCCTATGTGTCGCCGCTGCGGGCACGCGACCTGAGCGGATTGCCGCCCGCCCTCGTGGTCACCGCTGAATACGACCCGTTGCGCGATGAAGGCGAGCACTACGCGGAGAAGCTGCGCACCGCGGGAACGCCGGCGATCACCTCGCGTTGGGATGGCATGAACCACGGCTTCTTCTTCTGGGTCGGCCGGGTGGACAAGGCGGCTGAGGCGATGGCGGAGTCCTGCCATTGGCTGCGGCAGATATTTCAATAGCCGTCGCATCGGGATAACCTCTCGCCCGACAACGGAGCAGCAGCATGCAGTTCGGACTTTTCGGCGCGGCGCAGGCGCAGCGTGGCGGCCCCGATGTCGACAGCGCCGCCGGCTTCAAGGATTACATCGAATACGTCATCGAGGCCGAAGCGCTCGGCTATCAGAGCGCGTTCATCGTCGAGCACCATTTCACCGGCTTCGGCCAGGTCTCGGCGACGCTGAACCTGCTCACCTGGATTGGCGCGCGCACGCGCACGCTCCGCCTCGGCACAGCGGTGATCGTGCTGCCCTGGCACAATCCTGTACTGCTGGCCGAACAGGCCGCGACAGTGGATCTGTTGTCGGGTGGACGGCTGGATTTTGGCGTCGGCAAGGGTTACCGCCACAACGAGTTCGTCGGCTTCCGCATCCCGATGGAGGAGGCCGAGCCGCGCTTCGAGGAAGCGATCGACATCATCACCAAGGCATGGACCTCGAACGAACGGTTCTCATTCCGCGGCAGATACTGGCAATACGACGACATCGTCGTCGAGCCGCCTACCATCCAGAAGCCGCACCCGCCGTTCTGGCAGGGTGCCGGCCATCCGGAATCGATCCGTCGCGTCGCGCGCCGCGGCCATAACCTGTTGCTGGATCAGTTCGCCTCGCTCGACGAGACCGGCAACCGGTTTGCGACCTACCGCGATGCGATGCAGGAGAATGGCTTCGGCTTCCATCCTAGCCAGGTCGGCGTCGCGCGCGCATTCTACGTGGCGCGCGACAACGCAGAGAAGGAGGCGGCGTTGGATCGTCGCATCGCCGGACAGCGCCGCTTGCACGCGATCTCGCAGCGCCCGGACGGCAACAACACCGCCAGTATCATGGCGTTCTCCGATACCCGCGCCGCAAGCGAGGAGAGTGCGCTGTACGGCAATCCCGACGAGATCGCGCGCAAAGTCGAAAAACTGCGCGACATGGGCGTGGAATACATCCTGCTGAACGGTGGGGGCACCTCGCGCGAGAACCTGCGCCGCTTCGCCAAGGAGGTGATGCCTGCATTCCGCACCGAGCCGGAGATGCGCGCGGCAGGCTGAGCCGCCATACGCCCTGTCATTGCGAGAAGTGCGGTGACGACGCAATCTCCATCGCGGGTGCGCCCTGCGCTCCGCGCAACGACAGCGCCGTGACGAAGGGGAAGCCGGATGGCCAATCAACAATATGATGTTGAAGCGGATTTCGTCGTGGTTGGTGCTGGTTCCGCCGGCTGTGTAATGGCAACCCGGCTCTCGGAAGACCCGTCAACCCGCGTTGTACTGCTGGAAGCCGGCGGCGAGGATCGCAACCGCTGGATCCACATCCCTCTGGGCTACGGCAAAACCTTCGCCGACGCCTCGGTGAACTGGTGCTATCAGGCGGAGCCGGATCCCGGCGCAAACGGCAGAAGCATCTTCTGGCCCCGAGGCAAGGTGCTCGGCGGCTCCTCGTCGATCAACGGCATGGTCTACATCCGCGGACAGCACGAGGACTTCGACCTCTGGCGCCAGCTCGGCAACGCAGGCTGGTCATCGACCGACGTGCTGCCCTATTTCAAGCGTGCTCAGCACCAGACCCGCGGCGCTGACGAGTTCCACAGCACTGGTGGCCCGCTCTGCGTTTCTGACACATCGGAGCACCATCCGATCTGCGAGGCCTTCATCAAGGGTGCCATGGAACTCGGCTATCCGCGCAACGACGACTTCAATGGCGGGCAGCAGGACGGTGTCGGCTACCATCAGACGACCACGCGCAACGGCAAGCGCTGCTCCACGGCGGTCGGCTACCTGCACCCTGTGCGTAACCGGCCGAACCTTCGGGTCATCACTGGCGCGCTGGCCGAGAAGGTGCTGTTCGACGGCCGGCGCGCCGTCGGCGTCGCATTCAGCGAAAATGGCCAGCCGCGCACCGTACGAGCAACCCGCGAAGTGATCCTGTGCGGCGGCGCTGTGAACTCACCGCAGCTTCTGTTGCTGTCCGGCGTCGGCCCGCAGGATCAGCTCGCACAGTTCGGAATCCCTCTGGTCAACCATCTGCCGGGCGTCGGCCAGAGCCTGCAGGATCACTACTCGGCGCCGATCAAGCTGAAGTGCCGCCTGCCGATCACCGTCAACGACGTGATGCAGAGCAGCGTGAAGAAGCTGAAGGTCGGGCTGCAGGTACTATCTGTTCCGCACCGGCCCACTCACCATGGCGGCCGGCCCTGCGGCGCTGTTCGTGCGCACGCGCGAAGGGCTTGCCACGCCGGATGTGAAGATTTCCGTCGCCCCGTTCAGTTCTGACCGGCTGCAGGATGGACTGCATCCATGGTCGGGCTTCGGGCTCACCGTCTATCAGCTTCGCCCCGAGAGCCGTGGCGAGATCAGACTGAAATCGGCAAATCCCGCCGATGCGCCCGCGATGTATCCGAACTATCTGGCGACTGAGACCGATCGCCGCGCCATGGTCGATGGCCTGAAGATCGGCCGTCGCGTCCTCGCCACCTCGTACATGCAGCACTTCATCACCGAGGAATATCAGCCAGGGATGGCTGTCCAGACCGACGAACAGTTGTTGGAGCATGCGAGGAACACCGGAGGCACCGTGTTCCACCCAACCAGCACGTGCAAGATGGGTGTCGATCCGATGGCGGTGGTGGATCCCGAACTGCACGTGCACGGCATCGAGGGTGTGCGCGTGGTCGATGCGTCGATCATGCCGACGGTGATTTCCGGCAATACCAATGCCGCGACGATCATGATCGGCGAGAAGGCTGCCGATCTGGTTCGCCAGCAACAGCGGATGGCGGCGTGACCGTCTTGCCGGCCTCGTCGTCCGTTCGGTCGCGCTTCGGTTCGACGGAGGCGTCGACACGGGGCTGGCAGCCGCGAGGATCGGTGCATCCAGTGATTGCGTCGACGTGCGGGCATCGACCGTGATGATGGCATCAGCGACGCGCTAATATGCAGCGGCATTCTTGCGGGTCCGGCAACGCCGCCGGACGCTACGTCGCGGTCGCTGCCGCGCGGCTTTCCTCTTGCGAATTGGCTGCCTGTCGATCGACCATCGTGACAGTGATCGTGCGCAACCGTGAATGCTGGCTGGAGCTTTTGGCCCCTCGCGCGTAGGACCCAGGGCCGCTGCAAAATTTCGTTTGGTGCGCTCGCGCAAGAGGAGGTCCGGATCCCGTCGGACGGGTGCCAGAGGGTTCCTTGAACTCGGGGGCGGGTGATGCATAGAAGACTGCCACCCCGGGGGCCGGCGTGGCCAGCATCCGGGGCATTTGTGTTAGACGAAGCGGCAGGATTGAATGGCCAACACGGCTTCCGCGCGCAAGCGCAATCGGCAGACCAAACGCCGCACGGAGCGCAATCAGGCGCGCAAATCGCGCATGCGGACATTTGTCAAGAAAGTTGAAGTTGCGATCGCCGGTGGCAACAAGGAGGCGGCTGGCGAAGCATTGCGTGCGGCGCAACCTGAAATGCAGCGTGCCGCGGGCAAGCACGTGGCCCATCGCAACACGGTGGCTCGCAAACTGTCGCGGCTGTCCGCACGGATCAAGGCGATACCGGCAGGCTGATTACTGCCGCGGCTTGGTTCATCCGGGTCGCGATGCGGTCAGGAAGGGTGGCAGCCGCTTGCATCAGTGAGCGGAACAATGCTTACGGGCTGCGTGGACTTTTTATACTCCATGCGTCCACAGTACTATCCACACCGACCGGCAATCTTGTTGCTTTTTACTTTTGGCCTCTTTCCGCAGATAGATTTCCATTGCCCCTGTTTTCGTAGACATGACATAATGAATTTTGTATCGGCAGTCCTGCTGATGGTCCGCAAATCTCTTGATCTATCGGCCTGCCGTCGAAACCGACGGTAAGCGTCTCGTCTAGCGGCGGCGATAAGACCGTCGTGCTGAATCTCGGTTCGTGGCGTCGGGGAGCGACCGTATGGAACACGATTTGTCCGCGACCATTGAACACTCATTCGCGGACATTTCGCAGTTGCCGACCCAATGGGCACGCATCCGCGGTCGACTGCAAAGTGAAGTGGGCGAACTCGAATATCGCAATTGGTTGCGCCAGATGACCTTCGCCGGAATCGACGGCGATGAGATCACCGTGCTATTGCCAACGCGGTTTCTATGCGACTGGGTGAGAAGCCGATACGGTGATAGATTGAATTCATTGTGGCATGAAGAGAACCCGACCGTCCGTCGGGTCGATATTCGGGTTGGCGGCGAGGCCGTACCCGGGGCTGGACTGGCTGAAAGTCTCGCAACGACAGCCGTGCCGCATACCGTGGTCCCGAATCGGCTTGAGGAACGGATGGATCAGCGTCCCGAATTGACCATCGACCCGCGCTTCACCTTCGATGCCTTTGTGGTCGGGAAGCCCAATGAGTTCGCTCATGCGTGCGCGCGGCGGGTCGCCGAAGCACCATCCAGCCCCGGCTTCAATCCGCTGTTCCTGTATGGCGGCGTCGGCCTCGGCAAGACGCATCTCATGCACGCCATCGCCTGGGAATTGGTGGCACGCGGCAACAGCGGCGTCGGGCGTGCGGTCTCGGTCACCTACATGTCGGCCGAGAAGTTCATGTACCGCTTCATCGCCGCAATCCGAAGCCAGTCCACCATGCAGTTCAAGGAGCAGCTCCGCAGCGTCGATGTGCTGATGATCGACGACCTGCAGTTCCTGATCGGCAAGGACAATACGCAGGAAGAATTTTTCCACACCTTCAACGCCTTGGTGGATGTCGGCAAACAGATAGTGGTGTCGGCCGACAAGTCGCCGTCCGATCTCTCGGGACTGGATGATCGGCTGCGCACCCGGCTCGGCTATGGCATGGTGGCGGATCTGCACGCCACCACATTTGAGCTGCGCATTTCGATCCTGGAGGCGAAAGCGGCACGGCTCGGTGTCGCGGTGCCTGCCAAGGTGATGGACTTTCTCGCCCATAAGATCACCAGCAACGTGCGTGAACTGGAAGGCGCGCTGAACCGACTGATCGCGCACGCCAAACTGTTCGGCCGAACAGTAACTGTGGAAGGCGCGCAGGAGGTGCTGCACGACGTGCTGAAGGCGCACGACCGGCGGGTGAGCATTGAAGAGATCCAGAAGCGGGTCGCGGAGCACTTTTCCATCCGGCTGACCGACATGTCGTCGGCGCGGCGCGCCCGTGCGGTCGCCCGGCCGCGCCAGGTCGCGATGTACCTGGCCAAGCAGCTTACCCAGCGCAGCCTGCCAGAGATCGGCCGTCGCTTCGGCAATCGCGACCACACCACGGTGATGCACGCGGTCTCCCGCGTCGGCGAGCTGATGACCCGGGACGCCGTCTTCGCCGAGGACGTGGAACTGCTCCGCCGTTTGCTGGAATCCTGAGTCGGCGCCGAGTACAGGGCCACCGCGCGATCGGCCTTCCCCGCCGGACCGCGTCATTGCTACAGTGCGCGCGATGGATTCGCCTGGGCGCCCTGTAACCCGGCCCTGTGAGGATTGGATGCCATGAAGCTGAAGGCCGACCGGGCTACGCTGCTGAAGGCACTCGCCCACGTGCAGAGCGTGGTGGAGCGCCGCAATACCATTCCGATCCTGGCCAACGTGATGCTCGCCGTGCGTGACGGTAAACTGACGCTGACCGCCACCGACATGGAAATAGCCATCGTCGAGGATGTTCCGGCCAGCACCACGCGCAACGGCTCCTGCACCGCGCCCGCCGCGACGCTTTACGAGATCGTCCGCAAACTGCCCGACGGCGCCGAGGTGGAGCTGGACCACCCGGGCGGCGATGCTCAGCTTGCGCTTCGTTCGGGGCGGTACTCGACCAGCCTTGTGGTGCTACCGACCGAGGACTTTCCCTCGATGACCGCGGGAGCGCTGCCGCACCGGTTCAATCTGTCTGCGCAGGTGCTGCGTGGCCTGATCGACCGCACGCGATTCGCCATCAGCACCGAGGAAACACGCTACTACCTGAACGGCATCTACCTGCACGCTGCCGAAAGCGAGGGTACGCGCGTGCTGCGCGCAGTCGCGACGGACGGACATCGGCTGGCCCGGGTGGAGGAGCCGCTGCCCGAAGGCGCCGGCTCGATGCCAGGCGTGATAATACCGCGCAAGACGGTGAATGAACTGCGCAAGCTGCTGGACGAAGTGACCGGCAACGTGGAGGTCGCACTGTCAGACACCCGCATTCAGTTCCACGCCGATGCGGTTCTGCTGACCAGCAAGCTGATCGACGGCACATTCCCCGAATACGACCGGGTGATCCCACGTGGCAACGACAAGGTGCTGCGCGTCGGCAAGAAGGATTTCGCCGATGCGGTCGGCCGGGTGGCGGCGATCTCCGCCGAACGGTCGCGTCCGGTGAAGCTGTCGCTGGCGCGCGATCTGCTGGTGCTTTCGGCGGCCAGCCCGGAGCAGGGGACCGCGACCGAGGAACTGGATTCCGATCACGTCACTTATGAAGCCGGCCCGTTGGAAATCGGCTTCCAGGCGCGCTACCTGAACGACATCACTGATCAGATCGAGGGTGACGTCGAATTCCGTTTTTCCGACGGTTCGGCGCCGACGGTGGTGCGAGACGCCGCGGACGCCAGCGCGCTATACGTCTTGATGCCGATGCGGGTGTGACGCCCCGACCTCCCGCTCCCCTTGCGGGAGCGGGTCAGGGGGAGGGGGACGGCCCTCACGATTTGAACTTTGGAATTACCTCCTCGCACAGCAGTTGCAGCGAAGTCAGCACCTGCTGGTGCGGGATGCGGTTGCCGCAGTTCATCTCCGCCAGGATGCCGCTCAGCCCCAACTTCTCGCGCAGTTCGCTGAGCCGATCCACCACCTGCTGCGGCGTTCCGACGATGATCTTGCTGCCCAGCACTTCGTCGTAGGTGATGTTCTGCAGCCGCTGCCCCCGCGCGGCGCGGTTCTCGATGGCGCGCGCACCGTCCAGGCTGGCAAACTCCTCGATGCGCTGACCGAGATAGCGGTAGAAGTGCATCACGCTTTCTTCCGGCTCTGACCGCGCGCGCTGCTCGGTCGGTGCCACATAGACCGGTACACGCATGAACACCTGGCCGTCACCGGGATGACCACCCGCAGCCCAGCCTTCGCGATACGCCGTCAGGTTCGGCCCGAGTTCCGACAGATCGCCCAACCGCGTGGCACAGAAGATCGGATGGCCCGCCGCACCATTGGCAGGATATGTGTCCGGACTGGTCGCCGCGACACGGATTTCCGGGTACGGTTTCTGGTACGGCTTCGGCACCAGGTACACGTCCTTGAAGTGATAGTACTGGCCGTCAAAGCTGAAGCGATCCTGCGTCCAGGCGCGCTTGAGGATCTCCAGCACCTCGACGAACCGCTCCCGGCTCTCGGCATAGGACACACCATACGCCTGATAGACGCGCGGAAATCCGCTGCGCCCGACGCCAAAGATGAGCCGCCCATGGCTTATCTGATCGACCGTCGCCGCCTCTTCGGCGAGCTGCAGCGGATGGCACAGTGGCAGCACCTGGACCGCGGTGCCGATCTTCATCCGCTTGGTGCGCGCGGCGATTGCGGTCGCGATCATCAGCGGCGAGGCCAGCACCGACCGCTCAGGCGCGGTGTGCAATTCGGCCAGCCACATCACGTCGAGGCCGTAGCGTTCAGCCGCATCCACCTGCTCGAAGGATTCGGTGAATGCCTCCTCCTCGGTCTGTCCCGGCACCCGCTGAAACTCGTGGAACATGCCGAATTCCATTGTCGTCATTCTCCTTCAATAGCCACGTGCCGGATCGAACAGGTTGGGCATGGCACGGCCGTCGCGCCAGGCGCGCAGGTTGTCAAAGAACAGGTCCAGGCTGCGCGCATTGTAGCTGTCAGGATCGTCGGCCGCAGTATGCGGGCTGATGACAAGATTGCGCGTGGTCCACAATCGATGCCCAGGCGGGATCGGTTCCGGTGCGAACACGTCGCACACCGCACCCGACAGATGGCCATCGTCCAGCAGATCGCACAGCGCGTCCTGATCGATGAGCGCGCCACGACCGATGTTCACCACCCCGGCACCGCGTGGCAGCAGGCGCAGGCGCTCCCGGTCCATCAGTCCGCGCGTCGCATCGGTAAGCGGGCAGGCGAGCACCAGGAACTCCGTCCGGGGCAGTTTCTGATCGAGGCTGGCAGTGGTGATCACCTCGGCGCAATGCGGATGCGGCATCGCTGTCGCTCGGACACCGGTGACGCGCATCCCGAACCGCGTCGCCTGCATTGCCGCGGCACCACCAAGCGAACCAAGCCCCACAATGGTGACATGGCGCCCGTCCAGCACAGCGCCCCACAGCTTCTGCCAGCGCCCAGCGCGCTGATGCGTCACCATCTCCGGCACACGGTTGGCCAACATCAGCACCGACATCATGGCAAACTCGCCGGCCTTCACCGCGTGGACCCCGGCGTTGTTCAGCAGCGCCACTCCCGACGGCAGCCAGTCGAATGGCGCCAGCCGATCCAATCCGGCATTGGTGATGAACAGCAGTTTCAACCGCGGTGCACGGCAAGGGAACTTCGCCGCCACCACACCGATCTCGGTGATCAGCGCTTCCGCCTCAGCAACACCGTCGGCAAAGTCCGCGTCACTGTCGCCGATCGTCACCTCATGGCCTGCACCAACATCGGGAGCACGCGCGCACGCCGCATCCCACATCGCGCGGGAGAACAAAAACAGCGGATCGTCGACGGGGTTCTGAATGTGGATGCGCATCGGCGCACAGCCTGCCACGGCTTTGCCATTGCGGACAAATTCCGGCACTGAGGCAGGGTGCCACCGATCCTGTTCCGCGATGCCAGATTTGTGGTGCTGGACAAGCCCTTCGGCTTGCCGGTGCATTCCGGACCACGCGGCGGAGCAAGCGTAGAGGATTGGTTCCCGCTGCTGTCCTCGCGCAGGCAAGGGCCATGGTTGGCGCACCGACTGGATGCCGACACTTCCGGCTGTCTCCTGGTCGCGCTGCGCCGTCCCGCGCTGCTCACCGCGCAGGCTGAATTCGCTGCAGGCCGCGTGCGCAAGACCTACTGGGCAGTGGTACGGGGCGCCCCCTCCGCGACGCACGGCACGATCGACGCGCCGCTCGCGAAACGGAGCACGCGTGGCGGTTGGCGCATGTTGGTGGATCCCGCCGGAAAGCCAGCAATCACCGACTGGCGCATGCTCGGGCAAGACGGCCCCCTGACGTGGCTTGAGCTTTCACCGCGGACCGGTCGAACGCATCAGGTCCGCGTTCACTGTGCTGATCTTGGCTGTCCCGTGGTGGGGGATGCGACCTACGGCGGCGGCCTTGGCAGGCTGCATTTGTTGGCGCGCGGCATCGCGCTGGATCTCGAACCTCCGGTCGCAGCAACGGCGCCGGTCCCTCAACACATGCGGGACGCTCTGTTGCGGTTCGGGCACACGGAGGTGTCGCCCGCACCACCTAACGGCGAGACCACCGGCCGGGTTGACTGACCGCACGGAAGCCCCTTCACAATTCACACTCAAGGGCCACTGGTCCAATCCGGATTTCGTGGTAATCCGGTTATCCTCGATTTTGCCATGCCCCATGCAGCGCGTCACATTCACTGCCGACGACTTCGGCCTCACCCCGTCGGTGAACGAGGCGGTCGAGCGCGCGCACCGTGCCGGCGCCCTGCAGGCTGCCAGTCTCATGGTAGCGGCTCCTGCTGCGGCAGATGCCGTACGACGCTCCTGTGCCATGCCGGACCTGCGCGTCGGGCTGCATCTTGTCCTGATCGAAGGCCCCGCGGTGCTGCCGCCCGACGAGATCCCCGATCTCGTGGCTGAGGACGGCTGGTTCCCGGCGCACCAGCTACGTCTTGGCGTGAGCTACTTCGCCAGGCCGCGCGTTCGCCGCCAGCTCGCCGCCGAGATCCGCGCGCAATTCGCCGCGTTTGCTGCGACCGGGCTCGTGCTGCATCACGCTGATGCGCACAAGCATATGCATCTGCATCCGACGGTGGGGCGGCTGATGCTCGAAATCGGCCGGGAGTTCGGCCTCAACCGCGTGCGTGTTCCAGCCGAGCCGCCCGCGGTCCTCGCGCGCTGCGGCGCACCTGTCGGACCTGGGGCATACGCGCTGTATCACTGGACGCGCGTGCTGCGCCGGCAGGTGCGGGCGGCGGGCATGGCGACCACCGACCACTGCTTCGGCATCGCCTGGAGCGGGCACATGACATCGGAGCGTGTACGACGACTGATGCCGGAACTGCCCGACGGCGAGAGCGAGATCTACTTTCATCCGGCAGTCGGTCGCGACGCGACCTTGCGCCGCCTCATGCCCGAATACGAGCACGAGGCGGAGTTGGCGGCGCTGCTGTCAGTGTAGCCAGCCTGCGAGGATCGCCAGCAGCAGCAATGCCACGATGTTGGTGATCTTGATCATCGGGTTCACCGCCGGTCCCGCGGTGTCCTTGTACGGATCGCCGACCGTGTCGCCAGTCACTGCGGCCTTGTGCGCCTCGGAGCCTTTGCCACCGTGGTGGCCTTCTTCGATGTATTTCTTGGCGTTGTCCCACGCGCCGCCGCCCGAGGTCATCGAGATTGCGACGAACAGTCCGGTCACGATGGTGCCGAGCAACATCGCCCCGAGTGCGGCGAACGCCTGAACCCGGCCTGCGACGATATCGATCACCACCCACAGGACGATCGGCGCCAGCACGGGCAGCAACGAGGGTATGAGCATCTCGCGGATTGCCGCACGCGTCAGCATGTCCACGGCACGGCCGTATTCCGGCTTCGCCGTGCCCTCCATGATACCGGGGATCTCGCGGAACTGCCGCCGTACCTCCACCACGACGGCACCGGCGGCGCGGCCCACCGCGGTCATGCCCATTGCGCCGAACAGGTAGGGCAGCAGGCCGCCGATGATCAGGCCGACCACCACGAATGGATCCTGCAGGGTGAACTGTACGTCCAGGTTCGGGAAGTAGTGCTTCAGGTCCTGTGTGTAGGCCGCGAACAGAACCAGTGACGCGAGGCCGGCCGAACCGATCGCGTAGCCCTTGGTCACCGCCTTGGTGGTGTTGCCGACCGCGTCGAGCGCATCGGTCGTGACGCGCACATCGGCGGGAAGATCAGCCATCTCGGCGATGCCGCCGGCGTTGTCGGTGACCGGACCGTAGGCGTCCAGTGCGACGATCATGCCGGCGAGCGACAGCATGGTGGTCACCGCGACGGCGATGCCGAACAGGCCGGCCACCATGTAGGTCACGATGATCCCGATGCAGATCACGATCGCCGGCAAGGCGGTGGCCTCCATCGACACCGCGAGGCCCTGGATCACGTTGGTGCCGTGGCCGGTGGTGGAGCTTTGGGCGATCGAGCGCACCGGGCGATATTCCGTCGCGGTGTAGTATTCGGTGATCCACACGATCGCCCCGGTAACTGCCAATCCGACCAGCGCGCAGATGAAGAGCTGCCAGCCGGTGACCGCGCCGCCGCCGGTCAGCGCAAGCGGCGTGGTGAAGCCGATGAACCAGGCGATGATGATTGCTATGCCGATGATCGACAGCGCGCCGGTCACCAGCAGGCCCTTGTAGAGGGCCTTCATGATGCCGTTGTCGGGACCGAGCTTGACGAAATACGTCCCGACGATGGAGGTGAGAATGCAGATGCCACCGATGCCGAGAGGCAGCATGAGCACGCGGTCTCGCACCTCGCCGGTGAAGAAGATCGCCGCCAGCAGCATGGTGGCGACGATGGTCACCGCGTAGGTCTCGAACAGGTCGGCGGCCATGCCGGCGCAGTCGCCTACGTTGTCGCCCACGTTGTCGGCGATGACGGCGGGGTTGCGGGGGTCGTCCTCGGGGATGCCGGCCTCGACCTTGCCGACCAGGTCCGCGCCGACATCGGCGCCTTTGGTAAAGATGCCGCCGCCGAGACGGGCGAAGATGGAAATCAGCGAGCCGCCAAAGCCTAACGCCACCATCGCCTCCAGCACACGTCGCAGCTCGTCGTCGCTGCCGCTGGTCATGCCGCTGCGCAGCACGAAGTAGTAGCCGGCGACGCCGAGCAGGCCGAGACCGACGACCAGGAGCCCGGTGACCGCGCCGGCCTTGAAAGCGAGGTCCAGGCCGGCCGAAAGCCCCCGTTTGGCTGCCTGCGCGGTCCGCACATTGGCGCGGACCGAGACGTTCATTCCGATGTAGCCTGCCGCGGCCGACAGCACCGCGCCGATGATGAACCCAATGGCGACATGGAGGCCCAGAGTAAGGCCGAGGATGATCAGGATCACGACGCCGACGATACCGATCGTGGTGTACTGGCGGTTGAGGTAGGCGCGGGCGCCCTCCTGTACGGCGGCGGAAATCTCCTGCATGCGCGCGGTGCCGGCGTCGGCGGCCAGCACCTGCTTGCTGGTGACCAGACCGTAGAACAGCGCCAGCAGACCACAGGCGATGATCACGTATTGGGCCAAAAGCATCCGGAGTAATCCCCTTGTGAAAAACGTTTCGCCCGCCAGGCGCCCAAGGCGGCACGCCGGGCTGGTCCCGGTAAGCGTAGGCGCGGCCGTATGCCAGATAGGTGAACAAGTGGCAAATAGCCGGTCCGATTCGGACGTACGCTTGCACCGGCCGCCGGCCTCGGGCAGACCAGGGAGGGCGCTGCGCCTGTAGCTCAACTGGTCAGAGCGGGCGGCTCATAACCGTCTGGTTGCAGGTTCGAGTCCTGCCGGGCGCATCAGTAGATTACAAATGTAATGCCGCCGTAATGCTGGCGAGGTCGCGACCGGCTATATGTCCCCGCCACCCAGCAGCGTTGTGAGCATGAGCGGCAGCAATATAGAGCTCGAGGATACCCTGCTCGACCTCGTGGTGCAGTACGGGCTACCCGCAGTCTTGCAGACGGTGGCGCGGATCATGGCCAGGAGGGGCAGCGTCACCGGCGGCATCGTCGGCGAAGCGGCCGGCATTGAGGGTTGGCTGGCAACCCGGCCGCCAGCCGTCTGAAGCCTGCCCAGCTGCAGTGGGGCGACCCGGGGGTATATTCATCATCGTCAGAAGGTTCAGGCTTGCACGCGGCTTGGCACAGGAGGTCGCAGAGGCCATGGCGGGGAACGTGGCGGATGTAAGCGGTAGCATAGTACGCTAGTGTTGCATGATGCACGATGACAAGCCCACGCGGCCGTTCTTCCTGATCCTTATCGACGAGGATCGGGGAGTGTTCTCCGTCGAAGGCCCAATGACCGACGACCGGCCCTGGCAGTCCGCCGCCCGCAAGGCACGCGACGAGGAGCGCCAGGTTGTTTGCGGCCCCACTGGCTCGGATCGTGATGCGATCGCGGCAGAGTTCCATCGCGAGCGCAAGCTGGCCGGCGTTCCCCCGGGCAGCATTGTCAGACCGGTGCGCTGACCGGCTGTCCCGGCGCCTCGCAGCCTGCTCTATCCAGTCAGGGATGTTGGTTCGATCCCGATCGTTTGTGCAATTCAGGCGGCGACAATTGGGGCCGCGCGTTGATCTGTTGCATCCCACATCAACCGTGGATCGAAAGTCTCCGCTGCGAACATGGTTAGGATCACTACCCCGCAGAACGCCAGCGCTCCAACGCCGGGCTCGATCGTGATCACATTGCCGAACTGCACAAGTGCTCCAAGCAATGCCTCCATGAAGATGTCGATCATCGACCAGCGGCCGATCCAGCGCACGACATGATACAGTTTCGTCCGATCGCGCAGCCAGCCTGAACGACCGGTCTGTGTCGCAACCAGCATGATGGTCAGACCCACAAGCTTCAGCATCGGAACCGCTATGCTGGCGAAGAACACCAGTAGTGCGAGCGGATACATGCCGGACGAGACCAACTCTTCCACGCCACCGATGATGGTACTCGGCGATCCAGCCCCGAGTTGCATGACCGTCAGAACCGGAAAGTAGTTGGCCGGCACATATAGTACGGCAGCGGCGAGCACCAGCGCCCACGTCCGTGCCACGCTGTCTGGTTTGCGCCGATGCAGCACTGTATCGCAACGTAGACACCGTCGTTCGCCTGGCCCTGACATGTTCACGAGACCGCAGACCTCGCAGCCAACTGCCTCGGACGCCAAACCTGTGGCTGAGGTGGTGGTGTGGCCGGCGGGGTCCTGCCCCTTCACTCGCTCCCAGATCAATTCCCGGTCGAGAGCACTGTCGGCCCATATGACCAGCACGGTCAGTGCCATCAGGGCGTAAACGCCAGCATCCAGGGTAATGTGCACCAGGTCCCCGAGTTTCACGTACGCGACGAACACCCCGAACACGAAGACCTCGATCATGGACCAGGGGCGCAGCCGTTCAGTCAATGCAAATACGCGTCGAAGGTGTAGAGGCGGCTCGGCGGCCTGGAGTCTGATCAGTACGTAAAGCGTGCCAATGAGCTTGCCGAGTGGCGCCACGACCGTCACGAACACAACTGCCACGGCCAGTTCAGCCATGTTGCGTCGAACCAGCTCGGCCGGCCCCGAAAAAAGGTAGGCGCTGTGAGCAATTCCGGCCGTTTGAACACTCATCAGCGTAGTTGTGCACATGATGATGAGCAGCACGAGGGAAGCAAACGTCAGAGCAATGGTGTAGTCGAGCGAGTGGGTGGTCGTGCGATGCAAAGTCGTCGAACAGCGCCCACACTGAGCAATCATGGCAGGCATCAACGCGGGAACCGTCTGAAACAGTCCGCAGCCGGGACATTCGCGAAGCTGCGGCGGTGCGATCGGACGGTCGGCGGACAACCGCATTATCGTGCCACGGGCCCCACAAGCACCATGGCGGCGAGCCCGTCAGCAAGCTGACCGACAGCCGTGCTGATTGCCGCAACCTCTCCTGGTGTGTCGGATGTCTGTGGTCGCACAGTAATCCGAAAACTTTGTAAGGCGGGGGCACTCCGCCCTTTGAAGTTGACGCCGGCCTGGGCCTGCAACACAAGAATGCCGGACGCGTCGTTGTCGAGCCTCTGCACATTCAGCTCAATCGTTGCATCGGCAGGTGCGGATATCGCCCCATTCTCGCTGATGACGGTACTGCGTGGTAGCCGCTGGCCCAGTTCTGTCACCAGCACGCGGCTCAGCATTGCGGACAGGGGTTCACCCCACCAATCGTTTGACAGCACGTCCAGCCGATAATTCTCCGACGATCGTACAATCTGCGATCGCTCCAGATAGCGGTCGAGGCCGATCTGCTGCAGCAGAACCACTTTTGGGCCGCCGCTTTGTTCGGCCCCGGTGATAGGAGCGATCGTGTACAGCGCCGGGTTGGGTGACGAACAGGCCCCGAGAGTTACACCAAAGATCAGCGCAGCGAGCCGGCGAGGATACCTTGTTCCTTTCATTCAACTCCCCCCGCCGGCCGACCTTTGATCAACGCCTCCGGATGTCGTGCCAGCAGGTCAGCAAGCGATCGAATGGAGCGAACCGCGTCGTTCAATTGTGCGAGCAGCCGCTCCAGATTGCGATTGATCGGCGTGTTATCGCCGTAGCCGTTATCAACTGAGAGCAGCAGTTTATTGACATTCGTAAGTGTCTTCTGCAGTCCGGAGGATATTTCCGGCAATTGCCGCATGGCGGGACTCATCCCGCTGTCCAGATGCGCGACGAACTCCTTCGGTACTGGCGAGAGTTGCCGAGAGGTCGGTCAAAGCCTGCCGCATCTGTGGACCGTTGGCGGTATCATTGGCGGAACGAAGAATGCCATCAAGGTTTTCGCCGATCTGCTTAAATGGAATTGTACTCACCTTGTCTAGCAAAACCGAGGCTGATGCTGTGATACCGGCAATGCCTCCACCTTCCGTGGTGGGCAGAACGAAGTCCGAACCTTCCATCTTTAGGTCTTCGGTCGGTGCGTTCGGAACGAAATCGAGCGTCACCATCTGCTGTCCTGTAATAATGCTTGCACTTTGCAGGCTGGCCCTCAGCCCCCGCTTCACCACCGCCGCCGCAGCTTCCGCCGATGTTTTGAAGACCGTCTTGCCGCCAACCCCGAGAATGCGCTCTGGTTCAACTTCGTATCGCACTGGCGCCACAATGGCGTCTTTCACCGGATCATAGGACAGCCGCACATCGAGGACGTGACCAACAACGAGCCCATGCATCGTGACCTCGGATCCCGGACCAAGTCCACGAACCGATCCCGGGAAGTAGGATATGACCGGGATTTTGCGGCTGTACGAGGCCGCGTTTGCGGCGTCGTGGTCCGAGAACAAGGGGAAGACGTGGTTCTCGAGGCTGGCCGCGGTGCTGGCCTGATCTGATGGCGTGTCGAAAGCAATCCCGCCGAGCAGGAGCGCGCGCAGCAATTCCAACTGGACATCGACCCCTGTCGCTCCGAGCTTCACGGAAAGCCCCGATGCATTCCAAAATCGCAACTCGTCGCTCACATAGCGATCGAATGGGGCACGCACGAAGGCCCTGATCGTGACACTTTCGGCCATATGGGCAATATCCCAGCCAAGTACCTCACCTACGCTGATATCGCGGAAGAAGACCGGTGAACCGACTGAAATCGATCCGAGCCTGTTTGCCTTCACGAGGAATGTATGACCGGGAATGTTTGCCTCGATTACAGGAGGATCCTCACGCCCGGTAAATTCCCTTTGCGACCCGGCAGAAACGGCCGGCGGGAGCATGCCGATATAGGACCCCGACAGTACGGTCTCCAGACCGGATACATTACCTGCGAACAATCTCGGTTTGACGACCCAGAACTCTGTCTTGTCTGTCAGAAGCGGTGTGGCTTCCCGGGTCGTTGCGACCGTTACGATCACACGGGAGTGGTCTTCCGTCAGGTTTAAGCTTTGCACGGTGCCAAACACGATATCCTTGAATTTCAGCTGCGATTGGCCGGCTTGGAGTCCTTCAGCGGTGTCGAAGGAAATTGTGATCGTGGGTCCGCGTTTGGACAGCGTGTCCCATGCGAGCCACGCGCCGATCGCAATCGCCGCCAGGGGGATCACCCAAATAATGGATGGACGCTTCGAGCGCTTTGTGGCAGCTCGTGCGGGTGGCAGAGTTGTTGTGCCCTCGCTCATGACGGCGTTATGGGCGAATCGCAGTCATCCTTGAATATGATGTTCCGATTTCTCGGTAGTGATTGCCGAGCGAGCATCGAATGTCTCATTTCTGTGCACTCATCTGACCTGTTGCTGTGACCTTAGCTATGCAGAAACGGCAAGAGCAAGTCTGCAACCTTGCTCAGTGCAGTCTCCCGCTCCGTAGAGTCGTAGAAGGTGCCTCGCCGGGCAGGGTATGATAGTCGACGGCGAGATGCCCGAGTTCCCAGAACCGAGCTGCGATACTCATCACGTTATCCGTATCCACCGCGACCGGCAGGAGGGTGCGACGCGCGAGGTTCATCCGCCGGGGATGCAGATAGCGCTTTGGACTTACCCCCTCGGCAACACAGGCGCAGTGTCCGGTCGGATGCATCGGGGCGACGCAGAGCTGCGGCAGGTAGATCGGTTCGCCGACGCTAGCTTGCAGGACCCGGTAGGAACGCTGCATGATCGTTGCGTGACGCCGTGCAGAAGCTGTGGATGACTTAGTCCCGCTGCGAGCCAGTCGATCATCGCCTGGACCGGTCGCACTCCTGGTCATGAGCCGCATCAGGATTTGCGGGAGTTGCGGCGCACTTTCGGCCAAGCCAATTGCCGAAGCGTGCAGGCGCCTGAACCTGATCGGCGCAGATTCTCGTGCCCAGGCCTTTTGGGAGCGAGCGTTCTCTGGCCGCTCAGAAACCGCAAGGAAGAACCAAAAATGCTCACGGGCCCTTTGGGCAGGCTTGCCAATGTGTCTTTGTCCAACCTGCTTGTGACACCCGATGCGCATCGAAGACTGTGCTGGTGGACCTGGCTGCGACTCTTGCTCGCCACCCCCGCTGTACTTGGGAGCCTATCGCTGATCCTCGCGGCTTGCGGATTGGGCTCCCTCCCACCGCGATCCGACGTTGCCGAGGTGCCTGGTGCCATCACACTCAACAACGGGCCAATCAACGATCTACCGTCCGCGGGTGGCGGAACCGGTACAGTCTATTTCCACGGTAACACCTTTCGCTTCGCCATTGGGGGCGACGGTGTGGATGGCAGCGCCGTCGCGATCATCGAAACGTCAGGTGAGGTCTACCATCTTGATGACATCGCGCAGTTCGCTGGCGTTTATCGACGGGCAGCCAGTGCATCCTCCATTGCGGGCGCGCCAGGCGGGGGTCTGTGGCTTCAGAATCAGCATGGAGCCACCATACATCTGCGCACTCCACCTGGAGGCCGCATGCCGGACATTGGCCACGACGCGGTCAGCATCGTCCTTGAGGAGTGACCTCGCGGGCTTGGCGATGAACTCGACTATTGCCGCATCGATATGGCGGCATTTTTGGCGGACGCCGTGGCGATTTCTGGCTTCCGCATAGCTGGGGCAACGTCGCCAACAAGCTGCCACAAATGGATTACGTGCATGAGATCCCGCGGATGGGCCAGCGCTGCGGCTGCTGAGCGTTACCTACAACAAGCAGACCGCAGACGTTCGCCAGATCATGCTGGTCTGGCGAACAGACACGACAGAATGACCGAAGTTAGCAACGAGGCGATCTGTCGAAACGGCACGGCGGCGGCTCATGTTGACCGCCACCGCGCCGGATCGGAATCAGCCACCGCCCGGCGGAGGCGGGACGAACCACGGCACATTGATGCCTTGGCAATTGATGTTCGGACCTTTGACATTGGCAGTCAGCCACCCGTCCTGCCTGACCGTTCCGGTAACAGTGGCGGTTCGACCCTGTCCGCCAACTTCCTTCGCGTTCATCTGAAAGGTTCTCGCCTGCATGTTCACGGTCCCTGAAGCATGGGCCATCTGCTTCATGTCGTTCCAGGCGATCATGCCTTGCAGTGTACCGTTCGCGCCCGCCACGACATGCCAGTCCAGCGCTGGGCAACCGGCCTGCGCACTGGAGTGGAAGGTGTAGACCCTGCCCTCGGGCATTCCCTGCGCCGACGCTACGCCGCATGTTGCGGCGATCGCTACCGCACCGGCAGCGATGAGTTTACCCAAGGTCATGTGTCGTTTCCTTTCATTGTAGTGGCATCATAGAGATGGCGTAGTCTCATCTTTTTGCTTGCAGGTCAACATGTTATCGCATGCAGGCACCACTCAGACCATGCAGTTGCGGCATAGGGCACATTGGATTGTCAGTCCAGGCCTGATCCTCGACCCTCGTCGCCGCAGTGCCTGCCGGGTCGTCGCGGAGCGGTGGCATTGCCGACGGTCTCGATGGCGCGCAGGTCATCCCGCTGCGGGATATTCCTACCGGCGGGCGCGGCCAGTGCCGCCGTCTGAGATGTGAAATCCCTCAGCGCCATAAACCTATCCGCCTGCCACTCTCCCAGCCGTCGGCAGAAGCCAGAACGGGCTGGCTAAGCAGCAGACCGTGCGCCGCTCTGGGTATGGTGCTTGGCACCGTCAACTTCGCCGTGCCAGCACATGCCAACTATTACGGATGAGTCAGTCCAATCCGAACCAGAGCGACGGGGGTGGTGGAAACAGCAACTGACGCCACGCGGATTGCGAGGCGCGAGGAGCCGCGTCCCAGCGCGCCTGTCCTGTTGACCGGTCAGCCGACGGCCATGCGGTAAAGGACGGCGATAAGGCCAAACAGGAACACGAAGGCGAACGCCTTCATCAGACTGTCAATCGCCGCGAACAGCAGGGGTGGCAGCATCGTTATTCCACCTGTTTGTTTGGCCGTCAGCAGCGTGCCGACAATCCGCTGGCTGGACCATTGTGCTTAAGATTTGCTGCGGTTGTCCCTTTGATCCCCCGAGATGCATAAGGCAAAGCGACTGGCGCCTCAACGGCCCGCTCGGCCTGAAGCATTTCAGAGCGCTCAGTTTCCCGCTTCGCTAGCTCTCCGCGTGCCACCCGTTCCCGGGGGGTGAAAAGGAGAGGATCGATGATCTCACTGCTCATTGCGGTGTTGGCCGTGGGGGTGATCATCCGCGTGTTCCTCAATTCATGGCCGCCGTCGAAGACTCAGCAGCCGCAGGATCAGTTGGACGAGGAGCGCGCGCAGATGATGGCAGTGATCGCGCAGTCGTTCTTCTGAGGTTTGTTGCAACCTTGACGAGCGCGACGGTGCCGCGGCCAGGTTGTCCGGAGCTTGGAAGAAGAAGTCCCAGGGGCCGAAAAACGCCGGATTCTCAGCGCCTTGTACTGGTGGGCGCACAAGGACTCGAACCTTGGGCCCGCTGATTAAGAGAAAGGTGTTCAACTGTTCCAAGGAGTGCCCCAGCGTTTCAGATTGCCTCATAAAACCTTTGGCTTACCTTGACAGGAGACTGATTTTGGACCCTATTCGTTTCACCTTGTTTCGCTGCATTCCATGACTTTAGTGCCCCATAGGTGCCCCAGATATCTCCATGGCTGATCCGCTGACCGCTGCTCATTTGCGTGCCTTGAAGCCGCCAGCCACCGGGCGGCTCGAGATAGCTGACGGGGCATGCCCAGGTCTGTGCTTGCGCGTTGTAGCGGGGCGCCCGTGGAAGTGGACCTTGCGCCTGCACGGAGCGGCCGAAGGCAAATTCCGCCGCTTCATCCTTGGTGAATATTCCGATAGCCAGGGTATCCGCTGGGCGCGGGAGGCGGCAGCAAGTTTACGCCAGCAAGTAAAACATGAGGGGCGCGATCCTCGCCGCGAGCGGCGGGAGCGTGCCAAGCAGGCCGAGCACGAGGCCGACCGCGCTCGTCTGACGCTAGGCGTGCTGGTGACTGATTGGCAGAACCAACGTTTGAGCGCCAGGAGTGAGGGATACGCGAAAGAGGCCTTTCGCGCATTGCACGTCGGGTTCGCAAAATACTGGGACGCACCAGCATATGCGCTGGCGCCTGACGATATTGAAGGCTCTCTAGCCGCGCTCGTCACATCTGACGATAGGGGGCACGCAATGGCCCGCCGAACTCATGCTTACGGCACTGCTTGCTTCGCTTGGGCTATCAAGCGCCGGGTAATCACGGCGAACCCGTTTTTGCTGGTTGCAGTCGATGATTACAGGGTCAATAGCCGGGAACGTGTTCTGAGCGACGACGAGCTTGTCAATGTATGGCGTGCTGCTAGCGACGCTGACAACACCTTTGGTCGGCTGGTGCAGTTGCTCATCCTCACCGGTCAACGCAGAGAGGAGGTGGCCGGCATGACGTGGGCAGAGCTGTCAGCTGACCAGGCAACCTGGACTATTCCGGCTGTCCGAGCAAAGAACCGTACCACTAATATCGTCCCTCTTTGTAACTTGGCGCGCATGCTGCTGCCGATCAAGCCCGAGCGGGCAGAACCGCGAGACCTAATATTTCCCGGCCAGCGTAACACTCCTTTTAGCGGCTGGAGTAAGTGCAAGCAGCACCTCGACCGCACGTCCTGCGTCACTGGCTGGCGATTGCATGATTTGCGTCGCACCCTGGCGACTGGCCTTCAGCGCCTCGGTGTGCGCCTGGAGGTGACGGAGGCAGTGCTGAACCACCTATCCGGCAGCCGGTCTGGGATTGTTGGGATTTACCAGCGGCACCACTGGACTGACGAGAAGCGGGTTGCTCTCGGCGCATGGGCCGAGCATGTGGCTGGGTTGTTGCAGCTGCCCGTTGCGCCACTGCCGTCGCCAGCAGTAGCCTGAATCGAGTGCGGTTGTGTGCCCGAGTTGTTCAGTGCGTTTGTGCTGAAGCCAGGATTTCGGCGGCCTGATCGGTTCGGCACCGGCACGGGGCGCTGGCTTGCGAACAGGCACCAACCCCTCCCAGATCCGTAGGTACACAATCGGGGGCACGCAACCACTAATGTCGAGCTCGGTTAAGACCGGATGTGCTGCGGGATCGAGGGCGAGACTTTCCGTTTGCGCGCCCGCTTCGGGCGATAGCTGCTGCTGACGATAGCCATGTTGGTAAAGTCTAAGACGACAGGTGGCACTTTGCCAATTGGCACACGGCGATCTTTCCGGCCATGAGACGCCCGGCGGCGGAAAATGCCAGGGTTTTTTCGCCGTTTTCTACCTGGGCAGCTAGATAGTACACCAGGGACTCTGGCAAGCTAAGTTCCCCGCCAAAGTGTGACCTACCTCACAGCCGGTTGTCACCAGTTGGCGCGTACTGCAAATGTCGTCACGCGCAAGTTCGCCGCCGCCTACCTACGTTCCATTTAGCGATTGCTAGTATGCGCCGCCGATGTCGCACGATAAGAGTGAGGACACCCAAGTGGCAAAGACCGTCACCTATACGACCGGGACGCAGTACATCACCGATCCGTCAAAGTGGATGGCGTGACCATCCGATTGGCGGGCACCGCGTCGGCAACAGCGCCGACGCTTAGTCTTGAAGATGTCGCGCCGTTCCCAACACTCGCCACCTACCTACTGGGCAAGGTTGAAGTGCTCGGCACTGCCGCGACACCAAACTTTGGTATCGTGGATTTGGTCGGCTATTTTTCGCCGGTCACCTTGACGCAGGGTATGCACGTCTCACACGGAACACTCTTGACCAGCATCATGTATTCAGGTTTCACGCTTGACGGTGACAGCGTGGTAACCAATGGCAGCACGCTCGACGCATTCGGCGGCAGATACACTCATCTCCATATACGCTGAACGTAGCTGCAGTGGCACTGACTCGACTGCCAACTTCCTCGACTCACGCTTGCTCGGCGACGGCACACTCAAGACTACCGCGAAGAGCGCCACCATCGATATCGGCGGCATCGGCGGTGCAGACAGCGGCATCCATGTGGACCTTACCAAAGGCGGCGTACTGAATCTCGACAACGGCATGAACTTCCTCGGCCAGATCGCTATGGGTCGCAGCGCCGTCGTCAACGTCAACAGCCGGGCATTCATCAACAGCCCGGCGCCCTTCGCGCCGTTGGGCGCGGTCGCGGAGGTCTGGCACAGCGCGACTGACTTGCTAGAATTGCTCAACACAGCGGGCGCGGATGTGGCCAAGGTCAGCTTCGCAAGCGGTACGCCGGAACTCTATGCAGCACCGAACGCATCGGGCGGCGTGGCGGTGACGACGCACCACGCTGCAGGCGATCTGCCGGTAACAGTGGTGCATTCTTAAGCTCACGTACCTGATTGGCCACGCAATCAAGCTCGAACTGAAAGGCCAGAACAATGTCTAGCGAACAGTGACTCTTCCGAGCGGGACTGTCACGAGTGATATCAATAACAGCCTTACCAACGATACACTGGTCTTCAACGGTGGTGCCACGCTCGATCTGTTCAATCCTGAGAGGGTCAAGTCGATCAATCTGAGTGGCCCAACTTCCAGTGACTTTGATACCGTAAACTGTCGTCGAACCTGACGGTCAAGCAAGGCATGCAGT
>CAWEVM010000019.1:0-78977 GCA_963812505.1 uncultured Alphaproteobacteria bacterium
GGCGTCCTGATCTCCCGAGGATTAGCCAAACAAATCACCCCGGCACTGAACGTCGCCTCCGCATGGATCGACCGGCCGGCTCGGGCGCCTACGTCTCCTCCAGTGTCCGCTTCACATTACGCTGCAAAGCTCGGACCGCCCGCTTCAGCTGAAGCGTCTCGGCCGTGTACAAACCATGCTTCGTCTTCGCCCGTCGCATTCGCTCCAACCCCTCCGCCGTCCGCGGCCCGGTGCTCTTGCCGCCATGCATCTGGCATCGGCCATTTCGCATGGCGGGCGCCCGGCACGGATTGCCCGCCCGGTTCCGTGCGCCGCAGCGGGGAGCAGCCTGCGCGAGCGGTAGCGTCGCGCGCCAGTCCGGCAGACGATCTGCGGGGTTGTCCTTAGCCTTCTTTGTCATGTCCCACCCCTCCTGATGCGGATGACACCGCGCCCACGATGGCTTGGCCGCCCTCATTCACTGTGACGTGTTGCACCGTCACCCGCTGCTCCCCGCCCGTCCGATACCGTTTCAACGCCTCCAACTGCAGTGCGAAGGTGCGCGCCAGTTTATTGAAGGCATTTGATGCGCTGTCCTGCTGTGGGATGTTGTCCACGTGCGCAAGCCGGCGGGCGAATGTCATGGTCGCCAAGTGAACCGCGGCCATCTGCGCGGCGAGCATCGTCTCTAATTCGTCCTCAGGTTCGACGGCGCGGATCATAGCGAGCACGAAATTCAACCCGCGCTCATCTGGCGTCCCGCCTTGTGTCACAACATTCACCAACTGCCCCAGCAACCCGTCGAAGAGGTCAGTATCCGTCACACCGATGGCATGCATCGCGAGTGCCTGCCCGAGTGAGGGGAGTGGATGGTCGGCAGAAACACCACAGACTTTACCGTTGCCGGAGAGCTTGATCCTTGGAGTCGGTGGCTTCTGCTTCCTTCGCGCGAGGTGCGCCACCACGGCGGCCCGTTCGTCTGCGGTCGGCTCGTAAGGCTTGGCCAAATCGTGTACCCACTTGTGATGCCATGCTATTCACCTTAATGCCTCCGCGCGGCTCGCTGGATGCACAGCAAATGGCGTGGTGGGCACGCGGGCGCAACAAAGAGCCTCCCTGGACGCTTGGCCGCGTTGCTTTGGCAGCATCTCATGTTCAGCGTGCTAATCCGCTCGAGGCGCGCGACGCGCACCACCTGCGGACCCTTTCCTCTCTCTCGGTCGAGCGCCTCCAGCATCTCGGTCATGGCTCGCGACATGTTCGCCGGGGGGTTGTCGTCTGATGGCCGCGATATCTCTCCTCAATTGGGTCGTAGCCGCCATGTCCGACACTCGCTTGGTCGTACGCCCCATCCTACACTCCGGCTCCACTACGGCACGCCGAGCAGATGGCAACGCGACGCGCCTCTGCAAGTCCAGATGCTTGGCACGCGGTGGCACGCGTGGTTCATCATTGTACGCGTGGCTGGAGAATATTTGTATATTACCAGATGTACAATGCTGAGGATCGCGTGCCATCGCGTGTCAGCCCATCATCGCTGTAGCCCCACCCCCTGGTAGTAGCGATGCCGGTTGCCCGTTTTCGAGTCGCGGCCTTGGGTGGTGGCCAGAGTTCGGTACTGCGGCTCGCAGGTCGCGGCCGAACGTCTGTATGGTACCATGGTGGTCGCGATGCTGCTCCTCGCACCACTGCTTCCATGCCACAAACAGTACCTCGCACTCAACGCAGAGGAAATGGTTCACGACGCACCGCTCTCGGACGAAAGCCCCTACAGGACTGCCAAGGTCGGCCAGCTCCTCGGCGGCCTGCTCTGCCGAGGCGGGCTGCACGAAATGGCCCCGTGCTCGCAGGCGATCGTATCCCGCAAGCGCCCAATGTAGGATGTCTGGGCACTCCCTCAAAATTCGTCCCTCCAGAGTAAGGTCTTCCTGACCGTAGAAGGAGACGGGCAGGAGTAGAACGATGAAACGCGATGCGAGCGCACCGCTGGCATCGGTGAGACGTGGCAGCTCGTTCGTCAGGATCAAGAAACGCGTCGGCAGCCGTCCGGTCCACGGCTCTCGATACTTGCGATCGACAGTGATGGTGTCCTCGCCAGTAATGGCTAGTAGCCGCTCGACCACGGCGCTGCGCATCAGTGCGCCCGCCTAGCCGCGCATCTGAGATTATGGCCAGCGGCTTGCCGATCAGCGACGCCAGGCCGAAGTTCTGGGTGAGTGTGGAAAGGGTGGGACCCACCACGTTCGCCCCACCAAGAAGCCCTCTTAGGGTGCGGGCAATGGTGCCTTTCCCAGAGCGTTTCGGTCCAACGACCAAAAACATCTTCTGCTGAGAAGTATCATGCGTCAGCAGGAGGCCAAACAACTCTTGCAGCGTGTCGATCGACTCTTGGTCATCCCCCCAGATCGAGCTTAAAAAGCCAAGCCACACAACCGGTTCTTGACCCAACGTATCATAGCGGTAGTCCACTGCGTTAACGCTGAAAAAGTTGGGCGTGTGCGGCAGCAGTGTGCGCGTCGGCAGGTGCAGCAGCCCATTGGCGCACGACGAGAATCGGCCACGGCTTGCGGATTCGGCGCCATCATCCAGCCACGCCGGCGCCCGAATTGCACCTGGTAGCTGGGCCTCTGCGGCCAGCGCCTCCAGCACATCACTGACTTTGTTGCGATGTGGGGTTGAACGGAACCAGCTTGTCATCTCTGTTCAGTCTTCTGCGCGCCGTCGAGAAATGCATAAATGACAGCGCGGATTTCGTCGCGCTCCGTTTCCCGATAGTGCGTGCCGTCCCAGACGAAGAATACAGATTGGTGGTGGTGATGGTGCGGCCGCCTGACTGCGTGTAGCGACGGCGAATCAATTCTCTCGCGCTGTTCAGTGGCGCGGCGACGGAAAGCACAAGGGGCCCTTGCCCTTCCTCCATCTGTCGCACCGCATCGTCGGCAACAGCACCAGGATCGAAGGGAGCGTTCAACGTCGCATGCCCGCCGCGAGCGCACTGGTCAGCGTTCCCTTCACTTCATGCGGCAGCAGTCCGGCCTGCCGGCCAGCGTAAGCCATCGCGGTGGCGATTTCCGCAGCCGCCTAGTGCTCCTTCCGCCATGAAGCGCGTCAGGCTGAACGTCTCGGCGTTCAGCGTGTCGTTGCGCCTTCCCTGAGGAGCACTGGCAGCTCTGTCGGCGGCATGGCGCAGCGCGGCGAGGGCGTAACGCCTCCGGCCCTCTGGGGCGTCAAGAGGACGGGCGGGACTATCGGGTAATGGCGGAAGCGAAGGAGGCGCTACGAGACGCAGCAGCCACCCAGGGGCCGGCGGTGGTGCCAATTCCCAGGGCGCCACGAGCCAACGGTACGAGCGGCCCGTGTCCGGATGGACCGAGGGGGGAACTGCAACAGACTGCCGACCGCGACGCGGGTCGATACCAGGTGCGGGGTGGCCACCCTTGCCTATGATTGGTTCACCGTCGTGGCTGAAGAACAGCGCCAGCCCGCCACCACCGGACCTTGTTGTTGGGCGCGGGGGCAAAGGCCCGTGCCCGGCCACCAGATCTCTTAGAGCGGCAATTCCGTCGTGTTTGTGGCGTGCGCTTGGCACGTCCACGTCGAGCGCCCAGATACCTGATCCGTACATTACGACGCGCCAGCCACAGCGGGGATATGCGCATGACCAGCGCCCAAGGCTGTCGAGATCGCAGGTCGCCAACATAGCGGCATCGGAGAAGCACGCCGCGCGGCTGTGCCGTGACGCCGGGTGCAGCCGCCAACCCAGCAACGCCAAGCGTTCAATGTCGGGATGCAGGGCCATTCTGCCCATGGTTCAGGCGGCTTTCGGCGCACGAACTTGCGCCGACGGGCACGCAGCCAAGTAGTCGCGGACTGATCCGAGATCGACCAGCGTCGCGCTGCCAGCCTTCACAAAGCGAACCTGTCCCTCGCCTGCCAAGAGATACAGCCGACTACGGGATAGACCGAACCGGCGGCAGGCTTCGGGGATGCGCCCATATTCTGGAGCAGTCTCAGTTTCGTGCATGGTGTTCCTCTCGCGTGTTGCAGGACGCGAGGGAACATACGGATCGAGGACGAACTAAAAAGGCGACACGATTAATTTGGCGTATCGATACGGCGCTTCGATTTCGCCCCCGGCTTGGACCAAGCGCTTGCCCCGCTTTCCTGGACGGCGGCATGCCAGGCGCGCTCGAACGCGCGGCCAGAGAATTTCACGCCGACGCTCCTTGCGGCGTCCTTCATGGCCTCCTTCGATCGCGGCATTGTCGGAGCTGCGGCCATCTGCGATACGAGCCACTTCGTTAGCAGAGTTTCCTGCGCTGCCGTGCCGGCGGGCGGGATGTTTGAGATGTCGCTCTCAGGAGGGGCCTGCGCAGGCCACAGAGCCAACACTTTGCTTGTCCGGAAGTGTAACCGGTCATAGTAGGGCCCGCGATAGCCAGCCCATTCCTCGATCGGAAGTTGCCGGTCCTCTCTAATCCATCCATCCAGATCGATTGTCCGTGGGCCCAGGAACAGCACCGCCTCGACCCTTTCCGCAACCGCGCTCGGGTCCGATTGCCCGTCACCCTTTGCTTTGTGCCCGAATAGTTCGAGGCGCTCCTCTCGCGCTGCGGCGATCATATCTCGTTGGGCGCGATCGAGCGCTGCGTACACCGTCGTGTGGGTCTTGATGTCCTGTTCTAAGTCAGCCGCAAGTGTCGTGGCAGATGCAGCATGCTGACGCATGAGGCGCGATACGTGCGCGCGATACGGCTTGGCCCAGCCACCACCGAACAGATCCACATTTGGGGCACGCCAGACGCGCCCTTCCGACCTCGCCTGCAAAGCCGCCAGAAGCAATCGAGCCTGATCCTCCATTGCAACGATTCCGTGTTTGAATCCCCACTCGGGCCAAGATCGGATCAGCTTGTCGTTTGTGAATTCGTCCCACTTCGAGTGCGGAAGGGGATTGCGAAACGCGATCCAGGCAATAACCTCAGCTGGGGTCATCCACCCATTTTGCGATGTAAGGAACTTCGCCAAATCGTACCTCTGCGCACTCCGCGACGCCGGCCACGCTATACTCCAGTCCATAGCGACAGTAGGTCGCCCGAAGGTCGGTGCGGCGGCGCCGCGAAGATGCCTCCGCCATCGGCAAAATTCGGAGCGTCCGGAGCCCTCCTTTGTGAAGCGAATGGTGCCAGCCGGAATGCCCTCATAGTCAAGGGATCGGAGCAGGATTTCGTTCATTGCGATGTATCGGCGACTTACCAGCGAAATGGACGGATTAGGTGAGGTGGCGCACCGCGAAACAGTGCCCGGCTAGCCGCGTCCCATCACTTCCTTCACGCTTCGGCAGCGGGGGGCAACCCAACTTGTCCCGGGCTGTCCTGGGTTAACTCCCTAGAATCATGGGTATTGTATGGGTATTATGCACCGTAGATCGGCTTAAATGCTTGTAATCTCGACGTATCTATGGAAGCGCTGCCAGCAGATTGGTCTGTCCGGCGATGTCGCTGATCAGGTGCACCACGTCGCCGATGCGTGCCGTCGCTTCGGACAGACCCTGCATGGTGGCGTGGCTGGAATCGGCGCGCTGCACCGCCTGACGCGCCACATCTGCCGCCTCCGCCAACTGGCGTGAGATCTCGCCGACACTTGCGTTGAGTTCCTCGACCGCAGCCGCAACCGAGGTGAGGTCCTGCGACGACTTGGTCGCGCCGCCAGCAGTTGCACCGGCCTCATCACGCACCGCTTCGGCCGCCTGGGCCATCAATTCGGCAGCCCGCCGCATTCCCTCGGCGGAGCCGGCCAGCGACGTCATGACGCCGGAGATCGAATTGCCGAAGTCCTGCGTATGCTGCTCCATCGCAGCCGATCGACGCTCCTTGGCAGCCCGCGCGGCGTCCTGTTCGCGCGCGAGCCGCTCTGCCTCGATGGCGTGCTGTTTGAACACCTCGACCGCGCGCGCCATGTCACCGATCTCGTCGTGGCTGCCGCGCGACGGGATATCGACACTGTTGTCACCATCGGCGAGCCTGCTCATGATGCCGGTCATCGCGGCCAGCGGTCGGACGATGCCGCGCCCGATCAGGAAGGCCAGACCACTGCCGAACACCAGCGCCACCGCGGCCAGAATCGCCTGCAACGAAGACGCGCTGGAAATGACGGCAAAGGCCGTCGAGCGGCTGTCATTGAAACTCTGGGCGAGAGATGTCGCCGCAGTATCAAGCTGCTGCTGCATAGCCAAGAATCTGCGGCCGCATCTGGTCGTTGTAGAGTGCTCCGACGCGCCAACCTGGCCGTCGAATATGCGGTGAAACTTGCTTCATACGCCGTCAGCGCCGTCTGCACCGGAGCAATCAGTTGCACCACTTCGGCGGAGGCCACGCTCTGCATTTCGGCGAGCGGCGGCCGGGCGTTTCCGCTCGGTCCTGAATGTGCCGACACCGGCGCTGTCCTGCGTGGCAATGAATCGCCAGCTTGCCAAACGGACCAGCAGCATGGTGCGTTCGACCCGCGTCCGCCGCGTTGCCGGCATTTTCGTTGTTCGATGCCCGTGCCGCCGCCACCAGCTTGTCCGTGGCAGCCGTCAGCGCATCGCCACCAGCGAACAGCCTGGCGCGCTCGGCCACCCAGGTCGTGCTGAGTTGGCCGAACTGATCGAGGTTCGTCAGATGCGCGCGCAACGTGTCCTGCACTGCGTGATAGGCCTTCCGGCGCTCGTCGGTCAGCACGATCTTGATCGCGTCAGTCAGCAGAGCGTCCGCCGCGCTCGCGTTGTCCCGCGCATCTTTCATGCTGGCCTCAGTCGCATCGACCAGGTAGCGCGTCTCCGCCCGACGGATCGCCTCGAGCTGGCGCGTAATGGTCAGCACGCGTTGCGTGTTGGTCGCCAGAAGATCCATCTTGCCGACATTCGTGCTGACGCCGGAGAGCTGGTAGACGCCGAAGGCGGCGATGCCGAGGCTCAGGACCACCAGAACCGCAAAGCCGAGATAGATGCGCGTGCGCACCTTGAGCCGAATGTGTCGCATATGAGCCTTTCGCCGTGCCGCGGGATAGGAAAACGGCCGCCAACATCGGCACGAGCGACAAACATCCGGTTAATGCCGGGCGCGTCTGGTGCGCGCTTGCGCGGACCCACCCGGCTGCGCCACTTTCGCGCCCCTTGAGCCGTGACCACCCAAACAAGTCGGTGCGACAGTGCAGTCATGACGAGTGTCCGCAATGGAGAGCCAGCGTCTGCGAGACCACCTCGCCGTTCCCGGCGGCAGCGCAGTGAAGCGGGGCCGCTCGATCAGCTCGCGCCGCCCGACGTGTTCGTGCCGCTGGCGACCGAGCGACTGGTCCTTCGCCCGCTGGTCCCCGAGGATGCCGAGTCGCTGCACAGCCTGGTCAACAACTTCGACGTGACGCGCAACCTGGCGGCGGTGCCGTTCCCTTATCCCCGAGAGCTGGCGGACGACTGGATACGCTCCACGCGGGATTCGCTGACGAAGGGCAGCGCCTACCAGCTGGCAATCACTGGCCGCGAGGGCAAACACGAGATGCTCGTGGGCGTCGTCGGATTGCGCGTCGATGCATCCACCCGCATCGGGCGGCTCGGCTACTGGGTCGGCCGCCGCTTTTGGGGTCACGGCGTCGCCACCGAGGCCGCTGGACGGCTGGCACGCTGGGCATTGGCCAACCTCGACCTCGAGCGACTCGAGGCCGGCGTCATCACCGACAACCCCGCCTCGGCCGCTGTGCTGCGCCACATCGGCTTCCGTCACACCGGCGAAGGAACCGACAAATTCGAGGCGCGCGGCGGCGAACACCCGGTCTGGCTCTTTGAGGCGACGCGCGACGACATATTCGGGCAGATCGAGCCGGAGGGTGAGGACGGCAGCAAGCCATTGCTCCTGGTCGCGGCCTGCGCGCTGATCGATGTCGACGGCCGCGTGTTGCTGGCGCGCCGCCCGGAGGGCAAGAAGATGGCCGGGCTGTGGGAGTTCCCCGGTGGCAAACTGCACCAGGGAGAGACGCCGGAAGCCGCGCTGATCCGCGAACTCAAGGAGGAACTGGGCATCGACGTATCGGCCGCGTGCCTGGCGCCCTTTACCTTCGCGTCGTACGATTATGAACGGTTCCACCTGCTGATGCCGCTCTATCTGTGTCGCCGCTGGAAGGGCACGCCGAAGCCGCGCGAGAACCAGACACTGGCCTGGGTACGACCGCAGAAGCTCGCCGACTACCCGATGCCACCGGCTGACAAGCCACTGATCCCGCTGCTGCGCGACTTCCTGTGAAGGACACGCCGATGCCTGAAACGAACCCCACCGCCTGCCTGCTGGTGATCGGCAACGAGGTCCTGTCGGGTCGCACGCAGGACGCCAACATTCGCTTCCTCGCCACCGGTCTCGGCGCGATCGGCATTCCGCTGCGCGAGGTGCGGGTGATACCCGACGTGCCGGACACAATCGTCACCACGGTTAACGAGGTCCGGGCGAAGTTCGACCACGTGTTCACCACCGGCGGCATCGGCCCGACGCATGACGACATCACCAGCGAATGCGTCGCCGCCGCGTTCGGCGTGCCGTGGGAACCGCACCCCGAGGCGTGGGCGCGCATGGAACGCAGCTACAAGCCGGGTGAGTTCAACGCCGCTCGCCAGCGTATGGCGACGATGCCGCGCGGCGCGACGCTGATCGACAATGCGATGTCGGTGGCGCCGGGGTTCCAGATGGGCAACGTCTACGTGATGGCGGGCGTGCCGCGTGTCATGCAGTCAATGTTCGAGTGGCTGGCACCGCGGCTGAAGGGCGGTGCGCCGATCGTGTCGCGCTCGGTGCACGTGGCCGGACTGGCGGAAGGCATCATCGCAGCCCCGCTCGGTGAGGTGCAGGCGAAGTATCCGGACATCGATATCGGCAGCTACCCGTTCTACCGCCCGAGCGGCAACGGCGTGTCGATCGTCGCGAAGGGCACCGATGTGACGGCCGCAGAAGCGGCGATTGCGGAGGTAACGGCGTTCATTACCGGGTTCGGCAAAATGCCTGTTCCGGGTGAGCCGGAGGGGTAAAGCGCCGAAATACTGATCAAGCGTCTAGGAACCGCGCCAACCGAACGGCGGTATGACCGCGGCTTGGCCGGAGGCTGGGCATGATCAGCAGGCAGTCGTCGTGCGGGGTACGGATTTCCGTCTCGCCATCCATCGCGATCAGCGTGTTCCTCTGGCGGATCACGTCGCCGCCGCGGTAGGGCTGCACGAAAGCGAAACTTCCGGTCGCCGCCGTCACCGCCATCGTGACCTCGGCAAAACGCTGCGCCTGCGGTGCCGGCCGCGGCAGCGCCGGATGCGGTGCCACCACGTCCATATGGTGCAGCAACCCCACGGCGCTGGCGAACATCGTGTCCACCGTCGCCTGGCGCCAATGTTGTCCAGCCTCCACGAGGCTTGCCGCGCACGGCGTTGCGGCATCGGCAAAGCGCGGATAGTCGATCATGCGGCGTCCGCTGGCATGTCCACGATCGGCCACGACCAGTGCCGGCACCCCTGCGCCAAGGGCAAGGCGCTTTCCCTTCGGCGACGTGCCGCACAGGATCAGCGGGTCCGATGGCCACAGCATCGAGTGCAGGTCGAACAAGATGTCCACGGTGTCGATCAGCGGCCGGATCTCGCGTGCGCGGTCGAGCTCGATGGACCGCCGCGCGCTGTCCAGCACAGCCGGGTCCCACACCCGGTTGATGTCCTCATCGATGAAGCGCGATGCGGTCGGCTGACGTGGCTCAAACCGTTTGAACGCAGCGAGGTTGACGAAGCCGAAGGTAAGCCTGCCGCGCGTCGGAGTCAGTTGCGCCTTGAGCAGCCGGTCGAGCACGATCGCGCCGGCGATCTCATTGCCATGGGTGATCCCCAGCAATGCGACATGCGGGCCCGCCACTCCGGAACCGCGCGTGGTGAAGCCGCGTACGCCGGTGTTTCCGGCGAGCCACTGGCCGATGTCGGGCGCGGCAATGTGTACTTCGAATGCTGGCAACGGCGGTTGCACGGTCGGTGACATGGGGTATGCGGGTCAGACCAGCACTCGATCCACCAGACGGCGGATGAACGCGTCGCATGCATCGAGTTGCTCCTGCGCGATCCATTCGTCCGGCTGGTGTGCCTGCGCGATGTGTCCTGGGCCACAGACGATCGTCGGGATACCGGCGCCCTGATAGTAGCCGCCTTCTGTACCGTAGCTTACCTTCCCCGTGCTGTTCGAACCGGTGAGCTGCTTGACGATAGTGGTCAGCTCATGATCGGCGCCGAGCGAGAGGCCCGGCATCGAGGTCGTTACCTCGAAGTCGAAGCCGGTATTGGCATTCACCGCATGCATCGCCGGCTCGATGCTGTCCGCGACGAACTGCCGCATGCGCTCGACATGGCGGGTCGCGTCGTCGCCCGGGATGTTGCGCCATTCCATGACGAACTCGCAGCGCTCGGGGATGATGTTGAGGATCGTGCCACCCTGTACGGTACCGACGTGAATGGTGGTGTGCGGCGGATCGAAACCTTCCTCGAACGGGCCTTCCTTCGCCAGTCGGCGCGCCTCCGTCACGACGTATGCGATCGCCTCGCCGGCGGCGTGGATCGCGTTGACCCCCTTGGCCGGCTCGGCGGAATGTCCGGTCAACCCGCGAACCTTCACGCGCAGGTTCAACTTGCCCTTGTGGGCGAGGATTGGCTGCATGCCCGACGGCTCGCCAACCACGCAAAGGGCCGGCTTCATGCCGGAATCGTCGAGATCCTGGATCAGGCGCTGTGCGCCCTGGCAGCCGACCTCCTCGTCATAGCTGATGAACAGGTGCAGCGGTCGCGAGAGGTTGCGCGCCTTGACATCCGGTACGGCGGCGAGGCAGGCCGAGACAAAGCCTTTCATGTCGGCCGAACCGCGTGCATAGAGGCGCCCATGGTCGCGCCTCAGCGTAAACGGATCCGCGCTCCATGCCTGACCGTCAACAGGGACCGTATCAACGTGACCTGACAGAGCGATGCCACCCGGACCTTGTGGACCGATGATGGCATGAATATTGGCCTTTTGACCCGTCGCGTCAGTGCTGACGCGATACGAAACGCCATGCGCGTCCAGGTAGTCTCGCACGAACGCAATCAGCGCGAGGTTTGAATTGCGGCTCGTCGTGTCGAACGACGCCAGTTTGGCGAGCAGCTCCGTGGTGGTGCTGGGTGCATCCATGGGGTGAGCTTATACGGGTCGGCACGGACGGCCAACCGATGGCACCTGCCCGTGGGGGCATGATATAGGTCGCGCCCAGGGCACGGGAGACCTGATGACTACCTGGCTGATCCGGCGACTGATCCAGGCGCTTTTCGTTTTGCTCGCGATGTCAGTGATCGTGTTCATCGGCGTGCATGTGATCGGCAATCCGGTCGATATCCTGATCTCGCCCGAGGCGGACCAGGCGGAGCGCGCCCGCGTCATCGCGGCGCTCGGGTTGGATCAGCCGTTATGGAGGCAGTATCTGCTGTTTGTCGGCGACGCGCTGCATGGCGATCTTGGTCGCAGCTTCGTGTTCAACGAGCCCGCGCTCCGGCTGATCGCGCAACGTATGCCGGCGACGATGGAGCTTGCGGTCACTGCCGTGCTGATGTCGATGTTCATCGGCATTCCACTCGGGCTGTATGCCGGACTGTATCCCGAAGGCGGGCTGGCACGCACGATCATGGCCGGTAGCATCCTGGGGTTCTCGCTGCCGACTTTCTGGGTCGGGCTGATGCTGATCATGGTGTTCGCAGTTCAGCTTGGCTGGCTACCGAGCACGGGCCGTGGTGCGACCGCGGAATTGTTCGGCATCCAATGGTCATTCCTGACGCTGGACGGCCTGCGGCATCTGGCGCTGCCGGCGTTGAATTTGTCGCTGTTCAACATTTCGTTGGTGCTGCGTCTGACGCGGGCCGGCGTGCGCGAGACGCTGCCGATGGACTTTGTAAAGTTCGCGCGCGCCAAGGGGTTGACGCCGGCGCGGGTCATCTTCGTGCATGTGCTGAAGAACATCATGATCCCGGTGGTGACCGTGGTCGGGTTGGAGCTTGGCTCCACCATCGCCTTCGCCGTGGTGACCGAGAGTGTGTTCGCCTGGCCGGGCATGGGGAAGCTGATCATTGATTCGATCAACGTGCTGGATCGACCGGTGATCGTCGCGTACCTGATGATGATCGTGCTGCTGTTCGTCACGATCAATCTGGTGGTGGACGTGCTTTACACGGTGCTGGACCCGAGGGTGCGATTGGAGACGAAGGGGTGAGCGGCAGCGCTCCCTCCCCCCCACCCCCTCGCGCAAGAGGAGGGGGAGTATCATCTGCTGCTTCGCCACTCCCCCTCCCCTTGCGGGAGGGGGTTGGGGGGAGGGGGATCGTTCCTCGTGAGGAAACCCCATTCCGCCGCTTCGTCTCCGAGTTCGCGGCGTCGCGCATGGCTCTTGCGGCGCTCGTCGTGTTCGTCCTCATCGCGCTCGCCGCGATCTTCGCCCCGCTCATCACGCCGCAGAATCCCTACGACCTGTCACAGCTCGACATCATGGACGGCCGCCTGCCGCCGGGTTCGGCGTCCGGGGCCGGCTACACCTATATGCTGGGCACCGACGACCAGGGCCGCGACATGTTCTCCGGCATCCTGTACGGCCTCCGCATTTCGCTCGGTGTTGGCATCGGCTCCGCATTCATCGCGTGCATCTTTGGCACCGCTCTCGGCCTGTTTGCCGCCTATACCGGAGGACGCACCGACGCCGCCATCATGCGTCTGGTCGATCTCCAGCTCTCTTTCCCTTCCATTCTTGTCGCGCTGATGATCCTCGCCATGCTCGGCAAAGGCGTGATGAACGTCGTGCTCGCGCTGGTCATTGTCGAGTGGGCTTACTACACGCGCACGGTCCGAGCGTCGGCCCTGGTGGAACGCCGTCGCGAATACATCGAAGCGGCAGAATGCCTTGCGCTGCCGAAGCACCGCATCATCTTCCGCCACCTGTTTCCCAACTGTCTGCCACCGCTGATCGTCATCGCCACCCAACAGGTCGCACGCGCCATCGCTCTGGAAGCCACCCTGTCATTCCTCGGTCTCGGCGTCCCGATCACCGAGCCGTCGTTAGGCCTGCTGATCGCCAACGGCTACCAATACATGCTCTCCGGCAAGTATTGGATCAGCTTTTATCCAGGGATCGCTCTGCTGGTCACCATCGTCGCCATCAACCTGGTCGGCGATCAGCTGCGCGACGTGCTGAACCCGCGGCTGCAACGGTGACTACCGCGACCCTCGATGTGCGCAACCTGCGCACGCATTTCTTCACCCGCGCGGGCGTGGTGAAGGCGGTGGACGACGTGTCATTCTCTATCGCGCGGGGACAGGTGCTGGGACTTGTCGGCGAGTCCGGGTCAGGCAAGACGGTCACGGGATTCTCGATCATTGGCCTGGTCGATCCCCCGGGACGCATTGTCGGCGGCTCGATCCTGTACCAGGGCCAGGATCTTGCGAAGCTCTCCGAGCGCGAGATGCGCACCCTGCGCGGGAACCGCATCGCGATGATCTTCCAGGACCCGATGATGACGCTCAATCCGGTCCTGCGCATTGACACGCAGATGATTGAGACGGTGCGGGCGCACGCGAAGGTCTCACACGCCGAGGCTCGCACGCGTTCGCGCGATGCCCTTGGCATGGTAGGGATCCCCAGCCCAGATGAACGTCTTGCAGCCTATCCTCATCAGTTTTCCGGTGGCATGCGGCAGCGCGTGGCGATCGCCATCGCGTTGCTGCATCATCCCGATCTGCTGATCGCCGACGAGCCGACCACTGCGCTGGACGTCACCATACAGGCGCAGATTTTGGCCGAGGTGCAGAAACTTGCGACAACCTACGGCACCGGGCTGATCTGGATCACGCACGACCTGTCGGTGATCGCCGGCCTGGCCGACGATATCGCCGTGATGTACGCCGGTCGCATCGTGGAGACCGGTAGAGCGGAGGCCGTGCTCGACCGGCCATTGCATCCGTATACACATGGCCTGATAGGCAGTGTGCCCAGCCGCAACCGGCGCGGCGAGAAGCTGCGGCAGATTGCGGGCATGACGCCGAGCCTGCTCAGCCTGCCGCCGGGATGCGCATTCCGTACCCGCTGTGCATACGCGGACGCCGCTTGCGAGCAGGAACCGGAACCATCGCAGCCGGCTCCGGGGCACGTTACCCGCTGCTTTCATCCGCTGGTCGCTGTTCCGGCATGAACGCCACGCCGATCATCGAGCTGCGCGGCGTATCGAAGCGCTTCGGCCCGACTCACGACGCCATCGCGCGTCTCGCCCATTCCTTCTCGCGTAAATTTGGCGCCGGCGCACAGCGGAACGAGATCGTGCGAGCCGTGGATAATGTCGATCTCGCCGTAGCACGCGGGGAGGTCGTCGGCCTGGTGGGCAAATCCGGCTGCGGCAAGTCGACACTCGGTCGGATGGTCGCCGGCATCATGCCGCCGTCCGACGGCGCCGTCCTGTTCAAGGGCCAGGATATCGCCACCTTGGCGCCGGATCGTGCGCGCGATGCCAAACTCAAGGTGCAGATGATCTTCCAGGACCCCTACGCCTCGCTCAACCCTCGCCTGCGCGTCGAGGACATCGTCGGCGAGGCGCCGCTCTTCCACGGCCTCGTCTCGCGCGGCGACCTGAATGCGTATCTCGATACACAGCTTCGCCGCGCCGGCCTCGACCCCGCCTTCCGTCGCCGCTATCCGCACCAATTCTCCGGCGGCCAGCGCCAGCGCATCGGAATCGCCCGCGCGCTCGCGGTACAGCCCGAATTCCTGGTGTGCGATGAGGCGGTCGCCGCGCTGGATGTGTCGATCCAGGCGCAGATCCTCAACCTGTTCATGGACCTCCGCCGTGAGCTCGACCTCACCTACCTTTTCATCAGCCACGATCTGGGCGTGGTCGAACATCTCTCGGACCGTGTGCTGATCATGTATCTTGGCCGGATCGTGGAAAGCGCGCCGGCCGAAGAAGTGTTCGCGCGCGCCAACCATCCTTACACCCAGGCACTGCTCGCCGAGGTGCCACGCATCGAAATACGCAAGCGGCATTTCACCGCCATCAAGGGCGAGATCCCGAGCCCACTCACGCCGCCCTCGGGCTGTCACTTCCATCCGCGTTGTCCGCACGCGATGCCGCGCTGCGGGCAGGAGATGCCGCAACTGCGTGAAATCGCGCCCGGCCATCGCAGCGCGTGCCATTTGAATGACGGGAGCTGAACGTCCTGTGACTTCCTCACCACTCCGTATCGGCATTGCCGGTGTCGGCCATTTTGGCCGCCATCACGCGCTGAAGGTCGCCGAGTCCACTCGCGCGACGTTGGCCGGCGTGTTCGATCCTGATGCCGCGCGTGCAGGGACGGTAGGTTCGGAGGTTGCCGCGCCGGCGATGGACTTCGCGACGTTGCTTGCGGTCAGTGACGCGCTGGTGATCGCAGCGCCGGCCGAGGCACACCATGCGCTGGCTGCCGAGGCGCTGCGGGCGGGAAAGCATGTGCTGGTGGAGAAGCCGATTGCCGCAACGCTTGCGCAGGCCGATGAACTCGCCGCGGCGGCCACGACGCGAGGTCTGGTATTGCAGGTCGGCCATCAGGAACGTTTTTCGGCCGCCTTCGCAGCAATCGAGGGAAGGCTGGGTGCCCCGCTCTACGTCGAGGCAACTCGAATTGCACCGTTCAAGCAGAGGGGCACCGACGTGTCGGTAATTCTCGATTTGATGATCCACGATCTCGACCTGATCTTGTCGCTGGTCGCGAGCGAGATCGAGAGTGTGGATGCTGTCGGCGCGGCGGTGGCCAGTGAGCATGCCGATATCGCCAATGCCCGCATCCGCTTCGTCAACGGCGCAGTCGCGACGATCACTGCGTCGCGGGTCGCCATGCGCACTGAACGGCGCATGCGCGTGTTCGCGCAGAAGGGCTACCTCGCGGTGGACTTTGCCAACCGCCGGCTGACCACCATTGCACGTGGACGCGGGGCGCCCGTGCCTGGCATTGCGGACTTTGGCATCGAGGAAGCGTCATGGCAGGACCACGACTCACTCGCTGCGGAACATGCCGCGTTTGTCGCCTCGGTGCTGGACGGCGCACCCGTGCTGGTGGACGCGGCGGCCGGGCGGCGCGCCTTGGCGGCGGCGCTGACGGTGACCGATGGCATCACCGCCGCCCGCGCGCGGATGATGGCGTCAGGGCTGATCGAGAACACTGAGAATAGCGGCGGCAGCGGCGTCTGACGGCGTTCCGGCAGGCGGCCGCAGCGAACCTAGCACATCGCGACAGCCGGCACGCTGCGCCGCGGCAACTGCCGGATCGTCCAGTAGCGAACGCACCGACGCTGCCAGGCGATCCGGCGTGCAGGCTTCCTGGATGAGCTCTGGGATCACCTCGCGCTGTGCCAGCAGATTGACCACCGCGGCGTACCGCACGGTGATCAGGCGCCGCGCGATCGCCGCTGTCAGCGGGTTGACGCGATACGTCACCACCATCGGGACGCCGGCCATTGCCAGCTCCAGCGTCGATGTGCCGGATTTCGTCAAAGCGGCAGCGGAGGCGGCGAAGGCGTCGTGTTTGGCCCCCAGCTCCGTGACCAGCACCGGCTGCTGCGGCCAGTTGCGCGCGCCCTGCCCTACGGCACGCGCGACCGGCGTGGCCACTGGTACCACCGGCACAACATCCGGCAGGCGCTGCAATGTGGCGCCAAGGATCGGCAGCAGCCGCCCAACCTCGGTGCGACGGCTGCCTGGCATGAGGGTCAACACCCGCGCCGCAGGATCGATATTGTGGATCGCCCGGAATCGCGCTGCGTCCCCGCGGTCGGCGCCGCTCTCCAGCACCGGATGGCCGACGAATGTGGCGGACAGATTGTGGCGCGCGAAGAAGGCCGGCTCGAAGGGCAGCAGGCAGAGCAACTGATCCCACAGACCGTGATAGTGACGCACCCGACCTTCGCGCCACGCCCAGACCTGCGGTGCGACGTAGTGCACGCGCTTCACGCCGAGTGACTGGATAGCCTTCAGCAGTCGAAGCATGAAGCCGGGACTGTCGATCGTGACCACCACATCTGGACGGCGCGCGGCGATGTCGGCGACCGTCTGGTGCAGCCGGCGCCGCAGATGGTGCAGGCGCGGCAGCACTTCCAGCAGGCCCATCAAGGCGAGGTCTTGCAGCGGAAACAGGCTGGCAAGGCCCTGCGCCGCCATCTGTTCGCCGCCAATCCCGGCGAAGGCGAGTTCTGGCTGTCGCGTTCGGAGTGCGGCCATCAGTCGACCGCCCAGCACATCGCCGCTCGACTCGCCAGCGACCAGATAGATCAGTGGCACTACGACAGCGCGTGCGCCAGAAGCGGCGTCAGAGTCCGATGATGCGCGATCGGCGAAGGAGTGCCCGGTGGGACCGTCAGGCCGATGCGATCATGCCACCACGTCGGCATCCCGACACGCGCTGTGCCGAACAGGTCATAGGCGGACCCTGCCACGAACAGACAATTTTCCGCCGCCACGCCCAACTCGTGCAGTGCAAGCCGATAAGGCCGCGTATCCGGTTTGTAGTAGCCAGCACGTTCGGCAGTGACGATCACACTGAATGGAACCGGGATGCGACCGGCAGCCAGACGGCCGAGTGCCTCGGAGCAGTTGGTGACGACGCCGAGCGGCATGCCGGCTTCATGCAGCTTGCGGAGTACATCGCCCGCGTCGGGCCACGGATCAATGTTGCCATAGCCCGCCGCGAGTTCATCGGCGAACCGCCGCGGCAGTCCGACCAATTCGGCGGCTCTGGCGACGAGCTCCTCGTAGGGCTGATAGCGACCGGTCCGGTAGGTGACCGCGAGATACGCCGCGCGCCACCGACGGCCGGCCTCCTCGCTGCCGGCGACGGCATTCCACAGCGTCCAGCTATCCAGCAGGCCGGTCAGCAGATCGAACAGCACGGCTTCGTAGCGTCGGGTCATGCCAGCATTTCTCGACAGCCCAGATCGTCGATCGCCAGAAAAATGCGCTCCATGTGATTCCACCAGATGACGGGGGGAATGTCGTATGCCGCCTGCCATACAGGCGTCGCCATTTGCCATAAGACCGCCCAGCGATAGTCGTCGTCCAGCGATGGACGGTCGTAGCCACGCACGCCATGGGCGAGCAACGTCGCGTGGTAGCGGTCCAGCAAGGCGGGTTCCAGGCGGTGCCGCCGATCGGGGTACCAGTGGAGCGCCATCATGTAGGCGAGGTCACTGGTGGCGATGCCGATCCGCCAGCCGTCCCAGTCGAACAGTCGCAGATCGTCACCGCCGTCGCGCGGCAGGAAGACGTTCCACACATGCGCGTCGCCGTGAATGAGCGTGACGTTGCGATGCGTATGATAGCGTTGGAGCAGGCGCGGTCCGGCATCAAGCAATCGCTCGTACAGGGTCCGACGTTCGTGCGATAGGCAATCGCCGAGGCGGTCGACGAAGCGGGCGAGGTGCTCTGCGAGCTCCTGCAGCATGCGGTCCGACGCCGCTCCGTCCCGCCACGTGCCGATCGTGCTGCCCAGCCGCGGATCGTCCCACCATGCGGCATGGAACCGGGCCCATGTATCGACGATCCTCTCGCACTGCTCCGTCGTGGGAGGCAAAGGCCACACGGTGGCGAGCAAGTGAGTGTCGGTCAGGTCCTCGAGCAGCAGATGCCAGGACCTTGTCCTTGGGTCGCAATGCGCCTCGAAGCAGCGTGGCACGGTGCGTCGCGGCAGTGACGCGGCGACGTTGGTGTAGAATGCCACTTCCTGGCGACCAGCATTCCAGCGGGTGTCCACGCGATCCGGATGGGGTGTCTTCAGAATCACGGAACGTGGCGCCTCGGTGGCGTCATTATCGTAGACGAGGCGCAGGCGCATGATCTGCGAGAGGATGGTGGGACGGGAGCTCTCGACGACCACGTCGCGCACGCGGGCATCACCGAGCGCGCCGGCACGGCGCAGTGCATCGGTGAGGCGCGCTGGGTCAGCGGCCGCTGGCAGGTGTTGCGTCGTCAAGACCATCCCGCGCCTTTCGATGAGGCTTGCGAAGCTCGATCGCTACGTTGGCCAATTCGGCAAGCAGCACCATGGCCAGTTCCTCGACCGCGAGTTCGACCCCCTCAAGTGCCAGTTCCCGGCGGTGGCTGGGCTCGACGTTCTCAGTCGCCGGTTTGTTCAATGACATCCCGGTTTTTATCATGCAAGGATCACCGCACGACGTGATTACAGTCAGATGTATGAGCCGCGGCTCACACCGGGAGGCTCACCGTCGCCTTGACCCCGCTCATGGGCCGGTTGGCCAGTGTCACATCGCCGCCATGCGCCCGCAGAATGTTCCGGGCGATCGGCAAGCCAAGCCCAACGCCACCGGTTTCCCGATTGCGCGACGGTTCGCCACGGTAGAATGGCTCTAACACGCGCTCCAGTTCACCGGGCGGAATGCCGGGGCCATCATCCTCAACCTCGATCACCACCACGCCGCCCGCTGGCGGGTTGAGCGTGATCCGCGCAGAACCGCCATAGACCACGGCGTTGGACACCAGATTGGCGAATGCCCGCTTCAGCGCCAGCGGCCGTCCTTGCACTGTCAGGTGCGGCGGGCCCTCATAGGCTAGCCTGGTCGCGGCTTCCGGGCGGGTGTCGCCGGTCTCATCCAGCACAGTGCGCAGAAGTTCTGCCAAATCCAGTGACGCCACCGGCTCGGTGGTCCGCGCGTCCCTGCCGAACGCGAGGGTCGCTGAGACCATCGCCTCCAGTTCCTCGAGATCGGCCAGCATCTTGCCCCGTTGCTCATCGTCCTCGACGAATTCTGCACGCAGCTTCAAACGGGTGATCGGCGTGCGCAGGTCATGGCCGATGGCGGTCAGCAATTCGGTGCGGTCCTGCACGAAGCGACGGATGCGCGCCGCCATAGTGTTGAACGCTGCGGCGGCGGTGGCGACCTCCGATGGACCGCCTTCCGGCAATGGTGCCGCGTTCACGTCACGCCCCAGCGCCTCGGCCGCCGCGGCAAGCGTCCGCACCGGGGCGGTAAGCCGCCGCACCGCCCATACAGTCAATCCGGCGGCAGTGATGGTCATCAGCAGGAAGGCGGCAAGGAACCGCGGCGAGTGCCAGGGCCGCACCGGCTCGACCGGCACCGTCAGGTCCAGCCAGTCGCCATCCGGGATTCGCATGGCGATGATGAGCCGATGTCGGTCATGGTCAGCCAGGATGCGCAGCCCGCGCCAGTGTGGCACGCCCATCAGCGGCACCAGATTGAGGTTGATACGCAGCAGCCGCTGTCCGAGCGGCAACTCATCCGGTAGCTCGGGGGTTGGTGGATCACGCGCCAATTCGGCGGTGACGCCTGGGGCATGATGCAGATCGTCGAGCACCGCTTCGCGCCGCTCTGGGGCTGTCATCATCACGGTGCGGTAGAGGCTGATCACCTTCACGGCGATTTCGCGCGTCTGGGCCAGGCGTAGGGCATCGACCCGGTCAAGCGCGTGAATGGTCAGCCCCGCGATCTGCACCACGACCAGGCCGGCGATCAGAACGAGTGCCGTGCGCGCGGCGAGGCTGCGCGGCCAGAAGTGCAGCCTCACGCCCGCTCGACCGTCGCCGCCAGTACGTAGCCCCCGCCGCGGACTGTTTTGATAAGCTGGGCGTTGCGACCGTCATCCTCCAGCTTGCGTCGTAAGCGGCTGATCGCGACGTCGATCGCCCGGTCGAACGGACCGGCCTGGCGGCCACGCAGAAGGTCGAGGAGCATGTCCCGCGTTAACACGCGGTTGGCACGTTCGACCAGCGCCACCAGCAGGTCGTACTCGCCACCGGTGAGCGCCACCTCGGCACCGTCCGGATTGAGCAGCCGCCGCCGCGCCGGCACCAGCGTCCAGCCGGCAAAGCGCATGTTCCGCGACGACGTTTCGACACGCCGCTCCCTGGCATCGCCGGCGCGACGCAGCACGGCGCGGATTCGCGCCAGCAGTTCGCGCGGATTGAACGGCTTCGGCACGTAGTCGTCGGCGCCAAGTTCGAGCCCGATGATCCGGTCGGTCTCCTCGCCCATCGCGGTCAGCATGACGATAGGCACCTCGGACTGGCTGCGGAGCCAGCGCGCGAAGTCCAGGCCTCCCTCGCCCGGCAGCATCAGGTCGAGCACCACCAATTGGTAGTGGCCGTTGACGAAGGCACGGCGCGCCTCCCTGGCGTCCCGCACCGCGGTGACGCGCATCTGGTGCTTTTCCTCCAGGAAGCGGGCGAGCAGGTCGCGGATCTCGCGATCATCGTCCACCACCATGATGTGCGGCGCTGGTTCCATGACTGTGTAACATACGACGGTTTATGCCGTTTCGGCAGAGCCGCTTGCATTCCGTCGCAATTCGTCGCGTTGGCGACACATGGCAGCAACGCGAACGCGCCAAATTGTGTCTCACCGCGAGACGCGGACCATTATCCGGGAGAGTATTGTGCGAAAGACCATTCTGACAACGCTGGCCGTACTGACCATTGGCGGCGCCGCGACGGGAATCCTGATCGCCAACGCGCAACCGGCACCTCCGCCACCGGGGCAGGACGCACCGTCTGGCCGCCCACACTGGATGGGCTGGATGCAGCGCGGCGGTGAGGCCAGGCGTGGCGAGGCCATGCAGCGGTTGCGTACCTTCGCGTTGGTCTACCGCCAAGAGGATCGCAACCTCACGCCGCCGGACGTGCAGAAGATCGCCGAGGCGTTCTTGCTGTGGAACGGCAATCACACCTGGAAGGTGGTCGAGGTCGCACCAACTGCGGATGGCGCGATTGGCTTCGCACTCGCGACCCAAGAAGGCTCGGTGATCGCCCGGTTCACGATGGACCCGCACACCGGCCGGGTGACCCGCACCGGCTGATTACGTGATGCGGCGAGCGTGCACCTCATCCGCCCGCCGCTGCCCGCGCTGCGCTCGATTGCCTGATTGCCAGCACCCGAACTGGCCGGCACCGATGCGCGCGCGGGCCCTTTCTTCGCGGACCCGAGGCCAGGGCTTGCCTGGTCTGCGCAGGCCATCGCACCCGCCAACTGTAACAGCGCAAAATTCACTTCAGCATGGCCACCGCGGCATCGGACCCACGCAGGATCTCCACCAGCCTGATGCGACTGACACGCGCCAACGCATCTTCATCTGGTTTTGGACACAATGTCTCCGCAGCGCGTTGCAATTGCCGGTCGTATTGCTCTGCGCTGCCGATTTGCCGCGCGGCCCCCTCGAATTGGCGCAGGCCACGCGCGGCTGCCTCCAACGCCTCGATCGTATCATCACCGGCCGCAGCGATTCCAGTCGATGGCGCGACCAATTGGTTTTCGACTTCCCTGGCAAAGCGCTCGCGACAGGCTGTGTCCACTTCGCGGCGAACCTGCTCGACACGATTGCGCCGTCGTGGCCGCTGCGCCGAGCAAAGCATGAGATCGCCCAGCATGATGGCGATCTGACGGGCTTCGACGGCGGCAGTCGTCAAGTCTGCGCTGGGCAGTGGCGATTGCTCAATCCGCGTGAGCACGAAGTCGACAGCGCCGTCGACGGTCGCGCTGACCGTCGGGTCGTCATGCCGCCTGGCGAAGTCGTCGACCACCTGGATCAGCAGTTCGGAACGCGGCAGCCACCCCAATGCCAATGCAATCATCATCGCAAGCGGCTGGGCGCCGGCAGGTGCCACTGCTTCCAGGAGGGCGTGCAATTCCTCAGGCTCAGGGGCGGTCCCGGCCATCGCCCGGGCGACAACACGCAATAGGGGAAGTGCCTGGGCAAGCAGGCTGGATACAGCACTGGCCAGCGCCGTGTGATCGCGTTCTCGCAGACCGGTTTTTGCCGTCCAGTCGGCCGGCGTCGGCGCGGCAGCGAGAACCTTTGCGGCGGCCGGCCAAAGTTCGCCGCCGATCTCGACCAGTTCGCCAATGCCATCAGTCGACGAATGCTGGGCAGCCAGGGCGTCGATCGTGGCGGCTGTCGCGCCGAGACCGTCCCTCACCTGACCGGTCAGCGACTGGATCGTGGTGCGCGGTATTGACGGTGCGGCCAAGCTCCAACTGGCCGCCTCAACGATTAACGGTTGGAGCGGCGTGAACAGCAGTCGTGCTAGGCTGAGCTTGCGCCTCGGTCGCAACTCAGCGATGCGCCCGCGTAGCGGTGCGATGAGCTTGTCAGCATCACCGCGCTCGGCGAGAGCGTCGATGATCGTCAGGACACGATGAATCTGATCGTCCTGCGCGGCGGCAAGATCACGATGCAAGGTGCGCAGGTTCGGTCCGGTCAGCGAGGTCGAGGGGCCGTTGGTGGTCAACTCAGCCTCCCGCCAACGCTGCAAGTCACAGAGTTTTCTCCAAGAGGGCTTCGTTGCGCGAAACGAGGTCGGATACCGTCACGCCCGTCCGCCAATCCTCCAATTGTTGCACCACCTTGCTGCGGTAGCGTGGCAGGTCGACTGCATTGCCAAGGCGGTAGCTCAGCCAGTGGTCAGCCTCGCGCGGAACAACCGGCACCAACGCGGCCATCTCGACCAGGGTGTCCGCCGTGTCGGGTGTGGTATCCCACAGAGCGCCTATTCGGTCCCAGCCATCGAGCAGCCAATCCGGCCTCGCCAGCAATCGCGCGATCTCACCTGGATCTCTTGCCCAATTTCTTAAGAGAGCCGCGATATTGCTGGCCGTGGCCTGCGCGTCGGCGAGCGTCGACTTTGCCAGCATGATGGTCAGGTCTGCGGCATTGGCGACCAGAATCGCCTCGTTCGCGTTCTCCTCCGGATTGCTGTCGGCATATTTGATGATCTCGCGGCGCACACGGATCAGGCTGCCGATTGCCCTCGCCACCCTGGCAGGTTGCCTGACACCAACTCCCCGGAATAGCGCAGCAAGTTGTTCGAGGGCCGTTGCAATCGCGTCGACCGTGCAACCAAGCTTCGGCGCCATGCGCGCTACCGCGCGCTTGCCGCGCTGTTCCAATTCGAGCGGAGGGGCCTGCTCGGGAGGGAGCGTACACTCGCCCTTTCGCTCCGTCTGACGCACCAATTCAAGGAGCAGGTCGAAGTTTGCCTGCAAGCGCTCCAGGTCATCGCTGTCCCGCGCTTTTTTTGCTGCTGTCACGGCGCCGCGACCGGCCAATCCTTCTGAGGCAACTTCGCGCGCCGTGTCGCGAATCGTGTCGGGCGTCACGCCACGCAGTTTGACGACCGCTTCAATGAGCCGTCGATCGTTCAGCGTGAGGGTGTAGAGGCTGGATATGTGATCCCAGGACAGGATATAGACGCCACGGCCCCCCGATGGATTTTGCACGACCAATTCCAGCGGGTTGCGCTCACCAGGCCGCGCGCGTGCACCGTTCAATTGTGGTGTGGTGAACGGAACTGCCACCCCACGCTCCAGAAACGTGGTTGGCAGGAAAGCATCGACCGGTTGGACATCCGGGCGGAAAGCAGGTTGGGCAGTCGCGCTCACTGTGGGCTTTCGCTGATTGACCGCGTATCATGCTACCCGTTCCGTCAACATATCCTTTCTACTTATCCTTTTCCATGCGCATTGGATGCGGCGCGGGCTGCACGATCGGGCCTGACGCGGCACCTGCGCTGCCGGGCTGGCGGCGATCACGCCAATACGCCGGTCTCCACCCTCCACTGCTGGAGCCACCGCCGGAGCCGAAGTCCGCCATCCTTCGGCGGTGCGTCAACCGCGTGCCACGCAAGATATGCGCCGCCCTCCGCACCCAGAAGCAGCACGCCATCCATTGCCTTGGAGCGCCGCAGCGCCTCGAGCGCCTGCTGTGGCGTCTGCACGATCGGCCCGGCGACATTGAGCGAGGTGTTCACCGACACCTCGACGCCGACGCGCCTGCCCATCGCTCTCAGATAGGCGTGCGTGAATGCATCAGTGTCCTCGCGCACGATCTGGATGCGGCTGGTGTTGTCGCGGTGAACCACCGCAGGGATATGGTGGATCGCGTCCGCGCGCGGCCGGACGGTCAGCACCATGTAGTTGTAGGCATTGTAGTCGTCGTCCGCGGCACCGTCCTGCAAATCGAACCAGCGATGCGCGGCCTCCAGCGTGAGCATCGGCGCGAGCGGACGGAACGGCTCGCGGAACTTGACCAGCCGGTTGATGGTTTCCAGCGTCCGCGGATTGCAGGGATTGGCGAGGATCGATCGATGGCCGAGCGCGCGCGGTCCGGTCTCGGCTGGGCCCTGGAACAGGCCCAGCACGCCATCCTGCGCAATGCAGCAGGCGAGCAGATCGGCAATGCGACCGCGATCGTCGCTCAGACGTTCCCAGCCGATCTCGCCGGTGTTGCGCAGCGCAGCCTCAATCGCGCCATCGCCAGGCGCCACGCCGCAATGGAATGCGTGACGCAGCTTCTCGCCAAGTGGCGCGCCATTTGACAGCGCGAAGTGATACGCGGCACCGACCGGCACGCCGGCGTCGCTCGGCACCGGCGGCACCCAGATGTGCAGGTCCGGGTGCTGATCCAGCATCCGCATGTTGGCGATCGCGTTGAGCGCGGTGCCGCCGGTCAGCACCAGCCGCCTGCTGCCGGTGGTGCGCATCAGATGGCCGACGATGTGGAACAGCGCATCCTCGAATACGAGCTGCGTCGCCGCGGCCTTGTCAAAGCGAGCCTGGGAATCGACCTCGGCCGATGCGACATCGACGCGCATCACCGCGTCAGGATTCCACATCGCGTCGAGCGGAATGGGCGGCCCGATGATGTCGTGCAGCGCCTTGGTGTAGGGACGCGCCTGAAGGCTGCGCGGCCAGTTCGCCAGAGCGCGGTTGAGCCGCACCGTGCCGTCGGCCGCGAAGTGGAACAGCTCGCGAAGCTGCCGGTAATACGGATTGGTGAGACGTTCGCCATCGCCCCACGCAGCGGAGCCCATGAAGCGGCCCTCGCTGCTGAGGATCGTCCAGCCGCCTTGGGTCGAACTGATCATGCTGTAGAAGCCGCCCAGCGAGTCGAAGATGTCGCGATTGCGGTGGACCAGCGTGACCGCGTTGCCCTGCGCCAGGTAGAGCGAGATCGCGCCATCGTCGCCGATGCCGTCCAGTACGCTGATCATCACCGGCTCGTCGCTGCCGGCAAACGGCGACACCGCATAGGAGAAATAAGCGTGGTTGTCGTGATGCCGCATGCCGATGATCGGCATGGCTCGACGCAGCCCCAGTTGGCGCCCGAGTCGCTGTGGCGAGCGGAACGCGCGGGCGATGTGGCTCGCGTTCATCGGCGCGAAGTTCTGTGGCCGCAGGAAGACGCGGCTCGCCGGAAGTTCCTCGACAATGCTGCGAACCAAGGTGGCGGCGAGCGTGACGTAATCCCAGCTTGCGACGAACGCGTGAATCTGCCCTGGCTCGATCCCGATGCTGGCCAGCGTGGTCAGCGCGGCGTGCAGGCTCTGCTCGGGCCACGTGGTGCAGTGGCGGACGCCGGTGTAGCGCTCCTCCTCGTTGTTGCAGATCAGGCGGATGCCGTCGACGCGCGAGGCCTCGACCAGGGCGACGCCGCTGTTGTGTCCAGCAGGACCGATCCCCGCCAGGTAGACGCGCTCGCCGCGTCGCAGCTTCTCGGCGAAGGACGTGCCGCGTTCACGCGCATAGGCACTGTCTGGCGTCTGGAATCCATAGCGCGCGGCATATGCGCGCAGCAGAGGGCGACTGACGCGTTCCGCCAGTGCGCCGAGTACAGGGTGTGTCGGACCATAGTGTGCATAGCTGGTGGGCATCGGTTCAGCTTGCCTTGCCTGACAATTCCACTCCAGTGGGCGTCAGATGATGGCGTGACGCGGGCGCCTTAAGAACTTGGTGAGGAATTGCGGGGCTAGCTTGGGCATCTGAACAACCCAGGCAACCGGGGCATCGCGATGCATCGCGCCGAGATCGATCTGGAACACAACCGGCTGATCCTGCGTTGGATCGACTCGCTCAATGTCTCCGACGTCGAGCTGCTACATGCCGAGGTGGCATCGCTGCTGCCGAAGCTGCGACCGGGGTTCGACTGCATCAGCGATACCACCGACATGCGGCCGGCTACGCCGCATGTGGCCGAGCACATCGGGCGACTCCAGGCTTTCCTGCACAAGGCGGGGATGCGATGGGTGGTGCGCATCGTGGGCAGGGGCGATGGAGCGCAGCGCGCCGCAACCCAGATGGACCGCACGGCGGAGGCGGCCGGGTATGCGACCATCCACGTGGCTTCGGAGGCGGAGGCGCTGGTTGTGTTGAGCCAACCTCAGCCGGTGACGACGTCCGACGCCCGGTAGCCTTGCGCGAACAGCAGTGCGCGCAGATCGGTGTGGTCCACCCGCGCTCGCGCCTCCGCCGCGACGATAGGCTTGGCGCGGAATGCGACGCCCAGGCCGGCGGCGCGCAGCATTTCGAGGTCGTTGGCACCGTCGCCCACCGCGATTGTCGCGGACAGAGGGAGCCCGCGTTTGGCGGCGCAGTCTCTCAGCGTCGCGAGCTTCGTATCACGATCGAGGATCGGTTCGGCGACGCGCCCAGTCAGTGCAGCGCCATCATCCAGGAGCACATTGGATCGATGCTGATCGAACCCACACAGCGCGGCGACCCGGCTGGTGAAAAACGAAAACCCGCCGGACACGAGCACGGTGTAGGCACCATGAGCACGCATCGTCGCCACCAGCTCGCGCGCGCCCGGCGTCAGGCGAATACGCTGCCACGTCTGCTCGAGCGCAGTGACTGGAAGCCCCTTCAGCATGCCCACCCGCTCGCGCAGCGCCGCCTTGAAGTCGAGTTCGCCGTTCATCGCTCGCGCGGTGATTTCCGCGATGCGCGGCTTCAGGCCAGCGAAGTCGGCGAGTTCATCAAGCGTCTCACCGGTCACGATGGTACATGTCCATGTCGGCGACGAGGAGGGCTTTGCGCCTGCCCTCGCCCGGCGTCGCTATGGCGTCGATGGCGGCGCCATCCAACGCCGCGCGAACCACCGCCATGTCCGGCGGACCGGGCAATGCGATGTCAGCGGCCTCACCAGGTGCCAGGATGTCCGGCACGTCGCCGTTCACCGCGTCCCGCACGCGGGCAATTGCTGCCGCCGATAGTGTGGCGGCACCGTGCGCGGCGACAAGGGTCAGACTGTAACGCATTTCACGCATCATAATGCGACCCGTGGCTAAGGCGAGAACCGCCGACTACCCCGCCACGATCGCGTTGCGGATGCGAAGCGGCGAGCCCACGCCCGCCAGGGGCTCGAACCCGGCGCCGGTGCCGCGGATCAGCAATGTGCCATAGCCCCAGATGCGTCCGGACAGGCCCTGTTCCACGTCCACCGTCTCGATCTTGCCCACGTTCATCTCGACCGTGTGCCGCGACAGCAGACCACGCTTGAAGATGACCCGCCGGTCCGTCACCACGATCTCGGTCGCCTTGCGGCGGATCCAGGCGCCGAGCAGCAGCAGGATGCCCATGACACCGACCGCCCCGCCCGCCATCAGCCCATAGCGCTGCCAATCGGGACCCGGCAGTCGATCGGAAAACACCAGCAACGCGACAGCGATCGCCAGCACCACGAACGCTCGCCCGTAGATCGACCAATGGAGCCGGCCGACCACCTTCACCGTCTCATCAGGTTGCAGCACCTTGGTGTAGTAGGCCATCAGCCCAGTTCGCCCAGGTGAACCGCCATATCGGCACACACAAGGCTGCCGAGGAAGGCCACGAACACGAGGATCGTGCGGACGCGGATCGGCAGGATGCTGCCGGTGATCTCAGCCAGCACGAACGGCCCCGCGAGACACGCGAAGGCGATCAAGGCGCCGAAATAGGCCCAGACGAACCAGAACATCCCGTATGTCAGCACAACCGAGACAAACAACGGCGCCAAATACAGCGGGTTCGACCAGCCGCCCGGGATTTTCAGAACTGTGAAGCCGATGAAGCCGAACAATGCCAGCGAACCCGGATAAAGCATCCGATAGGCTTCGGCTGGAAGCGCCGTGGCTGAGGGCCACAGATCCACCATGGGCACGATCGCGGCCACGCAACTCCTCGCCTGGCAATTCACTCACGGTACCACCGTGCGCGTTCTGGCGCGAGAGCGGGCGATTTGCCATACCGGGTGCAATCAGGACCTGCGAATGGGAGGACCGCCCGTGCTCGCCAACATTCCCGCCACCCAGACCGTGATCGAAATCAGCAAACCTGGCGGACCCGAGGTGCTCGTGCCCGCGACGCGTCCCGTGCCGGAGCCGAAGGCAGGCGAGGTGTTGATCCGCATCGCAGCCGGCGGGGTGAACCGGGCCGACTGCCTGCAACGCATGGGTCGCTACCCGATGCCGCACGGTGCACCTGACATCCCCGGCCTGGAGTGTTCCGGAACCGTGGTAAAATGCGGCGACGGCGTCAGCGTATGGAAAGACGGCGATCAGGTCTGCGCGCTGATGATCGGCGACGGCTACGGCGAATACGCCGCAGTGCCGGCGGTTCAATGCCTGCCGGTACCGCCCGGCGTCAGCCTCATCGATGCCGGCGGCCTGCCCGAGACGTTCTGCACCGTGTGGACCAACGTATTCGAGCGCATGCACCTTCAGCCCGGCGAGACCTTCCTGATTCAGGGCGGTTCGAGCGGCATCGGCGTCACCTCGATCCAGCTCGCCAAGGCATGGGGCTGCAAGGTGCTGGCCACCGCCGGCTCGGACGCGAAATGCGCCGCCTGCCGTGAGTTCGGCGCTGATGTCGCGATCAACTATCGCACGCAGGATTTTGTCACAGTCGGCAAGCAATTCACCGGCGGACGCGGCGTCGATGCGATCCTCGACATGGTCGGCGGCGACTACATCCCACGCGAGATCGAACTGCTCGCACACGAGGGGCGCCTGTGCTTCGTTGCTCTGATGGGCGGCACCAAGGTCGAAGCGGATTTCGGCGCGATCCAGCGCAAGCACCTGACCGTCACCGGCTCGACCCTGCGCTCGCGCAGCGTGGCGCAGAAGGCGGCGATCATCGCGGCACTGCGCGAGAGGGTCTGGCCGATGTGGACGCAGGGCAAGCTGCGGCCATTCACCTATCGCCAGTTCCCGCTGCGCGAGGCCGCGGAGGCGCACCGGTTGATGGAATCGTCCGAGCACATCGGCAAGATACTACTGGTGCCCTGATCGCCGCGCGTCGGACGGACACGTGGTCCGTCTATGATGGCCCGCATGCGGGACCGACTCCGCGGCTGCACGCGGCCTGAAGCTGCTGCGCAGCCGGTGCGTACCCTTGGCCCGCCGCTTTCCGGAACAACAGAACGGCCTGCGCTTCGTCTCGTGTCACGACACCACCCTGCTCGTAGATCTGTCCGAGGTTGAACTGCGCCTCGGCGAAACCCCGATCGGCGGCTTTGCGTAGCCATAAAAGCGCCGCACCATCGTCTTGAGGCGTACCGAGACCCAGACGGTACATCATGCCCAGATTGCTCTGAGCGGCAGCGTGGCCCTGCTCGGCTGCCTTACCAAACCATGCGATCGCGGTGCCGTCATCAGGAGCCGTCCCCCGCCCCAAATGGTAGGCCAGCCCAAGGCTGTTCTGGGCGTTCGCATTTCCCTTGTCGGCCGCCTTACGGAACCACTCGACCGCCGATACGTCGTCCCGAGGCACGCCTGTTCCAGCGAAGTACATCTCTCCGAGATCATTTTCTCCATTTGCGCTGCCCTGCTCGGCCGACCTGCGGAACCACTGCACTGCCACCACACTGTCCTGAGACACGCCTCGACCGCGCAGGTACATGACGCCCAGCGTGTTCTCCGCCTCGGCGTGACCCGCGGCAGCGGCCTTGCCAATCCAGAACACGGCCTTGGCAGTGTCCTGCGGCACCAAGCTGCCGAAGAGATACATGATCCCCAGCCTGTTCTCGGCATCGCCATCCCCGCGCTCGGCAGCGGCCTCGAGTGCGTGGAACTCCTGACCGGCCAGCACATCAGCACGGATTTTGACGACGAAACCGGTTGCGACCGTGATGAACAGACAGGCCACGACGCCTCTGCTCAGCAGAGTCAACCTGGGCCGTGCGCGGCGCGACCCATCTCTCGCCTGACCGGTACGATCGCTGCCACGCCGCCCGACAATCCGTTTCTTTGTCCACGCCACACAGACCGAAATCGGCAAGGCGAGAATCGCCCCGTGGCCTAGCAGCGCCAGAGCGGCGAGCGCCATCCCCGGTTGCATCGGTCCATTCGGGTCAGTCACGAATGTCAGGTCGAAACCGACGATGATGGCACCCGCGACCGACGCGGCGAACAAGCCGGAGAGGGCATAGAAGCGTGGCGCCAGGGCTGCGGCGGCCAGTGCGGCGGCGGCCTGAAAAAGTCCTGCGGCCACGGGCAGCACCTGCGGACCATTTCCTTGGCCAAGGATCTGCTCCATCCCGGCCTCAAGTCCGGAAAAGATCGCACCGAGGCGCGAGGATGCCCAGGCGGGAAAGTAGCCTTTCGCAGCGAAAAAAGTCGCCTCCAGCCAGATACAGAACGCCAGCCCTATGATGCTGGCTGCTGTCAAGGCACTGCTCAGGCGCCATGGCTCATCGGGAGTGTGCTCGATCGTCGCACGATCCAGCAGTACCCAGCCCGGACCAACGGTATACGCGGATCTCCTGCGCCAGAAGCCGGCCGCCATCGGAAACGCCCACACCAGGACCGACGCCAGAATGACCGGCGGCCCCGTAAGCAACGCAAACATCATCGATGGCGTTGTGGTACCCCTGAAGCCTTCTATCCAGTAGAACATCACCGCGTAATACGCGGACCCCATCGTCCCAACCACGAGAAGCAACGCGGCCAGAATTGACGACAGAACTACAGGCCAGGGCGAGTCGCTTCGCAATACGACCTCAAGCCATGCAGAGGCAGTGTCGGTAATCCATCTGAACACAAGAAAGCAGCCCACCGCCACGATCGCATCGGTGGCGATCTCCAACGAGAATGTCTGCACACTGTACCAAAAGGGAATATCCGATTCGCCCGTTGGCACGATGACCACGCGAAGGACAGATAGGACGGCCCATACAGCGGACCCAGCCGCCATTGCCAACCCCAGCAATCCAGCCCTTCTTGTTGGATCGTCACCCCTCATCAGAGCGGCGAAGGCACCACGCCAGACGCCGGTTCCGACCGCACCGACAGCGAACAACATTATGCATGCGGGGATGCCGAGTGTGGCGAAACCGAAGGTGAACTCGAACGTTCTGACATCGCCTGCCAGAAATCCGCTGACCATTCCAGCCAAGGTCTTGATCACCAGTGAGGCGACAAATCCGATCGCGAAGGCATCCCAGGGACTGAAGGCGAACAGTCTCGACGGATCGGTGACTGCCTTCCTGCGCTCAGCCGGCGTTGGATGAAAACTGATACAACGTCGCCAGCCCTTGCTCCCGGGCTCGGACAGGGCACCCAGCATGCGATCGATGTCCGGCGTCGCTCCATCCCACACCGAAGCCTGCACATCCGCATAGTACTCCCGGGCACGCAGGACAGACGTTCCAACCAATACTATCGTGACGGACCACAGGACGCTGTAGACCAACACATCAGGAACATCTGACCAGCGTGGTTCCACGAATGGAAAGACCGAGAGCACAGGAAGCACAGTGGCCAGAAGAAACGCGCAGCACGTGGCCACCGTCAGATATGTCTTGCCGATGTCACGCAGGTGAATGTGGGCCAGCTCGTGCAGGACGACGGTGCGAAAGGCTGCCGCGTCGTAGTAGAGTCGGGTCACAAATTCAGCGCTGAATGCAAGATAGTGTCGGTTATTGCTGCCGAATACGAGAGGCATGCCAATTCCCAACGGGCTCCACATCAGCCTGGGGAGCTTTGGCTGCCCGATCGTCGTGCAAAGGCTTTGCAACTCCGCCTGTAGTCCAGGCGGGAACTCGGCGGTCACGGGCTCCAGGCGGCGCCTCCTGCGTATTAGGACAGGCAGCAGCCAATAGAGACCCGCCGTCAGGCCTGCCGTGAGCAAAACGCCTGTTATCTGCCAAGCCACCCTTGGTCTCAGGATCTTCGAGCAGACGCTCAGGCGTGGCAGAAGAACTGACGTTGCAGTCTCGGCGAGTTCAAGTGCCTGCGCTTCCCCGCGGGCAGACCTCATCTGCGATATCGTGGTGCTGGCGTTTGCCACACATGCGTCCGCCAGCCGCTCTTCCTGCCGGTGAACCATGTCCCACAGTACCCCGTACTGGCCGGAACTGCCGCACAAGGCAAGAATGACGAGAAGTGCAAACCGCAGCGTGGTTTCCGAGGGAAATGCAAACGGATTGAGCCGAGGTGACGTCCGGACCGAGGCATCCGACCCGGTCATCGGCTCAGGCCCCGATGATCAGGTGCGCTGTGACCGCGTTTGCGATGGCCTCGATCTTGTCATCCGGAAGTTGCAGCTTTTTGGCTTCCAGCAGAACGCTTGCGTGAATCTGTTCGAGCTGAACCTTGCCAAGAGGCGACGGCATGGATGCTGCGGACCGACCGAACCGCTTGAGCATAGCCTTCAAGGCTTCCGGGATTTCTTTCGCAAGGCCGTCCGTCACTGCCTTCTTTGCGGCCTCCATCAGGATTTCGCAAACCGCGGACAGGATGTGCAGCACCGCCGGGGTCAAGAACACTGCAAGGGCATCGGCACCGAACCCCAGCGCGGCGTCCCCGGTTCGCCGCAGTTTCAGCGCGCGGGCAGGGTCAGCGAAGTAAGCCCGGCTGACTGCCGGAAAGATGGGAATTTCCTGCGGCGCCACCTCAGCCAAAATGTCGCGGGCAATGGTGGTTATCAGCTCGCTATCTTCTGCATTGCTCATGGCATGGGCCGGCGATGTTCCTGTCCGGGCGCGTCCAGTCGCCATCTGATGCGGGATGCGCGGCCGATCCGCTGTGAAGTACATCACAGCCGGAAGGGCCAAATTTGGCAAGTTCCTGCCCGCGCGCCCACGTGGCTCAAATGCGGGACGCAGCCGGACAACAACCCGTGAATATCCAGGGTTCACTGGCATCCCACGCCAAGCGGGCGCATCACTGCGCGAATGAACGTCCGATAGGGAGGAAAGATCATGCTGGAAATCGGCGTTTTCCATAACGGTGCGTCCAGCCTGCCGGTCATCACCACCAAGGACGGCGTCACACTCAACGACGGTACGCTCGCCGAGGTGCATCAGGCGGCGCAACAGACGCTGGTGAACCAGGTGCGACAGGGCATCCTGGCCGAGAAGTTGGGGTTCCAGTCGTTCTGGCTCACCGAGCACCATTTCCAGCCCGAAGGCGCCGAGATGAGCCCCAACCCGCTGATGGTGCAGACAGCCATCGCTGCCAACACCAAACGCATCCGCCTGGGCCAGGCGGCCAACATCATTGTCTGGCATCATCCCGTGCGCCTCGCCGAACAGATCGCAACACTCGATGTGATCAGCGGTGGCCGCGTCGAATGCGGCATCGGCCGCGGCTATCAGCCGCGCGAGAACGAGACGCTTGGCCGCCCGTACGGTTCGACCATCCAGGACCAGGAGCGCAACCGCAAGTCCTTCGAGGAGGCCGTCGCCATCCTGAAGAAGTGCTGGACCGAGCCGTCCTTCTCGCATCACGGCGAGAACTTCTCTATCCCGCCCACCTACACGAAGTGGAACCACAAGCAGACCATCGCCTATTTCCAGATGGACAAGGTCGAGCGCCGGTTGGAAGACGTGCTCTCGCTCGGTGACCCCGACATGTATTCCGCGGGCAATCCGGTGCAGGCGACCACCACCACGCTGAAGGAGCTGCAGGTGTTCCCGCAGCCCATTCAAAAACCGCATCCGCAATTGTGGGAGCCGTTGACCAGCGCGCGCTCGCTCAAATGGGCGGCCGAGCACGGCATCAACGGCGTCATGATCGCCGAGCCGAACGACCGGCTGCGGCGAAACATCGAAATCTACCATGAGGCGGCGGAGAAGGCGGGCTGGCCCGATATGCTCAACCGCGGCAGCTGCAAGTTCGGCTGGGACGCGGCAAAGCGGCGCGGCATCATGACCAGCCGCTATATCCACATCACCAGGCCGGGTCGCGAGAAGCAGGCGCTGGAACGTGCGGCGCGCGCGATCGAACTGCAGTTCGATTACTATGGACCGTTCGGCTTCGGTGCAGTCGTGGCGCGGCTCAACGAGCCGATGTTCGATCTGAACAAGAAGGTCACGGCGGACATGCTGCGCGACCGCGAGATCGCCATCCATGGTTCGAAGCAGTTTGTCATCGACAAGATCATGAAGATGCGACACGAGTGCGGCTACGAGGATTTCTGCTTCATGGGCTGGTTCGAACTCGGCGGCTTCGATGCCAAAGAGATCGAGGAGCAGATGCAGATGTTCGCCGAGGAGGTGATGCCGGTGATCGCCAGCGAATGCGGCGGCAAGGTGGAACTGCCGGCGCGCGGGCTCGCTCTCTCGATCTGAAGGATCCGACCATGGCAAGCAAGCAATCCGAGGAGCTCAAGACGCTCTACCGAGGCTGGGTCGCCGCGATGCAGGCCGATCCGGAGATGCCGCTCGACGAGTTGCGGCGACGGTTCGAACACTGGGGTGACATCACCGGCGAACCTGGCGGCGTCGACTACATCGAGACGGACGCCGGCGGTGTTCCCGCGATGTGGGCAACGCCGAAAGGCTGCGCGGGGTCACGCGTGCTGCTGTGCGCGCACGGTGGCGGCTATGTCGTCGGCTCGATGTTCACGCACCGCAAGGCATATGGCCATGTCGCGAAGGCGGTCGGCTGCCGCGCACTGATCGTGAATTATGGCCGCGCGCCGGAGAACATCCATCCCGGTCCCGTCGACGACATGGTGAAAGCCTACAGGTGGCTGCTCGACCAGGGAATCCAGTCCAGCCACATTGCGTTCATCGGTGATTCCGCCGGTGGCGGGCTTGCAGTGACGACAATCCTGCGCGCGCGAGAAAAGGGCCTGCCGCTTCCGGCCGCGACGATGCCGCTATCGCCGTGGCTCGACATGGACGCACGCGGCGAGACGTTCGAGACCAATCGCGAGAGGGATGTGCTGGTGTCCCGCGATGTCATCGCGACCATGGCGGACACGTTCCTCGGCGAAGGCGGCAATCGCAACGACCCGCTCGCCAATCCACTTCACGCCGCACTGCGCGGCCTGCCGCCGATGTATATACAGACCGGCGCGGACGAGACCCTGCTGAGCGACAGCCAAAAGCTCGCAGATCTGGCACGCAGATCGGACGTCGAGGTGACGCTGGAGGTCGTGCCCGAAATGCAGCACGTCTTTCAGTTCCTCGCCGGCGTTGCGCCGGAGGCCGATGCGGCGATCGCCCGACTGGCGAAGTGGGTGCGTCCGCACCTCGGGTTCGGTGGATGAGACGAGGCCTGATCAGAACTGTCATCGCCAGTGCCGCACGGCAGAAGTTGCCTTTAACACGAAGAAGGCGAGGCGAGGACCACAGAGGGCCACGGAGAAGGTAATCTTTGCGCTACGCGCAAAAGCGCAATTCTCGCTTTCTCAGTGTCCTCCGTGTTTCTCGCCTGCCTTCTCCGTGTTGAATTAGATCAGCCGCGGCTCACATGAAATCTATCCAGTTAGGCTGCGCCCCCCTCAACCCTACATCCCAAGACGATGCGGCGCCGGGAAGATACCGATGCGGTCAGCACGGAACGAACTGACCCATATCCGATGATCGACCTCGATCGCACCGGTGCCGGCACCCATCACGCCGTACACGCCGCTCTTCACCACCGTGGTCAGCTTCATCGTTGTCGGGTTCATGCCATCGATCTTGAACGGCACGTTGCAATTCACCGCGCTCGAACTCGAAGCAGTCAATCACCTGCTTCACCGACGCATCCTGACCACCGACCAGTATCATGTGCCCGTCAGGCGACCAGCGCAGATTGTCGGTGAGGAAGCCAGTCGGCACCACGTCCCGCTTCGGCTTGCCGGTGCCGCGGCTGATGCGCGCAACTTCACGACCTGACCAGACGGCGACATAAACCTCGTGTCCGTCCGGCGACACGATTACACCGTTCGGCCCCGACAGGCCGCCACTGCCCGGCACCTCGGTCCAGCCCTTGCCCGGATGCCACTCATCGAGCGCACCGACCGGCTTGCCGTTCATCAGTTTGTCCATACGCTGCGCATCGGTCGGGTCCCACAGACTGGTGACGATGATGCCGCCGTCGGACAGCGAAGCCACGCCGTCGGGCCAGAAGCCCTTTGGAGCAACTACGCAGCCGGTCCAGGTGAAGCCAGGCTTGGCGCCGGACAGATCGACCGCGAACACTTCCACTGACTCGCGCCCGCCGTGATTGACGGCATACAGCGTCCGGTGCTGCCCGCCGCCTCGCGTCAGATCGAGGCCGTGTGGGCCGAACGTCTTCATGTCAGGCGCGCCAGGACAATCGGAATAACGTGTCTTGTCCGGGCGGATGGCGATGGCGTCTGGCTGCACCTGGGCGACGGTGTCATCGCGCGTATCAAATAGCTGCAGATAGCCTTGCTGACCGGCCGGGGCGAGGTCACTGCCGATCACCCAATGCGTGCCAGGCACAGGTGCGAAGTCCTCGACGTTGGGTGCGCCGCAGATGAACTTCACATCGCCAGCCGGTGCACAGTCGCTTGCCGTTGCCGCGACAGCGGGTCTCAGATGTGCCGACCAGATCGCGGCACCGATGGCAATACTTACTGCACCACGCACCGCCAACGTGCAGAGGCGCACGAAAATCACTTCTGGCATTGGTTCCTCCCTTGTTCGACGGTCCGTGGAGCCGTACCGCAACCGAGGAACATGGATCGGCCAAGTCTCACGACACCCGGACCATTGTGCTTCGTGCAACAGGGCAGCTCGACCTAGCAATCCGCACAGCGCACGAATTTTCGTGAGCAGACGGGAAGGGCCTATGCCGGCTGTGCCGCCTCACGCAACGCCGCGCCGTACGCCTCAATCGGCCTTCGCGTCATCGTCAGCGTGGCAACGGCGCCGATCAGCGCCAGCACGCCCGCCACGGCGAACGTGCCGTTGAAGCTGCCGGTAAGTCCCACGACGTAGCCGGTGACGATCGGCCCCATCATGCCGAATGAGTTGCCGCCCAGCACGGTAATGCTGGTCACCTTGCCGATGTCGGCCGGATTGCGCACCAGATCGGTCACCAGTGCAAAGTTCAGCGCACTCCCGGCGGCGCCGGTCGAGCGCGCGACGGCCAGGATCAGCACGATCAGCCAGAGATCGTCGACGAAGGGGATCAGCAGAATGCTCGCCGCACTCACCAGCATCACCGCCAGCATCGACCGCCGCCGGCCGGTATGCACTGCATCGCGCGACAGCAGCCTGTCGCTGAGCATACCCAGTGCCACGGCCACGACGGTGGCGGCACCAAACGGCACCGCGGTCAGCATTCCGGCATTCATGACCGACAGGCCCTTCGCGGTCTGCAGGTAATTCGGCAGCCACGTCAGCAGCATATAGCCGCCATAGACCTCGCAGCCCTGCGTCAGGAACAGTCCCCACACGCTGCGCAGCGTCAGCAGATGCCAGAGCGACGAAGCGGGCTCCGCGCGAGCCGATCTCAACTCGCCATCACGCTCGGCCAGAATCCTGTCGCGCTCGGCGCGAAGCAACCAACCCGCACGCTCCGGCCGGTCGAATGCGAACAGCCACGCCGCGAGCCACACGAAGCCGATGCTGCCGGCCACGAAGAACCCCGCCCGCCAGCCCAGCCAGGCAACGATGGCCGATACCACCACAGCGCCGATTGCCGGACCGGCAGCCGCGCCGGCGCCGAACACCGCATTGGCAAAACCGCGCTCGGAGGCCGGAAACCATTCGCGGATCACCCGATTGCATGCGGGCCAACTCGTCGACTCGCCCATTCCCATCACGATGCGCGTGGCGGCCATGGAGATGAAACCGGTGGTGAACCCGGTCAGCACAGTCGCTGCCGACCAGATGCCGATCCCCGCGGCATTCACCACTTTCCCACCGAACCGATCGACCAGCAGGCCGACCGGGATCAGACACAGCAAGTACATCCACAGGAAGGACGAGAGCAGCCAGCCCATCTCGACCTTGGTCAGTCCGAATTCCCTGGCGATCGGCGTCACTGCGACCGACAGCGCGATGCGGTCCGTGTAGTTGATCAGCGTCAGCGTGAACAGAAATACGCAGATCCAAAGCCTGCGATGGTGCATTTGCCGTTCCCTCCTCCGTCAGCTTGCGAGCAGGCGTGCGGAAGGGCAAGCTGCGTGTGACCGGCCAACTGGAGGAATACAGCCATGGCAATCGCGGAAGCCGTCCAGGAAAAGCCCGCACTACTCGGCGAACTGCCGCAGCGTCTGCACCATCACGCCTATGTCGTGCGCGATCAGGAAGTGAACCGTCAGTTCTTCGAGGACCTGCTGGGCATCCCTCTCGTCGCCACCTGGTGCGAGAAGCACCACAACGGCTGGCTGGGTCGCGATGTCGCGATGTGCCACACCTTCTTCAGCATGGCAGATGGCGGCGCGCTCGCGTTCTTCGCGTTCGGCGACCCGGAGGTCTACAAGCTGGTGATCGCGGAAAAGCCCCCCGTGGTCGGCAGCTTCGACCACGTGGCGTTCAAAGTGTCGGACCGCACATATGACGAGATCATCGCGCGGCTACAGCGCGCCGGCGAGCCATTTCGCGAGAACGACCATGGATACTGCAAGTCGGTCTACGCAACGTCACCCGATGGTCTGATCGTCGAATTCACCGTCGATCCGCCGGGTGTCGAGCAGATCGATGCGATCCGCCGCGCCGATGCGCATTCCGAGTTGGCACGTTGGATGGCAGGCGATCACCGTACCAACAACGATCTGCGCCCACGTTGACATAGCGCGACCACCACCGACGAGGGAGAAGCCGTGACAACGTATTGCGATCCGGACCATCGGGTATGGTCACCGGTCCTTGTACGCGGCTCGCCAATGGAGACATGTCCGGTATTCGACGGTCACGCTACCAGATCGGCGCTGTTCCGTATGGCGGCCGGTTGTCAGCATGCGCGTTGAACAAGACGGAACGCCGGCACGCACTGTTGCGGCTGGTGGCGTGTACTTTGTCACCCCTGGCGAGGATCACGTAGAAACTGCGGAAATCGAAACTGTGGTACTCGTGACGCAGCCAGAAGGTCCAAGCCGGCGTCAGCCGACGGCCGTGAGCTGATCTGCGATCGGGAGATAAAAACCTACCCGCGCCAGATCTGCACCAGCGGCCCTTCCGCGCCGGACACCGGATCGGCCGCCGGCAACTTCACCGCCGCGATGTTGCGCACCACCTCGTCGTGCTCGGCCGGATTGCCGCGGCGAAGATCGCGCCGGGCAGTGTTGTCCGGATAGGCGCCGACGATCAGCAGATCTGCGGTCTTACCCTCGTTGCAGTGGCCGACACCCGCCGGCACCACCACGACATCGCCGGCACTGACCTCCAGCACCTGGCCCGCAGGGCCACCGAAACGCACCTTCGCCGAACCGCTCGCCACGCCCAGCACCTCGTGCGCGTCGCTATGGAAATGGTGGAACGGATGCACCGCATCGCGCCACGCCGCGGGCCAACGGTTGGCGGTGAACAGCCGCTCGATCGCCGCCGGATCGGCCGGCACCGCCTGTCGGTATACCAGCAGCGGCAGCTTTGAGTTGGGGATCGCGCCATCGTCGGCGAATGTGAAGGTCTGAGGTTCGGTCATCTGAACTTCTCCGCTGCTTTGGCATCCGCGCCGGTCAGGATGGCGGCGCAACAGTATGGCTAAGTATTAACGTCATGATGAGGCGCCCTCAACCGCATCCTCCGCCTCGTCCTCCTCGCCGTACCCGACCAGCCGCAGCGCACGTCCCTTGATACCGCGGGTGCCGGCGGCATGGATCAGCGCCTCCTCCCGACCATGCGTCACCCAGACCTCCGGCGCGCCCACCTCATCCAGCGTGGCGTTCAGCTCGTCCCAATCGGCATGATCGGAGATCACCAGCGGCAGTTCCACGCCGCGTGATTTGGCGCGCTGCCGCACCCGCATCCAGCCTGACGCCATCGCCACCACCGGGTCCGCCAGCCGCCGCGCCCACCGGTCGGTGACCGCAGCAGGAGGCGCCAGCACGATCGTTCCCACCAATTCACCCCTTGCCGCCGCCGTCGCAGGCCGCAGATCGCCGAGGGCCACGCCGCATGCCTCGTATGCCTGGCACATTACGGACAGCGCGCCGTGCAGCCAGATCGGTCGATCCCAACCCGCCTGTCGCAGCAGCGCAATCAGGCGCTGGCACTTGCCCAGAGCGTAACAGCCCACGACGTGGGTCCGATCCGGAAACAGAGCCACACTGTTCAGAAGCCTGCCGATCTCCTGCTCGGGCGGTGGATGGCGGAACACCGGCAGCGCGAAGGTCGCCTCGGTGACGAACACGTCGCACGGCTCCGGCACGAATCCCGCGCAGGTCGGATCGGCAGTGCGCTTGTAGTCGCCACTGACCACCGCCCGCGTGCCCTGGTAATCCATCGCCACCTGGGCACTGCCCAGCACATGGCCCGCGGGCTGGAGCCACAGGCTCACGTCGCCGACGCATAGCCTCTCGCCCCAGCCCAACGCCTGCTGTGTCTCGCCTGCCCGGTCGTCACCCAGACGGGCGCGCATCAACGCCAGGGTGTCCGCGCTGCCGAGCACCGCCCTGTGGCCTGGGCGCGCGTGATCGGAGTGCGCGTGGGTGATCACAGCACGGTCCACCGGCTGCAGCGGATCGATGTAGAAGCCGCCAGGCTCGCAGTAGAGGCCCTGCGGCAGTGTCTTCAGCCAGGTCGAGACATGCGGCATTCCCGCAAGGTGGCCTCGTCAGCCACCTATTGCCAGACCGCTCCGCAGCCTCAGCTCGCCAGTGCCAGCTCCTCCACCACAATGTAGGGAACCGTGCCGGCGACGGCGATCTCCAGCATTGGCACCCCGCCCACTGTCGGCAGGCGCAGCACGGCATTGCCATCCGTCCAGCGCCTGAGCGCGATCCCGACCCGCTCCGCGGCCCACCATCCGCTGACAAGCGACGGATGATCGAGCGGAATGTCACACAGCTCGTCCCCACCGCGCACCACGAGACGCGCGACCTGGACACCAAGACGGCGGCGATCCTCCAGCCATGGACGCGCATCGCACGGAGCGGCCGCGTGCGAAACGAGGCGCACCTCGCTCGCTCCGCGTGGCAGCATGAAGACATACCGATTAGAATCGGTGGTCACTGGCTTGATTACCCGGTCCCCCGTGAGAAGCCGCAGCTCCGGGTCGCTTGTGGTCTGCGGGCTCGCCGGCCTGCGACCGAGTTCTGCGGCGCGTTCAGCCAGGCGCTGCCAGACAGGGCGGATGGACGCCTCATCCGTCGCGAACGGTTCGCAGGAATTCGCTTCGCGCATTGCATTGTCCGCATCGTCGGTGAGATCGGGATAGAGAGGGCCAGGCTGATCGGAATTGGCGAAGAAGCCTCGGTTGCCGGTGTCCAGATAGCTCTCCGCCGGCAGGCCTTCGGCCAGCATGATGGCATGCCTCTCCAGCTCCACATGGTGGTAGACGACAGAGCTCCGATCGCTGTCCTGCCTGATCGTCGCGCCATTGATCAGTTGCCGCGCGCAGATCAGCTTTCCGTCTGTCAGGATGGCGTGATCCGGCGAGACCAGCAGGTCGCGATGCGGCACATTGTCGGCGAACGCGCTCCGCTCGATGCGGATCGGCGCGACCAAACGCGGCTGCGGATGTGCCGCAAGGTTCACCCGCCTATGGCCGATCCATATAACCGGGACGGGCGCACGTTCGCCGCCGCGAAGAGTGATCACCCGATCGCCCGGCCTGAGGGTTTCGACCGCAACTTCGCCATCGATGGCCTCGACCATGGTGCCCTGTGCATAGCAGACCATCAGCACTGTCCCGCCGCTGCCATCGTCGGCAAGCGCTAAGGCGCCAGGATTGTTAATATGGGCGATGGTGAAGACCGCGACGTTACCTGAGTCGATGGTCAGGGTTGTGCCGTTGTAATGAGTGGTTAACTGAGTCGAAAATGGCAGCGAGCCGATATCGATCTCGTTGGCACCGCCAAAGCCCGCAATCGTTGCGTTCAGCGCGCTGCCAACATTGTCGAGCACAAGCGTATCTGAACCGGCGTCGGTGAAGCTGATCACGTTGGCCGCCGCATTGGCGCCTGTGACGTTGCCGCCGACTTCGAGCGTCCCGGCCAAGGAGATCGCGTAGTCGCCGCTACCCGAGACAGAGCCCGCGAACAGCTCGCCACCATCGACATCGATCGTGCCACCACTGTCAATGATGCCGCTGCCGATGTCGAAAACGCCCTCGGTCATCGCGGTCGAACTGGCATCCAGGGTGAAGTTGCCGAAGACGCTCCCCGTGGCCCCGGCACCGACATCGAATATGCTGTTCGTAAGATTCGCGTTGCCTATGACCGACAAGGAACCGTCGTCGATCAGGCGTATCGGTCCCGAGGCGCTTCCCACGTGGAGGGTCTTTATCTGGTAAGGACGCTCAGCCGCGGTGATGACCACCGAATATGTGCCGGCCGCATTGATCACGACATCGTTGGTATTGGTAGGGACGCCGTTGCTCCAGTTCGAGGCATCCTTCCAGAAGTTCGATGTCCCTGACGCGGCGCCGACCCAGCTATTGGTCGCCATGCTCTCTCCCCGCCGCGCGTGCAGACGCGGCCGATGGTCCACTTCGGTCCGCGGACAGTCGCTTCGCTCGGTTAACAGTCCATGAATGCACCCCCGGCTTCCCGCCGGATGCGAGACCACATAGAACGCCAGAATGGCCAGAACATTGCCGGAACCCTTTGCCGCGTGGTTCGCGCGTCAGGGCTGGACCCCGCGACAGCATCAGCTCGCGATGCTGGACGCCGCGCGCACCGCGGATAGCGTCTTACTGATCGCGCCCACCGGCGGCGGCAAGACGTTGGCAGGATTTCTGCCCACTCTGGTGGCACTGAGCGAGGCGCCGTGCGCCGGCATTCACACGTTGTACGTCAGCCCACTGAAGGCGTTGGCCAACGACATCGCGCGCAATCTGACCCGCCCGGTCGAGGAAATGCGGCTTCCGGTGTCGATCGAAACGCGCACCGGCGACACGCCAGCCAACCGCCGCGCGCGCCAACGGGTCGCGCCGCCGAACATCCTGCTGACCACGCCGGAAAGTCTGGCGGTGCTGCTGTCGTCGGCGGATGCGCCGTCAGTCTTCGCCGGGCTCGCCTGCGTCGTGATCGACGAGGTGCACGCACTGGCGGGCACCAAGCGCGGTGACCAACTGGCCCTGTGCGTCGCGCGGCTGATGACGCTGGCGCCGGCATGCCGTCGTATCGGACTTTCGGCCACAGTAGCGCACCCCGACGCGATCCGCGCCTATGTCGGCGCCGAGAGAGTAATCGAACAGCCCGACGGTACGCCGCCGGAGCTCGTGATGATGCTGCCCGAGGGGGAGCTGTCCTGGTCCGGTCACATGGGCCTGGAGACAGCACCTGGGGTGATGGCACGTATCCGCTCCGCCCGCATGACGATCGTGTTCGTCAACACGCGCGCGCAGGCCGAGCTGATGTTCCAGGCGCTGTGGAGGCTGAACGAGCCGACACTGCCGATCGCGCTGCACCACGGCTCGCTGGAGGTGGAGCAGCGCCGGCGCGTCGAGGCGGCGATGGCGTCTGGCAAGCTCCGTGCCGTTGTGGCGACGTCGTCGCTGGATCTCGGGATCGACTGGGCCGGCGTCGATCAGGTGATTCAGATCGGTGCGCCAAAGGGCGTGGCGCGCCTGTTGCAGCGCGTGGGGCGCGCCAATCACCGGATGGACGAGGCATCGCGCGCCGTCCTTGTGCCGGCCAATCGGTTCGAGGTGCTGGAATGCGAGGCCGCCATGCTTGGCGTGTCCGCGCGCGAACTCGACGGCGACCCGCCACGGCCAGGTGGGCTCGATGTGCTGGCACAGCATCTGCTTGGCCTCGCCTGTTCCGCACCTTTCCGCCCGGATGACGCCTATGCCGAGGTGCGGCGCGCGGCGCCATATGCGGCCCTGTCGCGCAAGGACTTCGACGACGTGCTCGCGTACGTGGAGAATGGTGGTTACGCGCTCGCCGCCTACGAGCGTTGGCGCAAACTGTTCCGCGACAGCGAAGGCCGCGTGCATGTGCGCTCCGAGCGTATCGCGCGACAGCACCGCATGAACATCGGCACCATTGTCGAGGCACCGCTGATCAAGGTGCGTCTGGTCGGCAAGAAGCGCCAAGGCCCTGTACTCGGCGAGGTGGAAGAGAATTTCGTCAATCTCCTGCGTCCGGGCGACACGTTCATGTTCGCCGGACGCCTGCTGCGTTTCCTTCGGCTGCACGAGAACATGGTGGAATGCGCGGATGGCGGCACCGGCGAGCCTATGGTACCGGCCTATGAAGGCGGCAGGCTCCCGCTCACCACCAACCTCGCCAACCGTGTGCGCGGCCTGCTGCACGACCCGTCGAGCTGGAGGTTGTTTCCTGACGGCGTGCAGCATTGGCTGAAGCTGCAGAAGGCACGGTCGCGGCTGCCGGGACGCAATGATCTGCTGGTGGAGACGTTCCAACGCGGCGATCGATGGTACCTGGTGGCCTACTGCTTCGAGGGCCGCAATGCGCATCAGACGCTGGGGATGCTGCTGACCAGGCGCATGGAGCGTGCGGGTTACGCGCCGCTTGGGTTCGTCGCGACGGACTATGTGCTGGGTGTGTGGTCGGCGGAGCAGCCGCGCGACGTGGCGAAGCTGTTCGATCAGGACATGCTGGGCGACGACCTGGAGGCGTGGCTGGCGGAAAGCTCCATGCTGCGGCGGACGTTTCGCAACGTCGCGGTCATTGCCGGGCTCATCGAGCGGCACCATCCAGGTGCGGAGAAGACGCGGAAGCAGGTGACGGTGAATTCGGACCTGATCTACGACGTGCTGCGGCGGCACCAACCGGACCACATCCTGCTGCGTGCCACGCGTGCCGATGCGGCCGGCGGTCTCACCGATCTGTCGCGCATCGCGGGGATGCTAACGCGGGTGAAAGGAAGGATCGTGCACATGGTGCTGTCACGTGTGTCGCCGCTGGCGGTGCCGGTGCTGCTGGAGATCGGCCGGGAGAGCGTACCGGTCGGACGCGGACGAGGAGAGGCTGTTGGCGGAGGCCGAGGCGATCATCGCGGAGGCGACAGGCGAGAAGGAGCGTCTTCGCCCCCTCCCCTTGCGGGAGGAGGTCAGGGGGTCGCAGTCCACATGACCGCCGCTCCGATCCACCTCGCCGGAGAGCGGCTGATGCTGGACCCGGCCGGCGCCCTGCACTGGCCTGCCGTCAGTCTGCTGGCGGTCTCGGACCTGCACCTCGAGAAAGGCTCCTCCTACGCCCGGCACGGCCAGTTCCTGCCACCCTGGGACACCCACACCACACTGGATCGCCTCACCTTGCTGCTCCGCCGCTACCGCCCGCGCCTGGTGGTGGCTCTCGGCGACAGCTTCCACGATATTGACGGCTCCAATCGCCTCCCCCCCAGCGAGCTCTCGCGCCTCCGCGCCATGACTGAGACGCATCGTTTCATCTGGATTCAGGGCAACCACGATTACTCACCGCCGCACGGCGTCGGGGGCGAATGGGTCGAAGAGTTCACCACCGCGAGCCTGGTCTTCCGCCACCAGGCGAGGTCAGACGCACAGGCCGAGATCTCCGGCCACCACCACCCCAAAGCGGCGGTACCCGCGCGCGGCGGCAGCGTGAGCCGCCCTTGCTTCGTCAGCGATGCCCGCCGCCTGATGATGCCGGCATTCGGAGCCTACACGGGCGGCCTCGACATCCGCGATCCCGCAATCGCGCGGCTGTTCCCCCGCGGCGGCCGCGCGTTCCTGCTGGGCAAGGAACGTCTGTTCAGCTTCACGCTGGCGACGTTGCGTTCCGGCTGACCTGGCCGCAGGCTGGCGACGAAATGGCGGTTCGATCAATCCCGCAGGATACGCCCATCCGGGTGGTGGGCGACGTGCATGGCGACGCCGTCGCATTCGGCTACGCGGCCGCCACCGACCGCTTCGTAGTGCAGCTCGGCGATCTCACCGACTACGGGCCGGACAACGCCGGCACGCTTCGCATCATGTTCCGCCTGATCGATGAGGGCCGCGGACTGTTCCTGCTGGGCAATCATGATCTGAAGCTGGCACGCTTCCTCGCCGGCCATCCGGTCCGCAACGAGACGACCCTGAGCGCGACGCTGGCGCAGCTCGACGACGACCTGCGCCAGCGGGTGGTGGCCGAGGTCGCCAGCGCCCCCGCCTGGCAGCGGCGCGACGGCGCGGTCTTCGTTCACGGCGGTTTCCACACCGCGATGCTCGAGGCGCCCACGCCCGAGCACAATCTTGACCGCGCTCACGGCGTGCTCGCGCGCGCGTTGTACGGCGAGCCTACCGGTCGTACCCAGCCCGACGGCTACCCGGAGCGCAGCCTGCGTTGGGTGGACCGCATCCCCGCCGGGATCACCGTGTATTGCGGGCACGATCGACGCAGCACCGATGGGCGTCCCTACATCCGACGTGGAGCTGCCGGTGGATCGGCGGTGTTCCTCGATACCGGCGCCGGCAAAGGAGGACATCTGTCGTGGATCGACCTGTGAGCGTCGCACTGGTGACCGGCGGCGGGCACGGCATTGGCGCCGCGATCGCGGCACGGCTGGCACGCGATGGCTGGCGCGTGGTCGTCGCCGATCTGGACCGGAACGGAACGGCGCCATCCGACGGCCGATACGTGGTGTGCGACGTGGCGGATGAGGCGTCAGTGCGCGGGCTGCTGGATGACCTGACGGCACAGGAAGCAAGGCTCGACGCGCTCGTCTGCAATGCCGGAGTCAATATCCGTAAGCCGATCGCGCAGCTGACGCTGGCGGAATGGACGCGGGTCATAGGCACCAACCTCACCAGCACGTTCCTGCTGACGCGCGCGGCCGAGACGATGCTGCGCGCGGCCAAAGGCTCCGTAGTAACGATTGCATCGACGCGCGCCCGCATGTCTGAAGCCGACACCGAGGCCTATGCCGCATCGAAGGGAGGGCTGGTTGCCCTGACGCACTCGCTTTCGATCAGCCTGGCACCGGAGGTTCGAGTGAACTGCATCAGCCCCGGATGGATCTTCACCAAGGGCGATCAGCCGCGCGCGGAGGATCACGCGTTCCATCCCGTAGGGCGCGTCGGCACGCCGGAGGACATCGCCGCTCTCGTGGCGTTCCTGGTGGGACCGGAGACTGGCTTCATCACCGGCGCCGAGTTCATCGTCGATGGCGGTGTGACACGAAAGATGATCTACCCGGAATGATGATCAGGCATTGCGTATGGTTTGCACGAGGAACGCCCGGTCGCTCGTGACGTCCTCTTCCAGACCCGGTATCGCGAGATCCGCACCGCAGACAAAGTCCAGGAATGTCCAGGCATCTTCGATGATCGAGTAGGCGGGCGGCGCTTGGCGCCAGAAATCCGCGAGCAATGCACGCGTTCGAGCCTCCCCCCGACGCCGCAGGAGTGTGCGGATTGTCCGCGGCGCCGTGTCCACCAGAGAACTCGCCCGCGTCTCACGAGAATAAGTGCGGTAAAGCCCAAGCGGAATGTCGGCAGAGCGAACCCACTCCGCGAATTCCGCTGGCAGCTCAGGTATGGCGATCTCGGTCACTGCCGCGCCGAGAGCCAATTCCCACATGCCAGGCGTGATGGTATCCGCCAACTCGGCCGGTTTGGTCGCATCTGAGCGGGCAAGAGCCTGGCCGCCTTCCGATGCGTGCGTCAGCCAAAGCTCATTGAGCTCACCGAGCATCTTACCGATCGACGCCAGGCCGACTGAGGCGATGTAATCTGGTATGATTTCGAATATGATCGCGCGCAGCGCTGGCAGTTGCGGGACGATACTTGCCAAGATCTCCATCAAGGCCGGTTCCACCAGACCGCAATGGGCATCGACCCAGAAGCCGCCGGCCGCCTCGCCACCAGCAAGGTGAATCTCCCAAACCCGCTCGAGCGGTATCGAATTGCAAAACTCTGCCACGCTTTGGCGACCGTTGCGCTCGTTGCAGAGCAGGTTGTGCAAATCGAGCAATATCCCGCAATCGGCTGCTTCGGCGACTTCGGCCGCGAATGCGCCATCCGGCATTTCGCCAGGGCGCCTGGGCAGATAACTGACCGGAACCTCGAATGCCACAGGTACCCCGGTGGTCACGCGACGGCGGCGGATCTGCTCGGCCGCAATTTCAACGCCGCGCCGGCATTGCGCAGGCGGCAGAAAGAATCCGGTGCTGACAACCTGATCCGCACCGTTCGCGCCAGAAACTACAAATTGATTGAAGCTGAGGTGATCGCTGATCCAGGCCGGTTGCAGCGCCGCGATATCACCAGCGAGCACCTCGCGATGACTGGCGGTCTGCATCGCGCCGCCACCAAATGGCGCGCCGACACAGTGAAGCAGCTTAGGCTGCGGCAAATGCTCGAGCTTTGCGGGAAGCCGCGACATAAAGCCCGAGGACTTCATGTCGCGGGGTACCCAGAATGTCTCAGGTTCGGCTTCGATCACGTGCACAAGACCCTCGCCGGGACGACACAGCGGATCGAGTTCTGGCCACCAGACCAGGCCGACGCCGGCCCTCGATGCAGTAGCGTTCTCGCGCGAAAATCTCATAATTTGTGCAGCGTGATTTTCGATGTCTGGACTGTCAGCCGATCGCTGCGGCGAGAGCCGAAAATGCCGGCCGGCCGACTGAGGCGCAGGTTTGGCAGCACACGCCTCCGCGGACACTGCTGCCGCCCGCAACCTGTGTCAGCTGTTCGGCGGTCAATGCGAGGGGAGCATCCGGCTCGACGTCCGGACACTTGGTCGTCTTTTGGTCTTTCATGGTCAGCCTCCTTGTCCTGATTGTCACAAGCAACGGATCTCGATTGATCGAAATCCGTTGGCGACCGGTCAGCAGTCGCTGAACCTGGACGCAATCGAAACATTGAGGAGGAAGTCCGCCACCGCTATGACGCAGCTCACACGCATGCCAGCGGGTCGCCGCTGCGCACAGCACAGCGGCCGCCGGTTTCTATGTTGCGCCTCACCCGTCGCGTGTTTTAGGCTATTTGACACTCGATTGGGAAGCGGCCCAGCCGCACCGACGTGAACCAGCAATAACACGGCGGCAAGAGGGACGGCGACGATGGCGGAGACAGCATTCTCGGCGGTCGAGCACGCGTTGGAAAATCAGCCGGTCGGCGGATTGCAAATCCGCGAATGTGGGTTCGATTCCCGCCCGGACCTCCACCAAAGCCTTGATTTTCCTCACTTTTGGCTTGGTGGAGGGGTTTCCACATTAGGGGGTCAGATTTCCACATTCCGGCCCCCTCTGGCTTCCCCCGCGGGGGGGGAATGCTACCGGGATAAACCTGGCGGAAATCGGCCATTCTCTGGGCGTTCAGGACCAGGACCGGGGCAATGAGCGGGGCAACCTCATCACCTAATCCACGGCCAGTAACTTGACCCATTGCTCCAGTGAACGCTGGAAACTTACCCTGGCCTCGGCCTCGGTGGGCTGCGATCCCAGCAGAACCATCTTGCGGTTGGCCTCGTGCTTGGTGAGCACCACGCCGAGCTGATCCTCGCAAGGGTATGGCACGCATGCCAATACAATCTACAAGGGGTTCGCCCATAACCATGCAAGCAAAAAGGGTGCCGCCCATTCTGCCGAGCACCTCCAGCCCGTAACTTGCCTTCCCGTGCGCTGCGCTAAAATGCCATACGCTCGGGATGGCGCTGCGTCACCGCGTTTCTTCACTTAGCCTACGTCGGAACCCGGTCGCGTTCGGCGGCGTAACGTGAGCGGTCGGCCGGAACCCGATTTCCAACGCTACCTGGATGCCTTGCGTGAGCTGGGCCTGGAACCCGGCGCCTCGATCGCGGACATCCGCAAGGCCCACAAAGCCATGCTGCGCACCTGCCATCCCGACTGGTTCCCCGACGATGCCGAGAAAGCCGCGCAGAGCGGGCGGGTGAATGCCGCGCGAGACACCCTGGAGGCCATGAGCAAGGCCGGCGATCTGCAACGCTTTGCTCAGATGGCCGAGCGCACACGGCGCACTGGCGGCCAGAAGACCGGCGCTCCGCTCCCCGCCAGCATGGTCGTGCTGATCGTCGTCGCCCCGGCCGGCATGGGGAAGACCCAAAACTGGACGCGATCCACAGCCCGGCGAGGCGCACGCCGCCCCGCCATCCTGGCGCGTGGTGGTGCTGTTCTGCACATCATCCTTGCCGGCCCGACGATTGATTTGATCGAGCAGATTGCCGCCGATCTCGCGGCGAATGGGCTGAAGGCACCCGTCGTGACCATACTCCACTCGCGCAACACCAAGGGCGGCATCACGCCCGCCATGAAGAAATACTACAAGGAGGTGCTGCCCGAGCAGGATGCGATCCTGCTAGTCAGCCACGCCGCGATCGTCGCCAACCCGCTGCCGCCGGCCCCTGAGAGTTGGGACATCTACTTCGATGAGATGCCGGAAACGGTCACGTTCATCCAGCTCGACGGGCAGGTTACCCACAGGGTCTTGACACGGATCATCGAGGCAAGCCCACTCGGCAACACCGGGTTGGTGTCGCTGGCGCCGCACGGAGACCTCCGTTCGATGGCATGGCTCAGCCGCATCGCCATCAATCGGCCCTACGACGGTGGTCTTGAACACTACCGGGAACTGGCGCTCGCGTTGATGCACGGCCATGCCCTTTTCTGTCCAGCGCACCAATGGGAAGAGCTGACCTTGTCACACTGGACGCCGGGCGTGCGCTCGCAATTCGGCGGCCACGTGGACATCCTCGTAATGGTCCCGCCCCACTGGTTCCGGCAATTCCGCTCGGTGGTGATGATGGGCGCCTCCTGCCTCAGCCACATGACGGCGTTGCTGTGGCACCGCATCTGGCAGGTCGAGTTTCACGATGACCCTCGGCACGGGTTGCCCCGCGAGCACACCGCACAGCAATGCCGCCGGCTGACCCTCTACTGGTTGTATGAAGAGCGTGCGACGCGAGCGTTTTTGGCACGCAAGGCGGTGAGCGGCGAAAGCATGTTTCTAGCCACCTGCGGGGCAGTCGCCTCGTTCTATGACGGTCAACCGTTCCTCTGGTCGGCGCCGCAGCCCGGCGAAGACCGCGAGCACGGCGTGGCCAACGACTTCTGGAAGGCGCGCAGCGGCAAGGCATTCGCGCCGCTGCTGCGGTTGCCAGGCAGGACGCATGGCCTCAACAGGCCCGAATTCCTCCAGACCCATGCCGCCGCGCTGCTGAGCGTCGTTAATCTCACCCCGAGCCAATTTGAGTTGTTGAATCAGTTCAGCCTGACCGATGCGGAGATCGATCGCGCCTTGGCGTTCGACGTGACGTATCAGGATATGTGCCGCTGCGCGATCCGGCTTACCAGCGAACGGACGCCGTGCCCCGTAACCGTCCTGGATCAGCCCACCGCGTTGGCTATTGGTGAAAGGTTCCCCGGCTGCCGGGTGTTGCAGTATCCCAGCGATCTGATCCCGCAGCCGTTGCAGCGTCGGGGCAAGCGCGGTCCCCCGCCGAGCGGCCACCGGCTGTCAGGAGCGGAAAAATCGCGCCGCTACCGCCTACGCAAGGCCGAGGAGAAGCGGCGGAAGGGCGAGGAGAAGCGCGAGACCTGAAAAGCTCGTTCGTCACAGCCGCCGTATTCCCTGAACGGCACACCCGGTAGTGTTTCGCTAACGCGAGGTCCACCAGCTCGACAGCGAACGCCTCCCACAACACCGACACCGGGGAGAGAGGGTTGGCATAGCCCCAATGGGACGCAAACGAAAGGGAACCCGAAGGTCCCCTCACTCGCGGCTCATCGGGTGGCCCGGCCTCTCAGAGCGGCGAACAGGTCTCACATCGTCAGCTCATCCATCATCGCTTCGATCTGCACCGCATGTGCCTGGATCGCGTGTCCTATCGCAGCGATCAGTTCACCGAACAGGGCGACCACGGTATCTGATAGCGCCGTCACGGTGGCGCGGCTCAACCGCGCGCCGCGCGCTTCCCGGTACTCGCGCTTGGTCTCGATGAGCGCTCTGGCGATCACCACGGGGCAGGTCATGGCTCGTCCTCCACGAGCGGTTCGGACAGTTCGATCCAGAGGGTGAGGAGCACTGACGTGCCGTCGCCGCCGGCCACCCGCCACAGCGTTTTCCGTAGCTCCAAGCCGCGCATGTCCAAGGCCGCCTGGACCGCCTGCTGCACGTAGTCTTGCAACGCGCTCACGACTGGGTGCCGTGTATCCTCAGTCGGGGGGTCCAGACGCTCGTCCAGGTGACGGTTGATCTCGTTGTCGGGATCAGACCAGTTGCGCAGGGGGCCGATCTGCCGGCGAAGCTCCCGGAGGGTCGATTCCTGGCGCTCGGTCAGGTTCAGCTGGGCGCCGACCGCGAATTCGATGTCGTCCCGCCTGGCGTCAGGGGGAAATTGTCGAACCCGGCCTGGAATGCAGACGTCGTCAGGAATAGGTCCTGCCCGGTGAAGGCGAAGAACGCACGGCGTCGATAATCGGACATGGAGGGAGGGACGGACCCGCACTTGGGTCCGCCCATAGACATCACGGCTTCATGGCGGGAAAAACCAAACCGAGCGGTAGAAAGTGGTCGCGCTCAGCTGGCCGGATGGCGTGACAGCCACGCCAAGGCAGCATCTCCATGGGATCTCGCTAAGCCGCGGCCGACTTCGGTGGCGCACCACAGGTACCGTTTGATACCGGGTACGCGCGGCTTTTTGTCGACGAGCCGGACGCTGCACAGGAGGCCCAAATGGCCGTTCACCTGGCCAAACTGGGGCGGCAGCAACTGCTTCAGTTCCTGGGTGGTCACCCATTCGCCGTGACCGGTCAGAGCGATCAGACAAACAACGGCCGCGGCAGAAATCGAATAGATCCTCCCACCACACCGGACCGAGCAGAAGGGCATCGCACCACGCCTTGGCCGCGTCCGGTCGAAAAGGATCTCCACAGCCTGAGCTGAGGCACGCGTATCGTCGTTCTCGCGGACGACGGCATCCTGTACGACGGTGAGCACGGCCTTGGACCGCAAGCGCAGCTTGTGATTCATGTTATTTTTCCTAACATATCGCAGTTGGTTACACTGCACGAGGCACGGCAGGTCGGGTTCTGCGTCCTCCTCTGGCTGTTTTTGCCGGACATCCGCTCGCGGGCGCAGAGATTCCCGGGGCTACATTTCGTTGTCGAACTGAGTCGGCTTAGTCCACCAGGAACTCTACTGCTCGTTGCATATCCTCAAGGGAGTAACCGCTTTCCGGTAGTTCACCAGTTCGTCCGCGTAGCCCATGGGTGCCACCGAAGTATTTTGATAGTAATGCACGAGTATAGATCAGGCATAGGCTCAGTAACGAGATCCATTCCAGCGGTTCCATTTTGGTCAATTGCTCAGGATTCACGTATTAGATCGCCATCAACTTTCTGTCAACTGGACGCTACTCGGCCTCGTCAGTTACCTCGCGGATGGCATCTGCGTCTCGGCGGTGTTCAGGAAGGCCGGCGGCAGCAAGATTGCCGAGGGCAGCAGCGACGCAGCCGACCGAGCAGCCCATAAACTCCGCGCGCTCACCCGCGACGGCTGCGGTCGAGACACACCGTCCGGCTTCCTTCAACGCGACCAGTGTGGCGACCCCCGCGCCAAGACCGCGATCTGATCGTCCTCCCCGCGACACATATAGGACGCCGCCCCGCCACGGCTACTGCGCGGCCCCGATCAGCGGAACGGCGGCATCTCGCTGGCCTCGAGAACGTCGTAGTGGGCGCGCACCGTCGCGTCCGACACGGACTTGGCCGGTGGAGGGTTCGGCGAACAGCCAATCGCCCCACACCGACCCGGGCATATCGCAGGTCAGACGCATCGTCATTTCCGGTTGGCGAGGCATCAGGGTGCCTTCGGCGGCAATGGCGCGCAGGGCGCGTGATCGCGCGGCTTTCGCGCTCCTCCATCTCGGCGGCCAGCAACGCCTCGAGGTAACCTATGCGATTGCCCCTCTCGGCTGGCGGCCTCGGCCACACGGGCGAACTGCGCGCCGATCGCTCGTGGCCGGCAATCTGACGACCGGCATGCCAGATCTCGACGTGCAGCGGATGGCATCCCACGCGGTCCCCGCACACGGACCAGAAAGTAGCGTGTCGTAATCACCGAGATCAGGCAGCGGCCGGTCGTAGCCGGCCAAGGCGCCGACATCGATTCGGATCGGGCCGCGGCTTGTGCAAGGGTGGCTGAGCTTCAAGGTCAGGCTATCCGCCAGCACTGCAAGACGCTGCCGATGCCAACGTTGCCTCAGCCGTCGCCAGCGTGTGCTCGATCTCGAGCATTATCTCGACAGCAGATGGCCGCGTTCGATCGCCATCGCCGCGCCGATCGTGTCGGTGCGCCCATCCGGGATCCGGGCCTCGTCCGCACGGCAAGCGGTTCGCCAAGCTTCGGCTTGGCGCGCTCGGGTAGTGGTGCTTCGCCGGCACGGCATTGACCAGCGCCTGGCGCACCACCCGCCGGTGGACGCCAAACTTCGCGGCAACTCCCGCTATCGTGCCGACACCAAATTCATGCTCCCGACGCAGCTGCTCGAACAAATCCACTTTGGCTCTCCAGTCCACGCCTGGCCTCCGATACATTCGGGCGACCGTAGGTTGAGGGACCGGTGGTGGGCCAACACTACTCGGCCATAATTCGATAGCAGAGCCAAGTCGGCCCTCATCATCGGGATCTCCATAGCTGAGCTGATAGATCCACCGGACAAGCAGCCATTCGGGTGTGCCGCTCATGGATTTCCTGTCTTAGCCCTGAGCGCCGCTCGCAGCCGCTTCAATTCGGCGGCTTGCCGGTCAATCTTCGCCTGCATCTTCACCACCTCAGCCGGCGCCGTCTTGCACCACGTGCAGATCATCTGCCCGACCTTTACCACCACCTGACGTCGGTCACGCTCGGTCGGCGCTCTGATATTGAGCATCGGCACCGGGCGCCGGGCAGGCTCGGTCGGCGCTCTGATATTGAGCATCGGCACCGGGCGCCGGGCAGGCTCGGTCGGCGCTCTGATTTTGAGCATCGGCACCGGGTGCCGGGCAGGCTCGGTCGGCGCTCTGATTTTGAGCATCGGCACCGGGTGCCGGGCAGGCTCGGTCGGCGCTCTGATTTTGAGCATCGGCACCGGGTGCCGGGCAGGCTCGGTCGGCGCTCTGATTTTGAGCATCGGCACCGGGTGCCGGGCAGGCTCGGTCGGCGCTCTGATTTTGAGCATCGGCGCCGGGCGTCGGGCCGGCTCGGAAGGCGCTGTGATCCTGAGGATCGGTGGCACCGGCTGCCGACTATCGTATTGCTCATCGTCATCCTCGCTCATGCCGCAGCGTAGAATGGCCCCCATAGCGCAATCAAGGCGTGGGAGCCGATTTGCCCCGGCTCCCGATGGTTACTGCTGGTATCAGCGAGGGTCCCAAGCGCCGCGTCCACGATGGGAACCATCAACCGTCGCAAAGCTGCCATCGATAGCAGCCTTCACCCGCTCCGCGACCGCAAACACCACGTTGGTGCAAGCCATCGCCCACGGCTGGCTCAATTGCGTCCGATGGGGTCACAGCAAGTTATGGTCGTGGCGATAACGCAATTCGGCCGCCTGCATCAATCGCCACTTCTTGGCAAGCTCTACATCAGTGGCGATGGGAGATGCTTCCACGTCGGATGGAAGGCGCGTCGCCGCGCGCAGTCGCGCTCAGGTACTTCTGCAGGTCGGTTTGCTGCAGGGTCGCCTCACTCACGCGCTTGTCTGCTTGGCAACGCGGTCGCGCAACCGCGTGATGAACAGGTCGAGGGTCTCTTGGCGGCTCGCGCCGGGGTCTGACCCCATACGGATCGCCGTGGCGGTGAACGCCAGCGTCGCATTGAGCAGTCCATGCGTGGTGAGGCGATCCTTCACCGCTGCATCCAACTCCTCCATTATCGCCGCATGGAACGTGTTGCCGTCCATCAGGGCTTGTCTCCTTGGGGTGATTCAAACCAAATTACGATCTGGTCGCGCACCAGCGCGACCGCCGCAGCCTCATTGATCTCGTACCAGCAGGCGCTGGAGCTGTTGCGCTCGACCAGTGCGTCGCGCACTCGCTGCACGACCAGCGCGGCGTCCGGCACGCGCCTGACGAACGGCATCTTATAGTTCTCCTCCTTAGGCGAGGAGGTCTGGAAGAACACCAAGGCTTTACCCGCGTTCAGCGACCAATCAATCCGCACCATATCGGGGTGCGCGCGGCTGGTCAGTACGTAGACCTCGCCAGTTTGGTCAGCGGTCATGTCGTCCTCCTGTGTCATTCATGGCACGCGCCGCCGTGTCAAGCTGTTCATTGGTCATCGCGCCGAAGCGCGCTTTGCACTCCGCGTATTGCAGCGACAACGCGCGTGCCACGGTGTCGATGATCTGCTGCCCCGCTTCATTCGATGGCTTCGCCGCCTGCACCGCCGCGATGATGGCGCCGACCATGACAGAGAGGCTGTCTCTCAGGGTTGAGCCCTTCGACTGTGGAGCAGGCGCGGTCGGGTACGGACTGAGATCCTTCACGCCTTTGGTGGACGGTTTCAGGTAATCGCGATGCCCTGGTTGACCATCGCGATGGCAGGCCGCAGCCCGTCTGCGAGATGGGTGCCATTGATCTCGAACGAAACGCCGTGGTCGAGATCGGCTTGAAACGGCACGACGATCACGTCGGGCATCGGATCGGTGGCATGGGCATGTCGGTTGCTCCCCCATCCCCGGGTGAGGTGTTGCACCAGCCGTTCTGCGGCGCTTCGGCAAGACAGAAATAGATCGTCGGCAATCGCAGGCGAGGCACGAGCTTCACTGAATGGTCTCCGTCATGCCTGGCAGCTTGCCGGACAGCATGTCGTCGAAGCGCCGGCTTGCCGCGTTGCGCATGGCATCGACCGCGCGCATCGGGTCGGTGTCGTTGACTTGCGCGCCGGCATACACCAGCAGCGCCACGACGGCGCGGACCAGTTCAGGCGTCGGCAGCTTGGCCGCTTCGTTGAACACCCGCTCGGCGGTCTTGTCGGCGGACGTCTTGATACGGGGATCCTGGCGCCTCATTGCACGGCCTCCTTCGGATTGTCGAGCACGTCGAAGGCGCCATCGTCGAGCATTCGCTGTGGCCGGTGGGCGTTGTCAGTCAGTCGCTGTTCGATGGGATCGACGACATCGTTCTTGGCGTCGGGCAACGGCAATGCCAAGCCCTCGCCATCGACCTCGTCAGCGTTGACCCAGATCCATGCCGACACCCAAAGCCCGGCACCGGCGCGGCTCGTCACCGCATTTCGATCCACCAGCAAATATCCGGTCTCGATGGTATTCCCGATTTGCAAATTTGCATCCTGGACATTCATACGCGCCGCCGCGATCTCGGCTGGCGTCGCCCACAGCTGTCGTCGAGACTGGGCAGGGTCGCCGGCCAATTGGTTTTACCCATGTCCTAGGTCCTTCGGGATCGAGGTGATACGCCGCATCCTGCCGCCGCCCGGCGGCCAATGCACGAATGCCTGGTGCAGCACCCCGATCGCCCAGTTGGCGACTGTCTCGGCATTCTCCTGATAGGTGACGCCGCTGATCTTCACCACGGCGGCGAACTTGCCGTCCACCTCCTGTGTGACGCCGGTGCCCAGGATCATGTGGTCGATGTGCGTGTCATCCGTGTCATCCGACATTGGCGATCTCCCGCTGCTCGATGGTCAGATCCAGATACGGCACGGTACCGAAGCGCACCCGGCGTTTGGTGGGCATGCTGATCTGATCCTCGCAGGCTTCGACCAGGCACCGGCTCGCATCATCCCTCGCACTGACGAGGTTGAATGACCACATACCGTTCTGCATTTCGCACTCGATGGCCGCGACGCGGTCAAGGAGCGTGTAGAGGTGGGCGAGAGACGTGTTCATTGACAACTCCAGACGTGTAATGAAAGCCACCGGGCGACGCATGACCCCACCAAGGATCGCATCGCCCCGGGGAGGCAGTTAGTCCGGCAGCTTCTCGACGGCTGCTTCGATGGCGGTATTGATCGCGCGTAGTCTCTGCATGCGCGGGGTGACCGGACGGTCGCCGTCTAGGACGACCTTCATGATGTGCGTGGTGGGATCGGCCCACGGCGCGAACGGCCTCGGGCTGGTAGTCTCGAGGAATTCGACCAGATCCATCTGGCGGTCGTCTTCGAAGCGAGATGAGAAGGGGCGCGGCATGAAACACTCCATTGAAACGATGAAGTCGGACAAGGGCATGTCGATAATTCCAGATGAAACCATCCAGCCGGCTGCCGGACTCATTGCTAACCGCACCGCGGCCCGACTCACCGGCTGGATGGAACGCGCCACTCTGCTGGAGCCGGAGTGACGTGTGCCACTTGCGGGCCGCCGCGCATCAGGTCACTGAGGATCTGCGCAGCACTGACGGCAGGAGCCGCCGGAGCCGCGGTGCTCGGCTGATTTGATCGCTCCGTGCTGAACGGATGCCAGCCCGGGAACGTGGGGCGCAGCGGCATGTTGGTGGTCGTCGGCTTCGGCGGCGCAACGCGGCGTGCCGTTCGTTGACCTTGGCGAAGCTCGAGTGGCCGGTGCGCATGTCGATCTCCATGGGCGCGAGCACATCGACGAAGGCGTAGAGGGCGGCGGCGTCCATGACAGGACTCCCTAATATGAGTGAGGTCAAAAGCCCCCGACCGGCGAAAGGCATAAACTCCGGTCGGGGGTAGTGCGGCGCAGTGTTTCATCGGCGCTGGATAGGACGCCGTCGCGGGGCATCCCCCGCGCACCATGCCTGCGCCATCAGGCGGGCCGTTCTTCGACGGCTTCGTCGCCGACGCGATCCAACGCATAGAGCAGCGCGGCGACCAAGAGGGCGGTATCGTCGGACACGCAGCGATGCCCGCTGATAAAGTCGGCGAGCGTGAACACCCGCCGTAGTCGCTCGCGGGAACTGGTGCTGGCCGCGTTCTCCGGCCACGGCTCCTTCACCACGTTGCCGCCGCGGTCGCGGAAGGTGATCAGGTCATCGAGCGCCATTACGCGGCACCCCCGACGACACCGATCTCGCGCGGCAAGGTCGGCATGTGGCCGGCACGGACGACTTCCATCAGGCCGGACGCAGGGTCGCACCAGATGCTGAAGCGCGGGGAGGGCAGATCCGTGGGTCGGGAGGCCGGAGCTGCCGGCGAAGCGGCGTGGGTGGCGAGCCAGCCGAAAGTGAAATCAAGCTGGCGGTCGTCGTGGATGAGGGCGGAAGCAGACATGGGATGGGTCCTTGCTGAAATGGCAGGAAGGTCCATCCAGCCCGGGCTACTGAGACGGACAGCGCCTCGCCTATACCGACTGGATGGGTTCCCGCGCCGGAGAGAAAGCCGGCGCGGGTAGGCTGGGCTAGTCGGCGGCCTGCGGGGTGGCTTCGGTCGCGGTGTCGAAGGGCGCATCGTCGTGGAGGCGAGTGGCGCGGTTCTTCATCCGCAACTGATCCATCGTGGCCTGGGTCTTGGCCTTGTGCGCGGCGGCGTCCTCGGCACTCATGGTGCCGGTGCCGTTGCTCGGGGCCATGACCTGCACCTGGGTGGCACCAGGCACTTGCTGCGGCGCTTTCGCGAACATGATGGGCCACGCGCGCCAGGGGTACTTGGACTCGTCGTAAGGCAGCAGGTTGGTGCTGTCTTGGAACGCCTGGAAGATGAGCGGACGGATCGACTTCTCCGGTGCCGGAGGAATCAAATTGGCCAGGTTGAGCAACCCATACTCGTCCTTGGCGGCACGTTCCGCGGCGTTCCACGCGCGGGCTTTGCCCGAGAAGCCTGAGTTGCTCCAGTCGCTGTATTCGCCCTTGCGGGTTTTTACCAGACGCAGGTCCCGGCCTTCCTCTAGTCGGTCGGGTCGATGGTGAACTCGGCGTTCTTCGGGTCGAGGCAAAAGTTGAGGCGGTCGTGAAGTCCTTTGGTGAGCCTCAACTTCCTGATCGGGTTGACCGGCGGCGTCGCCTCGATGATCGGCGTCTGCACCACGAAGCAGCTATACAGAAACGTGCTACTACGATAGTAGATACGACAGAAGTCCTTGTAGCCCTTCCAGAACGGCTTCAGGAAGGCCGTTATGGCGCAGGTGAGGCCCCAGGTCTCAAGGCACGGCACCTTGACCGAGACCAGTTCCTCGCATTCCTGCTCGCCACCGATGCAGCCGTGGAACGGCAACTCGATGGTGCGCTGCTCGACATACAATAGGTCGTTGTCGGGATCAGCGTCAGGCAGCAGGCGGACGATACTGGTTGTACCAAACTCCGCCTTCGAGAACTGGAACAACTGTTGGTCTGCTGCGAAGGCACTCCGCTCGGCGGCTTGCTGCGCCGAGGCGAGGGTAGCGATGGTACGCGGTTTGCGGGGGGAGGCAGACATGTGTGTTTTCGGCTTTCAATGTTTGTGTCAAATCGTTGTCGGGAGGAACAGCAGCTAATCGCTGCTGACCATCAGATAATCTCACACCGCTGATTCACGATGCAACATCTGATTGGTGGGTCGATGGAGAAATAATGCTCATCACATGACGCAAGGTTTCCGCGCCGCGAACATCGTAGTAGCCGGAGGCGTGGGTGATGAGCTTCTTGTCGTCGTCGAGGCCGTCGATCCGAATCGGGAGCGGCATCGGCGTATGTGCCATGACCATCTCGACGGCCTCGCTCATGCAGCGACGCAGCTTGGCGCGCTGCGCGACACGGTCGTCCAGGTGCGAGTAGCAATACAACGCGTCATGGTGCGAGCAGACGAACTCCACGTCGTCCTCCTTGGCGAGCAGCTTGACCGCCTCGCGCAGAATCGCCGCGCCCCCCGACTGCATCGGAAAGTTGCCAATCGTGGTCTCACGGGTTCCGTACGGGCAGAACAAGGTCCAGTTGTCGGGGCTGATGATGAACCCCGCGTCGAGCGCGCACCGGATTTTCCGGTTCTTCCAATCCCAGAACTGGCTGAACGCGCGCTTGTGCCACTCCAACAGATAGGTCGCGGTCTCGCGCACCGCATCGAGCGTCACGGCGTGGCCCTGATCGAGCAACTCCAAGAAGATGTGCAGGATGAGCTTCCGAAGCCCCATTCCGTAGCCGAGGCCGAGTTGAAGAACTTTGCACAGCGCGCGTTGCGGCGCGTGGCTGTCTTTAGTACCGTCGGCCGGGATCAAGTGCGACTGCCGGCCAATCGCCATGTAGACATCGCCCGTGGCGAGGGCTTCGGCCAGTCGCTCGTCGCCGGAGTTGGCCGCCGCGATGACGATCTCCTGTTGCGACCAATCACCGCCGAGGATGCAGTGATCCGGTTGTGGCCTCACCAGACTGCGCATCCAGCTCGGCAAGTTGAGGATGAACCCACGCGACGCAAGCGGCTGGTTGCGCGAGGTGATCGTCCAAAACGGCAGGCTCACGCCCTTGATAAAGCCGTCGTGCAGGTAGCTGCGCAGATCGGTATGCTTCAACTGCTGTAGCAGGCGGCGGGTCGAGGCGAGCGGCGCGAACACCCGATACTCTTTGGCCAGCGCGTCGAGGTAGTCACCTTCCAGCTTGAGCTTGCCGCTCGCCGTCTTCTGCCAGTCAATGACGAGACCCTTGTCACGCAGGTCGTCCACGTAGAGTGCCAGGTTGGCTTCCTTAAAGACGTAGCGATCCTTCATCTTGTCGTAGACGAACACCTTGCCGCCGTAGCGTTCGTTGCACTCCTCGGCCAGGCGGCTGCGGATCAGCGGCAGGTTGTCGTAAATCTGGTCGAGGAACCCGACGTCGATCGGGAAGCCGCGCGCATGTGCCTCCAGGTGGCCGACCGCGGTGAGATAGTCGCCGTGGAACTGCGCGGTCATCAGGTTGTAGCGTTTCGGCACCATGCGACCGTTCTCATCGTGCTCAGAAAAGCTGGCATGGACGGCCTCGATGCCACGCCACAGCGCGGGCAGGCACAGGATATCCTCCCAGCAATAGCTGACGATGGCCGCCCACTCGGCCTCTGTATAAACGTCGGTGGACAGGATGAGGTCACGCATCCGGTCTTTGAGCGCGCTGTCGGTCGGCGTGGTAATGCCGAACTTCGCCAGCACGTCGAGCAGCTTGCGCGACTTGTGGAGGTAGTACTTCTCGTGGCTGCCGACAATCTGGACCGCCTCAGCCATCAGGCAGACGAAGTTGAGCTTGCGCGTGTCGAACCCAGCCACCTCGAACGCCTTGATCTCAGCAAGCGCCGCGTAGGCAAACCAGGTCGCGTCACGGTAGGTGTGGTAGAGCGCCGCGAGTTGCGACCGGCCCGAGGCGAAATCACGGAGGTCGATGGTGTGCCGGAATTCCCGGCCGTCCGGCATAACGACCAGCGCACAGCACAGGATAAGCTGGGCACCGTCGATCCGGTATTCAAAGTCAACGTAGAGGGATGCTGCAGCCAGTCGGCTGCGCGACATCAATAGGCGCCCGCCATGATGGTGGTGGCCTTGGCGCCCCGCACCGTGAGCCCCTCCAGTTCCCAAGCACCGCGCAGCAACGCCCGCTCGGTATGGTTGGGGACCATGGCCTTGATCCATTCGAGGAAATCCACGGCCTGATGGGACTGCATCTTGAGTTCCTTCATCTTGCCGTTCCACTGCTTGCTGTGCAGCACAGCCTGCTGGTCAACCACAAAGTGCTCGGCGAAGGTTTCGGCATGGATGCTCTCACACTGTGCGATGCGCAACTCTGTGGCGGCCTGTACCGCCTCGTTGACGCGGATGGCGTAGTGGTTCGGGCACAACTCGGCATAGCACTCGCGCGCATAGTGCAAGAAGCCCGGTAGCTCGCGCTGACATTTGTCGCCATACTCGACGTCGCGCTCCTCGTTTTTGATCGTGAGCGGGCTGACGATCAAGAACAGCGTACGCGAGGTATTGTGCGCCTGGCCGATGATGAACGGCGCATGGTTGCTGGCGATGACCACGCGGCACTCCAGGTGCGTGCTATATGGTTGTTGATACTTGGCGTTGATCCAGCTGAGGTCATCGCCGGACAACTCCTTCAACATGCCCCTGTGCAGGATGTAACTGTCCTTGCAGTCACCGATGACGACTAACTTTTTGTTCACAAATGCAGACGAGGTGAAACCGTCGGCCAGCGACACCGAAGTCGGGAAGCTGGCGTAGATGCGGTTGCCGAACAGCGAGCCGAGGGTCTTCAATATGACCGACTTGGCGCCTTCTCCCCGCGCATCCCACAAGTAGATGGACTGGCGACCCTTATTGACACCTGAATACACACCCCACCACCACGCGGCGAAGGCACGCGGGTCATTGAGCCGGTCTAGGAACGAGCGGATGTGCGGGAAGACCACCGAGGCATCGGGCAGCACGCGGGCGCGATAGACGCACCAGTCGTCGTCGCCGGGCTGGCCGAGGAGGTTCGGTCTCGGCTGTAGCTTGGCGGTGGCGAGGAACGCGGTCTTCATGAGCGACAACTTCTCGCCGGTCACGGCCACGCCGCCGGCCCGCAGTGTGTCCACCACGGCGCGCGAGATGACCGTGTTCACGTCCTCAGCCTTGCCGCCAATGGCGCTGACCTCGCGCTGCTGCCAGTCGAGGATTTGGTAAAGCTGCATCACGCCATCGGTGAGTTGGCTCACGATGAACTTGCTGCTCAGCAGGCTCGCCGACGCGTCCTGGAAGGCCAGCGAGCCGGGCTGCCCCCACACGCTGTCGTCTCCTTTGCCGTGCGCCTGCGCGTCCTCGACTACTGCCGGCGGCCGGATGTTTGCCTTGAAGTACTGGTGCGCGGTGTCGGTCTGCCAGGCGGTGGCGACCTGAATCGAAAAGTGATCCGGTGTGAAGACCGTACCATACGGCGAGGCGTGCTTGTTCTCCTCACACCATCGGCAGATTCGGTCTGCAAGGAGAAACGCCTTGGGCTGCGAACCCGGAGGCGCGCTGTCAATCATGCCCTCCGGGCATTTGTGGATTTGCTCGCGCAGTTTGTCGAGCGACATGGCCTGTGCCATCTGGCTCCTTTGGCTAAAATGTCTCATGGGAAATCGGTGAATGCTAATCCGAGGAAAGGCGATAATGGGTGACGGGCGATAGCGGCTAATCCGGTGAACGTAGTGAAGGGGACGGAGCGAAGTCAACAAATGCAATGGCCGCTGCCGATTCTAAATGCGTGTCGGCAGGGGATGACGCGAAAGCGCATTATCGCACACCCGCATCGGCAAATTGAAGCAAAACCACCACCGCTGCCGATCAGATGTGGCCGCGTCCGATGTGCGGCCCGCGCCGGATCAGGGTCGCTGCGGCGCATCCGGTGGCTGTATCCTAATGCTAGCTGCGGTGCATCAGGTGGCCGCATCGGATGAGGTCGATGTGCTGCACCATGTGCCCATGTAGGATGAGGTCACTTTCTCAACTGAACCAACCTCCGTCGGGTACCATGTGTGTACTATGTCTGCATCACACACATGGTCTGGCAGCAAAGAAGGAATCCTGAGGAAGTGGGCACATCTCGGATGAGGCCGCATCCGGTCGCCGGGTCATGGCAGGGCATCCGGTCATGTCCGGTCGCTTGCTGAAGTGGGCACGTCGGGTGCGGGGCACCCATCCGGCCACCGGGCTGTCCGGTCACTTCCTCATCTGAACCAACCTCCTTCAGTACCATGTGTGTGTACCTATCCCTACATCACACACATACCCCAGCACCAAAATAGGTTTTCTGAGAAAGTGGCATGTGAGGCGGAGGAGGTGGCTGCCGTGAGAAAATGGCGCCTATCTGAGCAGCAGCCCGCAGCGGGGCATGGGCAATGGCGCAGCGGCCGGATGCGGCCACCGGATCGACGGTGGCTCAGTGGTTGGTGTCCGGGTCGGCAGCAGATCCCTGGGTCGCGGGTTCTGCGTCAAGGTCAACGGATCCGCTGGGTCCGGGCTGTATCCGGTCGTTTGAAAGAGCGGGGTATGGCGCGCCATTAAGCACGGCACGGCACGGCACGGCACGAGACGCACGCAAGTCACCGAGTTGCTAACTCGGTGGGCGGATGGCTAACGCTTCCGCCCAGCGGGTTGGTGGTCCGTCGCGCGGCGCCGCGGTTCTGATCACACTGCACATGCGCATCTCACCCGTGGCGTCGGCTGTCAATGGCCTGCACCGATGTGGCGAGCGGACTGGTGGTATGACGGCAGCTCAGTGGCGGGTGTCCGGCTCGTCAGATCCCTGGGTCGCGGGCTCTGCGTCGAGGCCAACGGATCTGCTAGGTCCTAAGCCAAGGCCGGATGCGTGCATGAGCGCGATGTCAATAACCAACTCGTCGTGCTGTTGCTGGGAGGCGGTGCCGTTGCGCACGGCGTCGAACGCAGCCTCTGCACGAACCGGCGAGGCCACGCCCACCTTCAGGCGGTCGCGCTTCGACCGGCGCCGCAGGAATCGGCGAACTTCATCGTAGTCGTTTGTCGGAACCCGCGCGGTGAACCCACGCCACGTGAACACATAGGCGCCGCCGATAGCGGCGTTGGGGTCGGGCATCCGGTCTCCTTGGGGGAAAGAGTGCCAGCTTCGCAACTGACACGTCGAGATCACCGGATCGCGTACGCGCGATGCAATGACCGCACCGATGTGGCAACCGGAGTGCGGCGGATGGTATGATGAGGCAGATTTTTCAAGAGTGCATCTTATGAGTGTCACCACTATTCCCCGTGCCGTGCCGTGCCGTGCCGTGCCGTGCCGTGACGCTGCCACCCGAACGACCGGAGCCACTGTCGCTGCCGCTCGATCGACTCCAACCGGCGTCAGCTTTCTCGTCGAGGGCCCGGGTTCACAACGAGCGCCATACCCGCGCGACCCAGAGGTTCGGTTCACCTGCAGACGCTAAGGCGACGGGACGCGCGTCCGGTCCACGCGATGAGCCGATGAAGTTGATGCAGTCGTTGCATCTGACGGCGACCACCGCCATATTGTGATGGCTCTCGGGTGGTGCGGCCAGCATCTCCGAGGACATCATTATGCGTCATCATCGCTTTTGCACGGTACATGCGGATAATCAGCTACTGGCTAGGTACTTGTACGAGGCAACCCGCCTCGACTGGATCGCAGCTTTTCTCTCTGTCGTGGAGGGTCGGACGTGGTTGCTCGCACGGCAACTCACAGACGGCTTCGAGAGGCACTTGGTTCAGGTGGGGAAGGTTGCGGCAATCCTCGTTTATGATCCAGAGCATGCTCTGTTCATCACGGCTTTGCCGAAAAACTGTCGCTGCCGTCGTGCCTAATACGCCTCGCCCCTAAAATTACATTCCCAAATAGGTTGCACTAACTGAGAGCCGATCACCCGTCACGAGTTTGCAGCCGTGACGGGCGATTGTTGCCATCCACTGGACATTCATGCCAGCCCGTCGCAAGCCACCCACACCGGACCAACTGTACCTTGAACTCTCGCTCGTCACGGTCGCCATAGGCGAACACGGCAGCGACCTGCAGAAGCTGATGACTCTGCTGCGCCAGGCCAATGCGCTGTGTGCGCGGCTTCAGCGCCCCCGTCAGCCACCAGCCGCGGTCACCGCACCGAGGCCGCCCCGCTCTAAGTAGCCAATGCTGACCCACGACATCTACGACATGGTCTTGACGATCGCTGATCGCGCGGTGACCGACATCCACCTCGACCGTAAGCTGCGCGCGACCTTGCTCGCCGCGGACGAGACGCCGCGCCCCGAGATTGCCTATGTGTTGAGCGACGAGCTCGCGATGCACCTTGGTCTGCCTGGCGGCTGCCACGTACCGTAGAGCGCATTCAGCGGTTCATCCCATCGAGACTGTGGGCGCATTGGAGCCGTCTAATGCGGCGGACAAGTAGTGTCTTAGCCCCGGGGTCAGCGCCAAGGGTCGGTTTGGCGTGCAAAGCCGCTGCGGCGCATCATTGCGGGGGATGGGGCAAGCGTGGCGTGAAGTCTGCGGCGATTGCATGACGGATCAACCCCGGGATTGCACAGGGAGGACGTGATGGTAGACACAATTCGGCTAGGCTTGGTCGGCGCCAGTGTCAGCGGTACCTGGTCGGCCCGCTCGCACCTGCCGGCGGTGCAGGCTAGCCTCAACGTCGAGTTGACTGCGGTCTGCACCACCAAGGCTGACAGCGCCGAGGCGGCTCGGCAGGCCTACGGTGCGCGGCTAGCCTTCGACGATTACCGAAAGATGGTCTCCTCGCCGGAGATCGACGCTGTTGCGGTCGTCGTGCGCGTGCCATCTCACTACGGGCCGACCAAGGCGGCGCTCGAAGCGGGCAAACACGTGTATTGCGAATGGCCGCTAGGGCGGACGACATCGGAAGCCGAGGAACTGTCGGCGTTGGCGAAGTCCAACCGTCTAGTCACGGCAGTCGGTTTGCAGGCCCGCGTCAATCCGGCATTGATGCACATGAAGGAACGGGTCGAAGCTGGCTTCGTCGGCGAGATGCTGAGCGTCCACGTCAGCCTGCTGCGCGACGGCGTATTGTCCCGGCCGTCACACCGCACCTGGCAGCGAGACATCGATCTCGGCGCCAATACACTGACCATCGCTGCTGGGCACACAGTGGACGCCATGGGCTTCGTCACTGGTGACTTCACCCGGCTGTCCGCCGTGGTGGCGACGCAGGCGAAGCAATGGCTCGATACCGGCACCGGCAAACTGCTTGACGTCACTTCGCCAGACAACGTGCTGCTCAACGGCCGGTTAGCGAACGGCGCCGTGGCATCAGTGCACGTCGGCGCCATCCCGTTCGCCGGAAGTGGCTATCGCATGGAAATTTATGGCCGCGAGGGAACGTTGGTCGCAACAAGCGAGGACTTGCCGCAGTTGGGTAGAGTTCAGCTTCATGGGGCGAAGTTGGACAACAAACTCACGCCACTGCCTGTCCCGGAGCGGTTCGTCATGGCCGCGCCTGGCACACCGTCAGGCGAACCCAGCAATGTCGGTCAGATGTACGCGCTATTCGCTCAAGCAATCCGTGACGGAATAAGTCATCAGCCGACCTTCGAGACCGCGGTCGACCTGCATCGTCTGATCGACGCCGTTAGACAGTCGTCGGATAGCGGCTGCGAGGTTAAATTCGGGCAGACCCCTCATTAGGCTGCCGAGTACTTGGTGGCACTCCTAGCCCACAGAGCCGCCCGGGAACGCGGGTCAGCGGACGATAAGGGCAGGGGACTGGCGCACTCACCTTAGCGGCAGCTACGGGTGGCCGAACGTCAGCATCCGAGCATCGGCGGGGCTGCCTGAATCGACCGCCTTGGGGGGTGAACTGGCCGAAACCGGAATGGCAGCTTTCGAGTGTTCAACGGCGACAAGCAGACGTTCCTTCGTGGGAGCTGTCGTGCTGCCGGCGATGGCCCGAAGCACGTGAAGGCGTCGCTACAACGATCGAGCTTCAACACTTCGTCTCCGGTGGATCGGCAGCTACGGGACTTTGTAATGGCCCTCCAGAGTAATAACGCCTCCGGAGGTTCCCTCGGTGATCGGGCGGAACGTCAACGCGTCGGCTTCGTAAGCAACGGAGCCGCTAATCCCGGTGAATTTCCCGGTCCCGGCCAGATAAGTGTCTGTTCCTTTTGCGGGCTTGCCGGACGGATGCTTTTCGTTTGCGAACTTCACTTCGAGCATGTCCACGGCCGGGTCCGTCGCTACGCAATAGCCGCTGTTGGAGGCTTCGCCACTGACCACTTCGTTGGTTCCCCAGCAATGGAAGGTCATGTGGTCGACCAAACCCGTCGGTTTGAAGAAGGTCGAAGAGCGATCGTCACCGATCTTGGTCATCTTGAAGGTTCCAACGGAGGTATAGGTTCCTTTGAACTTTCCTTCCTTCGGAAAATCGGCCGTCGCCGCACCGGTCGCAAGGTCGAACACGGCAGCCATTGTAGCGGGTAATTTACGTAGCATCATCGCGTTCCCCCTATTTTCGACGTTCGATCAGGGAAGGCCGAGGATCTCAGGGAGCTCGGCGTTCTCTCGGTTGGGCATCGTCGCCTGTTGCTGGAAGCCGTTGCAACATTGCGCCCTGACGCGACGTCCCCAGACGATCCAGGGCAGCCATCGCAATCGCAGCTCAGTGGCTCTTCGGCCAATGGCCGTTCTTCCGTACCTATAGCGGAGCGCCGCCAGCTCAGTGTGATGTTCTGTGACCTGATCGGCTCCACTGCCCTGTCATCCCGCTTGGACCCTGAAGAACTGAGTGCGCTGATCCGCGGCTGGCGGGCGGACCTGTCCACGCGATAGATGCCGGAGGACCGCCCTCGTTAAGGGTTATCGGACACGCGTGTTCCAGCGTTGCCTTGATCAAGGTGGGGATGGCTTGATGCTGACGCGTGTCCTCTGCGGGCAGCCTCGTCGAAGAATGTGCTCCTTCGCTCACGCCGATTTTGCCATCGACGTCCGCGCGGCGCCCCGCACGAGATCGACGAGATCGAGCGGGTCGGCCGGCTCCGCGTCGCCGCGCCAAGCGACATGCTGGTCCGGGCGCACCAGCACGAGTTTGTGGCGATAGAGCTCCGATGCCTCACGCGATCTCACGTCGAGAACGGCAAGCGGAAGCCCGCGCTGCGCAGCCGCCGCCACGATGCCGGCGACATGCGCCGTGGGGTCGAGGCGCAGTAACGTATAATCCGGCGCCATCGCGTCGTAGAGCGAGCGCCGCCCTTTGACCCAGACGTGCGGCACGCGGCAGCCGGGCACCGTGGTCGAGGTGAATGTGCCCATAGTATAGGTGGGCGCCTGCTCCCCGTCGTAAGCGATGATCGGCGATCGATCGTAGAAGTAGCCGAAGTTGAGGCCGCCGCAGCATTGCTGCTCCACGTCGAGCGCGTAGGCGAGGTGTCCGGCGGCGGCGCGCGCGGCCTCGCCGATTGCATCCAGCCGCTCGACTTCCGGCGACAACTCGTTGCGCTGCATCATCACCTGGTATCCGATGTCGGAGATGATGCGCGAGGCCTGGTCTGTGATCGGCTGGCGCTCTGCTTCGTAGCTATCGAGAATCTCGGGCGTGGCCCAGCCATGGAGGACGCCGGCGAGCTTCCAGGCGAGGTTGGCCGCGTCCGCGATGCCGGCGCTCATGCCGAAGCCCCCGAGCGGCATCCAAACGTGCGCGGCGTCGCCGCAGATGAACACGCGCCGGTCGCGAAACTTGCTCGCGACGAGCCGGCGAGCGATCCAATCCTCCCGGGACAAGAGCTCGTACTCGAAGTCAGGCCCGACGCCGAGTATCGAGCGGATCACCCAGTCGCGGTCAAGGTGATCCAGCCCGGCTTCTCCAGGATAGGAGTAATTCTGTATGTTCCAGATCTCCCGCCCATCGACAGCCATCGTCATGCCGCAGCGGCGCGGATTGAGCGAGAAGTAGGCCCAGGCAGGCTTGCCAGGCAGCAAACTCTTGAGTTGCGGTGCCCGGAGGTGGAACGATTGCGCGTACTGCAGCACTGGGATGCCGACGAACTCGGAGCCGATCGACTTGCGCACAAAGGAACTTGCCCCGTCGCATCCGACGAGGTAGTCGCACTCGATCGATGACCGCGTGCCGGCATCGAGGTCAACGGCGCTCGCGGTCACGCCTTGCTTGCCCTGGGCCAGGTCCGTGATCTCGGTGCGATGCAGGATACGGATGCGCGGCTGCTCCGCGGCGTGTGCGAACAGCACCGGCTCGAAAAACATCTGATTGCAGCGATGCGTGTGCTCGGGCGTCGGCCAGCCAGTGTCTGGACCGGCTGAGGCAGGGGTGCCGCGGACGCCGGACGCCGGAATGAGTACGCGGGAGAACTCGAGGCCGGTAACGCTGGTCGCCGAGACGATGTCGTTGGGATAGTCCGCAGGTAGCCCGATGCCGCGTAACTTATCGGCCAAGCCGAGCCGCCGGAATATCTCCATGGAGCGGGCGCCGATCTGACCACACTTCACGTTCGGTGGGTCATTGCGAGGGCGGCGCTCGGCGACGACGACATCGATGCCTCGCCACGCCAGATCCATGGCTAGCGTCAACCCCACCGGGCCACTGCCAACAATCAGCACCCTGGGCATACTACCAATCTCGCGCGATGGTATTCGTCAGCTATCCTACCCTGGAGCGGCCTAACGGCAAAGTTGCCCAAGCGGATGCTGATAGGCAAGGCATAACCCAAAGCCCGCTGGCAGCCGTCACAGAATCGAGCCTAAATGCCGAACCTCGGTGTATCTAAGTCGTTGACACGTTCCGCTATGGGTCAATGATGTGGAGGAGCAGACGAGGGTGTTGCTCCATAGTGTCGAGCTTGCCCGGGCCCAAGGCGCGAGGCTCTGGAATTTGCGATCCGCGACTAGTTTGGCGCGCCACTGGCAACGTCAGCGCCGTATCAGTGATGCTAGGAACGCACTTGCCCCAATAGTCGAGTGGTTCGGCAATGACGTCGATGCGACGGACCTTCGCGCGGCGCGAACGCTGCTGAACGAACTCATCTGAGCAGCCACCACCGCAGTTGAGCGAACGTCTTCTGTGGATGGCTCCCGCATTGCAAGCGAAATTTGACGTATTGGCGTTGGTCGGGAGCAGTCTTCTGTTCGGCCTGTTGATGCAGTCGACTTTGGACTGCTGGCCCTGATGGGGTCCGCGAACAGGGTCCCATTCTGCATACCAGGCTGTGACGCCTCCGACGTTCGGTGGGTTGTCCCTGTTCCCGGCCTGACCGGTCTCGCCATCACATCGCGTCACTCCCGCAACCTCATGCAGCCAGTGTGGCCCGGCTGAACCTGTTATCCCCTACGCAGCCAGTATCGGGATATGTGCTGCGCGGTATGTTTCTCCGCGCGTCATCAGCGCCCAGACGATCCGCGCCATCTTGTTGGCCATGGCGACGGTCGCGACCCGCACCGGCTTTCTCGCCAGCAGCGACGCAAAATGCGGCGTGGCCTTGTCGGGCCTGTTCCGGAACTGCCGAACCAGCGCGGTTGCTCCGATTACCAGCAGACGGCGCAGGTATTTGTCGCCCATCTTGCTGATCCGACCGAGACGTTCTTTCCCACCGCTCGAGTTCTGCAGCGGTGTCAGGCCGAGCCACGCGGCGAATTGGCGGCCGGACCTGAACTGTCCGGGATCTGTCACGGCAGCGGCAAAGGCGGTTGCTCCGATCGGACCAACTCCCGGAATGGTCGCCAGGCGACGAGCCATCTCGTCGCTCTTTTGCAGAACCAGGAGATCTCGATTGATCTCTCGTATCTGCTCATCGGCGGCGAGGGTCTGCCGGGACAGGATCGCAAGCATCTTCACGGCATGACCGGGCAGGTCGGGCACTTCTTTGCCTTCAACGATCTGTCGCGCCAGCATCAGAGCCCGTTCGAGACCTTGCGGAATGTTGATGCCGAATTCTGCGAGCTGTCCCCGCATCATGTTCACCAGTTGAGTTCGCTGCTTCACCAGAAGGGCACGCGTGCGGTGCAGGGACAATATCGCCTGCTGCTCGCGTGACTTAACCGGCACAAACCGCATCGTCGGACGTGTCACCGCCTCGCAGATTGCTGCCGCATCAGCCGCATCCGTCTTGCTCCGTTTGACATACGGCTTGACGTAGGCTGGCGGCATCAGACGTACATCATGTCCCAGAGACAAAAGCCCACGGGCCCAGTGATGCGACGTGCCACAGGCTTCAATGCCCACAAGGCACGGTGGCAGCTTCGCAAAAAACGGCAGAACCTGAGAGCGCCGGATCGCCCTGCGGATGACGATCCTGCCCGACGCGTCCACTCCATGGATCTGAAGAACGTTCTTCGCCAGATCCAGGCCAATGGTGCTAACTTCCATGATGGGTGGCTCCTTCGCTTGTGGGACGTTTCAATACCTTCCACACCCTGGCACTCAGATGCCGTGAGCGGGAGCCATCCACATCATCTGCATTCGAGTTACGGCGAGGCGAGCTGGAACGACCGTCATGGGCGCAGTGCAGACATCGATGCGACACGCAACCCTCGTATCGAGTTCCTCGCCGCTCGTGTCCTCGACTGACAGAACTAATCGTCCATCCAGCCGCTCCAACACGCCGATGCGAGAGGGTTGGAATAAACTGTCACGCACTCTGCAAAGTCGGCACGACCGTGGTCCATGGTGCTACGCCTGACGTGAAACGCCGCGTCAGGAACTCCAGCAACACAGCGACTCGGATAGGGCGCGGACCGCCGGCCGGTGTGACCAGGTGCAGGGCCAACTTGGGCGCAGACCAGTTGTGAAGCACGGCGACGAGTCTTCCCTCCTGGACCGCGTCCCAGACCAAAAAGTCCGGCTGCAGTGCAACCCCTAGCCCGGCCTCGAGCGCAGAGCCGAGTGCTTCGGCGTTGGTGGCGCAGAGCGGGCCCTTCACCGCTGCGGCTTCTTCCGCGCCTTCAGGATCGGTGAAGCGCCAAGTCTCGCCGCTCGCGAGATAGGCATAGCCCAGGCACGCGTGCTCCCGCAGATCTCGTGGTCGAAGGGGTGTGCCGTGCCGCGCGAAGTAGTCAGGCGCACCGACGACCCAGCGCCGCACCGGACACAGCCGACGCGCAATCAAGCTGGAATCGGGCAGATCCGCGATGCGCAGTGCGACATCGATACCGCCGGCAACCAGATCCACCATCCGGTCATCGAGTTGAAACTCTACAACGACCTCGGGATAGGCAGCCAGAAAGTCTGGGAGTGCCGGTGCCACATGGCGCAAGCCAAACGACATCGGTGCCGCCAGGCGCACCCGGCCGTGTGGAACTGCAGACGCAGCGTGGGCTTCTGCCTCTACTGCCTCGCCCTCGGCGAGGATGCGGGCCGCGCGCACCGCCAGGACGCGTCCAGCCTCGGTCAGCGCAAAGCGGCGCGACGTGCGATGGATCAGTCGTTCACCTAGCCGTGCCTCCAGTCGCTGTATTGCCTTCGACACCGTCGGTCCAGAGAGGCCGAGATCCGCGGCGGCCGCGGCGAAGGAGCCGGTTTCGGCAACCTTGGCAAAGATCGCCCAGGCTTCCAGGTCAGGCAGGGACATGGCGTTACCCCAAATTTGGCAACGATGAGTTTCCATCCTTTCTGTTTTCGCGGCCACCGTCGATCACCATTTGCCGCCGTGACCGAGGCCCACGCCTCGCATGCTGCAAGGGGTAACCACGATGATTGAACGCAGGAAATTCGCCGAACTGGGGGGCGCCGATCACGGCTGGCTCAAGGCGAAGCATCATTTTTCGTTCGCGAGCTACTACGATCCCAAGCGAATGGGCTGGGGCAATCTGCGCGTCTGGAACGACGACGAGATTGCCGCGAAGTCCGGCTTCCCTCCGCATCCGCACGCCGACATGGAGATCATTACATACGTCCGCGAGGGCGCGATCACCCATCAGGATTCCATGGGCAACGAGGGCCGCACGAAGGCAGGTGATGTCCAGGTCATGTCGGCGGGTTCAGGCGTGCGTCACGCCGAATACAATCTCGAAGACACGGCAACGCGGATATTCCAAATTTGGATCGAGCCGAATGAAAGGGGCGGAAAGCCGGCGTGGGGTGCCAAACCGTTCCCCAAGGCTGATCGTTCCGGTCGGTTCGTCACGTTGGCCAGCGGGTTCGCCTCCGACACAGAGGCACTGCCGATCCGTGCCGATGCGCGGGTGATGGGTGCCACCGTCAAGGCTGGACAGCACGTGACGATCGAACTCGATCCCACGCGGCACGCCTACCTTGTGCCTGCTACCGGTGCCGTCGAGGTCGGCGGAGTGCGCATCGAGGCGCGCGACGGCGCGGCGATCACGGACGTGGCGAACGTCGAGATCGTCGGGATCGAAGACGCAGAAGTCGTCGTGGTTGACGCGGACTAGGTGCAGAGAGCCCACTGCGTCGCGGTGGGTTCTTCTTGTGGTGCAAGGAGGCGGACATGCTCGATCTGGTCATCGAAGGCACGCGCAAGGACCTGGGCGGCGGATTGGAAGTCGGCCGCGTTCTGCCGTTTGCGCGCCGACGGATGGTTGGGCCATTCATTTTTCTGGATCACATGGGGCCGGCCGACTTTCGCTCTGGTGAAGGGATCGACGTCCGACCGCACCCCCATATCGGCCTCTCGACGGTCACCTATCTGTTCGACGGTGAGATCCATCACCGCGACAGTCTCGGCGTCAGCCAAAAGATCCGCCCAGGCGAGGTTAACTGGATGACCGCTGGCTCCGGCATCGTGCATTCGGAGCGCACGGACCCGTCGCTGCGATCGAGCGGCGGTCTGATGCACGGGATGCAGGCCTGGGTGGCGCTGCCACGTGAGGACGAAGAGGTTGCGCCGGCCTTCGCGCATCACGCCGCCGATGCGCTCCCAGAACTGTCGGACCACGGAGTCTGGGCACGCCTGATCGCCGGCTCCGCCTACGGCCTGAACAACGCAGTGAAAACCTTTTCGCCGCTGTTCTATCTGCATGCCGAACTTGCTGCCGGTGCCAGCATCGCGATGCCGACCGACCACGCCGAGCGCGCCGCATATGTGGTGTCCGGCAGTGTTGTGCATGAGGGCGTGAGATACGAAGCCGGGCGGATGCTGGTCTTTGCGGATGGCGGCGAACCGGTAATTGCCACCGAGGACGCGCCGGCGCGCGTGATGCTGCTCGGCGGTGCCAGTATCGGCCCGCGCCACATATGGTGGAACCTGGTGTCCTCGCGCAGAGAGCGGATCGAACAGGCAAAGGCCGACTGGAAATCCGGACGGATGGCATTGCCGCCTGACGATGATCATGAATTCATCCCGTTGCCCGACGAACCGCCACCGCCGGCGGAACAAACACCGCCGGTCTGATGCCGACGATCGGAGGCGCCTAGCCGGGGCTCAAGCGGCATCAAACAGGGTGGTCAGCAATTTCGTTCGGCGTCTTGCAGCGCGCAACGGCAGCTATCGCCTTGCCGGCCACGCGCCGCCATCGCTGACACATGCTGCGGCTCCGCTCGCTGCCGGTGCCTCAGGGTTGTGGGCAGCGTTCAGCCATATACTGTCCTGAACCTCCAAAGGAGCGGACCGTCCCATGTTGGAAGAGGCGACACGGGAACAAGCTGCGGCGATACCGGCAAGTCATCGAGCACGCCGCCCGGCACCCGCGGTGCTCATCGTCGGATTGCTGTTCGTGGCGATGATTGGACTTTCCATTTGGTACTTGAGCCGGCGAGAGCCGCTCATTGTCCAGGGCGAGGTGCAGTCCCGCACCTTCGACATGGCGGCACGGGTCGACGGACGCATCGGGCGGATCGTCGTTGCTCGCTCCCAGAACGTGCGCCAGGGCGACCCATTGATCCTCATCGACAATCCGGAATTGGTCGCCAAGGAGAAGCAGAGCGAGGCGAACCTGCGTGTGGCGGACGCCGAGCTGGCGCGCGTCAAGGCGGGGTTCCGGGCTGAGACGATCGCGGTGCGAAAGGCGGAGGTCGATCGCGCCGTCGCCGACCTGTCGCTGGCTCAGAAGACATTTGACCGGACACGGCAACTCGTGACATCGCATGATTCGCCGCAGTCACAGTACGACAAGGACAGCGCGGCACTCACGCTGGCGGAACGCACATTGGACCAGGCGCGCTTCGCCTACAATGAGGCGGTGGCGGGCTTCACGCGCGAGGACCTGAATATTGCGCTAGCCAAGGTCGATAGCGCACAGGCTGATGTGGACACGCTCAAGGCGCTGGTGAACCAGATGACCGTTGTCGCACCTGCCGACAGCCAGGTGTTCCGCATTCCGGTCGAGGCCGGTGAGTTCGTGCTGCCGGGCGTGCCGTTAATTACGCTGGTTGATCTTTCCGACATGTGGGTGCAGTTCGATCTGCGCGAGGACCTGCTCCGCGATCTCAAGCCCGGCTCGAAGTTCGACGTGCGTGTGCCCGCACTCGGCGATCGCATCGTCACGCTAGAAGTGCGAGTGATCGGCACGAAGGGCGAATATACCGGTTGGCGCGCCACGCGCTCGAGCGGTGACTTCGACCTACGGACGTTCGAGGTCCGCGCCTATCCTGCGCAACCTATCGAGGGCTTGCGGCCGGGTATGAGCGTCTATGCGGATTGGGGCGAGCGGCGCTCATGAGGCCGTTCCGGCCCGGACCACTGGCTGTAGCGGCGCGCGAAGTGCAATGGATTTTCCGCGACCCCGTCGCGCGGTTCCTGCTGCTCGGCGTGCCCGTCATCGCTTTTGCCGTGCTCGGGTTCACGTTCAGCCACGCGGTCGTGCGAGGGCTGGGCGTTGTCGTTGTCGATATGGACAATTCAGCGACCTCACAGCAGTTCGTCCAGACGGTCGCCGCCGCCCCGGGCATCGCCGTTACCGGACGCGCCGACGACCTAGGTGCAGCGACAAGCGCGATCCGCGCCGGACGCGCCATCGCGGCAGTGTATCTACCGCCCGAGTTCGGCAAAGATCTGTTGGAAGGCCGTGCCCCACGCGTCGTCGCATTCACCAACACGCAGTTTTTTACCCCGGGGAACAATGCCGCGAAGAGCATTCGAGATGGCATATCGGCCGCCACCGAGGCTGTCTCGCCGGCGCACCAGGCACTGGGCGACCGCGCAGAGCCGGGTCCCGGGCTCGTGGCCGAAGAGTATGTGCTGTCGAATCCCGCACTGAACTACGCCCAGTTCCTGCTTCGCGCGGTGCTGCCCACCGTGCTGCATGTCGTCATCGCGATCTCTGCGGGATACGCGGTCGGTTCCGAGTTCCGGCGGCGAAGCATGCGCGCCGGCGGGAGATCTCCGGTAACAGTATCGCCCTCGCCCGTTCGGGAAGTTCCTGCTGTACTACGTCGTATTGATGCTCATGTTCGCGCTGATGGTCGGCATTCTCGATGTCTGGCTTGGCGTCAGCTTCCGCGGCGACGCAGCGGTGACGGCGGTGTCGGCGACGCTACTGATCATCGCCTATCAACTCATCGGCTGCCTGATGCAGCTATTGGCGCGTAATATGGCGGTCGGGCTAAGCTTGACCGGCATTATCGTGTCGCCCGCATTCGGCTATGCCGGCGTCGGCTTTC
>CAWEVM010000020.1:0-189930 GCA_963812505.1 uncultured Alphaproteobacteria bacterium
TTGCGGCGCATTGTCAGTCATCGGGATGTGTCTCGTACCGCTGCATGTGCAAGCGACGCCACCGACCGCAAGCAATAGTCCGCATCATGGCCGCGGCAGGATGACCGCATCCGCGCCATTTCCCGTCATCACAACGCGATACAGCCGATACGCCTGGACCGTTTCATCGCCGCGTTTTCGTGCCTCATGGGCTATTTCGATGGGATGCGGCCACGCCGTTTCACTGAATTCGCTGCTACGGCGGGTGCTGCGGACCAGCACGCCGATCTGGCCCTCCGGGATGGCTCGCGACAGGTCGGTCAAGCTCCAGCGTGTGTCGACGCCGATCACGGTCACTCCCGGCGGTAGGGTGCGGGCGAGTTCCGCGGCGAGGCCATATTCATCCGCTGCGACAAATTCGGCACCCACCTGCCGGCGGACTGCATCGACCTGATCGGCAAGTGCGTCCCAGCCAGCCAGTTGGCGGGCAATCGGGTCGACGCCGGCAGGTATCGGCAGCAGCGCGGTGCCCGCCTGGAGATAAACAAGCAGCGTGACAGCCAGACCCAGTGCGACGGACGAGCCCATCATGCGCCTCCAGATCGGTGCAGACAGTGCCCCCGCGGCGACGCCGGCGGCTGGGTAGATGATGGCGGGCCAGTTGCCCTGCACCCGGTCTCCCAGCGCGTGCTGTGTGAACAGCACGACTGCCGGCAATGTCAGTGCGGCCAGCAATGTCCACGCCGGATCACGCGTGCGCCAGGTCTGGCGCGATGCCTCGATGATGCCGCCCACGCAAAAGGCGAAAATCAGCGGCGTGATCAGTCCGGCCTGACCGAGCAACAGTTCTCCCAGGAACCTGATCGCGTGTGCGGGCTGCCAGGCGTCAAGGCGGCCGCCCTGACGAGCAAAGCTTGGCCAGCCATGCTGGGCCTCCCACAGCACAACCGGAGTGAAGACCGCCAGGCCAACCAGTGCACCGAGCCAGGGTGCCGGCCGCCGCAGCCAGATACGCATCGAAGGTACTGCCAACAGCCAGGCGGCGATGCCGAACCACAGCAGCGCGGCGGTGTACTTGCTCGCCATCGCGAGCCCAGCGAACAGTCCGATCACGAGCCACCACCATGCGCGGCGACTGTCGAGCAAGCGCGCGAGCGCCCAGAGGCACGCGGTCCAGAACGTGAGGAGTGGTGCGTCGGGAGTCATCAGCACGCCACCGACGCCGAACAACAGCGTAGCATTCAGCAGCGCGGCGGCGCGAAGACCGGCGCGACGGCCCGGCAGCAGGCGATCCGCAGCATCCACCAGCAGCAGCGAGGCGATCGCCACCGCGATCGGTCCAAGCAGCCGAACACCCAGTGCGCCGTCGCCCACCAAGGCCGTGCCAATGCGTATCCAGATGGCGACCATGGGCGGGTGGTCGGGATAGCCTGGCGCCAGGGCGCGCGACCATACCCAGTAGTAGGCCTCGTCCGGCACGAGGGGGACCGCCGCCGCGACCACGAGGCGCAGCAGGGTCAGCGCGATTAGTGCAGTCAGCGCCCAGTGCGAAGTGCGCAGCCCCACCGGGATTGCTCCGTCGCTACGCTCCTCGCGATGATGGATTATCGTGCGCGCCAGACCAGTGTTGCCGAGACGGCATAGTTCCAGACGACGCCGATGATCGCACCGATCGCGCCGGCGATGCTCCAACTGGTGTTTGTTTCATACAGCGTCTTGGCGATGCCGACATTGGCGACGGCACCGAGGCTGCATACCAGCATGAACAACAACAGCCCGCGCCACAGGCGCGGCCCGCGCAGGCGCTGGTCGCGATAGGTGATCTCGTTGTTGAGCTCGAAGTTGCATGCCATGGCAACGGCGGTGGCGATGGTCTGAGCCGCTTCGAACTGCAATCCGACCAGCTTCAGCGCCGTGGTCAGCACGCCGAGATGCACGAGTACGCCCAGAGCGCCCACCAGCGCGAACGAGATGAACCGCAGTGGCAGCAGGCCGCCGAGTACTTTGTCCAGAAGCAGGCCGGCAAACTGCACGAGGACCAGCGCATCGAGCTTGCTCGTTCCGGCCACGCGCTCGTGGAAGATATAGGGAACCTCGATCACGCGCAGCGGTGCGGGCGAACTGAGCGTCAGGTCGACGAGGATCTTGAACCCCTGACCGGTAAGGTTGGGCGTCAGGGTCTCGAACAACGGGCGAGGCAGCATGAAAAAGCCGCTCATCGGATCGGTGAGCCGCACCGGCAGGAAGAGCTGTGCCAGCCGGATTCCGCCGTCCGACAGCAGGTGGCGCCAGCGGCTCACGAGACCGGCCGAGTCGCCGCCTCCGACGTAACGGCTGCCGACGGCGAGGTCGTACTGGCCGCTCGCGAGGGCCGCCAGCATGTCCGGCAGCTTCGTCTCGTCGTGCTGCAGGTCGCCGTCGATCACCGCCACGAACTGGGCTGAGGATGACAGGCCGCCCTCAATCACCGCGGAGGCAAGGCCGCGGCGGCCGATGCGACGGATGCAGCGGACTCGCGGATCGGTCTGTGCAATGCGGCGGACCTCGGCGGTTGTGCCGTCGGGACTGTTGTCGTCGACGTACACGACCTCCCAGGCGATGCCGTACAGCGCGGCGTCCAACCTGGCGATCAGTGGCGCGACATTCGGGCGTTCGTTGTAGCAGGGCACCACCACGGTCAGCGTCGGCGCGCCGCGCGCTGCCGTCGGAAGCTCGATCAGCCGGGAGGTGGATTCGGACATGCCTGCGATTATGCCACGCACCCCGGATCAGAGCGGAACGCCTGCCAGGTGGCGACTGGTGCGAATCGTCTGGAGGGTCTGGACACGGGTGACGGTGGGTGCCCCGGTGAGGCGCTGAGTAAGCTGGTTCTCATGCGCCGTGTCGCGCGCCACCAGCTTCAGCAGAAAATCGCCACCGCCGCGGATCATGTGGCACTCACGCACTTCGGGCCAAGCGGCGACAAGCTGCTCGAAGGCGGCGAGCACGGCCTCCCTCTGGCTGTCCAATCCGACAATCGCGAAGAAGACGATCTCCCAGCCGAGCTTCTGCGGATCCGAATCAGCGTGGTAGCCACGGATCACGCCTGCCTCCTCCAGCCGACGGACGCGGCGCAGACACGGCGGAGCCGAGATGCCGGCGCGGCGCGCGAGCTCGACGTTGGTCATCCTGCCGTCGGTCTGGAGCTCCGACAGGATGCGGCGGTCGATGGCATCGAGCACGGGTGCGTCGCCGATCGGGGCCTTCATGATGCGCGCATTCTGCCGAGCGCTGATTGCATAGGCTGATTGTGACATTTCGGGTGGTGGCTGGATAGGCGCAATAATATTGCAGGAGATTGCGCCGGCAAGTGTCCGGGGGTGCTTTGCTTGTCTCGCGCTGCGACGCACCGATATGGTCTGGCGGTCATATCCAACGGATTCTGCAATGCCAGAGAGCTATCGGACACGCGTTCTGATCATCGGCTCCGGCCCTGCCGGCTACACGGCGGCGATCTACGCGGCGCGGGCCAGTCTGTCGCCTACCCTGGTGGCCGGTCTGGAGCCGGGCGGGCAACTGACCATCACCACCGATGTCGAGAACTATCCCGGCTTCGCCGACGTGATCCAGGGCCCTTGGCTGATGGAACAGATGGCGGCGCAGGCCGGGCACGTCGGCACGCGGATCGTGCATGACCTGATCACGCGGGTGGATTTCAGCAGGCGGCCGTTCCTCTGCGTTGCGGACTCGGGCGATGAGTTTTTCGCGGATGCCGTGATCATCTCCACCGGCGCACAGGCACGCTGGCTGGGCATCGAGTTGGAGGAGCGGCTGCAGGGTCGTGGCGTCTCGGCCTGCGCCACCTGCGACGGGTTCTTCTACCGCGGCAAGGAGGTCGCCGTGATCGGCGGCGGCAACACGGCGGTGGAGGAGGCGCTGCACCTTACTCAGCACGCGGACAGCGTCACGCTGGTGCACCGGCGCGATGCGCTGCGGGCGGAGAAGATCCTGCAGGCACGCCTGCTGGCCCACCCCAAGATCAAGCCGGTCTGGGATTCTGTGGTGGAAGAAATTGAGGGTGGTGGGTCGCCTGAGGTCGTCACGGGGGTCCGGCTGCGCAACGTGAAGACCGGGACCATGGAGCGGCTTGCCGTGGATGGGGTGTTCATTGCCATCGGCCACACGCCCAACACGGCGATCTTCGCCGGTCAGGTTGCGATGGACTCGGAGGGTTACATCCAGACCGAGCCGGGGAGCACGCGGACTTCCGTCGAGGGGGTGTTCGCCGCGGGAGACGTGCAGGACAAGGTGTTCCGGCAGGCCGTCACTGCCGCTGGCACAGGCTGCATGGCAGCTTTGGAGGCGGAAAAGTGGCTCGCGGGCGTCACACGGGTTGCCGCCATGGCCGCGGACTAGCCAGGAATCGGTGAATAGGTCCAACATCGGTACGCACAGCCGGGCTTGGCTGAGCTAGGATGCTGTGCTCCGCCGCTCATAAGAGCGGGTAGTGACGCATAACCAGGGCAGGTTTCATGCATTCCGCCGGGGTCCTGTGACCGGCGGGCGGGAGAGGCCGAGTGATAGACTGGGACAAGCTGCGCGTCTTCCACGCCGTGGCGGAGGCCGGGAGCTTCACCCACGCGGGAGACACGCTCAATCTCAGCCAGTCGGCGGTCTCGCGGCAGATCTCGGCGCTCGAGGAAGCCTTGCAGGTGCCGCTGTTCCATCGCCACGCGCGTGGGCTGATCCTGACAGAGCAGGGCGAAGCGCTGAACCGTACGGTGCGTGAGGTGTTCGCCAAGCTGGCGATCACCGAGGCGCTGCTGACCGAGAGCAAGGAGAAGCCGGCGGGACGCCTGAAGGTGACCACGACTGTCGCTTTCGGTTCGATCTGGCTCGCGCCGCGGTTGCACGAGTTCCTCGACATGTATTCCGACGTGTCGATTTCGCTGCTGCTGGACGATTCGGAGCTGGACCTTGCGATGCGTGAGGCGGACGTGGCGATCCGGATGCATCCGCCGAAGCAGCCCGATCTGGTGCAGCGTCACCTGATGACGATCCAATGGCATGTCTGCGCCTCGCCCGAATATCTGAAGCGGCAGGGCGTGCCGCAGCGGGCGGAAGATCTCGACGCGCACAGGCTTCTCCTGTTCGGCAATCATCACCCGCCTGTGAGCGACGTGAACTGGCTGTCCGAGGTCGGCCGGCGGCCAGGCAACCCACGACGCGCGCTGCTGGAGGTCAACAGCACCCACGCGGTGCTTCTGGCGATCCGCTCGGGGCTGGGGATCGGCGCGTTGCCGGATTTCGTGGTGGCCGAGAACCCTGATCTCGTGCGGATTCTGCCCGACCTCAAGGGCCCGAAGGTCGATGTCTATTTCGTCTATCCGGAGGAATTGCGGAACTCCAAACGCGTGGCGGTGTTTCGCGACTTTCTGCTGGCGCGGTTAGCGACGCTGCACTGAGGCCGCTGTCGTTTCGCCCAAGCAATGCAACAGACGAGCGCGTCGGCACTGGGGCATGCGCCAGCGGCATGGCGGCATCCGGCTTTTTGCGGATGGTATCCACTGCATCGCAGCATTACAGTATAGTCACTGAATACGGCGGCGTTGCCGCCAGTTTTCCGGCTCCTCGGAGTCGGAAGGGGGTCGATGACCCCTGCGTCTCCCAGACGTGAAGCCTCCCTGTTTACTTGCCCCCGGTCATTGGCCGGGGGCTTTTTCTTATGGCTGCTTTTCACGTTGGCATAACGGTGCGATGACGATTATTGCCGGGTCGCCCGATACTTCACGATTACTTTATTGCACCAATTCGAGAGCGCGCAGCACAGCCGGATCAAGCCGCTGGAGATTCCCTGGGGGGTGCAGGGCAAACCCCATCGAATCGTCGTATCCCCACAGCGCCCAGCCAAACCCCTGCTGCTCACACGCCGTGTGCACCGTGGCAAGCCAGGCCAGGCGCGCCGGCACGTTCAGGTTTTGCGAGGCGCCGAATTCTCCCACCAGCACGCCGACGTGGTGACGCCGCGCCCATTCGCCTGCTTCGGCGATGCGGACGGTCAGTTTCGCCACATCCCAGTGCTGCGCACAGTAGAAGCGCATCAGGTCGGCGGTTGGCGGATCCCCGGTCGAACCGGCGGTGGCTTGGCATGCGCCCTCGTCGGTGACGGGGAAGGGCAGGCGGGCCATGGCCGCCGCGTCGAGCCCGGTTCGGTAGGCGCCAAGAGCGGTCAATTCCGCAGGCTCGTAGAGATGGAAACTGTAGATCACGTTGGAGTCGGGCTCTGGCGGAAGCGACATGAGACCGTCGATGCTGCCCCAATCGGCCCCGGTGAGTACGATGGTATTCGTCGGCAGGGTGGCGCGGATCGTCAGCACGGCCTGATGCTGCAGCCTCGCCCAGGCGCCGGGGTCACTCGCAAACACTGGCTCGTTCAGGATCTCTGGAAATGTCGTGGCCGGATCGAACCGACGCAGCAGCGGGGCGAGTGAGCGCCAGGTGTCGAGCAGCTTCGCCTGGTCAGCCGGGCTGGTCTCGAGATGCCAGTCGGCGGGAAACAGCGCCACGACCACGGCGAGACCGTGCCTTTGCAACCTCGTCACTGCGCTGACCAGAGCTTCCGGTTGTGACAGCAGGTCGGGTTGCACCGCCACGCGCACGAAGGTGAAACCCGCATGCTTGAGCGCCACCAGCGCGGCGTCGTCGAGATAGAAGCGCAGAGCTGTTGGATCGCGACGCGGCGGGAAACGGAACCAATGCGTGATGTTGACGCCGCGCCGGAGCGCGGTTGGGAGGTTGCCCGCTGCGGTCAGCAACATCAGAGCAAGCGTTGCGGCCAGCAGACGGTAACCAATCATTCGCATCACGCTGCGATAGACGCAGGACCGCTAATGACCGGTGAACGAAGCCGTGTGCAGAATCCCGATCCTGTCCGTATTGATGATCGCGGCTTTGCTGCTGATTGCCGTTGCGTGGCTGCGTAGCGCGGAATACGACGAACAGTACACGCTGTTCCTGACCGGAGGCGTGGCGCGTCCTATCTGGGGATCTGACGCGATCACTGCCCGCGAGGTGCAGGCCTTGCAGCACGGTCGTGCGGGCTCTTCTGCCATAGCGCGCGACCTGCGAGCCACTGACGTGCATCCGCCGCTGTATTTCTGGACAATTGCGGAATGGCGTCGGCTGATGGGCAATTCGCTGTTTGTGGCGAGACTGGCTTCCGTGCTGTTCAGTCTCGTGACGCTGGGGCTGATAGCAATAATAGCGCGGTCCGTCGGCATTCCTCCTGTGGCGGCGATATTGCTGACGGTCGGCTGCTATGGCTTCGCTTATACCGGGGCTACCGCACGCGCATTTGCGATGGCGCAGATGCTGAGTGTGGCTGGCGTCGCTGTGCTGATAACCGCCCGAAGCCGGTCATGGTTGTCGTTTGCGGCCGGCGTGCTGCTGGGTGCCGCAACTTTCACGAACTATCTGGCAGCATTCGTGGCTTGCGCTGCGTTGCTTTACGCTGTCATTGCGAGGAGCGAAGCGACGCGGAAAGTTCTACATCTGGATGGAGATTGCCGCGTCACTGCGCTCCTAACAAGAAACCATGAGCAGACTGTGCCGCGCGCAATACGTAAGGGAAGACGTGGATGGCCGGCCTTCGCCGGCCATGACGAGTGCCGGTTTCATCCAGCGCGGCTCCGCCACCAGGCGGGTGTGGAACTCGCTATGACAATGGGTTTTGCACTCTGGTTGCCAGCAGACCTGTGGTTCTTCCTGGTTCAGCGGCAAACCCGGGTTGGCCAATTCGCGCCGTTCGAGGCGATGCCTACGCTCGCGAGGCTCGCACAGTATTCAGCGGCCAACCTGTTCGGTGGATTGCCGCTTTATCTGCATGGCGTCGTACGGACCGCCATCACTGTGGCGCTGGCCGTTCTGTCGGTCGGTTTGGTCGCACTGATCATACTGCGCTGGCACCGCATTGTGACGCCCGAGACGCGTTGGCTGCTTGTCATGACTGCTGCCGCGCCGCCAATCGGGCTGCTGCTGCTCGGCGTCGTATTCGACAACTCGCCGATCGAACTGCGCTATCTTGCATTCGCCACGCCATTTGTTGGCTTGCTGCTTGCCGCCGCGCTGCCGCGGTACGCCCGCTACGCCGTCCTCGCGATCCAGGCCATTGCGCTGGTTGGTCTCATCACGCGTCCGGAGACTATGCAACCGGCGCGTGCCACCGCGGTCGCAGCCGCGTCGCTCGTGCATGACGGGGTGGTGCTGCTGCCGCATGGCAACGATGGCGTGGGCATTGTCGGCGCCTTCGCTGTCGAGTCACCACCGACCTTGCGTTTGCTGGTGATCGGCCGGGAGGAAACGCCAGCGGAGATTCGTGCACGGGCTTCGCGCTATCCGCGTGCGGTGCTTGCCTTGCTTGGTCAGGACGCAGCGAGCCGCGCGACATTGCCCATCATGCGCCAGGCCTTCGCTGGTCCATGCTGGCGCGCGGCGGGTGCTGCGTTCAACGTGCTCGCGTTCGACCGAGCCTGCGGCGAGGGATGTGCGTGTCCTGCAGGGCCTTCGCCGTAAGCGTCGTCATGCCGTCGCTAGTAGACCAGCGCGTGATCCACGACTGGCTCCCAGCGGCCGTCGTGCACGACCGAGAGGAAGGCGGCGGTGGCACCGTGGTGGTTGGTGGCGCTGAAGGAATACGTCCCGCCGAACAGATCGTGGAAGTCGTGGATGCTCTCCATTGCCTTCACCAGGCTGTCCACCGTGAGGTCGCGACCGGCCCGTTGCAGCGCCTCGATGGCGATCTGCGCCGAGGTGTAGCCCATTTCGCCAAGATAGTTCACATCGACGCCGTAGCGCGCCTTGTACTTCTGGGTGAATGCCTTGATCGCCGGTCGCGGGTCGTCAGGATAGGCATAGAGCGACGGCGACATCGAATAGAACCCGTCCGCGACATTGCCCGGCGCCTCGGCAATTGCCGTATCGTACGACGCAACCTGGCCGAGCATATCGACCTTCCAACCCACCTTCTTGACAGTCGCGATGATCAGTGTCGAGTCGCGCACGATCGTGCCCATGGTGATCAGGTCGCAGTTCGCCTCACGCAACTTGGCGATCGCCGCGGTGAAGTCTGTGTCCGTCGGCTTGTGAGCGGTGGTCGCGACGATCTTCATGCCCATCGCCTCGGCCTGCATCTGTGCGCCGGCGAGCACATCCTTGCCGAAGTCGGTGTCCTGGTACATCGCGCAGATCGCCTTCTTGCCGCGCTGCTCGACGAAGTACTTCACGCCGGCCCGCATTTGATCGACGTAGGAGGAATACTGGCTGAACTTCAGTTTGTTGAACGGCTCAAACATGGAACGCGCCGCCGACAGCGGCAGCAGCTTCGGCACGTTCTTCTCGATCGCCATGGGGAAGGTGGCGTTGTTCATCGGCGTGCCGCCGTCCTCGATAGTGAAGAACACGCCGTCGTTGTTGATCAGCTTGTTGATCGCCTGCACGGCGCGCGGCACCTGGTACTGGCTGTCCTCGACGATGTAGCGGATCTTGCGGCCGTTGATCCCGCCCTTCTCGTTCACTTCGTCGAATGCGAGGCGCACGGCGTTCGCGTTGTTCACGCCTTGCACCGCAGTGACGCCGGACAGATCGGTTATGGTGCCGACAAGGATCTCGGTGTCGGTGACGCCGCGCTGCGTTTCGGCGAACGCGCCAGATCCTAGGACAAGCAGCGCCGCCGTGGCCACGAGACATGTGGCAGTATTCCCTGAACTCATTTTCTTTCCCCCCAGACGATTACGGGGAGATTAGCCCACGGACGATACGAATGCCAAGCGAAGCCGCGGATCAGTCGCCAGGAACCACCAGGAACAGATCGGTATCGCCGGTGTCCTGACCGCAGGCGGTGAGCAGTGCGTGGACCTGGCCGCGGTGGTGTGTCTGGTGATTGAAGAAGTGCATCACCAGCGGCCCCTTCGGACGCCGCATCTCCTTGCCGGCTGCGCCACTGAACCACACGAGGTCCTCGGCCAGCCAGGCGTCGTCCACGCGGTCGGCCCAGGCGATGATAGCGGCATCCGATGTCTCGCGGCGTGCCTGCAGCGTGGCGAAATCATCGATCATGCCGGCGCTCTGCTTGATGCCAACCTCGGGCTTCGGCCACGCATCGAAGCGTGACATCCACTGCGTGTCGCCCCAAACGAGGTGACACAGCGTGCCGTGGATCGAGTGCCAGAACGCGCCGCGATCCGCCTTGCGTTCATCGTCCGTGAGACGCGCGGCCGCGGCGTACAGGCGGCGGTTCATCTCTTGGTTGTACTCCGCCATCAGGCGGACATAACCGGGCGTGACCATGACGACGGCCTCCATGCGAAAGGCGCAGCTTAGGCGGCTATTGTCGCACTGCGTCAATCTTGATCGAGCGAGTCAACATGGCGCCCGCGCCGCGGCGGTCACAGGAACCCGATCGACAGCCAGGGTACCGCAACGACGATCGCCAGCGCCACCGCGAGGGCCGCCAGGTACGGCCACATGCGGCCCAATGCGTCATCCGGCGAGACCCGTCCGATCGCGCAGGCGCCGTAGAAACCCACACCGAACGGTGGCGCGAACAGCCCGATGCCCATCGCAAGGATGATCACCAAGGCATAGTGCACCTCGTGAACGCCCATCGCCTTGGCTACCGGGAAAAGCAGCGGGCCGAACAGTACCGATGGCGGGGATACCCTCCAGCACGCTGCCCAGAATGACGAAGGCAACCGCCGTAATGGCGAGGAAGCCCAATTTGCCGCCCGGCACCGATGCCATCACCGAGACCAGCCATTGCGAGAAGCCGGACTGCGTCAGCGCCCAGGCCATCGCTGTCGCGGTGCCGATGATCAGCATCACCGCGCCGGTGAGCGAAACTGTATCCACCAGGATCGGATAGATCCGCCGCCAGTCGAACTGCCGGTACACCAGCAGACCGAGCACCGCGGTGTAGACCACGCCCACGGTGGAGACTTCCGTCGCGGTTGCGATGCCGTTGATCACCGCGGCGCGGATCACGAACGGCAAGGTCAGCCCCGGCACCGCGATGACGAAGGTGCGCAGCATCAGCGACACCGGTGCACGCTCGCCGCCGCCGGTGTCCATGTGGCGCGAGCGGATCCAGCACACCACGACAAGCGCGAGCGCGGCCACCGCCGCCGGCAGCAGTCCGCCGGTGAACAGCGCGGTGATCGAGACGTTGGTCACCGAGCCGATGGTGATCAGCACCAGGCTCGGCGGAATGGTCTCTGACATCGCGCTGGAACTCGCCAGCAATGCGGCGAGCTCGCCGGGATGCGAGCCGCGGCGCCGCATCTCGGGGAACAGCACCGGCGCGACCGCGGCCATGTCGGCGGCCTTCGATCCGGAAATGCCGGACACCAGATACATTGCGCCAAGCAGCACGTAGGACAGGCCGCCGCGCACGTGGCCGACCAGGGCCGCGAGGAACGCCACCATGACGCGCGCGATGCCGGTCATCTCCATCAGCAGGCCGAGGAAGACGAACATCGGCACCGACAGCAGCAGCAGGTTCGACATGCCCTCGTCCATCCGGTTGACCACGACGGACAGCGGCAGGGTGCTGGTCAGACCGAGATACGACATGGTGGCGATACCGAAGGCGAAGGCGATCGGCACCCCGATGCCGACGCACACGGCGACGATGACGACAAAGAACACGATCAGGCTGCCGAAGCCCATGGCGAGCAGCAGCGGTTGGCATAACCACAGCACCGCCGCGATCCCGACAACAGTTGCCAACGCCAGCGAGAAGCTGCGCACGGTTGTGGTTTCCAGCAGGCGCAGCAGTGAGATGATTGCGGCGAGCGAGATGCCGACCACGATGGCGACGACGCGATAACCGTCGGAGATCTGCAGCGAAATCAGCTCGACGTAACGTTGCTGGTCCAGGTACTGTACGGCGGGCAGCAGGACCTCCAGCACGAAGGCGATCACCACCAGCGAGGCGACGCCGGCGAACCAGCTTGCCCATTGCGGCGGCACCCAGTTGGCCAGCGTGGTCAGCCGCATGTGGCCGTCACGCCGCAGTGCCACGACCATGCCAAGCATGGATAGCCAGAGGAACAGGAAGTTGGCGAGTTCGTCGGTCCAGAACAGCGGACTGTCGAGCACGTAACGCGACACCACGCCGGCGAACAGGATGGAAACCTCGGCCAGCACAAGCAACGCGCCGATGAACTCGCACGTCCTGCCGATCGCCTGGTCGACGAGGAAGGCGCTTCGCCGCAGCGTGGCCCAGCCGGGTGCGATCGGCTCGGCAAGCCCCGTTGTAAGGTCGGATGAGTTGAGGCTCATGCCGTAAGCGGGCCGACGTATTTCTCCAGCAGAGCCCAGGCCTTGTCGCCCGCGGTCTTCTTCATTTCGGGATAGAAGCCGGCTTTCGCCAGCACCTCGCGGAATGGCTTGGAGTCAGGGGCATTGAACGTCATCCCCTTGGCGGTCAGGTTCTGTTGCTCCGCCTTCGTCATGGTGACGAAGTCCTGCCGCTCGGCCAGCGCCTCCTCGTCGAAGATGCGGCGGACGGTCTCCTGCAGGTCGGGGGGCAGCCGCTTCCAAGCCGCAACGTTGAACGAAGTGTGGAAGCCGGCCCAGACATGGTTGGTGAGGCTGCAGTATTTCTGCACTTCGTACAGCTTGGCGGTATCGATCAGCACCAGCGGGTTTTCTTGGCCGTCCACGATGCCGGTCTGCAGCGCGCTGTACACCTCATTGAAGTTGATCGCGGTTGGTGATGCGCCAAGGTGGCGGAACAACGAAATGAGATACGGTGCCACAGGCAGCCGGATCTTGAAGCCATGCAGATCATCAGGGCTAGCGATCGACTTGGTCCGCGTGGTGATCTGGCGAAAGCCGTGGTCGTAGCCCTTGTCCAGGCAATAGAGGCCGATCTGCTCCGCCGCAGCGCGCAGAAAGTTGCCGAGATCGCCGTCCATCGCGGCCCAGACATGATCAATGTCCGGGAAGGCAAAACCGACGCCTGGGATACCACAGGCAGGGTTGCGCGGCGCCAGCAGATCGATCGGCAGGTTGTACATCTCGAGTGCGCCGGACAGGACCTGGGAGATCATCGCGGTGTCGCCGCCGAGTACACTGTTCGGGTAGATGGTGATCTCCAGCCGCCCGTTGGTTTCCTTTTTAACCTTGTCGGCGGCGATCTGGTCGTGTGCCATCGCCGGATGCTCCATCGGTGCCGACGAGCCCAGCTTGTAGCTGAACTCCGCGGCATTGGCCGGCCAATGCAGGATGGTGGCTGCGCTGATGCCGGCGGTTCCCGCAATCACTTGCCGGCGCGACAGCTTGTTGTGCTGCATCGACTACCCTCCCGTTCGGATCGTGGCCCTTGCGGGCTGTGTATTGCGTTAGAGCGTGCCGGCACAGCAGCGAGCAAGTCAAGCCACCGGATGGTCACCGCGAGCTGTTTCGTTGTTCGAACACGAGCGACAGAAACCGGCCAAGGTCGCGGTTCGATTTCGCGCGCACGGCATCGTCCCGACCGATCGGGTAGGGCCGGCGGGAGGTGCACAGGCCGAGGATGATCTTGCGCAGGAAGGGACCTGACATAGGCAGCAATGTGTTTTCGTCGCGCACCGTGCCGTCGCGCTGAACGCGAAATCGACATCCGCCAAGCTGTCTGCCGACCAGGGTTCGCAGGGCGGATTCAACTGATCGTCGCAACACGACCTTGTTGGCCTATCGGTCGATGCTGACCCAATCTGGACAAGCATAGCGCCGTGCTCGGTCTCGTCCAGGACGGGCCGGCGCTACGCGCCGGTGCCGCAAGCGGCATCCTGGACAAGACCTACGCGCGGCGCTCTGCCCGAGGCAGGTCGGCTCCAAGGAATGGTCCTCTTGGTCTCACCAAGGAATTTGCATATGGATCCGGACAGGCGACATCCGAAGCCACGGTAACATCCCGTCCTGAGGCAACACGGGGGTCAGTTCCGAGCGTCGCTTGACATGGCCGACATAATCAATTGCTCAAGCGCCTCTGCCGGCGTTTGCCAAGCAAGCGTCTTTCGGGGCCTTGCGTTGAGGGCGGCCGCCACGGCCGCAATATCGTTGGCGCTATGCATGCTGAGATCGGTGCCTTTCGGAAAATACTGACGCAGCAGTCCGTTGGTATTCTCATTGGTACCACGCTGCCATGGGCTGTGAGGATCGCAGAAATAGACCTGGATGCCAGCGTCGATCTTCAGGCGTGCGTGCTGAGCCATCTCAGCTCCTTGATCCCAAGTCAGCGACCGACGCAATTGCTCAGGCAAGGTGATAATCGTTCGCGTAATAGCATCGCACACCGCCTCGGCACCATGCCCGGCGAGTGCGGGCCCGTTCTTCACACGAGCCTCGTGGCCATGGTCCATCATGCGCGGCAGGTGCAGCAGCAGAGTGAAGCGCGTCATACGCTCCACCAAAGTGCCAATTGCGGAACTGCCAAGGCCCAGGATGAGGTCCCCTTCCCAGTGGCCAGGCACGGCGCGATCAGCTGCCTCCGCCGGACGTCGGCTGATCATGATCTCGGGAGAGATGAAGGTCTTGCCCCGCCCGCGCGTTCGTGCTCTCGGCGTCCGCAGCACCCGCCCAGTACGCAAGCAGCCTGTCAGCTCGCGGCGCAACGCGCCACGACTTTGAACGAACAGCGCTTGATAGACGGCTTCGTGGCTGATGCGCATGGTCTCATCGTCCGGGAAGTCGACCGGCAAGCGGCAAGCAATCTGCTCCGGGCTCCAGGCGTTTGCCCACCGCCGATGCTTCCGCGGTCCATGCCGGCGGCCTTTCCAGCGTACAGCCGGGCCGGGAACAGGAGCCCCACCCGGAGCGACGACGACGCCTGCCAATCGTTCCTCCACATAGGTTCGCAATGTCGCATTGAGCGCAAGCTTGGCCTGCTTTGGGCGGCGAGCAGATCGCTCGGCATGCCATTGCGCTGTCGTCGCGCGATACTCCAGGCTGCCGCTTCGGGTCGCAGCGTTGCGCCGCAACTCCCGCGAAATCGTTGAAGCTGTTCGTCCGAGTCGGCGCCCAACCTCCCGCATGGAGCAGCCTTGCACGCGAAGAAGTGCGATCTCTTCCCGCTCCGCAAATGAGAGATACCGGCCGGACAGCGGCTTCGCTGATGGCCGAAACATCGCTGGTGGCATGCCGCCTGCCTCTCGAAACAATCTTGTTCCTACAGCCTGCGACATACCAACTTGGACCGCAGCATCCTCACTTGCCATACCTGCCGCGATCGCCGCCCAGAACCGCCGCCGCTCATCTCGTCCTGCCACCACCGGGCGACCTGGTGAGAACAATGGCGCTCGACCAGACCGATCCGAACGCCGCCTCCGCCTCGTCATCGCAACTCCTCCTTCAACGTGTTGCGACGACCATTTGAGTCCGGCCTGCATGCTTCCATCCCACTGATGCACGGCTCCTGGATACGCAATGATCTCCACGTGACTGCCGCCCCGGCGCATTTCGCTCGCGGTCTGCTCGCACCGATCCGGCTGGATCAGTTGGTCGTCGGCGCCATACAGCATAAACAACGGCGCACCGGTGGTGCGGTTATCGACAAAGCGGGCGATACACGGTGCATAATAGGATACATGGCCCACGAAGCGCAGACCATCCGGCGCCAACGCATCGGCCATCTGTGCACACCGCGCGTGTTGGGTCGCCATGCCACCGTAGCTGAAACCGGCCAATGCCACCCGGCGCGGATCAACCTCTGGACGTGCGGCGAGGTGGGCGAGCGCGGCATAGGCGTCGGCCACGAACATTGTCTCGGTAATGTTCAGCACTCGCTCGATGAAGCCAGTTCCAAGGTCTCGGCGGCTGTCGTACGTTTCGACCAGCAGCGCGGGCGATGCCCATCGATGCGAGCTGAGGCCCGTACTTGGCGCGGTCGTCGATCATGCCAGCCGAGCCGTGCAGCATCACCACAGCGGGAGTCGCGTGGTCCCGCGCGGTGGATTTTGGCAGGAACAGCAGACCTCGCACCATCCGCTTGGGTGCCTGGCCGATGTCACGCGGCACGAAGGGATCGCTGCTCTGGAAGGTAATGGCCTCCTCCCGAACGCCTTGCACGGCATCAGGATCGGGCCAGGAGTTGGCGATTTTCATCGGCATGACGGGACTGACCCAAACGATCAGCAGCAAGGCAGGAAGCAACGCACGAAACATGTGGCCTCATCAGGGCGCGACGCATCCCGCCGCGTCTTGCGGTGCAGGGAACAGCATATCGGTCCACCCGATCAGCCGATAGCCAAGCAGGCCCAGCCATTCATGTGCCGCCGCGTCAAGGTTGCCCAGGCGACCGCTGAATGAAGGCTCAAGCCAGGCACGCAGCGAATGGCCTGACTTGTAGGCAACCGGCCACGCGGTCACGCTCCAACCAATATGCCGGAAGACGCCGACAGCCCGCGGCTCATGACGGGCGGAGGTGATGAGCAGCCAGCAGCGCTCCCTGGCTGGGTGGACCAGGCGCCACGAATCCGACGCGTTCTCACGCGTACTCCGTGATCTGTCATCGAAGATGATACGTGCCGGATCGAGACCGAGGGCCGTGAACAATTGGCGCGCGCCAGTAGTTTCGATGGGACCGCCCGGGATCACAGAGCCGCTGGCACCGGCGAACACCAACTGCGCCTCGGGATGGCGCTGCGCCAGAGCAATGGCCTCGGTCATGCGTTCGGCATCCGCGTTCAGCGAGGGGATGCCACGATCCCTGGTTATTCCGGTTGCGATTGCTCCGCCCAATACGATGATGCCATCGATGTGCGACGGCTCACCCTGGCGAGGGAAGCGATCCTCCAAGGGTAGGAGGGCCCACTGGTCCACTGGCAGCAGCAGGATCAGCAGATACCCCATCAGCCCAGCTGCGAGCAGCCGTCGACCCCATGTGGAATCACGGTAAAAGGCGAACCAGAACCCAGCGCAGCACAGCAACAGAAGCAAGACGCTCGGGTTCAGCAGGCCCCCACCAAATTTGGCCAGAAGGAACGTCATGTCCTTGAGCTCACCTTGGCCGAACGCGCTGGAAAAATAGCAGGGGTATTTCAGGGTTTGCTACCCAGGCAAGTAGGTTACACATCAGGACCCTAGCGTGCTAAGCATGCCCAATAGGAGGGAAGGCAACGCAAACGAATAGGTTGCTCATGTGCCACACCAGCGTTGCTGCCATTGCCGATGCCAGTCCGTCGGCGCTCGGCTGCGGTGCAGCGATGACCCACCAAGGCGGCTTGCGGCAAAACCCTTCCTGAAGATAACCAGCAAATGGAGAGTATTCCGTGTCCAGGACCGTTACCTATACGAGCGGTACTCAAAGTATTACAAGTCCAACACAAATAAATAATAGAATAATCCGGTTGGCAGGAACTACGCCTTCTCTGCCGGCGGCGCCACTGATCAATCTTACCGGCCTTCTCGAGACGTATGCGCTGGACAAGGTCGAGGTGCTTGGTACTTCGGCAACACCGAACTATGGATGGGTGGAATCCGATCCTGAAACCTTTACCACTTTCACAAAGGGTGTCCGGGTCTCGCACGGAACGCTGACCACCGATGCCAACAGCGGCTTCACTTTCGAGGGCAAGAGTGTCATCACAAATGATGGGACGCTCGACGCACTCGGTGGAAGGTACCATTCGTCTCTATATACGTTGAACGGCAGCGTGTTGGTGGGCGAGAACTCGTCCGCTGATTTCAGCGACGTGCACCTAACCGGACATGGCACAGTGAAATTGACAGCGGAAAGTGCCACTGTCAGTGCAGGTGGTATTGGCGGTGTGGACGCCGGGGTTCATTTCGATTTGACCGAAGGCGGCACGCTGAACATCGATAATGGCATGAATTTCCTCGGCCACGTCGATATTGGCTGTCAAGCCACCGTGAATATCAACACCCCCGTATTTGATACTGCGCCCTTGGGAGCAGTGTCGGAAATCTGGCACGCCAGAAGCGACGTTCTCGATCTTCTGGGTTCCGCTGGGCAGGATGTGGCACACATCCAGTTTGCCAGAGGGACGCCGAAGCTCTATGCGGCGCCAAACACGACAACGGGCGGCGTTTCGGTATCGACGCATTTCGCGGCGGGCGACCTACCGGTCACTGTGGTGCACTCGTAGTCTGGCGGACTTGCCTGACGTCGCCGCTCGGGCTGTACTAAGGGCATGGCAGCATCCAGGGCTGATCGATGATCATTGGCACCGCCGGCCATATCGATCATGGCAAGACAGCGCTGGTGAAGGCACTGACCGGTATTGATGCGGACCGTCTGGCCGAGGAGAAGCGTCGCGGCATCACCATCGATCTTGGCTACGCCTATACCGATGCGTTCGGCTTCGTCGACGTGCCCGGGCATGAGCGGTTTGTCCACACCATGCTCGCCGGTGCAAGCGGCGTCGATGCAGCGCTTCTGGTGGTGGCCCTCAACGACGGTGTGATGCCACAGACCCGCGAGCACGTGCAGATCCTGCAGCTGCTCGGCATCGATCGCGGGGTTGTGGCGCTGACCAAGTCCGATCTCGCCCCGGCGCGCGATGCGGAGGTCGCCGCGCAGGTGAACGCGCTGTTGCAAAAGACCGCTCTCGCCTCGGCGCCAATGCTGCCAGTGTCCGTGGTGACCGGCGCGGGCATCGAGGCGTTGCGTGCCGCGTTGCTGTCGCTTGGGCCGCGTCAGCGCGACGCCGAGTTGTATCCGCGCCTGGCGATCGATCGCGCGTTCACGCTGGCCGGCGCGGGTCTCGTGGTCACCGGCACGCTCGTCTCGGGACGCATTCGCGTCGACGACCGGCTGATGCTGTCGCCGCCCGGGATCGACTTGCGCGTGCGCGGCCTGCACGCACAGAACCGACCGGCGGAGGAAGCGGTCGCGGGTCAGCGCGCCGCGCTGAACGTCACCGGGTCGCGTTTGTCGAAGGACGCGGTGAACCGCGGTGACTGGGTGCTGCATCCTGCCGTGCATGCGCCGACCGCGCGCTTCGACATCCGGCTCACATTGCTGGCGGAAGAATCACGCGCGCTGCGTGCCGATGCGCCGGTGCATCTGCATGTTGGCGCTGCGCACGTGACAGCGCGCGTCGCGGCGCTGGATGCCGAACGGATCGAACCAGGCAGCACGGTGCTGGCGCGGTTGACGCTCGATCGTCCCATCGGTGCGCTGGCGTGCGACAGGCTGGTGCTGCGCGATGCGACGGCGACGCGAACGATCGGCGGTGGCGTCGTCATCGATCCAATTCCACCGCGACGGGGCCGACGCACGCCGGAACGGCTCGCGCAACTCACGGCGCTGGACCGACCTGATCCGGCCGACGCATTGCGGGCTCTGCTGGCGCTGCCACCCGGTTGGACCGATCGCATCGGATACGTCCGTTCGCGAAACCTGTCCCCTGCGGTGCAGCAGTCGGTGCAGGCGGCGGTGCCGGCGGTCGCCGTGGCCGATCTGCTGATGGCGCCGGCGACGCTCGATGCGCTGCGCGACGGCGTGACGCAATGCCTCGCCGCACATCATGCCGCGGCGCCCGATCAGCCGGGTTTGCAGTTCGAGCGGCTGCGAACGGCCACACCGGGCAAGCCATCGGTGGCGGCGTTCCGTGCTGTCATCGACTCGCTATTCCGCAACGGCACGGTGGAGCAGGACGGTCCGTGGCTTCGGCTGGCCACCCATCGCGCCATCCTATCGGCGCACGATGAACGGTTGTGGCAGCAGGCGCGCGAGCTGATTGCGGCAGAGCGTTTCCGTCCGCCGCGGACGCGCGATCTGGCGCGCTCGCTTGGGGTGCCGGAGGCTGCGATGCGCGCTGCACTGAAGCGCGTGCAGCGAATGGGGCGGTTGATCGAGGTCGCGCCGGATCAGTTCTTTCTGAGCGAGACGGTGGCGGAGATGGCCAGCATTGCCGCGGCCATTGCGGAGGCGCGTCCCGCCGGCACTCTGACCGCCGCGGAGTTTCGTGACCGGTTGGCCAACGGCAGAAAGGTCGCAATACAGGCGCTGGAGTTCTTCGACCGCGCCGGCGTCACCGTGCGGGTTGGCGACGAACGGCGAGTGCGGACCGATCGCCTGGGAATGTTCGGGCCGGCGCCTTAAGCGAAGGCCAGTACCACGACGCCGCCGCAGATCAATGCGATTGCGGCGATGTGCGCAGCACCAAGCGGCTCGCCAAATGCGTAGTATCCGATCAGTGCCGCGGCGACATACGAGATCGCGGTGCAGGGCAGGGCGCGCGACATCGGAATGCGGCGCAATGCCACGATGTAGAGGATCGCCGCGCCACCATACAGGAACAGCCCGAACAGCGTTCGCCAGTCGAGAAGTTGCGTCCTGAAGTCGACTGTGCCGGCGCCGGCCTTCAGGAGTGCCTGCCCCGCCATGCTTGTGGCGATGGCGGCGAACAGCGTGGTCCAGTAGATCGTCACACTTCGGAACGTGCGGCCGCCGCACTGTGTTCGACGGAGCGCACTGTGCCCTGGGGCTTGCCGTTCGCCGACAGGAAGGTGCGGCCGACGTATTCGCCAAGCACACCCAGGATCATCGATTGCACGCCGGCAACCAGCAGGATCACCGTCATCGTCGAAGCCCAGCCGGAGGGTGTGTCGCGCAGGACCAGCGCTTCGAAGATTGTCGCGACTGCGCCGGCCGCACCGAGGAGCGCCATGAACACCCCGGCATAGACAGCGAGCCGCAAGGGCGCGAGCGAGAAGCTGGTGGCGAGGTTCAGCCACAGTCGTACCAGGCGCACCAGATTGTAGTTGGACCTTCCCTCGACGCGCGGCAGGTGGCGCACCTCGATGCTGTCGATCCGCTGGGTCACCTGCATGACCAGCCCATCGACATAGGGGTACGGTCCTTGATAGCGCGTCACCGCCTGCACGACGAACGCCGACATGCAGCGGAACGACGACAGATAGAGGCCCTTCGGCTTGTCCAGCAGGCGATCCGCCACCGCGTTGGCGAAGCGGCTGCCGAGGTTGCGCCAGCCCGCGTGCTGCTTGCTGGCGTAGCGCGTATAGACAACGTCCCAGTTGCCGAGTTGCGCGTGATCGTAGAGCCGGATGACCTCCTCGGGTGGGTTCTGCAGATCGTCGTCCATGGTGATGACGTAGGCGCCGCTCGCGTGACGCAAGCCTGTCATGACCGCGTTGTGCTCGCCGAAATTGCGGGCGTGCTCGACATAGGTCATCGGGATGCAGGTACGTTCCAGCAGGCGCTGGCAGACCTCGCCCGAATTGTCGGGGCTGCCGTCGTTGACCAGCACGATCTCCAGTCCGCCGACCGGGTGCAACGCGGACAGCGCATCGACCAGCCGCTCGATCGTCGAGGCGCCGCGATAGACCGGGACGACAATCGACAAGCCGACGCCGACCGACGCGGGCGGGGCAGCGGACAGATGATAGCGCAGGTCGGTGTCGTCGTTCATGGCCGCTCCGCGGTCGCCAGCACCGACCCGCCGGCAGGCAGGCAGAAGGGCAGGCGTCGCTCGATCTCTGTGATGGCATGAAACGTGGCATCGAGCCATGGCGGAAACGGGGCAACGTCGGAGGCGCGGGCGCTGCGGCGCCGAAGCTTGCGCTGCGCCACCATGAGCGGCAGCAGCAGACCGTTCCAGTAGGCCGCATCCACGCGGACGAAGCCGGCGCCTCGGATCAATGCACGGAGCTGACCCAGGGTGCAGCGTCGCACGTTGTGCACGCGGCGATCGTGGTCGGACAGCAGCCATGAATAGGCCGGCATGTTAACGACCAGCCGGCCGCCCGGCCGCAGCACGCGCAGCAGTTCGGCCAGAGCCTGGGCTGGATCGACCGCGCCGTGGCACAGCAGGTCGGCGGCGATTGCGGCGTCGAAGCATGCCGCGGCAAACGGCAGCGCTATTCACGCTGCCGCGCACGACCGGCGCCCCAGACTTGTCGGCGGCGCGGTGGGAGGCCGACTCGGTCCACTCAAGACCGACCGCACGCAGGTCAGGACGCTCCACAAGCAGCCGCGCCAGCAGACCACCGGTGCCGCAGCCTGCATCCAGCACGCAGCCGTCAAGGCCGGCGAGCGCCGCGACGAGGCGGCGATGCAGCGCGCGGTACCACCACATGTGGTCCTCGACCGCATCCATCCGGGCGTATTCCGTAAGCTCCATCCAGATCCTCGGAATGACCGTTGCTGCTTGCCTTGCCGTGGTGCCGGTCGCAAGGCATGGAGGTACCGTGAACCAGGGGGAACGTTCCGTTGGCTGATGTCGTGCCGCTGGCGCGTCCCGTGCCGCGCGTCCTCACGGACAACGCCTCCGACGCGATCCGTGGCATCGCGCTGGCGGTCCTTGCCTATCTGATCTGGACGCTTGGGGATGCGACGGCCAAGTGGGTGCTGCCCACCGTTGGCGTCGCCGGCGCGATGCTGTGGCGCGGCGTGTTTGGCACCGTCACTGTGGCCGCCGTCACAATGGGCCGGCCGACAGCGACCGGGTGGCGGCGATTGATGCCGCAGCGCTGGGGGCTGGTGCTGGCGCGCAGCGTGTTGTCGTCATTCGTTTCAGTGTGCTGGTACATCTCCTGGCTGTCGATGAGCCTGGCCGACACTTACGCGGTGGGCTTCACGGCGCCGCTGATCATGACGGTGCTGGCAATCCCGATGCTGGGCGAGCGGATCCGCTGGCGGCGGGCGCTCTCCACGCTGGTGGGTTTTGGCGGCGTGCTGATCATGCTGCGTCCGGGCGGCGATCTGTGGACGCCGGTCGTGCTTCTGCTGCTGGCGGGCACGCTGGTGATGGCGCTGACGCGGATCATGACGCGGCAGTTGACCACCACAGAGACGCCGGAGTGCCAGGCCTTCTGGCTGCTGATCTGCCATACGGTGACGGGCTTCCTGCTGCTCTCGCGCTTCCCGGGCTCGGGTGCGATCAGCGCATCCGGCTGGCTGGCGCTGGCGTTCCTCGGGTTGTCGAGCGGAGTGGCACATTGCGTGTTTGCACGCAGCTATGCGCTGGCGCCCGTCTCCGCGCTGGCACCCTATGAATACACCGTGCTGCCCTGGGGGGTGCTGGCGGGCTTTCTGATCTTCGGTGACCTGCCGTCGTGGAACACGCTGGTTGGGGCCGTCGTGGTGGCGGCGTCGGGCACCTACAACGTGTACCGCGAACGGGTGCGGCGGGCAGAGGAACGCGCGGCCGGTTGAGCGGTGTGGCACCTTTGCACGAAGAGGATTTTCGATCTGTCAGCGGCGCCGCGCGGTATAGAGGCTGGTGGTCATGTTGCGCGTTACGCTGCCGTGGAACTCGTCGCGGGCGATCCGACCCAGCTCCGCGAGGATTGCCTCGCGGTCAGGGCGAATGGCGATGTTGGAAAAGGTGGCATAGAGCGCGACGGTCTGCTCGGGATCGAGAACCAGCGGCCAGGCGCTTGCCTGATGCTCGACGGCTTCAAACGCGCCGGTTCGCTTCAGCGCTGCTATGCGGGCATCGGCATCGAGGGCGAACGGAATGTCCCGTGACCCCGCCGAAGGGCTCAAAGGCGGAGGGAGCAGCGCCTTGGCCGCTTCGTGAAACGGGTCGGGGCGGCTGTTGTCATCGAATACATTCCACACCATCGCCCACCAGCCGCCCGGCCGCAGCAGTTCCGCAACCTTGATCAGCGCCGTGTCCTCATTCAGCCAGTGAAACGCAGTAGCACTGACGCCAAGATCAAAGCTGGCTCTCTCGATGGCGGCATCCTCGAACGTTGACGCGTTCACCGAGAGCGCCGTGTCTTGGATGCTCCTGCGAAGGAAGGCTGCGAGGCGCGAGTCCGGCTCGATTGCGAGCAACGGGTTCGCGCCGAAGTCGAGCAGTCGGCGAGTTGCGGTTCCTGTCCCTGCGCCGATCTCGAACGTCGCCGTGCCGGGCACGAGATGGCACCGCTCGCGCAGAGTATCGAACACCCAATCAGGGTAGCCGGGCCGCGTTACATGATAGCTGCCGGGATCGTCGCCGAAGGCCAGGCGACCATATTTTCGGTCGATGGCGAGTTCGCTCATCGCCAGCGGTTAGTCCGCTAGCGGCGGATATATCGCTTGCAGCGGAGTGCCAGCAGATCGCGGAAGTGCGGCCGCATCCGGGCGGTCCAGGGCGTGTCGGCGGCCTTCTTCCAGGCGTCGCTGCGTGGAACGTCGAGCCCAGTCATGTGATACAGCGCCAGATACTTGCGCTCGCGGTCGGCGTCCGACGAACTGTAGCGGCGGGCGCACAGGACGCCCGGAACCGCGCCCAGTTGCGGCAGATGTTCGGCATTGTACCATTCGTTGAACTCGGGTTCGGCGGCGGGATCGACATTCATCGAGGCCACCAGCAGCGCGCCGGCGCCCGCGGGAGCGGCGAGATCACCGGGCAGGAGCTGCTCGCCGGTGAAGCGCAGGATGCGCTTGGCCATCGCGGTGACGCGCTTGGTCCAGACCGAGGCGTTCTCGTAGCCGATCGCCTTGTAGGGCGCGCTTTGCAGGACGCCGTGCGACTCGAGATCATAGGTGGCGACGGCGAGGTTCGGATCCTCCTCACCGATCCAGCGTTCGGCGTTAATGAAGCCGGGGACACGCAGGCGCTCCGGGATGTGCTCCAGGTCGTACCAGTCGTGGAATTCGTCGGCGTGGGCTGTGGAGAAGTCGAACGAGGCGAACAGCAGACCCTTGGGCATGGCTTCCTCCTGGCTTCTGGTTGGGACGATCCTGCCCCCTCGACGAGACGACGGAAATCCCCCATCTGTTGGCCATGTCCCAGACCCTGCTCCGCCCGTCGCCGCGCGTGCTGTTCATCCCCGAGAAGCAGCCGGCGAAGCCAAACACGCGCCAGCTCAAGGTGGTGTCGGAATACGAGCCGAACGGCGACCAGCCCACCGCCATCGCCGAACTGGTGTCGGGCGTCCGGACCGAGGAGCGCGACCAGGTGCTGCTGGGCGTCACCGGCTCGGGCAAGACCTTCACCATGGCGAAGGTGATCGAGGCGGTGCAGAAGCCGACGCTGATCCTGGCACCGAACAAGACGCTCGCGGCCCAGCTCTACGGCGAGATGAAGCAATTCTTCCCGGACAACGCGGTGGAATACTTCGTTTCGTACTACGATTATTATCAGCCGGAGGCGTATGTCCCGCGCACCGACACCTATATCGAGAAGGACGCTCAGATCAACGAGCAGATCGACCGCATGCGCCACGCGGCGACGCAGTCGCTGCTGGAGCGCAATGATGTGGTGGTCGTCGCCTCGGTGTCCTGCATCTACGGTATCGGCTCGGTCGAGACGTATTCGCGGATGGTGGTGAGGCTGGAGACCGGCGGCCGCATCGACCGCGATGTGATGGCCAAGGCGCTGGTGGACCTGCAGTACCGACGCAACGATCAGGCGTTCCAGCGCGGCACGTTCCGGCTGCGCGGCGAAACGGTGGACATCTACCCGAGCCACTACGAGGACCGCGCCTGGCGCGTCACGCTGTTCGGCGACGAGGTGGAGGCGATCCATGAATTCGATCCGCTGACCGGCGAGAAGACCGCGGCGCTGAACGAAATCACTGTCTACGCCAACAGCCACTACGTGACGCCGCGGCCGACGCTCACGCAGGCGATCACCGACATCAAGGTAGAGTTGAAGGCGCGGCTGGCGGAGCTGACGACCGAGGGCAAGCTGCTGGAGGTGGAGCGGCTGAGCCAGCGCACCGCGTTCGATATCGAAATGATGGAGACGACGGGGTCCTGCAAGGGCATCGAGAACTACTCGCGCTACCTGACCGGTCGCAATCCGGGCGAGCCGCCACCGACGTTGTTCGAATATCTGCCGGAGAACGCGCTGCTGATCGTTGACGAAAGTCATGTTACGGTGCCGCAGTTGGGCGGCATGTATCGCGGCGACTTCAATCGCAAGTCGATCCTGTCCGAGTTCGGCTTCCGGCTGCCGTCGTGTGTCGATAACCGGCCGCTGAAGTTCGAGGAGTGGGAGACGTATCGGCCGATGACCATCTTTGTCTCGGCGACGCCCGGACCGTGGGAGATGGAGCGCACCGCTGGCGTTTTCGCCGAGCAGGTGATTCGTCCGACCGGGCTGATCGACCCGGTGACCGAGGTGCGGCCGGTGGAGCATCAGGTCGATGATCTGCTGGCGGAGTGTCGCACGATGGCGGCGCAGGGTGCGCGGGTGCTGGTGACCACTCTCACCAAGCGGATGGCGGAGGACCTGACCGACTACCTGACCGAGCATGGCGTGAAGGTGCGATATCTGCACTCGGACATCGACACGCTGGAGCGGATCGAGATCATCCGCGACCTGCGGCTTGGCGTGTTCGACGTGCTGGTGGGGATCAACCTGCTGCGCGAGGGACTGGACATTCCTGAGTGCGCGCTGGTGGCCATCCTGGATGCCGACAAGGAGGGGTTCCTGCGGTCGCAAACCTCGCTGATCCAGACCATCGGGCGGGCGGCGCGAAACATCGACGGCCGCGTGATCCTGTATGCCGACATGATGACCAATTCGCTGCGTCGTGCGATCGAAGAGACCGAGCGGCGGCGCAACAAGCAGCGGACGTGGAACGAGGAGCACGGCATCACGCCGGTGTCGATCAAGCGGCAGATCGGCAAGGTGCTCGAGAGCGTGTTCGAGCAGGACTACGTGACGGTGGCGCCAGTCAAGGACGCCGGCATTTCCGACTTTGTCGGCAAGGACCTGAAGGCGGCGATCGCGGATCTGGAGAAGCGCATGCGCGGTGCCGCGGCGGACCTGGAGTTCGAGGAGGCGGCGCGTCTGCGAGACGAGATCCGCCGGCTGGAGGCGCTCGATCTGGGGCTGGAACCGCCGCCGGCGCCCTCCGCGTCGCTGCGGCCACGGCGCGATCGGACGCCGGAGCCGATGGGACCGGGCGGTGGCGGCTACGATCCATCGAAGCGGCGCGGGCGAGGGGGGATGCGGCGGCGCGGGCCGTAAGGTGCCGCGAAGCGTGACGCCGCTAGCCGGGCCGAATGCTGCCCGCGGGCGGCCATAGCCATACGCCATGGGTTGCGTTGTGGATCGCCTGCGGTGACGCCCGGCCGACACTACTGACGTCGCCGGTATGGTTGGCGTCGTGATAGCGGTAACCGTAGATGGCACCCTCCGCGCCAGCGTTGGGCGCGGGAGCGGCCGTGCATGCCGCGAGAGCGCTGCCACCAAACAGCACCAGATATCTGATCTTCACCATCATGGTCTCCGCGATCCTGCCGTCGTGTGTCCAGGCGCCTGGCCGCGCCTATGCCGGCGCGGGATCAGTCATCCGCCTGATCGTGCCGGTCGTGCTGTGTCCCGGCTGCAGCTCCACCAGCAGCACGTCGCCGCCCCAGCTTTGCACCAGATCGGCGCCGACGACCTGGTCGATGCTGTAGTCCGCACCCTTGACCAACAGAGCAGGCCGCAACGCCTGGATCAGTTCCAACGGAGTGTCCTCGGCGAACAGCACCACCATGTCGACCGGCGACAGGGACGCCATCACCGTCGCCCGCGCGGTCTCGTTCTGCAACGGTCGCGTCGGTCCCTTCAGCCGCTTCACTGATTGATCGGTATTCAAACCCACGATCAGCCTGTCACAGCGGGATCGAGACTCGGTCAACAGCCGCACATGCCCTGGATGGATCAGGTCGAAGCAGCCATTGGCGAAGCCCACCCGCAACCCCTGTGCCCGCCACGCCGCAGCACGTTGGACCGCCTCGTCGCGTGTGGCGATCTTGCGGCCAGTCGCCACGAGGTCCTCCAGATGCAGCACCCCGAGCAATTCGTCGCGGCCGACCGTTGCCGTGCCAGGCTTGCCCACGGCGATTCCTGCAGTGATGTTGGCGAGCATCGCCGCCTCGGGCAGTGCTGCGCCAGCACCGAGCGCCACCGCCAGCGCGGCCACCAGCGTATCGCCGGCGCCTGATACATCGGCGACCTCGCGCGCCCGCGTCGGCAGGTGCAATGGGGGCTCGTCGCGCCGCACCAGAGTGAGACCCTTGGCGGAGCGCGTCACCAGCACGGCCGCGCAACCGGCGTCATCCAGCGCACGGCGTCCCGCCCGGTCGGCCTCGCTGTCGTCGTCGGCCTCGATGCGGGTCGCCTGACGAACTTCATACTCATTCGGCGTCAGGACCGTCGCGCCACGATAGCTGGCGAAATCCATCCGCTTCGGGTCGGCGATCACCATGCAACCGGATGACTGGCATTGCGCCAGGACGGCGCGCAACACCGGATCGCTGAGTACGCCTTTGGCGTAATCGGACAGCACCACCACGTTGGCCGTCCGCAGCGCATAACAGAAGCGCTGGACCACACGATCCGCAGTCGTGTCGTCGATTGATGCTGCCGTCTCCTCATCGAGCCGCAGCAACTGGTGAGTACCAACCATGAAACGGGTCTTGGCGGTGGTCGGCCGCCCGGCGGCAGTGACGAGGTGCGGGATGATGTCGCTGCTTTCCAGCAGTTGCGCCAGCTCCGCGCCTTCCGCGTCGTCGCCGATGACGCCGACCAGCGCGACCTGGCCGCCGAGGGTCGCGACGTTCAGGGCGACGTTCGCCGCACCGCCAACAGTCGCCCGCCTGGCATCGGGCCGCAGCACCGGGATGGGTGCCTCCGGTGAAAGGCGGCTGGCACTGCCGCTGACATAACGGTCGAGCATGACGTCGCCGAGTACCAGCACGCGTGCATCGCCAAAGCGTCGAACGACCTGCGCCAGTTCCGTATCGGCGCTCTGCCCAGCCACCACGTCCATGCGCTACTCATATCACGCTTGCCGAGGCTATGCGCAACGACTGCCGCCGGGGCAATCCTGTGGGCGGGCGTCCCTCAACTCTGTGGCGGCCGACCGGCGGCCGCGCGTTGCCACCCTGGCGTGCGACCGGTATGAGCCACGGATGGACGATGATGCGCTGATCGAACTTGCTGCCGCGCTGGCGCTTGATGCCAGTGTCGCAATTCTGGACGTTCGCCGGCGCGGCTTCGACGTCGTCCGCAAGGAGGACCGCTCGCCGGTGACAGAGGCAGATCACGCGGCGGAGGCGATCATCGTCGCGGGCCTTCGCCATGCGGTGCCAGGCATTCCGGTGATCGCCGAGGAGGAAGCGGCCGCAGGCCGCATCACCGAGCCGACCGAGCAATACTGGTTGGTCGACCCGCTCGATGGCACGCGTGAATTTGCCGCCGGCAATGATGAGTTTGCCGTCAACATCGGCCTGGTGCGCGGTGGCGTGCCCGCGCTCGGTGTGGTGGCGATCCCGGCCACCGGCGAACTGTTCGCCGGGATCGTCGGACGCGGCGCGTGGAAGCGAGTCGGCGCGACGCAAACCGTGGTCAGTGCGCGGCTTCCGCCGGAGGAAGGGCTGACGGTTCTGGCCAGCCGCTATCACGGCAGCAGCACGCGACTCGACGATTTCCTGCGCGACAAACGCGTGGCGAAGGTGATCAATTTTGGTTCGAGCGTGAAATTCTGCCGACTGGCAGAGGGTATCGCCGACCTGTATCCGCGCTTTGGCCGCACGATGGAGTGGGACACCTGCGCGCCGCAGGCGGTGCTCGAGGCGGCCGGCGGCACTCTTCGCACGTTCGATGGCGCTGCACTGCGCTACGGCAAGCCGGCTTGGGAGAACCCGCACTTCGTTTGCACGGGGCGATTGCCCTAGCGAGGCGCGGGGATCGATCCAGTGCTTCGGCCAGGTAGCCTGCGATAACCCGAAGGCGGGATGCTCTGTGCCGCGTCAGCGAGCAGTCGAGTAGATACTTCGATGAATCCGCGAGCCGGCTGGTCCAGATCGACAATCAGCATGATCACCACGGCCACCATCAGGGACATCATCAACGTGGCGACGCGCCCTCGCGTTCCGCGCCCGCCGGCCTGATAACCAGTGAAACCCATCGCCACGACCGACAAACCGATAAGGTGGCAGCGATTGTGGTGCCGTCGCGGTCACCGCGACGGCCTCCTTCCAGAGCCTGGCTTGCAGGTCCAGAGAGCGGGTGATGTCCCGTTCGAGTTTCGCCGGGTCGTAGGGGACACCAAGACCGATCCGCATGTCGGTGAAATCGCGGAGCATGCTCAGAATTGGCTTTTGCGCTGTCTCCGGCAGCATGAGCGCGAAGTTGGCGGTGCTGCCGATGGCATTAGCCTCTCCCAGAACCAGAGTACGTCGCGCGTCGAAGCGGGACAGCGACAGCGAGAAGCCACACCGGGATGCGGGCTAAAACGGCGATGGCCACCGCGCGGCGGCAGCTCTGTCCCGCTCGCTGGCCAAGTCGCCTCGCCTCGCTCGTCGACCGCCACTGACCTGGCAATGGTCGCTCAGCACTCATTCCTGGAAGTCTACGGCAGACAACCGGCTCAGCGGCAGCTAGCAATTCGCCATGCTGCAAAAATCAGCGTCGATCGCGATCCTGGGGCGCGAGGGGCGGCCCGTTCTCCTGGGGCTGATTCTCCTGGTTGTGTTGCTGGCCATGTGGGCGTTCTCACCAGGCGCCGCGCGCCATGCGCTTCGCGAGCGAGCGCTCGATCTCCTGTTGCCGTTGCTGTCACGGCAACCCCCAGGAGCACCGGACGTGGTCATAGTTGATATCGACCGCGCCGCGCTTGCCCGCTTCGGGCCGTGGCCATGGCCGCGCCATCACATGGGGGAGCTGGTTTCGGCCGCGGCAGCCGGGCAGCCTGACGTATTGGCGCTCGACATATTGTTCGCCGGACCAGATCGATTTTCAGCGGACGGTGATGCTGCGCTGGCGCGCGCCCTCTCGGCGGCCCCGTCGCTGCTTGGGTTCGTCCTGGACACCGCGAATTCGGGCTACGACCTGCCCGCAACGCCAATCCTGTTCCGCGCCCCAATTTCATTGCCTGGGCTGTGGCGGGCCAACGGCGCCGTAGGCCCGATACCGACACTTGCGAACGCCGCGCAGGGGATCGGTGCGCTGGTCGCCGCCGCCGATCCGGATGGTCCAATCCGTCGGGTTCCTTTGCTGGTGCTGGCTGGCGCGACGGTTCGGCCGGGTCTGGCCGTTGAGGCGATCCGGCTTGCGAAAGGTGCGGCCGCGTTGGTGATCGATGCCAGAGGGATGTTGATGGTTGGCCCACTCGCTCTGCCGCTCGGCCGCGATGCAATGCTGCGCCTTGCGGGATTGTCAGCAGTGCCGGTCATTCCGGCCGCAAGGCTGATCGACGATCCCGCGGCCCGCACAACGTTGACCGGGCGGATTGTGCTGATCGGCAGCAGCGCCCCCGAGGTCGGCGGCCTGCGCGTCACGCCCACTTCGCCGGCGACACCCTCGGTGCAAATTCAAGCGGCGGCCATCGAGGCAATCCTAGGGGGTCAGGTATTCACTCGGCCTGTCTGGGTTGAGTTCGCCGAACCCGCCGGCGCTGGACTGCTCGGCGTCTTTTGTCTAGTGATCGCCGCGCGACTGCGGCCTGTCGCCGCAACACTGCTTGCACTGTTTCTCTGTTTGGCCTGGACCGCCGTGGCGGCCGCGGCCGTTCCAGGCCTTGGCGTTCTGGTGGATCCTGCCGGTCCTCCGATCGTCGCCATCGTCACCTTTGCATCGGCCGCAATTGCTCGCTTTGCACGCGATGAATGGCGCGCACGTTTGCTGCGCCTGAGCTTCGAACAGCACCTTGCGCCTGAGGTGGTGCGCCGCATCGCCGCCGATCCAGCCGCACTGCGCCTGCGCGGTGAGATGCGCGAGGTCACCGCGCTGTTCACCGACATCGAAGGCTTCACCAGCTTGACCGAGCGCGCCGAACCAGCTGACCTCGTCGCGTTGCTCGACGCCTATTTCGACGTCGCCACAGGCATCATCACAGACCGCGGCGGCATGATCGACAAGATCGTCGGTGATGCGATCCACGCGATCTTCAATGCGCCGTTCGCGCTGGAAGACCATCCGCAGCAAGCCGTCGCGAGCGCGCTTGCGTTACTCGATGCCACCGAAGGCGTGCGGCGTTCGCCCCTTGGTGAGCGACTGAAGCTCGGCCGTACGCGGGTGGGGATCGAGACCGGGCCGGCCATCGTCGGTGACGTCGGAGGCAGCCGCAAGCTCGACTACACCGCCCACGGGAATGCGATCAATGCGGCGGCGCGGCTGGAGGCGGCGAACAAGGATCTGGGCTCCGCCATCTGCATTGGACCTGTCACTGCGTCGCGTCTCGATCCTGCGACGCTCCGCCCGATAGGCACGCTCACTCTGCGTGGCCAGAGCGGTGAGATAACCGTATATACGCCAGCTTCGATCACTGATTGACCGAGGCCATCGCTCTGGCGATGCGGGCTGCGCCCCAGGGGTGCGGCATCGTCGGCTCGGCGCCGGGTCGCGCGATATCGGCGCCCAACCCGCTCGTCAGCACAACTGCGATGTTCACCCCCACAACCGTCACCGCGCCGCGTCCGACAAACACGCCGAAGACCCCGTCGCTGGGTCCGGCAAAGAAGCGAGTGTCGCGCACCGCCACCAGGCCGAAGGGTCCGCGCACCGTCACGTCGCTGGGGCCTTTCTGCGGATCGTGGTCGTAGATCATTCCACCGCTGTCCAGCACAAGCACGCCACCCGCATTCACCAAGAACCGGTCGATGCGCAGCCGCGCTTCTGCTCCGAGCTTCACCTGGGTCGCAGTTCCGAGTTGCATGCCAAGTGCCGACTGGGCCCCGGTGCTGACGGTGTCGCCGACGAATACCTCGGCGGCAGGCGCCAGGGACCGGCGTGCGACGGCCGTCTGCGCGTAGCATTCGCCGCGCGAACTCTGCACCTCGCCGGCTGGTTCAGCGGCCGAGACGCCAGACGCGGCGGCACACGCGGAAGCCAATCCGCCGATAAGGAAGCGTCGCGGAATCCGGTTCAACATTGGCCCCTTTTTCATGCCAACTGTGCAGCCGATCAACGGTAGGGGTATCTGGTCTGATAACCGGAACAACAAAGTTGGCGAAATTTGTATGCAATATCGGAATGACTCGCGCTCCGGCGATAGTGGGTACTAGCTCGTAGCAGCGAGCGCGCGCTTCAGAGTGTCGTTTACCAGCGCGGGGTTGCCCTTGCCGGCCATCGCCTTCATCACCTGGCCAACGAAGAAGCCGAACAGCTTGTCGCGGCCGGCCTTGTATTCCGCCACCTTGTCGGCGTTCGCCGCCAGCACCTGGGCAACCGCCGCATCGATCGCGCCGGTGTCGGTCACCTGACGCAGGCCTCTCGCTTCGACGATAGCAGCGGGATCGTCGCCTGTCTCGACCATCGCCTCGAACACCTCCTTGGCGATGCGGCCGCTGATCGTGCTGTCGGCGATCAGGTCGAGCAGCTTGCCAAGCGATGTGGCAGACACTGGACTGTCGGCGATTGTGCGGCCGGCGCGGTTCAGCGCGGCGAACAGATCGCCGGTCACCCAGTTGGCGGCGATCTTCGCATCGCGGCCCTTCGCCACCGTTTCGTAGTAGTCGGCCGTTGCCTGCTCGGCCACCAGCACACCGGCGTCATAGGCCGTCAGCCGGTAATCGCACATGAAGCGTCGCTTCTTCGCATCCGGCAGTTCCGGCAGCTTCGACTTCAACTCGGCTACCCACGCCTCATTGAGCACCAGCGGCAGCAGATCCGGTTCGGGAAAATAGCGGTAATCGTGCGCATCCTCCTTGCTGCGCATCGAGCGCGTGATGCCACGAGCATGTTCGAACAGCCGCGTCTCCTGCTCGACCGCACCACCCGATTCCCATACTTCGACCTGCCGTTTCGCCTCTGCCTCAATCGCCTGTGTGACGAAGCGGATCGAGTTGACGTTCTTGACTTCGCAGCGCGTGCGGTACGGCTCGCCGTGCTTACGCACTGACACGTTGACGTCGGCACGCATAGAGCCTTCCTCCATGTTGCCGTCGCAGGTGCCGAGGTAGCGCAGAATGGAACGCAGCTTGCGCAGATAGGCACCAGCTTCCTCAGGCGAACGGATGTCGGGTTCCGATACGATCTCCATGAGCGCCACCCCGGCACGATTGAGGTCGATGTACGACTTGGTCGGATGCTGATCGTGCAGCGACTTTCCGGCGTCCTGTTCAAGGTGCAGGCGCGTAATACCGATCTCGCGCGTGGAGCCGTCAGCAAGCTCGATCTCGACCTTGCCCTCGCCAACGATCGGATGCTGATACTGGCTGATCTGATAGCCGGCCGGCAGATCGGCGTAGAAGTAGTTCTTGCGATCGAACCGGCTGACCATGTGGATGCGCGCGTTCAGGCCGAGGCCCGTGCGTACTGCCTGCGCCACGCACTCGCGGTTGATCACCGGCAGCATGCCGGGGAACGCGGCATCGACGAAGCTCACCTGCGTGTTAGGCGGCGCGCCGAAATCGGTAGCGGCTCCCGAGAACAGCTTGGCCTTGCTGATCACCTGCGCATGGACTTCAAGGCCCACAACGACTTCCCAGGCGCCGGTCGAGCCTTCGATTGCATAGGACATCGTTCAGCCTCCCGCGCGAATTTGTGGCAACGCATCGAAGCCTGCCGCTCGCTCCAATGCCGCACCGACGGCGAAGAGCGTTTCTTCGTCGAACGGCTTGCCGATCACCTGCAGGCCGAGTGGCAGACCGTTCGCGTCGAGGCCTGCCGGCACCGAGATTGCCGGCACGCCTGCCAGATCGGCAGGACCGGTAAAGACGTCGTTCAGATACATCTGCACTGGGTCATCCATATTCTCGCCCTGTGCGAATGCGGCGGATGGTGCGGTGGGAGCAACCAGCGCGTCGACACGCGCGAACGCCTCGGTGAAGTCGCGCAGGATCAGCGCCCGCACCTTCTGCGCGCGAATATAGTAGGCGTCGTAATAGCCGGCCGACAGCACATAGGTGCCGATCAGAATACGACGCCTGACCTCGGCACCAAATCCCGCCGCACGCGTGCGTTCGTAGAGATCGCGCAGGTCTTTGCCATTCTCGCGCAGGCCAAACCGTACGCCGTCATAGCGCGCCAGATTGGACGAGGCCTCGGCGGGCGCGACGATATAATAGGCGGGCAGGGCATACTTCGTGTGAGGCAGCGAGACATCGACGATTTCCGCGCCTGCGTCCCGCAGCCAGGTCAGTCCTTGCTGCCACAGGCCCTCGATCTCGCCTTGCATGCCGTCGACACGATATTCGCGCGGCACACCGATGCGCATGCCCTTCACGCTGCGTGCGCACGGCGCGACGTAGTCAGGCACAGGAATATCGGCGCTGGTTGAATCCTTCGGATCGTGTCCCGCCATGGAACCGAGCAGGATCGCGCAGTCCTGCACGGTGCGCGCAAAAGGCCCTGGATGATCGAGCGACGATGCGAACGCCACCACTCCCCAGCGCGAGCAACGTCCATAGGTCGGCTTCAAACCGACGATGCCGCAGAACGACGCGGGCTGGCGGATCGAACCGCCGGTGTCGGTTCCGGTCGCACCCATCGCCAGCCGCGCCGATACTGCGGATGCTGAACCGCCGGACGAACCGCCGGGCACCAGGGCCGCGGTGGTGTCCTGCCTGCGCTGCCAGGGGTTTGTCACCGGGCCATAGGCCGAGGTCATGTTGGACGAGCCCATGGCGAACTCGTCCATGTTCGCCTTGCCAAGAAAGATCGCGCCGTCGCGCAGCAGGTTGGCACTGACGGTGCTCTCATAGGGCGGCACGAACGGCCCGAGAATGCGACTGCCGGCGGTGGTGCGCACGCCCTCGGTGCAGAACAGATCCTTGATCGCCAGCGGAATGCCGGTGAGCGGCGCGAATTCACCGCGCGCGAGTGCCGAATCCGCTATGTCGGCTTGCGCCAATGCGCGCTTGCCGGTCACTGTGATGAAGGCATTGAGCCGCGGATTGAGGGCATCGATCGCCGCGAGATGCGCCTCGGTCAGTTCGCGCGCGGTGAAATCGCGCGCCCGCAACGCGTTGCGCGCCGCCGCGATGGTGAGGTCGGTGAGGCTCACTCGACCACCTTCGGGACAACGAAAAAATCGCCCGCCCGCTCCGGCGCGTTGGCCAGAACCTTGTCGGGGTAGCCGCCGTCGGTAACCACGTCCTCGCGCATCTTCAGTGCCATCTGCTGTGCGCCGGTCAATGGGTCGACGCCATCGACGTTCACCTCGTTAAGCTGCTCGATCCATCCCAGGATGCTGTTCAGTTCGGCCGCCAGCGTGGCAAGCTCGGCGTCCTCGACGTGGATGCGGGCGAGCGTGGCGATGCGGCGAATGGTCGCGGGTTCGAGCGACATGACAGAGAGACCTTTTTCGACTGGCGGGCTGGGACGATAAGCACGCGGGATGCCGGTATTCAACCTACGCGACCTGCGCGCAGCACTGGCACGCGATCAACGGCTGATCGGCCTCGATCCGGGCAGCCGCACGATCGGCGTGGCGCTGTCGGATGTGAGCCTGTTGCTGGCGTCGCCCTATGGGAGCGTCAGGCGAGGCAAGCTGCGTGACACAGCGACCGAGGTTGTCGCCATCGCGCGCAAGGAAGGTGCCGGCGGGTTGGTGGTGGGACTGCCGTTATCGATGGATGGGTCGGTAGGGCCGGCGGCCCAGGCCGCGCGGGATTGGGCTTTGGCGCTGGCCGAAGCGACCCAGTTGCCGGTCGCATTGTGGGACGAGCGACTGTCGTCCGCGGCGGTCAATCGCTTCCTGGTCGGCGAGGCTGATCTCAGCCGCCGCAAACGTGCTGCCGCGGTTGACCGAATGGCGGCCGCCTGGATGCTCCAGGCAGCACTCGACGCCAGCCGGTGACGGCGCGGCTTACGGCCGCTGCACCAGTTCGATCATGTAGCCGTCCGGATCCTTGACGAAAGCGATGATGGTGGTGCCGAACTTCACTGGACCGGCCGGGCGGGTGACTGTGCCGCCGGCCTTGGCCGCGATATCGCAGGCCTCCGCCACATCCGGCACGCCGATCGCCAGATGGCCGAAGGCACCGCCCATTTCGTACTTCTCGACACCATAATTGTAAGTCAGCTCGATCGCCGTATTGCTGTCCTCATCGCCGTACCCGACGAAGGCGAGGGTGTACTTGCCGTCCGGCACATCCCGCCGGCGTAATTCCTTCATGCCGAATGCCTTGGAATAGAATCCGATGCTGCGATCGAGGTCGCCGACGCGCAGCATGGTGTGCAGATAGCGGCTCATGTGTTCTCTCCCCTCTCGGACAGGTCATCCGGACTCAGACCCAACAGAAACAGCCCGGCCTGGTCCGCCGCAGCGATCGCGGCGTCGCGCTCCGCCAGAATGGTACCTCCGGCCTCGAAGGCAACCCCCCGCAGACCGGCCGCCGTCGCACCGCGCAAAGTCTCCGGTCCGATGGTGGGCAGATCGGTGCGGCGGTCTTGCCCTGGCTTGACCAACTTCACCAGCACACCACCGCGTCCTGGCCTCGCCAGTGATGCGCAGCGCGCCAGCATGGCGTCGGTGCCCTCGGCCGCCTCGACCGCGAGCACCATCCCCTGCTGCACCACGCAGCCCTGCCCGACATCGATCGCACCGAGCGCCTTGGCCACGGCAATGCCGCGGCGAATGTCCGCCATTGCCACCGCATCGGGCGCAGCCTGGGACAGCCTCCCAGCGGGACCCAGCGTCTCGTTCAGGATCTCGTGGGCGCCGAGTACGCGGAATCCCTCCTCGGCGAAAATTCTGATTACAGCGGCCAGCAGGCCATCATCACCGGCGAATGCGGCGCGACCGATGCGGGCCAGAATGCGGGCGGCCTCGGCATCCGGCCGCAGATCGAGCAGCGAGGGCCTCCGTACCGGCCCGATCAGAACGAGATCCTGGCAGCCGTGCTCGCGCAGCGCTGCAATGATCCGGCCGGCGGCAAGAATGCGCACCATCTCGTGCGGCCAGGGCGCGAGCACCGTCGGCTCGGCGAAGCCCTCCAACCCGACCAGGAACACACGGCGCCCGGCCGCCCGCGCCGCAGCCGCCACCTGACCCGGCAACTGTCCTCCGCCCGCGACAATGCCGAGAACCCGGCGCTCCGCCGCCACGGGCTATTCCGCGCGGATCAGGCCCCGGTGACTTGGCGCGTCGATGAACGCCAGGACCTCGGCCACCAGCGCCTCGTCGCCATAGTGCGCACGTGCGGCGGCCAGCCGTTGCGCAAACACCCCCTCGCGCCGGAACAGGTCGCGGAAGGCATTGTGCAGCAACTGGATCTGCGCCTTGTCGAAGCCGCGGCGCTTCAGGCCGACGACGTTCAGTCCCGCCAGCCGCGCGCGATTGCCGATCACGCTGCCGAATGGGATCACGTCTCCCTCGACGCCGGAAACGCCGCCGATCATCGCCGCGCGGCCGATGCGCACGAACTGGTGGATCGCCGCTGCGCCGCCGATCACCGCATGGTCCGCAATCGATACATGTCCACCCATGACCACGTTGTTGGCGACGATCACGTTGTCGCCCAGCGTGCAGTCATGCGCGACATGTGCCACTGCCATCAGCAGGCAGTCGGCACCAACCCGTGTAATGCCCTTGCCGGAGACGCTGCCACGATGGATCGTGCAGTGCTCGCGAACCTGGGTGCGGGCGCCGATCTCACAGCGCGTCGGCTGGCCGGCATATTTCAGGTCCTGCGGTGCGAGCCCGACGGTGCAGAACGGATACAGCACCGCGTCAGGACCGATCCGGGTATGCCCGTCCACAACAACATGTGACACCAGTTGGGCGCGATCCTCGATGACCGCGTCGGCACCGACCGTGCAGTAAGGACCGATCCGCACGCCCCTGCCCAACTCGGCACCGCGCGCGACGAGTGCCGTCGGATGTACGACAGCACCAACCGGCCGCAGCGCAATCGTCTCGGGCATAGCATCCATTCTGGCGTGTCTCACTGGCAGGAACCACTGCGGAAGCTAGACCGGGGCATTCCGTGGACCAACTCAATCATTGTTGCCCCATATTTCGATAATCAGCTTGTAACCGCTTGTTTCACCGAAGATTTTGGCGCGATTGCGGCAGTGCATCAGGACGGCGGGGCGCGATCCATGATCATCGCCGCATAGGTTGCCTCGGCTACCGACACCCCATCCACCCGAGCGACCGCGTTGAACTTCCAGACGTTGCCGCGATTGCGTTCCTTGGTCACGTGGATACGCAACTGGTCGCCTGGTACCACCGGTCGGCGGAACTTGGCGCCCTCGATGGACATGAAATACACCAGCTTGCCGGCTGCGTCGGGGCCTAGCGTCTCCACCACCAGTACCGCGGCGGTCTGCGCCATGCTCTCGATGATCAACACGCCTGGCATCACGGGATGGTCCGGGAAATGGCCCGCGAAGAACGCCTCGTTAACCGAAACGTTCTTTATGCCGATAGCGGAACGATTATGCACGACGTCAACGACCCGATCGATCAGCAGGAACGGATAGCGGTGCGGAATCGCGTGCATGATGCGCGCGATATCGACCACATCGATCGTGGAGTCGGACGAAACTGCCTCAGTTGCGGGCGAATCCATGACGCTCAGTCCGTATCTGTCTCCGTCCCCGCCGTCTTGTCCTTCGACCGTTTGGCGGTCGCCTCACGCACCAGTCGCCGCAGCACGGCGACGTGGCGGAAGAATTCGCGCACCGGCTGTGCCGGGCTGCCAACCACATCTGCGCCAGGCGGCACGTCCGACATGACGCCGGCCTGGGCCCCGATACGCGCGCGGCGCCCGATCCGCAGATGGCCCGTAAGGCCCGCCTGGCCACCAACCATGACGTGGTCTTCCAAGACCGTGGAACCGGAAATGCCAACTTGCGCAACGATAACGCAGCCGCGCCCAAGGCTGACGTTGTGCCCGATCTGCACCAGGTTGTCGAGGCGCGAACCGGCGCCAATGCGCGTGTCACGCAGCGAGCCGCGATCAATCGTGGTGTTGGCGCCGACCTCCACGTCATCCTCGAGCACCACACGGCCAAGTTGCGGCACGCGCAGGAATTCCTTGCCCGCCGCCGCAAAGCCAAATCCGTCCTGGCCAATGCGCGCGCCGGGATACACGACCACGCGGTCGCCGAGCAGCGCGTGGCTGAGCGAGGCGTGGGCACCGATTCGACAGTCGGCACCCAATACCACGCCGGCCCCGATGAAGGCGCCTGCATCGACGAGGCAGCGAGGGCCGATCTGCGCCCGGGCACCGATCACAGCGAGCGGTCCGATCTCCGCGCCTGGATCAATCGAGGCGTCCGACGCGAGAACGGCGGACGGATGCACGCCAGGTAGCGGCGGCGGCATCGGATGGAACAGTGCGGCGACGCGTGCCCAGGCAAGGTAGGGTTCGGTCGCGGCGATGGCTATGGCGGTGGGCGGTGCGCGGTCGGCCATGTCGGGGTGCACGATGACGGCGCCGGCTCGCGTCTCGGCCAGCGCGGCGGCATACTTGCGGTTGTCGAGAAAGCTCACGTCGCCCGGACCTGCCGTTTGCAGCGGCGCCACGCCGGTCAGCATCAGGTGACCCGGCGGCGCCTTGGTCTGCGCCGCATCGGCGATCGCCACGAGACTATGCGGGCCGCTTCGGTCGAAGAATCGGGGATCTCCGGCGATCGGCGGCCAATCCATGTACCCGGTCCTGACGGCGCCTTATCGGTGCTGTTGCTGCGCTGTAGGAGGGGTGGCCGGCGGCTTCGCGGGCGGCTTGGCCGGGGATGCTGCCGGCTGCTGCTCGCTTACCGGGGTGGCGGAACCTTCCGGCGGCTTCATTGCCACCGGCGATACGCCGTCCGGTGGTATCGTCACCGCTGCGAGCACCTTGTTCAGGTCCTCCACCACCGCGGGTGTCAGGTCGAATTCATTGACGGTCCCGAGGATCTGGGCGCGGTTCAGAACCAGGTTGATGCCGCGGCTGATCGCCACCTGTTGCGTTACCATTTCGGTCGCGCGGTCGATCTGAGCCATCACGTATTGGCTGGCCTCCTGGATGATGCGGTTGCGTTCGCCGAACACGCGACGCGACTCGGCGATCCGGTCCTGCAGGTCCTTCTCACGGCTACGGATCTGCTCCGGGGTGAGCTTGCTGCGATCGTTGGCCAAGCCCTGACCCAGATCGCGCAGAGTGACCTGCTCCTTCTGGGCGTCCTCGTTCAGCTTCTGGCGCCGGGAGACGAACTCCTTGTCCGCCTGCTGGAAGGCGGTGGAGGCCCGCATCACGTCTGCGACCGAGAGCACGCCGACAATGGCGGCCGGCGGCGTTGGGCCCTTTGGGAGCGGGGGCACCTCGGGTGGCGGCGGGAGTTGCACCTGAACCTGCGGAGACTGCCCTTCGGCACCAGGCACGGCGCCTTCGGGCATGAGGCCGGCGCCCGGTGCCTCCCCGGGCTGCGCCGTGGGCGTCGGACGTGGCGCGGCCGGCCGCGGCGCCGCGGCGCGTGGCTGGTTCGGGACGAACCATTGCTGGTTCTGCTGCGCCGCGGTCTGCGGCATGTAAGCAGACAGAACGGCAGCCGCCACGGCGGCTCCCACGAATAGACGGTATGTTAACACTAGAACCTCGTACCAAAGCCGAAGCGGAAGATCTGCGTCTGGTCGTGCGGTTGCTTGATCACGAACGGGGTCAAGTCAACGTTTAGCAAACCGAACTGAGTATGCCAGGACAGCCCTACACCAATGCCAACGCGTGGCGTCGGGGACGCGACGATCACGCATGGCGCCCCGGTCGCCTCCCGGCAACTCGACTGGTCCTGGAAGCTGGCCTCGGTCAGGCCGCCCACATCGACGAAGGCGCGACCGGACAGCCCGATGTCTGCCGAGATCGGCAGCGGATAGTGCAGTTCGGTCGACTGTGTCCAGATCATCCGGCCTCCCACAGGATCGCCGGTCACCGCATCGTGCGGACCCGCGCCACCGATCTGAAACCCGCGCAGGTTGTCGCCGCCCAGGAAGAACCGGTCGATGATCTGCTCCTGTTGCCCTTCGTTCCACAGGTAGCCGAAACTCCCCGTCACTGCGACGCCCCAATCACTGTTGCCGGTGAACCGGTCCAACGGGATGAAATACTGCCCATTGATGTTCGTACGAACGAATTGTGCATTGCCACCCAGGCCGGCGACGTCATTACCAAGCGAGACAAGATAGCCTGCGTGCGGATCGACCTTGCTGTCGCGACGGTCGTAGGTCATCGCCTGGCTCACCTGGGAGAGCAGCGTGTAGCCCTCCTCCTGCGTGATGAAGAAACTGGCGTTGGTCGCAACGTTGAACACGGTTCGTCCGACCAACGAGTAGCTCCAGACCTGGCGCAGATACTCATTGAAATCGTAGCCGGCGCGAATATCGAAGCCGACACGTTTTTCGTCATACGGTTCTGTTCCGAGATAGTTGGTCTGGATCAGGAACACGTCGGCGCCAGCGACCAGATTGCGATCGAGAAAGTAGGGATCCGTGATGGAGGCTGTAACAGAACTGCGCTTCTGTGCCAGCACGCCATTGATGCCGGCGCTGATGCCGGTGCCGACCAGATTGCGCTCGCTCAGGCCAACGTCCAGCAACGCGCCGGCATCCGTGGAATACCCGCCGCCGACCGTGAGCTCGCCGGTTGCCTTTTCCTCGACCGAGGCGGTCAGCACGGCCTTGTCCGGGGTCGATCCGGGCGTGGTGTTGATTTGAACATTGTTGAAGTAGTTGAGGTCCTGCAGCCGCTGCCGTGACCGGCGAACCGCCTCAGCGCTGAACGCGTCGCCCTCGGCCAAGCGGAATTCTCGGCGGATGACCTTGTCCTGGGTGCGTGTGTTGCCGACGATGTCGATCCGCTCGACATAGACACGCGGGCCCTCACCCACATCGAAGATCAGGTCGACGGTGTGCTCCGTGGGGTTGCGGACAATCCGCGGTTTCACCTCGACGAAAGCATAGCCGCGATTGTGAACATCGAGCTCCATCGCATCGACGCTGCGGCCGACGGCGTCACCATCATACCAATCGCCCGAGTCGATCTGCAAATTGCCCCGCAAAGCGTCGCCGTTGAGGTTGCGCAGCTGCGAGTTGATGGTGATCTTGCCGACCTTGAAGCGATCGCCCTCGCTGATCGTGAAGGTAAGAAAGAAACCCGAGCGATCGGGCGCCAGCTCGGATTTCGCGTCCTTCACCTCGAAATCGATGTAGCCGTTCTTCAGATAGAAGCGCCGCAACAACTCCTTGTCGAAATTCAGCCGTTCCGGAGCGTATTCGTCGGACGTGGAGAGAAAACGCCACCAGCGCTCCTCGCGGCTGTTGATCACCTCCGACAACCGGTCCTCGCTGAACTCATGGTTGCCGACAAACACGATCTTGCTGATCAGCGTCACGCTGCCGTCATTGATCTGGTAGACCACGTCCACACGGTTCTCAGCGAGCCGGATGACCTGCGGATCGACCCGGGCGTTGTAGTAGCCGCGCCTGGCGTACAGATCGAGGATGTGCTGGCGGTCCTGCTCCGCCAGGGCCGGCGTGAACACGGCGCGCGGCTTGAGCTGCATTTCCGGACGAAGCTGATCATCGGTCAACTTGTGATTGCCCTCGAAGGCGACGCGGTTGACCAACGGGTTCTCAACCACACGCACCACCAGCGTGTCGCCGTCGCGATTGAGCCGGACATCCTGAAAGAGGCCGGTCGCGTAGAGGGTCTTCAGGCTGCGATCGAGCCGGTCGGGATCGAACGGGTCGCCAGGCTGTACCAGCATGTAGGAGAGGATCGTCCCGGTCTCGATTCGCTGATTGCCCTCGACCTTGATCGTGGCGATCGTGCCGCCGGCGCGCACGGCGCCAAGCGCGGGCGCGCTCCGCGCGGATGGCGGGGGCGCAGTCCGGGCAGCTGACGGGGACGCGACTCGCGTCTGCGCCAGCGCAGAACCGACGAACAACAATGGCAAAAGGCACACGGTCACCCACCGTGCGGCGCGGGTACAAATCAAACGCCTCCCTCCTCAGCGATGCGCCATAACAGGATCGCGCCGGGCAACCTAAACTCAACTTCGCGGTCACGAGAATACCGCCCGCGGCTGATGAGCGCGAATGGCGCTGATAAGGTATGGACGGCACCCCAGTTGCGGACCAGCGATAACTCCCACAGGATAGGCATGGCGCCAGCGCGCCCGCCGGGACGAACGTTAATGGAGAGACCGAATGTCAGCAGCGCTGCAGCTGCCGAAGACCAGCATGACCGACATCGAGTGGCAGACACGCTGTGAACTTGCCGCGCTGTACCATGTGGTCAATCACCTTGGTTGGACCGACCTGATCAATACCCACATGTCGGCGCGTATCCCAGACGAACCGGACACCTTCCTGATCAATAACTACGGCGAGATGTTCGATGAGATCACCGCATCGAGTCTGGTCAAGATGGATATGGACGGCAAGGTCTTCAGCGAAGGCGGCAGGTTCAACAATGCCGGTTTCACCATCCATAGCGGTGTCTACAGGGCACGCCCGGACGCAATGTGCGTGATGCACACGCACACCCGTGCCGGCGCCGGCATCTCGCTGCTGGAGCACGGACTGCGCCCGATCAGCCAGGACGCACTGCAGGTCTACGACGATGTTGCCTATCATGAATATGGCGTGCCTGCGTCACCGGAGGAGTGCGAGGCGCTCGGCCGTACCTGCAAGCACGGCAGCCACGTGGTGCTGCTCAACCACGGTCTGTTGACACATGGACCGACGGTTCATGGTACGTTCTTCCGCATGTACGGCCTGGAGCGCGCCTGCGAGCTCGAGCTCATTGCCCGAACGCTCGGTGCGCCGGCTGTGCAGATCGACGAGTACGTCGTGGGCAAGGCGGCGGAGCGTATGCAGAAACGGCGCAACACGCCGGAATACGGTCGCGCGGAATGGCAAGGCTTGGTGCGCACGATCGATCGCAAGGGCGCCAACTACCGCTGCTAGCGCGGGACGAGCGCTCGAAGACGTGTTCAGCCCGTGCAATTCTTGGTTTGATCGCGTGATTCAGACCTCCGGCGATTCCGCCTCGGTCATCACGCTCTAGGGGGCACGAGAGATGCCGTTCGACGCACTGATCGCCCCGCCGCGACCGAGGTTATTGGCCGAAGTCCTCGACGACCACGGTGTGTCGCCTGTGCCGTTGCAGGCGCTGGCGGCGCACAAGCAGGCACAGCTCGAACGATTCGCGCCGAGCTTCTGGCACCAGCATCAGACCTGGTTGCCGGTCGGGCTGATCGGTTCCGTGTTCTGCATGGCGTTGAGCGGCGGTCTTGCCAACCGCACTTTGGCCGATTCCTTGGTGCCGTCCTGGCTCAGCCTGTTCTGGCTCGGCGTGATGGCGCTGCTGATCGTGTTCGGCGTGTTCCGGGTCAGCGCTGGTGCAAAATGGGAGGAGCGCGTCGTAGCCGCGGAAGGGCTGCTCGCGCTCGGCGTGCCTCGGCGGATTGCGCTTCTCGCGCGTGACCTGCAACGCGATGCAATCGGATCGGCGCTTGTCCTCGGTGAGTTGTTGCAGGAGGAGATCGTGCTCGATCCCTATCTGCTGCTGGACTGCGGCGGCGAGCGGGTCTGCCTCGGAATTTGGGACGGGCCACGGATCATCGCCGTTGCCGGCCAATCCGGCTGACGGGTTACAGCGCCAGGCGCAACGCACCGCCGATCTCACCGATCACGCCGCGGCGGAACGCCAGCACACAGATCACGAAGATCGCCCCCTGGGTGACAGTCACCCACTGCCCGAACTGCGCCAGATAGTTCTCCATCGTGGTCACCAGCACTGCGCCCATCACCGGACCGAATACTGTCCCGAGCCCGCCAAGCAGCGTGGTCAGCACGACCTCACCTGACGTGGAGTAGTGCACATCGGTCAGCGTGGCGATGCCAAACACCAGCGCCTTGGTGCCGCCGGCCACGCCCGCCAGCATGGTGGACAGCACGAACGCGATCAGCTTGTAGTCATCCGTGCGATAACCGAGCGAAGTGGCCCGCGGCTCGTTCTCGCGGATCGCCTTCAGCACCTGGCCGAACGGCGAGTGGATGATGCGGTGGATCAGCAGGAAGCCACCGATGAATACCGCCGCCACCAGCCAGTACATCGCCATGTCGTTGTCGAGCGAGATGACGCCGAACAGATAGCCGCGCGGGACCTGCTGGATGCCGTCCTCGCCGCCGGTGAAGGGCGCCTCGACGCAGAAGAAATATATCATCTGCGCCAGTGCAAGCGTGATCATGGCAAAGTAGATGCCCGAGCGGCGGATTGCGAGATAACCAAGGCACAGGCCGAGTACTGCACCGGTCGCGCCGCCGAGGGCGATCGCGATCGCCGCATCGACATGCCAGAACTTCATGGTCCAGGCGGCGATATAAGCGCCCATGCCGAAGAATGCCGCATGGCCGAACGACAGCAGGCCGACGTAGCCGATCATCAGATTGAACGCGCATGCGAACAGCGCCACGCACAATACCCGCATCAAGAACACGGGATACAGCACGAACGGACAAACGACGATCAGCGCCAGCATCACGAGGAAGGTGATCTGTTGCGAGCGGGAGAAACCGAACATCAGGCGCGCCTTCCAAATAGGCCATGCGGCAGGGTGAGCAGCACGATCACCATGACCAGGAACACGACGGTGGCCGATGCCTGCGGGTAGAACACCTTGGTGAGACCCTCGATCACGCCGAGTCCGAAGCCTGTGATGATAGAGCCCATGATCGAGCCCATGCCGCCGATCACCACCACCGCAAACACGGTGTTGATGAAGTTGTCGCCCATATTGGGGTTTACCGAATAGATCGGCGCGGCGAGCACACCGGCAAAGGCGGCGAGCGCCACGCCGCCGCCATAGGTCAGCGTGATCACCCGCGGCACATTGACGCCGAACGCCTGCACCAGCGGCGCGTTCTCGGTGGCTGCGCGCAGGGTGGCGCCGAGCGGTGTTTTTTCGATGATGGCCCAGGTGGCGAGGCAAACCACCAACGCGGCGAGCACGACCCAGCCGCGATAGTTCGGCAGGAACATGAAGCCCAGGTCCGTCGCACCACTCAGGATGGCGGGGATCTGATAGGGCAGACCGGAGCTGCCGTAGTAGTTGCGGAACAGGCCCTGGATCACCAGCGCCAGCCCGAAGGTCAGTAGAAGACCGTACAGATGATCCAGATGGTAGAGGCGGCTGATGATCGTGCGCTCCAGCACGACACCGAATGCCCCGATGATGATTGGCGCCAGGATGAGCGAGGGAAAGTAGCCGATGCCGGCGTATTGAAGCAGCATCCAGGAGGCGAAGGCGCCCATCATGAAGAGGGCGCCGTGCGCGAAGTTGATGATGTTCAGCATGCCGAAGATGATGGCGAGCCCCATCGACAGCATCGCGTAGAAGGCGCCGTTGATCAGCCCGAGCAGAAGCTGGCCGAACAGCAGCGGGCCGGGGATGCCGAAGATCATGATCATTGTTTTGCCTCCCCGACCCGCCTTCGCTCAGGCCTTGCCGATAAACCCGCAGTGGCCTTCACTGAGGGGTCGATATGCCTGGTCGCCAGGCGTGGTCGCGACCAGCTTGTAGTAATCCCACGGGCCCTTGCTGTCGGACGGCTGCTTCACCTCGAACAGGAACGCCGGAGTTAAATTCCGGCCGTCCTCGCGGATCGTGGTCTTGCCGAAGCAGTCATCGTCGACTGGCATCTTCTTCATGCGCGCCACAGTCGCGGCGCCGTCCTTCTTCGCTTCCGCGGCTCCCATGTCGGCGACCGTCTTCAGGTAATGCAGCGTCGCCGAATAGCAGCCGGCGTGAACCATGTTGGGCCAGTTGTTCGGTGTCTTCGACTTGACCCGATTGGTGAAGGCGCGCGTGCGGTCATTCAGGTCCCAATAGAAACTTTCAGTCAGGTTCAGCCCCTGCGACACGTCGAGGCCGAGTGCGTGCACGTCGGTCACGAACATCAGCAGGGCGGCGACCTTCATTGTCTGGTTGACGCCGAATTCGCGTGCCTGCTTGATCGAGTTGACCGTATCGGCGCCAGCATTGCACAGGCCGAGCACCTTGGCGCGGCTCGCCTGTGCCTGCACCAGGAAGGACGAGAAATCGGAAGTGCCGGGAAACGGATACGGCGAGGAGCCAAGCACTTTGCCGCCCGAAGCCTGCACGAGCGCGCTGGTGTCGGCCTGCAACTGTTTGCCGAACGCGTAGTCGGCGGTGAGGAAGTACCAGGAATCGCCGCCCGCCTTCACCATCGCCCCGCCGGTCGAGCGCGCGAGCATGTAGGTGTCGTAGGTCCAGTGGATGAAGTTGGGCGAGCAGGACTTGCCGGTCAGGTCTGACGTCGCGGCACCGGAGTTGAGGTAAACCTTGTTCTTCTCGCGCACGACCGACTGCACGGCGAGTGCGACCGACGACGTCGGCACGTCGAGCAGCATGTCCACCCCGTCGCGGTCGAACCACTGGCGCGCGATCGACACGGCAAGGTCGGGTTTGTTCTGGTGATCGGCGTTGATGACCTCGACGTTGAGCCCTTTGCCTGCGACGCCGAAATCCTCCAGTGCCTGCTTGGCGCACACGATCGAGGTCGGGCCACCGGTGTTCATGTAAGGGCCCGACATGTCGTTCAGGACGCCGATCTTGATGGTTGGCGCAGCCTGTGCTCGGGGGCGCACAAGTGGCACGGCGGCCGCGGCAGTTGCCGTGCCGAGGAGAGTGCGGCGGGAAATGGTCATGGTCGATATCCTTATCATTGGTGGATCGGGTTTCCGTCAGTGGTTGAATCCACCGATCCAAACTCTTCCCCTCGTCACAGTCATTCAAACTCCCAAGTACTCGTGGATTTTGTCCATGCTGGCCTCGAGCCGATGGTTCGGGATCATGTCGATCACCTGGCCGTGCTCCATGACATAGTGCCGGTCGGCCACTGTCTGGGCGAAGCGGAAGTTCTGCTCAACCAGCAGAACGGTAAAGCCCCGCTGCTTGATCTCGCGGACAGTACGACCGATCTGCTGCACGATCACCGGCGCCAGCCCCTCGGTCGGCTCGTCCAGGAGCAGCAGCTTCGCGCCGGTCCGCAGGATGCGCGCGATCGCCAGCATCTGTTGCTCGCCGCCGGATAGCCGTGTGCCATGCGCGGTGCGTGCGCGTTCCCTCAAGTTGGGGAACAGCGCGTAGATGGTATCCACATCAAGGCCGCCGGGTGCCACCACCGGCGGCAGCAGCAGGTTCTCGGTCACGCTCAGCGAGCCGAAGATGCCGCGCTCCTCCGGGCAGAAGGCGATGCCGGCACGCGCGACCTGATTGGGCATCAGGCGCACGGTTTCACGGCCGCGGAACGCGATGCTTCCCTCGCGCCGCGGCACGAGGCCCATGATCGACTTCAGCGTGGTTGTCTTGCCGGCACCGTTGCGGCCGAGCAATGTCACCACCTCGCCCTCGCGCACTTCGAAGTTCACACCATGCAGGATGTGGCTTTCGCCGTACCAGGCGTTGAGGCCCTTCACCTCAAGCATGCGGCGTCCCCAGATAGGCTGCGATGACTTCGGGGTTGCGCGACACCGTGGCGTAGTCGCCCTCGGCGAGCACGCGCCCGCGCGTCAGCACAGTGATGGTGTCGCACAGGCCTTCCACGACGGACAGATTGTGCTCGACCATCAGGATGGTGCGATCGCCGCGTACACGGCGTATCAGCTCGACGATGCGGTCGACGTCGCCATGGCCCATGCCGGCGGTCGGCTCGTCCAGCAGCATCACCTCAGGATCCAGCGCCAGCGTGGTGGCGATCTCCAGCGCCCGCTTCTGGCCGTAGGGGAGCTGCGTCACCACGGTGTCGGCCTCGCCGGTCAGGCCGACATCAAACAGCAGTTGGCGCGCCCGATCCTCGTAGACGCCCAGCACCCTTTCCGAGCGCCAGAAGTCGAAGCTCGCACCGCGCCCGCGCTGTAGCGCGAGCCGGACATTTTCCAGTGCCGTCAGGTGAGGAAACACCGCCGAGATCTGGAAGCTGCGCACGAGGCCGAGGCGCGCGACCTGCGCCGGCTTCATGCCGGTGATGTCGCGATCCTTGAAGCGGATCGTGCCACGGGTCGGCGGCAGGAACGCGGTCAGCAGATTGAAGCAGGTGGTCTTGCCTGCACCATTTGGACCGATCAGCGCGTGGATCGTCCCAGCGCGCACAGTCAGCGATACATCGTCAACCGCGACGAAACCGCCGAACTCTCGGGTCAAATGCATGGTTTCCAGGATGGTGTTGTTCACCCCCGGACGTCTCCTTCAACAAAGTCCCCTGAGCGGTCGCTGATTGCATATCGTTGCCGGGGGCGCAAGATTGCCACCCTTTTGAAGCGCGAGGTCATCCGCATGCGATTGCGCAGTCCGTTGTTCGCTCCAGGCGATTCCGAACGAAAAATGGCCAAGGCGATCGCCTCGACTGCCGACGCTGTGATACTCGATCTCGAAGATTCTGTTGCTGCGCCAGCGAAACCGACGGCGCGCGCCATGGTGCCCAATGTGGTGCGTGGGCATCCCGGCCGCGGGCTGATCGTGCGGGTCAATCCGCCCGGCACGCCATGGTACCTGGACGATCTTGCCGCCATCGTTCCGGCACGACCGGCGGGGGTGATGCTGCCGAAGTGCAGTGGGCCGGAGGATCTTGCCACGCTTGGTCACCACCTCGAAGCGCTGGAGGCGGCTGCCGGCAGCGCGGTCGGCAGCACCGGCGTCGTCGCTATCGTCACCGAGACTGCCGGTTCGGTCTTCAACCTGGGCGGCTACGGCGGTGTGGCGTCTCGCCTGCTGGCGATCTGCTTTGGCGCCGAAGACCTCTCGGCCGATCTCGGCATTTCGCCCCGCTATCCGGACGGCTCCTACCCGGCGCCCGTCGTGCTGGCGCGCGCTCAGACATTGGTGGCGGCCGGCGCCCTGGGCGTCCCGGCGATCGACACGCCCTATCCGGATCACGGCGACCCCGCTGGCCTGCGGCGGGAAGCGGCGGCGGCCGAAGCGGACGGCTTCGCCGGCAAGATCCTGATCCACCCCGCACAGATCGACATTGTAAATGCCGCCTTCACTCCCGCGCCGGCGCGCATCCGCTGGGCCGAGCGAGTGAACGCGGCCTTCATCGCCAACCCGGATGCTGGCGTGTTCGCGCTCGACGGCAAGATGATCGACCGGCCCCATTGGAAACTGGCGCAGCGCATCCTGGCCGCCGCCGGACACCGGTAGGTCCTGCCAAAACTGGCAACCCTCGGCTGTAGCTGGGCGCTCTTATTGTGTTGTCGACACGTATCGATACGTCTACTATTCCGCCATGCAACCGGAGATGGCGGATGAAATCTCTCGCAATGGCTGTTGCCATCGGTTCCACGGTCGTGCTTTGCGTGCCGGCGTTGACCCGTCCTGCTGCCGCACAACCCGCACCCGTGGGTTCGTCGGGCGGCTACTTGGTGCCGGTCGTAGTTGGCGCCGCTGCTGGAGCGACGGTTGCTGCACTGCTCTGGCCGGTCATCGTTCCAGCCGGCGCGGTTGCGGCGACGCCAGGAGCGGTGGCGGCGGCACCAGCCGCAATGGGCTGGGGATGGGGCGCATTCATGACGACGCGCGCTGCGGTCGGAGCGCTGATCGGTGCCGGGCTGGGCTTCGTGGCCGCGCGGTAGTTCGGCCGCACGGCGCTCCGCGACATCACACGGCGCCATGAACGTCCCTTTGCTTCCGGTGCTCGGCTTGGGCATCTCGTCTGCGCGCCACCCGTCTGACGACAATCCATAGTCCGCCGGTGATCACTGCGAGATCGAACCACACCCCAGTGACCATCAGGCCCAACTGCCACCATTGCATCCCATCGTAGTGGAAGTTCGCTTACCGGATAACAATCAGTCCGTACGACCCAGACCGATCGAGTAGGATGGGGCTCCGCTCGCGCGGGGCATTGACGGTGGTAGACGGCTCGATAGAAAGCCTGCAATGGCCACGCCATGATTCGCCGGCTGTTGCGTAGCGCCCTGCCGCTGGCTTTGGTGCTTGGAGCATGCGATCTCGGGCCGGATTATCAGCGGCCCGAGGTCGAGATGCCGGTGCAGTTTCGCGCCACTGAGGCCACAGAGGCGGCAGCCTGGCCCTCCGATGATTGGTGGCGTGGCTTTAATTCGGCTGACCTGGACGCGCTGATCGAGCAGGCCCGCGCGCAGAATTTCGATATAGCGGCGGCAATCGCGCGGGTGCGACAGGCCGATGCCCAGGTACGCATTGCCGGCGCACCAATGCTGCCCACCACGAATGTCACCGGCAACGCGAGCTGGCAGCATTCCGGCATCTCGTCCAGCCGCTCTTCAAGCGGCAGCACGACAGGCACGACTTTCGTCAGCGGCTCGGGCGGCTCACGAACGATCGATACGCACTTCTACGACCTCGGCCTGAACGTCGCCTACGAGGTCGATTTTTGGGACCACAATCTGGCCGGCTTTCAGTCGGCCAAGGCAAGCGCCGTGTTCAGCCGCTTCGACCAGCAGGTGGTCGCGCTGACCGTGGTGACCAACGTCGCCAATACCTGGTTCACCGCACTGGCGCTGGCCGACCGCCTGGTCGTCGCGCGCAGCAATCTGGCGAGTGCCGAGCAGACGCTGGCGGTGATCCGCGGCCGGCTGGATGCCGGCACCGCGACCGCACTCGACGTCGCCCAGCAGGAAGCGCTGGTGGCGGGCGAGCGGACCAACATCCCCAACCTGCGCAATCAGCTCGAGCAGGAGCTGATTGGTCTGGGCATCCTGGTCGGGCGCGCACCGGAGGCGATCGACGTGCGGCCCGGCTCACTCGATACGTTGGTCCTGCCGCTGGTGGCGCCTGGCCTGCCATCCAGCCTGCTGGCGCGCCGACCCGACGTGGCCGAGGCCGAGGCGCAACTCATCGCGGCGAATTTCAATATCCAGGCGGCGCGCGCGGCTTTCTTTCCGACAATCCAGCTTACCGGGCAGGCCGGCTACCAGGCGGCGGCGTTGACCGGGCTGTTCGGTCCTGGCGGCTTCTTCGTGTCGGCCGCGGCAGGACTGACCCAGCCGCTGTTCGACGGCGGACTGCTGCGCGGCCAGCTCGAGCTGTCCAAGGGCCGCTACCAGGAACTTGTGGCCGATTATCGCAAATCGGTGGTGCAGTCCTTTACCGACGTGGAGAACGCACTGACCGCCTGGCGCTTCACCACCGAGCAGGAGGCGTTGCAGCGTCAGGCGGTTGCCACGGCGCGCAACGCTGCCAATATCGCCCAGGCCCAGATGCAGGCCGGGACGGTCGATGTGACCACGGTGCTGCAGGCGGAGACCACACTGTTCGGCGACGAAGATCTTCTCGTCCAGGTGCGACTGGCACGCGTCCAGGCGCTGCTCAGTCTCTACAAGGCGCTGGGCGGCGGCTGGGTCGAGCCGTCAGGACCGATCGAGGACCAATTTCCTGGCCTGAAACCAGGCCTGGTGCCGGGCGGATTGGCCTTGCCGGTAGGAGGCAACGTTCGTTGATGCATCAAGGCTCGCCATGGACACTCTGACGCGCGAGCCGACCGATCTGGCAACGCGCGCCCGGTCGCGCCGCTGGCTGATGGCGTTGCCGTGCCTGCTGGTCATCGCCGCCATCGGCTACGCGATCTGGTTCTGGCCGGTCGGTTCAGGAGGCCAGACGGCACGCGATCGCGATGCCAACCTGCCGATCCCGGTGCTCGTCGCGACGGCTGCTCAGCAGGATGTACCGATTTTTCTGGATGCGCTCGGCACTGTGCAGGCTTTCAATACCGTGACGATAAAGCCGATGGTCGACGGGCCGCTTCTCGCGGTGAATTTTGCCGAGGGCCAGGTCGTGAAGAAGGGCGACCTGTTGGCGCAAATCGATCCGCGCACCTATCAGGCGGCGCTCGATCAGGCGGTGGCGAAGAAGGCCCAGGACGAGGCGCAGCTTGCCAACGCGCGGCTGGACCTCGCGCGTTATACGAAACTGGTGGCGAACAACTACGCGTCGACGCAGCAGGCCGATACGGCACGTGCGCAGGTGGCGCAGGACGAGGCACTGGTGAAACAGGATCAGGCGCAGATCGACAACACGCGCACGCAACTCAGCTACACCACGATCAGCTCGCCGATCGACGGTCGAACCGGAATGCGGCAGGTCGATGCTGGGAACATCGTGCATGCGTCGGACACCACCGGCCTGGTCGTGATCACGCAGTTGCAGCCGATTTCGGTGCTGTTCACCTTGCCGCAGCAAACGCTCGCGCAGGTGACCAAGGCGATGAGCCAGGGTGCTGCCAAGGTGCTGGCCTACGCGCAAGGCGCGACGGGCAGCCAGACCGGTTTGCTGGATACCGGCACGCTGGCGGTGCTCGACAATCAGGTCGATCCGACCACGGGCACCATCAAGTTGAAGGCAACGTTTCCCAATGTCGACAATCGGCTCTGGCCCGGCGCCTTTGTCGGCGTGCAGGTGCAGGTGGATACCGCGAAGAATGCTGTCGTGGTGCCGCCAGCCGCCGTACAGCGCGGGCCGCATAGTTCGTTTGTGTACGTGGTGAACGCGGATAACTCGACGACGCGACGCAATGTCGACGTCGGGCATGAGGATGCGCAGGCGAGCATCATCACCGAGGGGGTGAAGCCGGGCGAGAAGGTGGTGATCGACGGTGCGTCCCGGCTGTCCGAGAACACCAAGGTGACGATCGTGCAACCGGCGCCGACTGGCGGTTCGCCGGCGGCGGAGCAACCTGCTGCTCCCGGCACGCGACGGCGGCAGGCGGGGGCGCCTGGGTGATCGCTGGCCCCCTCCCCCCAACCCCCTCCCGCAAGGGGAGGGGGAGTAGAGACAAACCTCGCCTTGGCGCGGCTGAAGTCGGATGAACATTTCCGAACCGTTCATCGCCCGGCCGATCGCTACGTGGCTACTGGCGATCGCCATCCTGCTTGGCGGAGCGCTGGGCTATCGCGCACTTCCAGTCTCTGCGCTGCCCGAGGTCGACTTCCCCACCGTGCAGGTCACCACGCAGCTTCCCGGCGCGAGCCCGGATACCGTGGCGACACTGATTACCGCATCGCTGGAGCGCCAGTTCGGCCAGATCCCCGGGCTGGTCACGATGACCTCGCAAAGTTCCGAGGGCACCAGCCAGATCACCCTGCAGTTCAATCTCGACCGCAGCATGGATTCGGCCGCGCAGGACGTGCAGGCGGCGATCAACGCCGCCGCGGGGACGTTGCCCGCGAACCTCCCGTATCCGCCGGTCTACGCCAAGGTCAATCCGGCCGATGCACCAATCCTGACGCTGGCGCTGACCTCCGAGACTTTACCGATCGACAAGGTCAGCGACGCCGCCGATACATTGTTGCAGCCGAAACTGTCCGAGATCGACGGTGTCGGGCGCGTCACTGTACAGGGCGGACTGCGGCCGGCGGTGCGGGTACGCGTCGATCCGGCGCGGCTGGCCGCCTACGGCCTGGCGCTGGAGGACGTGCGCACCGCCGTCGCCAATGCCAACGTGAACGGCGCCAAAGGCGGCTTCGACGGCCCTCGCCTTGCCTTCGCACTTGGCGCAAACGATCAGCTTATCGACCCCGCGGCCTACCAGTCGCTGGTGATCGCCTGGCGCAACGGCGCGCCCCTACGACTGTCGGACGTCGGCAGCGTGATCAACGGGGTGGAGAACGATCGCGTCGCCGCATGGTACAATGATCAGCCTGCGGCCGTGATAGACATCCAGCGCCAGCCGGGCGCCAACATCGTGCAGACTGTGGCGCTGGTGAAAGCCGCGTTGCCGCGCCTGCAAGGCGCGATCCCGTCGGGCGTCAGGCTTACCATCGTCACCGACCGCACCGAGACGATCCGCGCATCGGTACGCGACGTGCAGATCACGCTGATCATGTCAGTGATCCTGGTCGTGGCGGTCATCTTTCTTTTTCTGCGCTCTCCACGCGCCACGTTCATCCCGGCGATTGCGTTGCCGTTGTCGCTGATCGGCACGTTCGGCGTGATGCAGCAGCTTGGTTACGCACTCGACAACCTGTCGCTGATGGCACTCACCGTCGCCGCAGGCTTCGTCGTGGACGATGCGATCGTGATGATCGAGAACATCGTGCGCTACATCGAGCAGGGCATAAACCCGCTGGCCGCTGCCTACCGTGGCGCGGCCCAGATCGGCTTCACCATCGTGTCGCTGACCGTGTCGCTGATCGCGGTGTTCATCCCGCTGCTGTTCATGGGCGGCGTTGTCGGCCGACTGTTCAAGGAGTTCTCCGTCACGCTATCGATCGCTGTGGTGGTCTCAGCGGTGATCTCGTTGACGCTGACGCCGATGATGTGCGCCCGCATCCTGCGCTCCGCACGCGACCACCATCCGGGCCGCCTCGCACGCATCAGTGAGGCTGGCTTCAACGCGCTGCTCGCGGCCTATCGGCGCAGCCTTGCCTGGACGTTCTTGCATCAGCCATTCGTCCTGCTGATCAGCGCCGCGACGCTGGTCGGCACCATCGCACTTTACGTGGTAGTGCCAAAAGGCTTCCTGCCACAGCAGGACACCGGTGTACTCATCGCTGTCACGGAAGCGGCGCAGAGTGCCTCCATCCCGCGGCTGGTCGCGTCGCAGACCCAGATCGCACAGATCGTCGAGCGCGATCCCGCGGTGACCGGCGTGGTTTCGTTTGTCGGTGCCGGGACGATCAACGCGACGCCCAACACCGGGCGCCTCACCATCGCGCTGAAGCCGATAAGACAGCGCGATCCGGCGCCGGTGGTCATCGCGCGGCTGCAGCGCGCAATTGCCGATATTCCCGGCATAACCACGTTCTTCCAGCCAGTGCAGGACATCCAGATCGGCACGCGCATCAGCCGCACGCAGTTCCAGTACACGCTGGTGGACACGGATCCAGCCGAGCTGGCGCTATGGGCCCCGCGTCTGCTGCATAGACTTGCCGTCGATCCCGCGTTGCGGAACGTCGCCACCGACCAGCAGAACGATGGCTTCCGCACCTATATCGATGTCGATCGAGACTCGGCGATGCGGCTCGGCGTGTCGATGCAGGCGATCGAGGACACTCTGTACGATGCGTTCGGCCAGCGGCAGATCTCGACCATCTTTGGCCAGTCCAACCAGTACCGCGTGATACTGGAATCCGATCCGTCCTGGCAGGCGGACCCGAATTATCTGGGGTTGCTGCGCGTGCCGGGCGCGAATGGCGCGCAGGTGCCACTGTCAGGGATCGCCACCATCACGCGCACCGTGGCGCCACTGGTGATCACGCATCAGGAACAGTTCCCGTCAGTAACGCTCAGCTTTGATCTGGCACCCGGCTATTCGCTTGGTGCCGCGGTACGGGCGATCGCCGCGGCCGAAAAGGACATCGCCGTGCCGGGGACAATTTCCGGCAGCTACTCCGGCGACGCCGCGGAATTCCAGAAGTCGCTCGCCGCCGAACCGTGGCTGATCCTCGCCTCATTGGTGGTGATCTACATCGTCCTCGGCGTGCTGTACGAGAGCTGGATCCATCCGGTCACCATCCTGTCCACTCTGCCATCGGCCGGCATCGGCGCACTGCTTGCCCTGATGTTGTGCGGCATCGATCTGTCGCTGGTGGCGCTGGTCGGCATCGTGCTGCTGATGGGTATCGTGAAGAAGAACGCGATCATGATGGTGGATTTCGCGATCGAGGCGGAACGGACGCGAGGCGCCACGCCCGAGGATGCAATCCGCGAGGCCTGTCTGCTGCGCTTCCGCCCGATCATGATGACAACGATGGCAGCTCTGCTGGGCGCGCTGCCGCTGGTATTGGAGCGTGGTGCGGGATCGGAACTGCGATCACCGCTCGGGGTGACGATCATCGGTGGGCTGCTGCTGAGCCAGTTCCTCACACTGTACACCACGCCGGCGATCTACCTGGCCTTCGAGCGGCTACGGCGGCGGTTTTCGTACCGGGGCGAGCAGATGGAGCCGGCGGAGTAGCCATGGGGTTTTCCGCCCCTTTCATCGCGCGTCCCATTGCGACGATCCTGCTTTCTCTCGGGCTGCTCCTGTCGGGCGTCGTGGCCTATCGCTTTCTCCCGATCTCCGCGCTGCCAAGTGTCGATATTCCAACCATCGTGGTGTTTGCCGCGCGCCCCGGCGCAGATCCCGAGACGATGGCGAACTCGGTCGCCGCGCCGTTGGAACGCCGGCTCGGCGAAATTTCCGGCGTCACCGAAATCACCTCCACCAGCTCGATCGGCAATACCTCGGTCATTGTGCAGTTCGACATCGATCGCGACATCAACGGCGCGGCGCGTGACGTACAGGCGGCAATAAACGCGGCTATCACCGATCTGCCGTCGGATCTCCCCACGCGCCCCTACTATCGCAAGTTCAATCCTGCCGATGCGCCGATCATGACGCTGGCGCTGTCGTCCGACACCTTGACCACAGCTCAGATCTACGACGCCGCCGACAGCATCCTGGCGCAGCGCCTGTCGCAGGCCGACGGCGTCTCGCAGGTCACGGTCAACGGCTCCGAGAAGCCTGCGGTGCGCGTGCGGCTCGATCCGGTGCGGCTCGCCGCCGCGGGACTGGCCGGGCAGGACGTACTCAACGCAATCAAAGCAAACAATGTTCTGCAACCTACCGGCGCGTTCCAGACACCGGAGCGCGCGGAGTTTATCGGCATCAACGGACAGATCTCGCAGGGTTCGGACTATGCGCCGCTGGTGCTAAAGGTCGGCAACGGTGCAATCCTGCGTCTGTCCGACGTCGCCACGGTGGTCGACGGCGTCGCAAATACGCGGCTCGCGGCCTGGAACGGCAAGCAGCCGGCGATTCTGCTGACAATCACCAAGTCAGCCGGCGCCAACGTCATCGATACGGTCGATCGTATCAAGGCACTGCTGCCGCAACTGATGGAGTGGCTGCCTGCCAACATCAATCTCACCATCATTTCCGACCGCACCACAACGATCCGCGCATCGGTCAATGATGTGCAGTACACCATGCTGATCACCATCACCCTTGTGCTGCTGGTGGTGCTGCTGTTCATGCGCCGGCTGATGCCGACCCTGGCCGCCGCGGTCACCGTGCCATTGTCGATCTGCGGAACGCTCGCCGGCATGTGGTTCATGGGCTATCTGCTCGACAACTTCTCGCTGATGGCACTGACCATCTCGGTCGGGTTTGTCGTGGACGATGCGATTGTGATGATCGAGAACATCGTCCGCCATCGCGAACGCGGCGCCGATCCGATGCGCGCGGCGCTGATCGGAGCGCGACAGATCGGCTTTACGGTCATGTCGATCAGCATCTCGCTTGTCGCGGTGTTCATCCCGCTGATCTTCATGGGCGGCATTCTGGGACGGCTGTTCCACGAGTTCGCGATGACACTGGCGATGGCGATCGCTGTCTCCGCGCTCGTTTCGCTCACCCTGACGCCGATGATCTGTGCGCACTATATGCCGCGCGATCTGCACGCTCCGCCACGGCGGCACTTCGCCGCGCGACTGGATCGCGGGTTGGAGCGTGGCTTTGCCGCCGTGCAGCGGTTCTACGCCAGGACACTCGGCTGGGCGCTCGAGCACCACGTGTTCATGCTGCTGGTGACGCTTGCGACCATCGTGTTGACCGTGCGGCTTTATACCGTGCTGCCAAAGGGATTTCTGCCGTTGCAGGACACCGGCATACTGATCGGCTCCACGCTCGCCTCGCCTGACGTTTCATTCCAGGCGATGGAGGAGCGGCAGCGCGCCGCGGTTGATGCGATTTTGGCTGATCCCGCTGTCGCCAGCGTCGGCTCGACGGTCGGAGTGTCGAACGGTTGGAGCTCGGTCAACCGCGGCACTCTCATCGTAAGCCTGAAACCGCTGTCAGAGCGGCGGATTTCCTCCGAGGCGGTGATCGAGCGGCTGCGCGGACCGTTGGAGAAGGTCGCCGGCGTTCAGACGACGTTCTTCTCGGCGCAGGACCTCCGCGGCGGCGGCCGGCAGGGCGGTGCGCAGTTCCAGTACGCGCTGATCACGCAGGACATCAACGAACTGCGTCGCTGGGCGCTCGCGCTCGAGGACAAGCTGCGCGCCACGCGCGGGATCGTCGATGTGACGTCGGATCAGGATCGCGCCGGGCCACAGGTGAACGTCGTGATCGACCGCGATGCCGCCGCTCGTCTCGGCGTCGACACCATGGCGATCGACAACGCGCTGAACAACGCCTATTCGCAGCGGCAGATCACAACCATCTACACCCAGCGCAACCAATATAAGGTCGTGCTGGAGATAGATCCACGACTGCAGACCGATCCGTCGCTGCTCGAGCGCATCTATGTCGGTGCGGCGGGCGGCAAGCAGGTGCCGCTTTCGACTGTGGCGCATTTCGAGCGTGGCACCGCGCCGCTGGCGGTGCGGCACCAGGGTCAGTTTCCGGCCGCCACGATCAGCTTCAACCTGGCGCCGGGGATGGCACTTGGCGATGCCGAGACAGCAGTGCAGAGCGCCACCCGCGAGCTGCGAATGCCGGAGGATGTGCGCACCGAGTTCGCCGGCAACGCGCGGTTCCTCCAGCAGTCATTGTCGACGCAGCCACTGCTGATCGCGGCTGCGCTGATCTCGATCTACATCGTGCTTGGCGTGCTGTATGAGAGCCTGCTGCATCCGCTGACCATTATTTCCACCCTGCCGTCGGCCGGTATCGGTGCCTTGCTGGCATTGCTGATCACTGGCAACGATCTGTCGATCATGGGGCTGATCGGCATCATCCTGCTGATGGGCATCGTGAAGAAGAACGCCATCATGCTGGTGGACTTCGCGCTGGAAGCCGAGCGCCAGCGGGGGCTGTCGCCGGCGCAGGCAATTCACGAGGCGTGTTTGGAGCGATTCCGCCCGATCATCATGACGACGCTGGCGGCTCTGCTCGGCGCGGTGCCGCTGGCGCTGGCATTCGGCACCGGCGCGGAGTTGCGCCGTCCGCTCGGTATCTCGATCATCGGCGGCCTGATCGTATCGCAGGTGCTGACGCTCTACACGACGCCAGTGGTGTATTTGGCGCTGGAACGTCTGGCCGGCAAGCGACCGCCTATCGTGGTGCCGGCGGAGTAGCCGCGTTGGACGAAGTATTGCGCCGTCGGTGCGCGGGGCCATGGTTGTGCAGGTTCAGCGCGGTGTTGATCAGCGCCAGATGCGAGAACGCCTGAGGGAAATTGCCCAACTGACGCTTCGAGCGCGGGTCGTATTCCTCCGCCAACAGGCCGACATCGTTACAAAGTCCGATCAGCCGCTCGAACAGCGCACGCGCCTCGCGACGCCGGCCCTGTAGGATCAGATTGTCGGCCAGCCAAAAACTGCAGGCGAGAAACAGGCCTTCCCCGGGCGGCAACCCGTCGACATTCTCATGCGTCCGATAGCGCAATACCAGGCCATCGACGGTAAGCTCGCGCTGGATCGCCGCGACCGTGCCCTTGATGCGCGGATCGTGGGGCGGCAGGAAGCCAACCAAAGGCAGCAGCAGCAGGCTCGCATCCAGCTCATCGCTTCCGTAGTACTGCACGAAGCTTTGCTTCTCGGTGCTGTAGCCTTCGCGGCAGACCGAATCGTGGATGCGCTGCCGCAGCGCGCGCCACTGATCGAGCCTCGCGGGCAGGTTGAATTGCTCGGCACCACGGATCGCGCGGTCCATGGCGACCCAGGCCATCGCCTTGGAGAAGGTGAAATGCCGAGAGCCGCCGCGCACTTCCCAGATGCTCTCGTCCGGCTTGTCCCATATCTTCGCCAAGTGAGTGACCAGAGCCCGCTGAATTTCCCAGCTGGCGTTCGGCCGCGCCAGACCGAGGTTCATCTCCTGATACAGCGCATCCATCAGTTCGCCGTAAACATCGAGCTGCAACTGAGTGCTCGCGGCGTTGCCGATGCGCACGGGCCGTGCGCCGCCGTAGCCAGCCAGCCACGGCACCTCCCACTCCATCAACCAGCGCTCGCCCGCCAGGCCATACATCGTCTGCACCTGTGACGGGGTGCCGGCGACAGTGCGGCGCAGCCAGGTGCCCCAGGACTGCGCCTCCTCGCGATAGCCGGCGTGCATCAACGCGAGCAGTGTGAAGGTGGCATCGCGGAGCCAACAAAAGCGATAGTCCCAGTTGCGCTCACCGCCGAGTAGTTCGGGCAGCGAGGTAGTGGGGGCGGCAACGATGCCGCCGGTGGGATAATAGGTCAGCGCCTTGAGAGTGAGCAGCGAGCGCTGCACCACATCGCGCCATTCGCCCTGATACAGGCAGCGTGATGACCATGCGGTCCAGCCGGCGTCGATCTCATCGAGCGCCGCATCGGCTTCAGGCACATGCGGCTCGGCTAGATGCGACATGCCGTGCGTCATGGCGAACGAAACGCGTTGGCCGGCCGCGACGGTGAAGTCGCTGACCGTGGTGAACTTCTCGCCGCGAAGCCGAACGCTACTATGCAGCACCACAACGTACGGCCCGGCGATGGCGCGCAGACCAGTGCCATGCCGCAGCTGGGTCACCCAGGGGATGGCCGATCCATAATCGAATCGCAATGCGAGATCGAGCCGCATCGCGACCTGCCCGCTGCGTCCTTCTACGATGCGAACCACCGAGGAGTTGCCGGTGGCGGCGGTCATGAAGTCGATCAACGCCACGCTGCCATCCTGCGTCTCGAAAATCGTCTCGAGGATCAGGGTGCCGGGACGATATTGCCGGCGGATACTGACCGGGGCCTCGGCGGGAGCGATGCGCCAGCGGCCGTTGTCCGGCGTGCCGACCAGTGCCGCGAAACAGGCCGAGCTGTCGAAACGCGGCCAGCACAGCCAGTCGATCGATCCCTCTTTGCTGACCAGCGCCGCGCTGTGACAGTCACCGATCAGTGCGTAATCCTCAATCCGCGCTGCGTACCGCGTGGCATTCCCGGTCGGCACCTGTTCGCGAGGATCGTCCTTCGCCCCTTCCGGCGGGCCCATACCGGGTGGCGTCGCCATCAGGTGGCGCGGCCCCAGAGACGGCCGTGCGTCGTCGCGCAGTAGCACCCCGAGCCCGACGCGACCAAGTGGTCCATCGGGCACACCGCGGAGCCGGCCACGCACGACTGGCCTGTCGGACGGTATGGCGGCGTATAGTAAGCCGGCGGACCGACGAAAAGCGGGAATCCGAAGCGGACCCAGACACGGGCCATGGCAGCGTGTACCAGTCCAGCCAGTGTGCTCAGGCCAACGCTGAGCGTCGCCACCGCGAACGGACGGCGCAAGACGCGCATTGCCGGATGGATCATTGCATCATTCTCGCCCACTTTTCGCTGGAATATAGCGGCGGCGCGTGGAGTTCAACCGGGAGTGCCGGCTCCACGCATTGGCGCGATGAACTTGACTTTCACGAATTTAGTCCTGATACCCAGTCGTCACGTGCGGAATGCCGCCGTGCGACTGGCCGCGCAGGCGTTGCGCCGCAGCGCCGCGACCTACCAGCGACTGGATAAGACTTGGACGATACCACGACCGCCCCGGCGGAACAGACCGAACACGCGCCGATCGAAGTAGCCGAGCCGATCAGCGAAGAAGCACTGCGCCCGGTATTTGCGGACCTCGGCCTGTCCGAGTCGGTGCTGCGGGCCATCGCCGAAATGGGCTACCGCCACCCGACGCCGATCCAGGAGCAGGCTATACCCGTCGTGCTGATGGGTCGCGACGTGCTGGGCGCGGCACAGACCGGCACAGGCAAGACCGCCAGCTTCACCTTGCCGCTGATCGACATCCTCACCGGCTCTCGCGCGCGGGCACGCATGCCCCGCAGCTTGATTCTCGAGCCGACGCGGGAACTCGCCTTGCAGGTCGCCGAGAATTTCGTCCAGTACGGCAAGTATCTCAAGCTTACGCACGCGCTGGTCATCGGCGGTGAAAGCATGACCGACCAGCGCGACGTACTGATGCGCGGCGTCGATGTGCTGATCGCCACGCCAGGCCGCCTGATCGACATGTTCGAGCGAGGCTCGATCCTACTCTCGGACGTAAAGATCCTGGTGATCGACGAAGCCGACCGCATGCTGGACATGGGGTTCATTCCTGATGTCGAGCGCATCGTGTCGATGCTGCCGCGAAACCGCCAGACACTGTTCTTCAGTGCGACGCTGTTTCCGGAGATCCGCCGGCTGGCCGATGCGTTCCTGTCCAACCCGAAGGAGATCGTGGTATCGCGTCCGGCTTCGGTCGCCACGACCATAACCGAGGGCCTGGCGCTGGTGGCGGAACACGACAAGCGCGAGTCACTCCGGCGGCTGATCCGCACCCAGAAGGTGCAGAACGCCTTGATCTTCTGCAATCGCAAGCGCGATGTCGACATCCTGCAAAAGTCGCTGACGCGGCACAAGTTCAACGTCGGTGCGTTGCATGGCGACATGGCACAGACGGTACGCTTTGCCACGCTGGAGAAGTTCAAGGCGGGCGAATTGCAGTTGCTGGTGTGCAGCGACGTGGCGGCGCGCGGGCTCGATATTGGCGGGCTGTCGCATGTGTTCAACTTCGATGTGCCGCATCATGCCGAGGACTATGTGCACCGCATCGGTCGAACCGGGCGCGCTGGGTTGGTAGGGCACGCCTTCACTATCGCGGCGCCGGAAGATCGCGCGGCGGTAGAGGCGATCGAGAAGCTCATTCGACATCCGATACCGCCGATGAACGTCGAGGGCCTCGATCCGGTCGACTGGGCGGAGGAGGGCGGGCGCCGGCGGCGTGCCGGCGCGCGCGCTGTCCGGGCGAAGACTTCGATGCGGGAGAAGCCGCCAGCGCGGGCCAAGACCCCGGCGCGTGAGAAGTCGGCAGCGCGCGAGAAGCCATCGGAACCCGAGAAATCGGCGCCGCAGCCGCGGACGGCGAAGCCGCCTCCGGAGAAACGTCGCGAGCCGCAGCGGGAGACCAGGCGTCGCGAGTCGCCACGCCCTCGCGATGAAGAGCAGGGCGATTCACGCGTCACAGGTTTTGGCGATGAGATGCCGGCCTTCATGTTGCTGCGCCCGCGCAACGCGGCGAACTAAGGGAGAGCGAGGCATGAACGATGCTCCGGTCCGCCATAAGAGCCACTTCACGTCCTTTCAGTGGGATGACGCGCTGCGCCTCGACCAGCAGTTGACCGAGGAGGAGCGCGCGATCCGCGACGCTGCGCGCGAGTATTGTCAGGACAAGCTGTTCCCACGCGTGATCGAGGCGAATCGGCACGAACAATTCCATCGCGAGATCATGAACGAGATGGGCGAGATGGGATTTCTCGGCGCAACGCTGGAGGGTTACGGCTGCGCCGGCGTGAACTACGTCAGCTACGGACTGATCGCGCGCGAGGTAGAACGGGTGGATTCCGGCTATCGCTCGGCGTTCTCCGTGCAGTCATCGCTGGTGATGTATCCGATCTGGGATTTCGGCTCCGAGGCGCAGAAGCAGAAGTATCTACCGAAGCTGCGCAGCGGCGAGTGGGTTGGCTGCTTCGGTCTCACCGAACCCGATGCCGGATCGGACCCCGCGTCGATGCGCACACGGGCGAAGCGGGTCGATGGCGGGTTTGTGCTGAACGGATCGAAGACCTGGATCACCAACTCGGCGATCGCCGACGTATTCGTTGTGTGGGCAAAGGACGATGCCGGTGACATCCGCGGCTTCATCCTCGAAAAGGGCATGAAGGGGCTGAGCGCGCCGAAGATCGAGGGCAAGTTCTCACTGCGGGCATCAGTCACCGGAATGATCATGATGGATAACGTCATGGTGCCGGAGGATGCGATGCTGCCCGCAGTAAAGGGGCTGCGAGGGCCGTTCTCCTGCCTGAACAATGCGCGCTACGGCATCGCCTGGGGCGCGCTTGGTGCGGCTGAGTTCTGCTGGCAGGCGGCCCGTGACTATACGATGCAGCGAATCATGTTCGGCAAGCCGCTGGCGGCGACGCAGCTCATTCAGAAGAAGCTGGTCGATATGCAGACCGAGATCACACTCGGCTTGCAGTCGGTGCTGCGGCTGGGACGGCTGATCGACGAGGACAACGCCGCACCGGAGATGATCAGCCTGCTGAAGCGCAACAACTGCGGCAAGGCGCTGGATATCGCACGCACGGCGCGCGACATGCATGGCGGCAATGGCGTTAGCGATGAGTACCACGTGATTCGCCATGTGATGAACCTGGAGGCGGTGAACACCTACGAGGGCACGCATGACGTACACGCGTTGATCCTCGGCCGCGCACAGACCGGGCTGTCGGCATTCGGCTGAGCCCGGCCCCTCCCGCAAGGGGAGGGGGAGCTTCGTTCATTCTCCCCTCCCTTTGCGGGAGGGGGTTGGGGGGAGGGGCCGTGGGACCATCCTGCCCTCATTTCGGCACCTGTGGTGGCTGCACGTTATATCACTTGCCTGAAGCTGCGTACATTGCCTTGAAATCCGAGCTGTTGGCGACGGCACTGCGTCGTGCCGGCTTCGCCGACATTGCATTGTCGCAGCCCACGCGCATCGGTCCCGGCGAGCGACGCCGCATGGACCTGGCCGCGCGTCGCGGGCGTGGCGGGGTCGTACTCGGCCTGCATCGGCAACGCAGCGCAGACGTCGTCGATCTGACCACTTGCCTTGTCCTACATCAGACACTGGTCAGCTTGATGCCGCCCTTGCGCGAACTGCTGGCACGCCTTCATGCTTTCCGGCGCGAAAGCTCAATGGTCGCCAATCTGCTCGATTCCGGAGTCGATCTGCTGGTGCGCACCGATGCGCCACTCGCATTGTCGGATCGCATTGCCCTGACCGAGTTTGCCCGCACTCATCGGTTGCCGCGTATCGCCTGGGCACTCGGCAACGACGAACCGGAACCGGTCGCGATACTGCGCTCACCGACAACTTCGCTCTCCGGCATCACGGTCGCGCCGCCGTCCGGTGCGTTCCTGCAGGCTTCAGCAGCGGGTGAGGCTGCCATCATCTCAGCCGTCGTTGCGGCCCTTCCCGACGAGGGACGCGTTGCGGAACTGTTCGCGGGTTGCGGCGCAATCACCTTCGCCCTGGCGCAGCGTAGCCGTGTCGCCGCATGGGAGGGCGACACAGCATCAGCATCCGCTCTGCGCACCGCTGCAAATCACGCCGGTCTTGCCGGCAAGATCGAGGCGATCCAGCGTGACCTGGCGCGCCAACCGCTACAGGCAAAGGAGCTCGCTGGTTTTGCCGCCGTCGTGCTCAACCCGCCAGCCGTCGGCGCTGCAGCGCAGGTGGCACAGATCGCCGCCGCCAAACCTCCGGTCGTCGTTTACGTTAGCTGCAACCCCGCCACGCTGTCGCGCGACGCAAGGCAGCTTCGACAGGCGGGCTTCATGCTGCGCTCAGCGACGCCGATAGATCAGTTCCTCTGGTCAGCCAGGCTTGAGAGCGTATGCGTTTTCAGTTCTGCTCCGGCGGCTCGGCGACGGGCGGCTGCCGTTTAGCCAATCCCCGCACGACCGCCTCAGGATTGCGGAATGTCACTTCCCGCTGCGGGTACGGCAGTTCGATCCCACGTTGATGATAAAGGTCCCATAGGTTCAGCATCACCTCGCTGCGCACGTTCGTCGTGCCGTTCGCCGGATCACTGATCCAGAAGCGCAATTCGAGATCAACCGAACTCTCGCCGAATGCGACCAGCAGGCAGTTCGGTCCGGGGTCCTGCAGCACGCGCGGCACATCGCGCGCCGCAGCCACTGCCAGCTTGATCGCCTCATGCGGATCCGACTGATACGAGACGCCCACCTTCACGTGCATGCGGATCAGGTCGCTCGAGAACGACCAGTTGGTGACGCGCTGAGTTATCAGGTCCTCGTTCGGGATCAGATACTCCTTGCCGTCCCGCGTCTGCACGGAGGCATAGCGCGCATTGAGCGCAATCACCGACCCGTACGTACCATCGATCTCAATGACGTCGCCCGGCTTGATCGAACGATCAAGTAGCAAAATCACGCCGCTGACCAGATTGGAAACCACCTTCTGAAGTCCGAAGCCAACACCAACGCCGATCGCCCCGGAGAAGACGGCGAAGGCCGTGAGGTCGATGCCGATCGAGCCCAGGGCCAGCACCACGGCGAGCGTCAGCAACGTCATGCGGACGAGCTTGGCGGCTAGAACCTGCACGGCAGGGGTCAGCGGTCCGAATACGCGCAGCCGTTGGTCGATCAGTCGCGACAGCACGTTGGCAATCCACACAAAGATTGCCAGCGTGACCGCGCCTTTCAGCATAAGCAGCACACTGATGCGGAAATTGCCTACCGGCACCGCCATGGCGTCCATCAGGTTGATGACGGGAGTGATCAGCCCGGCGATGTTCAACGCGGCGATGATCCAGGCGAGAACCGCGATGGCACGGGCCAGTCGCTCGTCGCGGACCAGCATCGAACTGAGCCGGATCAACACCCACACCAGCACGAGACTTTCCGCCAACCGCAGTAGGTCGGCGCGATTGCCGGCGGCATTGAAGGCGAGATGCGCGAACCAGAGGACCAGAAGAAGCGCGATCCAGTCCGCGACCCGGGCGAAGGCAATTGCAATGGATCGCAACGGACCTGCGACGACGCGGTGAGTGAGGTCGAAGCATGCGCGCTGAAGTGCGGGCGCCAGCCACCGCGCTGCACTGACCAGCAGCAGCACGCAGACAAGCTGTTCGAACAGTGCCGGGACGAGTACGTTGCGATGCAGCCAGTCGATGCTCTGACTTAGGAAGTCCTGCCAGCCGGGAGGTATCAGCGCCTGCACGCCCCCATTGCAGCGCGGCAGCGCGGCGATATCAGGGCAGCGAGTTCATAATCCCGTCAGAGCCGGAGAAGGCTCACACGTGGAAACTCTCGCCGCAACCACAGCGTCCCTTTTCGTTCGGATTGGTGAAGGTAAAGCCGGTGGCAAGAGACTTCACTTCGTAATCCATCACGGTGCCGATGAGGAACAGACTGGCCTTGCGGTCCACCAGCACGGTAAGTCCCTTGTCGTTCACCACTTCATCGCCGGGACCCGGCTCATCGGTCCAGGTCATGTCATACGACAGACCGGAACAGCCCTTGGTCTTCACGCCGATGCGCAGCAGCTTGCCCTGCTCGTTCTTGCCATAGAGTGCGCGCAGGCGGTCCGCTGCGGCGTCGGTCAGCGTCATCAGCGGGGGCAATGCGCGTGGTCTGCGAGGGGTGGAATTGACAGTCGTGCTCATGGTTCGCTCTATGTCGTTGTCGATCAGAACATATTCAACTGCAGGCGGGCCTCTTCGGTCATGCGGCTCGGGTCCCACGGCGGATCCCAGACGGTTTCCACGTCACAGGACGTGACGCCAGGCACCGTCATTGCCGCATTGCGTACTTGCTCTGGCAACTCTTGAGCCGACGGGCAGGCTGGCGCTGTCAACGTCATCTCGACCTTCACCCCCCCGTCGTCGGCGATCTCGATCGCATAGATCAGGCCGAGTTCGTAAATGTTCACCGGGATTTCCGGATCGTACACCTCGGCGATCGCGGCGATGATCGCATCCTCGGTCGGCCGTGGCTCGGTTTCGCCGTCCGGCGTCCAGGCGGCGTGAGACTGCGTCACATCATTCACTGCTCGCCTCCTTGCCGCCTTCCAATGCCGCGACCAATGCGTGCCAGGCGAGGGTCGCACACTTCACCCGCGAAGGGTATTCGTGCACCCCGGCCAGCGGCTCAAGTCGCTCCATTGGTTCGGCCAGCGCGGCGTCGCACTGCGGGCATTTTCCCGTACGCGCGAGTTCGCGAAATGCATCGAAAAGCGCGTGCGTGTCTGACTTGCTGCGGCCGACCACGGTCTCCGCCATCAGATCGGCCGAGGCGACGCTGATCGCGCAGCCGCGCGCCTGGAAGCCAGTATCGGCAATCGTGCCGTCGGGGGCGTATTTCACCCACACCTCGATGCGGTCGCCGCACATCGGGTTGTCGCCCTTCGCGGTCGCGTCGAAGCTCTCCAGTCGGCGCGCATGTCGCGGGCGGCGGCCGTGATCGAGGATCACTTCCTGGTAGAGGTCGCGCAGGTCATCGAACGTATCGGTCATATGTGGGCAGGCCCCCACCCCCCGACCACCTTCCGCAAAGGGCGGGAGAATTGATACACCAAAGGGGCAGCGTAGAATCGCATCACTTGAAGAACTCCCGCACGCGGATCAATGAGTCGGCGAGATAGTCGATTTCGTCACGCGTCGTGTAGATGGCGAAGCTGGCTCGCGCGGTGCTTTCCAGGCCAAAACGGTGCATCAGCGGCTCCGCACAGTGATGGCCGGCGCGTACCGCGATGCCTTGGCGGTCCAGCAGCGTCGCCACGTCGTGCGCGTGGGCACGATCCAAGACGAATGAAACCACGCCACCACGATCCTGCGCGCGCCCCAGAATATGCACGCCCTCGATCGCATCGAGCCGCGCCAGCGCATGGTCGATCAGCGATGTCTCATGTGCGGCGATGGCGTCGTAGCCGATCGCCTGCACGTAATCGATCGCCGCCTTCAGACCAATGCCTTCCAGGATCGGCGGCGTGCCCGCCTCGAACTTGTGCGGCACCTCCGCCCAGGTGGAGCGTTCGTATGATACCGACGAGATCATCTCGCCGCCGCCGAGAAATGGCGGCATCGCATCAAGCAGTTCGCGGCGGCCCCACAGCACTCCGATGCCGGTGGGTCCATAAAGCTTATGGCCGGTGAAGGCATAAAAGTCGCAATCCAGCGCCTGCACGTCGACGCGCCTGTGCACCACAGCCTGCGCGCCATCGAACAGCACCTTCGCGCCGTGCCGATGGGCGATCCGCACTATGCGTTCGGCGGGTGTGTAGGTGCCGAGTACATTGGACATGTGCGTCATCGACACCAGCCCGACCTTGCCGTCACCCAACAACGCTTCGAACGCCTCAATGTCGAGTTCGCCGGCATCGGTGATCGGTGCAACGCGCAGCTCGATGCCGCGCTCATCGCGGAGCAACTGCCAAGGCACGATGTTCGAGTGGTGCTCCATGCCCGAAATCACCACTGCCTGACCGGGCTTCAGAATGCCGCGCCCGTAGCTGTGCGCCATCAGGTTCAGCGATTCGGTAACGTTGCGGGTAAACACCACCTCGTGGCGGTCACGCGCGTTCAGCAGTGCCGCCACCGCGTCGCGCGCCGCTTCGTAGGCATCGGTGGTACGCTCGCTCATCCAGTGCAATCCGCGATGCACATTGGCGTACTGTGTCTCCATCGCCTCGCGCATAGCGTCGATCACGACGCGTGGCTTCTGCGCCGAAGCTGCGCTGTCCAGGAACACCAGGTCTTTGCCACGCACTTTTTGGCGGAGGATTGGGAAATCCTCGCGGATGCGGGCCACGTCCAGCATGACTGGACGGCACAGTGGGATTTTCGACGTGACGTTCATGCTGCCTGCCTCTCCCACCAGCCTTCAACTGCGCGATCGAGCACACCGCGCATCCGTTCGTCTGTCACCGCATCCAGCGCCTCGGTCAGGAACGCGCGCACCAGCATTGATCGTGCGGCTGCGCCGGGAATCCCGCGGCTGCGGAGATAGAATAACTGCTCGGCATCAAGTTCGCCCACCGTCGCGCCGTGGCTGCACTTCACGTCGTCGGCAAAAATCTCCAGTTCCGGCTTGGTGTCGATCTCGGCGTCCGGCGACAGCAGCAGTGCCTGGTTCATCTGGTAGCCATCAGTTTTTTGCGCAACACGCGCCACCTCGATGCGGCCCTGGAATACCGCCTGCGATCTCCCGTCGAGTACGTTCTTCACGGTCTGTCGCGAGCTGCACGATGGCGCATCATGCTTCACCACCGTGGTCAGGTCTGCGTGCTGCGCTCCGCTGAGCAATTGCCCGCCGTTCATATGCGCGGTGCCTTTCACGCCAGCGAGCCTGATATGAACCTCAGTGCGCACGATGCGGGCACCGAGGTTCAGCACGAAGCTGTCATACGCGCCGCGCTCGGCGATCTCGGCATACAGCGTCGAGAGATGAAAGGCCGCCAGCGATTCGTCCTGCAGACGAACATGAGTGACAGATGCGCCCTCGTCCACCTGCACTTCGAAGACTGGATTGTGCAGGTAGTTGCCGTCTCCGACCGACAGCTCCAGCAGCTTCAGGCGAGCACCACCCGCCAAACGAATGACATGCCGAGGGTGGAACGCGGCACGATCGGTCGCGATGCTGGCGAGCAGCACCAAGCCGGCATCGACGTGGGCGGGCACCGACAGCACCGCGCCGTCCTGTGCCAACATGGTGTTCAGCGCGACCAGCGGTTCGCTGTCCGGACGTGCCAGCGTGCCGAACTCACCGTGTTCCGCGAAGCGCGAAAACTCGACAGCGGCCGGCGGCGCCGAAAGATCTGCGCGGAACTCGCCATCGACGAAGACGATACGCGGCGCATCGATGCGAGGCAGCCGGGCGAGAAGTGCGCTGTCGTCAGCGAAGGTCAGCGATTGCCCGAACGAGGCGTCGACCACCGGACGCAGGCTGGTATATTTCCATGCCTCCTCACGCCGGCCCGACGTCGCACCGGGCAGGCCCACACGGCGGAAGGCGTCGGCGGCAGCGGCGCGGCGGTCCGGAGCACCGGGCAGGCGATCGCGCAACGCATCGTAGCGCGCCAGAAAACCTGCGACGCCTGATTGCACGGCAACCGTCATCAGGCTGCCTCCGCGACCATGCCGGCGTAGCCTTTCGCCTCCAGCTCGTGCGCCAGTTCCGGTCCCCCGGAGCGAACGATGCGGCCGCCGGCGAGAACATGCACGCGGTCCGGCACGATATAGTCGAGCAGCCGCTGATAGTGCGTGATCACCAGCGCGGAGAAATCCGGTCGCCGCAGCGCATTCACGCCGTCGGCGACGATCTTCAGCGCATCGATGTCGAGCCCGCTGTCGGTCTCGTCCAGGATCGCGAGACGCGGCCGCAGAATCGCCATCTGCAGCACCTCGTTGCGCTTCTTCTCGCCACCGGAGAAACCGACATTGACATTCCGCCGCAGCATGTCCTCGGGCATTGCCAGGCGTTTCGTCTCGGCGCGGGCAATCCTGAGAAACTGCACGGCGTCCAGTTCGCTCTCACCGCGGGTGCGACGCAATGCGTTCAATGCTGTGCGCAGGAAGTTGGCATTGCCGACACCGGGCAGTTCGACCGGATACTGGAACGCGAGAAACAGCCCTGCCGCCGCGCGCTCCTCTGGTTCCATCGCAAGCAGATCGCGGCCATCGAACGATACCGAACCGTCGGTGACCGCATAGTCCTCGCGTCCGGCAAGCACATAGGCAAGCGTCGACTTGCCAGAGCCGTTCGGCCCCATGACGGCATGCACCTCGCCGTTCGGCACAACGAGGTCGATACCCTGCAGGATAGGCTTGTCTTCGATGGCGGCAGAAAGGCCGCGGATCTCCAGCATAATGTGCGTCCTCTAACCTACGGAACCTTCCAAACTCACCGCGAGCAGCTTCTGCGCCTCTACGGCGAATTCCATGGGCAACTCCTTCAGAACCTCCTTGCAGAACCCGTTGACGATCAGGTTCACCGCGTCCTCTTCCGTCAGACCGCGCTGGCGGCAATAGAACAACTGGTCGTCGGCGATCTTTGAGGTGGTTGCCTCATGCTCCACCTTCGCCGTCGGATTACGACTTTCGATATAGGGCACGGTATGCGCGCCGCAGCAGTTGCCGATCAGCAGGCTGTCACACTGCGTGTAGTTGCGCGCACCGGACGCCTGCGGCAGCACGCGCACCAGCCCGCGATAGGTGTTGTTGGACCGGCCGGCGCTGATGCCCTTGGAGACAATCGTGCTCTTCGTTCGCTTGCCGATATGGATCATCTTGGTCCCGGTATCGGCCTGTTGGCGATTGTTGGTCACCGCAACCGAGTAGAACTCGCCCACGCTGTCGTCGCCGTGCAGCACGCAGGACGGATATTTCCAGGTGATCGCCGAGCCGGTCTCCACCTGGGTCCAGGAGATCTTGCTGCGCGCACCGCGACAGGCGCCGCGCTTGGTGACGAAGTTGTAGATGCCGCCGCGGCCTTCCGCGTCGCCCGGATACCAATTCTGCACGGTAGAGTACTTGATCTGCGCATCGTCGTGCGCAACCAGTTCCACCACTGCGGCGTGTAGCTGGTTCTCGTCGCGCATCGGCGCGGTGCAGCCTTCGAGGTAGCTGACGTAGCTGCCGGCATCGGCAATGATCAGCGTGCGCTCGAACTGACCGGTGCTGCGCGCATTGATGCGGAAGTAGGTGGACAGCTCCATCGGGCAGCGCACCCCCTTCGGGATGTAGACGAAGCTGCCATCGGTGAACACCGCGGAATTCAGTGCGGCAAAGAAGTTGTCCGATACCGGCACGACGGAGCCGAGATATTGCTGCACGAGCTCCGGATAATCGCGCACCGCCTCGCTGATCGGACAGAAGATCACGCCCGACTTCTTGAGTGTCTCGCGGAAGGTCGTCGCCACTGACACGCTGTCGAACACAGCGTCCATCGCTACCTGGGAGCCACCTTCGACGGACGCCGGATCGACGCCGGCCAGGATCGCCCGCTCCTTCAGCGGAATCCCCAGCTTCTCGTAGGTCTTCAGTAGCTCCGGATCGACCTCATCGAGGCTCTTCGGCCCCGGCTTCTTCTTCGGCGCCGCATAGTAGTGCAGGTCCTGGTAGTCGATCGGCGCATGCTCGACGCGCGCCCAGTGCGGCTCGGTCATCTGCTGCCAGCCAGCATATGCCTTTAGCCGCCATTCCAGCAGCCAGGCGGGTTCCTCCTTCCGGGAAGAGATCAGCCGGATGATGTCCTCGTTCAGCCCCTTGGGCGCGAGGTCCATCTCAATCTCGGTCTCCCAGCCCCACTTGTAGCCGGACTGCGTGAGAGACTGAACGGTATCGAGCGTTTGGGTCGCGGCAGAAGACATCAAATCGTCCTATTCAGGAGCAGGTAATGACGCTGTGGCCGGGATGCGGAAAGCACGCGGAATGGATGCCTCCTGCATGTCAGCCAGCGTGATGGTGGTGAGCGCCTGCTGTATCGCCTCGTTCACTGGGTCCCAGCGCCCCCGCATCGGACACAGGCACTGGCTTTCGCATTCCACCGTGGAACCTTCCACGCAGGCGGTCAGCGCGATCGGCCCATCGACCGCGGCAATCACGTCTGCCACCGGAATGGCAGCGAGCGGCCGCAGCAACCGATAGCCACCCCGCGCACCCCGCTGGGAAGCGACCAGCCCGCGGGCGGCCAGCGTCTTAAGCACCTTGGCGACGGTCGGCTCCGGGATGCCCGTGGTCGCGGCAATGCCCGGAGAGGTCTGCACCCCGGTCTCGCGCGACAGGCGGACCAGCACGACGACCGCATAATCGGTCAGCTTCGAGAGCCTCAGCATGGCCTGCGAAACCCCTTGAACCCTGGCGTTCAGCTAATCGGACCAATTGGGTCCTGATTGCCCGCAAATGGCGTATCGGATGGATGGCGTCAAGGGGTTCGCAATATCTGCCCGTGAGACCACGCGGAAAAAGCAACGCGACTTGACAGTTCACTCGTCAGGGTCCAGCTGACATCTCGACTTGACGGATTTGGGATTGGCTGGATGTCAGATGTTTGGCAGGCAGGAGTGGCTCGCCATCGCTTTTCCGAGCTTGTCGATGCGGCAGTTGACGGGCGTCCACAGGTTGTTCGCCGCAGAGATGGCCGACAGGTGGTGGTCGTATCCATGGAATATTATGAGAAGACCAAGCCGAATTTGAAATCAGTGCTGCTCTCTCACCGTTTCGGTGAGCGAGGAGATGAGTTTGATGAGGTGTTGCAAGAGGCCAGAGCCACCCTCGGGACGAGTTTAAGTCCTCACAACTTCAGCGTGGAGGACCTGGGTGACAACGGTTCTGGACACGGACGTCCTAAGCGAGCTTCGACTGCCAAATCCTGACGCGAGCGTACACGACTGGATTTCCGCGCAACCTCCAGGGGACTTGGCCATTGCTTCGTTCTCGATCGCCGAAATCGAGTTCGGGATCGCCAAGCTTCTGGCAAGAGGGCGCCATGCCGCTGAGCTTGAGGCGTGGTTGAATGCCATTGTTGCGACACAGCGCGTGTTGCCGCTTGACGCCAGTGGAGCCCGCATTTTTGGCCGCCTGCTCGCGATTCCGGCACTGCAAAACCTCGTCGCCGTGCCGCCGCATGCGCGCAAACCGCGCTTCGCCGGTGACTTGGCAATTGCAGCCACAGCTGTCGCTCATCAGGCGCTGGTAGCGACGCGCAAGCTCGCCGATTTCCGACTGATCGCGCAGCATTGTCATGGCCTCGCTGGCGTAGATCCATGGACCGGCCAGACGTTCTGACTTGCCGCTCTGGCTACCGACCAGTAGTCAGATGCCATCAGCGCAGGAGGACGTGATGGCTGGCATGATGGAAGGCAAGGTCGTGGTGGTGACCGGGTCGGGCGGCGGCATAGGCCGCGAGATCGCGCTGGCCATGGCGGCAGCCGGCGCCAAGGTCATCGTCGCCGATATTGGCGCCTCGCTGTCCGGGGAGGGTGGCTCTGCCACGCCCGCCCAGCAGACCAAGCAGTTGATCGAGCAGAAAGGCGGCGCCGCCGAGATCTGCACGGAATCTGTCGCCGAATGGGGTTCGGCGCAGAAAATCATTCAGGCGGCGCTCGACCACTATGGCCGGATCGACGGCGTCGTGAACAACGCCGGCATCCTGCGCGATGTGATCTTCCACAGGATGTCGCCGGAGGAGTGGCTGGCGGTCATCGGCGTGCACCTGAATGGCTGCTTCTTTGTCTCCCGCGCCGCGGCCGAACACTACCGGAAGCAGGAGAGCGGCACTTTCGTGCATATTTCGTCCACCTCGGGGCTGATCGGCAATTTTGGGCAAGCCAATTATTCGGCGGCGAAGCTCGGCATAACTGCGCTGTCCAAGTCGATCGCACTGGACATGAAGCGCTACAATGTCCGCTCCAACTGCATCGCACCGTTCGCCTGGAGCCGGATGACGCAGTCCATCCCAGCCACCACGCCCGAGCAGCACGCGCGGTTGGCGAAGATCCAGGCCATGACCCCGGACAAGAATGCACCGATGGCGGTATTCCTGTCGTCTGACGCCGCGAAAGACGTGACCGGCCAGGTGTTCGGCACGCGGATGAACGAGATCATCCTGTTCAGCTCGCCGCGTCCGATCCGCATCGTGCACCGCGCTGACGGCTGGACGCCAGAGACGATCGCCGCGCAAGCTGCTCCCGCACTGAAGGCGGCGTACATGCCGCTCGACCGATCCGGTGAGGTGTTCGACTGGGATCCGCTCTGAGCGGCACTGTCTCCGCGGCGTTCGGGCAGGCCGCGCGAGCCTGGCATGAGCGGCCGTTCCTGCACGTCACGGCGGAGACTGCGCAGCACTATGGAATTGCTGCCGGCACTTTGCACTATGGCGAGGCGGCGGCAGCGGTTGAGGCCATTGCCGACCGGTATGCGGCCGCTGGTTACGGCGTCGGCCACCGCGTCGGCCTGATGCTGGAGAACCGCCCGGCCACATTCCTGCATTGGTTCGGACTGAACAGGTTGGGGACGAGCGTCGTGCCGCTTCACCCTGACCTGCGCCAGGCGGAGCTCGCCTATCTCACGCGGCACAGCGGCGTCTGCCTCGCCATCGGTGCGACGGAGCATATGCCGAAGTTGCGCGGGACTCTGGGCGGATGGGCCGTGATCACCGACGATGCGCCGGTTCCTCCTGCCCCTCCCCTGGCGCACCAGGCCACGCCCAGTCCGGCGACGGAGTGCGCGCTGCTCTACACCTCCGGTACAACCGGCAAGCCGAAGGGCTGTGTCCTGTCGAACGACTATTTCCTGCGCTGCGGCCGCTGGTACACCGAGATCGGCGGACTGTGCACCCTGCACCCGGGGGAGGATCGGCTGATCACGCCACTGCCCATGACGCACATGAACGCGATGGCTTGTTCGACCCTCGGGATGGTGCTGAGCGGAGGCTGCATCATTCCGCTCGACCGGTTCCATCCGCGAAGCTGGTGGCGGACGATACGCGACAGCAAGGCGACCATCATGCACAGCCTCGGCGTGATGCCGACCATGCTGCTTGGGCTGGAATCTTCGCCGGAGGAACGGGACCACGGCCTGCGGTTCGGCTTCGCACCCGGTACCGATCCGCGATACCACGCCGCGTTCGAGGAGCGCTTCGGTATCCCCATGATCGATGCCTGGGCGATGACGGAGACCGGCGCCGCGGCGGTGGTGATCGCGAGCCACAAGCCACGGCAGGTCGGTCGGTCCTGCTTCGGCCGCGCGCGGCCCTTTATGCAATACCGCATCATCGATCAGTCTGGTGAGGCGACGCACGACGACACGCCCGGCGAGATGCTGGTGAGGACTGCCGGTCCCGATCCACGCGCCGGGTTCTTCACCGAATACCTCGGCGACCCAGACGCGACGGAGGCCGCGTGGGAAGGCGGCTGGTTCCACACGGGCGATGTCGTGCGACGTGATGCGGACGGCAACCTGTTCTTTGTCGACCGTTCGAAGAATGTGATCCGCCGCAGCGGCGAGAACATCGCGGCAGCCGAGGTGGAGAGCGTCTTGCGCCAGCACGGTCTGGTAAGCGAGGTGGCCTGTGCCGCGGTCCTGGATGACCTGCGTGGCGAGGAGGTCCTTGCCTGCATTGTTGCGCGCGAGGCGGTCGCCGACATGACTGAGGCGGCAGCCGACATCGTCGCGCACACGCTGCGCGAACTCGCCTACTTCAAGGCGCCCGGCTATGTCGCGTTCGTCGATGCCCTACCACTGACGGCAACGAACAAGGTTCAACGGGGCGAGCTGAAGACCTGGGCGCGCGAACTTCCCGGCACTGCGGCCTGCGTCGACACGCGTCGTCTGAAGCGCCGCCAATGATGGATTACGGCGACGTGGTCCGCGCACCTTCCTGACCGAGCTGCGGAGCCGCGTCACAGCCCGCCGCGGAACCCTGCCATACCGGCACCGGATTTTGTCCGCTCATGGTTTGCTGCCAGAGTGCGCGCGAACCGGAGGGATACATCCGCCATGGGCATTACCGCTGACCTCGCTCAGTTCACCGCCGACATCCGCCTCGACCGTCTGCCGCCCGAGGTGGTGAAGCGCGCCCGCTTCTTGGTGCTCGACTTGGTCGGCAACATGATCCGGGCACGCCACGACGCGGAGAGCACGCCGTCCTTCCTTGCTGCGGTCCGCGCCATGGGCATGGCCGCCGGCAATTCCGGCGTGTTCGGTGACGCCGCGCGCTACACGCCCGCCGGTGCGGCGTTGCTCAACGGTGCGCTGGCGCATTCTCTGGATTTCGACGATACACATGCCGCCGGCTCGCTGCATCCGGGCGCGCCCGTAATCTCCGCGGCATTGGCCGCTGGCGAGATGACCGGCGCGTCGGGCGCCGATGTGCTGGCGGCCATTGTCGCCGGCTATGAGATCACCTGCCGCGTGGCACTCGCGCTCCCCGCCGGCGAGCACTACGACCGCGGCTTCCACCCGACCGCGACCTGCGGCGCGTTCGGTGCCGCCGCTGCCGCGGCCCGCGTATTCGGCCTAAGCGCGGATCAGGTGGAGGGTGCGCTTGGCACCGTGCTGAGCCAGTGCGCCGGCAGTCTGCAGTTCCTGGTCAACGGCGCCTGGACGAAGCGTTTCCAGGTCGGCTGGGCAGCTTGCAACGGCCTGATGGCCGGCACGCTGGTGCGCGAGGGGTTCAAGGGTGCGGCCGAGGCGCTGGAGGGTCGCCATGGCTTCCTGCGCGCCTACGCGCCCAACCCGAACCCGGCCCGCGCGGTTCAGGACCTCGGCACGGTGTTCGAACTAATGGCGACGGCGGTGAAGCCGTATCCATCCTGCCGCTACGGCCATGCCGGCATCGACGCGGCCCTGGCTCTGCGCGCCGCCAATGACATCAAGCCGACCGAGATCGCCTCCGTCACTCTGGGCCTGCCGCGCGCCGGGATGATGCTGATCGGGCAGCCATCGGACAAGAAGGCGGATCCGCAGAACGTGGTGGATGGCCAGTTCAGCGGCCCGTTCGTCATCTCGGCCGCATTGGCGACGGGCGAGATGGGTTGGGACAGCTACGGGCTGCTGCGGGACACGACGGTGCGCGGCCTGCTGCCCAAGGTGACGTGCGCATTCGATCCCGAAATCGAGGCCGAGTTTCCCGCCAACATGTCCGGCAAGCTGACGGTCTCTGCGCGCGGCCAAAGCTTCGTGCAGAAAGTGGTGGTGCCGAAGGGCGAGCCAAGCAACTTTCTCAGCGAGGCCGAACTGCGCGCGAAGTTCACCGGCCTGGCCGATACGGTGCTTGGCGCCGAACGCGCGGGCCGGCTGGCCGATGCCGTGCTGGCGATCGACACCACGACCGACGTCGCCAACCTGATGCGACTCGCTTCGCCCTTGATGCCGGCGCGTCTCGCCGGAGAATGAAGCGCGACGCGGCACCACGGAGACTCGACGGTTCATGCCCTCCTTCACGCCCCAGGCGCTTCGCGCTGTCGTCAGCCTGATCGTTGCCCGCATGGGCAGCACAACCGAGGAGACCGAGGAAGTCGCGGACCATCTGGTTCGCGCGAACCTTGCCGGACACGACAGTCACGGTGTCGGCATGCTGCCGGCCTACGTCCGGCTGCTGCAGGACGGATTGCTGGTGCCCAACCAGACGCCTCACACCGTGCTCGACGCAGGCGCGCTGTTGGTGATCGACGCGCGTCGGGGCTTCGGCCAGCGGATGACTGCCGATGCGGTGCGCCGCGCCATCACCCGTGCGCGCGAACTTGGCGCCTGCGTGCTGGCGCTGCGCAATGCCTCGCATGTCGGTCGCATCGGCACCTATGGCGAACTCGCGGCGAGTGCCGGCTGCGCGTTCACCGCGTTCGTCAACGTTGCCGACGGTCGCGATGCACAGGCGCCTTGGGCCTGTGCCGAGCCGCGTCTCGGCACCAACCCGTTCTGCACCACGGTGCCCGGACCGGATGGGCCGGCGCTGATGCTCGACATGGCGACCACGACGATCGCCGCAGGCAAGGCCCGGGTGGCGTTCAACAAGGGCGTGCCGGTGCCTGACGACTGCCTGATCGATGCCACCGGCCAGCCGACCAACGATCCGACGGGGTTCATCCGCGACCGCACCGGAGCTATGCTGTCGTTCGGTCGGCACAAGGGCTCCGGCCTCGCGGTGATGTGCGAGATCATGGCCGGTGCGATCGGCGGTGGCCAGCGGGTCGACCAGCCGGTGAGGGGCGGCATCCTCAACTCGATGCTCGCGACGGTGATCGATCTGTCGCGGTTGGGCGATCCGGACACGATCGCGCACGACATCGAGGCGACCAAGGCGCACATCCGCACGTCGCGTGTGGCACCTGGGTTCGAGGAAGTGCTGTTGCCCGGCGAACCCGAGCGGCGTGCGTCGCGCGAACGCGAAGCCGCAGGAATTTCAGTGGACGCAACGACGTGGCACGACATTCGCGAAGCAGCGGCGAAGCTCGGCATTGCCATCGCCGAGATCGATCGAGCGGTGGGTGCCAACTGAGCCTGTTGGGAGGGAGCGTCGCTCGGGTCAATAGGCGAACGTGAGACCGACGAATACGCCGCGGGCACGATCGTCACCAGCGAGTTTGAAGCGGTACTGGAGGTTCAGATCCACGTATGATTTCGGGGCGGCGTAGGTGCTTTCGCGGAACCACCATCGGAGTGCGATGCCTGGACCGGCACCAAGTGCATCCGGCGTGGCGAGCAGGTTATTGTAGCCGCCACCCAGCGCCAGAAAGGGCGTGACGACAACGCGATCGCTGATTGCATCAAGCCGAAAGCTTCGGCCTAGCCGCCCCTCATACGACACGACCGTCTGTGGAATCACAAAGAATTTGTCGTATTCCGCATAGATCTGCCACATGGTCCAATTCTCGGCGTCGACACGCAGGTCCGTGCCTTGCCCATCGGAAAATGCCACGCGTCCCAACCAGTCGTTTCGTGCATCATTGCCGATGGCAAATAGTCGTGCACTCTCAAACACCAGGTTGATCGCCGAGAAGGGCTTCCAGCGCGCACCGATGGCGCCTTGCAGCGTTGGTGCACCGGTTGGGCCTCCTGTCGCGTCCGACAATGTCTCGAAAGTCCTTTCGAAGACTTCAAAGATACTGCCATTGCGGTTGCCAATCACCGGTGGCCGCCAATAGATTTCGCTGCCGGCCTGAAGCAGGTCGCCCCCCACAAGTGGCGGAGCGAGAGGCGAACTTGGCATCACGCCAATGGCCCCGTAGGACAAGGTTACGAAGGCTCCCCAGGTGCGTTGGAGCTCCGCCACCTCGCGACGTGCATCGTACAGAGCCTGCGGCTGCAGCGGCAGCCTACCAGCGGCGTTTTCATCAATGGCGGTCTTGAAGAATTCGATGGCTTGCGCGTTGTTTGCTGAGCGTTTTTCGGCATATGCAGCGTCGAGAATCGCGGAGCCGGCAAGCTCGCCCCCCTGCCTCGCGCGCTCAAATCGTGCAGTCGCCGCTTTGTCATCGCCGAGGCGCGCTCCGAGGTAAGCCACGTCGAGATTTGATGCTGCGTCGAGCGAGCCATCGGACAGAGCCTGCGCGAAGCGCGTCTTCGCCTCAGTGGTGCGTCCCAAATCGGCGAGGAGGCCGATTTGGGCCTTTACCATCGTTGCCCGCTCCTGCGCGGTTTTTGCGAGCCGCGCGGCAATGCCGAAGGCGGCAAGCGCCTCGTCTTTTCGCCCAAGTGCAAGCAACGCAAATGCTCGGCGAGAGGCGATCGCATAGTTCTGTTCGCTGGCGTAGGGCTGCAAAGCGTCAAGCGCACGCTGATCCTGCTTGGTAGCCAGCGCGGCATCCGCCAGCCCGAGCGACACGGTCCGGCGGTCGAGCGCCTTTGCCTCGTCGGCCTGCAGGGCAGCGGCGAAGTCGTCTGCCGCAGCAGCAAACTTTCCCAGTCGCTGGCGAACGTAGCCACGCTGCGCCAGCATCGCCGCGTCCCTTGGGGACTGCGCGAGTGCGTCGGTTGCGAGTTGATCCGCCTCGGACAGATGCCCCGCGTTCGCCATCGCGTCGACCAGCAACCGCCTGTAGTCGGCATTCAGCGGTGCCAGCCTGACGGCCTCCTGCGCGTCCGCCACGGCATCGGCATAGGCACCGTGAGCCTCCGCCTTATAGGCGCTGTCCGCTGCTCGATACGCCCGCTCGCGAATTGACGAGGCGACCGCGGCTTCGGCGGTGTGGAGCAGCTTTTGGTAATCCGCGTTGTCCGACGCGAGAGCGACCGCCGTGCGCGCCTGTCGAACGGCCTCTGGATAATCGCTGCGGCCGTAGGCCTTGTAGGCTGCATCGGCTGCGCTGAATGCCCGCTGACGCTCCGTGTTGCGCACGGCAGCCTCGGCCGTCTCCAGCAGCCGGCGATAATCAGCATTGTCGGGTGCGAGAGTCACTGCTTCCTTTGCCCGCTGTACCGCCTCCGCATAGTCACCACGGGCATAGGCCTTGTATGCTGCATCCGCCGCAGCATAAGCGAGCGCCGGAGCTGCCGGATGCACGACCACGGAAGGTGTCGTCGCCGGCGCCAATTCGGCGGCGGAGGAATGATGCACTCCGAGGCTCTGAGACAGCAGAGCTGCAAGGGTCACGACCAACGCGCCGCGAGGCAATCCTGCGCACCGCCGGATCATGGGCCGCGGTCAGCCGAGGCTTCGGCAGCAATTGCCAACCGCTGTTGCACATCAGCGGCTGTCTGGACAGCCTCTCGGGTCACCACGCCATGCGCGACCAGGAAGTCACCAATGCGGCCGTCGCGGTCTGGGTGATATCGCGCGAGCATTGTCGCGAGGACGTCGCGGTGAACGAGATCCATTTCGAGCAGAATGTCGCCCAGCAACGGCACCTCGACCGTGAAGACGTCGGCTGCCACGCCGTGGCGCCGCATGAGCCGCATCGCGGCAGCAATCTCGCTCTCGCGCACGATGTGCCAGCTCGGCTGGTGCGGCAGAAGCGCGGCAATGGCCTGACGCGCTTCCTCCGCAACCGGGCCTGCTGTTGCCACCATGACACGCCCGCTGGCATCGACGCCAAAGGGCACAATCCGCCACCGCACACAGAGATTGATCGGCAGCATCCCCGCTGCCTGCGCTATTTGCTCCGCACTCGGGTGCGCCCTTGGCCAAGCCGCCTGAAAGGCAATCGCTTCGGCGACGGTTTCCTCGTCCAGCAAGCCTTCGGAGACGAGAATGCGGCCGAGACGCGTACCACGGTTGCGGTGCAGATCCAAAGCGCTGGCGAGCTTTGCATCGTCGACGGCACGCCATGTCAGAAGCAACTCCCCGAGCCGCTGACGTCGCCGAGAAAGCGTTGCACTCGAAGGGAAGTCGTGCGCGGTCTTGTCCCACGTAATCCGCGTGTGGAACATCAGGTGGACCAGGAATAGCTTCCAGGCGCGCACCACAGCGGCAAAGTTAACGAAATTCCCCACCACCAACCGTGGTAGCGCCAGCAGGGCATGCTCCCAGCCATAAATCCGGTGCACGAAGTAGATACGTTGCGAGGCGCGCCAAAGCAGCAGAGCCCCGTTGGCGTAGAGCAGCCAGACGATCCAGTCGCGCCAGACCGGCGCAGAAAGACGAGCCGCCCAGAACCCGCCGATAGTCATGATGTAGAGCGGCAGCAGTTGCGCGGTGAGCAAGTATCCAAAGATGTTGATGAACGGTGTGACTAACCCCTTGCGATCACGGAACAGGAGATATTTGGTTGCGAGCGAACCCGACCAACCAACCTGCTGCCAGCCCTGAAAGCAAATGCCGAGAGTCCAACGGGCCTTCTGCCGATAAGCCGTCCTGAAGGTGCTGGGGAAGTACTCTCGCACACAGAGCGGCATTCTCACGCGGACCTCGCGGAGGTGGCCCAGTCCGAACCACGACTTGCGCTGCACGATGAAATCCACTGGGAAGAGGCAAAAGATCAGCTTCATCCCATGCTGCATCAGCCGTGCACCGATATCGTAGTCCTCCGTCAATGTGTCCGTATTGAACGGCTGATTGTCCGTCTCCGCGGCAAGGACCGTCAGCGCATGGCGGGAAAAACAGGTGCCAACACCTGCCGATGGCACCATGCCGGACAAGCTCTCGCGGACCACCAGGTCGCGCGCGTGCCACTCGGCAAATTCATCCATGTAGGTCCCAGCGACAAACTCGTGCCAATTCCGCTCGAGCGACGCGACCGGTATCTGGATCAGGTCCTTCCTGGGCAAGATGTAATTGAACAGCTTGAGTTCCATTGGATGCAGCACGTCTTCGCAGTCGTGCAGCACGACACCGGCGAACTCGACGCAGTGCGCTCGTTCATGCGAGAAGATGGCCTGGACTATCCAGTTCAGGCAATCTGCCTTGCAGGTTGGCCCATCGTGCGGCACTTCGACCCGGACCAATTGCCTGAACCGGCGGCGCATCCTTTCTACTTCGTCGATCGTCGCTTTATCATTGACGTAGGTTCCGACGAAGATCGCGTATTCTCGATAATCAAGTGTGACGACCATGTTCTCGAGCATTGGCGCAATCACGTCATGCTCCAGCCACGCCGGAATCATGATTGCAATGGGCTGCTCATCGCGTTCGTACAATTGAGCAGCGGTCAACGGTTTGTAGTGACGCCGCACCGTTAGCGTCCGAAGGAGTTCCCGGCACCAGTACCAGATATCAATGAACAGATCGTCCAGGCCGAGAACGAGCATTACCAGCGCTACCACAGCCGTAAGGAATGCCAACGTGTCCTGATAGCCGACGAGTAGCTGTGATGGGCCGGGCGGCATGCTTGTCAAACTTCACTACGGTCGGCGTACGTCATTCCGCCAGAACGCGATCGGATTGCGTTCGGCCGTTCGACATATCGCTGGATGTCTCGTTGGCGAACTCATGAACCTCGCCACCGGTCAGCGTCGCGACGATCCGATCGGAGGCCGTGCCGTCTCCATAGGGATTTAAGCGGCGCGCAAACCGGCGATATGCATCGTCGTCGTCAAACAGCTTGTTGACGGCGGTGATGATGCGGCTTGGATCGGTGCCGACGAGGTGGACGGTCCCTGCCTCGACGGCTTCGGGTCGCTCGGTGACCCCGCGCATCACCAGGACAGGCTTGCCCAGCGAGGGCGCCTCTTCCTGGACACCACCCGAAGTCGGTCAGCACGACATGAGCTCGCTGCATCAGATATACGAACGGCACGTATTCGAGGGGTTCGATGAGATGGACGTTCGGCCGCCCGGAGAGCGTGCCCAGCACAGGGCCGCGGACATTTGGATTGAGATGGACCGGGTAGACCATCTCGATATCCGGCCGTCCTGACAGCCGGCGAAGTGCAATGCAGATCTTGTTGAACCCCGCACCGAAACTCTCGCGGCGATGGCCGGTCACGAGCAAAAGCTTGCGGTCAGCCGCAAGGTAGGAAAACTGGTCGGCCAATTGCGCCTGAAGGTTGGTATCGTCTTTTATGCGCGCGACTGTCGCCAGAAGAGCATCGACCACCGTGTTGCCGGTGACGACAATGCGGCCGCCGAGCCGCTCGGCTGCCAGGTTGGCCTTTGCGCCAGGCGTGGGCGCGAACAGCAGATCACTCATGACATCGACGACGCGCCGGTTCATTTCCTCAGGCCAAGGCCGCGACAGATCACGTGTCCGGAGACCCGCCTCGACATGGCCGATGGGAATGCGACGGTGAAATGCCGCCAGTGCCGCCGCCATGGCCGTGGTCGTGTCGCCATGCACCAGCACGCGATCGGGTTTGACTTTTTCCAGTACATCGTCGAGCGCCAGAAGCGCGCGCCCGGCCAAGGCATTCAACGTCTGGTCCTGCGTCATCAAGCCGAGATCAAAGTCCGGCACGATATCGAACAGACCGAGCACCTGGTCGAGCATCTGCCGATGTTGACCTGTGACGCACACGATGGACTGGATGGCCGCATTACGTTGCATGGCCTTGACCAGCGGCGCCATCTTGATGGCCTCAGGCCGCGTGCCGAAGACGGAGAGAATTTTCATTATGCCCGACATGGCTCAGTGGAGTGGCGTGATGCCGCAATGCCTGTCCAGACAGTCGTGTAGGATGACAAAAATCTGAGCATCGAACCTTTAAGTTCTTGCAATCACGTGGCGTTGGCGGCTGAGTGACGATCCGACGCTCATGGCCGATGCCAGAAGCGGCGGCCGAACTTTCGCCTCGGCCGACCGTCCCTCTACGAGGGGATTCCTTTCAGAATGGTATAAGACGAAGCATGCCTTCACGGCGTCGCCTGGTTTCCAGGGAGCTGCCTGCAATGCGGTTGACAATCCCGGCGCGACCCCATCGACTGGCACAGGCACATTCCAGGCGGGACTTCCGACAATGACGACACCGGTTGACGTTCTGATCATTGGTGCCGGCGCCTCGGGCGCGGCCGTGGCGTGGAGCCTCGCCGAGACGAAGATGCACATCCTGTGTCTCGAGCAGGGCGACTGGATGAAGCCATCCGAATATCCCAGCGCAGGCCGCGACTGGGAGGCCCGTCAGCTCAACGATTTCCACTACAGCCCGAACCGTCGGGCGCGCGACACCGACTATCCGATCAACGAGGACAACTCGCCGATCAAGATCGCCAACTTCAACGGCGTCGGTGGCGGCACGGTGCTATATGCGGGTCACTTCCCGCGCTTTCATCCGTCGGACTTTCGAGTGCGGACTTTGGATGGCGTCGCTGACGACTGGCCGATCGACTACGCGACGCTGGAGCCGTTCTACGCCGAGAACGACCGGGTGATGGGTGTGTCCGGTCTGGCGGGTGATCCGGCGTATCCGCCGCATGAGCCCATGATGTCGCCTCTGCCATTGGGCAAATCCGGTGCCACGCTGGCACGTGGATTGAACAAGCTTGGCTGGCACTGGTGGCCGTCCGATAGCGCGATCGCCTCGGAGGATTACGAAGGCCGCGCGAAGTGCATCAACCTCGCGCACTGCACCTCGGGGTGCGCACAGGGCGCCAAGGCGAGCACCGACATCACCTACTGGCCTGCCGCAATCCGCGCCGGCGTCGAACTGCGCACACGCTGCCGGGTGCGCGAGATAACGCGGAACGAGCACGGCATGGCGTCCGGCGTGGTGTATTACGACGCTGACGGTGTTGAGCAGTTTCAGCCAGCCGAAGTGGTCATCCTCGCCTGCAACGCAATCGGCACGGCGCGTGTGCTGTTGAACTCCAACGGTCTCGCCAATTCCTCCGGCCTGGTTGGCAAGAACCTGATGTTCCACCCATACGCTCGCATCGCCGGGTATTTCGACGAGACGCTGGATGGTTACCGTGGGCCGGGCAATTGCATCTGGAGCCAGGAATTCTACGAGACCGATCGCTCGCGTGGATTCGTGCGCGGCTACACGTTCGAGTTCTCACGCGGCCAGGGACCGGTGATGGCCGCGGTGCACGGCATGCAGATCGGGCGCCTGCCCTGGGGCGCGGATCACCACCGCGCCTATCGCGGGCTGTTCTGCCACCGCACCGGCATGGTGGCGATCTGCGAGGACCTGCCCGAAGAGCACAACACGGTGACGCTCGATCCGCTGCTGAAGGACTCCAACGGCATTCCCGCGCCGAAGATTAGCTACACGCTGAGCGATAACAGCCGCCGCATGCTGGATCACGCGGTGGCGCGTGCCAGCGAGCTCTTGCGTGCCGCGGGTGCGCACGACGTCTGGTCCGAGGCACCGCTCACCGACGGCGGCTGGCATCTGATGGGAACCGCGCGCATGGGCACCGATCCGGCGCGATCGGTGGTAAACGAGTGGGGCCGCAGCCACGACGTGAAGAACCTGTTCATCGTCGATGGCAGTATCTTCGTCACCTCAGCCGGCGTGAACCCCACGCGCACGATCCAGGCACTGGCGCTCTACGTCGCGGACAGCATCAAGCAGCGCCTCGCCACCTTGTTCGATTGAGATCACGCTTGACTGTGATCAGCAAGCGGGTCCCGCAACGCCTCCTGATCAGGCTTTCGACGGCGACCAATCGTAGACCCGCCGCAGGGTCTCTCCCATGAGTGCCACCCGATCGCTGTCGGACAGGCGGTCGGTGAGGCGGAACGGCTCAACTCCTTGCTGGTAGGTCAACACGCCGACCGCGCGCGTCCAGTCTGTTCCCCACATACAGCGATTGAGACCGAAGGCGTCGAAGATCCGCCAGAGTGGATCCCAGATGTCGTTGTAGGGGAACAGTTCGTGCGACAGCGTGCACGCGCCGCTGATCTTCACCGCGATGTTGCCGTGGGGCGCCAGCGCCAGCAGCTTGGGGAGATCGGCGAACGGCGCCGCGGGAGCCGGCGGTTGGGACGGCTGTTGCAGCCCGAGATGATCGATCACCAGCGACGTATTGGGGTTGCGGGCTGCGAGTTGTCCGGCCTGCTCCAGCCGCCCGGTAGCCATCAGATTAACCGGCAGGGAGTGACGCGCCGCGGCAGCGAGCACGCGATTGAGGCCAGGGTCGGCAGGGTCGGTCGAGACGCCCTCGCGGTTCAGCATGATCCGGATGCCGACAGTGCCGTCGATGGCGGCCCAGTCGGCGATCGTGTCGGCCACCGCGGGATCGGCCGGGTCGACCGGCTTGACCAGACCGAAGCGGCCAGGATGCGCGGCGTAAACCTCGAGGGCATAGCTCGCGTCGTAGCGGTACATGGAAAATGGCGAGACCAGCACCGCGCCGTCGACGCCGACTGCGTCCATCGCGGCCACCATGTCTTTGCCCGTGACCTCAGGCGGTCCGTGAAGCACCCCGGCCCACGGCCTGCCCGGGTGATTGCGTTCGTAAGCGTGCACTTGGGCATCAATTGTCAGCATAATTCCTGACCTTCTACCTCCCGATGTCGTCCGAAGGACCCGGATTATACCCCCTGGCCGGCTGCCGTCAGCCCATGGGCGATCGAGTGATTTCTCGTAATTTGGACGAAAGTGCAAAAATTGTTCTTGCATTATGGCTGAAATAGGGCGCAAATAAGTGTGCGGGAAGTCATAGCTCCAACCCTATTCGAAACCGCTATGTAAGCAGCACTCTCGTCCCATTACCCAGGTCAGGAGAAATGACCGTGGAAACGCCAACAATCGGTACAATTACACTCGCTCTGCACCTCGACTGGGACCGCGTCGGCATCCTGTTTGCGACCTTCGGTATTGCCTGCGCTGGGCTCTCGACGGTGCTGTACAGCGCCGGCTTCCTCCTGCAGGCGCTGTCCCACCATGTCTGACGGGGTGGCACCGTACCAGGTGGAGGAGCGTCTGGTGGAAGGCGAGACGCGGTGGGTCGCCATCCGCGCTCGCGGTGCGGAATGGTCTTACCTCACGATCGATGAGGCTGCCGATCTTGGCAGGCAGTGGGTCGAGCGGTTTGGCGCGACGCCGGTCAATCGCGAGCGGTAACCCGATTTGACTGTGCGGGGTCTTCCCTGCACGCAGCATGCAGAGTTGTGATGGCCGAGCCGAACTCGGCCATCACGAAAGAGGCAAGCCCCGGTTATGCCGGGGCAAACATCGGGATCGGTGGCCCGCCTTCGCTCGGCACGAATTTCAGCTTCACCGCCTGGCCGATCTTCAAAGTGGCAAAGTCGCAGTCCACGAGGTTGGTCATCATAGACGGGCCTTCCTCCAACGTGACGTAGCCGATCGCATACGGCGTCGGAGCGCGCGTCATCACGCTGAACGTATAGATCTTGCCTTTCCCTGATGCCTCCACCCACTCGCAGTCGCCGAAGCAGAACGGGCAGAGAGGACGAGGATACCAATGTGCCTTCTTGCACTTGGTGCAACGGCTCAGCAGGAACTTACCCGCGGCGCAACCGTCCCAGAACGGCTTGGTCTCCGGATTGCTATCGGGCGTGCCGATGAACTCGATCTTGCGCTGAACATAGGCCATGTCGATCACTCCCGCTCCAGAATGACAGTGCTGCCGCAATGCCGCGTGCCGAGCGATCCGCCCGTGCCATGGGCGAGCGCCAGATCGCAATTCTTCACCTGCACCGCCGGATGTGCCTCTCCGCGCAACTGGCGCACGGCTTCGATGATCTTGGTAATGCCACCGCGATTTGCGGGATGGTTGCTGCACAACCCGCCGCCGTCGGTGTTGAACGGCAGCTTGCCGACGCCGGAGATCAGATTGCCATCCGCGACGAACTTGCCGCCCTGCCCCTTCTCGCAGAAGCCAAGGTCCTCGATCTGCATCAGCACCGTGATGGTGAAGCTGTCGTAGATCGACGCGTACTTGATATCCGACGGCTTGATGCCCGCCATGTCCCACGCTGGCGGACCGGACCAGCGGGCAGCGGAGTAGGTCAGGTCGATATCGCCACCTGCCTGGTGTTTCGGCGCCTCACCGACGCCGATCACCTTCACCAGCGGCCGCTTGAGGCTCTTGGCGATCTCCGGCTTGGTAACGATCAGCGCACCACCGCCATCGCTGATGACGCAACAGTCGAGCCGATGCAGAGGCGAGGCAACCATCGGGGACTTCACCACATCCTCGACCGTCACCACGTCACGCAGCATGGCATGCGGGTTGTGCTGAGCGTGATGCGAGGCAGCCACCTTGATCCAGGCCAGTTGTTCGCTCGTCGTGCCGTATTGGTGCATGTGGCGCGTTGCGCACATGGCGTACATATTCGCGGTGGCCGGGCCGTAGGGGAATTCGAACTGAACCTCGGGCTGCGCCGGACTGCCGGCCCGCGGAGCGGTCCCGGTGGCCATGCCCTCACTGCGCGGCCGACCGGCCAGAGTGATCAGAGCGATGCTGCACCGACCGGCGGCAATCAATTCCAGCGCGTGGCCGACGGCAACCTGATACGATGAACCGCCCACATCGGTGGAATCGACGTGCCGACACTTCAGGTTCATGTAGTCCACCATCGACAACGGGCCGAGGCCGGGCGCGTCGCCGGCGCAGAAATAGCCGTCCACGTCATCCTTGGTCAGGCCGGCATCCTCCAGCGCCCCCTTGGCGCATTCGGCATGCAGCAACGTCACCGATTTGTCTGGTGCCTTCCTTGTCGGATGCTCATATGCCCCGACAATATAGCCAGCTCCCTTCAAACTCATGCTTCACTCCCTTCGCGCCCTCGCTCGGTCCGGTTCGGACGGCGCGATTATACTGATCGGTATCTCGGGGGCCAGACGGCGCAGATGGAGCAGACATGGCGGCAACGAACGAACACCGTATTCCTGTCCAAGGCTGGCTCCTGCCGCTTGTAGCGCTCGCGGCCGGCTTGCTGCTGGGGAAGAATGGCAACTGGATCGCCGGCGCGGCGCTTGCCGTGCTGCTGATCGGCTCAGTGATGGTTGCCGTCCACCACGCCGAGCTCGTCGCGCTGTGGCTACGGGAGCCTTACGGCACACTGGTGCTGACGCTGGCCGTGACGATAATCGAACTGTCGCTGATCGTCTCTTTGATGCTGACCGGTAAGTCCGACCCCGGTCTCGCCCGCGACGCGGTCCATGCCGTGGTCATGCTCGTGCTCAATGGCCTGGCCGGAATCTGCATCGTGGCCGGAACGCTGCGTCACCGCGAGCAGGAATTCCAGACGCTTGGGGCCAACGCATTCCTCGTTGTGCTGATGCCGATGGCGGTGCTGGTTCTGGTCATGCCCAACTACACGCTGACCACCCCAGGTCCCTTTTACTCGACGTGGCAACTGATCTTTGTCGGAAGCGCCTGCCTTTCGCTTTACCTCGTGTTCCTGTTCGTGCAGACCGTGCGTCACCAGAATTACTTCGTCCCGTCGAACGCGATGGAGGTCGAGCACCATGCCGCGCCGCAGGCACGGATCGGTGCGATCAGCGCGGGATTGCTGGTGTTGTCGCTCGCCGCGGTCATTTTGCTGGGCAAGCTGCTCGCGCCGTTCATCGAGCGGGGAATCGTGGCGATCGGTGCTCCCTTCAAGCTCGCCGGCGTTCTGGTTGCGGCGATCGTGCTTATGCCGGAGTTTTTCGCCGCATTGAACGCGGCACGGCGCAATCAACTGCAGACCAGCATCAACCTGGCACTCGGAAGCGCGGTCGCGTGCATCGGACTGACCGTTCCGGCAGTGACCGTCATCGCGCTGTTGCTGAACCAACCACTTGCCCTTGGCATCGACAACGAATCGACTGTGCTGCTGGTGCTGTCGTTTCTGGTGGCCATGCTCACCTACGGTCAGGGGCGCACCAACCTGCTGTCTGGGTTCGTCCACCTGGTCCTGCTGGCGAGTTATATCTTCTTGATATTCGCTCCCTGACATAGATCCGAATCTTTGCGGGGCGCGCGCGCCTGGTGAGTGGCGTCTCGTTCAGGCCGTCGTTGTGACGTAACTCACAGACTTGACCGTCCCGCTTTGGCTTCCTGTTCAGGAAAGTCGGCGGCATTCGTCGCACGCAAAAACCGGAGGAACAATATGTCGGAACGTGGATCGCGCAGCGGCATCGCAGTCGCAGCAATGCTCCTGTCAGGAATCCCGAGTTGGGCTGGGCACACTCAAGACACCAACGCGGCGGTAAAGACAATTGAGGGCAGCGAGTCAGGCGTTCACGCGGAGATCCTGAGTTTGAGGCGTACAGAAGGCGGTCTGCTCACGTTGCGGATAGTCTACGAAAACGCATCCGGCGGAGAGGTCAAAAACAAGGCGCTTCCAGGCAGCGGGAATGTCGAGAACTTCCAGTTGGTAGATTTCCCGAACAAGCGGAAATACAGCGTCTTGCGCACGTCCGATGGTGCCTGTCTCTGCACGTCACTGAACCCGTTCAATTCCTCCGAGCCCGGCAAGCGTATCCTGTGGGCCAAATTCACCGCCCCTCCTGATTCGGTGACGCAGATTTCGCTTCTGATGCCTGAAGCAGAGCCGGTGGACGACGTCCCGATCACCAAATAGCGGTGCGTCCGCCGCGCGTGCGGTCGGTGGCGCTTTCATACGGGCGGTCGCCGCACTAGGTTCCACGCCATGGACGCCGTGCAGCCCAACGTGTTCATTCCGCCGCGTCCGGTGATGCCGGCGCAGGAACTCTCGTTCCTTCAGTTCCTGCGCGCCATTCGCACCAATGCCCTCGGCATGTGGACCGAGGCCGCGTACCAGGAGGACGTACTGGTCCGCCGGCTGCTCGGACGCAGCACTATGCTGATCAACGCACCGGACGCAATCCACCACGTGCTGGTGGAGAACGCCGCGAACTACCGCCGGTCGCCGGCTTCAATTCGTATCCTGCGGCCGCTCATGGGCAATGGCCTGCTGCTCAGCGCGGGCGATGATTGGCGGCTCCAGCGACGGACCATTGCTCCGGCGCTCGCGCCACGGACCCTGCCACTGTTGGCGCGCCATATCGTGGCGTGCGCCGACGAGGCCATTGCGCTGCTCGCCGCGCAGACCAGCGAGCCGCTCAATCTGCTGGCGGCGATGCAGAACCTGGCGCTTGAGATCGCCGGGCGCTCGATGTTCTCGCTGGAGACACGGCAGTTCGGCCCGGCGATGCGTCGCCTGCTGACCGAGTTCAACATGCGGTATGCGCGCCCGCATCTGCTCGACATGGTGCTGCCACCGTCGATCCCGACGCCGCGTGACCTCGGCCGCCGCCGGTTCCAACGGCGCTGGATGGCGCTGATCGATGAGATCATGCGGGAGCGCATGTCAGCGCCGGCGACCGACGCGCCACGCGATCTGTTCGATCTGCTGCTCGCCGCACGCGATCCGGAGACGGGCGAGGGATTTTCCCACGACCAACTGCGCGATCAGATCGCCACGATGATCCTGGCGGGGCATGAGACGACGGCGGTGACTCTGTTCTGGTCGCTGCTGCTGTTGGCCGGCGCACGCGACGAGCAGCGGCGCGTCGCCGACGAGGTGCACGGCATCGAGATCACGCCTGACAACGCGATGGATGTGATGCCGCGTCTGGTCCGCACGCGCGCGGTGATCAGCGAGGCGCTGCGGCTGTATCCGCCGGGCTTCACCCTGGTGCGCGAGGCGATCGGGCCGGATCGCGCCGGCACGATCGACATCCCGCGCGGTTCGGTGCTGATGATCGCGCCCTGGGTGCTGCACCGCCATCGTCGTCTGTGGCGCGATCCGGACGCGTTCGATCCGTCGCGCTTCCTGCCTGACATGCCCCAGCCACCTCGGTTCGCCTATCTGCCGTTCGGGGCCGGCCCGCGCGTCTGCGTCGGCGCGCAGTTCGCACTGGCCGAGGCGACGCTGGTCCTGGCGCTGATGATCCAGGAATTCGAGGTGAGGATTGACGATCCGGCGCCGGTGCTGCCAGTGGCGATCGTGACGACGCAGCCGAACCACCCCCCGATATTCCGGCTGACCGCTCGATAGCTACTCCGCCGCCGCCACCCGCCCCGTGTCGGCCGCGAAGCTCTCCTCGATGTGCGCTGCCAGTGCATCGGTCACCGGCTGGAGCGGGCGCTTTGCCTTTAGCAGTAGGATGCCAAAGTCCGGGAGCCGCGGCAGGCCCTCCTCGGGCCGCATCGCCCGCAGGCCGTCCGGCAGCCAGGAGAGGGTCGAGACAGTGACCGCGAGACCCGCCAACACAGGCGCGTGGGTGCCGATATGCGAGGCAGAGGTGTAGGCGATGCGGTAACGACGGCCGGCCTTCTCCAGTGCACGAACCGCGGCGCCGGCCCACTCGCAATCCTGCCCGCGGGCGAGAAACGGCTTGCGGTCCGCAAGCGCCAGAGGCAGCGGATCCTGCCTATGCGGCGCATGGCGGGTCGAGGTCACCCAGACCAGCGGACCTCGCCACAGCGGCACCGTCTGCCAGTCCGGCGGGTGATGCCCATTCGAGATGAGCGTCAGGTCGAGTTCGTTCGCCTTGATCCGATGCATCAATTCGGTCGACGGCGAGCAGACCACATCCACCTGCACAGCCGGATGGGTCTCGGCGAAGCGCTTCAGGATCGGCGGTAGATAGGCGAACGCATAGTCGTCCGGCGAGCCCAGCCGCACGGTGCCGGCGATCTCGGGCGTGCGAAAGGTGGTCAGCACCTCGTCATTCAGGGCCAGAATCTGGCGGGCGCGGGTCAGCAAATAGTGACCGTGCGGTGTCAGCTCCACGGTGCCACCCTTGCTGCGGCTAAGGACCGGCTGACCCAGCGCGTCCTCCAGCCGCTTGACCTGCATGGAAATGGCCGACTGTGTCCGCCCGACCCTGACGGCCGCCTGAGTAAAGCTGTGGCCCTCGGCGATCAGCACGAAGGCACGGAGCAGGTCGGTATCCAGGGCGTGGGGCAGCGCCATAATCATCAATCTAATTCATCAGACCTATCAAGGCAATTCGTTTTGCTGATTGCATCGGTTGGTCCAGCATGGCGCGGAATGCAGGAGGTCACGATGTCCAATCGACTACTGTTGCACCAGCCCACCCGAGTGCGGCCGGACGTGCTATTCAGCTCGGCGAGCCTGCCCTCCTGGGCGGCAGTCCGCGCGGCTTGGCGGCGCTACCGGTCGCGCCAGCGCATCGCGGATCTCGACGGCTACTTGCTGAAGGATATCGGCGTCAGCTTCGCCGAAGCGGAGACCGAGGCCAACAAGCCATTCTGGCGAGAGTAGGCCTTGATCCACGCCCGCTGAGCGCCGTGACGTTCTGATACCGTGTTGAAATGTCGGCGCTCCATGCTGTCGGCATGAAATTACGTGACGACACGCTCCAGGTGCACGAGCGACAGATGGATTTGTTGATCCTGGAGGAATTGGCGTGCTCGCCGGCATTCGGGCGGTGGTTTTTGGGGCAGACCGGGCATACAGGCGCCGGCTCGCTTGAGCTGCTCCGTCTTTTGCGATCCGACAGCACCTATGATGGCGAGGCCGACTTCTTGGTTGTGCACGCTACTACCGCAGGAAGTAGGGCACTCCTGATAGACAACAAGCTCGGTGTTGCCTCTACTTGCTCCCACCCAGAGCGCTTTCGCACTCGAGGACAAACAGGCATAGCCGCCGGGTGTTGGCAGAAATTCGTCACCGTGCTGACGGCTCCGCGGCATTACCTGGCGGAGGTTGATGAGGCCGTGTTCGACTGCAAGGTCCCCTACGAGGCGATCAGGCAGGCGATCGCGGCGCATGGGGACCCGGCGCGCATCGCGTGCAAGCTGAAGCTGCTCGACTGTTCGATGGCGAAGGCGATTGCGATCTGAACGCCTCGCTGAAAAAAACACCCCGCTCTTGCTGGCGGGGTGCGGACGTTTCTCGATAAACTTGGCTTGCAGCGTCTGGTAATCGCCAAGCGCCGGGCTGTCCAGACAATACGATGCTGCGCTGCGAAAGCCCACTTGCACACGAACGACCGGCTTGCTAGGTTGTGCATCGCAGCAATGCAACGAGAGTTGCGCTGTCTGCTTTCTTGGACGTTTCCTCCCTAAACTTGGCGGTGCCTCCGGGCACCGCCTTTTTCTTATGCAGGGCGCCAGGACGAGGCGACAGCATGGCGAGTCAGGCCGCTATACCGAACCGCTCCGTGTAGCCGCGGAACTTCTCCCGCTCCGTGGCGGCATCGAGGCCATGATCATCGAAGCGATAATCGCGCGGGCCGTAGCCGCCGCGTGGCCTCTCCCTGGCGTATTGCCCGAACGCTGCGGTCACGTCTGGCGCCAGCGGCAGGCCGAAATGCCGATAGAGTGCCGCCACGGTGCCGACCGGGTCCGCCACCAGCGCATTGTGGTGCACGTGGTGGATCGGCTCCGGGAGGCCAGCATCGTCGCCCACCGCCACCATCTGCTGGGTGCCCTCCAGCCAGCGGGCGCTCTCCTGCCTGCCGATCTCGCGCGCGTCCAGCCGCCGAGTGAACGGCCGGCGCACCACCTCAGTGAGCTTCGCCACCGACAGCAGCACCTTCACGGGATCGCGATGCACGAATACGAGCCGCGCGTCAGGATACTCAGTCCTGATCGCATCCAGCGCGAACAGATGGTCGGGGCATTTCACAACCCAGCGCCCGCCGGGGGCCGCCTGATGCTGCAAATGCTGGAGGAAGCGGCGGTGGAACCGATAAGCCGGCGCGTGGCTCGCATGGTCCAGCCAGTTCCGGTAACTGGGGATCTGGTACGTCGTGTCGAAGCGCAGGCTGCGGAAAACATGCGCGGTGATCTCGCTGCACTCCTGCGGGGAGGTGGCATCGAGCGGATGCAGCGCGCGGAACTCCGGGGCCAGCCGTTCGAAGGCGCGCAACTGCCGCGCGACGCGCGCCGGCCGCGTGTCGGGTCCCCGAGCAGGCGGATATGGATAGATCGTCTGCCAGACAAGCGGTGCCCGGTTTTCGGGATCGTTCAGCAGCAGCCGGTGCAGGAAGGTGGTGCCGCTGCGCGGCAGGCCGGTGATGAAGATCGGCCGCTCAATCTGCTGCCGCAGGATGCCGGCATCCTTGGCTTCGGCATCCTGGAAGCGCAGCAGATTGGTGAGGAAGCGCACCACATCCCACCGCGTCGCCATGCGTCCGACCAGGCTGAGCGATGCCTCGTCCATGCACGCGGACAGGAGGCGGCGCAGCGGGTCGATGAACGAGGAGTCGCCGAACTCGCTGAGCCCGCTGCGGCGGCGGGCGGTCGCCAGCAACGGCTCCGCCTCCAGCGGTCGCCGCAGCAGCCCAAGCGTATCCGCCACACCGTTGGCGAGGGAGAGAACCAAATCTTGCAGCAACAAACGCAGTCTTTCCTTGCGGCACGCCCAGGGGCACAAACCAAGGCACAAGATCGTGACCCGATGAAGGGCCGACTCTTTGTGCATCCGGGTTTGGCGGTAACCCATTTGAACCATCTATGCGGCTAACCTGACCGCAGCGTCGGTGCGGGGTGCGAAATTTCGCTCTCAAACCCGGCGCTGCGGGCATTCTTCGCACATCGATTGGACGAGGAACATACCATGTCGTTTGCCTCGATTGGCCGCCGGCGCTGGTTGCGGGGGGCCCTGGCCACGATCGGCACAGCGGTCGCGCTGCCTCGAGCAAAGGCCGATCCCGCGGCGGTATCGCCGATCCAGGAACTCTGCGACCACCTGCTCGATATCATGCGGGCGGGCCAGGCCACGCCGTTCCCGCAGCGGTTCGCCACGCTGGCCCCCGTGATTGACCGCGCCTTCGATCTACCTGCCATCCTGCAACTGTCGGTTGGTCCGTCCTGGTCCAGCCTAGCCCCCGATCAGCAAGCAAGCCTGCTGACCGCGTTCCGCCGCTACACCGTAGCCAACTACGTCAACAGCTTCGACAACTATAACGGTCAGCGCTTCGACGTGTCGCCGGACACCAAGAGCCTGCCGAACGGCGAGCAGTTGGCGCAGACGAAGATCATCTCGTCGTCCGGCGATTCGCACGAACTGGATTACGTCATGCGCCGGGGAGGCCGCGCCTGGAAGGCCGTCGATGTGCTGGCGGACGGCTCGATCAGTCGGGTCGCGGTGCAGCGCTCTGACTTCCGCCGGCTGGTCGCACGTGGTGGCGCCCAGGCGCTGATCGAAAGCCTGAACCAGAAGACGACAGACCTATCCGGTGGCGCTCTATCCTAGCACCAGCGGGCTCCGCGGGCCGCTACCCGGATTGGTTCCATTATACCGTGGCCACCGGCGTTGCCGGCGAGCCAACCGCGCCGGGCAGGCGCAGCGGCGGGCCGGTGAACAGGAAGCGGCTGCGATTATTGTCGCGCAGCCAGTCGGCGAGCTCGGTCAGGTAGAACATCTCGCCGAGGTAGCAGCCAAGTTTGAACAGGCAATGCGCGTGCAGCGGCAGCGTGGCACAAACGTCGTCCATACAGGGCCGTGCGGGCATGCTCTCGACCGCGAAGTTGTCGGAGATCAGCGCGACGGCGCCGCAATCGGTCACCCATTGCTGCAGCCTCGGATCACGACCGTCGAGGCCCACGGTGCCGGCCATCAGCTTCTCACGGTCGGGCTGCTTGTTCATCTCCAGTAACATTTCGGCGAAACCGGTGCGGAACAGCACGAAGTCGCCTTGCTCCACGATGACGTTGTCCTTGCGCATCACTTCCATCAGCTCGTCATAGCTGACGATGTGGCCGATGCGACCGAAATGCGCCTCGAGGTCGATCAGCACACCGCGCCCCTGCATGCAGGACTCCGCCATGTTCTGCACGCCGAGATGCCGCGCGCCCTGCGGTTCGTCGCACGGCGTCATGTTGCCCTGCGCGTCGTAGTAGGCGGGGCCGATGATGTCACGGCCCGCGCGGTAGCCATTGTAGAACACGTCCTCCGCGCGGCCATCGCCATCTGCGTCGAACATCTGGCCGACATGCGCCAGACTGTCCCACTGCGTCGAGTATTGCAGCGTCAGGACCACCTGGTCGTCGCAAACAATATCGGTGGCGGTCGGATCGTCGCAGCGCAACGGGTAGTTCATGTTGGGTTTGTCGCCGCGCATGGTGGGTTTCAGCACCGGCGGAAATCGACGCGGCGAGAGGATGGCGCCGCCTGGATAGTCGAGCGGCAGCGACAGGCAGAATGTTTTTCCGACCTTTACCTCGGCGATGCCTTGCAGGACCTTTTGCGGCGTAAGAAGATTGAGGCGGCCGCGTTCATCATCGGCGCCGAAATCGCCCCAGGTGGAGCCGGCGGGGCGGCGGGTCCAGCGTTGGTTGTCTGCCATGTGCGTTCCTACCATTCAGCCCTGCCGTTGTCAGTATCGGCCGAGCCGTGCGCGGGTGACCTGACCGAAGACGGCGAGTTCGGCCTCCCATTATATCATGGTCGCCGTCCGCACGCTTTCGGGGATGACAGCAGGATCGTGCGCCTCTGCGCTCCGACACCCTTTCATCTGTTCGACAAGCGGAAAGTAGTCTGACATTTGGATGGTGCCTCAGTTGCCGAGCGCCACGATTTGGGTCCGGCCCCATGACACCGAGATCGCTCTCGATGCCGTCCAGCCCTTCCAGCCCCGATCACTGCCAGATCGTGCGTCAGCCGGGATCGCTCGCAACAATTGGTCACTGGACGCAGGCGCGTTTGGCGCGAAAAGATGGCCTGCGCGGCAGTCTCTGCGGAAGCACCGGCGGTCTGTCATCGCGCAAAGAGGATCTTCCGCATGGATTACCGACGGAGGAGGCTCCGCAACACCCTGCTGCTTGGCACAGCCTTCCTTGCCGGCGCTGCCATCGGTCCGGCGTCGGGCCTGATCGCAAGCCATTTCGTGCCCGATCTCGGCATCAACGCCGCGCTCGCTCAGGACACCGACCGAGCCAATACCTACCGGCTGCTCAGCCTGTTTGGCGATGTGTTCGAGCGGGTGCGCAGCGAATACGTTGATCCGGTTTTCGACAAGGAACTGGTGGAGAATGCGATCGATGGCATGTTGACTGGCCTCGATCCGCACTCCGCTTACATGAACGCCGACGAGTTCCAAGAGATGCAGGTGGAGACCACGGGCGTATTTGGCGGCATTGGCATCCAGGTCGTCCCGGAGAACGGCTTCATGAAGGTGATCAGTCCAATGGACGATACGCCCGCCTCCAAGGCCGGTATCAAGTCTGGCGACATGATCACGAGGGTAGACGGCAATTCTGTGCAGGGGCTCTCGCTGGACAACATGATCGACGCGATGCGCGGCCCTCCCGATCCAAAGGTCACGCTGACGATCGAACGTGAAGGCGTGGATAAGCCGCTGGAAATTTCGATGCGGCGGGAGGTCATCCATTATCGAGGTGGCGAAGCAACGGATGGAGCCGGACAACATCGGCTATGTGCGGCTCACTGAGTTCACCGAGCAGGCCGACGCGGCGCTCGAGCAAGCGGTCAAATCGCTCCGGCGGCAGGCGAGAGGCAAGCTGGCAGCACTCATTCTCGACCTACGCAACAATCCGGGGGGGTTGCTCGATCAGGCCGTAGCCGTCTCCGCCGATTTCGTCGCTCAGGGTGAAATCGTGTGCACACATGGACGCCTCGCCGAGGACGCCGCGTGGTTTGATGCCAAGGGCGCGGACATCATCAGGGGCGCACCACTGGTTACTCTGATCAACGGCGGCTCCGCCTCGTCGAGTGAGATCGTCGCGGGCGCGTTGCAGGATCGCCGTCGCGCGGTACTCGTGGGCATGCGCAGTTTCGGCAAGGGCTCGGTGCAGACTGTGATCCCGTTGCCCAACAACGGCGCCATACAACTCACGACGGCGCGCTATTACACGCCGTCCGGCCGCTCCATTCAGGGGCAGGGCATCGAACCGGACGTACCGGTTGCGGAGACCCGCGAGGAGGTACCGAGTTTCGATCCCGAGCACGAAGCCAACCTGAACCACATTCTGAAAAATGTGGGGGCACAACCAATGTCAGGACTGTGCCGCGCACCGATCTGCCACCGATCGCCAAGACAATTCCGAGCGAGCCGCCAAAGGATTTCCCTGAATCCGACCCGACCAGGCCGGACGATACAGACTTTCAGCTTCAGCAGGCGCTGGCGGTGGCAAAGGCGATGGCCACTGCGCGCAACGGCGTCACCGCCAACTGACATCCCACAGGCCTTGACGGCTCGGAGTGTCGTGGCCTTCGCCTCAACTGTTGCATCGTTTGGATGAGGCGGCGACGCGGCAGCGGCTGAAGGAACTCGCCGCCGAGCGCCGCCGATTTTGGTTGGCGGCGCTTGAAGCTGCTGCTGGAACGGGGAGGGGGATCCGCATGAAACACAAGAAGCTGCGGCGGCTGTATGCCGAGGAACGGCTGCAGGTGAGACGCCGTGGTGGCCGCAAGCGCGCCTTGAGCACACGAGCGCCAATGACACTGCCGCAGGGACCACCAGCGCCCGTCGCTGGACTTTGTTTCGGACACGCTGACCGACGGGCGGCGGTTCCGCATCTTGGTGGTGGTCGATGTGATCACCAGCCAGCAGAGCGTTCGGATCACCGTATGAAGCGCCTGCGCTGCTGAAGTGAACGCGATCATTCGGCTGCCTGAAGTTGCGGTGGCATGGCGGCAAGTTCGGTAATTGGAATATGGCAGGCAATGTCGTGTGCGGCTGAGGACTGCTGCCACGGCGGAGGAACGGTATCGCAGACTGTGCCAAGCCTACGTGGACAGCGGGCCGAGAAGCAACAACCCTCTGCGGATTTGGCAGAACCTGGATCACCGGGCAGTCGCACACGCTCCACATCGCGCCCACCGACAATGGGGACAGCAGAGAGCAACGCCTCGGTGTAGGGGTGGTAAGGTGGACGCAACACCTCCGCCGTTGGACCCGCTTCCACGGCACGCCCGCGGTACATCACAATCACTCGGTCGGCGATATGTGCGATCACGCCGATATCGTGGCTGATGAAGAGAAGAGCCAAGCCCAATCGGTCGCGTAGATCGTGCAGCAGATTGAGGACTGCGGCCTGCACCGAAACATCGAGGGCCGAGACGGCCTCGTCGCAGACCAGGAAGTCAGGTCGTGTCGCGAGCGCTCTGGCGATACTAACCCGCTGCTTCTCCCCACCTGACAACTCGTGCGGATAGCGATCGGCGTAACTTATGGGGATCCGAACCAGCGCAAGAAGCCGGCTGACCTCGTCTCCCGCCGCCGCGCCGTGGGCAATGCCGAAGCGCTCAAGGGGCCGGCGCAACGTGGCTCCAACGGTCTTCCGCGGGTTGAGCGACGTATCCGGATTTTGAAACACGATCTGTGCTCGCCGGCGAAACTCCGGACCCGGTTCGGTAGGCAGTTCCGCGCCCGCAAATGTAATTCGGCCGGCATCCGCGGCGATCAGGCGCAGCAGCAGTCGGCCAAGCGTCGTCTTGCCGCACCCCAACTCCCCAACCAGCCCAAGGATTTCACCGGAGCCGATGTGGATCGACATATGATCGACCGCGGGGGCGACGCTTTTGTTGTGGACAAGCCAACGGCCGCTGCGAAATGTTTTCGTCAGGTCCACCGCGTTGACCAGTAGTCCGGCGGGCCCGGCGCGCACGCTCACTTCAGGTTCCATCTCTGAGTCGTGCCACATCAATCCGGCGTCGGCACCGGCGCGATGGCAGCCTGCGTTATGACCCGGCGCGATCGGCCGGAGTTGCTGCGGTCGTTCGCATTCGTCGGCGGCATATGCGCAGCGAGCACGGAAGTTACAGCCAGGATCGGTATCGACCATGTCGGGCAAACTGCCGGGGATAGGTACAAGTCGTGCGATGCGCCGCGGATCGGGTCGTGGCAATGCGCGGAGCAAGCCTCTCGTATAGGGATGCGCGGGCCGCGCCAGAACGTCGGTCGCAGAACCGGTCTCCACTGTCCGTCCGGCATACAGCACAGTGATGCGGTCGCAGATGCGATCGACGATGCCGAGGTTGTGGCTGACCAGCAGCATGGCCAGCCCGCGTCGCTGCCGAAGGTTCTCCAGCAGGTCGAGGATCTGAGCCTCAACGGTCACATCCAGCGCCGTGGTCGGCTCGTCCAGCAGCAGCAGGTCTGGCTCGGCGGAGAGTGCTGTCGCTATCATGGCCCGTTGCTTCATGCCGCCGGACAACTGATGCGGATAGAGCCGCATCATCTCGGCCGCGCGCACGATGCCCAATTCGACCAGCAGTGCGGTGCCGCGTTGCATGGCGGCGTTGCGCGACATCCTGCGGTGCACCAGCATCGGCTCGATCACCTGGATGCCGATCGGCAACGCCGGGTTGAGTGCAGCCGATGGGTCCTGAAACACCACGCCGATGCGCAGGCCACGCAGCGCTGCCGCCTCACGCAGCAGATCGGCACCGCCCAGCACGGCGCGCGAAGCTTTCATACGCGCGCCCGGGCCAAGCAGGCCAAGGATCGCCAGCACGACGCTCGACTTGCCGGAACCCGATTCGCCAACCAGGCCCAGAGCCTCCCCACGTGCGATCGACAGCGAGAGCCTGTCCACCGCGCGCAGCCAGCCGCGCGGTGTTGCGTAGCTGACCGATAGATCCTCAATGGTGAGCAACTTATCAGCCATCAGTCCGTCCCCTGTAGCTGCGGATCGAGCGACTCGCGCAGCCCTTCGCCGAACAGGTTCACTGCCACGAGCACGACGCAGAGGCTCAGTCCGGGGGCAAGGCCGATCCACGGCGCCTGATCGATGAACTGCCGGCTCTCCGCGATCATCAACCCCCATTCGCTACTCGGCGGTTGCGGACCCAGACCGAGGAACGACAGCGACGATCCGAGCAGGATCGCGAAGGTGATGCGCAGTCCGGCTTCGACGATAATCGGGGGCCACGCATTCGGCAGTATCTCGCGTACCAAAATCGACGCCGCACCCTCGGCGCGCGCGTGCGCGGCCTGCACGAAATCCTCCTGAAGCAGACCGAGCGCCACCGATCGCGTCAGCCGCGTCATGATCGGGATATAGATGAGGCCGACGGCGAGGATGGTCTTCCACAAACTCGGCGTCGTCACGGCAAGAATCAGCAGGCCGAGCAGAACCGGCGGAATCGAAATCAACAGATCGACCGTACGCATGATCACCGCTTCCACGACACCGCGATGGAAGGCCGCGGCCAGGCCGAGTGAGACGCCGATCACAAGGCAGATGCCCGTGGCGCCGACGCCGATGGCCAGCGAATAATGGGCACCCGACAGCACTCGTGAGAGCACATCACGGCCGAACTCGTCGGTGCCGAACCAATGCGCGGCCGAGGGCGGCATCAGACGAACGCGCACGGCGAAACTGGTGGGATCGTATGGGGCGATCGATGGGCCGATGATTGCCAGCGCGACGATCGTCGACACGACGCTGGCGCCGAGTACGAGGCGCGGCGTCCACACGCTGCGGCGGAACGAACTCGCTGCAGCATGGCCACTCATGCCGCGCTGCCACCCAGCCGGATGCGCGGATTGACGACCGCGTAAAGTGTGTCGGCGATCAGGTTGGCGAATGCATAGATCGCGGTGACCACCATCATGCCTGCTTGCAGCAGCGGCAGGTCGTGCTGCTCGATCGAGAACACGAGAAGGCGTCCGAGACCGGGATAGGCGAACACCGTCTCGATCACTACGACGCCGCCCATCAGGATGCCGGCGTCGATCGCGAGCACGGTGATCGTCGGCAGCAGTGCGTTGGGCAATGCGTGGCGCCGCAGCACAAGTCGCTCGGGCAGGCCTTTGGCACGCGCCGCAAGCACGTAGCGGCTTTGCAGGGCATCCAGCATCGAGGAGCGAGTCAGTCGCGAAACATGCGCGACGAGTCCACAGGTCAACACCAGCACGGGCAGCAGCAGATGCGATAGCCAGCCAAGTATTCCTGCGGTGTCGATTGGATCGTAACCGGTCGCCGGCAGCCATCGCAGCAGCGAGGCAAAGACCAGGATTGCGATAATGGCCCAGAAGAAGTCCGGCACGGCGATGAACAGGAACTGCATCAGAGCCATGATGCGATCGGACGGCCGCGCGCGATGGGTTGCCGCGTAAACACCACAGGCGATGCCGATGATCGTCACCAACACGAAGCTGAGCCCCGCGAGGATAGCCGAGCGACCCAGCGCGTCGAGAATCACGGGGAGGGCCGGTCGATCCATCACCAGCGAGCGGCCAAAATCGCCCTGCAGCATTCGGCTGAACCAGTGCCAGTACTGCACCGGCAGTGGGTTATTGAGCCCGAGCTTCTGTTCCAACGTGGCGACTGCATCGGGCGTCGCGAATTCGCCGAGGATCGCATAGGCGACGTTCCCCGGCAGGATGTGCACGATCGCAAAGATCAGGACGGACATCGCCCAGACGGTGCCGACCACCGACAGCAGCCGTCGTGCGATGTAACTCACCATGTCAGGACGCGGAAGGTGGGCTCATGACATGGTCGCGTGACGCAGATCGAACCATCGCATGGGATGTGTCTCCACGTTCTGAACCGATTGGCGATAGCCGCAGATGAAGTTGGCGGCATAGGCGATGTATCCGGGCGGATCATCGAAGATGCCGTGCTGCATCGCGATGTACTGAGCCTTTTGTTCGTCGGTGTTGCCGGTGCGTCGCGCCGCATCCAGCGCCTTGTCGACGTCTGGGTTCGAGTAATGCCACATCCGCGGATTCCAGCTTCCCTGCGAATGGAAGAAGGGATAGGTGCTGGTGTCGACGGTGGGACGTGCGAAGAAGCCATCCACGTAGATCGGGGCCTTCCCCGACACCTCCGCGTCGAATGAGGAGTACGGCATGCGCTGAAGCTGCAGGTCGAAGCCGCCGGGCAGTGCGAGCTGCTGAAGTGCCACGCCCATGCGCTCGCGAACCGGGCGTCCAACCGGAAGAACGATCGGAATCTTAATTCCGTTCGGGTGTCCCGCCTCCGCCAGAAGTTTTCGCGCTGCCGGCGGATCGGCCTTGTTGATCACGATGTCCCGCGCATAGAACGGATGCGTCGGCGGGATCGGCCCGATCGTGGGGACGCCCTCGCCGAACAGGACCAGGTCCACCAAATCGCGCTTATCCACGGCAAGGTGAAACGCACGGCGCACTCGCACGTCGTTGAACGGCGGTGTGATGTTGTTCATGATCGCCGCATCCCAGGATGCGGTCGCCACGCTCTCGACGCGCAGCCGTTTGTCCGCCTTTAGCTGCGGCACCTGATCTGGCGGCATATCCCAGATGACATCGATGTCGCCGGCCTGAAGTGCGGCGATCTTGACGCTCATCTCGGGTATGATGCGCAGCTCCACACCATCGAGCTTCGGCAGTCCCGGTTCGAAGTAATTGGTGTTTTTCACCATCACCAGGCGATCGCCCGGGGTATAGCTCTGGAACATGAAGGGGCCGGTGCCGATCGGCTTGGTGGCAAGCTGATCGACCATGTCGCGCGGCACGATCTTGACCTGGCGATCCGCCAGGATCTCGGCGAAACCGCTGTAGGGATAGCTGAGATCGAAGCGCACCTTGTAGGGGTCAGGCGCCGATATTTCGGCGATCATCACGTAATTGCTGCGCGAGGGCGCGGCGGACTTTGGATCGAGCAGCCGTTTGAAGCCCGCGACGATGTCGTCGGCCACCATCTCGCGGCCGTTGTGGAACTTCACGCCCCGCCGGAGGGTGAAGGTCCACTGTTTCAGGTCCTCAGTTGAGCTCCAACTCTCCGCAAGGTCGGGCACCACGGACAGATCGGCGTTCATGCGGGTCAGGCCGTTGAACACGAGGTTGTCATAAATGTACTCGTCGCCGAGCGTGGTGCGCAGCGGATCGAGGATGACCAGCGACGTGGTGATGCCGATGCGCATGACCTGCGATGCGGCGGCGGCCGGAGTTGCGGAAGCGGCTAGCGCGCTGCCCAGCAGCGCTCGGCGCGTCAGCTCCATGAAGATGCTCCCTGTTGGCGGCTGTGCCGTGGATTTGGGCAATCCCTCGCGACGGCTCCGCCTTGAGAGGTTGCCGCTATGGCCTAAGCAAGCCGTGGGCCATTCGCTGCCGTCAGCGTTCCGCGAGTTGCCAGGCGAGTTCCTCGACACTCTCGCGCTGCCTGCCTGGGCGCGACGCTGCGGCGAGCGCGGTCCAGCCGGTCGAGACGATCCAGGTCGTCACGCTGTATCCCAGTCCGCAGATCAGGAGGGTCGAGATCGTCTTTATCATCGCAGTGGGAACAAGGTACATGTAGATGACGAAACCGAATGCGGTCCACAGGATCGCGATCGGATTGAAGCCGCGCCAATACCAGTAGATCCCGCCACGCTGGAACAGTGCGGCAAGGTCGATCCTGGCGCGCTTCATGACCAGGTAATCCGCGATCAGTACACCGCCGATCGGTGCGAACACGTTGCCCAGCAACCCCGCATAGCTTGTATAGCTGTTCACCACATCCGGCACGGCAGAGAGGCTGACGCCGAGAACGCTGATGATAAGCGTGGCCCAGAAACGGCCAAGCCGCTCGAGGATGTTCGAAAGCGAGAGGCCGCCCGTGTAGAGGTTCAGGACATTGATGGTCCAGTTGTCCAGACCGACGACGATCAGGAAGGCAAGAAAAGCCGGCCAGGCATGGGTGATCCCTGAGGCCACCTCAAACACGTTCGCGACCTTGCCGCTGGTGGCGGCCGCACCATAGCGCCCAGTGTGCAGGCGAACGTTGCGCCGAAGAATTTGCCGCACAGTGCTCCCCACCACATGTCGGTGCACGAGCGCGTGTAGCGGCAGAAATCAGCAGCGTCGGTCACCAGGGTAATGGTGCCGGCGGCGACTGCATTGCCCCAGGTGACGAACAGGATCCAATTGGAAGAAGGTAGTCCCGCATAGGCATTTGCCGGTGCGAAATTCGGATCGTCGTGGGTCATGAGAAGATACATGACGTACCAGAGCACCACGACCTTGAACGGCAGCGCCGCGCGAGAAAGGAATTTCAGGCTGTCATAGCCGACGATCGCCACGACCGCCTGCAAGAATCCGAAGATCAGGCTCACCGTGATGAGCGAATAGTGCACGCCGGTCCAATGCTGCAACACCGCGACGACGGCGATCGCTCCCGCGACCGTCTGGAAGGCGAACCAATAGGTGGATGCGATGGTGCGCAACAGCGACGGGACGTATTTCGCGCCGCGCAGGCCGTAGGTCATGCGCGTGGCGACCTGTCCCGGGATGCCGTAATCGGCGCCGAGTGTGGCCATGACCAGATAGAAGATCATTGCCAGCATGGTGCCGGCGGTTATGCTGACGAGAGCCCCGAGGAATGAAAGGCCGGCAACCACGGCCAACCCGCCGGTCATGATCGAACCGGAATTGAGTGCGAAGCTGAAGATGATCGCAAATATATCGAACCACCCGACAGTTCTTTTTTCTGTCGGGATCGGCTCTATGCCGAACTGCTCCACGCCTTTCGGCTGATGGTAGCGACGCCGGACCTTCTCCTCGAGTTCGTGATCCGTATGGGGCCTCGGTCGGTGTTCACCACAGCGCTCATGCTCAGCGTTCCTTCAGCGCGGCGGTGAGGTCCTGGCAAAAATGCCCCTTACCTGAAGGGCTGCGTTTGTTCCCGGTTGGGCTTCCCATGACCGTCCGCGCGGCAGGGAACTGACGAGATCCGCATGGCCGCGACCGAAGGGGCGGCCTTTGGGGAGGAGGTGATTATTGATGCAAAATGCGGCAGGAAATCCTCACTCAGATCACAATGTAGGCTGAATGCGTTTACTATGGGCTTATCTGCCTAGGCAAGAGTCCATTAGTACGGCCGGCTTGGCGGCTGACCGATCACATTTGCCTGAGACGTCGTCAAAGGTGGTGCTTCACAGCCGAAAAACCAGCCAGCATGGCCGTCAGAACATGGTTGTGCGCGAACCATCGACCGCGGGCAGAGCCTGCATGAACTGCCCGCGAGGCCGGGCAAGGTTCACTGGGGATACTTCGACGCATCGCTCGCGCCGGCGCTCCGCGTGCGCGGCGGCGACTCATTCGTGCCGAGGCAATCACCCATCATGCGGGCGATGCGCCTCACCTGATGATGGACTCCGACATCCGCGCCCTCTACGCGGCGATCCCGGAGCACGACCGTGCGCCAGGCGTGCATATCATGACCGGCCCGATCCATGTTGCCGACGCTAGGCCGGGCGACATGCTGGAGGTGCGCTTTCTCGAAATGGTGCCGCGCCTGAGTTACGGGTCCAACCTCGCGGCGCACTGGGGATACCTGTATCGCGAAATGGCGCGACGCGAGCGTGTCACGATCTTCCGGATCGATCGCACGACCAACCAGGCTTCCGCGATGTTCGCCTATGATGTGCCGCAGAAGTACATGGTGCCGGGACGCATCACCGACTGTGCCACCTGCCGATGCGAACCGGCGTTGCGTGGCGTCCGCGTTCCGGTGCGGCCGCATATCGGCACGGCCGGTGTTGCACCGAATGCGTCAGGCCGCATCAGCAGCGTGCCCCCCGGGTTGCACGGCGGCAACATCGACAATTGGCGCATAGGTGCCGGCGCGACGATGTATTATCCCGTCCAGGTGCCGGGAGCGCTGTTCTCTCTCGGCGATCCGCATATTTCGCAGGGTGACGGCGAAATCAGCGGCACCGCGATCGAAGCCTCGCTCGACGTGCTGTTCCAGGTGCATGTGCGGAAGGATTTCCGCTTTCCCTCGCCGCTGCTCAAGACGCCGCGCCATTGGATCGTGCACGGGTTCGACGAAGACCTGAACGTGGCGATGCGCAACGCCAGTCTTGACATGATGCCGAGCAGCAGCGGCTCAGCCGCGACGATGCGTACTCGCTGATGAGTGTGGCCGCTGACTTCTCTGTCACCCAGGTGGTGGACGGCAGACAGGGTGTTCACTGCCGGATCGCCCGCAACATATTCAGTTGCGATGAGGTCGATCCGGACTACGCTGGCTCGTAAGGCCCCTCATAAGGAAATTCTCACCCGGTGCATGGCACGGAACTTGCTGACCACCGAAGCGGAGGAAGCGCTGAACAGACGCCACAGGAGCTTCGCCATCTATGGCTGCGTATCGGGTTCACGCCCTGCCCGCCGCTGTCCTCGCCAAGGCTCAAAGCCCCTTGCGTGCGCGCGCGTTCTCACCGCACGCCGCTGCCGCAGCATTGCTGCTGCCGTCGCTCGTGTTTCTGGCAATGTTCTTCGCGCTGCCAGCGCTGGGATTGCTGGCCTGCAGCTTTCTCACCCAAGCCGCCGATGGAACAATCGGCCTGCCGCTGACGCTTGAACATTACTGGCACTTTTTCACCGTGGGGCTCTACACCCACGTCCTGCTTACGACGCTGCGGATCAGCCTCGCGACCACGGCGTTGGCGATCGTTCTCGGCTATCCGGTCGCGATGGTGATGGTGCGCAGCAATCCTCTGGTCAATCGCGCACTCACGATGATCGTCATCGCGCCGCTGATCGTCAGCGTTGTAGTGCGGACCTATGGCTGGCAGTTGATCCTTGGCCGCGGGAAGACCGGCATCCTCAACTGGCTTCTGCTGAACTCCGGGTTTGCCAAGGAGCCTTTGTCACTGCTGTATTCCGAAGCCGCTGTGGTGATCGGCTCGCTGCACGTATTCTTTCCTATGCTGGTGTTGCCGCTCGCTTCGTCGTTGGGGCGTATTGACCCGCGCATCGAGGACGCCGCGCGCACACTGGGCGCAACATCGTGGCGGATCTTCCGCCGGATCACGGTTCCACTCAGCCTGCCAGGGCTCGCCGTTGGCTGCACGCTGGTGTTCTCGTTGACGGCGGGATCGTTCGTAACGCCTGCCATCCTTGGCGGCAATGGCGCGCAGATGCTGGGCATGCTCGTCGACCAACAGATCCTCGTCGTCTACGACTGGCCATTCGGCGCCACCGTCGCCACTGTACTCGTCGTGATCGTCCTCGCGGTGAACATCGTCTCGCTTCGCGCGCTCAGTTTGCGCAGGATAGCACGCGCGACATGAGCAATCGCTTGAGTGGGCCAATCGCGTGGCTGCTTTTCCCGATCACCACTGCGATGATGATCTTCATTTTGGCGCCGCTGCTCGTGACAGTCGCGATTTCGATCAGCGATACGCCCTACGTCGTCTTCCCCCCGCGTGGCTTTACCCTGAATTGGTACATGCAAGGTACTGCAGGACGCCGATTTCCAGGCTTCGCTGGCGTTCAGTTGTCTGCTCGCCGTCGGGGCGACACTTGGCGCGCTGCTGTTGGGCGTCCCGGCAGCCTTCGCCGTTGTGCGCCATCAGTTTCCCGGACGTGACGCTGTCGCCGCTGCGCTGCTGTCTCCGTTGGTGTTCCCGGTGCTGATCACCGGCGTGGCACTGCTGCAGCTCTTTGCCTTCATGCGCTCCGACAATGTGTCACTCAATATGCTGATCGCTCATGTGCTGGTGACGATGCCCTATGTGGTTCGCACCGTCGCCGCCAGCCTGACGCTGGCGGACACAGCCTTGGAAGATGCGGCACGAACCCTGGGCGCCGGACGCTGGCGCGTGTTTCATCGAATCACCATCCCGCAGATCGCACCTGGCCTCGCGGCCGGCGCGCTGTTCGCGTTCATGGTTTCGTTCGACAATTTTCCCATTTCGTTGTGGCTGGCTGACGCGCAGCACAATCCGATGCCGCTTCTGGTCTTCCAGATGATTGACAATGTCTTTGAACCATCGGTTGCGGCGATCTCGACCCTGATGATGCTGCTGGCGATGGTGATCGTTCTGGTGCTCGAGCGGCTCACCGGTCTGCGGCGGGCGATGGCAATCTAGGAGAAGCAAATGGGGAAAGCCGTACGACGCCGCACTGTCTTGAGCGGAGCCGTCGCCGCGCCGCTGATCATCGGGCGCCGTGCCTCGGCAGCGGATCGATCGATCACCGTCGGCATCTACACCGGCCAACAGGGCGACGTCGTGCGCAAGGAGATCATTCCGCCATTCGAGGCGAAGAACCAGTGCAAGGTGTATACCACTGAGGGCGTGACCTTGGAGCAGATCGCGCTGATGCGCGCGACACGCAAAAACCCGAAATACAGCGTCATGTTCGTGGACGACATAGGGGTCGAACTGGCCAAGCGAGAGGGACTTATCGAACAGCTTCCGCGCGAGCAGATTCCCAACATGGAGCGGGTGCTCAAGCGCTTCATCTATTTCGACGGCTACGGTGCTGCGTTCGCGATGTCGGCCGCGGGACTCTGCTACAACACGGCGACCGGCAAGCCGCTGACCAGCTATGGCGATCTGTGGGATCCGGGTCTGCGCAACCGTTTCATGATGGAGTCGCCGAAGGCGACACAGAGCCTTTATCTGCTGATCGCCGCCGTCACGCTCGAGACCGGCAAACCCTACGCCCAGACGCAGTATATGATCGAACAGGCGTGGCCGAAGATGGAGGCGCTGAAGCCGAATGTGCTGAGTATATTCGAGAGCCAGACGACGGTCATGCAGGTGGCCAACGGGCAGGCCGATGTCGCCGGTATCTTCTATTCGAAGACCGTCTATCCCTACACGGTGAAAGGCGTTCCGGTGGAGATGTGCTATCCGCGCGAGGGTGCCTTTGCCGGCATCAACACCGTCACCCTGGTCAAGAATGCACCCGACCGCGAGCTCGGCATCGCCTTCATCAATCACATGTTGGATCCCGCCATTCAGAAGCTGCTGGCCGAGGAGACATTGACAGCGCCAAGCATTTCCGGCCTGGAGTTCAAGCCGGATGTCGCGAGGTTCATGGCGTATCCCGAGTCGAAGATGGACGAGATGCAGATCTTCAGTCCTGACTGGACCTTCATCAACCCGATCCGGGCCAAATTGCTGGAAAGATACAATCAGGTCTTCGGCGCCTGAGGCCGGACGCTATCATGGCAGCCTCCGTCCGTCTGCGCGAGCTGATCAAGCAGTTTGGCGCCACACGCGCCGTCGATCGCGTGTCGCTTGCCATCGAACCAGGCAGCATTGTGGCGCTGCTTGGCCCAAGCGGCTGCGGGAAGACCACTACGCTGCGTATGATCGCCGGACTTTTGCGTCCGGACGCTGGTGACATCATGATCGACGGGCGATCGATCACCGATGTCCCCGTGCATCGGCGCAATGTCGGGATGCTGTTTCAGAATTACGCGCTGTTTCCACATATGACGGTTGCCGAGAATATCGGCTTCGGTCTGGAGACTCGAAAGATCAGGCGGAACGCAGCAGCACCGCGCATCGCTGCCGCATTGCAGCTTGTGCAGCTTGCCGGCTTCGAGCATCGCATGCCCGCGCAATTGTCGGGGGGCCAGCAGCAGCGCGTGGCGCTGGCGCGCGCATTGGTGGTGGAGCCTGCCGTGTTGCTACTCGACGAGCCACTCGGCGCGCTCGATAGAGGTCTCCGGCAGGAAATGCAGATCGAACTGCGCGATCTGCAACGAAGACTTGGGATCACCACGGTCCTGGTCACCCATGACCAGGACGAGGCGCTGACTATTGCTGATCGCATCGCGATCATGCGAAATGGCTATCTCGAACAATCTGGTACGCCAGCCGACGTCTACCAGCGACCAGTTTCGCGCTTCATTGCCAGTTTTCTTGGTGCATCCAACTTCTTCCGCGGCAACGTCGAGCGGACGGACAACGGCGCAATCTGCGTTGTCGTGCCCGGCGGACCGGCGATCTCAGTGCGTTCCTCGCGACCGGTTGGCACGCCGGTTACCATTGCGCTACGGCCTGAATCGGTGAAGGTCGGGGCGCCCGACCAAACTCGAGACGCCGGGGCCAAAATAAACGAGGTCGATGCCTTGGTCGAAAAGATCGTATATCATGGCTTCATCAGCCATCTCTACCTGCGCCAGAACAATGGCGATCCAATGACTGCATTCCGACAGAATGATGCGGGTTCGTCGTCGCCAATCGCGCCCGGCCAGCGGGTCCGCGCTTATTGGTCGGAGGAGAGTAATCATATCGTTCGCGACGAGGCGGGAACGGCATTCGACCATGCGGCGGAATAGGGAATCGATGAGTGTAATCAACCTGCACCGCCGCTCCTTGCTGGGCGGCTTCACCGCTGCTGCCGCTGCGAGCGCAACGGCACCGTATCCCAGAGCCGCTCCCGCGCAGGTGCTTAGGATTGCGATGACCGCTTCGGATCTCCCTACCGTCACGGGCATTCCGAACAATGGCGGCGAGGGCTTCCGCTTCCTGGGCTATCCCGCCTACGATGGAGTCATCAACTGGGACTATACCCATGTAAATCAGACGGCCGATGCGACGCCTGGGCTGTTTGAGTCCTGGGCCATTGACCCCGGGAATCCCACGCGGTGGATCTTTACACTGCGGGCAGGGGTCACATTCCACGACGGCTCGCCGCTCACCATGGATGACATCGTTTGGAATTTGCAGCGGGTCTGGGACGAAAAGTCGCCGCAATATGATGCACCTGCGGCACCCATCGTGCGGGCGACGGTGACGATGATGGACCGTTGGGAGAAGATCGACGACGGCAAGATCGCGCTCTATACCAAGAGCCCGTTCAGCTTCTTCCACTATCTGCTCACCAGTTTCCTGATCGCCAGCCCAAGGCAATGGGAGAAGATGGGGCGCAGCTGGCCTGGCTTCGCCAAGGCGCCATCTGGAACCGGCCCTTTCAAAATCACCCGCATCGTGCCCGGGCAATATGCCGAACTGAGCCGCAACGAGAACTACTGGAACAAGTCGCGCATTCCCAAACTGGAACGGGTCGTCGTGTACCCGATGCCCGAGGCGACGACCCGTGTTGCCGCGCTGCGCTCCGGGCAGGTTGACTGGATCGAAGTGCCCCCGCCGGATGCCATCCCTTCGCTGCGCGGTGCCGGATTTCAGATCAGCCTTTGGCCGTATCCACACACCTATCCCTACGTGCTCAACTGTGCGTCCGGTGCAGTATTCAGTGATACTCGCGTGCGTCAGGCGATCAATTTCGCGATCGATCGAGACGGCATCTGCGCAATGCTTAACGGCACAGCCAAGCCTGCGTATGGATTTTATCCGCCTGATAACCCGCTGTTCGGTAACCCGCAGCTTCGCTATAGCCACGATCCAGAGCGTGCCAAGGAGCTGCTCACGCAGGCCGGGTACGGACCGAACAAGCGTCCGCGCGCAAAGATCATGATATCGACCTCGGGCTCAGGGCAGATGGTGCCGATCCCCATCAATGAGTTCCTGCAGCAGAACTTCGCTGCGGTCGGCATTGACGTGGACTTTGATGTGGTCGAGTGGGGTACAATGCTGATTGCACGTCGCAGTCCGCCCAGCCCGGCCACATCGCATGGAGATGACGGCATCAACAATAGTCTCGGTTATACCGATCCGTCCACATTGTACCGCCTGTTCGCCACTGCGAGCTTCCCGCCTGCCAGCACGAACTGGGGACATTTCAGTAACGCCCGCTTCGATGACCTCACCACGCGTGCCCAGGCGAGCTTCGATGTGGCGGAACAAACCAGGTTGCTGACCGAGGCTCATGCCATTCTCGTTGATGAGGCCGCGTGGCTCTATATTTGCCACGACCTGAACCCACGGGCGATGAGCAAGAGTGTGCAGAACTTTCATCCTGCGCAGAGCTGGTCGCAGGATTTCACGCATATCACCATGGGCTGAGCGCGACGACGCGCGACCCCGGTTGTGGAGGACAAGGACAATGTCCCATACAGCTTCGCTCACTCTTTCCATAGGCGCGACCGAACTCGCCATCGCTCGCCGCCGCGCCATATTGTCCTGTGCCATCGGCAATTTCTTCGAACTGTTCGACTTCACCATTTACGGTTTCTTTGCTGTCGCGATCAGCCGTGCATTCTTCCCGGCCGGGGACCCGGTGCTTGCTATGGCAAGCACATTCGCGACGTTCGGGGTGGCCTTTGTCATGCGCCCGGTCGGGGCGATCGTGCTCGGCGCCTACGGTGACCGCGCGGGGCGACGCGCTGCGCTGGTGGTGACGATCGGACTCATGGCGACCGCAACGGGAGTGACGGGACTGATCCCGACCTACGCCAGTATCGGGATCTGGGCGCCCACGCTTTTGTTGCTCTGTCGCATGGTACAGGGGTTTTCCACCGGTGGCGAGTGGGGTGGTGCGGCGACTTTCCTCGTCGAGTATTCTCCGAACGGCAAGCGAGGGATCACCGGTAGCTGGCAGCAGTTCAGTACCCAGATCGGCTCGCTTGCGGGTTCCACCTCGGCGACCGTCCTCGCGACAGGCCTCTCCGAAACTGCGTTCTATAGCTGGGGTTGGCGCTTGCCGTTCCTGTTCGGCTTTCTGCTCGGGCCGATCGGCTACTATCTGCGCCGGAAGGTCGCGGAGACCCCGGTCTTTGCGGACACCGTCGAACAATGCAAAGTCGAGCGCGCACCGCTGCGCGTCGCGATCCGCGATTACGGCGACCGCATGATCCAGGCATTTGGCCTGAGCATCATAGGCTGCATCGCGGGCTTCGTCTTCACCGTCTATCTGGTCAGCTACGCCATCAACACGATGAAGCTTCCCGCGGGCGTGGCGCTGTCCTGCGCCATGGTGTCCGGCGTGATCGTGGTGACGCTGACGCCGTTTTTCGGCGCTTTGTCAGATAGGATCGGGCGCAGGCCGCTGATCCTGGCTTGCGCGATACTCAATCTCCTGTTCGATTACCCGTTGTTTCTGCTGGCGATCCACGGCAGGTCTCATGGTTCTCTACTGATGGCACTGGCGGCGAACGCGGTGTTCCAGTCGATGTATACCGGCACAATTCCCTCAATTCTTGCCGAGATGTTCCCGACACGCGTACGCTATACGGCACTCTCGGTCAGTTACGGGTTTGCCGTGATGCTGTTCGGCGGTTTCGCGCCCCTCATCTCCACGTGGCTCGTGAAGGTTACCGGCAATCCGTATTCGCCGGCATTCTACGTGATGGCCGGTGGTGCGCTGAGTGCCACCGCCATTCTCAGCATGAAGGAATACCGCAACGCGCCATTGGACTGATCGGGCAGCGGCGCTTGCCGCCGAACTCCCGGCTCACCTATCCTGCCACATAACATCTGGTTAGCGGCGGGAGTGAGCCAATGACGACGCATGTGCGCTGCGGTACGCTGTTCGCGGGAAATGACGTCACCGCTCTGAAAGATTACACACTCGGCTTCGACGAGCGGGGCGAGATAACCTATGTCGGTGCGACGAGCGAGGCTCCGCCGGTCGCTGCGCGCGAGACGGTGCTCGACTACGGCAATCTCTTCGTGATGCCCGGCCTCCAGGACGTTCACACGCACCTCGCCTACGGCAATGCCAAGTCGGAGGAGGATATCGACCTGTACCAGCCGATGGAGTTCCGCTCGCTGCGGGGGCTTTTCTTCGCGCAAAAGGTGCTGGCGGCGGGCTATACGTCGATCTGCGCGCCGGGCGATGCCGGGCAGATCAGCCTGTCGGTACGCAACGCGATCAACTTCGGGCTGTTTGATGGCCCGCGCGTCACCGCGGCTGGTCGCTACCTTACGACGCGCCAGGGACTGACCGACTGGTACCCGACCTGGATCGGGGTGCCCGACACGTCGATCGGCCGTCTCGTCACCAGCAAGGACGAAGCGATCGAAGAGATCCGCGTGCAGGTCAAGAATGGTGTGGATTGCATCAAGATCGCCATGGACGGTGTGCAGACACGCGAGAACGGCGAGCTGATTGCTGCATTCAATCAGGACGAAACGACCGCGATGGTCACCGAGGCGCATCGGCTCGGCAAACGCGTCGTCGTGCATGCGCGCGGGCGCGAGGCAATACTGTATTCCGCCCACGCCGGCGTCGACCTGATCTTTCACGCCACATACCTCGACGACGAGTGTCTCGAGGTGCTGGTGAAGTCCGGCACGGCTATCGGCCCGACGCTGACGTTCCCGCGCAACATCATCGACTTCACCCAGCCGCATGAGCCTGCCGCCATCAAGGGCCGCATCAGCGACACTGAGCGGGAATACGAGATCGCCTGCGTCAACATGCGGAAGGCAAAGCGCGCCAGTATACCGATGATGACCGGAACCAATTCAGGCTTTGCGGTGACGCCATACGGTGAGTGGCATGCGACTGAGCTGGAGATCTTCGTGCGCGATCTTGGCTTCACCCCTGCCGAAGCGCTGTGCTGCGCGACGTCGGTCACCAGCCGGTTCATGGCCAACGGTGGCAAATTCGGCGTGTTGGAGCGCGGGCGTTTTGCCGATTTCATCGCGGTCGATGGTTCGCCGCTCGAGAATGTGGCGATCCTGCAGGACAAACAGCGTATCCGCCACGTGCATGTCGCTGGCAAGCCCATGGACGTGCCCGACCGCTCCTATGATCCGCGCCAGGTCACCGATCGGAGCTTCAGCAATTGGACCGATCTCTATACGCAGGAGCGGGTCAGGTCGCTGCGGCCGAATCGCGTCCATCTTGCCGAGGCGGCTGAATAGGACTCAGCGCCCCCGCATCGCGCGCACGAGCTGTTCGGGGTTGATCGGCGTCGCGTTCACTTCCACGCCGAACGGAGCCAGGGCATCGCAGACCGCGTTGGCGATTGCCGCGGGCGGGGCAACAGCGCCACCTTCGCCCACTCCCTTGACGCCGAGAGGGTTGAGCGGCGACGGCGAATGCTGGTGCAGGATCTGGAACCCGGGCATGTCGCTCGCGATCGGCAGCGCGTAGTCCATCAACGATCCGCTGAGCAGTTGCCCGTTCGCGTCATAGGCGATGCCCTCGCACAGGATGCCGCCGATACCTTGTACCGCGCCCCCCATGATCTGACCTTCGACCAGCATCGGGTTGACGACGACGCCGCAATCGTGGGCGACCGTGTAGCTCTCGATTGCGACGCGGCCCGTATCGCGGTCCACCTCGACGATGGCAGCATGGACCGCATAGCTCCAGGTGACGGTCTGCGGCTGCCAATAGAAGGTTTCCTCGAGGCCGGCGTCGATCCCCGGCGGGCGTTCGTTCTCCCACCCCGGACGTGCAGCCTGCGCGATCCTGGCGAGGCTCACCATGGCGCCTGGCGCGCCGATCACACCGACGCCGCCATCGCGCAATTCCAGGTCGACCTCGGCGCATTCCAACAGATTGGCGGCGATGGCGAACACCTTGTGCCGCAGCCGTTCGCTTGCGTAATGCATCGCCGCCGACAGGGTGACGGTGCTGCGGCTTGCCATGGTGCCAAACCCGATCGCGATCGCGGCCGTGTCGGCGAGCGCAACCACGACGTCTTCGGGCGTCACTTTCCATAAGTCCGCCGCCACCTGTGAGAAGATGGTCTCCATGCCCTGGCCCTGCGGGCATGCGCCAGACGAAACATAGATTTTGCCGGTTGGATCGACACGAATAAACGCGCTTTCGAACGGCCCCACACCGGTGCCTTCGATGTAGCAGCCGATGCCGAGCCCGAGATAGCGGTTGTCACGACGTGCCTGCTCCTGGCGCTGTCGGAATGCCGCGACGCCGCCGATTGCGTCGAGCGCCTTCCCCAGGGCGGCAGGATAATCGCCGCTGTCATAGACGATCGGCTCGCCGTCGCGATACGGAATGCCGACGCGATAGGGCATCTCGTCGGCGCGGATCATGTTGCGTCGTCGCACCTCCGCTGGCTCCAGTCCCAGAGTCCGCGCCACGAGATCGATGGTGCGCTCCATCGCGAATGCGGCTTCAGGGCGGCCGGCACCGCGGTAAGGGGCATTCGGAACTTTATTGGTGACGGCGATCCTGCCCGACGCCGCGAGATTCTCGATCTTGTAAGGCCCTGTCAGGTGCACCGCGGTGTTGTAGGCGACACCCGATCCGATCGGATTCCAGGCGCCGCAATCGACAATGTAATCGTCGCGCAACGCGAGGATGCGGCCATCGTCATCGAAGCCGACCGCGACGTCGTGCAACTGGTCGCGCGAATGCGTCGCACTCATCATGTGCTCGCGGCGATCTTCGATCCAGCGTACCGGTCGTCCGAGGCGGCGGGCGAGGAACGTGATCAGCAGATCCTCGGGATAGACGTGGCCTTTGCCGCCGAACCCGCCACCCACATCCAACGCGACGCAGCGGACGCGCGCTTCCGGCAGGCTTAGCAGCGCGGCCGCCTCGCGGCGAACCCAGTGAACCACCTGGGTCGAGGACCAGATCGTCGCCGTGTCGCTGCGAGGATCATAGGCGCTGACAACGCCGCGGCATTCCATTGGCACGGCGGAATAGCGATGGTGATAGAAGCGTCGTTGCAGCCGGCGCGGCGCGCGTGCCAGTGCGGCGTCGACGTTGCCGCGGCCTACCGAGAAATTGCCGATCAGGTTGGTCTGGAACTGATCGTGGACGATGCAACTGTCCGGACGCACCGCTGCTTCGGGGTCCACGATGGCGGGCAGCTCCTCCAGATCCATATGCACCAGTTCGGCCGCGTCTTCGGCCTGGGCACGGCTCTCCGCGACGATGATCGCGATTGCCTCGCCGACATGGCGCACTTTGTCATGCGCCAGAAGTGGCTGTCGCGGACTGAGGAACTTGTGCTGGATGACCGATGTCCATTTGCGCGGCAACGAGATCTGCCCCTCGGGCACCGACGGGAGCATCTGCAACAGGTCGGCGCCGTCGAGCGCGAACACGACGCCGGGTGCTGTAGCGGCACGCGACAGGTCGACCGAGCGGATGCGGGCGTGGGCCACAGGGCTCCGCACGAGGACCGCGTGCAGCATGCGCGGCAGGACGAGATCGGCAATGAACTGCCCCTGGCCGGTCAGCAGCCGGCGATCTTCGCGTCGCAGCAGCGAGCGCCCGACATAGGGAGTTCCAATGTCGTCCATTGTTCAACCTCGCAGTGATGCGCGAGTTTGCGGCAATTGCCGGCGGAGGACCAGCGCGGCAGTATGCGGGAACACATCCGCCGCCGGAGCGAACCGCCGGCTGTCAACAGGAGGAACCGATGATTGATCTGTATTTCTGGCCGACCGGAAACGGCAAGAAGGTCGTCATTCTGCTCGAGGAACTCGGGCTACCCTACACCTTCAAGCCGATCAATATCGGCCGTGGTGATCAGCTCACTGCCGAGTTTCTTAAGATTTCTCCCAACGGCAGGATGCCGGCGATCGTCGATGATGAGCCGATGGGTGGTGGCGAGCCAATCTCGATCTTCGAGTCAGGCGCAATCATGACATATCTCGCCGAAAAGACCGGACGGTTCTGCCCGACCGACGCGCGCGGGAGATACGACGTCGCGCAGTGGGTAAGCTGGCAAATGGCCAATCAGGGACCAAAGCTGGGTGAGCAGGGGCATTTCCGACGCGCGCTCGACGCCGGCAGCAATGGCGATCTTTCGTATGCCATTCGCCGCTTCGACAATGAGACGCATCGCATCTTCGGGGTGATGAACCTCGGACTGTTCAACAAGCATTATCTGGCGGCCGGCGAGTACACGATCGCCGACATGATCTGCTATCCCTGGGCGTCGAGCTGGGCGACACGAAAGATCGACATCGACGAGTTCCCGAACGTGAAACGCTGGCTGGAGGAAATCGGCGAGCGGCCGGCCGTCAAGAAGGCCATGGCGCTGGGACCCGAGTTCCGCGAGGACCCCGCTTCGATCAGCGCCGATGAGCAGGGGCGCCGCCGGGCGCTGGTCGCGGATCAGCGGGCGCAGCCAATCCCAGCGGAATGGATGGCCGCCGCGCTGGCGTAGCTGTTCGGTTCGCTCGCATCGGAGGAAGCAATGGCGTCAACCTCAACGGTCGAGGCCGCGCGGATTTCTGCCGACGAATGGCGGATCCGCTGCGACCTCGCGGCCTGCTATCGCCTTGTCGATATGTTCGGCTGGTCGGACCTGATCAATACGCGTATCACGGCGCGCGTGCCGGGGGAGCGTGACCTTTTCCTGATCAGCCCCTACGGGCTGCTGTACGAAGAGGTCACTGCGTCGTCGCTCGTGAAGATCGACGCTGCGGGCGACAAGGTGGAGCCCACGGAACGCGAGGTCAACAGCGGGGGCTTCGCGATACCGAGTGCAATCCATATGGCGCGGCCGGAGCTGGGTTGCGTGGTCCACACGCACACCGTCGCCGGCTGCGCCGTGTCAATGCAAAAGCATGGACTACTGCCGCTCAATCAGCATGCGCTGCAGGTGATCGGCGATGTCGCCTATCACGACTATGAGGGCACGGGGCGAAACCCCGAGGAGCGCGCACGCCTGCTCGCCGATTTTGGTGATCGCCACATCATGGTCTTGCGCAATCATGGCCTGTTGGTGGTCGGAACAACAATCGCCGAAGCTTTTGTGGCGACGTATCGCATGGAGCGAGCGTGCGCGATGCAACTCGCCTTTCAGCAATCCGGCGCTGAATTCAACCCGATCCGCGATGAGGTCGTGACCGCCGCCTTTGACAATGCAAGGCGCCGGCGGAGTAGCGACAGGATCGAGTGGCTGGCGCTGATGCGCAAGCTCGACCGCGTCGATCCGACCTACAAGCAGTAGCCAGCGTCACGCCAACCCGTAGAGCGCCGCGGCATTGTCATGGGTCAGTGCGCGGCGCATCTCCGGCGTGAGCGTGCGCATCTGCCGCTCGATTGCCTCGCGCGAATGCGGCCATACGCTGTCGGGATGCGGGTAGTCCGACGCCCACAGCAGGTGCCCTTCGCCGAAGAACGGCAGCAGCGACAGTGCCACGTAGTCTTCCTGGAATGTCGCGTAGATCTGCCGCTGGAACAGTTCGCTGGGTTTGGTGACCAGCGCGCTGCCACCTTTGTCGGCCCAGAATTCCTTCGCCTCCCACAGCCGCCAGTGACGGTAGTCCAGTTCCTGCACAAGCCAAGGGAGCCAACCGGTTCCGGCTTCCGCCATGACGATGCGCAGCTTCGGATGCCGCTCGAGGATGCCCCAGGCGAACAGATCGACGAAGGGTTCCAGGAAGTTGCCGAGGAAGAATTTGGTATTCTCGAACACGCTCGCCGCCTTGCCGGCGGCGCGGTCACCAGGACGGCCGACAAATACCGTGATGTGCCATGCCAGGATGATACCGCTCGACTCCAGCGCGGCCCATAGCGGTTCCCATGCGGGATCGTCGAGCTTCGGGGTGATGTTGGCGATCATCAGGTTGACCTGGCGGACCCCGCCTCTCGCCGTCAGCCGTGACAACTCCTGCACTGCGCCCTCGGGGTTCTCCGGCAGCATCGGCACGCCGATCAGCCGATCCGGCGCTGCCGCGCAAAAGTCCAGCAGCCAGTCGTTGAAGACCCGATAGCAGGCCGCGCGCAGCACTGCATCGTCGGTGGAGATCTGGAAGATCGGACCGAAGATCAGTTGCGTCTGAACTCCGTCGCGATCCATGTCGGCGAGCCGCAGCTTGGCGTTGGCCGGCCGCCGCGCACTGTTGTCGTGGATGCCGGCGCGATCGAGCGCTGTGTAGATCGGCTTGATCGGCCGAGCGGAGCCGGTGGCTGGCGGTTTGCCATCCCAGCGGCCCCACACTTTGCCGTCGCAGATCCACACGGCTTGTCCGTCGCGTTCCTCTACGTGCGGGGCGCGGTCGCGCAGCGATGCTGGGAGGCGGGTTTCCCAGAGGTCGGCCGGCAGTTGCCCGAGATCCATGTGGTCATCGCAGGAGATCAGTCCATCCGACATAGCATCCTCCAACGGTTTTCCGGGCCGATTTGGCCCTTTGCTCGCGTCACGGGCAGGCTAGCCACTGTTCTGTTGCTCCGAAAGTGCCCAAAGGTGCCAGGGGGGTGGCGGAGGGCCACAATTGCGGAGGGAGCCAGGAAACGGGTAAGACGACTGTGCCGGATGCGAGGAGTACAGGCTCCGAGCGACGTTGGGTCCATAGATTTTGGGCAAAAGCACTGATCAATCTTTTGCCGGGTTAGCACAGTGGTAGTGCAGCGGTTTTGTAAACCGAAGGTCGGGGGTTCAAATCCCTCACCCGGCACCATAAAATGGAAATTACTGCAATATGTTATGGATCTGCCTCGCACCATATTGACTTGGCTTCGCGGCGTGCGGCCGCCTGGGGAACCTTGGTCGTGTCCCCTGACGTGGTGTGGAAGCAACGCTCCTGAGCGGCGTTGGCTGCGTGGTCACGCTGCCGCGGCCGGCAGGCTCACGATTGCAGTATCGCTGATTGCGGGCCCATTGCGCGTCTGGAAGGTGGGGCGCCATTGCGCGCGATCTTCAGCTAGCCGGTTCGACGACCACGCCATTCCCCTTGCCGTTGCGGCTGGCATTGACGCCCAAATGTCGCGTTGGCGCCTCGTGAGAATCGCCAGCTGCGCTTGAGCGCGAGCTCCTCTCAATGCGTTCCCCGGACTCAATCCGGGGCGGCGGCCTGGTTCTTTCTCGCGAGACGCGATCCCGTGAAGGGTCCGGTTCGTGAGCGATCACCAAGCGGCGTATCCGACCACCAATGTGCGAGCCGCTGGGTGTCTCCTCCAGCACCTACTATGCGTCGATCAAACCGTGCCGAGCAACGTCAGTCCGCACGTCGGTATATACGCCATCGACATCGTCCAGCTGCCGGGCTTCGGCGTCTCGCCAATCGCCGACGTGGCCCGCACGATCGTGCCCGCCGCGCTGGCGGCAAAAGCAGAGGCGAGATGCGAAGAAGGCTTCCTGGGAACTCGAGCGTGACGATGTCTTGCATCGTCCTCTCCCTTGCTTTGCTACATAGGCTCTGGGTCGCGCTTTCGGAAGGCGGCTTCTCCAGTGTCGGATACCTCGACCCACTTCGGGTCAGGCGAGGCCTCCGCGTCGTAGTTGTCGTGCCAGTTCCACCACTTGTACGGCGGGGTCTGGGGATAACCCTCTGGCGAGTCCTCCCAAATCTCCTGACGCCCGAGCGCCGTCATGTCGAGGTAGCTCCAGGTGGTCCCCATCGCCTCGTCGCCGCGGCCATTGATGAAGTAGGTGCGGAACACGCGCTCGCCGTCGCGGAAGAACACGTTGTGGCCGTGCCATTCATCCACCCCGAAGTCCGCGTCGAAGCTGTCGGCAATGGTGTACCACGGCATCTTCCAACCCATTCGTGCCTTCAGGCGCTCGATCTCCTTCTGTGTCGCGCGCGAAGCGTACGCGAGCGTTGTGTCGCGCGCGTGCAGATGGGCCAGGTGGGAAACCTGATCGGCGCCGAGGGAGCAGCCACGGCAGCCGTGGTCGGGCCAGCCGAACACTCCAGGCTCGAAGAACGCACGATAGACGATCAACTGCCGGCGCCCCTCGAACAGTCCGAGCAGGCTGACCTTGCCCGTGGGCCCCGCGAATTCGTACGTCTTCTCGACGGCCATCCACGGCATCCGCCGACGCTCGGCGGCAATGGCGTCCCGAGCCCGGGTGTGCGCCTTCTCCTTCACGAGGAGACGCTGGCGCGCAGCCTCCCACTCTTGCTGCGACACGATAGGGGGTGTGTTCATCGCGAAATGTCCTTTCCCATGTTCCTTGTCTCTCTCTCTTTGGTTGCTTTAGCAGCGCACCGATCAGCGCGTTGCACTCGATTTGACGGGAGTTTCTTCGACGTACGCAGCGAACTGACGCTCGAGTGCCTTCACGGCACTGTGGCGCCAGCTCTCCGCAACGGGCTCCGACATAGGATCGGGGAAGATCTCCTCGTCCCCGTTTTCCAATCCGTCGAAGATCGCTTGCGCCGCAGACTCGGGAGAGGCCTTCGGAATGTCCAAGCCTCGTGCCATATCAGTGTCCAGGGGCCGGGCAGGGCTGCATGGACGCTCACGCGCCGTCCGGCCAGAAGGGCACGCAACGATTGCGAGAGGGAGAACATGGCGGCCTTCGAGATCGAATAGAGGGTATCGAACGGCACGGCCGCAAGCGACGCCAACGATAGAACGTTGGCTATGGCACTTTGGGGACGAGCCAGTACCGGCAGCAAAGCCAGGGTCACGTCGTATGTGCAAAGAGGTTGACCGCGAGGAGCCGTTCGAGCGCGGCGCGGTCGCTCAGATCGTTCTGGAGCGAGATGCCGGCATTGTTTATGAGAATATCGATCGCGTCGACTTTCTCGACAGCCGCCCCAATCTGCGCGGCGTTTGTGACGTCCAGCTTGAGGAGCGTGACGCGGCGGTCGGCGTGGGCAATTGGCTGGCGCGCCGGCATAGACCTGTTTCGCTCCTCTCCTTAAAGCCTCCTCGACTAGTGCCTTTCCAAGTCCGCGATTGGCTCCAGTCACCAGAACTGTTGAATCTCCGATCTTCATCGCCGTCTCCTTAAACGTATCTTCGACGTCGCTCAGTGCTGGTCGTACTCGTCGTGACGGCGCCATCAGATGCCGGTCTCGTTGCGCCCATTAGGAGCGCGGTCAAGCCAGTGGTACACGCCAAAAAATGGGTCCACGCCGCGCGCGTAGGTGGAATAGGTGTGGTAGACGGCGCCGTCATCGAGCGCGAACGCGCTCATGCCCGGTCTGCCGCGGTGATAGGCGGGCACGTTAACGCCGCACGCAGCCGCAAGTCTGCCTTCCGCCGAGTCACCGCCGCCCTCGTGGCCGTCACGCCACCGGAACACATCGCTTGTCGGGGTCTCGCGGCGGTAGTTGTACTCGGCGCCATTGCGCTGTTGCTCCTCGGTGATCCAAACGCTGAAGTCGGAATTGAAGTCGCTGCCAAACGAGGAGGCCCATGGAAACGTCCACCCCATCCGCCGCTTGTACGCCTCCAGTTGCGCGAACGGTGCGCGCGACACCGCCAACAGGATGACGTCGTGATTAGAGCATTTTCAAGATGACTAGAAATAACCCGCGTGGCGGAGAAAGTTGGCGCACTCGGCGGGCGAGAAGCAGGCGACAATATCGCCAAGCGCGTTCCAAAGTGCCTCGACGGTTCGCAATGCCTTGGCTCGCAGGAGGGCTTTGAGCTTGGCGAAAGCCTGCTCGATCGGGTTCAGATCGGGACTGTAGGATGGCAGGTAGTGCAATCTGGCGCCGACGGCTTCGATTGCCTTGCGGACTCCGGCGACCTTGTGGGAGCCCAGATTGTCCATGACCACGATGTCGCCCCCTATCAGCGTGGGAACCAGAACCTGCTCGACATAGGCGAGGAACAACTCGCCATTGATCGCTCCGTTGAACACACAGGGGGCGACCAGGCCATCCTGGCGCAGGCCGGCAATGAAGGTAGAGGTGTTCCAGTGCCCGTGCGGTACAGCATCAACCAGCCGGTGGCCCACCTCGGCCCAGCCGTAGAGCCTGATCATGTTCGTCTTGGTCCAGGTCTCGTCGATGAAGATCAGCCTGCCCGCGTCCAGCTTCGGCTGGTTCTCGCGCCATTCCGCGCGGGCCTTGGCGACGTCCGGTCGATCCTGCTCGGCGGCCCGGAGCGACTTTTTTTGAGCGACAGGCCAAGCAGCTTCAACGTGTGCCAGATCAGCCCGACGCTCGCTGCGACCTGGTGTGTCGCCAACAGCCACGTCCGCAGTTCCGCGATCGTGGTATCGCCCCGTTCGGCAACGTATGCGCGGATCGCTGCATAAAACTGCGCCAGCTTCGGCACCTTGTGGCCACGCTGCGCGCGCACGGTTGTTTCACCCGTCGTACGGCGTCGCGTCAGCGCCTTCGACACATACGCAACGCTTACCCGCAGCAGCTCGGCTACCTCACCAACCCGCTCGCCATCGTCCGACGTCGCGAACACCCGCTCGCGCAGATCCTGCGAATAAGCCCTGCCTCGCTGATACAGCATCCCCGCCTCCGGTTTATACCCAACCAGAGACCCAGGAATCACATATCAACCCCGTTTCGGAAGACCCTTCTGATTCCACCAAGCCTGAAAATGCTCTAGCCAAGTGGACGACGGAGCCGTTGAACGCATCCGCGATCATTGAACACGAGGGGCAGCCTGCCTTCCAATCTTCCCCAAACATGAAGTGGTAGACGAGGAGCTGCGAGTGCCCTCTGAAGAGGACTGTCAGCGACGCGCTCCCTTCATCGGTTTCAAACCGATACTCCTTGTCGATGCAAACCCACGGCAGCTCCTGCCGTCGCCGCGTCAGCTCGTCGCTGCGTCACGTAAATTCCTTCTCCGCCTGGAGCAGCTCAAGTCACGCTGCAAGCCACTCTTCACGTGTTCCAGTCATTTGCTTCGTCATCGCCTCGTCTCCTTCCAGCTGAGATCCCAAATTCGCTCACCGCACCTGGCGTGGCTCCGGAGGGTAAACATCAGCACTCACATCCCTGCTGTATCGTTTTGCCCATCGGCACATACCTCCGAGTGGCGTGATGATTGTCCGCCCCAGTTGGGTCAACGAATACTCGACAGCAATGGCCTTCGAGCGTGTCACGCGCCGGCGATGAGCCCTGCTGCTTCGGGATTTCGAAGAGTTTTGGTCAGCATCCGCCGCGAGACGCTTCCGAGATGGCGGCGCAACTCTCCGTGTCGATGAGGCCTCCCTCCAGCGGCCAATAAAGATCGGTGTGGAACTATGCCTCATGGTGTGTCGCCTTGTGAGAAGGCGCAATTAGGAACACACGTGTACCTATGCCATATACCAGGCCCATTGAGTGCGGCTCATGGCGGTATTGGGTCGCGGTCACCCTCATCTCCCCGCTCACGCATCTGGTCATCGTTGTTATCGCCCTTGGATCATTGATGTCGTGGGACAGATTGGCATGGAGAGTGAAGTGTGGGAGTTACAAGTGTGGCGGGATTTTGGTTTTATGAAGCGCCACGCCTCCCTCCCATCGCTGGCGAGCCAATATTGGCTGCCGTTTTGAACAACGTTGCCCGTCCAGATCGGACGTTCCATTCGCCGCTGCGCCGGTGAGATCTATGAGCCTTCGGTATTATCTTGCCAGCAAGAGTGCCGGTGCACGCGGTTGCCAGCTCTACCGCTCCCGGATCGGGGCCGAGCCTGACGATTTAATCGCATTGATGGCAGCAAGGCAGTCTTCTTTGTTGTAGTATTTCTCGACACTCTGCGCTGCCATCCGGCCCAGCGGGTTGTAGAGCGTCCAGCGCTGTTGCTCCTCGGTGATCCAAACGCTGAAGTCGGAATTGAAGTCGCTGCCAAACGAGGAGGCCCATGGAAACGTCCACCCCATCCGCCGCTTGTACGCCTCCAGTTGCGCGAGCGGTGCGCGCGACACCGCCAACAGGGTGACGTCGTGATTAGCCAAGTGGACGACGGAGCCGTTGAACGCATCCGCGATCATTGAACACGAGGGGCAGCCTGCCTTCCAATCTTCCCCAAACATGAAGTGGTAGACGAGGAGCTGCGAGCGTCCTCTGAAGAGGTCTGTCAGCGACGCGCTCCCTTCATCGGTTTCAAATCGATACTCCTTGTCGACGCAAACCCACGGCAGCTCCTGCCGTCGCCGCGTCAGCTCGTCGCTGCGTCGCGTCCACCGGTTGCTCCTTGATCACGCCGCGTGGCTGGCGGCCGCCTGGGTGTCGTCGCTGTCGAACGGGGTCTCGCCGGGCTCTGTTGCGCGCATTGATGGTCGCCTGCGGAACCGCTCGTACCAGCGCGCAAGGTAGGGGGCGATGGCGCGCCAATCATCCTCGGGGTAGCGGAAATCGGTATTGCCGCACGCGCACCCCGCGGCTATCTGGCCGAGATCGACGTCGGTGCGAAAGTCATGCGACAGCTCGTCCAGACGCTGATAGCAGCGGTCTATCCGCTCCATCATCTTGCGGACGAAACTCGGGGAAAATTCCTGCTTGTTCTGCGAGGCGTCGCGCTTGCGCAGCAGCTCTGCGCGGCGCGCCACCAGCAATTCCATGATCCCACTGGTCGCCACCGACACCACGGACAGGATGTGCCACCGCTCCCGCCCGCTTTGTGGGCACAGGCGATAGCCACCAAGCTCGTCGTTCAGGTACTCGCAGATCAGCGATGATTCGGTCAGTCGTTCGCCATCCACAGTCACCAGCGCGGGAATGCGGGCGATGGGCGTCGCCGCGAGGAAGTCCTCCCGATAGGGCACCGTCTCGGTGCCCCAGGAATGCGGCCATTTCGTCGGGATGATCTCCACCCGATCTTCGAGGCCAAGTTCCTTGATGGTGACTGAGCACTTACGAACGAAGGGCGATGCCGGCGTGTGGTACAGCTTCATCATGGCCGCGGACCGTTACGAGCCGGGCGTCTTCCAGTCGATCCAGTCGCAGAACGCCTGGCCCATCACCATGTCCAGGTCGGTGCCCTGCAACCAGGGCAGTTCCTCGGTGAACAGTGTCACGCACTGACGCCACGTACAATGCATGCGGGTGATGTCGGTGCCCCAGAACATGCGGTGAGGGCCGAATGCGTCGAACACACGATGCAACGGATCGTGTATGCTGCGGAACGGATATTGGTCCAGTGCATAGCCGGCCTGACCGGTCGCCTTCACCGCGACGTTCGGATGCCTCGCCAATGCCACCAATTGTGGCAGGTTGCGGTAGGCGGCGTCCGCTCCTTCGGTCGCGCGCGGCACGCCCATGTGATCGATGCTGAGCTTCAGTCCTGGGTGACGCTCCGCGATTTTACCAACCCGTGGCAGGAACGCCGATGCCTGTAGAGAAACCGGAATGTTCAGGCGTTCGGCCACCGGCCACAGCCAGTCCAGCGTGCCGTCGTCCGGCCAGGACTGCGACCGCGGATCGGAGAAGTAGAAGCGCAGTCCCTTCATCCCGGGCCGGCTTTTCCAGGTATCGATCGCGGCGCGCTGATCTGCCTGATCCAGGTAGAACCAACCCATGATGGCGAAGCGATCGGGATGAGCGCGTGCCGCTTCGACGGCCAGTTCGTTTGAATCAGGGTCCCACATCACCGGGTGGATCACCGCGCGATCGACGCCGGCGGCATCCATGGCCGTCAGCGCTTCCTCCTTCAGATACGGCGTTTGGCGATGATGAGCGGATGGTGTGCCTTTGGCCCAGAGATGGATCTGTGCGTCAACTATCATCATGGCAACTGGCTTTCGTTGGACGGTGGTAAACGATGCCTCCAGTGGGCGTTGCCTTCAACCTCCGCGATCTAGGTGTCCTGCGGCAAGGCGTCCCAGCGTGGCGTGAATCTTCCGATCGATCTCGATCCCCTCGCGGACAAGACGTGCGCGTGTCGCGTAGCTGCGCTCTCCCGGAATGCGGATCTCTTTAACCCCAATCTGTCGCGGTGTATTCTTGATCGCGCCGATCCTTCGGCCGACTTCCTGCCGATACGCACCAGGTGACAGAAACAAATCCGGCTTGAACGCGAAGAACATATAGCCGCTCACCGCATCTGCCGATCGTATCCCGGCGGTCAAGGCGCCGAGCGCGTCCATGGCGACCGCAAGTCCGAAGCCCTTGTAGCCACCCTCCGGGCCACCGAACGGAAGCAGGGCGCCCTCCTGCGCGGCGATAGCATCCGTCGTCGGCTGTCCATCCGGCCCGAGAGCGACACCTGCAGGAATTGGTGTGCCGAGACGGGCTCGGAATTGCAGGTCGGTTCCCATGAACGCCGAGGTCCCCATATCGATGACAAGCGGATCGCTGTCGGTCGGAAAACCGAAGGCAATCGGGTTGGTGCCGAGCGCCGGCCGCGTGCCGCCGAAAGGGGCCACCGTCGGCGGAGACGCCACCGTGTGGATCACGATCAAACCAGCGCGCGCGATCATTTCGCAATAATAGGCGCTGCGGCCGGTCATCCACGTATTGCCGAGGCAAACGACCGCAAGCCCGTGCGTCTGCGCACGTTGGATGGTCGCTTCGGACGCACGATAGGCCGCGATCATGCCCGTCGTGTTGCCGCCATCGAGCAGGGCGGTGGCTCCGGTCTCGCGCACCACGCTGACGGGGTGGCGCGGCTGTCGGAAACTCGGGTAGTCGATCACGTTCAGCAATTTCGGCAGGCCGGAATATTCGTAGCCGCATAGTGCCGCATCCAACACGTGATCCGTCAGGATGTGCGCGTCTTCGTCATCGAACCCGGCGCCGCGCATCGCGGCTTCCCCCAGTGCGCGCGCTTCATCGATCGTCATGCGGATGCGGTCCTTGCCGGTCCAGTCGGCCATCTTCCAGCCCTCAGTTTTTCCAGGCGAGGCTGCCTCGGGGTCGCAATACTGTCCATCTCCGCAGCCCGGAAGTGCGCCGACTCGCAAGTGGCATCCCCCCGTTGTCACGGCTGGAGCAGGCCGTCCATCCCCCTCTTTACCGGCACCGGTTAACTCAATAGCTGCCGCTGCGGACCGTATCATCCCGCTGGACACGTGGCCGACCGGGTGCGCATGCTCAACGTCGCGGAAGGCTTCGGCTGTTGCACGCACGTTGCGGTGCAGCTGCCGTTAGAAGCAGCCACCAAGCAACGCGGGAGGAGCCTCAATGACCACTCTCACCGAACACGAGCCGCATGGCGTGCATCAAACGCGAAAGGCCGCCGCCAGTGGCTGGATCGGATCCGCGCTCGAATACTATGACTTCTTCATCTACGCCTCGGCCGCCGCACTGGTCTTTCCGCAGATCTTCTTCCCGTCAGGCAATCCCACGGTCGCGATTGTCGCATCCTTGGCGACCTATGGCGTTGGCTACGTCGCGCGGCCGATCGGTGCCTTCTTCCTGGGTCACTGGGGTGACACTCACGGCCGCAAAACCGTGCTGTTGGTCTGCATGTTTCTGATGGGCATCTCTACAATGGCAGTCGGTGTGCTGCCGACCTACCAGCAGGTCGGCATACTTGCGCCGTTCCTACTCGTCGCTCTGCGCCTCATTCAGGGTTTTGCGGTCGCCGGGGAGATCTCCGGTGCCAGTTCGATGATCCTCGAGCACGCGCCGTTCGGGCGACGCGGCTATTACGCCAGCTTCTCGCTTCAGGGCGTGCAGGCCGGACAGATCCTTGCCGCCGCCGTATTTCTGCCCCTGGCCTACTACCTGCCCCAGGCCTCATTCAACTCCTGGGGATGGCGCGTGCCGTTCCTGCTCAGCGTCATTGTGATCATCGCCGGCTACATCATTCGCCGCGAAGTCGACGAGACACCCGCTTTCGCAGAGGAGGGCGCGCATCGAGCAGTACCCAAAACACCGATACTTGAGGCCTTCAAGTATCATTGGCCGGACATGATCCGGGTCGTCTGCATGGCGCTGATGAATGTCATCCCGGTCGTCGCCACTATTTTCGGGGGCGCCTACGCGGTGCAGGCAGCGTATGGCATCCGCTTTCCAAGTGCGGTCTATCTGTGGATACCGGTGCTGGGCAACATCCTGGCCGTCATCGTCATTCCCCTGGTCGGCCGCCTGTCTGACAGGATCGGCCGCCGCCCTCCCATCGTCGTCGGCGCCATTTGTTCGGGACTTCTGTCCTTTGGCTATCTCTACGCGATCAGCATTGCCAACGTGCCTCTGGCAATCTTGATGTCGCTGCTCATGTGGGGCGTCATCTATCAGGGTTACAACGCGATCTTCCCAAGCTTCTATCCCGAGCTGTTCCCCACAAGCACGCGGGTCACGGCAATGGCCATCGCACAGAATATCGGGACAACCATCACCGCCCTGCTTCCGGCGCTATTCGCAGCAGTGGCGCCGCCAGGCTCCAGCAACATTCCTTTGACCATCGGGGCGATCACCCTCGGCGTGACGATCATCTCGGCGCTCGCAGCCTTGAGCGCCCGCGAAACTTATCGCATCCACCTCAATGATCTCGGAAACGCCGGCGCGTTGCCCGTCGACAAGGAGGATTACGACAGGATGCGGGCGGGGCTTGCGACATCTGGCACGTCGGCAAGCGCACCCGCATGAATGCCCTCGATCCTTTCGCGACTGCTGGCATGATTGAACCGACGGTCCGGCGGCATTACGCGGATAATGCAGACCCCCGTTGGAAGTGAAGCCATGATCACCGGCAGGACCCAATTGATCGTCCACCTCGGCTATCCCACCGAGTCCTTCAAGGCGCCGATGATCTACAATCCCTGGTTCGAGATGAAGGGCATAAACGCCGTCGTCGTGCCCGTGGGCGTCCAGCCACCGCAATACCCGTCGTTGCTGAAGGCGCTGTTCAGCACAACGAACGTGCACGGAGCCCTCGTCACCATGCCGCACAAGGTGACGACGGCGCAACTTGTCGACGAAATGACGACGACGGCGAAGATCGCCGGCGCCTGCAACGCGATCCTGCGTCGGCCCGATGGGACGCTGGTGGGTGACATGTTCGACGGTGCTGGCTTTGTCCGTGGTGTCGAGCGCAAGGGCAAACGCATTGCCGGTGCTCGCGCCCTCGTCATCGGCTGCGGCGGGGTCGGCTCCGCCATCTCGGCGTCGTTGGCAGCTTCTGGGTCATCGGCGATTGGCTTATACGATCCGGTCACTGCCTCAGCCGAGGCTCTGGCTGATCGGCTGAGGCAATATTATCCCTCGCTAAAGGTCGCCACCGGCTCGAACGATCCCGCTGGCTATGACCTCGTGGTGAATGCCACGCCGCTCGGCATGAAGTCCGGGGATCCCATGCCGCTCGACATCACCAGGATCGCGCCGACCACGTTCGTGGGCGAAGTGGTGATGAAGGAGGAGTACACGCCCCTGCTTCGCGCAGCGCGGGACAAGGGCTGCACTGTCCAGGTCGGCACCGATATGCTGTTCGAGATGATCCCTGCCTACCTCGAATTCTTCGGCTTCGGCACCAGCACACCGGAAGAATTGCGCAGAGTGGCGACGATCGAATACTGATGATGAACCCGCTCGATGACTCGAAGGCAGTCACCGACTTCTGTTCCGCGCAAGGTCGCGCCGAGGATGCCGTCGATGCCTGACAATCTTTCCAACGGCAGATCCGGTATGGTGGCACAATGAGCTTCTCCCCGCTCAATTCCGAACTGCTCGGCCCGCTGTTCGCGACCGATGCGATGCGGGCCTGCTTCTCCGACAGGGCGTGGGTCGGCAGCATGCTGGCCGTCGAAGCAGCCCTTGCGCGCAGCGAGAGCCAATTCGGTCTTGCGCCCGCCGCACTGGCTCCCGCGATCGAGGCGGTCCGGCCTGAGGATCTCGACATCGCCGCGATCGGCGTTCTTGCCGGCGTGGCCGGTGTGCCTACGATCCCGTTCGTCCAGGCGGTGCAGGCGCGGCTGCCCGCGGAACTCGAGCGGTCATTCCACAAAGGCGCAACCACGCAGGACATCATCGACACCGCCCTCGTGCTCCGCATACGCGATGCATTGATGCTGGTCGCCGTCGATCTGGGCGCGATCATGGCCGGCCTCGCGCACCTCGCGGACCAGCACCGCGCGACCGCCTGCGTTGGACGCAGCTATCAGCAGCACGCGGCGCCCGTCAGCTTCGGCTACAAGGTCGCTGTCTGGCTCACCGGCATCGCCGATACCGCGGACCGTCTGCCCGAACTCCGCAAGCGGCTGCTCGTTGCCTCTCTCGGCGGTCCGGTCGGTACGCTGGCTTCGCTCGGTGCCGATGGTCCTAAGGTGCTTGCGGCCTTTGCGCAGACGCTTGGCCTTGGCGTCACGCCGCTCTGTTGGCACACAAACCGCACTCGCATCGCGGAGGCCGGCGGGTGGCTGGTGGAGTTGACCGGTGCGCTGGCGAAGATGGCAACCGATGTCGTGCATCTCGCTTCGACCGAGGTGGGTGAAGTCGCCGAACCATACATCGCCGGACGAGGCGGTTCTTCGGCCATGCCGCACAAGCGCAATCCGGTGGCTGCGACGGTGATAGTGGCCGCTCATGCCGCCGCGAAAGGGCTCGTGTCGACGCTGTTCGAGGCGATGGCTGCAGCGCATGAGCGCCCGGCCGGATTGTGGCACGCCGAGTGGAACGCTCTGCCGTTGCTGTTCGGCCTGGTGTCGGGTGCCTTGCGCGAGGCACAGGTGCTGGCGGAGGGCCTGGTCGTCGATGCGGACCGGATGCGGGCGAACATCGATCTGACCCACGGCCTGCTGTTTGCTGATGCGGCCGCTGCACGCCTTGGGGCACGACTGGGTCGGGAAACCGCACATCGTCTCGTCGAGCATGCGGCCGAGCAGGTGCGACAGACGAGCACCTCACTGGGGGACGTGCTGGCTCAGGATCCGACCGTGCGCGATGCAGGTGTCGACCTGGCGGCTGCGTTCGATCTTGACCCGGCAGTGGCGGCGGCGGCGCGGTGGGTCGATCCAGCACTCAATCACGCGAACGGTATCCGGGCACGGCTTGCATCCGACGATCACGACCGCGCCCGGCCGGAGCCACCTTGACGGAGGGGAGGGGTGATCGATCCTGATGCGGGTGCCGGCTCGGTAGATCCGCTGCGGGAAGGAATGCGTACGATGAACGATCTATTCCGATTGAACTTGCAGCACGCGCTGGTGACCGGTGCGTCGAGCGGATTGGGCCGTCACTTCGCGTCTGTACTTGCCGATGCCGGTGCGCAGGTCACCGTTGCCGCGCGCCGTGAGGCACAGTTGGCGCAGACGGTTGAATCAATCATTGCCTCGGGCGCCCAGGCACATGCCGTACGGATGGACGTGACTGACGCCAGCAATGTCGAGCAGGCTTTCGCCGCGGCCGAGACGCAATTCGGTCCAGTCACCATCGTGGTCAACAACGCAGGCGTTACCGCGACCCGCCCGGCGCTCGACATGACCGAGAACGACTGGTCGTCGATCGTCGATACCAACCTCAAAGGCGCCTGGGTGGTCGCTCAGCACGCGGCGCGGCGGATGATCCATCACGGTGTGACCGGGAGCATCGTCAACATCGCCTCGATCCTGGGTGTGCGCGTAGCCGGCGGCGTGGCACCCTACGCGATCTCGAAGGCCGGTGTCGTGCACATGACCAAGGCGCTTGCGTTGGAATGGGCGCGTCATGGCATCCGGGTCAATGCCCTCGCGCCCGGCTACATCGAGACCGAGTTGAACGAAGCATTCTTCAGCAGCGACGTGGGCAAGGCGCTGATCCGGCGGATCCCGCAGCGCCGCCTGGGCGAGTTGCGGGAACTTGAAGGTCCGCTGCTTTTACTGGCGTCGGACGCCGGCTCATACATGACCGGCAGCATCGTTGCAGTTGATGGCGGCCATCTGGTCAGCGGCTTGTGACCATGCCGCGCGTGTGACGGCGACAGGGAGGAATCGATGGACCAGCAGGACACAGGGCATTTGTTCGAGACCGGCCTGGATCGCACTCCCGCCAATTTTGTCCCGCTCTCGCCCGTCGGCTTCCTGCGGCGCAGCGCGGCGTCGTTTCGGGATAAGGTCGCGGTCATCGATGGCGAGCGCCGCTTCACCTATGGCCAGCTCAGCGAGCGTTGTGCGCGCCTTGCTTCCGCACTTGCGGATCGCGGCGTGAGGCGGCTGGACACGGTGGCCATTCTCGCCTCCAACATTCCCGAGATGATCGAGGCGCATTTCGCAATACCGATGCTGGGCGCCGTGCTCAATCCGCTGAATACACGGTTGGACGCTGCGACCATCGCGTTCTCGCTCAATCATGGGCGTGCCAAGGTGCTGATCGTCGACCGTGAATTCGCTGCGCTGATGGGCATTGTTCGAATGCAGCTCGACCATGATGTGCTGGTGGTGGAGATCGAGAATCCCGGACTTCCGGCGGCACCCGGCATCGGTGATATCACCTACGAAGCCCTGCTGAAGGGCGGTGATCCAGCGTTCGAACTGCGCGAGCCCGATGACGAGTGGCAATCAATCTGCCTGCTTTATACGTCCGGCACGACCGGAGATCCAAAGGGCGCCGTCTACAGCCATCGTGGTGCGTACCTTCAGGCCCTCAGCAACGCGCTGATGTTCGGTCTAAGCTCCGACAGCGTCTATCTTTGGACGCTGCCGATGTTCCATTGCAGTGGCTGGTCCTACCCTTGGGCGGTGGTCGCGGTGGGCGGCACACAGATCTGCCTGCGCAAGGTCGACACGGCGATGATCTTCCAGCTGATCGCACAGCACCGAGTCACCCATCTCTGCGGTGCACCGATTGTGCTCAACATGATCGCGCAGGTGCCGGACTCACAGCGCGTGGCATTCACCCATACGGTCAACTGCGCCACCGGCGGTGCTGCACCGCCATCGTCCGTGCTGCGTGCCATGGAAGACATCGGCTTTCGCGTCACGCATCTCTACGGTGCCACCGAGACCTATGGCCCGGCGACTTCGTGTGTTCCCCAACCCGAATGGAGCGAACTTCCCGTCGAGCAGCGCTACGCGAACATGGCCCGCCAGGGCGTGGCATATCCGACGCTCGCCGGACTGATGGTCGCTGACCCGACAACAATGACCCCCGTGCCACACGACGGCAAAACGATGGGTGAGTTGATGATGCGGGGCAATACGGTGATGAAGGGCTATCTCGCCAACCCTGAGTCGACAGGCAAGACGCTGGTTGGCGACTGGTGTCTTTCGGGTGATCTGGCGGTCTGGCACCCGGACGGCTACATCGAGATCAAGGACCGGTCAAAAGACATCATCATCTCGGGCGGCGAAAATATTTCCACGCTCGAAGTGGAAGAGGTGCTTTCGCGGCACCCTGCGGTCCTATCGGCGGCCGTGGTTGCCCAGCCGGATCCCACATGGGGCGAAACGCCTTGCGCGTTCCTGGAACTGAAGCCCGGGTATGAGGAGATCACCGAGGCCGAGATCATCCAGTTCTGTCGAGAGTCGATGGCACGGTTCAAGGTGCCAAAGCGCGTAGTCTTCGGTGAACTGCCGAAGACAGCCACCGGGAAGATCCAAAAGTTCACGTTGCGCCAAAGGGCCAGCGAACGGGAAGGCTAGCCTGCGTGCCGGTCTTGAGATCCGCCGACCGCGTCTGTCTTTGCCCTCGTGCTTCGCCTGTGCTTGGAGCGCACCTGCTAGCCCGAGATTCCTTCGTCGGTATCAGACAGGGCACTGCAAGGACTCACAGATGCGCTGGCGCGGTGATCGGCGATCCGCGCTACGATACTCCCGACGCGCGGTTGAAACGCGAGGCCGAGGTCGATGAGATTGTCTCCAGTTGGACGCGGGAGCGCACGAAACACGAGGCGATGACGCAGTCGAGCGCGGTCGGCGTCCCCGCTGGTGCCGTGCTCGATTCGATGGAACTGACCAACGAGCCGAGCTTCCGCGAGCGTGGCATTCTGCAAACGATGAAGCACGGCGAACGCGAGATGACGATGCCCACCTGGCCGGTTCGCTTCGACGGTGTCCCTACAGCCGTCAAGCCGGCACCGCTGCTTGGGGAGCACACCGGCGAAGTGCTGGCCGACTGGCTCGACCTCGACGCCGACGCGGTTGGCGAGTTGCGTCGCGACGGGATCGTCTAGGGCGCTGGCCGGCAATCCCACGTCCTTACGTTGGTGCAGCCAACAAAGACGTGGATAGCCGGCACAAGGCCGGCCATGACGATCGGACGCAGGCCAGCGCGCTTAAGTCAGCGCCTATGGGCCAAGCCCTGCCATGACCGGGGTTGGCATTCTGCGAGAATTGCCCAAAGCTCGGGACATGATCGCTTCATCCAGTTTTCTCGGCACCGATGTTGGCGGCACGTTCACCGATCTCGCGCTGATCACAAGCTCAGGCGAACTGCATTGCTTCAAGGTGCCGAGTACTCCGTCTCGGCCCGGTGCCAGCATCCTGAGTGGTGTCGCCGAGATCCAGGCGTCCCTCGAGGGCGATCAATCGACGTGGCAGCGGATCATCCACACCCATAGCAGCACGGTCGCGACGAATGCTCTGATTGAACGCAAGGGCTCCCGCATCGGACTGTTCGTTTCGGCCGGCTTCCGCGACCTCTTTGAACTTCAGCGCCTTGCTGTGCCTCACCCGATGCGGTTTGACTCCAGGAGGCCACAGCCTTTGGTGCCGCGCGCCCTGGTGCGCGAGATCGGCGGGCGCATGGACGCCGACGGGCAGGAGGTCGAGCCGCTTGACACCGAGGCGGTGGTGCGGGCAGCCGGCGAACTCCAGGACGCCGGCGTCGAGATTGCCATCGTCGTGTTTCTGCACAGCTACCGCAACGGAGCCCACGAGCGGGCCGCGCGGGATGCCGTCGCTCGCAGCGGCGTGAACCTGCGGGTCGAGTTGTCCAGCGACGTGTGGCCGCAGGCGCGCGAATACGAACGCGGCGTACTGACAGCCATCAATGCCAGCATTCGTCCGCTGGTCGAAGGCTATGTGGATCGGCTCGTCGCCGGTCTTACGGACCATCGCATCCTGACGCCTGCGCGCATTGCGCGTTCCAACGGCGGCGCGGAACTTGCGGCCAGCCTGCGTGGCCGTCCCGTTGTCGCTCTGCTCTCTGGTCCCGCGGCCGGTGTCAGTGGGGCAGCCGAGGTGGCACGCGATGCCGGGTGGGAGGCGGCTGATTTGATGACGCTCGATGTCGGTGGCACCAGCGCGGATATCGGCATTGTGCGCGAGGGTCGTCCGGTGCTGAGTTCGGAAGAGCACATCGCGGAATTCCCGGTACTGATTCCAACAGTTGCGGTCTCCAGTATCGGTGCCGGCGGCGGCTCGATCATCTGGCTCGATCCAACCGGGTCACTGAAGGTCGGGCCACGTAGCGTGGGCGCTGATCCCGGTCCGGCATGCTACGGTGGGAAAGGCTCGTTGATCCCTGCCCTCACCGATGCGTTTCTGGTCGCCGGTCTGCTCCAACCGGGACAGCGCCTTGGCGGCAAATTGCCGCTGCTGCTATCCCCGGCGCGCGACGCACTTGGCACGATCGCGAGACAGCTCACCAGCTCGGTTGAGGAGGTCGCGGATGGGGCGATCCGCATCGCGATCGCCATGATGACGGCGGAAGCTTCCAACGTTCTTGCGCGCCGCGGCGTGGATGCGCCCCGCTTTCGCATGGTCGCGTTCGGTGGCGCCGGCCCTTTGCTCGCCGCGTTGCTTGCCGAAGAGCTTTCAATCGATACGATCCTGATCCCGTCGCATCCAGGCGCGCTCAGTGCGCTGGGGGCGGCGCGCGCCGACCTCGAAGGCGACCTGGTGCAGCCTGTCTATACAATGCTCAGCGGACTCGCTCCCGATCGCCTCGCTGAACTGTTGGGCGAGCTTGAGGCGACCGCCTCACAATGGATAGCCGCCCAGACTGAGCATATCCCCGCCGCGGCCACACGCACCGAGATCGCGGCTGAGATGCGGTATGATGGCCAGGGCTACGACGTTACCGTGCCGCTCGACCGCGCATGGCTCGCCGAAGGCGATACTGCACGCGTCAGCGCGGCATTTCACGCGGCACATCGGGCGACTTACGGCCATGCAAACGAAGACGCACAGATCTGGCTGAAAGAACTTCGCGCGCATGTCGTGGGCGAGATACCGAAGCCGCGATTGGCACCGCTTCTGGCGCCGATTTCCAGCGCATCCGGCGCGACGTGCCCGGTTCGGCTGCTCGGGCAGACCTTCTCCGCCGCGGTCATCGATCGCTCCGCGATGGGTGCGGACGAAACCATCGCCGGGCCGGCCATCATCAACCAGATGGACACCACAACCCTGGTTCCCCCAGGCTGGCAAGCCCGCCGCGTGGCAGCCGGCGCACTCGTCCTCGAACGCACCGCGCCAGAAGGAAAATCACCGCAATGATGGATGCCACCGTTCGTCAGGACGCAATAGGCGTCGAGATCTTCGCCAACCTCTTCAAGGCCATCGTCGATGAGATGGCGTGGATCGTCCTGCGCTCCTCGCACACCACATTCGTGAAGGAGACGCAGGATTTCGCGGTTTCTCTGGTGACCAACGAGGGCGAGATCTTCGCCTATCCCTACGGCAGCGGCGCCACTCCTATCATGGGCGTTCCTATGCACGCTGGTACACGCGCGTTCGACGACTGGCGGCCGGGCGATGTGATGATGACCAACGACCCGTACACCACGGGTGGCATGGTGATGCATCTCAATGACATCTACCTGTTCAAACCGATGTTCGTGGAAGGGCGACTGCTCTGCTTCGCCTGGACCTTCATCCACTGCACCGATGTCGGCGGCTACGCACCCGGCAGCATCGACATGCGGAACAACGAGGTGTTTCAGGAAGGACTGCGACTCCGCCCGGTCAGGCTCATGCGAAACGGCGTACTCAATCAGGAGCTGTGGGACATCTTCTCCGACAATTGCCGCATCCCTGCGCTCAACTGGGGCGACATCACCGCCTGCATTGCGGCGCTCGACAAAGCCGAGACGCGGCTCACGCGCCTCACCGAGCGCTATGGCTATGCGACGGTGCAACAGGCGATCTACGCCACGTTGGATCGCACGGAGCAGCTCGCCCGCCAGGTCCTGGCGCGCATTCCGCAGGGTGAATACCGCTTCGATGAATACTTCGAGGATGACTATGTCAGCGACCTGCCAGTCCGCATCACTGCCAAACTCGTTTCTCGTGGCGATGGCACTGTCTGCCTCGACTTCACCGGATCTGACCCGCAGGTCCGCGCGGCGCTGAACCTGCCCACGGGATCGATGCGGCATCATCCGTTCCTGTGCATGGCGCTGACCAATCTTGTGGTCACGCAGTCCGAGTCCATCCACATCAATGCCGGAATTATCCGCTGCATCGATCTTGTGCTGCCGGAGGCCTCCGTGGTGAACGCACGCTTCCCGGCCGCGTGCGGCATGCGCTTCACCACCGCGATGCGCATCCACGATCTTGTCCTTGGCCTGCTCGCTCAAGCCGTTGAGGGGCTGGCGCCGGTCGGTGGATCGGGCGCAGTTGTCATCACGTATATCTCCACCTCTGAACTGGGGGCGACCGGGCGTGTGGTCGTGGCCAATCCGGTATCCGGCGGTTCCGGCGGCAATGCGCGACAGGACGGTATTTCCGGCTCAGAGCTATCGGTGGCATTTCTGCGCAACGTGCCGGTCGAGGTGTTGGAATCTGAGGCGCCCGTGCTGGTACGGCGCTTTGGGCTGCGGCCCGATTCAGAGGGGGCGGGCGAATTCCGCGGTGGGTTCGGCGCTGAATACGATCTGCAGATCCGCCACCCCAGCGCAGTTGTCGTCATGCGCGGCAAGGATAAACACCGCTTTTGCGCCTGGGGCGCGGCGGGCGGCCAAGCCGCCACGACCAGTGGGAATTCCAGCGAACGCCCCGGAGAGCCGCCGCACGACCTCGGAAAGCAGACCGTGTATCGCGCCACCATGAACGAGGTGATCCGCATCTGGAGCGGCGGCGGCGGTGGTTGGGGCGATCCGCTGGAGCGCGACCCGGAAGCCGTGGTCGCTGACGTTGCCGCGGGGCTGGTCACGACCGAACGCGCCCGAAGTGTCTATGGCGTGATCATCGCGCAAGGTGCGTCGCAAACGAAGGAGACACAGGCATGTCGGGCAGAGTTGGCTGCCGCACGCGGCGTGCTGCCTGCATTCGACTTCGGGCCTGGCCGCAGCGCATGGGAGGCCACCTACGGCGCCGCCGCGGAACGCATCGCCACCTGGCTTCCCACATTGCCTGAGAGTGTACGCCGCTACGCGCAAGCCGAGGTGTATCAGTACTTACGCCAATCCGAACCAGGCCCTTATGACGATGTCGCAACTCAGCAGGCTATTGCGAGGGTTGCGGCGGCGCTGACGGGAGCTATGGGGAGGACCGCTGCATGAGTGACAGCGGCTCCTCGTCGGCGGCTCTGTCCTGGACGGAGTCAAATGGCAGGTCGATCAGCAGAACCGTGGCTGGCGGCATGATCGGCAACATCATCGAATGGTACGACTGGACTATTTACGGCCTGCTCTCCAGCGTCTTCGCAGGTCAGTTCTTCCCGTCCGGCAATGCGACCACTTCACTGCTGGCGACGCTTGCGACGTTCGCACTCGGTTTTGTCATGCGGCCGGTCGGCTCGGTCGTGCTGTCACCGCTGGCCGACCGCTACGGTCGTCGCCGGATGCTGTCGTTGACGATCCTATTGATGGGTGCGGGCAGTCTGATCGTCGCCGTCACTCCATCCTATGCTGTGATTGGCATCGCCGCTCCGCTCCTGTTGCTGATCGCACGATTGCTGCAAGGGTTTTCGGCAGGCGGCGAATTTCAGGGGGCCGCGACGTTCCTGGTGGAGCATGCGCCCGCTGGCCGGCGCGGTTTCGTAGGCTCGTTGCACATCGCGAGCATCGGGTTCTCCATCCTGATCGCCACAGGCGTTTCCGCGCTGCTCACCAAATTCATCGCGCAACCCGCCCTGGGCGATTGGGGTTGGCGCATTCCGTTCCTGCTCGGCGCCGCGGTTTCGCTCTATGGCCTGTATATCCGCATCGGGCTGCCGGAGACGCCGTCATTCGTCGCGGTGGAGCAGCGGCGCGCGCTCGAGGGCCGGCCGATCCTGCGCGCCCTGAAGGACCACCCATGGGAATCGTTTGTCGTGTTCGCCATGCAAATGGGCACGGTGCAATTCTACATCTGGACAGTCTTCCTGCCGACCTATGCGTATCTTGCAGGTGGCTTGCCGCTCAGCGAAGGGTTCATCGGGGGCGTGATTTCGCTGGCGGTCTTTTGCGTCGCTACCCCGACTGCCGGTGCGGTCTCTGATCGGATTGGCCGACGACCCGTCTTGATCGCTTACGCCGTTGGCTTCTTCGTTCTGGCCTGGCCAATGCTGCATCTGCTGCACAACGGCGACTTCATGACGTTTCTGCTGGTGGATATCGTCGGCTGTCTGCTGCTGGCCATGGTCGACGGCGTAATGTCGGCCACCTTCTGCGAGTTGTTCCCCACGCAGGTGCGCGTTTCGGGGATCGGACTGCCTTATGCGATATGCGCGGCGATCTTCAGCGGCACGGCGCCGCTGATCGCAGCCTGGCTGCTGAGCCGTCAGGTTCCGTGGCTGATCGCGGTGTACATCATGGTGATCTCAGCCATCGGTGGCATCACATTCCTGAAGATGCGGGAGACACGAGGAATTGCCCTCGATTGAACGCAGTGCAGGCTAAGGGCTTGCCGGGAAACACGTGAATCGAGTTGGCGCGAGTCGTAATCCTCGTCATGGCGTTGCTTGGTCCCGCCATGGACGGGCTAGCTGATTTGAAATCCCGGAGCAGATGTTGACGGCGTCACCCTACGCCTCATTCAACCCGGCACCGCGCTTGCCAAGAAACTCCAGGCCCTTGGCTGTGAGCGTGAAGGCCGATCCAGTATGGCTCTCCGTTGGTTCCACGTAATCAATGGATATAAGCCACTCCAGGTCACGTTTCTGATCGCCGGTAAGCTTGGTCAGATCAAACTCCCCGATCTCACAGAGCAGGGCGATTTGGGAGTTCGTCAGGTCGTCGGACATTCTCTTCTCTCCGGTCCCGCTCTTGGAATCATTTCCTTAATTGTCGCGGGCGGCAATAGCCCGCCTCGGGGCACGCAGCGACGATCACCTGACGCCCCTCCAACCGCCTCACTCGTGCGCGCCATATTTTGGCTCAGGGACGGCCGGCCCGCGCCGGCCATGGCAAACGAGGGGGATGCCGGTTGCGAGTCGAAGCCCTTATTCCCCAGCACGCCTAACCTCGCACTATTGGTGAACAGGCCACTGCGGCTGCGCGAGCCAACACGATCATGCGGCGGGCTGCCACTCCGGCGCCGGCGACGTCGCCCGCCAGGTGTCGCAACAGCGGATGCGAGACCATCGCATGAGTGGCGGCGTTCACGGCGATCTCAGCTGCGGCAACCGACGCCGCGGCCAGGGCAGTTTTCTGCAGCAATGCCAGTGTTCCCAGAATTCCCGGGCGCATCCCATGCAGTGCTGCGATCTGCCGTATCAGCCGCACACCACACCAGCCAACAGTCAGTACGTCCAATGCCGGCGAAGGGGTCGCCGCGACGATCGCAACGCTCTGTAGAGCGGCGTTCCGTCCGAGGACCTCAGTTGCATCCTGCAGCGCTTGCGCAGGCCCCGAACGCAACAGCGCGAGTATTGTTTCCGGCGTGTCGGCCGCAGCCAGAGCCGGCAAGATCGCAGAGTGCTGCGGCAGCGCTTCCAGCCAACGCCGTGCCGCCCGCTTTATCCTTGCAGCCTCGCCGCTGGCGAATTCGATGCGGAGGTGATCGACCCGGCGCAGCGATGACAAACCGCGCAGTTCCCGGCCGATGCCAACGCCGATCAGGCCGATCCCACACAACAAGATCGCAAGGCCGGCCCACCCCAGCGCACCCCAGCGGTCGAATAACTCAGTCGCCAGCCAGACTGCCCAGAGCACCGGAACGCCGAGAGCGAGGATCGCCACGCCGGCGAGGGTTGGTGAACGCGGCCAGCGAACCGGCTCCGCGATCGGCAAGAGAGCCGGCACTGCCTCCAGCCTTGGTGCTGCCTCGGGCTCAAGCAGCAGGAATGGCTCCGGCGCAGTGTCCATCAAAGAATGTCCGTCAGCAGAAATGCTATCAATGCGTCCAGTCCCAGTTGCGGTATGCCGCCGCGGCCGGCCTCCGGCAAGCGCAACGGCTCAAAGTCCGGCAAGGCTAGAAAGCGGTGTTGCCAGAACAGGTCGTCGGGGACGCCGTCAGGCACCTCACCGGGGTAAAACCGTGCCGGCCGTGGCTCGCCAATGATGCGGCCACGCACAGCGGAAACCGGGCGGCCGGCCAGCGTTTCCACCACGTCCTCGGTGGCGCGCACCGAGGCGATCGCAAAGACGGCGGACTTCGCGCTGCCTTCGGGCACATGCGTGAGCCGACGCATCAGCGCTGCGAGATTGCCACGCTGACGTGCTGCGATGTGGTCAGCCTTGGTGGCCGCAAACGCCACGCGCCTGATTGCCCGTGGCGGCAGCTGCAATCGAGCGAATGCCGCCAACCAATCTGCCCACGAGCTGTTCCAACGCAAGGCGTCGGCTGCGGCGGCGAGTGCCGATCGTGCGTCGGAAAAGGCAGCCTGTCCCTGGTGCAACGCCGAAAGCAGGTCGGCCAAGACCACAAGCCCATCGAGGTCGCCAAACATAGGCGACATCAGGTCGCGCCTGACAGCATCCACATACGCGTTGAAGCGGGCCTGCATGAGGTTCGCGAGCGGGCTGCGTCCAGGCAGCGGAAAGAACTCCGTCCACGGGGGTGGAGCGCCAGGCGGTGGCATCAGGAAGCGTCCGGGCTGGAGAAACGCCAATCCAGCCTCATCGCGCATTCGCCGCAGCACTTCGGTGTAGAGCCGGTGTCCCGTCAATGTCAGCGCCTCGTCTGCCTGCACGCCCAACGGCAGGCCGCGTACGAAGCCGAGAAACGCCCGGGTTATCTCGGAGTGGCTCAAAGTCTCCAGCCGGCGCAGAGTTTTCTCTGACCAGTCCGCAAAGCTCTGACCGAGCAGCGGGAGGTCGAGCAGCCACTCGCCAGGGTAGTCGAGGAACTCGAGGCGCCGGCGTTGCGACGCCAGTGGCGCGAGCAGGCCTTCTCTCGGCACATCGATGTCCAGGGCGAGCAGCGATACGGAAGTTGTGCGGGCCGGCCATCGTGGCGGGTCGGCAGCGAGTGCGGCGACGTGCGATGCGACCTCAAATCTTGGGATGCCTGAAGCTGCCGCCGGCGCTATTGTTATCTGTGGCCTTCGGCCACGCAGCCGATCGGATACTGCTGGCAGGGACGGCCGCCCGGCTGACAACGCCAGCAAATTGGCGGCGAGCGAAGTGAGCAAAGCCGTCTTACCCGCACGTGCCAATCCGGTGACGCCGATGCGGATTGTGCTGCGCCGCTGGAGCACGTCTGAAGCAAGGCGGCTGGCGCCATGGATTGTCGCTTCCATCAAGCTTCTGCGGGCGTGAAATCCAGGCGCGCAATGGCGATACCGCTTTCTCCGCCGACGGCATAGAGCAGGTAGGTGACGCCCGCTTCCTCATGGATTGCCGGATCGCGGAGTTGGTTCACCACGCCGTAGGCCGTGCTGCGAACCGAGGGCAGGTTCGGCGCACTCGCCCCTTCCCAAGGATGCTCAGGACGCATCACCTCGACCGGTGGCTCGTCGCGCCAGTTATGCCAGTCGCCGTCGAGCGCGATGCGGCTGAGCAGGATGCGTTCGGGTACGTCGCCGACCTGGGTCCAGAACACCCAAAGTGCGTCGTCGCGTTTCATTACGGCGGCATGGCGCATGTTGCGATTGAACAGCGTCGGGCCCGTCGTGAAGCCGCTCAGCCCGTCCGCCGAACGGGACAGGGTGCCGGGCATGGTGAGCGCGTAGGTCATGCCGTCGTGCTGAAAGATACGCATGTAGGAGCGGCCGATCACCTCGGGACGGGCGGCGAAGTCGATGCCGTTCGACGAGATCGCAACTCGCGAGACCTGCTGGCCGACCGCCTCCAGGCCGTGGAAATACATCACGATCCTGCGGCGTTCCGCATCGATATGCACATCGGGGGAGGCGATGTGCGGCGTGGTTATTTCCGACAGCACGTCGTGCGACATCGGCATGCCGCGCGCACGATACTGCGCCTCGAAATGCACGAGCTCGTCGGGGGAGACGGCGGGCGGGGCGGTGAGGAAGCCCGACTGCGCCAGATGCAGGCTGCCTGGCGGGTGCACGCGCCAGGGACCCGTGAGGCGATCCGCATAGGCGAGGCGAATGTAGCCGCCCTTGTGGTCAGCGAAATACAGGTAGTAGGCGCCGAGGCGGTGCTCGATCCAGTGGGGCACACGGATCAGCGATGGGCCCTGGATGTTCACCCCGATGCTGGGATGCAGCTCCGGCCCGATGATCGGGCCATTGGCCAGGCGGGTCACACGGATGTTCACGTGGCTACTCCTTCTCGCCAACTGGTGGCACGATGCGGCGCAACAGCAAGAGCGAGGTACGACAGGATGGCAATGCGCATTCTCTGGCCCAATCTTCCGGCCGAATTCCACCAGATCGCCCGTGATGCGGTCGGCACAGGCTTCGAGACCGAGTTCTGCGCCAGCGCCGCGGACGTGTCGGACGAACAATGGGCGAACGCCGACGCCATCGTCGGCTCGTGCCCACCGCAATACATCGACAAGCTGCGCCAGTGCCGGATCTTCGTGAAGTACGGGGTTGGCTACGACGATGTCGATATCGAGCGCTTCGGCAAGCTGGGCATCCCCGTCTGCAATACGCCCGACTATGGCACGCGGGAGGTCGCCGACCATGCGATCGCCCTGATGATGACGTTGGCCAAGAGCATCGCGTATCACGACTCTGAGCTGCACGCCGACCTGCGCGGCAACTGGCGCCCCGCCCACAACCCGTTCGGCCGGCGGCTGTCGGTCTGCACCTACGGCGTGGTTGGCATGGGCCGCATCGGCACCGCCGCCGCGCGCCGCGCCAAGGCGTTCGACATGGACGTCGTGTTCTACGATCCGTACCAGCCGAACGGGTATCAGTTTGCCATCGGCGTCCGCCGGGCCGACACGCTGGCCGAGCTGATGGGCCAGTGCGATTTCGTCAGCATCCACGCGCCGCTGACTGCGGAGACGCGCAACCTGATCGGGTCGGAAGCCTTTGCCGCCGCCAAGCGCGGCATGATCCTGATCAACACCGCGCGCGGTCCGATCGTCGATGTCGACGCGCTGTATGACGCCATGAAGGATGGCACCGTGCTGGCCGCGGGGCTCGACGTGCTGCCGGAGGAGCCGGCCAATGCACAGCGGCGTCTCATAGCCGCCTGGCAGCGCAACGAGGACTGGATCCGCCACCGCCTGGTGCTGACGCCGCACTCGGCGTTCTACACGCCAGAGAGCATGCGCGACAATCGCGCCTTCGCCTCGCGCACGGCGGCGCGTTACCTGCGCGACGGACGGCTGGAGAACTGCGTCAACAAGCAATTCGTCGTTTCGCGGGGTTAGTCCGTATGAAAGACAAAGTTGACGTTCTCATCATCGGCTCAGGGGCTTCGGGCGCGGCGGTCGCCTGGAGTCTTGCCGAGACACGGATGAAGATCCTGTGCCTTGAGCAGGGTGACTGGATGAAGCAGTCCGACTATCCGACCAACGGGCGGGACTACGAGGCGCGGGTGTTCAGCGACTACGCAACCAGCCCGAACATCCGCAAGCGGCCAAGCGACTATCCGATCAACGACGACAACTCACCCATCAAGGTGGTGAACTTCAACGCGGTTGGCGGTTCGACGGTGATGTACACTGCGCATTATCCGCGCCTGCATCCCTCCGACTTCCGCGTTCGCACGCTTGACGGCGTGGCCGACGATTGGCCGATCGACTATACGACGCTGGAGCCGTTCTTTTCTGAGAACGATCGCATGACGGGCGTCTCGGGGCTTGCCGGCGATCCCGCCTATCCGGCGCACGAACCACCGATGCCGCCTCTGCCGCTGGGCAAGTCCGGCGCCAAGATCGCGCAGACGATGAACAAACTCGGCTGGCACTGGTGGCCGTCCGACAGTGCGATCGCCACCACCGAATACGACGGCCGCGCGCCGTGCATCAATCTTGGCCACTGCACGCCGGCCTGCGCCCAGGGCGCGAAGGCGAGCACCGACATCACCTACTGGCCGCATGCCATCCGCGCCGGCGTCGAGCTTCGCACCAACTGCCGCGTGCGCGAGATCGTCACCGGTGACGACGGCATGGCGACGGGCGTGGTCTATTATGACGTCGACGGCGTTGAGCAGTTTCAACCCGCGGAGGTCGTCATCCTCGCCTGCAACGGCGTCGGCACACCACGGTTGCTGCTGAACTCTGCCTCCGGCCGCTTCCCGAACGGGTTGGCGAATTCCAGTGGGCTTGTCGGCAAGAACCTGATGTTCCATCCCTGGGCAATTGCGCACGGCTATGTCGATGAACCGATGGACGGTCACCGTGGCCCGCCGCTCTGCCTGTGGAGCCAGGAGTTCTACGAGACCGATCGCTCCCGCGGCTTCGTACGCGGCTATAATTTCCAATTCAACCGCACCGTCGGGGTTGGCACCGAGGCAGTCACCATGGAGGCCACCGGTCTGGTGCCCTGGGGCGAGGGGCACCACGACGCATTCCGTGGTCTCGTCGGTCATCGCATGTCGGTCGGCATCTGCACCGAGGACCTGCCGGAGGAGCACAACCGGGTCACTCTCGATCCAATCATCAAGGATCGCCATGGCATCCCGGCACCGAGGATCGACTATACCATCGGCGAGAACACCAATCGCATGCTCGACTTTGCGATCGATCGCGCCAAGGAGATCCTCGCCGTCGCCGGCGCGCGGCATGTCAACGTCATCCGTCCCGTCGTCTACGGCGGCTGGCACCTGCTCGGCACTGCCCGCATGGGCAACGGTCCCGAGCGTTCGGTGGTGAATTCCTGGGGACGTAGCCATGACGTGAAGAACCTGTTCATCGTCGACGGCAGCATCTTCGTCACCTCCGGCGGTGTGAACCCGACCTGCACGATCCAGGCACTGGCGCTGTACATTGCCGACAGCATCAAGCAGCGCCTGGCAACCCTGTTCGATTGAGGCCCACAATGAACGACCAGAACCTGACCGAGGCCGAGATCGCTGACCTGCGCTGTCTCGCAGGAATGATCATTCCCCCGAGTGAGCAGTACGGCGTGCCCGGCGCCGACGACGACATCATCTTCGCGGACATCGTGAACAGCATCGGACGCGACCGCAACGACGTGCATGCCGCGCTTGCCAAGCTGCGTACGCTGGCCGGCGGTCCCTTCGCCGCGCTGGATACCGCGCATCGCGGCGAGGTAGCTGCGAAGCTGCGCGCCGAGGGCGGTGCGCCTGTCGGCGTGCTGAGCCGGATCGTGCTGCTCTGCTATTACCGCGACGATCGGGTGATGGTTTCGCTCGGATTGGAGGCGCGGCCGCCTTTTCCCAAGGGCCACGTTCTCGAGCAGGGCGACTGGTCGCTGCTCGATCCAGTGCGGACCCGCAAGCCCTTCTGGCGCCCGGCGTCGTAAGTCCCAACGGACAATGCAGTCCTGCTGCGGCAGTCCCGTTGGTCGTGTCAACGCGGTGAGGAGGCTGCCATGAGAGGGCCTTGCTTGGGAATAAGTGAACCGGGTTGGGACGGGCAGTGCTCACTCGTCATGGCGGGGCTTGGCCAGGCTTGGCCCAGCCATCCACGTCTTTGTTGGCTGCACCAACGTAAAGACGTGGGATTGCCGGCCAGCACCCTAGACGATTCCGTCGCGACGCAACTCCCCAACCGCGTCGGCATCGAGGCCGAGCCAGTCGGCCAGCACTTCGCCGGTGTGCTCCCCAAGCAGCGGCGCCGGCTTGACGGCTGTAGGGACACCGTCGAAGCGAACCGGCCAGGTGGGCATCGTCATCTCGCGTTCGCCGTGCTTCATCGTTTGCAGAATGCCGCGTTCGCGGAAGCTCGGCTCGTTGGTCAGTTCCATCGAGTTCGAGCACGGCACCAGCGGGGACGCCGACCGCGCTCAACTGCGTCATCGCCTCGTGTTTCGTGCGCTCCCGCGTCCAACTGGAGACAATCTCATCGACCTCGGCCTCGCGTTTCAACCGCGCGTCGGGAGTATCGTAGCGCGGATCGCCGATCAGGTCCTCGCGCCCGATCAGCTTCAACAGGCGAGGCCAATGCTCGGGGTTGGCGCGGCTGGTCAGCAGGTAGACGTAATCGTTGGAGCCGCCAGGTTTGCATGGAAAGATGCCGCCGGGCGGGTTGTCGCTTGGCCGCCGGCGTGGCGCCGCCGCGCCGGTGCGCGCCTGCGTGATGAACGCGCCGCGGCTGTAGTGCATGACCGAATCCTGCATCGCCACCTGCAAGCGCCGTCCCTTGCCGGTGCGCGCTCGATCGAACAACGCGCTGACGATGCTGAATGCCAGCAGCATGCCGGTGCCGGTGTCGCCGATCGTCGGGCCAGGCTTGATCGGTCGGCCGTTGGGCTCGCCGGTGATGCTCATTGACCCGCCCGCCGCCTGCGCGATCGGATCAAATGCCAGGCCGTTCTCATACGGGCTGCCAGTGCCGAAGCCCTTGACCTGGGCATAGATGATGCTCGGATTGATCGCACTGACGACGTCGTAGCCGAGCCCGAGGCGCTCGACCGCGCCGGGGGCGAAGTTCTCGGTGAAGACATCGGCTTTCTTCACCATGTCCTTGACCAGCGCCAGGCCGCGGTCTGATTTCAGATTGACCGTGATCGACCGTTTGTTGGCGTTGTACATCATGAAGTAATAGGCGTCGCCGAAGCCTGTCCGGCCCGCTTCACCGCCCTTCGGATTTTCCACCTTCGCGATATCGGCGCCCATCCAGGCAAGGGCCTCGGTGCAGGTCGTGCCTGCCTCGAACTGTGTAAGGTCGAGCACGCGAATGCCGGCCAGGCAGCCAGGTGATGCAGGAGTTATGTTCATTGGACTCTCCCTTCTGGGAAGCATGTTATCACCTTCATAGACGGCAAGCTATTGCGTTGCCGACATTCGCGCCGCATGCGTCTTCATATCCCCCACTCGGTCTGCCACGATCCAGCGTCGAAGGAGACACATCATGACGAAGGAAATACTTTGCGGCTTCGGCATCGACGTGGATGCGGTCGCCGGTTGGCTCGGCTCCTACGGCGGCGAGGATTCGCCCGACGACATCTCTCGCGGCCTCTTCGCGGGCGAGGTCGGGTCACCCCGCCTGCTGAAGCTCTTCGAGCGGTTCGGCATAAAGACAACCTGGTTCATTCCCGGCCACTCAATCGAGACCTTCCCGCAACAGATGGAGGCCGTTGCCGATGCCGGCCATGAGATCGGCATTCACGGCTATTCTCACGAGAACCCGATCGAGATGACGCGCGAGCAGGAAACCGCGGTGCTCGACAAGTGCATCGACCTCGTGACCAGGCTGTCCGGCAGGCGACCGACCGGCTATGTCGCACCGTGGTGGGAGTTCTCTAACGTCAGCAACGAACTTCTGCTGGAACGCGGCATCAAATATGACCACTCGCTGATGCATAACGACTTTACGCCCTACTACGTACGCGTCGGCGATAGCTGGACCAAGATCGACTACTCCGGAACGCCTGACGACTGGATGGTGCCGCTGAAGCGCGGGCACGAGACGGACCTGATAGAAATCCCCGCGTCATGGTATCTCGATGATCTGCCGCCGATGATGTTCATCAAGAAGTCGCCGAACAGTCATGGCTTCGTGAACCCGCGCGATATCGAGCAGATCTGGCGCGATCAGTTCGACTGGGTCTATCGAGAGATGGACTATGCCGTGTTCCCGATCACGATCCATCCTGACGTTTCCGGCCGGCCTCAGGTGCTGATGATGCTGGAGCGTCTGTACGCTCACATGGTCCGGCATGCTGGCGTAAGGTTCGTCACCATGAATGAAATGGCGGACGACTTCGCCCGGCGCTTTCCCCGCAAAAAGTAGCCGCACATGTGTTCGCTATGCGGTTTGCTGGGTGGCAACGAGCACTGGGCCGAGGCGGTCGCGCGGCCGGGTGTGTATACGCGCAACGTCGACGTCATCGAACGCCGGCGTGAACGCAGGAACCGCATGCGTATCGCCAATGCGATCCTGGCACAGTTCGGCATGACCCTTTCCGATTGGCAGGGCAGTTCATTCCTGTTGTCGACGCGTACCGGCAAGACGGAGATCATCGCCGATCTCGGGCATTTGTGGCCGGCGGCGGAACGTCTTTCCGGCCGCATCTGCGATCCATTGGCGCTGCCGGTGATCGAGCACCTGGAGCGGCGTCATGACTGACGCGATCCCCGCCTTCACGCCGGTCAATCTGCTCACCGGTTCTCTCGGTTCCGGCAAGACGACTTTGCTGCGGCGTCTCCTGGCGGATCCGGCACTGTCAGGAACCGCCGTACTGATCAACGAATTCGGCGAAGTCGGGCTCGATCATCATCTTATCGAGCGTATCGAGGAGACTGTGGTTCTGCTCCGATCAGGTTGTCTCTGTTGCACCATCCGCGGCGAACTGGCGACGGCCATACGCGATCTGCATTCCCGGAGGGAACGTGGGAAGCTGCCGGCGTTCGGGCGACTGGTCGTCGAGAGCACCGGGTTGGCGGATCCGTTCCCGATCCTCTCAACTCTCAAGGCTGATCCGGTTCTGCGCCATCACTTCCGTGCCGGAGCAGTTGTCACAACAGTCGACGCGGTGAACGGGCTGTCGCAGATCAAACGTCATACCGAATCAGTCCGGCAGGTGGCCGTCGCCGACCGGTTGGTGCTGACCAAGACGGATCTTGCGGACGAGGTCACCATCGCGCGTCTTCTCGCCCAGGTAAGGCAGATCAATCCAGACGCCCCGTTGATACGCGCAAGCGACTGCGGTCTCGATGCCGCCGCCCTGCTCGATCACGGAGGCACCGCGCCCGGTTCTTACGTGTCGCCGATGCACCACCGCATGTGTGACGCCCCCTTTTGGAGCGATCACGGGGAGCGCATCCGTTCTTTCGTCCTGACCGTGGAGGAGCCCATCGACTGGACGGCGTTTGGCGTCTGGCTGACGATGCTGATCAACCGGCACGGTGACAAGGTGCTGCGCGTCAAGGGCATCCTGAACCTCGTCGGCGAGACAGCACCGGTGGCAATTCATGGTGTGCGGTATCTCGTGCACAACCCGGTCCACATGACTGCCTGGCCCGACGAGGATCGGCGGTCGCGTATCGTGTTCATCGTCGACGGAATTGATCCGGACCTGGTCCGGCGATCGCTGACGGCGTTCAACGGGCTCAGTGTGCAGGCGCCCGAGCGGGTCTGACGCGGGGCTGCTCCGACCACGATTTGGCGGAATTCGCCCAATCGGCTCTACTGGACCCCCGCCACGTTGATGCAAGCCCATCAAAGGTCAAAGGAATAACCGGATCATGCGTCATAACCGCCTGCGCGCGCTGCTCACAGCCGATGAGCCGTCCATCGGCACACACCTTCTGTCGAGCTGGCCGACATTGGTGGAACTCGTCGGCGACGCCGGCAACTATGACTACGTCGAGTTCACCGCGGAATACGCGCCGTTCCACATGCACGATCTGGACAACCTCGGTCGCGCGTTGGAGCTGAAGAACCTCGGCGGCATGATCAAGATCGAACAGACCCAATGGACCCATCAGGCGATGCGCGCGATCGGCTCCGGTTTTCAGGCCGTGCTGTTCGCCGATCTGCGCACGGTGGCCGATGCGGAGGCCTGCGTGGCGGCGGTGCGTGCCGAGACGCCGGGGACCGGCGGCCGTCTCGGCGTCGGCATGCGGCGTGACGTGGGCACCGTGCGCGAAGGCGGCTCTCCCGCCTATGTGGAAGCGCTCAACGAGGTGGTCATCGCCGTGATGGTCGAGAAGCGGGAATGCGTCGAGGACCTCGACGCGATCCTGTCGGTCAAGGGCCTCGACATGGTGCAGTTCGGCTCGTCGGACTATTCGATGAGCCTCGGCCTGACCGGCCAGCGCAACCACCCCGACGTTGTGAAGGCCGAACGGAAAACCATCGAGACCGCGTTCAAGAAAGGCCTGCATCCGAGGGTGGAACTCGCCGATATCAAACAGGCCGCGCCCTACCTGGAAATGGGCGTGAAGCACTTCTGCATCGGTTGGGATGTGCGCGTCCTGCACGAATGGTGGCGGGTGAACGGCGCGGGCATGCGCGCCATGCTGAGCGGTGAGAAGTCCGGCGCCGCGTCGAAGCCCAGGCAGGCGGTCGGAACTTACTAGCGCATGGCCAAGCCGGTCCTGCTGGTCACGCGTCGAATGCCTCCGGCCGTCGAAGCGCGCGCGGCGGCCGAATTCGATGCGCGGCTGACGTCATCCGATGTGCCGCTGGCAGACGTGGCGGCGCAGGCTGCCGGCGCCGATGCGATACTGACCTGTCCGGGCGATACCTTCGACGCAGCCCTGATCGCTGCACTGCCCGCGAGCGTGAAGGTCATTGCGACATTCAGCGTCGGCTACGACCACATCGACGTTGAAAGCGCAGCGGCGCGTGGTATCGTAGTGTGCAACACGCCCGATGTGCTGAGTGTCGCGACGGCCGAGACGGCGCTGCTGTTGATACTGGCTGCCTCGCGGCGCGCCGGCGAGGGCGAGCGCCTGATCCGATCCGGGCGCTGGCAGGGCTGGGCTCCGACGCAGTTGCTCGGCGTCGGAGCGGTTGGTCGGCGGCTGGGCATATTCGGCATGGGCCGCATCGGCCGTGAACTGGCGCGACTTGCGCGCGGCATCGGCATGACGATCCACTACCGCGACGTGACACGCCTGCCGCCCGCGCTAGAGGAGGGAGCCACCTTCCACGATACCGATGCGAGCTTTCTGGCGACCTGCGATGTGCTGAGCCTGAACGCGCCGGGCGGTGAGGCGACACATCATTGGTTGAACGCAGAACGCATCGCCATGCTGCCGCGTGGTGCCGTGGTCGTGAATGCTGCGCGCGGCACGCTGGTCGAAGATGCGGCGCTGATCGACGCACTGCACAGCGGGCAGGTCGGCTTCGCCGGGCTCGACGTCTTCGAGGGCGAACCCAGGCTCAACCCCGGCTACCTCGGCCTGGAGAACGTGGTGCTGCTGCCGCATCTCGGCAGTGCGACGGTCACCACGAGAGACGCGATGGGTTTTCTCGCACTCGACGGGATTGCTGCCGTGCTGGCGGGGCGGAAACCTGGCAACCGTGTGACATCGCAGTAGCGCGCCTCCACAGTCTTTGCTCGCGGTCGGCAGCTCGGGATCAATCAATTCAACACGGAAAAGCAAGCCGAGAATTACGGTGTGCACGGACACAGCAAGGTTGGCGCTTCGCGCGAAGCGCATTGTTTGCTGTCTCCGTGCCCTCCGACGTTCTCACCTTCTTCTCTGTGTTGAATAAAAGCTGCCGCCCGCGCAGGAGCCCGTCCCAAGATCTTGCAGTTGCTATGGTGAGCGGACTCAGCACCCATCCGTTCGTGCATACGTCGAACCAACCGTCAGGTTCTGCCGACCAACGCCTCGGTTGCCTCACGCAGCGCGTAAGCCAGCCGGTTGCGTGCGCGCGTCGCACTGACCGCCAGGAAATGCGCACTGTCAGTGCCGGGCGCCACCTTCGCCAGCTTGCGCAGCGGATCGAGCACCGGCCACGCCGGCAGCGGCAACGCCGGATCATGGACGAAACGATCGCCGCTCGTGTAATACGACGGCGCCAGTGCACGCGAGGCACGCATCAGTGCAGCATCCGAATGCCCACCGGCCGTCGCCCTGTCGCGTAGCATTTCAGCCGCCGCGACCAACGCATCCAGTGAAAGCCGCTCCCGGAGTGACGAACGCAGCGCGCCCAGCTCATCCAGCAGCACGCGCGCATGGGTGGCGAAGTCAAGCGGCAGCACCGGATCGGTCAGCAGTCGCCACAGCGTGTGCACGTAGACGCGGGTATCGCGCACGAGATTCTTCTCGTCGATCTTGTCCAACAGATCGTGCGGCGTATGCCACCACCAGCCGAGTGCGTTGCGCATCTTCACAGGCGCCGGCGGCTGTTCACTGAGCGCGCCGAACATCGCGGGAATGCCGATGCCCCAGAACGATTGATCCGAGGAACGCGACATGCGCTTGCCGGCATATTCGGAACCCGCCTGCTCGCCGATCGCATCGCCGGCCAACGCAATCAGTTCCGGGGCGGCCGCGGCATTCTTCAGCACTGTCGCACCGACGCCGCCCGTGGAATCGACATTCACATGCACCGCACAGCGTCTTTCCAATTCGTCCCAGTTCTGATCGGCGTACCAGGTGGAGCCGGAATAGCGGCCATGCGAGTGCCCCGACCAGAAGCACAGGCGCAACCCGCGTCGCCACATCGCGCGCTCCCGAGCGGTGAGACGTGCCACCTCCAGCATCGTTGCGTTGGCCGCACCGTTGTCCATCACGCCGTAGTGCCAGGTGTCGTGATGGCCCGAGTACAGGATGAACGGACCGTCCGCGTCCGGCCCGTCGATCTCCGCCTCCAAAATTGGCGTCTGCCGCCAGCCGGTATCGACCTCGGCATGCAGCGTCACCTTCGGCTGCTCGCCGCGCGCCAGACGCTCGCGCAGGGCGCTGCCGTCCGCGTTGGACACCGTGCACACCACAGTCGTCGGGAGGTCGGTCTGCGTTTCGCCCGAAGGGCTGCCCCACACCGGCGAAACGCACATCTCGTGCAGATGCTCGTGCGGGCTGATCTGCACCTGGCCCACGGCACCGGCCTGCGAGGCGTGCGCCGCCTGGGCCGGACTGGCGATGCCCTCCATCAATACGATCGCGCCGCGCAGGTCCCGCCCGGTGAAATCGGATGCGTCGCCATCGCCGACGTAGACCAGCCGTCCCGTCACGCCATTGGCAGGTGAACTGCGCGAGAAGGAATGCGTGATGCTGGTCAGTGTATGGTTGTCCACATCGACGCGCGCCTTGCCTGGCAGACTGATATAGGCGTCGTGCATGATCACCCTGGTCCGGTAGCCGTATTCGTCCAGCTTCGCTTGAAAGTAGCGGAGGCTATGCAGTTCATCCGGTGTGCCGGACAGCTTCACCCAGCGTGCAAGCTCCTGCATGTGCCCCATGAGGATCGAGCCATCGACGGCCTCGCACAGCGACTGACGCACTGAATCGTTCATCGCTTTCTCCTTCCGGCTGCCACCGCCGGAAGCGTGCCGGGCGTGGCAGGCGATGGCAAGCTCGGGTACGTTGTGTGCAACCGAGCAAGGGAGGCTTTCATGGTCCACTGCTTCTGCGGCATGGTGCACGGTCTGAGCCGGCGCGGCTTCCTGGGTGCGGTGACGGCCGTCGTGGCAAACGCACAGGCGCCTGCGCCATCGTCGGCCGGCCCGGCTGATCCGGCGCTGATCGACGACCTCGTGGCGGCCAACCGTATTCTGTACAACCAGAACGTGGTCGATGGCTTCGGGCATGTCAGCGTGCGGCATGACAAGGATCCTAGCCGCTACCTGCTCGCACGCAGCATGGCGCCGGCCCTGGTGACGACTGACGACATCATGGAGTTCGATCTCGACAGCGCGCCGATCGATCAACGCGGCCGCGCGATATACCTCGAGCGGTTCATCCACGGCGAGATCTACAAACTGCGCCCGGACGTGCGTGCCATTGTGCACAGTCATTCGTCCGCGGTGATCCCCTTTGCCGACACGAAGGTGCAGCTCCGGCCGATGAACCACATCGCCAGCTTTCTCGGCGGCGGCGTGCCGGTATTCGAGATCCGCGACACGGCAGGTCCGGCGTCGAACATGCTGGTGAGCAATCCCACGCTCGGTCATGCACTTGCAATAGTGCTCGGGCCGCATTCGGTGGCCCTGATGCGCGGACATGGCTCGGTGGCGGCGGCACAGTCGATACGGCACGTCGTGTTCCGCGCGATCTACACCGAAGTGAATGCCCGCGTGGAAAGCGAGGCGCTGCGTCTTGGCGAGCCGACCTATCTCAACGACGCCGAGGCTGCGGCGGCGACAAAGACGAACAACGCGCTGGTGGACCGGCCGTGGGAACTGTGGAAGCGGCAGGCGATGGCGAAGTAGCGTCGCTACGCGGCCGCGCGTGCCAGGTCGCCGGCATCGGCCATATCTTCGACCGACCAGCATTGATCCACCAGTTGCTGCGTTCGCGCCGTCCCTATGATCGGCCGGGCGAGGTCGGTGAACTTGCCGGTCAACTGCACGTCTGTCATCGGATTGCTCGCGCTGCCGGTGCAGTGATCGATGCGACAGGTGTGGCTGCGCCCATCCTTCAGCGTGATGGTCACGACCGCCGCATCCGCCGCGACAGCGGGATCGCCGACGGCCTCCACCTTGTCCTGAAACGCCATGATCGCCTGATCCTGCACCGTCGGGTCCTGTAGCTCCTCGATGCGTGCCACACCGCGGATCAAGGTCGCCGCCGTCCAGTGATACAGGCTGACATGGGCCTGCAACTCGTTCTGCGGATTGCGCCGATCGCACAATGCCATCGCTCCGGGCGAGGCCTTGATCCGCACCGTGCTCACCTGATCCGGGTCGATCGCTTTCTCGCGCCGCAATTGCAGGCACGCATCGATGATCGGATGGATCACGATGCCGCACGGGTATGGCTTGTAGGTATTGCCCAGGATCTCGAAGCGTTCGCCGAGCCCATCGACCAACGCCGGAACATGCGGCGTGTCAGCGAACACCTCCAGAAATCCGTAGCGACCTTCCAGCGCCGCGGGCGAGGCAGTGAACCCGCGTTCGGCCATGACTGCCGCGCGCAATCCCATCTGAGCACCCTGCGCCGGCATCAGCGATGACACCATCGTTGCATGCATCACGCGGAACCCGCCCGCCTGCGACAGGGCAATGCCGATGGCGTATTGCAGCCGCGTCGCACCCAGGTTCAGCAACTTTGCCGCGGCGACTGCCGCACCGATGCCGGCAGTGATGCCGGTCTGCGACCACGCGACTGTCCCGCGCGCCGGCGGCACCGAGATCGCCTTCGACAGCCGGCACGTCATCTCGATGCCAAGCGCGACCGCCAGCAACAGGTCGGCGCCGCTGACCGGCCGCCGCTCTGCCAATGCCAGCGCCGCGGTGGCGACCGGACCCGCAGGATGCACCACGGCCTCGGCGTGTGTGTCGTCGTACGAGTAGATGCTGGATGCCAGGCAATTGATCAGACAGGCGTGCAGCGCATCTGCCTTGTGGCCGCGGCCGATCACCGTGGCATGTGGGTCGCCGCTGTATTCGCCCAGCGTCGTGTCGGCCAGCTCTACCACCTCATGCCGTGCACCGCCGACCGTGCAGCCCACAATGTTGACGAACGAGCGAAGTGTCTCGCGCCGCACGTTCGCTGGCAGATCGGTCCAGCGCGCCGACATGATATAATCGGTCAGCCGTGCGGTAATCTCGCCGGGTGCATTGATGAATGCGTTGGCCATGAGAAGCTCCTCGTCACAGCGAACGCGTCGCGCCGCCGTCGATGTCGATCACGCCGCTTGTGAGGAATGATGCAGGCAATTACTCCGGCGGGCAAACGGTGAGGTTGCCCCAGCTAGTCACGCGCTCGATGCGCAACGCGATGACCGGCAGCTCCGCTAATTGCATGGTGCGGTATTGCGCGTAGCGCTCGCGCAGCAGCGCCTGCGCCCGATCGTGCTCCGGCCCGTCCGCGAGAATGTCGGCGCGTCCGCGCAGCATGACCCAGCCGAGTTGCTGCCAGTCCTCGTCGTAGCGGTCGGCGACGAAGGCGACCGAGGGATTGTCCAGCATGTTGCGCAGCCGTTTCAGTGACCGCGGGGACGCGCGCTTCGGCTTCTCGTCGATCGTCACGTACAGCGCGGCATTATCGATCGCGAAACACACCGGCACGACATGTGGATTGCCGCTGGCATCTGCGGTCGCCAGGCGGCCGACGCGCTGTGAAGCCAGGAACGTGATGTGCTCCACTGACAGCATCGCAACAGCCCTCGCTCAATTCACTTCGGCGTCGGCCGAACTGTGGCCGCATGCACCGGAGCCCGTTCGCGCCTATGTTGAGCCGAGGCTGAGGAGAGCGCCATGAGCGATTCCAACCGTATCGCCGCCACCGCCGCGCTGATCGGCGATCCTGCGCGCGCCAACATGCTGGCGGCATTGCTGGACGGGCGGGCGCTGACCGCGAAGGAACTGGCGTACGCGGCCCACGTGACGCCGCAGACCGCCAGCGGCCATCTGGCAAAGCTCGCCGATGGTGGCCTGCTTGCGGGCGAGAAACAGGGCCGCCACCGCTACTTCCGGTTGGCCTCACCGCTGGTGGGCCACCTGCTGGAGGGCGTGATGGCGGTGACCGCGCCAGAGCCTGCCCGTCCGACCACGTGGCGCGGCGGTGATGCGCTGCGAACGGCACGCACCTGCTACGATCATCTGGCCGGGCGGCTCGGCGTCGCCCTGGCCGATGCGCTGAGCGACCGCGGCCACGTCGCGTTGGGCACCGATGGCGGCGAGGTGACCGAGCGGGGGCAGCGGTTCCTCGACGACTTCGGCGCATCGCCGGCACCAGGTCGGCGGGTGTTCTGCCGGCCGTGCCTGGATTGGAGCGAGCGCCGGCCGCATCTGGCAGGACGCGTCGGCGCCGCGTTGGCTTGCCGCTGCTTCGAACTGGGTTGGATCGCTCGGCAGCGAGACACACGCGCGGTGAAGATCACGGCAGCCGGACGCGACGGCCTACGCGATACGTTCGGAATTGCATTGGACGCCTGACCTGTCATTCCTCGATGCGATGCACGATCCGGGTTGGCGACCCGTGGATGCCGAGTAGCCGCAACTGACCCTCGCCTGCATTGCGGAATACGTGCGGCACGCAGGCGGGCAGCGCGATCATATCGCCGACCCCAAGCCGCGCCGGGCTATCCTCCTGGCCTTCCAGCCACGCTTCCATCGTGCCTTCGATGATGAACAGGCACTCGACGTATGGGTGCCAGTGCAGCGGCGTTTGGTAACCGGGTTTGCACGTCTGCACGCCGGTGAAGATCGGCAGACCGTCGTCGCCGGTCAGCTTGTTGTAGTGCGCCAGTGGGCCGAACGATACCGCTTCGGACTCTGACAGGCGCGCGATCTTTGCTTCGGTATGCGGTCGCATGGTTTGCCTCGTACCTACTATCGTTGGAACCGCGGGTCACTCCGACATGTCATTGCAAGGGCCGCAGCGAGGCGGCAATCTCGGTCATGGATCCGCTCCATCGAACGAGCTTGCTTCGTCGCCGTGCTCCGCAGAATGACAGCATTAAATTACATGTGGCGATAGAGCCAGGTAAGACCCGGCGATCCGTTGGCGCCGGCGCTGCAGCCACCGAGGAATCCGGTGGCCACCAATGGAACCAGGAGCAGTGGATTGGTCGAGCCGGTCGCCGCGACGGTCAGCACATCGCTGTAGTAGAACACGGCCGCGCTGCCGAGAACCCCTGCCCACAGGCAGCTCACGCCCTGCCATTCCGACATGGACATGCCGTTGGGTCCCATGGCGGATGGCGAGGCGACAGGAGGCGTCGTCTGCGCCGAGGCGCCTTGCCGGAGGGTCAGCGTGACGACGCACAACGCTATCGCCAATAGGGCTCGACGGTTCCGGGGGTGCACAATCCTGTCCTCCTGAGGACGTTACGGGACTGACACCGTAACAACAGACTGACCCACATCCAACGCTTTTGTCGCGCGAAGCCCGATCGGGCTAGGCTGCAAAACCAGGACACCCATGGGAGGGAAAGACATGGCAATATTCGTCATCGGCGGCACAGGGTTCATCGGCACACGGGTGATCCGCCTGCTGGCAGCGCGCGGCGAGGAGATCGTCTGCATGGACATCAACCCCGGCGCCGCTTCGTTCGAGGACCTCGGCAAACAGGTGCGCGTGATGCGCGGCGACGTGACTCAGTTCGACGATGTGATGGCTGCGACCGTCAGCGCCAAGCCGGACCGGATCATCAACCTGTCCTATTTCCTCGGCAGCGAGCATGCGCCTCACGTCGCGATGAAGCTGAACATCCTCGGCATGGACAACTGCTTCGAGGCGGCGCGGTTGGCAGGCGTGCAGCGCGTCGTGTTCGCCAGTTCGCTGGCGGTGAACGGCATGCAGAAACACTACGGCGACCGCATGATCACCGAGGACGACTACCGCCACGGTGAAGTGCAGTACGCGATGCATAAGATCTTCAACGAGTGGCAGGCACAGGACTACAACGAGAAATACAGCATGGCGATCACCGCTATTCGGCCGGCCAACGTGACCGGGCCGGACAAAGTGCGCGGCTCGGTCGATCACGTGAACATCATCACCCAGCCGGCGCAGGGCAAGGCAATTTCGTTCCCCTACAAGGATGCGATGCGCTGCCCGATCCATGTCGACGACATCGCCGAGGTGTTCACCCGCGTGCTGCTCACGGACAAGCCGAAGCATTCGGTGTACAACTCGGGCGGCATCGCGATCAGCCTGGGCGAGATTGCCGACATGGTGCGCGAGTTCCTGCCCGATGCGCGCATCAGCTTCGAGCATGAGACCGGCGGCAAGGGCTCGTCGGGCAACTACCTGATCGACAACGCGCGTTTGGTGCAGGAATTCGGCGTGCAGTACCTGCCATATCGCCAGCGCGTGCTGCAGATCATCAACGACATCCGCCAGCAGGTCGGCCTGCCCACTGTCTCCGGCTGACAGTGGCGCGGCCGGTCTTCGTCCTGTGCGCGCTGCTGCTCGCCACTTCGGCGCGCGCCCAGCCGGCTGTCGACTGGTCGAAGGCCCAAACGGTCGACCTGCTGATGGTGGACGACAGGTTCGAACCGGACCACCTGAGCTTTCGGCACGGCGTGCCATACCGCCTTCACATGGAGAACCACGGCAAGGACCTGCATGAGTTCACCGCGCCGCAGTTCCTTGCCGATGCCCTCGTGCGCGATCCGCGCGTGCTGGCGAATGGCGGCAAGGAGGTGGTGGTGCAGCCGGGGGCCGAAGTCGAGGTGTACCTCGTGCCGATGAAGGCGGGCACATTCCGCCTGATCTGCGCGGACCACGACTGGGACGGGATGGTCGGCGAGATTACCGTCGAGTAACCGTCCACACTCTGTTGACGCCCGGCAGGCGCAGTCGCCAGACTCGCCGCAACGGGTTTGGGAGACTGAGATGCGGGTTTGTGTCTACGGCGCCGGTGCGATCGGCGGCCATCTGGCGGTGCGCCTCGCGCGCGGCGGAGCGGAGGTGTCGGTGCTGGCGCGCGGCCCGCACCTGGCCGCGATCCAGCACGACGGGCTGACCGTGCACACCAGCGAGGGCCAGTTGCACGCGCGCGTGCAGGCAAGCGACGACCCGGTCGCGCTTGGCCCGCAGGACGCCGTGCTGGTGACCGTCAAGGCGCCGTCGCTGCCGGCCGTGGCAGCCGGAATCGGTCCGCTGCTCAAGGCCGATACGACCGTCGTGTTCGTGATGAACGGCATTCCATGGTTCTATTTCCACGGTATTGGTGGCGCGCTGGAGGGCCGCAGGTTGCCGAAGATCGATCCGGGCGATGCGCTCTGGCGCGCCGTCGGGCCGGAGCGCGCGATTGCCGGTGTGGTCTACGCGGCAAGCGCGGTGATCGCGCCGGGGGTGATCGAGCTGGAAAACCCCAACTCGCGTGTGGTGCTCGGCGAGCCGGACGGACGCTCCTCGCAGCGCGTGCAGGCGATCGCCGCACACATCAACGGCGGTGGCATGAAGGCGATTGTATCTACCGCGATCCGCGACGAGATCTGGAACAAGCTGCTGGGCAATCTCGGTAACGCTCCGATGGCGGTGCTGACCCAGGTGAGCATCCGCGATCTGTTCCAGGAGCCGGAGTGCGTGGCGGCCGCGCGGCGCGTGATGCAGGAGGCCGCCGCGGTGGCGAATGCCCTCGGCGCAAACCCCGACTCCGATCACGAGAAGCGCATCGCGCACGGCCGCAGCCTGGATCACAAGCCGAGTGTGCTGCAGGACCTTGAACTCGGGCGACCAATGGAGATCGACGGTATCTTCGATGCGCCGCTGGAACTCGCGCGCATGGTGAGTGTGCCAACGCCGACACTCGATCTGCTGGTAGCGATGGCCAAGGTGCGCGCGCGGGCGGCAGGACTGTATCCGCGGTGACGACGGGGAGGATGTGACAATGGAAATGCGGACGTTCGGACGGACAGGACTGCAGGTCTCGATCCTGGGCTTTGGCTGTGGCGCGGTAGGTGGCCTGATGGTACGCGGTGCGCCGGCGGATCAGGAACGTGCCGTGGCACGCGCGCTCGAGGCCGGGGTGAACTACTTCGACACTGCTGCAATGTACGGCAACGGTGAGTCGGAAAAGAACCTGGGTCGCGTGCTGGCGAAGTTGAAGCCGGATGTGGTGGTGGGCACCAAGGTTCGCATCCCGTCCGCATCGTTTGGCCGCATCGCTGAGGCGGTGGTTGAATCACTCGAGGCGAGCCTGAAGCGCATGGGGCGCGAGCAGGTCGACATCTTCCATCTGCACAACGCGATCACCGCGAGTGGCGGCGGCGAATCGCTGTCGGCGAGGATCGTGCTGGAGGAGGTCGCGCCGGCATTCGAGAGGCTGCGCAATGAGGGTAAGCTGCGGTTCCCTGGCATAACCGCGGTGGGTGACACGCAGGCGCTGCATCAGGTGATCGATTCGCGCGCCTTCGTCTCCGCGCAGGTGAGCTATAACATGCTCAATCCGAGCGCGGGCGAAGCGCTTCCGAACGGTTATCCCGCACAGGACTACGGCAGGATGTTCGATCATACGCAGGCGGCCGGTGTCGGCGTGGTCGGCATCCGCGTGCTGGCCGGCGGTGCGCTCAGCGGCGTGGCGGAGCGCCATCCGATCGCCAGTCCGCCGCCCGATCCGATCGGTTCCGCCAACTCGTACAACGCAGACATGCAGCGTGCGCAGCGGCTGATGCCGCTGGTGCAGCAGGGGCATGCCGGCAGCCTCGCAGAGGCCGCGGTGCGGTTCGCGATCACGCACAAGGGGATGGGCACGATCCTGGTCGGCATGGCAACGCCTGCCGAATTCGAGCAGGCCTTGGCGGCGGTGAACAAAGGCCCGCTGTCGCAGGCGGCGCTGGACAGCCTGGCAACGTTGCAGCGCGGCTTTGCCGGCGAAACGCGATGATGGCCTGACGCCGCGCCATGCGACTTCTCGCCATGGTGGCGCGGCGGATTGTCTGGATGCCGCCGACACTGTTCGGTCTGGTGCTGATCGTGTTCGCAATCTCGCACATCGTGCCATCGGATCCGGCGCGCGTGATGGCGGGCGAGAATGCACCACCCGAGCAGGTTGCCGCGCTGCGCCACCTGTATGGCCTCGATCTGCCGTTGCCCTGGCAGTTCGCGCGCTATGTGCGCGACCTTGCGACCGGTCACATGGGCACGAGTCTGTTCACCCAGCGTCCGGTGGCCGAGGACCTTGTGGAGCGTCTGCCGGCAACATTCGAGCTTGCGCTTTGCGCCATTACCCTCGCCATCGTCATCGGTGTGCCACTCGGCGTCGTCGCGGCACTGTCGCGCAACTCGCTGCTCGACCATGTGGTCCGCATCGTCACCATCAGCGGGCTTGCCATGGCCGCATTCTGGCTGGCGATTCTGCTTCAGCTCCTGTTCTCGATGTGGCTCGGGCTGACGCCGGTGCAGGGCCGCATCGACGGCTGGGGTCCGGATCCGATCACCGGATTCTACACGCTGGACGCGCTGCTGCGAGGCGACTGGGAGACGTTCGGCGAGGCACTGCGGTATCTCGCGCTGCCCGTGGCAACGCTCGCGCTGCCCGCGATGGCGACCATCGTTCGGTTCACCCGGGCTGGCGTGCTCAACGTCATGTCGTCGAACTTCGTGTTCTACCAAATGGCGATGGGCATTCCGCGCCGGCGCGTCGTGTGGAAATACATCCTGCGCAGCGCCCTGATCGGCACGCTGACGCAGATCGGGCTCATCTTCGGCACGCTGATCGCCAATGCCGTTGTCGTGGAGGCGGTGTTCGACTGGCCCGGTCTGGGCAGTTTCGCGGTACACTCGATCCTGCAATCGGATTACAACGCGATCATGGGGTTCACCCTGTTCGTCGGCGCGGTGTTCATCCTGGTGAACCTTACCGTCGACGTCGCCCAGGCCGTGCTGGACCCACGCGCACGATGAAGCCAGCGCTGCGTAAAGATTTAAGCGTTACCCAACGGCCATGAACACGCTGCGCCGCCTCATTCGCGATCGTGCCGCACTGCTCGGTCTTATCATCATCGCCGTACTGGTTCTCGCGGCGGTGTTTGCCTACCCGCTATCCACCTTCCCGCAGGACGTCACCAATTACGATCCGCCGCATCGGCTGCTGCCGCCGGATGCAACCTACTGGTTCGGCACCGACCGTATGGGCGGCGACATATACAGCAGGCTGCTGTTCGGTGCGCGTCTGACCATCCTGATCGCGGTGGTGGCCACGTCGGCGGCGGTGCTGATCGGCGTGCCGGTCGGTCTGGTCGCAGGCTACTACACCAACCGCGGCAGCGACCTGCTTATGCGCGTCTCGGACATCTTCCTCGCGGTGCCGCAGATCGTGCTCGCGATCGCCATCGCACAGACCTTGGGGCCTGCGATCCAGAACGTGATTCTTGCGCTCTCCGTCACCTACTGGCCGTTCTGGGCGCGACTGGTCTATGCGGAGACGCGCAGCGTGAAGAACGAGGTGTTCATCGAGGCAGCGATCGCGCTTGGCGCCTCGCCACTGCGCGTCATGGTGCTGCACGTCCTGCCGTCGATCGCATCATCGGTGATCGTGCGGACAACAATCGGCATGGGCGGCACCATCCTTGTCGCCGCCGCACTGGGCTTCCTCGGCCTCGGCCCACCGCCGCCGACCCCAGAGTGGGGCCGCATGATCGCCGAAAGCCGTGAATTCCTGCCGCAGGCATGGTGGTACGCCGCGGCACCCGGTGCGGCCATCCTGCTGGTCGTGATGGGCTTCAATCTACTCGGCGACGGATTGCGCGACGTGTTGGATCCGCGTTTGCGACGCGATGTCAGTGCGCGCTGATCTGCTGTCCGTGCGCGAACTGTCAGTGTCCTTCGTCACCGAGGGTGGCATGGCGCACGTGCTCGACGCGGTAAGCCTGTCGCTTGCGGCCGGCGAGATCATGGGCTTGGTAGGCGAGTCCGGCTGCGGCAAGACAACGCTGGCGCGAGCGGTCCTCGGCGCGCTCCCGGCCAATGCCAATGTGCACGGCGGCAGTTTGACCTTTGATGGGCAGGATCTGCTGACGCTCGGTGCCGCATCTCTGGCCGAGAACGTTCGTGGCCGCGCGATCACCTTCGTGCCGCAGGACCCCTACAGTTCGTTCAGCCCGCTGTTCACCATCGGCGATCAGATCATGGAGCTGATGCGTTGGAACTCACCGGATCGTCGTGCCGGCGAGCAGTTCTATGCGCGACGGCGTCGGCGCAGCGATCGCGAACGCGTGCTCGCGCTGTTGCGCGCCGTCCAGCTTCCCGATCCGGAGCGGCTGTTGCGCAAGTATCCGCACGAGTTGTCGGGCGGGCAGCGCCAGCGCGTGATGATTGCCATGGCGCTGTTGCCTGAGCCGAAGCTGGTGATCGCCGACGAACCGACGACGGCGCTCGACGTGACGATCCAGGCGCAGATCCTGAAGCTGCTGCGCCGGCTGGCGACCGAGCGCGGCGTTTCCGTGCTATTCGCCACGCACGATCTCGGAACGGCGTGGGAGATCTGCGACCGCGTCACGGTGATGTATGCCGGCCAGGAGCTGGAAACCGCGCCGATCGCCGACTTCTTCCGCGCGCCGATGGTGCCTTACACGAAGCTGCTGCTGGAGAGCCTGCCATCGAGCGGTTCGCCACTGCGTGGCATTGCCGGCGACGTGCCGAACCTGATCATGCCGCCGAACGGCTGCCGCTTTCATCCGCGTTGTCCGCGCGCCAGCGACGCGTGCCGCCACGAGCATCCGGTGGCCCACGCGCCAGAGCCATTGCATCAGGTGCGTTGCCATCACCCTCATGTCGAGGCCGCTGTCGCGGCATGAGCGATGCGTTGCTCGCGCTGCGAGACGTGCACATGCATTTCCCCATCCGCGATGCATGGGGCCGCCGCACCGGATGGCTCCGCGCGGTCGATGGCGTCACCCTATCGGTGCCGCGCGGCGACATCCTCGGCGTCGTCGGTGAGTCAGGCTGCGGCAAGACCACGTTGGGCAAGACGATCGTCGGAATTCATCGAGCAAGCAGCGGGGACATTCTGTTCGAAGGCAACGAGGTCGGTGCGCTGTCCGCGCGCGAGGGCCGAGCGCTGCGACGAACTTTGCAGTACTGCTACCAGGACCCCGGAGCGTCGCTCGATCCGCACTGGAAGATCGGCCGCGCGCTGGCAGAGCCACTGGTGATTCATACCGAGCTGTCCGCCCACGAGCGGCGAGAACGTGTGCGCGAGGTGCTGGCGGCTGTCGGGCTGCCGGAAACGCATCTCGATCTGTATCCGCACGAAATCAGCGGTGGACAGCAGCGCCGCGTCGGGTTGGCGCGCATTCTCATGCTGCGGCCAAGTCTGGTGATCCTCGACGAGCCGACGTCGGGCCTGGATGTGTCGGTGCAGGCGACGGTGTTGCGGCTGTTCCTCGAGCTGCGCGAACAATTCGATCTGACCTATGTGTTCATCAGCCATGACCTTGCGGTGGTGCGGCTAGTGTCGCGGCGGATCGCTGTGATGTATCTCGGCCAGGTGGTGGAACTGGGCGATACCGAGACGGTGTTCACCGCCCCGCGCCATCCCTATACGCAATCGCTGCTGGCCGCGGTGCCGGTAGTCGGCGGGCGGCGCGTGACCGACGAATTCTGGCTGGAAGGCGAGCCGCCGAGCCCTGGCAATCTACCGTCAGGCTGCCGGTTCCGCACACGCTGTCCGCGCGCTGAGGCCCGGTGTGTGGCGGAGGAGCCTAAGCTGCGTGTGCTGGACGACGGCCGGCAGGTGGCGTGTCACTTCGCCTAGCGAGGCGCACGCCCTGTCATTGCGAGGAGCAAAGCGACGAAGCAATCCCCATCGATGTGCACACCTGGCTGGAGATTGCTTCGTCGCTGCGTTCCTCGCAATGACATGTTCCTACGTCATGCTCATCCAGCGGATGTCCTGCGCATCGCCTATCGGGCAGAAGCGCACATCGCGCACGTTCTTGGTGAACGGACCGAACCACCTTGTGTTGTAGATGAACAGCCCCGCCGCATCCTCGACAAGAATGCGCGATGCCTCCTCATACAGCGGCTGCCGATCTTCCTGCTTCGTCAGCACCAGAGCCTTGTCCGTCAGCTCATCGAACCTCGCATTCTTGTAGAAGCTCGAGTTGCCCGCCCCGATATTGCGGCTGTTGTACAGATACCCCGTCCAGTTGTGCGGATCGGCGAAATACGCGCTGCGCCACAGCGGCACCAGGTCGTGCGTCTTGTCGGGATCGCCGAACTTGCCGGAGATCACCGGCCAGGGTTCGGTGGTCAGCTTTATATCGATGCCGATCTTCGCCGCACCTGCCTGCAAGAGCTGCGCCGCCGCCTCGCTCTGATCGAATCCCGCCAGCACGCCGATTTCCAACTGACGCATCGGTGCCTTCACCATCGTCAGATGCTCCTTCGCCTTGACGAGGTCGTAGGTGTAGCCCTGCAGATCCTTCGGCGCACCCCATAGATTGGCCGGAATGATGCCGGCATTCCGACTGACCGATCCACTCAGGATGTTGTTGATGAACCCGTCGTAGTCGAACGCGTAGCATAGCGCCTTGCGGAGGTTCACGTCGGTCAGCGGCGGCCGCGCATTCTGAATGACGAAATACATCGTGCGCAGCGAGTCCGCCTCCAGGATCTGCACGCTGTCCACCTGGCGCAGCCGCTTGATCTGGTCCTGCGGCAGATAGCCATCGGTGGTATTGAACTCGCCCTTCTGTAACCCGAGCGCCCGGCTGGCGGTCTCCAGCACCACGCGAAACTCGGTGGAAGTGATGTTCGACTTGCCGAACCCGGCGAAGTGCTCGTCGAACCGGTCGGCCTGAAAGCCGATCGCCGGATCGTAGCGGCGCAACTTGAATCCGCCGGACCCCGCCTCATTGCGCGTAAGCCATGCGGCGCCCATGTCCCCCGACTTGTCGTGCTCGCGCAGCAGCTTGCTGTTCACCACCCAAAGTTCGGACAGCGTCGAATTGAACACCGCATATGGCTGGTTGAGCGTGAATTGAACGGTGTGCGCATCAAGCGTCTTGGTCTTTCCCGGATCGATCACACCCTTGAACAACCCGTAGGCACCCTGCTTCATCGCCAGGATGCGCTCCATCGAGAACACCACATCGTCGGCGGTGATCGGGCTGCCATCGTGGAACTTCGCGCCCTGCTTCATCGCCACCGTATACGTGACGCCGTCGGGTGCGATGTCGATCTTGTCGGCGAGCCACATGGCAAGCTTGGGCGGATTGTCCACCCAGCGCACCAGACAGTCGTACATGTTCAGCCGTGAACCGATGCGGCCGATGTCGAACACGACATGCGGATCGAGCGTATCGTATCCGCTGTTGTTGGCGGTGACGAAGCGCTTGCCACCTTCGGCATGTGCGCCGCGCGCGACCACTGCCGCGCCGCCAAGTGCCAAAACTCCGCGACGGGTGACATGTGTCATAATGCTGCCCCAAGCCCTAACTCGCCACGCAGGTCCAGCAGCACTTTGTCCCGCGTGCGAGTCTGCCAGCGCGAACGTCGTCCGATCGGCGTGTTCTCGACCTCGGGCAGCACCTTCAGTGCGACGAACACCGGACCCGGCTGCACCAGGATCTTCGGCAGGCTCTGGCTGAATTCTGCAAGTTCCGTAAAGGCGAAGGCGTTCGGGTACCCGGCACCGCGCGCCAGCACGTCATAGGCGACAGCCTTCGCGTTCGGCACCGGCTGGCCACCGGTCGTCGCATAACACTCATTGTCCAGAACGAAGTGATAAAAGTTCGCCGGCGCCTGCTCGGCAATTGTCGCCAGCATGCCGAGACTCATCAGGATGTCGCCTTCGGAGTCGAACAGCACCACGCGTCGCTCTGGCTGCGCCAATGCCAGACCGAGCGCGAAGCCGGCATGGCCCCCCATCGCCGGATCGCCGAGTGGCACATCGAGCGTCTCGCGCGCCGAGAGCTTCACCCAATGGCGCCCGCCGCGTCCCGGCACGACGATCGCGTCGCCCCGATGTTCGGCAAACACATTCAGCAGTTCGGCCGTGTGCATCATGACGCCTGCCCCTACCGGTTGAACCCGTGGTACTCATCGCCGACCAGCACCACCACCGGCCGTTGCGTCCGCTGCGCTTCCTCGAACGCGATCGAGATGCGCGGCGCATCGGCGTCGCTCTCCACCAGATAGTAGTTGATGCCGAATGCCATCAGGAACCGCTCGGTGTAGGTCGCGGCCGTGTCGGTGTTGACGCCGTGACGCGTCCAGCCGCGATAGCCCACCATCAGCACCACCGGCACGTTCATCCCCAAGAGCCAGCCGCGGATCGAATCACCAGAACTCCATCATACCGGTGTTCTGGATCAGGATCAGTGGCTTCCGTCCGCCTGCGTGCAGTCCGGCGGCAATCGAGCACGCGTGTCCCTCCCGCGTCACACCAATCAGCCGCAGTGACGGCTCCGCCTGCATCAGCAGATAGAGCCAGTTGGTCTCGCTGTCCGGCAGCCAGACAACGTCGGTGACGCCATTCTGCTTCATGTGCTGAAGCACCGTCTCCGGGCTCAGGGCCACTGTGGTCGCGTCGTTCATCGGAGCCTCCCTGGCTGGGATTTGTCGCGGGCGGGGCGGCTAGCTAACATCATCCTGACGAACCATCCAAGGGAGCGAGAAAATGGCCCACACATTCCGCGTCGGCGACATGACGATCCACCGGATCGTCGAGATGGAATGCGGCTTCACCCCCGCCCTGGAGTTCCTGCCGCAACTGAAGCCCGAGGTGCTGGCGGAGAACCGCTCCTGGCTCGCGCCCGCCGCGCTGGATCCGCAGGACAACCTGGTGCTGTGCTTCCAGTCGTACATCGTGCAGACCGGGCGCCACAACATCCTGGTCGATAGTTGCATCGGCAACGACAAGGACCGCGAAGCGCGTCCGCTGTGGCACAAGAAGAAGGACGACGCGTTCATGCGCGGCCTTGCCGCGACCGGCCTGACGGTGAACGACATCGACTTCGTCATGTGCACGCACCTCCATGTGGATCATGTCGGCTGGAACACCAGGCTGGAGAACGGCCGCTGGGTGCCGACCTTCCCCAAGGCGCGCTACCTGTTCTCCAAGACCGAACTCGACTACTGGCTGGCCGAGAACGACAAGACCACGCTGCCGCCGATCGTGGACAGCGTGATCCCGATCGTCGAGGCGAAGCGCTGCGACCTGATCACCAGCGATCACGCACTGGACGACACGGTGGCGCTGCTGCCTACACCCGGCCATACCATCGATCACTACGCGGTGGCGCTCGGCCGGGCCGGCAAGGACGCGGTGATCACTGGCGACCTGATCCATACGCCGTTGCAGGCGCGCTATCCGGAGCTGGCAATGCGGGTGGACTATGACCCGCAGCAGGGCGCGGATACGCGGCGGAAGTTCCTCGAGACCTACTGCGACACCAGCACGCTGTGCTGCTTCGCACACTTCCCGTCGCCGTCGCGCGGCCACGTCAAGCGCTGGGGCAACGGGTTCCGCTGCGACTACGTCACCGACTGACGTTGCGTGCGACTGCTCGCCTGGAACATCCGCCAGGGGGGCGGATCACGGTTGTCCGGCATCATGGACGCGATCATGCGCCATGATGCCGACGTGCTGCTGCTGTATCTGCCACGCGGGCGCAGCGGTGCACCGATATGAGTGCGCGGCGGCGCGCCGTCCTGCTCGATCTCGACGGCACGCTGATCGATTCGCGGCCCGGCATCGCGGCGAGTTGCGAGGCGGCGCTGCAGGCACTCGGGCACATTCCCGATCCCGCCTTCGACATCACGCCGTTTATTGGCCCGCCGCTGCCGCAGGTGATCGCACGCGTGCTGGCGCGCTATGGCGATGATCGGGTCGATGCAGGCATTACGGCGTATCGCGCCCACTATGGCGAGATCGGGTTGCACATGGCGACGGTCTATCCGGGGATCGCGGAAGCGGTGCGGCGTCTGTCGACCGATGCTCGGTGCTTCGTCGCCACCTCGAAGCGCACGGTGTTCGCCTCGCGCATGGTCGGCGCGCTGCCGTTTGCCGACCAGATGTGCGGCGTTTATGGCACTGAACCGGGCGGCAATCTGGACGACAAGACACAACTGATCGCCACCGTGCTGCACCGCGAGAACCTGGAGCCGAACGACACCATCATGGTCGGTGATCGCTCGCATGACATGATCGGCGCACGTGCCAATGGGCTGCGCGCCGTCGGTGTGCTGTGGGGCTACGGCAGTCGCGAAGAGCTTCACGCGGCGGGCGCGGACGTTTTGCTCGAGGCGCCGCGGGACCTGTGCGATCTCGCGTAGCGTGGTGCCTCTCTGGCCAGAGTCTCGCGCGCCCGCTCGAGCGCCGCGCCGGTCACCACCAAAGGCGCGTAGCCCTGTGCTTCCCAGAGCATGGCGTAGTGGTCGAGCGGCGGGGCAAAATCGGGATGCAGCTGGATGAAGCCGCCCCCATTGGCGAAAGCGTCGCGCGCGCCGGCTTCGAGATAGCTCTCCGCCGGCATGCCGTTGGCCAGCAGCACATCGTGTCGCGGCAGCTCGATATGGTAGTAGGTGATCGCTCGGCGCTCGATCTGGGCGACCGTGGTGCCGTTGATCAGGTGGCGGATCGGGATCAGCACGTCTTCGACGAACACCGCGTGGTCCGGTGACAGCAGCAGCTCGCGCCGCGGCTGGTTCGGACCGAACGCGTGCGCGGCGATGCGCACGGGCAGGACGCGATGGCGGTTCGGATGGCGCCGGAAATCAACGCGCCGATGGCCGATCCAGTCGATCGGCTGCGTGCGGCCCGATACGGTCTGCACCAGATCGCCCGCGCGCAGACGCTCGATGGCGATCTCGCCGCCCGGCGTCAGGATGCGCGTGCCGGCGGCGTAGCAGGTGGCGGTGACTGTCACTTGCGATCCGCCGGCGTGGTCGGTCGCCACGATGAACTGATCATCGGTGTAGTCACCCGCCAGCGACAACGCCGCAACCGTGGTGCCGGCATTGCTGATTGTCAGCGTGCCGGAAGACCAGACTGCCGCGTCTGCCGCGATGCCGGCTAGATCGATCGTGTCGCCATTGGCGAAGCTGTCGATCGTCGCGGCAAAGCTGATGGGCTGGTGCAGCCTTAGGATGCCTGTGGCGTCGGTGAAGACCAATGCCTCGCCGGCGGCCACGGCGTCAGCGAAATCCGCAACACCGCCGGTGCCGACATCGATCGTGCCAGTGCCTGCACCGGCGGTGATCGCGGTGGTGGCGTTCAGCGTGTCGTCATTGCCGACGATGATCGAGCCGTCGTTGATGAATGTGCCACCGGTGTCGCCGAGGGTGAACGTGCCACTGCTGGCGATCGCTTCCAGCGTGCCGTCGAGATCGAGTGCGGCGCCGCTGCCGGCAGTGAGCGTGGCAAGCGCTCCAGGATCGGCACTGACGATGGTAGCAGCCGGACCGATCACGAGAGAGCCACCGTTGAAGCTCGCTTGCAATACATCGGCGGTGGCCGAATTGCCGATGTTCACTGTCACGTTGTCGAGTGTCTCGGTCGTCGCGAAGTCCAGCGATGCGCCACTGCCGGTCAGATCGATCGTACCGGGCAACGCACCGCCGGTTCCCGTCACGATCAGGCCGTTCGTGATGGTTGCCCGCTCACCCTCGTTAGCCAGCTCGAGCGACCCCTGGTAGGTTACGTTGTTGAGCGTGCCCCCGCTGAGCACGAAGCCACCGCCCTGATCGACGAGCGTGCCGCCGCTGACCACTCCGCCACCTGCCAGAGTGACGGTGCCGAGTAGAGATCCGGCGCCCACGTCCAAGGTTACACCGGTATTGTCCAGCAGGCCGATCTCGGTGACGCCGCTTGCACCTGTGATCAAGCCGATATTGCCGCTGGCGAGCGAGCCGTCCAGTACCAGCGCGGCGTTGCCCAACAACTCGATGATGCCGCCATCGTTGCTCCACGACCCCAGCGTGCCGTTGCTGTCGTATCCGATGGTCAATGTCTCGCCGTTGGCGTCGATCGTGCGCTGGTTGAGGAAGTTCTGCGGGTCGATCGTCAGGCTGCCGCTGCCGAAACCGGCGTCGATGGTGCCCTGGTTGATGACGGCATTTTGGGCGTTGCCACTGCTGGTGATGAGCGCATTGGCGCCGTCCTGCGTGACAATTTCGCCGGTTCCCAGCGTGAGCGTGCCCGCCATACCGAACGTGGACGACACCAGCAGTGTGCCGCCCAGGGACAGCGGTGTGTTGTCGAGCGTTTGGGTGCTGTTGGTCACGATGTTCAGCACGCCGTCGTCGGTGACCTGAGCGGCTGCGAAGCCACCGGTGTCCGACAGCGTACCGGCGTTGATCGCGATCGACCCGGCCTGGAGAAATCCCGTGGTCCCAATCGCGACCGTGTCGTTGGCGCCATTCAGGGTCAAATTGGCGATGGTCTCTGCCTGGTCGATCGTGATCGTGTTGGTACCTGCCTGTGCGATGGTCGCGCTATCGAGGGCCATTGGCACCGAGCCGAGGTCCCAGGCGGCTGGCGTATTCCAGTCGCCGGTGTCGCCGATCCAGTTAAAGGTCCCCGGCGCGGACATCCAGGTTATGTCGGTGCCATTGTTGCCGTCAGAGGACAGCACGAACTCGTTCGGGTTGAACGGTCCCTCGATGTTCAGTTTGATGCCGCTGCTCAGCGTCAGCACGTTGTTGGCGAAACTTGTGACGGTGCCGGTGAAGTTGGTGAGATCGATGGTTGAACCCGAGTCGAAGCCGGTGATCGTGCCGGCGAAGCTGCCGGGATCGTTCAGTTGCAGCAGACCGGACGCGTCGGCGAAGGCGAGCGTCTGATCGGCCGCGACCGCCGCCGTGACATCCACGACGCCACCGCTGCTGACGTCGATCGTGCCACCCGAACCGACGCCGTCGAGGGCCGTGTTCACGTCGAGCGTGCCGCCGCTGACAGCGATCGAGCCGTCATTGCTGAACGTGCCGCCGCTGGCGGCGAGGATGACCGTGTCGCCATTGAGCGCACTCAGGGAGCCGGCGAGATCCAGCGTGGTGCCTGCTTCGGCAAGCAACGTGGCGAACACGCCAAGGCTGACGATGCTGGCATTTTGGCCGAGGGTTACCGTGCCGCCGTGATCGGCGCTGAGCACGTCAGCGTCGGCCGTGACGGTGCTGGCATTGCCGATGTTGAGCGTGACGTTGTCGAGTGTCTGAGACCCGGCGAGGTCCAGCGTCGCGGCGGCGCCGGCCAGATCGATCATGCCTGGTGAGGAACCGTCGGTTCCCGTCACGGTCAGCCCATTGGCGATGGTCACACCATCGCCCGGGTTTATCAGTTCGAGCGGTCCCTGGTAGATCACGCCATCGAGCGTGCCGCCATTGAACGCGAAGCCGTCGCCGTTGGCATCGACGATGGCGCCGCCGCTGACGGTGCCGCCGCTGATCAGGTTGATCGTGCCCAGCGTGCCACTGCTGCCGACCGCCAGGGTTGCGCCGGTATTGTCGATCAGTCCGGCCTCGGTGATGGCACCTGAATTGATGATTGTACCCATATTGTCGGTCGTGACCGAGCCGTTCAGCACGAGCGAGGTCGCATTCGAGATCGTGCCGCTGTTGTTGTTCCAGGAACTGCGCACTCCGTTATTGTCATAGCCGAGGGTCAGCGTCTCGCCGGTGGCGTCGATGGTGCCAAAGTTAGTGAAGCTCAGCGGCACGATCGCAAGCGCGCCGCCGCCGTAGTTGGCAACGATGGTGCCTGAGTTGAAGATCTCGCTGCCAGGCCCGGTGCTGTCGATCGTCGCGGACGGCCCGGTTTGGGTGATGGTCTCGCCTGTGCCGAAGACCAGCGTGCCGGTGTTCTGCAACGTGCCGGAGAGGTTGAGCGGCGTGTCGAGCGGTTGGACGCCGGTGAAGGCCAGCAGCGCGTTGTCGGTGATCGCCGCGGCGCTCAACGTCCCGGTGCCGCCGACGACGAGCGTGCCGGCGTCGATCGAAGCTGTACCGGTGACCACCAGCGAGCCGTCGATTTCCAGCGTATCGCCGGCGTTACCGATGGTCAGGTTCGCCACGGCATTGTTCGCCGCCGCGGCGATCGTCACGCTTCCGGGGCTGGCGATGGTGGCGGTATCGAAGCCGGTAGGCACGGATTGCGGTGTCCAGTTGCTCGCGACGTTCCAGTCGCCGTCGCCGCCGTTCCAGGTCAGTGGCTGTCCGCTGCCTGCCCCCGCGATGTCTGTACCGCCCGCGCCGTCCGGGGCGAATGCGAAGGCATAGATGCCGGGCTGGTCCGGGAAGTTCAGTATCGTCGTCGCGGCCGCGCTGTTGGTCAGCGTCAGCGCGCCGTTCGCGAAGTATTCACTGGTGGCGGCGAAGCCGGTGAGGTCGATGGTGTCGCCGGCGGCGAGGCCGGTGATTGCGCTCATCGCTGTCAGCCCGGCGGCATTGCCCGATACGCTCCATGGCGAACCGTCGAATTGCAGGCTGGCGAAATTGGTGATGCTGGTGCCGATGCCGGACAGCGAGCCGGCACTGCTGCCTGTCGCCAGTTCCAGCACGCCACTGGCGCCTTTGACGGCGCCAACGAACACCGCACCAGGATCGACGATCAGGCGGTAGTTGTTCAAATACTTGCCGAAGGTCACTGCACTGGCGTTAGAGCCAGTGGCCATCACCGTGCCCGCAGTGGTGAGCGTGCCGCCAATGCCAATGCCACCACCGATGTATATACCATTATAGCCGGAAATCGTACCGCCGGCTTGATTAACGATGGACCCCCCCTCGCCCAGGTTGATCGCGGCATAGACTGCTGAAGGGTATGTTGTCGCCCCGTAAGCCCCTCCAGTCACCTTCCCTGCATTGACGACTGTGCCTGGCCCGCCGAGCAGGATGCCATACTTCCCGAGACCATCAATCGTGCCGCCGGCGACGTTGGTGACCGAACCGCCGGCAAATTCCACAGCTCCGTCGGAGCCGATCAGCGTCCCGGCGTTATAGATCTGAACACCTGACTGATCGCCGGCCGCTCCGGCTCCATAGACGTAGGCAGCGATTGTGGTGCCACTGATGGTCCCATTGCTCGCATTGGAGACTATGCCCACGCCGTGGATGTCGACGCCGAACCTTTGCGAATTGATCGTGCCGCCGCTCGCGTTGGTGACCGTGCCGTTACCATTGACATATAAGCCAAAATGGCCGCCTTGGATCGTGCCGCCGGTCTGATTGGTGACGAATCCGGTGCCGACGGCGGCGCTGCTACTCCCCAACTGAATGCCGTAGCCGCTCGCCGTGTCGCTGGCGCTGATCAGGCCGGCATTGTCGATGGTCCAGGTGTTGGTTCCGTCACCCGGACCATAGAGCGCGATGCCGCTCGTCGGCGTGATCGTGCCGGTCACCAAGACCGGATTATCGCTCGGGCTGAGCGTGATGCCGGTGCTGGTGATGGTCGAGATGATAGTCGCCATGGCGGCCCTCGGCTGCGCGGGGAACCTCGATAGCCAGCCGCCGATTAATGAAGAATGAAGCGGCCCGTATTCAGCGCCTGAACCGCCCGCCGCCGCCGAAGTAGCGTCCTTCTGGTGCCCCGAACTGCCGATCGCCCCATCCGCCCTGCGACCGCGCGAAGCGGTCCTGTTCCAACTGATGGTAGCTGTCGGAGCTGAGCGTCTGACGGTTCGCTGAATATGAACGCGTGTCAGTCGGCGATTTCATCGACTGCCAGCCGTTGTCCCACTTCGACCAGCCGGTGTCGGTGTGCTTGTAGGCGTTGCCGTCGGCGCCGGCATACACGTTGCCGCTGGCGGTGCGACCGATCGCGGCGTTGTTGCCTGTCCGAGTGTGGACGCCGGCGGCCGCGGCGCCGGTGCTGGAGCTGATCGCTCCGGCCGAGCCGCGCGCGTTGCTGGCGCTCGCCGTGTTGACGGTGCGGTTGGGTCCGCTGACCGTGCTGGAGCCCCAGCGCGAATAGGCATTGGCATTCTGCGTCGTGCTGCCCGAGACGCCGTAGCGCGGATTGTAGAAACTGGCATTGGCGGTGCGGCCGTTCGGTCCCCAGGCGGCGCTGCCGTGTGCGTAGGTACCGGTGGCGGGATTGTAGGCCGACCAGGCACCCGCACCGCCATAGGGTCCGTACACCGCCCCGCCGCGGGCCCATGCTCCGGTCGCCGGATTGTACGCCCTCCCTGCGGTGACCGCGCCACCGTACGGGCCGTACACAGGTACCGCCACGCGCCCAGGCGCCGACGGCGGGGTTGTACCAGACGCTGCCGGCATAGGAGTAGGGATACGGAAAGAAGACCGGCACCACGCCGGGCCCGACATAGGGCGGATAGTAGTAGCCGGTTCCGTACACCAGGACGCCCGCCGCGACGTATCCCATCGTATAGCCGGCGGTGTAGCCGTAGGTGACCGTCTCCGCCGTCGATCCGTAAACGTTCACATAGCTGACGTTGTACACCGGGCTGCTCGGCGGGATGCTGCGAACTGCCGGCGGCACGCTGTCGGCCAGGGCCCAGGGACCGTTCGGCGTTGCGCCGACGAACCAGGCGCCCTGATAGCAGACGTAGTATTTGCCATCCGTCTCCAGCACTTCGAACGCGGTGTTGACCGCATAGGCCAGATCGATGCCGGGGAGGGGCCTGAACTCCGGCGCGCCGGCATAGCTGACGGTCAGCTTGGCATCCGCTCGCTTCAAGGTCGCCTGCTGCGGGATCTGCGCCCTCAGCACGGCGAGCTGCGCCTGCGAGGTGCCCGGCACCGACGCGAGTGCCTCGCCACGCTCGCCGTCCGGCGGGATCAGCGCGAAGTCCGGCGGCAGATCGTTCGAGGCGAAACTCCAAGGGCCGTCGAGGCCGGATGCTGCGAACCAGCGGCCCGAGGTCAGGTAATAGAACCGGCCCTGCGCCTTGTCGAAGAACAGATCGCTCGCGGTGTTCTTCACGTATTGCAGGCCGGTGCCGGGAACCGCGGCGAACTGAGGCGCGCCTTCGGTGACGATGATCTCGGCTGGCTTGGTACTGACGAAGATGCTGGGAACCTGTGACGGCGGGACTGACTTCGCGGGCATCGCCTTGCGGGCGTCGGCGAAGTTGGCATCGGACGGTAGCTTCGCGAAGGCAGCCGGCAGCCGGCTGGCCAGCGCATAGGCTCCGGTGGCGGCGGGTGCCGCGAGCCAGATGCCGTTGTTCAACAGGAACCAGGTGCCCTTGCCGGCGGGATCGAAGAACACGTCCCAGTTGGTGTTGACGGCGTACTTCAGTCCGCTGTTGCCGGCCCGCGCCAGCACCGGGTCGCCGTCGAACACCACGAGGCTCGCCGGGCGGTCGGCATGGAAGATGGCCGGCGGATCGTTGTTCACCGCGACCGGCTTCACGGTCTGCGGCAGCTCCTTCAGGCTGAGCACCACCGCGTCGCGCGGCACCTGCTTGAGCTGTAGGGTCGGCAGCACGGCGGCGATCCGGTCGTTGACCTGCTGAGCCCGCTCGGTGTCGAGCGACGGGAAGTGCGTCGATATCAGCTTCGGATCGGCGAGCGTGATCAGATGCGTGGCGTTGTCGATGGTCGTGGCGAAGGCAAGCTCGAGCGTGCCGACGAACGGTGTCTTCGCCCCTGGCGGCGTGATGGCGAGCGCCATGCGTGCCGTGAGGGTCTTCTCATCGGGCCAGGAGATCGCCTGCGGCTGATACACCTCGACGGTGGCACCGTTCGGGCTTGTCATGGTGTGTGGCCAGGTGGCCGCGTCCTGTGCCTGCGCCGGCGACCGGCCAATGAGCAGGACAACGAATGCCAGCAGCAATGCCGTGCGCATGCCAGTCGTTTCCTCCGTCTACCTTATGTCGGTGTTACGCGTCCGCGGCGGCCTTGCGCGCCATGGCCTCCTCGGCCGATGCGATGCCGCCATGCGCGGCCGACCACGCCACCGGGTTCTCCAGGAACCGCCGCACCTCGGCCAATGCCGGTTCGGCGAAATAGGGCCGGTCCTTGCAGGCCTCCAGCACGTCCCACCAGGTGCACAGATGGTGCAGGGCGATGTCCATCCGCGCGAGCGTCTCGAATGCGCCGGGGAACACGCCGTAGAAGAACACGACGAAGGTGTGGTTGACGATGGCACCGGCGTCGCGCAGCGCCTGGGCGAAGCGGATCTTCGACTGGCCGTCGGTGGTGAGGTCCTCCACCAGAAGGGTGCGCTTGCCCTCCGGCACGTCGCCCTCGATCAGCGCGTTGCGGCCGAAGCCCTTGGCCTGCTTGCGCACATAGGCCATCGGCGAGGACATCCGGTCGGCGATCCAGGCAGCGAACGGAATGCCGGCCGTCTCGCCGCCGGCCACCGCCTCGATGGTCTCGTAGCCGATGTGGCGGTGGATCTTCTCGACGCTCAGCTCGCAGATCTTGGTCCGCGCGCGCGGGAAGAAGATGATGCGGCGGCAGTCGATGTAGACCGGGGACTTCCAGCCCGAGGTGAAGGTGTACGGCTCGTCCGGACGGAAGTTGATCGCCTCGATCTCCAGCAGGATGCGCGCGGTGGTGAGCGCCGCGTCGCGGTCCCAGTCGCTGGTGGCTGAATTCGGCATTGCCTGCGCCTGTCTGGCCATGTGTCCGCCACTCCCCCTCGCACCCATCACGGATCGCTGATAACTGATCAGCAGCGAAGGAGATAGTCCATGGCGAAGACCCACAGGATCGCGGTGGTGCCCGGCGACGGGATCGGCAAGGAGACAGTGCCGGAGGCGCTCAAGGTGCTGGATGCCGCGTCTCGTCGATACGGCTTCGGCCTGGAGTTCGCGCATTACGACTGGTCCTGCGAGACCTACAAAAAGACCGGCGCGATGATGCCGCCGGACGGCATGGAGCGGCTGGGGCAGTCGGACTCGATCCTGCTCGGCGCGGTGGGGTGGCCGGACGTGCCGGATCATGTGTCGCTGTGGGGATTGCTGATCCCGATCCGCCGCGGCTTCGACCAGTACGTGAACCTGAGACCGTGCAAGCTCATGCCTGGTGTGCGCACGCCACTGGCTGGACGCACCGAGGCGGACATCGACTTCTACGTGGTGCGCGAGAACACCGAGGGCGAGTACTCGTCGGTCGGCGGCCGCATGTTCGAGGGCACCGACCGCGAGTTCGTCAGCCAGCAGAGCGTGCTGACCCGCCATGGTGTCGATCGCATCCTGAAATATGCATTCGAGCTGGCGCGCACACGGCCGAAGAAGCACCTGACGTCGGCCACCAAGTCGAACGGCATCACGTTCACCATGCCGTACTGGGACGAGCGATTTGCACTGATGGGCAAGGCGTATCCCGACATCCGCACTGACCAGTTCCACATCGACATCCTGTGCGCGCACTTCGTGCAGCATCCCGACTGGTTCGACGTGGTGGTGGGCTCCAACCTGTTCGGCGACATCCTGAGCGATCTCGGTCCGGCGGTGGCGGGATCGATCGGCATCGCGCCCTCGGCCAACATCAATCCCGAGGGCAAGTTTCCGTCGATGTTCGAGCCGGTGCATGGTTCGGCGCCGGACATCGCCGGGAAGTTCATCTGCAATCCGATCGGCCAGGTCTGGTCGGCGGCGTTGATGCTGGAGCATCTCGGCGAGGCGGCGGCCGGACAGGCCATCGTCGCCGCGATCGAGACGCTGCTGCGGGAGAGCGGGCCGAAGACACGCGACATGGGCGGACAGGCCGGCACCTCCGATGTCGGCAAGGCACTGGCGGAAATCGTGGCGGGGTGATGTCACTCTTCTCTCGGTTGTTCAGTCACCGCGCGGCGGAGCCGGCGTGGATTGACGTGACAGAACTGCAAGGACGGCTCGCGAGCGGCGACGTGCTGCTGGTCGATGTGCGCCAGCCGGAGGAGTTCATCGCGCCGCCTGGCCATCTGCCCGGTGCGATCAACGTGCCGCTCGGTACTCTTGCGGGCCGCATGGGCGAGCTTGCGGCGCGGGAGCTGTCGATCGTGCTGGTGTGCAAGACCGACCGCCGTTCGGCACGCGCCGCCGCTGAACTGCTGGCTGCCGGGGTGAGCGATGTTGCCGTGCTGCGCGGTGGTACCGACGGTTGGCACGCGCGAGGTCTGGCCCTGGAATAGGGGCGGCTTGCGGGCGGCGGGACGGCGCAAATACACTGTTGCTGCATCAACGTCCTGGAAGCCGCTCTCATGTCCCAATCGGTTGTCGCTGAACTTGCCCCGCACGGCGTGCTGCGCGCCGCCATCAACATGAGCAACTTCCTGCTGGTCACCGGTCGGAGTGCGTCCGGCGATCCGGATGGTGTCTCGCCTGATATGGCGCGCGCGATTGCCGACCGGCTGGGCGTGCCGGTGAAATACGTGCCGTTCCCCAAGCCGGGCGAACTGGCGGACGCGGTGGGCAGCGATGCGTGGGACATCGGGCTGATCGGCGCCGAGCCGGCGCGCGCGGAGAAGATCGCGTTTACCGCGGCGTACGTGGAGATCGAGGCGACGTATCTGGTTCCTGCGGGCTCGCCGATCCAGAGCATCGCCGAGGTGGATCGGCCGGGGATGCGGATCGCGGTGACAGCGCGCAGCGCATACGACCTGTGGCTCGAGCGAAACATCAAACATGCCGAACTGGTGCGGTCCGACAGTCTGGCGAGTGCCACGGAGAAGTTCGTGCGCGACAAGCTCGACGCGCTGGCGGGATTGCGGCCTGGGCTGTTGGGCGACATCCAGAAGATGCCGGGCGCGCGCATTCTGGATGGCCAGTTCACCGCGGTGCAGCAGGCGGTCGGCACTGCGCGTTCCAACGCGGCGGGTGCTGCGTTCCTGCGCGACTTCGTGGAGGAGGCGAAGAAGTCCGGTCTCGTTGCCGGGCTGATCGAGAAGCACAAGGTGGTCGGCCGACTGTCGGTTGCGCCGCCTGGCTGAACGGCGTTGGGGGAGGGGAGAAGAATGCCCGCGAAAGTGTATGTCAGGCCGACCGCGTCGGCACCGCCGGCAATGCCGCCGCTGCTCATGCCGCAGCCGCCGATCGCACCGCTGATACCGCCGGCGCATGTGGTCGATCTGATGACCGTCGAGGGCTCGGCGGCGTTCGGCGCGCGATGGAAGGCGAAGGAGGCGAAGCTGGTCGAATGTCCGGCGCTGTCGGATGCCATGCCGGAATTCAGGACGACGTATGATGTCGATCCGCATGCCGAGTTGGTCGGCTTCGATGATTCGGACTGGGCGGAGGTGCCGCCGACGGAGTTGGGTGCCAAGCGCGGCGGCGGCATGGTGTCGTTCTTCTGGTTCCGCGCGACGCTGACGATACCGGCAAGTGCGACTGGCTACGCGACGGCCGGGGCGAAGACGGTACTGACGGTTAATGTGGATGACTACGCCGAGGTGTGGGTGAACGGCGAGATGCCGCGCGCGGCGGGGCGCCCGAGCCCGGCGGCGATCCAGGGGTTCAACATGCCCAACCGGCTGGTGCTGCGCGATACGGTTGAGGTGGGCGAGAGGTTCGAGGTCGCGGTATTCGCGATCAACGGGCCGATCTCCGCGGCGCCGGCGAATTTCTTGTGGTTCCGCGAGGCGAAGGTCGAGTTCTACCGCTGAGGCGTCTCATCGGCGTCTCGTTGCCCTTTGTGCGAGATTTTGGCGCGTGGGGTGAGAGCGGCGGGTCGCAGGGGTTCGTGGTCCACTGCGGCGGGATGCGTTCCGGGGGCGCCACAAAGAAGAAGAGAAGACGTGGATGCCGACCTCCGGCGGCATGACGATTGGGCGGCCTCGTCGGCATGAGGATCAGGCGGCTTCGTGGCTGTCGTGGTGGCGTACTCGCGGGCTATCCGCAGGCAGTCCATCGCGGCGACCGGGAGCAGCGAGGCCACGTGGGCGATGGCGGCGTTGTCGCGGCGGACGAGGTCCTCCCTCGTGTCGGTGACCGGTGGCGGGAGCGAGCCGCGGAGGGTGTGGATGAGCTGGCAGCAGGTGTCCCTGGCGAGGTCGGGGCGGGGTTAGATGGCCGGGGTGCGGTGTCCATGGCGACGATATGGTGTTAGTGTGGATTCCTGTCAATGTTAGTCTGCGCCGCCTCTGACCGGAGTCACTCACCTGCTGGTTACGGCATCACGTCAAGGCGAAATTGCTGGCGTGCATCGATGCCGGATTGATGCCCGGTAGAAGCAGCGAACTTCCGTGACCTAGGTTGATCATCGCCCCACCGGAGATCGCCGAGGTCGCTGCCTGCACATCGGTGAAGGACGCGAACTGCGCCTTGCTGAACTCGATCATGTCCTGCACCGGGTTGAACCCGCTGATCGTGTGTGAACCAGACGCAAAGCTGGTCAATACGAATTCGTCCGGCGCCGACGTCGCCTCCAAGGTCTCGTTTGCCGATGTGCTGTAGATGAACCGCATATTGTCGTCGAAGACATTCCAACCTGCGCCGGGATTCGATACTATGCCACCTCCGATAATATTCGTACCGCTCATCTCCCAGGACGCCACTGTGCCATCGTCGTTCTGAAACGCGATGTCGGTATGACCGTCGCTGTTATAATCGCCAGTAGCCTTTATGTGCCATGTGGGTCCTGGATCGGCAATTAGACCTCCTGCGATAATACTAGTGCCGTTCATTTCCCATAGCGCGACTGAGCCATTGTCGTTCTGCCAAAGAATATCGCTGTGGCCATCACCATAGAAATCACCAGTGCCCTTGATGTGCCATGTCGGTCCGGGCTCTGATGCGACAAGACCACCTCCGACGATGTTCGTGCCGTTCATGTCCCACAGTGCAACTGACCCATCGTTATTTTGAAATACAATTCCTGTATAACCTGCGAAGAAATTGCCAGTACCTTCGACGTGCCAACTCGGACCTGGGCTCGACGGTGCAAGACCGCCGCCAATGACCGCAGTCCCACTCATCTTCCACAAAGCCACTGATCCGTTATCGTTCTGAAAAAGGATGCTGTCGTTACCATCGCCGTAGAAATTACCCGTGCCCTCGATATGCCATGTAGATCCTGGGTCCGAGGTCGTAAGACCTCCACCAATAATATTAGTATCGTTCATTTCCCACAGAGCTACCGATCCGTCCGTATTCTGCCAAAGGATGTCGGTATTGCCGTTGCTGTAGAAGTCGCCGGTACCCATCGCAGACCATGCAGGGCCTGGATCGGGTGCCACCTGACCTCCACCAACGATTGTCGTCAAGCTCATCTGCCACAGCTCCAGAGGGCCGCTCGAATTCTGGAGCCACACAGGCACTCCTGGTTGATTATTGTGTGGTGGCGAAGAAGGAAGGGAGGAAGCAACCGCCATTACCGTGGTCACCGAATCAGATGCTGATGTGTCGACGTTGGGGTCAGTTACATCAATCGTAAATTCTGTGGTAGTTTGCGTTGCAGGTGTGAAGGTGAGACCATCAATCTCTTTTGAGATGATTACGGGGCTAGCAGAGGCGAGCGTATATACGCCGGAGGATACTTCCGTTAATCCAGCTGCGGTTAACTTTCCGTTCGAATCGGAAGCTGTACCACTGGAATTTGTCTCAGTGATCGTGACGCTATCCATTGGATTGGAATTGGCATCGCTGACAGTCACTGAAGCAAACGGCTTAATGAGATTTCCTTCGGTTACTGTCTGTCCAGCAAAAGTTCCAGAAATATTGGGAGCTACCGGGACAGG
>CAWEVM010000021.1:0-227335 GCA_963812505.1 uncultured Alphaproteobacteria bacterium
GGATAGCGTCTTACTGATCGCGCCCACCGGCGGCGGCAAGACGTTGGCAGGATTTCTGCCCACTCTGGTGGCACTGAGCGAGGCGCCGTGCGCCGGCATTCACACGTTGTACGTCAGCCCACTGAAGGCGTTGGCCAACGACATCGCGCGCAATCTGACCCGCCCGGTCGAGGAAATGCGGCTTCCGGTGTCGATCGAACGCGCACCGGCGACACGCCAGCCAACCGCCGCGCGCGCCAACGGGTCGCGCCACCGAACATCCTGCTGACCACGCCGGAAAGTCTGGCGGTGCTGCTGTCGTCGGCGGATGCGCCGTCAGTCTTCGCCGGGCTCGCCTGCGTCGCGATCGACGAGGTGCACGCACTGGCGGGCACCAAGCGCGGTGACCAACTGGCCCTGTGCGTCGCGCGGCTGATGACGCTGGCGCCGGCATGCCGTCGTATCGGACTTTCGGCCACAGTAGCGCACCCCGACGCGATCCGCGCCTATGTCGGCGCCGAGAGAGTAATCGAACAGCCCGACGGTACGCCGCCGGAGCTCGTGATGATGCTGCCCGAGGGGGAGCTGTCCTGGTCCGGTCACATGGGCCTGGAGACAGCACCTGGGGTGATGGCACGTATCCGCTCCGCCCGCATGACGATCGTGTTCGTCAACACGCGCGCGCAGGCCGAGCTGATGTTCCAGGCGCTGTGGAGGCTGAACGAGCCGACACTGCCGATCGCGCTGCACCACGGCTCGCTGGAGGTGGAGCAGCGCCGGCGCGTCGAGGCGGCGATGGCGTCTGGCAAGCTCCGTGCCGTTGTGGCGACGTCGTCGCTGGATCTCGGGATCGACTGGGCCGGCGTCGATCAGGTGATTCAGATCGGTGCGCCAAAGGGCGTGGCGCGCCTGTTGCAGCGCGTGGGGCGCGCCAATCACCGGATGGACGAGGCATCGCGCGCCGTCCTTGTGCCGGCCAATCGGTTCGAGGTGCTGGAATGCGAGGCCGCCATGCTTGGCGTGTCCGCGCGCGAACTCGACGGCGACCCGCCACGGCCAGGTGGGCTCGATGTGCTGGCACAGCATCTGCTTGGCCTCGCCTGTTCCGCACCTTTCCGCCCGGATGACGCCTATGCCGAGGTGCGGCGCGCGGCGCCATATGCGGCGCTGTCGCGCAAGGACTTCGACGACGTGCTCGCGTACGTGGAGAATGGTGGTTACGCGCTCGCCGCCTACGAGCGTTGGCGCAAACTGTTCCGCGACAGCGAAGGCCGCGTGCATGTGCGCTCCGAGCGTATCGCGCGACAGCACCGCATGAACATCGGCACCATTGTCGAGGCACCGCTGATCAAGGTGCGTCTGGTCGGCAAGAAGCGCCAAGGCCCGGTACTCGGCGAGGTGGAAGAGAATTTCGTCAATCTCCTGCGTCCGGGCGACACGTTCATGTTCGCCGGACGCCTGCTGCGTTTCCTTCGGCTGCACGAGAACATGGTGGAATGCGCGGATGGCGGCACCGGCGAGCCTATGGTACCGGCCTATGAAGGCGGCAGGCTCCCGCTCACCACCAACCTCGCCAACCGTGTGCGCGGCCTGCTGCACGACCCGTCGAGCTGGAGGTTGTTTCCTGACGGCGTGCAGCATTGGCTGAAGCTGCAGAAGGCACGGTCGCGGCTGCCGGGACGCAATGATCTGCTGGTGGAGACGTTCCAACGCGGCGATCGATGGTACCTGGTGGCCTACTGCTTCGAGGGCCGCAATGCGCATCAGACGCTGGGGATGCTGCTGACCAGGCGCATGGAGCGTGCGGGTTACGCGCCGCTTGGGTTCGTCGCGACGGACTATGTGCTGGGTGTGTGGTCGGCGGAGCAGCCGCGCGACGTGGCGAAGCTGTTCGATCAGGACATGCTGGGCGACGACCTGGAGGCGTGGCTGGCGGAAAGCTCCATGCTGCGGCGGACGTTTCGCAACGTCGCGGTTATTGCCGGGCTCATCGAGCGGCACCATCCAGGTGCGGAGAAGACGCGGAAGCAGGTGACGGTGAATTCGGACCTGATCTACGACGTGCTGCGGCGGCACCAACCGGACCACATCCTGCTGCGTGCCACGCGTGCCGATGCGGCCGGCGGTCTCACCGATCTGTCGCGCATCGCGGGGATGCTAACGCGGGTGAAAGGAAGGATCGTGCACATGGTGCTGTCACGTGTGTCGCCGCTGGCGGTGCCGGTGCTGCTGGAGATCGGCCGGGAGAGCGTACGGTCGGACGCGGACGAGGAGAGGCTGTTGGCGGAGGCCGAGGCGATCATCGCGGAGGCGACAGGCGAGAAGGAGCGTCTTCGCCCCCTCCCCTTGCGGGAGGAGGTCAGGGGGTCGCAGTCCACATGACCGCCGCTCCGATCCACCTCGCCGGAGAGCGGCTGATGCTGGACCCGGCCGGCGCCCTGCACTGGCCTGCCGTCAGTCTGCTGGCGGTCTCGGACCTGCACCTCGAGAAAGGCTCCTCCTACGCCCGGCACGGCCAGTTCCTGCCACCCTGGGACACCCACACCACACTGGATCGCCTCACCTTGCTGCTCCGCCGCTACCGCCCGCGCCTGGTGGTGGCTCTCGGCGACAGCTTCCACGATATTGACGGCTCCAATCGCCTCCCCCCCAGCGAGCTCTCGCGCCTCCGCGCCATGACTGAGACGCATCGTTTCATCTGGATTCAGGGCAACCACGATTACTCACCGCCGCACGGCGTCGGGGGCGAATGGGTCGAAGAGTTCACCACCGCGAGCCTGGTCTTCCGCCACCAGGCGAGGTCAGACGCACAGGCCGAGATCTCCGGCCACCACCACCCCAAAGCGGCGGTACCCGCGCGCGGCGGCAGCGTGAGCCGCCCTTGCTTCGTCAGCGATGCCCGCCGCCTGATGATGCCGGCATTCGGAGCCTACACGGGCGGCCTCGACATCCGCGATCCCGCAATCGCGCGGCTGTTCCCCCGCGGCGGCCGCGCGTTCCTGCTGGGCAAGGAACGTCTGTTCAGCTTCACGCTGGCGACGTTGCGTTCCGGCTGACCTGGCCGCAGGCTGGCGACGAAATGGCGGTTCGATCAATCCCGCAGGATACGCCCATCCGGGTGGTGGGCGACGTGCATGGCGACGCCGTCGCATTCGGCTACGCGGCCGCCACCGACCGCTTCGTAGTGCAGCTCGGCGATCTCACCGACTACGGGCCGGACAACGCCGGCACGCTTCGCATCATGTTCCGCCTGATCGATGAGGGCCGCGGACTGTTCCTGCTGGGCAATCATGATCTGAAGCTGGCACGCTTCCTCGCCGGCCATCCGGTCCGCAACGAGACGACCCTGAGCGCGACGCTGGCGCAGCTCGACGACGACCTGCGCCAGCGGGTGGTGGCCGAGGTCGCCAGCGCCCCCGCCTGGCAGCGGCGCGACGGCGCGGTCTTCGTTCACGGCGGTTTCCACACCGCGATGCTCGAGGCGCCCACGCCCGAGCACAATCTTGACCGCGCTCACGGCGTGCTCGCGCGCGCGTTGTACGGCGAGCCTACCGGTCGTACCCAGCCCGACGGCTACCCGGAGCGCAGCCTGCGTTGGGTGGACCGCATCCCCGCCGGGATCACCGTGTATTGCGGGCACGATCGACGCAGCACCGATGGGCGTCCCTACATCCGACGTGGAGCTGCCGGTGGATCGGCGGTGTTCCTCGATACCGGCGCCGGCAAAGGAGGACATCTGTCGTGGATCGACCTGTGAGCGTCGCACTGGTGACCGGCGGCGGGCACGGCATTGGCGCCGCGATCGCGGCACGGCTGGCACGCGATGGCTGGCGCGTGGTCGTCGCCGATCTGGACCGGAACGGAACGGCGCCATCCGACGGCCGATACGTGGTGTGCGACGTGGCGGATGAGGCGTCAGTGCGCGGGCTGCTGGATGACCTGACGGCACAGGAAGCAAGGCTCGACGCGCTCGTCTGCAATGCCGGAGTCAATATCCGTAAGCCGATCGCGCAGCTGACGCTGGCGGAATGGACGCGGGTCATAGGCACCAACCTCACCAGCACGTTCCTGCTGACGCGCGCGGCCGAGACGATGCTGCGCGCGGCCAAAGGCTCCGTAGTAACGATTGCATCGACGCGCGCCCGCATGTCTGAAGCCGACACCGAGGCCTATGCCGCATCGAAGGGAGGGCTGGTTGCCCTGACGCACTCGCTTTCGATCAGCCTGGCACCGGAGGTTCGAGTGAACTGCATCAGCCCCGGATGGATCTTCACCAAGGGCGATCAGCCGCGCGCGGAGGATCACGCGTTCCATCCCGTAGGGCGCGTCGGCACGCCGGAGGACATCGCCGCTCTCGTGGCGTTCCTGGTGGGACCGGAGACTGGCTTCATCACCGGCGCCGAGTTCATCGTCGATGGCGGTGTGACACGAAAGATGATCTACCCGGAATGATGATCAGGCATTGCGTATGGTTTGCACGAGGAACGCCCGGTCGCTCGTGACGTCCTCTTCCAGACCCGGTATCGCGAGATCCGCACCGCAGACAAAGTCCAGGAATGTCCAGGCATCTTCGATGATCGAGTAGGCGGGCGGCGCTTGGCGCCAGAAATCCGCGAGCAATGCACGCGTTCGAGCCTCCCCCCGACGCCGCAGGAGTGTGCGGATTGTCCGCGGCGCCGTGTCCACCAGAGAACTCGCCCGCGTCTCACGAGAATAAGTGCGGTAAAGCCCAAGCGGAATGTCGGCAGAGCGAACCCACTCCGCGAATTCCGCTGGCAGCTCAGGTATGGCGATCTCGGTCACTGCCGCGCCGAGAGCCAATTCCCACATGCCAGGCGTGATGGTATCCGCCAACTCGGCCGGTTTGGTCGCATCTGAGCGGGCAAGAGCCTGGCCGCCTTCCGATGCGTGCGTCAGCCAAAGCTCATTGAGCTCACCGAGCATCTTACCGATCGACGCCAGGCCGACTGAGGCGATGTAATCTGGTATGATTTCGAATATGATCGCGCGCAGCGCTGGCAGTTGCGGGACGATACTTGCCAAGATCTCCATCAAGGCCGGTTCCACCAGACCGCAATGGGCATCGACCCAGAAGCCGCCGGCCGCCTCGCCACCAGCAAGGTGAATCTCCCAAACCCGCTCGAGCGGTATCGAATTGCAAAACTCTGCCACGCTTTGGCGACCGTTGCGCTCGTTGCAGAGCAGGTTGTGCAAATCGAGCAATATCCCGCAATCGGCTGCTGCGGCGACCTCGGCCGCGAATGCGCCATCCGGCATTTCGCCAGGGCGCCTGGGCAGATAACTGACCGGAACCTCGAATGCCACAGGTACCCCGGTGGTCACGCGACGGCGGCGGATCTGCTCGGCCGCAATTTCAACGCCGCGCCGGCATTGCGCAGGCGGCAGAAAGAATCCGGTGCTGACAACCTGATCCGCACCGTTCGCGCCAGAAACTACAAATTGATTGAAGCTGAGGTGATCGCTGATCCAGGCCGGTTGCAGCGCCGCGATATCACCAGCGAGCACCTCGCGATGACTGGCGGTCTGCATCGCGCCGCCACCAAATGGCGCGCCGACACAGTGAAGCAGCTTAGGCTGCGGCATATGCTCGAGCTTTGCGGGAAGCCGCGACATAAAGCCCGAGGACTTCATGTCGCGGGGTACCCAGAATGTCTCAGGTTCGGCTTCGATCACGTGCACAAGACCCTCGCCGGGACGACACAGCGGATCGAGTTCTGGCCACCAGACCAGGCCGACGCCGGCCCTCGATGCAGTAGCGTTCTCGCGCGAAAATCTCATAATTTGTGCAGCGTGATTTTCGATGTCTGGACTGTCAGCCGATCGCTGCGGCGAGAGCCGAAAATGCCGGCCGGCCGACTGAGGCGCAGGTTTGGCAGCACACGCCTCCGCGGACACTGCTGCCGCCCGCAACCTGTGTCAGCTGTTCGGCGGTCAATGCGAGGGGAGCATCCGGCTCGACGTCCGGACACTTGGTCGTCTTTTGGTCTTTCATGGTCAGCCTCCTTGTCCTGATTGTCACAAGCAACGGATCTCGATTGATCGAAATCCGTTGGCGACCGGTCAGCAGTCGCTGAACCTGGACGCAATCGAAACATTGAGGAGGAAGTCCGCCACCGCTATGACGCAGCTCACACGCATGCCAGCGGGTCGCCGCTGCGCACAGCACAGCGGCCGCCGGTTTCTATGTTGCGCCTCACCCGTCGCGTGTTTTAGGCTATTTGACACTCGATTGGGAAGCGGCCCAGCCGCACCGACGTGAACCAGCAATAACACGGCGGCAAGAGGGACGGCGACGATGGCGGAGACAGCATTCTCGGCGGTCGAGCACGCGTTGGAAAATCAGCCGGTCGGCGGATTGCAAATCCGCGTAGCAGTCATCTGTGGCCTTATCCAGATGTGCGACGGCTACGACGTCGGTTCGATCGGCTGGTCAGTGCCATCGTTGACCCACGCATGGCATGTCGCGCCGTCGGCATTCGCACTGGCCTTTCTGTGGTCGAACATCGGCGTCATGGCGGGTGCATTGCTCGCCGGCCCGATCGGCGACCGCTTCGGACGCAAGCCGCTGCTGATGATGAGCGTGACTCTGTTCGGCATCGCCTCGCTGGCGAGCGCCGTCGCTCCCTCGCTCGGTTTCCTGGCCGGGACGCGCTTCTTTACCGGCGCCGGCATTGCCGGCGGGTTTGCCGGCACCGTGGCACTGACCGGCGATTACACGCCGCAGCGCCTGCGCGCGATGATGATCATGTTGACCTTTACCGGTGCGCCACTCGGCGGCTTCATCGGCGGTCAGGTCGTCGCGTTGCTGCTGAGCCAGGGCTTCGGCTGGCCAGTCATCTTTGTCATCGGCGGCGTCTTCCCGCTGGTGCTGCTGGCAATCACGGCGCTATGGCTCCCTGAATCACCGCGCTTCCTCGCCGCGCGGGCGAACCTGGCACCGCACCAGCGCGCGTTGTTGCAGCGGCTCGCCATCGCGCCGTCGCCGGGAGAGACGCACGCGATCGATTTCGCTAGGGGCAATCCGCTCAAGCTGCTGTTCGGCGAGGGCTTCGCGCTGCAGACGACGCTTCTGTGGATCATCTTCTTTTGCAGCCTCCTGGACCTGTTCCTGTTCGTCTTCTGGTTGCCGGAAGTTCTGCACCTGGGTGGCCTGACGCCGGCCCAGTCGGTATTTGCATCGAGCCTCTTTGGCCTCGGTGGGATCGTCGCCGTGCTCTATCTCGGTTGGGCGATCGATCGCCTCGGCGCGCGTCGGTCGCTGGCGGTACATTTTGCCGTCGGCATCGTGTTCATCTCGTTGATTGCGTTAGCGGCATTGCCTTACTTCGCACTGCTTGCCGTGGTCTTCCTTTCCGGCACGACTGTACTCGGCAGCCAGACCGGATTGAACGCGGCATGCGGCAAGCTCTATCCGGCACGCATGCGCACCCGCGGTTACGGGTTCGCGACCGGCGTCGGGCGATTGGGCGGCATCGCCGCCGCACCGCTCGGCGGCTTCCTGCTGGCCCATGGATTGCCACCGACTTTTGTATTTCTGTCCGCGTGCCTATTCGCGGCGATCGCCGCCGCGGCGACCGCGCTTCTCGCGTTGCCTGGCAGGCAACCGAGTGCCAGCGGGGCGATCGAGGCGACGTAGTGGAGGTTCGTAACTCCGAAGCGCTTTTCGCCGAGCATCACGTCGACGTCAGTTCCCGATTGGGGTCGTCAGTTCCGTCTCGTTCGTGTCCACCACGAACACCGCGAGGAGTTTGGCTGGCTTCGTCTTGCTGGCATTGGCGCTGACGCTGTGGCGGTCGCCGGGCAGCTCAGAGAAGCTCTGCCCGGCCTTATAGGTCGTCACCGGCCCATCGTTGACCTGACTGCGAATCGCCCCCTCAAGCACGGTCGCGTAAATGAACGCGGATTTGGCATGCGTGTGACCAGGCGAGTAACCGCCCGGCCCGTATTCGACCAGTACGCCCTTGATGCTCTTGCCGGGAACATTCGGCAGTTCGTGCTGGTAGACGAGGCTCACCTTGGCGTTCTTCGACTTCGGCGCATCCGCCAGCACGCTGCCGAACGGCAGTGTGGCGACAAGCAGCGAGCAGACGATGCGTTTCATCGGGTCCCTATCGGTTGGCGGATGCGGATCAGGCTGCTGCCTGTGAGCGACGGAGCCATTCGTCAAAACCGATACGTCCGAGACGCGCCTCGCCCAACGGCACCAGCGAGCGCTCCTCGACCCGGCCACCCCAGTATCGGGCCTCTGGGTCACTCACGACCTCACGCGGGTCGCCGACAGCCTTCAGATAGCGGGCGATGATTTCGTTGAACGGCGCTCGTTCCGGGCCGGCGATCTCGACGACGCCGTTGCGCGGTGCCGCCGCTGCGACCGCCGCAACGTTGGCAGCAACGTCGTCCGCCGCGATCGGCTGGAACAAGACAGGCGGAAGCCTGACGACATTTCCGTCTGCACTTGAATCCGCGATGCCACGGAGGAATTCGAGAAATTGGGTTGCGCGGACGATAGTGTAGGGAATGCCGGAGGCCACGATCAGTTTCTCTTGGGCGACCTTGGCACGGAAATAGCCGTTGTCCGTCCGGTCTGTTGCGACGATGGATAGTGCGACATGGTGCCGGACGCCCGCTGCGGCCTCCGCCGCCAGAAGATTGCGCCCGGAGGTCTCAAAGAACTCCAACACCGCCTTGTCCTCAAACGATGGCGAATTGGCGAGGTCGATCACCACCTGCGCACCTGACATAACCTCTTTCAGCCCCTCGCCTGTGATGGTGTTTACGCCACTTTGAGGCGAGGCCGCGACGACCTCATGGCCGCCCTGGCGCAGAATGGCGACAGTCTTCGAGCCGATCAGGCCGGTGCCGCCGATGACGACGATCTTCATGTTTTCACCTCCCTTTTCGATGACTGGAGATCTTTGAGAATAAGACCTTCGAAGGTCGGTCACCTCGACGAGCGCGGCAACAGCAAGATGGGATCACCACTCAAAAGGAGTGCGCGGGATTGTTGGCGCCGCCTGAGGGATCGCGCCCAACTTCGATGCCTGGGGCTCGGGATTCCGCCGCTATTGCCCGGTTGGCCGTCAGCGCGCCCGTCGTCCCATTACCGCGCGGCCTGCCGCGCCAGCAAGTCAAATCAGTGTTAGTTCAAGCTACCGACGGCCACGAGAGCAGTTGATCCAAGCCAATCCAGTCAATCGCACGTCTCCACGCAAATTGGATGGACGGGCCAAAATTCGCTCAGCTTATTGGTCAAGAACCGACGTCAAGTTACTTGACAGTCACGTCAATCGCTGGCGCCGGGCTTTGTGTGGCTCTCGTGCAGGCCGACTGGAGATCACGCAGCGATGGGACGCGCGGAGCGCACCGGGCAGATCGTCTGCTGAGCCGCCACGGCGTTTATGGCGCAAGCGAGGTGGCCGTTTGATGTCGATCAACCGATGTCCTCCAAACTGAACTGTTCCGCCTCTTCGTCGTAGCTGAACAGTTCAGCGTAGCGGCCCCATGCGACGAGGGTGCGCAGCGTGTCCTCGGCGTACTCGGGTGACATGTGGTCCTCGAGTTCGTCGCGGAAACGCACCGCGGAGGCGCGATGGTTCCAGCGCTCGTCCAGCACCTGACGGACCATGCGAGCCAACGGCACATAGGCGAGCAGTGCGGCGGCGAACAGGCTCTTGCGTTCCTCGGTTTCGGCGTTGACGAAGCGGCGGCCCTCTTCGGTCAGATGGATATCGCCTTCCTCCAGCACCGCGAAGTGCAGCAACTGCAGCGTCTCGCCGAGCGGCAGCAGTTCGTCGACCTCGTATTGCAGCGCCGCGGCCAGCGCGGGCAGGTCGGCGCGACCATTGTATGGGGGACCGGCCAGTGCCTCCATCAGGCCCGCCATCTGGTTGGTGCCGACACGCTGCAGCGGCATGGCGATGTCGGCCAGCGGCGGGACCACCGCGCGAACACTTGGGACCGGGCGGCGAGTCATCAGACCGTAGATGTCGTCCACGATCTGTCGGAATGCAGGGTCCAACCGGTTGCGCGGATGCGGAAACGGCACGCGCAGCTCGTTGGCGACGCGGCCTGGGTTCGAGGCGAACACCAGGATGCGGTCGCACATCAGCACCGCCTCCTCGATGTTGTGCGTCACCATCAGCACGGAACGGACCGGCAGTTTGCCTTCCGACCACAGGTCGATCAGGTCGGTGCGCAGGTTCTCCGCGGTCAGCACGTCGAGCGCGCTGAACGGCTCGTCCATCAACAGCAGATCGGGATGCACGACCAGGGCACGGGCGAGGCCGACGCGCTGGCGCATGCCGCCTGACAACTCCTTCGGATAGGCGCTTTCGAAGCCGCCCAGGCCGATCAGGTCGATCGCCTCCTCGGCACGCTTCGCACGCTCCGCACGCGGCACGCCGCGAGCCTCCAGGCCAAGCTCGACATTCTCCTCCACCGTCAGCCAGGGGAACAGCGCGAAGCTCTGGAACACCATGGCCACGCCATCGGCTGGTCCGTGCAGCGGCCGGTCGCGCCACAGAACCTCGCCCGCGGTCGGCTCAAGCAGGCCGGCGACGATACGCAGCAGCGTGGATTTGCCGGAGCCGGAGCGCCCGAGCAGCGCGACCATCTCACCCTCGCGCAGGCTGAGGTTGACGCCGTCCAGCACCACGAGATCGGCGTTGGCGTCCTTGTGGTAGGCCTGCTTGCAGTCCCTGACCTCAAGCAGCAACTGCTGGCTGACGGTGGTATCCATGCGCGCCTCCCCTTCAGCCGAGCTTCAGATGTCGTTCCGAATAGGCATAGAGCGGCCGCCACAGCAGGCGATTGAACAGGAGGACGAAACAGGACATCACCGCCACGCCGAGCACGACACGCGCCATATCGCCCTTGTCGGTCGCCTCTGCGATATAGGCGCCCAGCCCGTGCGCCGTCAGCTTCGTGTTACCCCAGGAAGCCACCTCGGCGACGATGGCCGCGTTCCATGACCCTCCCGAGGCGGTGATCGCGCCGGTTACGTAGTAGGCAAAGATGCCCGGGATCATCACCTTGCGCCACCACAGCAGTCCGCCGACACGGAAATTGCTGGCGGCCTCGCGCAGGTCGCCCGGGTACGCCGCGGCACCGGCGACCACGTTGAACAGAATGTACCACTGGGTGCCGAGGATCATCAGCGGCGTCAGCCAGATGTCGGCGTCCAGGTCGAAGTACACGATGAACAGCACGAACGGCGGAAACAGCAGATTGGCGGGGAACGCGGCCAGAAACTGGGCCACAGGCTGCGCACGCCTGGCCCAAACGGGGCGCAGCCCAAGCCAGACACCGATCGGCACCCATACCAGCGTTGCCAGCACGATGAGGATCATGACGCGCAGCAGCGTGAAGAGGCCAAGGGTCACGGCCTGCCGCAGATCGCCCCAGTTCAACTCAGCCGAGACGAAATCGATGACTTTGATAAGCGACCAGACCACCAGAATGGCGAGCAATGCCAGCCATGCCGCGTCCACCAGTCGCGACGGTTGCTCATCGGCGACCGGTCGGCGACGACGCGGCAGCCGCAGCGGCAGGCCGCCGAGTGCCGTTACGGCGCCCCCCACAGTATCGGCGAGGAGACTCAGCAGCCTGGTGCGACGCATCAGTCGCAGCAGCCAGGGGTCGGTCGCGGTCGCGCCGGCGGTCGTCTCGAAGCGGAATTTCTGCGACCACGCGACCAATGGGCGGAACAGCAACTGATCGTACGCCAGGATCACCAGCAGCATGGTGACGATGGCGTAGAGCACCGCGCGAATATCGCGCTGTTCCAGCGCCAACGCGACATAGGAGCCAATGCCGGGCAATTTCCAGGTGTTGTCGCCGACCGACACCGCCTCCGACGCCACGACGAAAAACCAGCCGCCGGACATTGACATCATGGTGTTCCACACGAGGCCGGGTACGGCGAACGGCACCTCCAGGCGCCAGTAGCGTTGCCAGGCCGTGAGGTGGAAGCTGTCGGATGCTTCGATCAGATCGGCCGGCACGGTCTTCAGCGACTGGTACAGGCTGAATGCCATGTTCCAGGCCTGGCTGGTGAAGATCGCGAAGATAGCCGCCAGTTCGAGCCCGAGCACCTGGCCCGGAAACAGGTTCATGAAGAACACGACGGTGAAGGTGAGGAAGCCCAGGATCGGCACCGATTGAAGGATGTCGAGGATCGGGATCAGGACCAGACTGGCACGCCGGCTCTTCGCGGCGGCGGTGGCGAAGGTGAAGGTGAACAGCAGCGAGGCCAAAAGGGCGGCGAACATTCGCATCGTGGTACGCACCGCATAGTCCGGCAGGTTGGCGGGGTTCAGGCTGAGCGCCAAAGCGTGCGGCGCGCTGATCGGCATGAAGGTGCCCCGCGCCTCATGCGCCACGCCGATCAGCGCGGCGAACACGCAGACGATCGCAGCGGCATCCCACAGGTTTGGCAGGCGCCGTCCCTGTGTGAGGGCGGGGTGGATCGTGGCTGACATCGGGCTCGGGCTGAGGTTGTAGTTCGCCCTGTTACCCCGGGCCGGTACGCGAAGTCACCCCCCGGTCACGTGGCAATCGCGTGACGGGGCTCAGTGACCGGTGCTGCCGAAGCCACCTTCGTTGCGGGTCGTCGCATCGAGACTCTCCGCCTCGTCCCAGTGGGCGCGGACCACGGGTGCCAGCACCGCCTGGGCGATACGGGCGCCGCGTTCGACCGTGAACGACGTGTCGCCTGCATTCAGCACGATCACCTGGATTTCGCCCCGGTAGTCCTCGTCAATCGTGCCCGGGCTGTTAGGCAACACGATGCCATGGCGCAACGCGAGGCCTGAGCGGGGGCGGATCTGGAGTTCGTAGCCGGGTGGCAGAGCGATGGCGATCCCGGTGGGGATCAGTGCGCGCTTGCCTGGATCGATGGTGACCGGGTCTGCGACCGCGGCCAGCAGGTCCATGCCCACCGCACCAGCGGTGGCGTAGGCCGGCAGCGGCAGGTCGGTGTTGTGCGGCAGACGGCGGAGGCGAACCTGGACGGTCATGGCGGGATCATGCGGGACGGTCGATGACGGGGCAAGCGCGACCGCGACACGCGGCGGTCTGCCCGACGACGTCTTGTCGCGAGTGATGTATTTCCGTAGTCCCTCCCAGGTGAGACGCGGACCATGAGCAATAGTGAAGGCGTCCGGATCGAAGCGGCTCGGGCCGCGACCGATGAGGTGCGCGAGTTGATCGGTGAGCTCGATCGGGTGCTGTCGGCGGAGTATCCGCCAGAGCAGCGGCATGGCCTCGATTTGGGTGCGATCTTTCAGCCGCATATCCGGTTCTTTATGGCGCGACTGAACGGCGAGGCGGTGGGGTGCGGCGGGGTCGCGCTGTTTGCTGATTTCGCCGAGGCGAAGCGTATGTACGTGCGCGATGGCGCGCGGAGGAAGGGAGTCGCACAGGCGCTGCTCGCGCGCATCGAGATGGAGACACTTGCGGCGGGACTGGCGGTGTTACGGCTGGAAACTGGAGTTCGGCAGGAACAGGCGATACGGTTGTATATGCGGTCCGGGTTTCGGCGTTGCCCGGCGTTCGGGGCTTACGCCATGATGACGGCGGAGGCGATCAGCACCAGTGTGTTCTTTGAGAAGCTGCTCGCGTCTAAGGAGAATTGCCGAACTAAGTGACTGCGTCATCCTGGGTGGAGATTGCTTCGTCGCTGCACTCCTCGCAATGACAGGGGACGTCAAAGCCTACCTCATGCGCCATTGCGTGAAGGTTGCGATGGCCGAGTTTTGCGTAGGTCAGCGGATGCGCCTTGCGCGGGTCCTGCTCTGCCTCGACCACCAGCCACCCGGCATAGCCGGCCTCGTGCAACGTGCGCAGCAGTGGGGTGAAGGCGATGCAGCCGTCGCCGGGAACAGTGAACACGCCGGAGAGAACCGCCTCCAGAAAGCCCATGTCCTGCCCGATTGCCTGATCCAACACGTCGCGCCGCACGTCCTTGCAGTGGACGTGCACCACTCGTGCGACATGACGTGCGAGCAATGCAGTGGGATCGGCGCCGGCGAACAGGCAGTGACCGGAGTCGAACAGCAGCCCTGCCGCTTCACCGGTGGTCGCCATCAGCCGGTCGATGTCGGCCTCGCTCTCGATGATGGTGCCCATGTGGTGATGGAAGGCCATGCGCACTCCGAACGCGGCCATGCACTCCGCCAGCTCTGTCACTTTGCGGCCGTAGGAAGGCCAATCGTCAGGCGCGAGCATCGGCCGCTGGGAGATCGGTGGGAAGCCGTGCCGTCCCGAAGTGTCGGCATAGACGACAACCTTGCAGCCGAGGTCGCGCAGCAATGTGAGATGCGGTTCGATCGCGGCGAATTCCTGCGCCACGTCGCGTTCGAAGATGCGTCCATCGTACCAGCCTGAGACCAGTTTCAGATGGTGCCGCGCGAGGATTGGTGCGAGCGTCGACGACGTGCGAGGAAACTTGCCGCCGAGTTCGGTGCCGCTGTAGCCGGCCTCACGCGTCTCGGCGAGACAGGTCTCCAGCGGGATGTCGCCGCCGAGCTCCGACATGTCGTCATTGGTCCACGTGATCGGATTGATGCCGAGCTCCACGGCCATATCAGATGGGCCGCCATGAGCGGCCATCCCGCTGCAGCAACTGATCCGCCGCATTCGGGCCGTCACTGCCGGAGGCGTAGTTCGGGAAGTAGGCCGGTGGTTTGGCAGCCCACGCGTCCAGCACAGGCTGCACGACGCGCCAGGTTTCCTCCACCATGTCGGCGCGTTGGAACAGGGTCTGATCGCCAATCATGCAGTCATAGATCAGCGTCTCGTAACCGACGTTCGGCTCGCGCGGGAACCAGTCGCGATAGCTGAAGTCCATGCGCACCGCGGCGAGATCGACCACGGGACCTGGCCGCTTGACCTCGAACTGCAAGGAAATACCTTCGTCCGGCTGAATTCGGACTACGAGCCAATTGGGCGGCAACTCTTCGACATGGGTGTCCTCGAACGGCGCATACGGCGCGTGCTTGAAGCGGATCGCAATTTCGGTGTAGCGCCGTGACATGCGCTTGCCGGTGCGCAGATAGAACGGCACGCCAGCCCAGCGCCAGTTGTCGATCGCCAGCCGCAGGCCGACAAAGGTCTCGGTATTGGAATCGGGAGCCACGTCCGGTTCGGTCTGATATGGCCGCACCGTTTCGCCGAGCACCGTTCCCGGCCCGTACTGGCCGCGCACAGCGCCGTCTTCGGACAGCGCGCTCAATGCGGCGAAGACATCGGCCTTGCGGTTGCGCACGGAGCGCGCGTCGAATCCCGCGGGCGGTTCCATCGCGATCATTGCCAGCAATTGGAACACGTGATTCGGCACCATGTCGCGCAGTGCGCCGGTCACTTCGTAGAATCTGCCGCGATGCTCGACGCCAACCGTCTCGGCCACAGTGATCTGGACGTGATCGATCCGGTCGCGATTCCAGATCGGCTCGAACAGTCCGTTGGCGAAGCGGAAGGCCATGATGTTCTGCACCGTCTCCTTGCCGAGGAAATGGTCAATGCGGAAGATCTGTTCCTCGCGCAGGTCACGGCGGATACGCGTGTTGAGCTCGCGTGCCGAGTCCAGACTGTGACCGAACGGTTTCTCGATCACCACGCGCCGCCAGCGCTGCGGCTTGCCATCACGCAACTCCTCGTCCAGCAGGCCGGCATGACCGAGCTGCTCGACGAGAGGACCGAAGAAGCGGTCGGCCACGGCGAAGTAGAACAGACAGTTCCCGTCGGTCTGCCATTCCCTAGCGACGTCATGCAAATGGAGCCGCAGTTTCTCAAACAGGTCGCGATCGCTGAAATCGCCCTGCAGATATGACATGCCGGCGGTCAGGCGCTGCCACACGGCATCGTCGACGGCCTCGATGCGGTTTTCGCTGGCAGGATTTCCGACGAAGCTCTGCAGCATCGCATGCAGGCTGTCGCGCCAGTCCTCCGCACTGCGCTCGGCGATATCGACGCCGATGATCGCGAAGTGCTCGGGGACGAGACCGGTACTCGCGAGATTATACAGCGCCGGAACCAGCAGGCGCTTCGTCAGGTCGCCGCCGGCGCCAAAGATCACCATTGCGCAGGGGCCCGGCGGCTGCGCCTGACGCCGCGGGGGCGCCTCGACGAGACCGGCCGGAGATTGGGACGATGGGGGAGTGCTCATATGCCAATGATGAGCTCACCCTGGCTGCCGGCCGCAAGCAGAGCCTTAGGGGGATCACGCAATCGGGATCAGAAACGCGTCAGTCAACCGGCGGTCGGTTGACACCATCATTGTCGGCAGACTCAGGTGGCAGACAATTGGTGAACGAGCGACTGTATGATGCATCGGAGCGCACTGTGGGCTTCAGCGATTACCATGCTGGGTCTTGTTGCAAGTACGCCCGAGACAGCCTGGGGCCAAGCGAACCGGGTCGGTTCTGGGCGAGTTTCGCTGGGACACTCCGCGCATGTATCGCGAGCACCTCTGGCGAGCCGAGGCTCGGGGAACACTGTTGCGATGGAGCGATTGCGCATGCAGGAAGGTCTGGGTCTGCGTCGGCGAAGCCTGACGCGAAATGCCCTGCCGGCTGCGATCTGGCCCTATGGCCTGGATACCCCAATTCAAGTTCCAGCCGCCGCGGAGGCAGTGCCGTCGCAACCGGAAGTCCTGGTCATAGCTGGCTCGCATGGGGATTTGAGGGAGAACACGACGCCCCGAACACCGCCGGACTACAGTTATGTTACAGGCTGCCATGCGATTCCCAATGGGTATCACTGTGACAACGCCCACAACGAGGTGACGCAGTAAGTTCGGGAAATATACTGTGCCTGCGGCGCGATGACGAGAGTGGCGCGACGTAACTTCACTCTTGTGTACGGTTCGGATGGTTATGATCCCAGATCGCACGCTCGGCCCCTTCCACCGGCGGGTAAGCTTCCTTCCAGCTCAGTTCCACTTCCTCATCGCGGGTCCCACGTCGCCACATGCCCGCCCACCAGCTACCGCCGCCTCCGCGTCCGCTTTCCGCAGTAATTTCACTGCGGAGATTTTCCACCCGGGCGAAGGACTCTGCTTCGATGCTGGTACCGGGCAAAGGCGTCGTGTCAGGTGCAAGCTCTTCGGCCGCTAGGGTTGATAGTCCCTCGCCCGTGACTTCTGGCTCAGATGCCTGCTCACGGACGGGGGCCGATACCTCGGTTGGTTGTGGGACGTTGACGTGAGGCGCAGGTGCTTCAGTGGCCCACGGCAATGGTTCCGCGACCGCTGGTGCCGGTGCGTCCGTGACCAGGGGGGCTGGTTCGTCGCCCGCGGCTGATGGTGCGGGTGCAAGCTCGGTGTCGGCTGCGGCCACCGGCGCCTCGATTGGCTGCGGGACGTCGGTCTTGGTTGTGGCGCGGTCACTCCCGACGAAGCTTTTATACAGTGTCGCGGCCTGGGTCAGCAGGTCGCGGCACTGTTTTATTGCTCGCCTCTCGGCCGCGATGCTTTGTAGCGCACTGTCAAGCGCTCTGCGTGCTTCGGTTTCCTGCTCTCTGGTTGCCGCTTCACGTAGTTCCAGTTCACTGAGAATGCGTCTGTGCAGATCGAGGGTGGGGCTGAGATCTACTGACACTGCCTTTCCCCCACAGAGCCGAACCGGCTCTACTCCGCCTTTCCTGCCTGCCTTACGCTATGCGCGTGTGATTTCTCCAGCAATCGTAGCCCCGGATATGTTACGGTATTGCTTCAAAATGGCGGGAGCATAACGCGGCCTCTGCGGCGGCTCCGATTTTTTGGACAGTCGGATAAGCTCAGGTCTGACCGGTACAAAGAGACATGAGACGTGGGTGTAAAGAGGAAACAGCACAGTGCGGCATTCAAGGCACGTGTTGCGATGGCGACGCTGTCCGGCGAGAAGACCCTGGCCGAACTGTCGTCGGAATTCGGCATCCATCCGACGATGATCAGCACCTGGAAGCAGGAGCTGATGAAGCGAGCAAGCGAGTTGTTTGCACGTGGCAGCAAGGCGCCGTCGGGCGACGATGCGCAGAAGACGATCGACGATCTGCACCGAAAGATCGGCTAGTTGCAGGTCGAACGCGATTTTCTTGCCGCGCAGCTCGCCATCTCCCGACTGCTGAGAGGCGGGCGATGATTACGCCGAACGCAGGGCTGCCCGTAAGCCGGCAATGCAGCCCGCTCGGCATTATGCGCAGCAGCTTCTACTACCAGCCTTCCCGGAACTGTCCGAACGACCGGGACCACCTGCACACTGGACCTCTCGGCACGCTGCGACGGACGCCGCTTCACCCACGCATGAAAGCCGCTGGAGGAGACACCCAGCACTCGGCACATCGTGGCGATAGATAATCGGCGTGGCGATCGCTCACCAACCGGAACCCTTCGGTGGGATCACGTTCGTCTCCCGAGCGAACCAGGGCGCCGCCTTCGAGAGGATCTCCGCTCAAGCCGCAGCCGGCTGAGCTCCTCGCGCTCCGCCGCCGTCGCCACAACCGGCGTTGCGTTCCCACTGCAACACCCAATTCCTGATCGATTGCGCCGTTGGTTCAAACTCATGCGCCAGTTCCCCAGGCGTCCGGCCAGCATGCACCAACTCAATCATCTCGCGACGGAACTCAGGCGGTAGGCTCCTCTTGTCTTGGCCATTGTGGACTCCTCGAACCCAAATAGTCCGGTGTCCACGAAACCGGAGGCAACTGCAGCAGGCAGCCCACAAGCCACAATTCACGGGGTCAATTTTGGACGCCGATCCCCCAGCTCAGGGGGTCAAAATTGCACGCCGAAACACAGTCAGCATAACCAAGGGTAAACGGTGGTTTCGCGACGACGCGATAGCTGATAGCTGGATGGCGCGATGAGCGACGATGTTTCCAACCACCGTGCACTGCTGCCGGCAGGGCTGCGCGATCTGTTGCCACCGGACGCCGAAACCGAGGCGGGCTCGGTCGAGGCGTTGATGGAGGTATTCGCCGCCCATGGCTATCAGCGGGTGAAGCCGCCGCTACTGGAATTCGAGGACAGCCTGCTGGCTGGCTCGGGTGCGGCGGTGGCGGAACAGACCTTTCGACTGATGGACCCGGAAAGCCAGCGCATGATGGGGTTGCGCGCTGACACCACACCCCAGGTCGCACGCATCGCGACGACGCGGTTGGCCCAGGCGCCGCGGCCGCTGAGGCTCTCCTATGCCGGCCAGTGTCTGCGCGTGCGCGGCAGCCAGCTTGCGCCTGACCGGCAGATCGCCCAGGCCGGCATCGAGCTGATCGGCTGCGACAATCCCGTCGCTGATGCGGAGATCGTGCTGGTTGGGGCGGAGGCGCTGGCGTCCGCCGGCCTGATGCGAACCAGCTTCGACCTGACATTGCCGACGCTGGTTCCGGTCCTGCTGGACGATGCGGGAATTACGGGCGCAACCAGGGCCACCTTGGCACGGGCTCTGGATCGAAAGGACGCCGCGTCTGTCGCACGCGACGGCGGCAGCCTGGCATCGACGTTGACCGATTTGCTGCTGGCCGCAGGTCCTGCTGACCGCGCGCTGGTGGCTCTGGCGGCAGCGAGGTTGCCGCGGGCGGGGCGTGATCTCGCCGATCGTCTGGCCGCGGCGATAGCGGCGATCCGTGCCCGCGCGCCGGCGCTGCGCCTCACGGTCGATCCCGTCGAGTTCCGCGGCTTCCGTTACGAAACCGGTGTCTCGGTCACGATCTACGCGCTGGGCCGGCACGAGGAGCTTGGACGCGGGGGCCGCTATATCTGCGGCGAGGCGGAACCGGCGACGGGCCTTACTTTGTTCCCGGATGCCGTGCTGCGCGCCGCCCCGCTGCGCACGGCACGGCAGCGGCTCTACATCCCTCCCGGCGCGGATCCCGACGAGGCTGCGCGTATGCGGCGCCTGGGCTATGCCACGATCGCCGCGCTTGCGCCGAACTCAGATCCAGCGGCCGAGGCGCGCCGGTTGCTGTGTTCACATATACTGAGGAACGGCAGTGCCGTACCCCTGACCTCTGGAACCTGATGCATGGCGAATGTCGCGGTTATCGGCGCCCAGTGGGGCGATGAGGGCAAGGGAAAGGTGGTCGACTGGCTGGCCAGTCGCGCCGATATCGTCGTGCGCTTCCAGGGCGGTCACAATGCCGGCCACACCTTGGTGGTGGGCAACGAGACTTACAAATTGTCGCTGCTGCCCTCGGGCTTGGTGCGCGGCAAGATCGGCATCATCGGCAATGGCGTGGTCGTCGATCCCGAAGCATTGCTGGCCGAGATCGAGAGGGTGCGGACGCAAGGTATTGACGTGACGCCGGCCTCGCTGCGGATCGCCGAGAACGCGACGCTGATTCTGCCGATGCACCCGGCGCTCGATCGGGCGCGCGAGGCGGCACGCGGCGATCGCAAGATCGGCACGACCGGGCGTGGTATCGGCCCCGCCTACGAGGACAAGGCCGCGCGCCGAGCCATCCGGATCGCCGATCTGGCTGAGCCGCAGACCCTCGACGACAAGCTCGACGAGCTGCTGCTCCATCACAATACGCTGCTGCAAGGGCTTGGTGCCGAGACATTTTCCAAGGCGGATGTGCTGGCTCGACTGACCGCACTGGCGCCGAAGGTGCTGCCGTTCTCCGAGCCTGTGTGGGAGCGATTGGATGAGGCACGGCGGGCCGGTCGCCGCATCCTGTTTGAGGGGGCACAAGCCGTCATGCTGGATGTCGATCACGGCACGTATCCATACGTCACGTCGAGCAACACCGTCGCGGCAACGGCCGCGTCCGGAGCTGGCGTCGGGCCGTCAGCAGTGGGCTTCGTATTGGGCATCGCGAAGGCATACAGCACGCGGGTCGGATCTGGGCCGTTTCCTTCCGAACTGGCCGACGCAACCGGGCAGCTTCTGGGAGACCGAGGCAACGAGTACGGCACGAACACCGGACGCCGTCGGCGCTGTGGCTGGTTCGACGCTGTGCTGGTGCGTCAGGCGGTCAAGGTAGGCGGCATCAACGGCCTCGCGCTGACCAAACTGGACGTGCTGGATGGGCTGCCCGAGCTGAAGATATGCACTGGCTATCGGATCCGCGGCGAGCGTTACCGATATCTGCCCGCCGCTCCTGGTGCACAGGCGGCGGCAGAACCGGAATACGAGGTGATGGAGGGGTGGACCGGCTCCTCGCGCGGCGCACGCTCCTGGGCCGACCTCCCTGCCCAGGCGGCGAAATATGTGCGGCGCATCGAAGAACTGGTTGAGGCGCCGGTAACACTGCTCTCGACCAGCCCGGAGCGCGACGACACGATCCTGATGAGGGATCCGTTCGAAGGATAACTTCGCTTCAGCGCGCTCATCGCCGGCTGACAATCACCGATCCTCAACCTTTGTCACCAAGGATGGCCGCGACATGGCCAGTCCTGACGCAACTCGACCTGACGGCACTCTGGTCGCCAACCAATACCAGGTTGACCCCAACAGGAAGCTGCCTCCTGTGGGCGGTTTGGCCGCATTCGGTGCGATCGATCGTCTCACCGGCCGAACCGATCTGATGGCGATCCAGCTTGGTCGCCGGTGGCCGCCACGCGCACGCGCCCTTCAGACGCTCGCAGTACCAATCGAGGGTCTGCTCACGCCCATTGCATACGGTCCCGTTGGCGGCGCCTGCTACTCGATCTGCGCGGCGCCACCGGGGCCAAGTGTGCGGGGCCGATCGCGTCCTTGGCCTGAAATGGAGCTGCTGGAATGCGTGCTCCGCCCCGCTGCCCACGTACTTGAGCATCTGCAAGAGCGGGGCATCACTCATCGTGGAATCCGGCTCGACAATGTGTTCCAGAGCGCACCGGGCCAACCGGTCGTCCTCGGCCCCGCCTGGGAAACGCCACCGGCGTTGGCTCAGCCGGCGCTGTTTGAACCACCCTATTCAGCGATGTGTCTGCCAGCAGGGCGCGGTGATGGCAGCATCGCCGATGATGTCTATGCGCTCGGCGTGCTGTTGCTGTGTCTGGCGCTCGGGCATGCGCCGCTTGCGGAGCTGGACGACGCGACGATCCTGCGCCGCAAGCTGGAGCTGGGCACATACGCTGCGCTGGCGCGCGATGACCGCCTGCCCCCGATCATCGGCGATCTGGTTCGTGGCATGCTGGCGGAGGACCCTGAGCATCGGCCGACACCGACATTGTTGCTCGATCCGGCAAGCGCGCGGGGGCGTCGGGTTGCCGCTCGGCCGCCACGGCGGGCGCAGCGGCCGATCATCATGGCGGGCAACGAGGTCTGGAATGCCCGGTCGCTGGCCTATGCGCTTGCAGAGGAGCCCGAGTCGGGCGTGAGCGCGGTGCGAAGTGGTGCCGTCGAGCAATGGCTCCGCCGCGTACTGGGCGATTCCACACTCGCGACCCGAGTGGAAGATTTGGTGCGCCATCGGAGCCTGGACACGTTGCCGGATGACGACGGGGGCGAAGCGGGCTTGGTCATGCGCTCGATCGCATTGCTCGATCCGCTTGCGCCGCTGTGCTGGCGCGGGGTGGCACTGTGGCCGGACGGATTAGGCACGGCACTCGCCGCCGCCCAGGGCAACGAGCCGGATCTGACACTTCGGTTACAGGAAATCATCACCCGCGAGGAGGCCAGCAACTGGGGGGCGTTACGGCCCGATCGATGCGATCTAGCAGTGCTGCGCGTCGAGGCTCGTCAGCACCACGGCTGGGTGCACCAGCGCCATGAGGGCGGCGGAACGCCGTGTCTGACGTATCTGCTCAATCCGCTGATGCCGTGCGCAAGTCCGCTGGTGGGCGATAGTTGGGTCGCGCAGCTATCGGACCTGCTGCCGGCCTTGGAGGCAACCGCGGCGAAGATCGATCGCCAGCACTCCGAACCGGTGGATACGCATATTTCGGCCTTCATCTCCGCTCGCCTGGAAAGGCGAATGGACCATGAACCGAGTGCAGATGAGGGCGGGCATGCTGCGGCGGCCTGCCTTGCACAACTTCGGGTACTGGCACAGTTGCAGTCACGGTTGCACCCAGGACCGCTGCCCGCGATCGCCGCCTGGTTGGCCGCGAGGGCGGGGCCGGTGCTGGCAACCTGGCGCAACCGCGAACGCCGTTCCGTTCTGGAGGAGCAACTGCAGAGGCTGATGTCGGCCGGGTTTTTGGCACCCATGTTGCAATTGCTCGAAGATCCTTCCGGACGCAATTCCGATACCAGGGAAGCGAATCAGGCCGCGCGCGAACTGGTGCGAATCGACCATGAACTGGCGCAGATCGCCAGCGGCGCACAGCAGCGAGCTGCCGCAGCGGCGCGAGTTGGGCAGGAGATCGCGGCCGGATTTGGGCTTACCGCACTGGCCACCGCCCTCGCGGTGGCGGCGCTGGGTTGAGGTGAGCCGGGAATGGCCAAGCACAAGGCCGCTCCGACCCCCGGCACCAAGCCGCAGCCGAGACAGCATTCGCTGGTCTGGCTACAAGGCCTGTTGTGCGGCGCCATGGCGACATTGGCAACACCGACGGCGCTGCTTATGGGCGTCCTGCTCGGCCCGGCACTTCTGGCGATCCTGTTGGACCACGAGCCGGGCCGACCGCGCGCCCGCAGCATTGCGCTGTGCAGCATGGCGGCATCAATCGATCCGCTACGGACGCTATGGACGGTCGGCCACACCATTGCCACCGCAATGGCGCTGCTGAGCAACATTCGGGTGGTGGGACTGGCGTGGAGTGCGGCCGCGGTGGGCTGGCTGCTTGCCGAGATCATCCCGATCGGGGTACGGGCGACGCTGGAGGGATTGAGCGTCGCCCGCGCGTCCCGGCTGAACGCCGAGCGCGCGAAGCTGGTCGAGATCTGGGGCTTGAATGCGCCCCAGGACGATTAGTGATCGGCCGCTGGTCGACCTGATGCCTGACGCGCGGCAACAGCCGACTGCGATTGCAGTCGGCGCTCCGCGATCTGTGCCTTCATTGCCTTTTGTAGCTTCTCGAAGCCGCGGACCTCGATCTGCCGCACCCGCTCGCGCGAGATGCCATATTGCTGTGACAACTCCTCGAGAGTGGTCGGATTGTCCTTGAGGCGCCGCTCGATCAGGATGTGCCGCTCGCGCTCGTTCAGTGTCTTGAGCGCGCTCGACAGTAGCGCCTTGCGCCCCGTCAGCTCTTCGCGGTCGGCGTAGGAGGACTCCTGGCTTTCGGTCTCATCGACCAGCCAGTCCTGCCATTCTCCCTCGCTGTCCTGGCGGACCGTTGCATTCAGGCTGTGGTCCGGCGCGGCGAGCCGGCGATTCATGCTGACCACGTCCTGCTCGGGCACGTCCAGCACACGTGCGATCTTCGCCACCTGCTCGGGCTGCAGGTCGCCGTCGTCGATGGCCTGCATCTGGCCCTTGAGCCGCCGCAGGTTGAAGAACAACTTCTTCTGCGCCGCGGTGGTGCCCATCTTCACAAGCGACCAACTGTGCAGGATGTACTCCTGGATTGCGGCTCGGATCCACCACATGGCATAAGTGGCAAGCCGGAAGCCGCGGTCCGGATCGAATCGCTTGACCGCCTGCATCATGCCAACGTTGCCCTCGGAGATCAGTTCACCGACCGGCAGGCCGTAGCCGCGGTAGCCCATGGCAATTTTGGCCACGAGCCTCAGATGTGATGTGACAAGCTTGTGTGCCGCATCCATATCCTCATGGTCACGCCAGCGCTTGGAGAGAGCGAGCTCCTCCTCCGGCGACAGCATGGGGAACTTGCGGATCTCCTGAAGATACCGTGAGAGGTTGCCCTCAGGAGCGACGTTAATGACGGCAGAGGCCAAGGGAAGGCTCCTTTCGTCGTGCCTGCTTCTTGCCCATTTCGGCACAAGAGTAAGGCCTCATTGTGACTGAACCAGTCATGGGTGCGGGAGGGACATCACGTCCCGGATATCCACCCCATCCTGGCGGCGGTGCTTCCGGACGTCCCCACCGATACAAAACACCCGTTCGTATCAGCCTGGGTCGTATACCGGACCACGTTAGTCCTGTCAAGAAATCTGACCTATATCAGCCCTGCACTGGCTGCAGGTCACAACCGAGTGCGTCGATCAGGCGGAGCATGTCGACCGGCGGCTCGGTCGAGAAGCTCAATGCTGCCCCGGTGCGTGGGTGCGCGAACCCGAGCCGGGCCGCGTGGAGCGCTTGGCGGGGGAAGTCCAGGAGCTTGAGGCGGACCGGCTCGGGCAGCGTGCGGGCGGTGGCCGGCACGCGGCGAAGGTAGAGCGGGTCTCCGACCACCGGGTTTCCGCGGCTGGCGAGGTGCACGCGAATCTGATGCGTCCGACCGGTGGCGAGCCGGCATTCCAACTGGGCAACCGCGGCCTGCCACGTGCGCAGCGTTCGGTAACGGGTGAGAGAGGCCTTCCCGCCGTTGGCGAGAACCGCCATCCTCTTGCGGTCGCGCCTGTCGCGGCCGATGGCACCCTCGATTTCGCCGGTAAGCGGATTGGGCAGGCCCCATACCAACGCCAGATAGGCGCGGTCGAGGTCGCGGGCCGCGAAGGCCGCGGTCAGAGCCGTGTTGGCGAGCTGGGTTTTTGCCACCACCATGACGCCGGAGGTGTTCTTGTCCAGCCGATGTACGATGCCGGGTCGGCGTTCACCCCCGATGCCCGTCAGCTGCTCACCACAGTGTGCCAGCAGGGCGTTGACCAGCGTGCCGTCCTCGTTGCCCGGAGCCGGGTGCACGACGAGGCCGGCGGGCTTGTCGAGCACAATCAGGTCCGCATCTTCGTAGAGGATCGGGAACTCGATTGCCTGCGGCTGAGGCGTGGCGGGTACCGGCGCGGGCAGTTCCAGCTGGTAGGTGGCTCCGGGCCGGATTGGCTCTGCCGGTTCATTGAGCACGCGACCATCGCCGCGGGCGTATCCTTGCTCGATCAGCGACTTGACGCGCGAACGCGACAGCGTGCCGATGGCGTCAGCCAGGAACCGATCGAGCCGCTGGCCGCGCGCTGCCCCCTCGGCAACAGTGGTGAACGGGGCTGCGCGCGGCGCGCGGTCTTGCATGCCGGCAGCGGATAACGCGATTGGTGCCGGCTGGGAAGCGGCGAGGTGCGGCGTGCAAGTCCTGAAAATCCTGACCATTGCGATGGGCGTGCTGATAGTGGTGGCAACTACTGTGCTCGTGGTCCTGATCGCGCGGCGGATTGGCGGCGGCGTTGGTCAGCCGGCTTCGGTCGCGTTGCTGTTGGACGAACCATCGGGCACACGGATTGCGGCGATCGCTTCGGCGGGAGATCGGCTGGCAGTGCAATTGCAAGGCGGAGGCCCCGATCGCGTGCTGCTTGTCGATCCGCGCAACGGCAGTGTTGCCGGGCGGATAGCACTTCGTTCGCCATAAGCCGGGTGTCAGCAGCACACGATCTGTCCGGTGGTACTGGGGCACTTTGGAGAGCCCTGATGCGCCGGACGGAAGCCCTCAGGGTGTGCGAATGATCAAGTTCCGCAGCGTATTCGAGCGGTGTGAGGCGAGCGAACTCAACCAGATCGACGCCGCGGCGTTGTTCGGCGTCAGCGAGCGGACATCCGCCGGTGGTGCATGCGCTTTGAAGACAGCGGCGAAGCCGGCCTATTGGACCGTCGTCTGGGCCAGGCCTCGGACAGGCGGGTACCGGTGGAGCCGCAACAGCAGATCGAGACCTTGTATCGGACCAGGCACAGCGGCTTCACCGCCAAGCACTTCCACGAACACCTGGTGCGCGAGCATACGTTCAGCTGGGGCTACACCTGGCCCAAGGTGTTCCTGCAATCGAGGGGGCTGCTGCCACCCGCCAAGACGCGCGCCGCACACCGGCGCAAGCGCGATCTACTCGGGCTTTCTGGTGCCCGAGGAGGGCATCGCCTCGACGTTTCAGGCGCTGCTGGAGGTGTTCGGCCGGCATGGCCTGCCGCTGAGCCTGTATAGCGACCGCGGCAGCCATCACTTCTACACGCCGGAGCTGGTGGTCCGGTGACACAGGTTGGGCGTGCCCCTCGGGTCGTGTCTTCGACCCGCCTAAGCGCGTCGTGAATTCGAGCGTCTGGAGATCGCGAACCACAGCCAGATTCCAAGGGAACCGTGCCGGGTCGGTTGGGGCGTCAGGCCGCCGCCGGAGTGCTGACAGGAATACCATCGAGATCAGCCGGCGATCGAGCCGCAGAGCGTCAGCATAATGCAGCGCTAACCAGGGCAGCGGGGCCGGTCAACGCCATGTTTCGTCATTGGCATCGTGACAGCGCGCATGCGATGAGGGGCAGGGTTCTTCGGAACAGCGAATTGCATGAACGAGGTCCGCACGCGGCATGAGTTGGCGCCGGTCGCCGCAGCCGAGGCCGGCGCCGAGTTGATCGCAGTGATCGTCGCGGTCACCGATGGTGAGCCGCGCGTGCTGACCATCGACAATGGCCAGGCGCTGCCGTCGGGGCCGTTCGAGCTGACACACCGGTCGCTGCAATCGGGCATGCGATCCTGGGTGGAGCGACAGACCCACCATCCTCTGGGTTATGTGGAGCAACTCTACACATTTGCCGACCGTGACCGGACACGCACCGGCCAGCGCATGGTGTCGATCAGCTATCTGGGCCTGGCGCGCGAGGCGCGTGCTTCAGGCGAGCCGCGCGTGGGCTGGCAGAGCTGGTATCGTTACTTTCCCTGGGAGGACCGCCGCAGCGGCACTCCACCGGTCGAGGAGCCGATCGCCGCGAAACTGCGCGCGTGGGCGAACGATGCCGACGAAGCGGCAATCCGGCGCGAGCGCCAGCAGCGGATCGGGATCACGTTCGGCCATGACGGCCGCACCTGGAACGAGGAGCTGATCCTGCAACGTTATGAACTGTTGTGGGAGGCTGGGCTGGTGCCGGAGGCACCCCAGGCGAGCGATCCGGTGCAGGGCGCGCCGATGACCCACGACCACCGCCGGATCCTCGCCACCGGCATCGCGCGGCTGCGCGCCAAGATCAAATACCGCCCCGTGGTGTTCGAACTGATGCCGCCACGCTTTACGCTGCTGCAGTTGCAGCGCGCGGTGGAGGCGCTGGCTGGGCGGCGGCTGCACAAGCAGAATTTCCGCCGCCTGATCGAGCAGCAGGACCTGGTGGAGGAGACCGGCGACGTGGCGACCGAGACCGGCGGCCGGCCGGCCAAGCTGTTCCGTTTCCGCCGCGACGTTGTGGCGGAACGCGCGGTATCGGGCAGCAAGCTGCCGCTGGCGCGGTAGGCGAATCTCGGCAGTCAATAGCGGCGTGGCTAAAAGGCCCTTGACACCCTTATGCTCAGCACTAGTATAAGCAGGTGAAATGCTCATGTAGAGCATAAGGGAGAGGTCCGCATGTCGCATGCTGAAGCGTTCGCCCGCACCGCACCGCTGTATGACCGGGTCAAGGCGTTCGTCCCGCCTATGGAATGGCCAGTGTTCGCTGACGACATCGACGCCATCCTGGCACTGAAGCGCCGACGCAACGCCGTGATCCTGGGCCACAACTACATGACCCCGGAGATCTTCCACTGTGTCTCGGACATCGTGGGCGACAGCCTGGCCCTGGCGCGCGAGGCGATGAAGGTGGATGCCGATGTCATCGGTACTCGCCGGCGTTCACTTCATGGCGGAGACGGCAAAGCTGTTGAACCCGTCGAAGACCGTGCTGATCCCGGATACCCGTGCCGGCTGCTCGCTGGCGGAGTCGATCACCGCGGCGGATGTGCGGCTGCTGCGTGAGCGCTATCCCGGTGTGCCGGTGGTGACCTATGTCAATACATCAGCCGCAGTGAAGGCGGAGTCTGACATCTGCTGCACCTCCGGCAACGCCCGCAAGGTCATCGAATCGCTGGGCGTCGACCGCGTGATCATGCTGCCAGACGAATTCCTGGCACAGAACATTGCGGCGCAGACCGGGGTGAAGATCATCACCTGGGCCGGTCATTGCGAGGTCCATGAGCGCTTCACCGCCGCGCAAATTCGAGAACTGCGCGCCGAGAACCCCGGCGTCGTGGTGCTGGCACATCCCGAGTGCCCGCCGGAAGTGGTGGCCGAGGCGGATTTCACCGGCTCGACCGCGGACATGTCGGGCTATGTTGGCAAGCAGAAGCCGGCGAAGGTGGTGCTGATCACCGAATGCTCGATGGCCGACAACGTGTCGGTGCATCATCCGGACGTGCAGTTTGTCCGCCCGTGCAATCTCTGCCCGCACATGAAGCGCATCACGCTGGCCAACATACGCACGGCGCTTGAGGAGATGCGCCACGAGGTTACGATCGACCCGGCGGTGGCGGTGGGTGCCCGCCAGGCGGTCGAGCGCATGCTGGCCGTGCCATGATCCCTCCCCTGCCCGCCATCATGGTCGAGCCCTCGGTGCGCGCGGCGCTGCTGGAGGATCTCGGCCGCGCCGGCGACCTGACGACGGATGCGATCGTGCCGGCGACCGCACGCACCGAATGCGCGCTGATGGCGCGTCAGTCCGGTGTGGTGGCAGGACTGGATTTTTGCGCGACCGCGTTCCGACTGATCGACCCGGCGATCGAGGTGATCGTCGAGCGCGCAGATGGCAGCCGGCTTGCGCCGGGCGATCTGATCGCGGTGATAAGCGGGCCGGCTCGGGGCATCCTGACAGCCGAACGGACGGCGCTGAATTTCCTGTGCCATCTGTCGGGTGTCGCGTCCGCAACACGCGGCATAGTCGATGCGATTGTCGGGACCAAGGCGCAGGTGGTTTGCACACGCAAGACCATGCCGGGATTGCGCGCGGCGCAGAAATATGCGGTGCGCGTCGGCGGCGGATCGAACCACCGATTCGGGCTGGATGACGCGGTGCTGATCAAGGACAACCACGTGGCAATCGCCGGCGGGGTACGCACTGCAGTGGAACGCACGCGCGCCGGCGTCGGGCATCTGGTGAAGATCGAGGTGGAGGTCGACACGTTGGCGCAGCTTCAGGAGGCAATGACGCTGCGCGTCGATGCCGTGCTGCTCGACAACATGGGGCCTGACATGCTGCGCTTGGCGGTCGAGATCGTGGGCGGCCGGGCGATTACCGAGGCATCCGGTCGTATACGGCACGATACTGCGCCAGCGATCGCTGCGTCGGGGGTCGATCTGCTATCGGTCGGCTGGCTCACGCACAGCGCGACCGTGTTGGATATCGGGTTGGATCATCGCGGGTGAGCGACGCAATCCCGATCGACAGTGCGCACCCTCGATGGGGATTGCTTGCCGGATCACGTCCGGGACCGCTTCGCTCCTCGCGATGACAGTATGAGTTAGTTCAGCGCCTTGCTCTTGGTGTCGATTGCAGTGAGAAGATCCTTCCAGGAATCGACGAAGCCTTTGGCACCTTCATCCTGAAGCTCCTTGGCCAGCGCCTCAACATCGACGCCGGCTCGCGTGATGGCAACCAGCACCTGCTCGGAATCGCTGCCGTCCCGAGGCATCGTCCGATCGACCTGGCCATGGTTGCCGAATGCCAACAACGTCTCTTCGGGCATCGTGTTGACCGTGTTTGGCGCCCCGAGTGCGGCCACGTAGAGCACGTCCGGCGCCTCCGGATCCTTGGTGCTGGTGCTGGCGAACAAGAGCCGCTGCGGACGTGCTCCCAGGCCTTCGAGCCGCTGCCACCGATCGGACTCCAAAAGGTCGCGATACGCCTTGTAGCTCTGCTGCGAGACTGCGATGCCCAGTCGGTCCCTGAGGGCCCGCGGGACCTTGTCCAAAGTTGCCTTGTCCCAACGGCTCACAAACACCGACGCGACCGATCGTACATCCGGGCTTAGTCCCGCAGCGACCCGACGTTCCAGCCCGCGCAAGTAAGCGTCCGCCGCTCGCACATAGTGATCGCGCGAGAACAACAAAGTGACGTTGACCGGCACACCTGCAAAGATCGCCTCTTCGATGGCGGGCAGCCCCTCCAGCGTGCCTGGTATCTTGATGAACAAATTCGGGCGGCCAGCCTTGGCATGCAGCGCCCTGGCCTCAGCGATCGTCCGCGCCGTGTCATGTGCCAGCAGTGGTGAGACCTCAAGCGATACCCAGCCGTCGACGCCAGCGGTCCGCTGATGGATCGACGCGAACATGTCGGCAGCTTTGGTGAGATCCTGGATCGCCAGTTCAAAGAACAATGCCTCGTCCGACTTGCCCGCGTCCACCAGTTGCTTGATCGCGGTATCGTACGATTTGCTGTGCGTAACGGCGTGGTCAAAGATCGAAGGATTTGAGGTCAGGCCTGTCACCGACAATTCGTCGATGTAGCGCTGCAAAGTACCGGTCGTCAGCAGATCGCGGGTGATGTTGTCCAGCCAGATGCTCTGCCCAAGGTTATGGAGCTGCTCAGTTGCTTTCGCCATCCCACCCTCCCGTCACTGCTTCAAATAGTCAGAAAAGTCGTGGCTAACGAGGTCCCCGATGCGATTGAGCTGAATCTCGCCATGCGGATACTTCGCCAGGATCTCAGGATCGGTAGCGTAGTGCCCCTGGCGTGGGAACACAGTTGTGACGCGCGCACCCCAGATCTTCTTCATCGTATCCAGAATGCGAAGCTTGTCGTCGATCATCACATAGTGCTTCGCTGGATATAACCGCTCGACGTCGTCCAGCTCTTCTTCTTTATGGATGTAGATAAGCACGTGACCCTCGAATGCCTGCCACAATCCGGACCGCTCGACCTTGCGCGGCTGAAACACCGCGTCACCATCGGACAGGATCACAACGGGCCCCCATTGCCTTGCGTGCTTCACTGCATCGAGGGCACCGGGGTACACGCGATCGGCGAACGGATAGTCCACCAGCCAGTTCGACATCCGCAGCAGTCGCGGGTCGTGCATCTCTTCCAAACGGTAGCGTTCCAGAGCGCCAAGATAGTCGGCATAGCCGAGCTCGCTGCGCAGCGTCTCGAAGATTTCCCAATACCGATTGCGCGCCGCCGTTCCATGCTCCACACCGATATGCACATCGAGGTCAGCCTGCACGCGGTCATTGTTAAGCAAAGTGTTGTCGACGTCGAACAGGAAGACGATGTCGTGCATCATTTGGATTGCTCCATCTCCGGGTTCGGGTTTCGCCATGGCCCATCCGAACCGATAAGCGCCTCGGCTTCATTGGGCCCCCACGTGCCCTTTTCATATGGATAGACCGGCGTCACGTCGTCTAGTATCGGCTCAACGATACGCCATTGCGCATCAACGATATCGTCACGCCCGAACAGCTCGCCCAACCCGCGCACCGCATCACCGAGCAGACGCTGATATGGCGGCAGCATGCTTGGCGCGTGCTCGGTGAGGATCATCTCGACGTCTTCGCCGACCATGCGCTCGCCGGGCAGTTTCACGCGCACACCCATCGCGATGCTGACATCCGGGCTGATCCGCATCCGCACATGGCCTGAGCTGAGCGGCACGAGTTCGTCGAAGGTTTCCCGCGGCGGACGTTTGAAATGCACCACGACTTCCGTTGCCGTAACCGGCAGCTCCTTGCCGGCACGGATGTAGATCGGGACGCCGGCCCAACGCCACGTCTCGATGAACAGCTTCAGAGCGACGAACGTTTCGACGGTAGAACCCGCACGAACACCCGGCACTGCCTGATAGCCGGCATACTGTCCGCGCACAACGTGGGTCGGATCCAGTGGGCGCACCGCCTTCAGCAACGCCGCCTTCTGGTCGCGCATGGCCTCGTGCTCTTCGCCGGTCGGCGGGTCCATCGTCAGTTGCGCCAGAACCTGCAGCATATGGTTCTGCACCACGTCGCGGATCGCGCCCGTCTCGTCGTAGAAGTGGCCGCGGTCCTGGACGCCAAAATTCTCCGCCATGGTGATCTGAATACTGCTGACATGCTCACGATTCCACAGCGGCTCGAACATTGAGTTGGCGAAGCGGGTGTAGACAATGTTCTGGACCGGCTCCTTGCCGAGGTAATGGTCGATCCGGAATATGTTCTCCTCCGAAAAATACTGTTCCAACAGACGGTTCAATGTGCGCGCAGTTGCGCGGTTGTGGCCAAACGGCTTCTCGATCACCAGACGAGCGTGATCGGCGCAGCCCGATTTCGCGAGTGCCTGCGCCACAGTCGCGAACAGACTTGGCGGCACCGCGAGATAGTGGAGCGGCCGCTGCGCCTCACCAAGCTGCTTGCGCAGCTCGGTGAAGGTCGCGGTATCGTTGTAGTCCCCATCGACATAGCGAAGCAGCGACATCAGCCGCTGCATCGCCTGCGGGTCCGCGCCGCCGTGATGCTGCAGGCTGTCTGCCGCGCGTGTCTTCAATTGATCCAGATTCCACCCGGCCTTGGCGACGCCGATGATCGGGACATTCAGTCCCTCATCGCGCACAAGACCCAACAGTGAGGGGAAGATCTGCTTGTACGCCAGATCACCGGTGGCGCCAAAGAAGACAATTGCGTCCGACGCCTGCTCGGTCATATCGCTACGCCTTCTTCTCGACATGGCCGCCGAAGGCAAAGCGCATTGCCGACAGGACCCGGTTGGCATAGTCGGCGTTGCCGCGCGATTCGAACCGCGAATAAAGTGCCGAACTGATTACCGGCGCGGGCACGCCTTCGTCGATTGCGGCGAGCAGCGTCCATCGGCCTTCGCCAGAGTCCGACACATGGCCCTGGAAGTTTGCCAGATCAGCATTCTCACGCATGGCCCCAGCGGTAAGGTCCAGCAGCCACGAGCCGACAACGCTGCCGCGCCGCCAAAGCTCGGCAACCTGCGCGACGTCGATGTTGTATTTGTAGTGGTCAGGATCGCGGAGCGGCGTCGTCTCAGCATCGACCTCGTGCGTCTTCAGGCCGATATTGGCATTCTTCATGATGTTGAAGCCCTCGGCGAATGCCGCCATCATCCCGTATTCGATGCCGTTGTGTACCATCTTCACGAAATGACCGGCGCCGTTCGGGCCGCAATGCAGATAGCCATACTCAGCCTGGTTCGGCGCGCCAGTCGCGCCAGGCGTGCGCGGCGCGGTCTCGACACCAGGCGCCAACGAACGGAAGATCGGATCGAGATGCTTCACGGTCGCGTCCTCGCCACCGATCATGTGACAGTAACCGCGCTCGAGCCCCCAGACGCCGCCGCTGACGCCAACATCGACATAGTGAATCCCTTTGGGCTTCAGCTCGCGTGCACGTCGGATATCATCGTGATAGTAGGAGTTGCCGCCTTCGATCACAATGTCTTCCGGCTCCAGCAGCGGCACCAATGAATGCAGCACTGCATCGACCGCCGCGGCCGGGAGCATCAGCCAGACGGCGCGCGGCTTCGACAGGGACTTGATGAAATCCGGCAGACTGGTGGTGCCCTTGGCCCCCTTCGCCACCGACTGCTGCACGGCGTCGGCGTGGTTGTCAAAGACCACGCACTTATGTCCGGCCTTCATCAGCCGCTCGACCATGTTGGCTCCCATGCGGCCAAGGCCGATCATGCCCAGTTCCATTGGTGTTCTCCTCAAACTGTCTGTGTGTGGCCCATGGCCCGTCTGGCCGCAGCGACGACGTTGTCCGTTGTAAAGCCAAAATGCTCGGCGACCACCTTCATCGGGGCCGACAGGCCAAAGGTTCGCATGCCCAACACGACGCCGGCAGGTCCCGCGTAGCGTTGCCAACCCAGTGGCGATCCCTCTTCGACGGTCACCCGTGCCGTCACCGAAGGCGGAAGTACGCTGTCGCGGTATGTCGCATCCTGTTCTTCGAACAGCTCCCATGACGGCATGCTGACGACGCGCGTCTTGATGCCTTCCGCGACGAGCTTGTCGCGCGCGGCGAGGCATAGCGTAACTTCACTGCCGCTGGCGATAAGGATAACCTCCGGCCTGGCGTCTGGCGCATCTGTCAGGACATAGGCGCCTTTCGCAAGTCCCGCAGCCGGCGCGAATTTCGCGCGATCGACGATCGGCAATGGCTGTCTTGAACAGATCAGCGCGGCCGGCCGATGTTGCAGTTGTAGAATGCAACGATAGGCTTCCGACATCTCGTTGGCATCGGCGGGACGGATCACAACCATGCCGGGGATCGCGCGCAATGAGACCAGTTGTTCGATCGGTTCGTGGGTCGGACCGTCCTCGCCGACACTGATCGAATCGTGGGTCCAGATATGCAGAACCGGCAGGTCCATCAATGAAGCAAGCCGGATCGCACCACGCGCATAGTCAGTGAAGATCAGAAAGCCGGACCCGAAGGCGCGCAGTCCGGTCAGTGTCATGCCGTTCACTGCGGCACACATCGCGTGCTCGCGAACGCCGTAGTGCAGATTGCGGCCACGATGATCGCCGAGTGTCCCTTTGGGCTGGAAGTCGCCGGCGGCTTCGAAGGTGAGCCGTGTCTTTGTGCTCGGCGTCAGGTCGGCCGCGCCACCGATGATCCACGGTATGCGTTCGGCGACCGCGTTCAGCACTTTGCCGGAGGCATCGCGCGTGGAAAGCCCGGTCGCGCTCGGCGGGAAGACCGGCAGCGCCAACTCCCATTCGGGTGGCAGTCCACGCCTGCTCATGCAAATCGACTTGTTCGGCCAGGTCCGGATACTGATTGCGGTAGCGCTCGAAGGTGTCTTGCCATGCGGCGTTCAAGTGTGCTCCGCGGGTGCCGAGTTGTGCGGAAAAATGCTGGCGCACGCCATCAGGGACCACGAAGTCCTGAGCCGGATCGAAGCCGAAGAATTCCTTGGTGAGTCGGACTTCCTCCTCGCCGAGCGGCTCGCCGTGCGCTTCCGGCAAATCCTGCTTGTGCGGGGCTCCATAACCGATATGGCTGTGCACGATGATCAACGTCGGCCGGTCCTCGGTGCTCAGGAACCCGTGATAAGCTCGCTCGAGCCGCTCCGTGTCATTGGCATCGGTCACGCGCTGAACGTTCCAGCCATAGGCCAGGAACCGCGCCGCAACATCCTCGGTGAACGCGATATCGGTATGGCCCTCGATGGTCACGCGGTTGCTGTCATAGATCCAACACAGATTGGACAATCGCAGGTGGCCGGCCAGCGAGGCGGCCTCGCTGGCAACCCCTTCCATCATGTCGCCATCGCCACAAAGAGCATAGATGTTGAAGTCGAACAGGTCGTAGCCCGGCCTGTTGTAATTGGCGCGGAGCCATTGACGAGCGACAGCCATGCCGACGCTCGTCGCCACGCCCTGACCGAGCGGACCCGTCGTCGTCTCGACGCCCGACGTCCAACCGTACTCGGGATGACCCGGACAGCGGCTTCCAGCCTGGCGAAACATCTTGATATCGTCGAGCGTTACGGCGTTTCTGCCGACCACTTCGTAGCTCGCGTTCGCTGCCTTGATGCCTGCCAGATGGATCAGGCTATAGAGCAGCATCGACGCATGACCGCTCGAGAGGACAAAGCGATCGCGATTGATCCATCCGGGATCCGCCGGGTCATAGCGCAGCACACGCTGCCACAGGGTATACGCGGCGGGAGCCGCATCCATCGGCGTGCCAGGATGGCCGGACTTCGCCTTTTGCACAGCATCCACGACCAACATTCGAATGGTGTTGATCGCAAGCTGGTCCATATCGGGCTGCGTTCGCATCTCTTGGCCTTCGCAAGTTAGACGAAGTGTTGCTTAGGGCGGCTGACCAGACTGGCTATATGCACGCCTCTTTGCCCGCTGCTCGATCACAGCAGGCAACGAAACGCGGGCCACAAGACTTGATCGAACATGCGTCCCAGACCGAGGCTACGTTACCATCTAAGGAGGAAGTGCCTCAAGTCCGCCCCGCGGGAGGAGAGCAACCGCATACCAAGCGCCTCCGGTGTCGTTGCGCGGAACGAGGCAGGACGGCAACCGCGGTATGGTTGCGCCACAGCCAGGGCCACAATCCGCATTACCGACAGCCGAATGGACAAGGACTTTGAACGACCTTTAATTTAATCATCGGTTCGGAAGTCGTTTCTAAGGTGCCCATTGCTATGTCGCACTGATATCCTTGCGCGGGCAGCCCCTGTTACGCCAAATGAACTCGATGCTGAGACCGGGCTGGTGACCGGAGTCTCGTCTTGCAACGCGCTGTCATTTTCCGAGTGATGAACCGGCGGGGATCGCCATGTTCGCTCCACCCTGGGCGGCGCGTGGCTTTGTTTCCACCGCAAGCAGCGAATTTGACCGGCCCGCGCACGACTGCCGATATGGTTGTTTACCGGATGAGACTGAATACGCCGCGCACACGGAACTTCTCGCGCTCACTTTCTTTTTGACCTGCTCACCTCCACATGCTGACACGGCCAAGCTTTCTCTCTCTCGCGGTTGTCTTGGAATGTGAGCTGATCGATCGCCGCCGGTTCAAGACGCAGGCCGAGACGCACATACGACATTCGTGTTCACCATCCGCAGTTGGCGGCCCACGATTTTGAACTTGGCCTTGTCGGTTGCGGTCAGTGCCGTCCTCTAGCGGTACGACTTTTCAGACCGCCTGTTCGGCGCTTACGCGCGCTTTTGCCGAGTGGATGGACCCGGGAGCCCAGTTGCGCTCCCGCCGGGCGTGCACCGACAGCCACTGAGAAATTCCACCGCTGCTGATTGATGCGTAACAGGACCGACGTGGCAAAAACGCAACCCAATGTCCGGTCGGCGGCAACAGCTGCCGTGCCGGATCGGTAAAAGCCCGCGCCTCAACTAAAATGCAACCTTAGTTCGATACAGTGCGTGGAAGGCAGGTCCGGTCCAGTTGCCGCTGCCGTCGCTTGGCCCGGCATTCTCGCGAGGGATGCCGGGCCAGGTTGCCCAAGCACGACGACCTCCTCGCCACCCCAATACGTACGCCGCCGGACCTCGTTAGGCTGCCCGTGTCAGGACAACTGGTTCATCGTTCCGCGGTGTCAATTCCATGGTGCGTGCGGCCACCACAGCCTCTGTCCGGTTTCGAACATGCAGTTTTCGAATAATGCTGTGCATGTGGGCCTTCACAGTGCTCATCGACATGCCCAGCCGATAAGCGATGATCTTGTTCTGGGCGCCGACAGCGAGAACGCTCAGGACTGCCAGTTCCCGCGGAGTGAGCTTCTCGAAGTGACGGCCTGCAATCGTCTGCTGCGCCCCGCCGGCTACTGCAATTTCCGGCGGGTGAGCCGCATGCGGAGACGTCGGAAAGTACTGCCCCCCCGCCGCAACGAGGCGCAACGCGGCCACTGCCACATTCGGACTGGTCGATGTCGTGATGCAACCCTGCACGCCCAACTGTCTCGAAATTGTCTCAACGGCCCTTGATTCGCTCGGATCGGGCGCTTCCATCAGCAGGGCGATTGGCACCTCAGGGCACCTTGCGCGCAGCCATTCGACCTGCCGGCTCAACCACCCATCAGCCCGCTCCGCTCGACCGGCGCCGATAAGTATGGCCGCAGCCTCCAGAACAGGGCCTTCGTTCTCGGCCGTCTCGACATCGGGCACGGCCAATGTCTGAAATTCATCGCTGAATTGGCCAAGCCAGTGGCTCAGGCAGCCGCGGAAGAAGTCCCGCCGCTCGGCGACAATCAGCCTTGTGGGCCGCGGCGCCAAACGGGCGCTTAGGGTCGGTGCCTGCGCAACAGCGTGAACTCTTTCGGTCGATTGCATGTCCATCAACTCGGCCCTCCAGTATGAAAAGCCAGCGGCACGCGAGTCTGCGGCACCGCCGGCCGCCGTTAAGTTCGATATCCCAACGACGACAATCGACCTTATACCTCAAAATTTGTCCAAAGTAACCAAATTTTTACGATCCTACGGCGGAATCTTCCCCGAATGGCCAGTACGTTCTAGTTATTTAGACGACACTAGGAGTTCACGAGAGCGGCAAGGGTGGGGATTCGCAGGTCCTTCCATCTTCGCGACAGGCGAGCTAACGATCGTGGGCGGAGAACGGCCGCCCCACGTTCATAGACCTCACTTATTCGCGGTGATGGTTTGGCTCGAGCCCTCCGGTTACCCTGAATGCCTCGAATCGGAGGGTAAGACGATGCGGACAACGGCCGTGATTGCCGTCGCTATCCTGCTCAGTGCCTGTGGGACGACGCAGCCGGACCGAACCCAGGGTGGCGCAGCCGGGGGAGCGGCGACGGGTGCCGCAGTAGGGCTGATCGGCGGCCCGGTTGGCGTCGTCGTGGGCGCAGTTATCGGTGGCGGAGCTGGGGCACTCACCGGCGCTTCGACCAATGCGAAGGATGTGAACCTCGGTGCTCCACCCTGGAGCGGCACCAATTAAGCGGCCCCGTATCGCACCTGTGCTATGGCGCACACGACATCATCTGCGCCGCAGACTGAGAATGTAGGTCGCAAGATCGTCAATCTCGTTCCGGCTCAGGTGCAGATCAGGCATCTGCGCATGCGGCGTCTGCAAAAACACCCGCAGCGACATGGCCGTCGTCGCCTTCATCCCCGCAACGGCAACGAATGTCGGGACACCGTTGCTGGTGCCATGAACCGTCGAGGGCCCGACAACATGGCATGAGCTGCACCAGGTCTCGGCAAGCTTTCGGCCGGCTGCGACATCGCCGTCCTGCTGCGCGTTAGCGTCATGTGTCCAGGCGGCCAAGGGAACCGCCATCAGTAGCGGAATGGCCGTCCGAGCCAGAAACAGCTTGCTCCATCTGCGCGTCATTTCTGCGTCCATATTGACGTTTGAGATGCCCCTTGTCTCATGTCACGCCAATTCTCGCGCATCCTCCAGGACCATGTCGGCCGCCTTCTCCCCAATCATGATGGACGGCGCATTGGTGTTGCCCGCCGGCACAGTTGGCATGATGGACGCGTCGGCCACGCGCAGCCGTCCAACCCCATGAACCCGCAGACGCGCGTCGACCACCGTGTTGCCTTCCGGTCCCATGCGGCACGTGCCGACGGGATGCAGATTGGAATTCGCGTTCATGCGGATGTTCGCCTCGAATTCGGCATCGGTGTTCACCGCCGGCCCAGGAAGGAGCTCTTCGGCCACATAGGGTGCAAGTGCCGGCTGCTGGGTGAACCTGCGCGCCAACCGCACGCCGACTGTGAGTGCCTGGAGATCGGATTGCGTTTCCAGGAAGTTGAACCTGATGGCGGGCGGAGTCAGTGGATCCGGGCTCTTGATGTTTACGGTGCCACGGCTGTCCGGACGCAGATGCACCGCGCTCAAGCTGAAACCGGGAAATGGGTGCGCGACAGCACCCCTCGCGTCGCGCGAGGCGTAGCTCCAGGGCGTGAAGTTGAACTGCAGATCAGGTCGCTCCAGACGGGGATCGCTGCGCGCGAAGGCACCCGCTGTGACGCCATTCGCCGCGAGCGGGCCGGCGCGAAACAGCATGTACTGCGCCATTGCGATTACCTTGCGCGGCAGGCTGTTGGCGAGCTCGTTCATCGTGATCGGTCTGGTGCAGCGAAACGCCAGCCGGACGTAGAAGTGGTCCTGTAGATGCCTGCCAACCGCCGGCATGTCGCGGATCACCGGGACGCCGATTTCCTGCAACAAAGCTCCCGGCCCTATCCCGGATAGTTGCAGCAGTTGCGGCGAATTGAAGACGCCACCGCTGATGATCACCTCGCCACCGGCACGCGCGGTGTGCGTCGCCCCGCCGCTGACATAGGTGACGCCAGCGGCGCGCCCGTCCTCGATCAGAACGCTGGTGGCATGCGCGTCGGGGCGCACCACCAGATTGCTGCGACCGCGCGCGGGCCGCAGATACGCCGTCGCGGCGCTCCAGCGGCGGTGCTTGCCGGTGGTGCTCTGGAAGTATCCAGCTCCCTCCTGGCGTCCGTCATTGAAGTCCTCGATCGCAGGCAACCCCGCCTGGATTGCTGCCTCCACAAGCCGATCGGCGAGTTCCGAACGGTACGGCTGATCAGAGACATGCAGCGGGCCGCCAGAGCCGTGGAACTCGTTGGCGCCGCGCTCCTGATGTTCGGCCTTCTTGAAGTACGGCAGCACGCTGTCCCAATCCCAGCCGGTACAGCCTCGCTGACGCCATTCGTCGTAGTCGGCGGCATTCCCCCGCATATACACCATGCCGTTGATTGAACTTGTGCCGCCGAGGACCTTCCCGCGCGGCTGATACAGTCTGCGGCCGCCGAGCTGCGCCTCGGGTTCACTCTCGTACATCCAATTGACGCGCGGATTTGCGTAAACTCGGGAGAAGCCCATCGGGATGTGGATCCAAGGATTGCGGTCCTTGCCACCAGCCTCCAACAGCAGCACCCGATACTGCCCCGATTCACTCAGTCGAGCCGCGACGGCACAACCGGCCGAACCGGCGCCCGCGACGATATAGTCGAAGCTCTCCGTGTCTGCCGGCATCCTTCCCCCCGAACCGCTTGCCGACCTGATACGCCTCATGCGCTGGTGGGGCCAGTACCAGGCGGCAGCAGACTGCGCTGGCGAACCGCCGTATCGGGCAGGCGGATGACGGGCAGCGCCAGCGACGTGACGAGGGGAATGTCGCAATACGGATCGTGGTCGCGGCAGAACCGTATGAGACCGTTGCATGCGTGCTCGTCGAATGCCGCAAGACAGAGCGCCGGAGCTTCCCTGAACGACTTGTGGCTGAAGCCGGCGAGGATGCGCTCATACTGCGCATGGTTGAGCCGATATGCGTGTGCGACGACGGCGTCCATCGCCGCGCGCAGCCGCCATCGGTCAGCTTCCTCTGCAATCACCGGCCACGAATGCAGCGGCGCTGCCTCCAGCCAGGTGTCAGCGAGCTGCTCGCGCCAGAGCGGTGCGAAACCGCCGTGGTTGCACGACAGTCGCAGGCTGGCATGAGCCAGGAACTTAACAGCACACTGTGCGAAATCAGGCACCGGCAACTCGGACAGGATGTAAAGGCTGACATGGATGGCCGCCTTCTGACGCAATAACCAGTCGAAGGCGAAGCTGTTCATGATGCCCACCAGCGAGAGAGCCGCGGCGTTGGGTCTTCGGGCCGGGCGCCGCTCGACACTGATGGTGTGACCGCAAAGTACCCCCGGGGGCAAAATGGCCGCGATAGCCGTGCGCTCATCGGTCGACCTTGCGATCTCGCGGCACGCCGCACGATAGTATAGTGTGCTCTCTAGGGACGTAGGCTTGTCCGCCAGCGCGGCCAGACCTATCGCGTACCGAGGCAAGATTGTCCGCCGGTCACTGAACTGGTGGATCGTCTTGCCCTCGTGGAGTACGAGATAGTCGCCTTTACGAATCTCGCGGATCATATCCGGACTTATCAGCCTTGGATTGGGCTGCAGTGGCTGCCGCAACAAGGTAAAGCGGCCGGCATCGTCGCTCATGTGGATTTCCCGGCTGAACACTATGCCAACATCTTGCATCCACGCCCCGAGACCACGCTGCCCGAGGAACATTCGGCGCGCGAGCACCAGGTCCACGGGTTCGCGCAACTCCAACAAGGTCGCATAGGCACCGCCGGAGGCAGCGATGAAGTCGTGGTCGTACTTCATCCACCGGCTATGCTCCTCGAGTTCTCGGAAGTCCGTCAGATAAAATCCACAGAGCATCTCGCTTGTGGGCCCTGGCCTCCGCGCGATGATCAGAGCAAACTTGTATCTCGCGTGTATGTCGAACAGGCTCCTGCGGTTTTCGAACGACAGACATCGCTCCACCCGCGTGTGCTGTAGAAAGAACTTGCGGATTCCGGTTGCGCCCTCATTCGCGTGGAATGCCGATGGAACAACCATGCCGATGGCGCCGTCACCGCCAAGCAACCCCACCATGCGTTCGGCAAACACACGATAGAGGTCGAGTTTCCCACCCAGAGCGCCGCCACCCCCGCCGAGTTTCTGATGCAGATACAACCTGGCTACCAATCTTTGCCCACGGGTAAACACCGCCTGATAGTCGTGCCAAGCCTTGGCCACCAAAGGATCAGCCAGCAAACGATCTCGAATCGCATGTACTTCGTGCCGTATCGCGGTATCCAAAATCGAAAGATCGAGTCCCGCGAAGAATTCCGCTGTATTGGGTTGCATCATGTCCCATGGCGGGTTGCTCAACACCGCATCGAATGCGCCCTCCCTGGTCCCTTCACGCCAGAACACCTCTGGAAAGGTCAGATCCCACGGCAGCGCCTGACTCCCGGCGGTCAGCATCGCTTCCTGCCGCTCGGTCAGAACCTCCGGCCAGGTCCCCGTCGCCGTGACAGAGCGTGCCAGCGCCAGCCATTCGTCATCTACTCCTTGGGTCGCCAACATCACCGCACCGGACCAGGCACGCGCCAGGAGACGCAACGGTTGCAGCGCCATGTCCAGCCGCCGCTTCGCCATAGCCTTCAATGCGAGATCGGCGGCATCGGCACCCACTGTGGCCTGCAACGCGCGAACCTGATGGAGCGCGGCTTGCAGCGCCTCACTCAGGCGAGAACTCACATCCTGCGCCAGCAACGCGTCCAACGCCGCGCGACCCACAGGCAGCGTCGCCAGCGCCGAAAAGAACGGCCCTGAAATCGAATCACCGTGCACCAATCGATGGTCGAGAAATGTCAGCGGAAGCCCCTCGGCGTAGGATTCCAACCAGAGCGACAATTTTGCCAGTTCCACCGCAAGCCGATTGCTGTCCACTCCATACAGACAGTGCACCGCAACCATTCGTCGGCAGATTGCCAGCGCGCGGGATTGCGAGACCCCGCTGGCGGCTCCTTCACTCACGCGGCTCGGCAGATAGGCCAACAGCAGACCATCCGGGTCTGGCAGGCTCGCCACGCGCGCACGCAGTGCCGCGGCCCGCGCCAACAGGGGCTCACGATCATCATGTGACTTGCGTGCTGCCTCCTCTTCCGCGGCAGCCGCCAACTCGTCGCACCTGCGGCACGCGACATACAGCGCATCGCCGAGATAGCGGCACGCTTCCACCAGGAAGTGTCCGCTACCTGCAGCGGGATCAACCACCTTCAGCGCCAGAATGGCCCGAGGGTTTGGTTCTCCGTCCGGACTGCGGTCTGCAATCTGGGGTGCCAGCGTCTCACGGACCAGGAAGCGAACAAACGCATGCGGCGTATAGTAGGAACCGGTCATCTTGCGACCTACGCCAGCTCGCACGAAAAACCGCCCTGCGGGAATGTCCTCGACCCACGCCGTCCGCGTCAGCGAGGCACCAGCACCGCGGTAACGCGCAGCCTGCACGGCTGGCAGGATCACTTCGAGCTTTGTGCGCCTTAGCCGCGACATCGCTACGGTCGCGATCCCCGGTTCCAGTTCCAATAGCGCCTCGTAAATACGGCCGAGGTCCTCCACATCCAGCGCACCGTAGTGAACTCGCTCGCGAGGTCTGCCCTTCGGTGTTGTCCATAGCAGCCGATCGAGCAACACCGCGACAGCGCGCTCTCCCCAGGCCAGCCGATCGAGAAGCGGCGTCGCCGGCGGGCCGAACAGCGCACCGCCAAGCGCCGTCACCGACAGCTCACTGCACGATAGCCCGTCACGAAACACGCGGAACACCAGGCGAATTCCGTCTTCCAACATCCGCCCGGTGTGGTGACCATGATCCAGCATTCGACGCACCAGCGGTCCCAGTGCGCGGTTCGGCGATAGGGCGGTGCGCCACAAGCTGGTCGAGGCGAAGCTGAACGCGCATGCCGGATCGACCTGGCTTTCCAGTTTGAGGATGAAGAGCAGGCGATAGACGAAGACCAGCCCCTCTTCCCATAGCGTGGCGGCGCGCTGGTGCAAGTCGTGTTCGGTGGCGTTGGGGGAGTTGTCGAGCACCGCTTGCAAAAAGCCTTCGATTGCGCTGCGCGCCTGCACGCGCAGATCTTTTGTGATTCTGCTCTGGCTGAGTCGAGCTGCTTCAAGAACATCCGGCAAGGCCGCAATGCCTTTCGGTGCGGCCAACGCTAGCAGCAGACGATATGAATCCGGCGCGAAGTTCTGCGCTCGCCACCCCGTGCCGCCAGCGAGCGGCATCGCGATGTGGCTGTCCGGATAGGCAGGGTCGCACAACAGAAGGCGCAACTCCTCGCCGTCAGTCAGCAATCCAAGCCGTTCCCCGGTCGCCAGCAGGACGCGCTGTGCACTGCGCATCGGACTGAACCGATAGGCGCGCCCGGACCGATGCGGCGCATCGAGGTCCGTGCCTGACGCGAATGACCATGCGCGCAGCCGCGCCCCACATGGGGCTCGCATGATCCAGCCGCCAGCCTCCACGCCCTCGCGCGTCGAAACTTCATCCGCGTGTTCCGGGCGATCGAAGCTGAGGCGCGTGGCCAATGGCGCGATGATCTGATTGCACAGACTTTGCGGACCACCGCTCGAGCGCAATTGCCGACGCAGCGCGCCCCAATCCTGCTCGAAGACTTCGCCTGAGGTATTGGCCAGCAACCCCAACTTTGTCAGTTGCGCAGCCAATTCGAAGCCCACGAATGGCTCAGGAAGCGCCGGACCGATGAACGTGCAGTCCCGCAGATCGAAAGTCACCTGTGCAGCGCTGGCGGCACCAGCATAAGCATCCCGGTTGGATGCAGAACCGGCGGAGACAATGCCGCCCTTGCTGCCTGCTCCGTAATTCGGCGCTGGTAAAATTCCACAATGCTGTTTGCCTCGCGCCGCCGGGCTGGCGTGTTGGTGTCGTCCGCCGCAAACACTACCAGTCGGTCAAGCGGCAACGGCAACAACTTCCATGCAGGCCCATGTGCGGCCGTTCCAAACAGATCACCCGTCTGAGGCTCGAATGCACCGCAGATATCGTCGGCTCGCCTGCGTAGCCAGTCTTGCAGGTCGCTCGCCTCTGTTTGGATTCTCTGCTGATGGTCCGCTGCAATTTGCACCGTCTTGCGGAGCATTGCAGCATCGGCGACTGCCTCAGCCTCCAATTGACGGCCTGGTACCCAGGACGCAAACAGGTCTTGCCAAACGTTCATTCGTGAGAGCGATCGACCCGAGGTTGCAAGCCGCAGCCAACATCTCGGCTCGGTCATTTCGACAGCACGGCCATGCACGGGCAACAGAATCGCAAAGATCTGCTGAAACTCGGTGCGGGTGCTACCGCGCATCTCCGCCCCGTAGGTAAGCAGCACCGCAAGCGGTGCCCCCTCGTCGGCCAGCGCCACGCTTACTCGATTGTCCCACGTCCTTCCGGAAAGCCTGTGCACGCTGGATACGGCGTGCCTAACCACCGGATGGGCACGGCCAAGAACTGCCAACGAACGCCCCTTCTTGTCGCGAAACCTGGCCTGATTGCTGGTAAACCGAAGCGTGCAGTGCTCGCGGTCAAACCCTGGAAGATTGTCAAATCCTGTACACCATTCAGCAGGAAGCCGCAGCACGCCTCGACCCGCAGGTTCGCCACCGGTTTCGACCGCGATCGCTGCTGCGACGAATTCCGGCAGATCGATATGGCCCAGCAAGACATCGCTCCGCTGTTTGGCCGACGAGGCCGCCAAGCCTCCGCGACGTGTCGGTGTCCGCCGTGTGATCGCCCCGCCAGCCATGGCGCACGGCCGAGCGATCGAAACCGTTGAACGCTCGATCGACTTCATGCAGAAGATCGCGATATGCACCCAGATTGGCCGTTTCCGCTTCCCGGTCCAGTGTTCGAATCGCTGTCGGCTCATCGTCGAACAAGCCGGCCTGCCGTTCGGCAAATCCAGCAACCAGACCGGAACTCCATGCCTCTTCGTCCGCTGCAACCCCAAGCGTGTCCGGCATGAACGTAAGGTGGGCGCGCGCTTTCTCGTATTTCGCGATCAGACGCAGCAGCAGGCGCTCTTCGAATGTGCCAGCGAGATAGAGGTAACGAATCTTCGGATCATGCTCCTGGCCATAGCGATCGATCCGCCCATTGCGCTGCTCCAAACGGTTCGGGTTGTACGGCAGATCGAGATGGATCAGATTGAAGCAGCGCTGATGCAGGTTCAGTCCCTCGGCCAGCGAGTCGGTGCTGACCAGAATGATGCCATCCTCCTCGGCACAGCGTTCGGCGGCCCGCGTCCGCTCGCGCTCGCTATATGCTCCACTGATCGCCAACACTTCGCCACCGCACGAGCGCAGTGCGCGCAGCGCGGCCGCCTGGCTGTCAGCATACTCCGTGTATATCAATATATTGGTCGCCTGATGCGCCGCACGGATTGCACTCACCTCCCGCCCGACGGTGTGCAACTTCGGATCGGCAGACTCTGCTGCCTCTCCCAGCCGAATCAATGCATCGAGCGCCTCGATCGTTGCATCGCTCCGTGTCAGCGCCGCCAATTCGGTGGCGGAGAAACTTTGCAGATCGGCCGCCATGCCATCGGCCTCAAGCTCAGCCAAGTCACCCTCGTCACCCTCGTTCAGCACTCCGAACCGCTGCAACCGCTTGCGATACGACCGCAGCGATCGCGCCCGCTCCCGTCGCACTACCTCGGCCTCAGCCTTCCCAGCCTGTCGATAGCGCTCTGCAACCACGCGTAGCGTGTTGACACATGCGCTGATCGTGGAGACCGAACGCTTCAGCAAACTGATGAACGCAAGGGCATCGGCGTGTTCCCGACCCTGCGCCGCCCGTCGTAGCCGCGGGGCCACCAGTGCCGCGAGCGCCTGATGGAACACTCGCACCGGTTGCATGGCGGCGCCGCCAAGCTCGACCTTCACTGGTATTATCTGGCGCTCACGGAACAGTGACGCACCTGTCGCCGGATCGCGGATATGCGACTTCAATCGGCGGACGACATGACGCCGATAGGCACTCCCCGTGAGACCACCACGCCCATCGACGAGACTTGGATCCAGCAGCTCGATCAGCGATGCAAAATGCGAATCGTAGCCGTCATGCGGCGTGGCGGTGAGCAGCAGCAGTCCGTCGCTGCGCCGCGCGATGACCTCCGCCAGCCGTCTTCGTTGCGTGTCCTCGCGGTCGGTACTACCGGCACTGATGCAATGGTGCGCCTCATCGATGATCGCCAGGTCCCATGCCGAACGTTCCAGCTCCTCCAACACGCGCTCTTGCTTCGCGAAATCCAGTGACGTCATGCAGAGAGCGATCGCGTCGAAAGGATTGCCGCCCAACTCCGCCTTTCGCCGTTGCTGCTGCAATGACGCGGCATCGGTAATCGCGGTAAACCGCAAGCCGAAGCGTTGACGCATTTCCTGGGTCCATTGCACGAGCAGCGGTCCCGCAGGTGCTACGATCAGCACACGATGCGCCCGTCTACGTGCGATCAGCTCGCAGGCGATCAGCCCCGCCTCTATCGTCTTGCCCAGGCCTACGCCGTCGGCGAGTAGCAGGCGCGGCCGCGGCAATTCCAGTGCGCGCATCAACGGAACGAGCTGGTACGGTTCGATCCGAACCCGACCTGGTGCGCCCAACAGCATGTCCGCGGGACCAAGCACTTGCTCGAGCAAGCAGGCTTGGTGGTAAAGCCGCCACGCAGCCAACGGTCCCGGCACATCCGGCCGAAGTTCCAAGCGTGCCATTTCGACGGCTTCGGCCGGATGCAGGATATCCCATTCCAGCCCAACGAGATCGCCATCCGTGCAGCGCAGCCGAAGCAGCGTTTGTGCACCCAGCGGCGCCACCTCCAGCACATCCCAGGCCAGCCCGCGCGCGCTGACGCGGCTGCCAACCGCGAACTCCTCGCCCATCCAGACACCGCCGGTTCACAACGGAGGCGGAATGTCGACGCAGAGGGTTAAGCAAATCGAAATGACGTTGTTCCGCGCGAGCCTTCGATTGCAGGGCGCGCGGCGTGTCGATCATTCCACTCATCCTGCAACCGCCGCCCGCGATGGGCGTTATCTGCTGCCGAATGCAGACCCGGCACCTCATCGTTGGCCTGGCGCTGATCGTGGTGAGCTGTGCATCGCCCGACCGGAACGTCTATGATTTCGCCTCCCGTGAGCACGCGCGGTGGGCGCAGCAGTCGAGAGAGAAGGCCGCGGCGGACGAGGCGACCGCGAGATCGCTCGCTGAACGCGGCGATCATCTAGGTGCGAATGACGCGGAAAGCGCTGCGCGGCAAGCGGTTGGCGACGCACAAACGCAGCAGTTGCAAGCCGACAAGGACCATTGGTTGAGCCAATGGTGGCCGGCGCGCTGACCGGGGGATTCCCCGTCGGACCGATGTGACGCTGCGTGGCACCCCAGGTATCGACACCGCGCAATCCACGGGGGCATTCTCTGCCGGTCGAAAAGGGAGGGTTGCGGTGAACGATCTCGCCACGTCGCAAGGCACGTCATTGGTGGAGACGTTGGCGGGCCGGGTTCGCGGTACCACCGTGGAAGGTGTCGTTGCCTTCAAGTCTATTCCCTATGGCGCGCCGACCTCTGGCGCCAACCGGTTCATGCCGCCGCGCAAGCCGACACCCTGGGCTGGCGTGCGGGATGCACTGGAGTACCAAGGGCATGCGCCGCAGCATGGCCTCCGACCCGCCTCGCGACCCGAACTCGCCGACTTCTCCGGGGCGCCGGACACGTCACCGGAAACCGAGGATTGCCTCACCCTTAATGTGTGGACGCCCGGGCTCGACCACTCAGCGAAACGGCCGGTCATGGTATGGTTCCACGGCGGCGCCTTCTCATACGGTACGGCAAACGTCGCGCGGCTACAGGGCTCGCGGCTGGCCACGCGAGGTGATGTGGTTGTCGTCACCGTCAATCAGCGTCTGAACATATTCGGTTTCCTGGATCTGTCCGCGGTCGGCGGTGCTGACTTTTCGGCATCCGGCAACGCCGGCACGCTCGACATGATCGCGGCCCTGGAATGGGTGCGTGAGAACATCGCGCGGTTTGGCGGCGATCCTGACAACGTGACCATCTTCGGCGAATCGGGTGGCGGCGGAAAAGTCTGCACGCTGCTCACGATGCCCTCTGCGCATGGCCTGTTCCATCGTGCCATCGTGCAGAGCGGCGCCGCCATCCGGCTACGCGAGCCCGACCGCGCCGCCAGACTGACCGATGCCGTTCTCAAGACGCTCGGTCTGACCTCGCGCGATCTCGGCAAACTCCAGTCGCTGCCGATGGAGCAGCTTCTGGCCGCGGTCGAACCTGCTCTGAAGGCAATTGGGCCCGCGCCATTGCCACTCTTTGACCGCTATCCATTCGGCCCCGTGGTGGATGGGACGATCGTGCCGCAGCATCCCTTCGACCAGGGAGCGCCCGCGGTCTCGGCCGACATCCCATTGCTGATCGGCGACATGAAGGACGAGATGGCGAGCTTCCTCGCCCGTGACGACAAGGTGTGGTTCCGCACGCTGACTGAACAGGAGATGCACGACCGCGTCGCTGCCGTCGCCGGCAAACACACCGACAAGGTGATCGAAACCTACCGGCACCTCTATCCTTCCGCGAATGCCGCCGAGCGCCTCATCGCTACATTGACCAATTCCAACTTCCGCATCCGCTCGCTCATCGTGGCAGAGCATAAGGCGAAGCAGGCCGCAGCGCCGGTCTACATGTATTCCTTCGAATGGGAGACACCCGTGCAGGGCGGGCGTCTGAAGGCGCCGCATGCGCTCGACGTGCCATTCACCTTCGACACCATCGATCTGACCAATGCGACCGACCGCAGCGAGGCAGCGCATCGCCTGGCGACGGCGATGTCGGGCACTTGGGCGGCATTTGCTCATACCGGGGTGCCCGAGCACGCTTCGATTCCCCGTTGGCCGGCCTATGACCTTGCCAGCCGCGCAACCTTGATGCTGGATGCCGAATGTCGGATCGAGAACGATCCGCGCAGCGAGACACGGCAACTCTGGCAGACCATCACGGGTCGCTGACCCGGCAGGGAGACTCCGATGAACGACACCGCAGTCGCGCCATCAACCGAACGCCAGGCATTCTACGACAGCATCGGCGAACATTCGCTCGCGCCGTTATGGGAGCGTCTGCACTCGATGGTGACGCGGCAGCCGGTGACCCCAGCGCTGCCCGCCAGGTGGGATTACGACGCAGTGGTGCGGCCATTCCTGATGCAGGCCGGCGCGCTGATCACCGCGAAGGAGGCGGAGCGGCGCGTGCTCATCCTGGAGAACCCGGGATTGCGCGGACAGACATCGATCACGCATTCGCTGTTCGCAGGGTTGCAACTGATCATGCCGGGAGAAGTGGCGCCTGCGCACCGGCATTCGCAGTCAGCGCTGCGCTTTATCATCGAAGGCCACGGCGCCTATACCGCCGTCGAAGGCGAACGCACGATGATGGAACCCGGCGACTTCGTCATCACGCCGAGCTGGACCTGGCATGACCACGGCAACGACACTGATCGGCCGATGGTATGGCTCGACGGGTTGGACATCCCGATCGTGCGACTGTTCGACGCCGGCTTTGCCGAGCCGGCGAATGCCGACAGCCAGACGGTGACCCGTCCGGAAGGCGACAGCCTGGCGCGCTATGGCGCCAACATGCTGCCGGTCGACTGGCATCCGACGACGAAAAGCTCGCCGGTCTTCAACTATCCCTATGCGCGCTCACGCGAGGCGCTGGCGACCCTGTCGCGCAACGGCGACCCCGATGCCTGCCATGGCTATAAGCTGCGGTATGTCAATCCTGCGTCCGGCGAGTCGCCAATGCCGACGATCGGCACGTTCATGCAGCTGCTGCCTGCTGGATTCGGTTCCGCGCCATACCGCTCGACCGACGGCACCGTGTTCGTCGCGGTCGAGGGCGAAGGCGAGACAGTGATTGGAGATACGACATTCCGCTGGAAGCCGCGCGATATCTTCGTGGTGCCAAGCTGGCACTGGCACCGTCATCGTGCCAACGGCGAGGCCGTGCTGTTCAGCTTCTCCGATAGGCCGGTGCAGGAGAAACTGGCGCTTTGGCGTGAGGAACGCGGCGGAGTGTGATGCATGTCGAGGGCCCCCTCCCTCGCTTGCGCGGGGGAGGAGCCCCTCGTCAGCCTTCAGCCTTCAGAGTTCTGGTCGAGATTCACACCGACGAAGACCGGCTCGCCGTTGCGAATGATGCGCAGCGCGACCGCGTGATCCTTGCTCGCGCCGCGGATTGCGTTGGCCGCGTCAGATGGGGACGTCACTTGCTTGTCGCCCACGCCGACGATGACGTCGCCAGCCTGCAGACCGGCCTGGTCAGCCGGTGATCCAGGCTCGACGTTGCGCACGACCGCACCATGCGTGCCGTCCGGCACGTCGAGCTGGTTGCGCAGATCAGGCGACAGCGGCGCCAGCGCAAGGCCGATCCGCTCGTGCGACGATGGCCCGGTATCGTTGCTGGCCGTCTGCTCATTAGGCATCTGGCCAACCTTCACCGACACCGTCTTGCTGTCGCCATTGTGCAGAACCTGAAGCTTCGCCTCATCGCCTGGCTGCACCGAGGCAACATCCACCGCGAGGTCGCGTGGATTCTTCACAGACTGGCCATTCACCGCGGTGATCACGTCACCCGGCGACAGACCAGCGTGCGACGCCGGCGTATCGTTCTGCACGCCAGCGATCAGCGCACCGGACTTCGCGTCCAGGTGCATGGCCTTCGCCATGGTGTCGCTGACCTGCTGCGCCTCGACGCCGATATAGCCGCGCGTGACCTTGCCGGTTTTCTCGAGCTGCGCCACGACCGTGTGGATCATGTCGGATGGAATGGCGAAGCCGATGCCGATCGAGCCCCCCGAGGGTGACAGGATGGCAGTATTCATCCCGATCACCTTGCCGTCCTGGGTGAACAGCGGTCCACCAGAATTGCCCTGGTTGATCGGCGCGTCGACCTGGATGAACTGGTCGTAGGGTCCCGCGCCGATGTCGCGACCGCTCGCGGAAACGATGCCGGCGGTCACAGATCCGCCCAGACCGAACGGGTTGCCCATCGCGACCACCCACTCGCCCGGCTTCACGTTCGCCGAGTTGCCGAGCTGGATGTAGGGAAGCTGCTTGTGAGCATCGATCTTCAGCACGGCGATGTCGGTACGAGCGTCGCGCCCGATCACCTTGGCCGGAAGCTGCGTGCCATCGTCGAGCGTGACGGATACCGACTTCGCGTCCTTCACCACGTGGTTGTTGGTCACGACGGTGCCGCTGGCATCGATGATGAAGCCGGAACCGCGCGCCTCAACGGCGTGCGCCTGCGGTCCCATCTGCGGGCCCATGCCGCCGAACGGGAACTGCCGGAACGGCATCGGCAATTGCGGCCCGTCCTCGTCGGCAGCCGGACTGGCCTGAAGTTTGGTCGTGATCGAGACCACCGCAGGTTTGACCTGAGTGACCAGGTCGGTGAAGTCCGGCAACGTGTGGCCGGTCATGCCGCTGCCTGGCGGATTGACCGGAGCGCCGGGAGTGGCCTCGGTTGCGGCTAATCCAGCGTGGCCGACGGCGAAACCGCCAAGCGCGGTGCCAGCCAGTAGAACAGCGGCTATCGCGCTGCGGCGCCACAATCGTGGTGCGCGGGTCGTCTCGGTGGAAAGGCTCATGGTTCCTCCTAGTGGAAATGCCTTGTATCCAGGGCGGCAGGCCGGACGGGCGCCGCCGACCCAGGGAAAATGCCGCTTGCCGGGTAACCGTTCCCTCGGTGCAGCGATTAAACCGCTGTCATGTCGGTTAAACTTATGTCATTTGCCGAATAGATCACGCATCGGCACCGACCCGATCATCGGTAGGTGCCGTTGATTTCGAAGCTGCAATCCCCGGCTTGGTCATGCTATCAGCATGCCTGTACCGGCTGACTAGAAGCCTTCAGATGCCAGCAGGACCCGCTTCCCACCGAACTCTCGCCGCCGTCATTTTCGACGTGGACGGTGTTCTCGTCGATTCTCCCCATGAGCGTGCGTGGCGGGAGGCGCTGCAAGGGTTTGCCGATCCTGCGCGCTTCACGACCGAAATCTATCAGGCGCACGTCGCGGGCAAACCGCGTCTCAGCGGCGCGCGGGCCGCGCTGCAACAGTTGGGTGTCGCCAACGCCACAGAACGCGCCGAGGCCTACGCCGAGTGTAAGCAGCAAATCCTGGAGGCGTTGATCGCCGCGCGCGACTTCACTGTCTACCCCGACGCGCTACGCTTCGCCCAGGCACTCGCGGCGAAAAGCATTCCTCTCGCGGTTGCCTCGTCGTCGAAGAACGCCAACCAGATGATGCGTCTGATCCCTCTGTCACAGAACCAGACGTTGCTGGATCTCTTCGCGGTCGATGTGTCCGGTCGCGATCTATCCCACGGCAAGCCGCACCCGGAGATCTTTCTCATCGCAGCGCAGGAACTGAGAGCGGCGCCCGCGGCCTGCCTGGTCGTCGAGGACGCGCCGGTCGGCATCGAAGCGGCACGCGCTGGCGGGATGATGGCGCTGGGGATCGACCGGCTGGGGGATGCGGCTCTTCTGCGGGCAGCAGGCGCCGATCTGGTCGTGGCCAGTCTGGACTACATCGAACTGGACGCCTTGATCGAGGGCCGGCTCCGCGCACGAGAGAAGTGAGGCATCGTATGGATTTGCAGCAGGCGCTGGAGCCGAGCCGGGATCAAGACTGGCTGCTGGTGGAGCAAAGTTACGATCCTGTGCGGGAAAGCAGCATCGAATTGCGCTTCACCGTCAGCAATGGCTTCCTCGGCGTCCGCGCGGCTCGGGAGATCAGCCGAGGCCCTACCTGGGTATCCTGGTCGCATACTCTCAGATGGGCCTCCTGGCCGCGCACCTATGTGGCGGGGCTGTTCGATACGCCTAACATCGAGCCGCCGGTCCCGGCCCTGGTGCCGGTGCCCGATTGGCTCCGAGTACGGGTACTGGTCAACGGCAGCGTCCTGCGGCATCACAACGGAGATTCGCTGCACCACCAGCGGATCCTCGACATGCGTCGGGGCGTGATGCTCACGGAGTGGCAACAGCGCGATTCCAGCGGGATTGTTGTGAAGGTGAAAACGCTCCGCCTTGTGTCGATGGCCGATCGCGCGGTGGGGCTGCAACTTGTGCGTCTGGAGGTGGAGCAGGCCAACGCGGAGATCACCGCAGACGCACGGTTCGACGAATTGGGCTCAGGTCTGGACCCGCAACACCTCGAGCAGGATTTCGGTTTGTGGCGCACCGAACAGTCCGGCAAGAGCCTCGCCATGGCGTGTGCTGCTTCGCTGCAATTGGACGACGCCGAATTGTCGCCCCAGGCGCTGAGCCCGTTTCGATGGTCCTGGAGTTGGACATCGGCGGCTGGTCAGGCCGCATCTTTCCAGCGCCTGATTGCCGTGGCGCGCGGCGACACACCTGCCGGTGACCCTGGCAAGCAGGCGCGAGACGCGTTGGAGCGAACTCAGCCGATCGGCTGGCGTGGTGTCCTTGCCGCACATGAGGCCGCGTGGGCAGAGCGCTGGCGCCTCTGCGATCTCGAAATCAAAGGGGACGACGCCTCCGAACGGGCTTTGCGCTTTGCGATGTACCATCTCAACAGCGCGGCCAATCCAGCCGACGAACGAGTCTCCATTGGAGCCCGCGCGCTGACCGGAGATGGCTATCTGGGGCACGTGTTCTGGGACACTGAGATCTATGTGCTGCCGTTCTACATCGCGACATGGCCTGAGGCCGCTCGAGCTCTGCTGATGTACCGCTATCACACCTTGCCAGGTGCTCGCGCCAAGGCCGAGCGGATGGGCTGGCGCGGCGCGATGTACGCCTGGGAGTCAACTGATACCGGCGATGAGACAACCCCCGAGCAGCTCACTGGCCCCACCGGTGAGCTGATCCAGGTGCTCTGCGGCACACAGGAGCAGCACATCACTGCGGATGTCGCCTATGCGGTCTGGCAATACTGGGAGGCGACCGGCGACGACACCTTCATGATCGACGCCGGAGCCGAGATTCTGCTGGAAACCGCACGGTTCTGGGCTGACCGTGCCAGGCCGGAGGCCGATGGCAAATGCCACATCCGTGGCGTCATCGGCCCCGATGAATATCATGAGAACATCGACGACAACGCCTATACAAACGTCATGGCACGCTGGAACATCAGACGCGGCGTTGAGATGGCGACCGTGTTGCGCGACCGCTGGCCGGATCGTTGGGGTGAACTCTCGGAGCAGCTTCACCTCGATGACGACGAACTCCAGCAGTGGGCCCAGGTGGCCGATTCGCTGTTCAGCGGATTCAATCCGGACAGCGGGCTGTTCGAGCAGTTTGCCGGCTTCTTCGATCTCGAAGAGGTCGATCTGCTCCGATACGCTGACCGCACAATGCCGCTCGATGTCCTGCTCGGACGCGAGCGCACTCAGCGATCCCAGGTGGTGAAGCAGGCCGATGTCGTAGCCCTGCTGGCCCTGCTGCCGGAAGAATGCGATGCACGCGCCAGGCTTGCCAATTTCCGCTTCTATGAGCAGCGCTGCGGCCATGGCAGCTCCCTCAGCCGCGGCATGCACGCCTTCGTTGCCGCACGACTGGGCGACATGGATCTCGCGACCCGCTACTTCCGGGAGACCGCCGCGACAGATCTTGCGGACACCTCAGACGGCAGCGCCGGCGGCATTCACATTGCCGCGCTCGGTGGTCTGTGGCAGACTGCCTTGTTCGGTTTTGCCGGGTTGTCTTTGCGCCCCGACGCCCTTGGAGTGGATCCCCACCTGCCGCCTGCCTGGAAGCGCTTCGGCTTTAGCGTCCATTGGCGCGGTCGTGTTGTCAGTATCCTGATCGATCAGGCAACGGACGAGATCAGCGCCACCCTGGTCAGTGGCAACCCGATGTGTCTCGCTCTGAGAGGACAACGGCACATACTTCAGCTCGGCAATACGCTTTGCCTCCATGCGGCGGGTTCGCTCGCCGCTTGTTGATGGTTCCGGGAGGGCAGATGCCTGGACAGGTTACGCGCGGGTATCTTACCGGTTTGTCATGCAACCGACGATGACGACTGCGGATTGGCTGCGGCGAGCAGCGGACGCGTGGTCCGAGGCCGATACGACGCAAGATCCGGAAGTGCGACGAGTAAAGATGATCCTCGCGGAAGGATACGAGCGTCTGGCGAAGCACGCCGCGTATCTCGCGGACCATGATGCGCATGCCGCATACGGCCGGCCGGGCATCAACGCGCGCTTCCTGGAGCGCGTCTATCGCTGCCTGTCGATAAGTGTCAGAGGCCGGCGTCTGCGCACGGCCGGAGGGCGCCCCTAGCGTCGCGTACGCGCCGATGTGCGCGGTGCCAAGGCGGATGCTGTTGCAGCAGGCTGCGTCAGCCGCTCGCGAAACAGCCGACATGTTCCCTCAATGGCCATCGCCATAATGCGGGCCGAACGCAGGGTATATGTTCACGTGGCTGATTTTCGACGAGCAAGCAGCCAATGCTGACAGGGCTGCCAGCAGAAGCGCAATCCCCAATGAGTACCGCACTGCTGCCAGCTGTCGTCTGCAACTCCTCGCGAATCCAGGTCGGGTCATTTTGGTCAGCCACCGTTGGCCGCGCCAGCGTCCGGAGAGAAATCCGCCACTGACCGCCGAATACGTCAAGTTCCTTGCAGCGGGCGATCGCGGGAGTGCGGTCGCCCGGGATCGGTACGTCAGGTTTGGCTTGATGGCCTATCTGCATCGAGATATCCGACGCGGGTTCTGCGCTCCCTTACCACCCGGTTATCAGCCCAAGGAGACCACCGATGAATCCGATCGGAACGCCTGAAGAGATCAACTGCCGTCGCCGTCGCTTTCTTGGAACGGCGGCGACGGCCATTGCTGCCACGCAGTTCGGAATGATCGAGACCGCGGGCGCGCAGAGCGGCAAGACAAGACCGACGCAATTGCCCGCAATCAAGCCGGGAACCAATGTCTCGTTTGCCTCACTGAAGCAGATCGATGCCAGCCTGCTAAATGTCGGGTACGCTGAGGCTGGCCCCGCCGATGGGGCGCCGGTTATTCTTTTGCACGGCTGGCCCTACGACATTCACAGCTTCGTCGATGTCGCCCCGTTACTGGCATCCGCAGGCTTTCGAGTGATCGTCCCGTATCTGCGCGGCTATGGCACGACCCGCTTTCTTTCAAGTGATACGGTACGGAACGGTCAGCCGACCGTCGTCGCGGTCGATATTGTCGCCCTGATGGATGCTCTCAAAATCGAGAAGGCAACTCTCGCCGGCTTTGATTGGGGAGCGCGGACGGCCAACATCATCGCGGCGCTCTGGCCGGAGCGGTGCCAGGCAATGGTCTCCGTGAGCGGTTATCTGATCGGCAGCCAGGAATCCGGCAAGATGCCGCTGCCGCCAAAGGCCGAACTCGAATGGTGGTATCAGTTCTATTTCGCGACGGAACGTGGCCGCGCTGGCTACGATAAATACCGGCACGATTTTGCCAAACTCATCTGGCAGCTTGCTTCGCCCAAATGGCACTTCGATGATGCGACGTTTAATCGTTCTGCCGCGTCCTTCGAAAACCCGGATCACGTCAGCATCGTGATCCATAATTATCGCTGGCGGCTCGGCTTGGCTGAAGGCGAGCCAAAATACGACGAATTGGAAAAGCGCCTTGCCGCAAGTCCGGTGATCACCGTGCCCACCATCACTCTCGAAGGTGATGCCAACGGCGCACCGCACCCGGACCCTGGTTCCTATGCCAACAAGTTCTCTGGCAGGTATGCGCACCGGACCATCAAGGGCGGCATCGGGCACAACCTTCCTCAGGAGGCCCCGAGGGCTTTTGCCGAAGCCGTCGTTGACATTGCAAAAAGTTGATAGCTTTCGCCCCGCAGGGCGACGGACCGAGCGCCAGGTCCGTCGCCACCAAGAGGAGCCTACCCGCCTGAGTTCCGTCGCCAGATGATTGAGTTGGTGCATGCTGGCCGGACGCCTGAGGAACTGGCGCATGAGTTTGAACCAACGGCGCAGTCGATCAGGAATTGGGTGGCGCAGTGGGAACGCAACGCCGGTCGCGGCGACGGCGGCCTGACGACGGCGGAGCGCGAGGAGCTCAGCCGGCTGCGGCGTGAGAACCGCCAGCTGCGGCTTGAGTGGGAGATCCTCTCAAAGGCGGCGCCCTGGTTCGCTCGGGAGACGAACGCGATCCCACCGAAGGGTTCCGGTTCGCGAGGCGCATTCCACACCTGCCTGACGGCGGACCCGCACTGGATGAGACCGGTAATCGTTATGGTCGGCGAAGGCCGGCCATCCACGTCTTCGCCGCGGAACCACAACGAAAGACACAGGGCGGCGAGTACGCGCAGAGCACGATGCACCTCATCGGGCACATATCAATCATGCGGCCCGCCCATACGGCGCGATCCGCGCCAGGTCAGCATCGATCTCCTGTCGCCGCTGCAGCAGGTCGTGGTCGCCCTTGGAGGCCAAGCCAGAACCCCTCCGAGACTCCGAAATACCGTGCCAGCCGCAGGTCCGTATCCGCGGTGATCGATCGTTTGCCGAGCACGATCTCATTGATCCGTCGCGGCGGCACACCGATCGCACGCGCGAGACCATTCTGCGTCAGACCCATCGGTTCGATGAACTCCAGCAGCAGAACCTCTCCTGGGGTGGGGTTCGGAATTTGCCTGGTGGTAGTTGACGATTTCGACACGGTCGGGACCTCTGTCGTCCAGACGAAGCAGATGCGCCATTGCCGATTGATACCCAAATACTTGGCAACTCACTCCCGCCTGGTTCCACGTGCCGTCTTGCGGTCAGAGTCGCCTGTAGGCGCCTCCTTCTCTTCATCACTCACATGCTGATTGGCAACAGCCTGCGCACCTCCGCATATCTGAGATAAACGCCGCCCCAGGCCATCACGCCGAGGGCCAAGGAGATCATCTGCGGCGGCGAGCCGATCGTGCCGAGGCGAAAGTGTGTGCAGAACGCCCCGCCGAGGAAACCGGTGACCAGGATTGCGCCTAGAACAGCAGTCTGCGGGACGGCATAGAACAGCGCGCACCCGAGGGCGGTGATCCCAATCAATGGCCCTGCGCTGTCGGCAAAGCCTGTCGCCGCCAGCTGGGCATGAGCGGCCGATCGGGAAACCAGCATGGTTGCGGCGACTGCGAGCAGGGCGAGCACCACAAGCGCGGTGAGAACGCGACCTGCCCATAGACAGGCCGTCAGGTGTGATTCGATAAACATCGCTTGCTCCTCGCTCTGGTTGCGCCGCTCATCATAGCCGGGTGGCAAATTTCCGGGTGCGCAGGCGATCACGTCCTGGATGTCCCCCCGATCTTCAAGGAACGTGATGATCGCGAACTCGTCCACCACTGAGTAGGTTGGACCCGCGTTCCGATACTGCCGCCTCAGATCGAGACGCTCGTTCTGGGAGCTGACAATCTTCTGCGGTTCACGCTCGATCGACGGGAAGAAGGTCACACCGTGCAACCAGCACCCGCCAACCAGGCCACAGCGGCCTGAACGACAGTTGTGCTATGTTCCAGCGTGTTATGCACTTACGCCATCGAACCAGAAAGTGTATCACAAAACATGCTATGAATGTCACATGGGACGGGCATGACAGGTCGGACAGGCGGCGAGCTCATTCAGGACTTTCTCGAGACGTACGAGATTCCTTTCGTATTCGGCAATCCAGGGACAACGGAGACGACATTCCTGGCAGCCATAGCGGCATCCAAGGCCACCTACATCCTGTCGTTGCACGAATCCAGCGCCGTTGGCGTGGCCGCCGGCTATGCGCTCATCACCGGCAAGCCGTCTATCGTCAGCCTGCACACTTATCCGGGCCTGGCCAACGGCATGTTCAATATGCGCAATGCCTTGATGTCCGGGGTGCCGCTCCTTGTGATCAACGGGCAGCAGGATTCACGCTTTCTCATTCACAATCCGGTTCTCGGCGCACCGAACGTGCAGCTTGCGGAGACCGCCACCAAATACGCGTATGAGGTGACCCGTACTGACGATCTCGCCGTGGCGCTTCAGCGCTGCTACCTCCAGGCAAGGCTGCAGCCGACAGGGCCGGTCTTTCTGTCGATTCCCATGAACTTCATGCTGGAGCGAACCGAAAACACCACGTTCAGGAAGACGCGGATCATCGAGGACGCGGTGCCGCGCGCAATCACCGAAGTGTCGCTGGCCCTGCAGACCGTTCCATCAGGCAAGCTCGCCATCGTTACCGATTATGCAGTCGGCGCAGCGCATGATGTTGGCGCTGTAAGCCGCATTGCAACGGCGCTCGCCGCCGACATCTATGCTGCGCCATTTCACGTCCAGGGCACCGTCGATCCCCTGCATCCGAACTTCCGAGGTCAGCTTCCCCCGACCACCAAGGAAATCAACGAGACACTCAGCCGCTACCACACAATGCTGTTGATCGGTGAGAAGGTCGATACCTTCACCTATGATGGCCTCTCAGCGATACCGAGCAAATTGCAGGTGATTCAAATCGCGCCCACTGGCAGCCAGCTTGGTTTCGATTTTCCCTGTGACATCGCGGTGCTCGGTGATATCAAAGCGACATTGGATGCGCTTGCGACAGCGATCGGAGCTTCGGCCGAATCAGCGGGGGAGCGGGTCGCGGATGTGGCGACTCTGGAAGCGAAGTATCCATCATCCGGCAAACGCCCCACTGATGCCCTGATGCTCGGTGTGTTGCGTCGTCTCGATCGTGCGGCACATGTCATCACCGAGGGCTCGTCCGAAGATGCGATTGTCCAGGATATGGCCGTTCGCCTCGGTTTTCGTAATGTCCACTTCTCGCCGCGTGGCGGAGGGCTCGGTTGGGCCATGCCGCTGGGCGTCGGGATCGGGCTGGCGAGCGGAAAGCATGCCGTCTGCTTCGTCGGCGACGGCGGCAGTCTGTTCTCGATCCATGCGCTGTGGACAGCCGCCAAATATGCCATCCCGTCCATATTCGTCTGCTTCGTGAACCACGAGTACCGGTTGCTGAAGGACCTGTGGTGCGACGTGATGGGCACGACGATTGAGACAACGCAGTTCGTCGGATTGGACTTCAAAAATCCAGATCTCGACATGCAGCGCATCGCTGAGGGTTTCGGCGCACGCACCGAAAAAATCGAAGATCTTCAGTCGATCAGTGACGTTCTCGGTCGCGCACTTGCGCATCAGGGACCGAGTTTCCTGGTCATCGATCGCGAGCCCTGAGGTCGAGCGAGCCCGACGCACGGAAGGAAAGCAAAGTGCCCGACGAAACAAAAGGTGTTGGGGATGCGTCGTTGGAACGGCGTCTGGTCGAACTCGCCTGGACGGATCCAGCCTTTGCCGAGCTCCTGCGGAAGGATCCGCGACAAGCGCTGGCCACTATCGGCGTGGAGTTATCACCCGGCGTCAAGATCGATGTCCGGCAACAACGGCGGGACACGCTGTACTTCGTGATCCCTCCGCTTGCGTCGAAGCCCGAGGATGCGGAGACCGTGATTAATCAGATGGATCTGTGGGAAAGCGGCGACCTGTTCTGCTGGATCATGCCGCAGGCGCTAAAGCTGGAGTTGCTGCGCATGCGCCAGAGCTTCCGGAAGAACAACCCGTGAGCGATCAGCACGACTTGTTCACCGATCACTATTGCCTGCTCCGGCGCGATCCTGCCGCGCGCCGCCGGCTGATCGACGATCCGGGTGTCGGCCTGAAGGAGTATTTTGGCTCGCTGCCCGACGGTAACTACCGAATCGAGGTCGTGCCGCAAGAGCCGGATACGATCACCATCATGTTGCCGGCACCGCCGGCAGAAGGCGAACCGACTGCAGCGGACATTGATGCTGCAAGCCGCCGGATCTACGACATGCTTTTCACTGATGGTATCGGTGGATACCTGATCCCCGACAAAGCTCTCACCTGGGCTTTGCGCGACATGCGTTCGATGTGGGCTGCGGTTGCCGCTGCTGCGCACAAAAAGGTCGAATGAGTTCGCGCAGCCGGCTCTTGGTGCGTGGCAAATGAACCGTGTGTGGGCGCAGTTCAAAAGCGGCCCAGTGGCTTTTCATCATTCTGACACCATTCAAAGACAGGCTCTGATCACAAGGATCAATTCAAGCTGGACCACGATGCGGCGATGGAGGCACGACCCGGATCGGCGCATCATCCTGCCGATCAACGGAAAAATGGGAGGACAGAATGCGGCTCCAGGGCAAAATAGCGCTGCTGACCGGCGCGGCGGCTGCGATCAAAGGCGAGCTGATGGGCTTCGGCGGCGCGGCCGCGCATCTGTTCGTGCGCGAGGGCGCGAAGGTGGTGCTGACCGACATCCGCGACGACCTGGGCGAGCGCGCCGCGGCCTCCCTCCGCGCCGAGGGCCATGACGCCCGCTACCTCCACCTCGACGTGACATCGGAACAGAACTGGGCCCAGGTGGTCGACGCGGTGATGGCAACCCACGGCCGCCTGGACATCCTGTTCAACAACGCCGGCGTCTCCTTCCCCGGCAACGTCGAAGACATCACCGTGGACATCTGGGACCGCGAACTGAACGTCCATGCCAAGGGCGTCTTCCTGGGCACCCGCACGGCGATCCCGGCCATGCGCAAAGGCGGAGGCGGGTCGATCATCAACACGTCCTCGGTCATGGGCATTGTCGGCAGTCCTACCTCGCCGGCCTATTCCGCCGCCAAGGGCGCCATCACGATCTTCACCAAGTCGGCGGCGCTGCAATATGCGGCGGAAAACATCCGCATCAATTCGGTGCACCCGGGCTATGCCGATACGCCGCTGACCTTGCAGCGCTTCAGCGATCCGGCCGTGCGCCAAGTGCTGCTCGACCGCACGCCGATGGGCCGGCTCGGCACCGCCCTGGATATCGCCAATGGCGTGCTGTTCCTGGCGTCCGACGAAGCATCCTGGGTCACCGGCTCGGAACTGGTGATCGATGGCGGCATGACGGCGCAGTAAGCGCAGATCGGTCCGCGCCCCAGCCGCGCGCGCTGGGGCCGGCCAGCCAGCGGCCCAGGTCAACGGCTTTGCGCTGCGCGAAGTAATAGCGGAACTGCGAGTGCGTGCCGTCCTTCGCGGACGATGCCCGATATAGCCCACGAACCTTGACGGCAAGGCTTGTCTATGACAAATTTTGTCATATGCCGTCGGCTGCGCTCATCGTTCACCGAAAGCGCCGGTTCGATGACGGAGCCATATCGGCGTTGAAGCTTTGGCTGGTACCGAATCCGGTGCGCGGCTCCAGCCACACCTTCCGATACAGCCTGTTCTATGGCCGGGAGGGCGAACGTGTCGTCGGCTACGACAACGAGCCAGATAAGGGAGACCACCGGCACTATGCCCACCGTGAAGAGCGATACACCTTTACCACGCCGGAGAACCTCATCCGGGACCTCCTCGCGGATGTCCGCGCGGCGCGCCGGTGAGGATGACGCGAGAGCCGACATGGCCGTTATCGTCGGTGGCAGCATCGAGGACGATGCCTCTGCCTTCCTCAATGCCTGGCACCGAGCCGAACGCGGCGAACGTGTCCCCGAACGGGTATTGGCGTTCGAGAGCTGGGAGGGCCTGGCCCAAGTTATGACCGGCGAGCGCTATCGTCTGCTGCGGCACCTGCACAAGCATCCAGAGCCCTCGGTGTCGGCGCTGGCAAAGGCGCTCGGCCGCCAATACCGCCGGGTCCATGCGGACGTCGCTGCCCTGGAGCAGGCGGGCTTACTCGATCGTTCGCAGGGCACAGTCCGGACGACTGCCGACCGGATCAGCGCCGACATCAGGCTGTAGGCATCCGAAGGACACAATATTTCATAACATTGACAGACAATATAGCTAACACAACATGCCCCGGCATCGACACTCAGAACCAGCCACCAGACCTCACCCTGCAACTCCCCCGCGACGTCTATCACCTCGTCGTCTTCACCCTCCGTGGCATGCTTCCGCCCCCGGAAACCGACACGCCCGAGGCCGAAGCCCGCCGCGACCGCGCCGCCATCGCCCTTGTCGCGTGTCGCGTCGATGCTGCCGTCGAACAGCGAGGAGGCCCACATCGCCGCCCGCAGCGTCGGTCTCGCCATTTATGCGATGGACTGCCTCCGCCAGGCCCGGGACTATCGCGGCAACGCCCAGGCCGTCAGCACAGAGCGCAAGGCACAAAGCGCCCGGGCGATGCTGCTGCGCCTGCAGGCCGAGCGCCGCAAGCGCGAGGCCGACACAACGCCACTGCCGACAAGACCGCCTGGCCCGAGCACTGCGCCATCGGCTTGATGGCCGACGCGCTGGGGCACGCCTCGCCCGGGCCCACGCCGAAACCGCCGCCGCCGCTCCACCGCCGCCCGAGGAACCCGTGCCCGACCCGGTCGCCGAAGCGGAACAGTATGCGGTCATCTACCCGCAGCGTGCCGCGCGCCTGCCGCAGCCGTGCGATTTCGGTCCACCCCGCCCGAGCTGGTCGACGCCATCGTCACCGGCACCAGCCCAGCCCTCCGAGCCCTGCTTGTCTCACCCACAGGGACACGAGACATCGATGAGATTCCGGCCGCCGACCCACGTTCGCGCTCAGAACAACGTGTTGGCATGTCGTGATGTTCTGCCGAACCCTGCGCGCCGCGGTGCGCTTAAGCCCCATGCCTAACAACAGCCAACCACCCCAGCCACCCGGACCCGAGCAGCCGCCACACCCCGGACCGGACATCATCCCGCCAACGACGCCCCGTCCCGACATCCAGCCCCCGATCGGACCAGACGCGCCAAATCCAGCGCCCGGTCCGGACATCCCGCCCGTCGCACCACCCGGCCCGCGCGATATGCCACCCCCCGTAGCCTGACAACCCGTCGCGCCGCAGCGCCCCGTTCGTAATGGCGCCGCGCCGCGCCCACCCCCGTCATGGCCGGCGCCCCGCGGCGGCCGCCATCGTCATCGCCAGCGCTTCGCCGGCCATCGACGTCTTCACTTTGATGCATCCACCAAACCCGTGGACAGCCGCCAAGCCCTACGGAAACAACTGCTCCCCGGTCTCCGCATCCTCCACGAAGATCGCACTCACCGGGCAGTTTTCCGCCGCCTCGAGGATCTTCTCTTCGCTGTCCGCCGCGGCATCGACCACCTCGGACTGACGGTCGTCGTTGAGCTTGAAGACCTTGGGAGCGATCAACTCGCACATCGCATTCCCGACACATGCCTGGTGGTCCACCCACACCTTCAGCTTTCGCGCCACTGCGGTTCTCCTAGTGCCAGGTGACCGGCAGCGACTTCAGCGACCGGAACGTGATGCTGGGCTGGTATTCCAGTGCCTCGGCCTCCGGCCGGAGCTTCGGGAAACGTTCAGCCAGGGCCTTGAACACTTCCTGACCTTCGACGCGCGCGAGCGTCGCGCCCAGGCAGTGGTGCGTGCCCGATCCAAAGGCGACATGCTGGTTCGGATGCCGGCTGATGTCGAACGTGTCCGGGTTGGCAAACGCCGCGGGATCCCGGTTTGCCGACGAGATGAACCAGCGCACGCGATCCTTCTTGCGCAGCACCTTGTCCCGCATCTCGACGTCCTCCGTCGCGATGCGCTGAATCGACACGACCGGCGAGTCGTAGCGCAGGCACTCCTCGGTCGCCGGTTTGGCGCGCCCGGCGGGGTCTTGCTTCAGCAGTTCCCATTGCTCGGGATGCTGCATGAACGCCAGCGTGCCGTTGCAGAGCAGGTTGATGGTCGTCTCGTGGCCGGCCAGCAGCAGCAGCGACGTGTTGACCAGCACCTGGTGGCGGGTGAACACCCCCGCCTTCTCGCCACGCGCCAGCACCGATATGAAGTCGTCGCCCGGATTGACGATGCGCTCGTCCACCAGCGGCGAGACGAAGTCGATCATCCCGCGCATGCCCTCGGTCAGCGGCTTCATCCGGTCATACTCGCCGCGGCCGATATACAGCAGCTTCTCGGCAAGCTGGCGCACATAGCCGCGCTCCGACGGCGGGACGCCCATCATCTCGGCGATCACGATGACCGGCAGCGGCGTCGCTATGTCGCGCATCACGTCCATGCTGCCCTTCGCCTCGGCCGCATCGAGCAGCGACTTCACCGCGTCTCGGACGAACGGGCGCCACGCCTCCATCGACTTGGGCGTGAAGTAGCCGTGCATCACCCGGCGCATCTCCAGATGGTCCGGGCGGTCGTGCTGGATGAACTGGCTGCCCTGGTAGTTCTTCACGTATTCGTAGAGCCCGAGGTCCGACTCATCGATCGCGGGATACGCGGGCCGCGGGTCGTTCTTGAACACGGCGGAGGAGAACAACTCGTGATGCCGCGTCAGCCAGACCAGATCGTCATGGCGCGTGATCACCCACAGCGCGTAGTCGTCGTTCCAGTGCACGGGGTCTTCCTCGCGCAGCCGTCCGTAGTAGGCGTAGGGATCCGCGATCACGTCCGGGGTGAACAGGTTATCCTGAATTGCCGTCATCATTTGGCGTCCCTCCTGATGCGGATGCTATCAGCCCGGCCGACGGGACAAGACGCCCCGTCGGAACCGCCCGAGCGCGCTTCCTGGTGTTATCTTCGATCGCATTGCAAGCACGGCACACGACCGTCCTCTGTCCAATGGATACGAGTTTTGAAACGCTACGCAACGCAATCTGCGATGTCAAACGAGAAACCCGGGACGCGATGCTTCGTGTAATTGCCTGCGGTGCCTTGCTCATCGCCAGCGGATGCAGCCCGGCGCCGGGGCCGTGCGCACGGCTCGGCGGAGCGCCGATGCTGGAATATCACCTGTTCTTTGGCCGAGCATCCGTGACTGATCCGGCGTGGGCCGAGTTCACTGCGCACGTCATCACGCCGCGACTGCCCGACGGGTTCACCGTTCTCGACGCGAACGGCCAATGGATGAACGCCCTGACGCGTCGGATCGTCGGTGAGCGCACCACAATGCTCGTCGTGGCGTTGCCTGAATCAGCAGCGAACGACGCCGCGATCACCGCGATCAAGGACGCCTATCGCGCACAGTTTCACCAGCAATCAGTCGGAACCACGGTCCATGCAGTCTGCGGCGCATTCTGATCTCGCTATGCCGGCAGTTGGTAGCCGATCGCAGCCTCGATCTCGATGGTCTTCCGCACCGCCGGCCGTGCCATCATGCGCTCGTAATGCGCCGAGAGGTGCGGGAACTCGCCGGGCTCCACACCCAGCATACCGCGGAACCGCCAGAACAGCCGGAACAGATGGATGTCGGCGATCGAGTAGCGCCCGACGGCCCATTCCTGTTCGCCCAACCGCTGATCCGCGACTGCGTACACCCTGCGCGAGTGCTCCAGTCCCTGCCGCCGTGCCGGATGGATCGTCGCGGCGATGAACGACATCCACGAGACCACCCGCGCCTCGCTCTCGACGTCGTCTGCCGGCAACAGCGCCGCCTGCGGGAAGCGACGAGCGAGATAGAACAGTATGCCGGCGACCTCGGTCAGCGGACGGCCGTCGATCAGAAGCGTCGGCACCTTGCCTTCCGGATTGATCGCCAGAAACGCCGGATCGCGGTTCTCCTTCCCGTGGAACGACAGCGGTCGACTTTCGAACGGCGCACCGACCTCGTGCAGCGCAATGTGCGGCGCCATCGAGCTCGCACCTGGCGCAAAGTACAGCGTCAGCATCGGCGTAAGTCCCCCTTCGGTGTCAATCAGGCAAACCCACACGCACGGGCCGCCATGGCGATCACGTCGAGCGCATCGCGCGCCCCATCCGCCTCACCCTTCTCGAAATCCCCCTCGGCGACAGCCATCTGGTTTGTGACATGCGCGAAACACAACACATCGCGCCTGCGCGCCCGGGCGAATGCGTAAAGCGCCGCAGCCTCCATCTCCACCGCAAGTGCGCCATGCGCGCGGGCCGCGCCGATCGCTTCCTCGGTTTCGCGATATGGCGCATCTGTGGTCCACGCCGCGCCGCGGTGCACCGGCAGCGGCAGCGCGGCGAGTGCGGCCCACGCCCGATCCGCCAACGCCGCGTCTGCATCCGCGAATGGCGCTGGCGGCAGGTAATGATGGCTGGTCCCCTCGTCGCGCAGCGCGCGGTCGATCAGTACGAAATAGGGCGTCGGCCCCATTGGCACAATCTGCCCTGCCGACGTCATGCTGATCAGCAGCCGGCAGCCCGACACGAATGCCTGCTCGGCGACCAGCACGGCGAACGGCGCACCGACCGCCAGGCCCACGATACCCATCGTGACCCCCGCATGTTCGGTCACGTCCATCTCGGTGTGATAGCAGGCCCACCCTGCTGCACGGCGACACCGACCAGCCGCGCGCAGTGCCCGCACAAGGTCGCCGTCCGGATCGAGCACGCAAACCGCTGGCACCGCCACGTCCGGCAGCCCGCGCTGGCGACGCGCCTCGCGCAGCAGGTTCTCCGGCTGGAACACCGACGGTGCGTCATGCGTCTTTGCTGCCAGGATGCTCGGTGGGTCGATCAGTTCGGCCATGTTGCCTCCGCCCGGGTTGTAACGTCTGGATGGCTCGCGAGACCACTCCAGGCGGCGACCTGGTCGGTGCCGAAACGGGGAGACATGCATGCGGCCCAATCCACTGGACGACGCAGTCGCGTTCCTGACGCAGGCAGGCTGGTTCACCCCGGTCCTCTGGCTGCTGCTGCTGGTCGCCATTGCCATCGCCGTGCTCGCCTGGCGTCAGGACCCCGCACAGCGCACCCCGCGCAACCTCGGCATCTGGGGCCTTCGCATTCTGATGGGCGCGATGTGGTGGCAGCAGACGCTGTGGAAGATCCCACCCAACTCCGCCGGTCTGAAGTATTGGATGCAGCAGGAGGCAGACCACGCCGCCGTCGCTCTACAGGGCGCACTGGTGCGTGACATTGTCCTGCCCAATCTCTCGGTGTTCGGTCCGCTGGTCTACCTCGTTGAGCTCACCATCAGCGTAACGTTGCTGCTCGGCCTGTTCTCTCGTGCCGGTGCCATGCTTGGCCTGCTGATGGGGCTGAATCTGTGGCTTGGCCTGTACTCCGCCAGTGGCGAATGGCCATGGACCTACATGTTCCTGGTCATGATCCAGGCGTGGTTCGTCATCGATCCGCCGGGCCGCGTGCTCGGTGCGGACGCTCTGCTGCGTCATCGCGGAGCCGCACGCTCGTCCACCGTCTTGTCCTGGATCAACTGAATGACCGCCGCAATGACAATCCGACGTCGCGCGCTGCCGCTGCTGGCGCTTGCCGCCGTCAGTACGCCGGTGCTGGCCGACACGGTGGACCTCGCCGTTACCTGCGACACCACGCTTGCGCCGGCGCTGCGCAAGATGGCCGCCGCTTACAGGGCGCAATCCGGCGTGCGTGTGTTCGTGTTCCCCACCGGCCCCGGCCTGATCCTGCCGCAGCTCGTCCGCGACATTCAGAACGATATCGTGGTCACTCAGACCACGATCCTGGATCAGGCGGTGCAGGCTGGCGTGGTCGCTGCTACCGTCCGTGCACAATGGCGCAATCCGCTGGTGATCGCCGGTCTGCAAGGTGAAATGGGGCTGACAGGCACTTTCGCCGCACCCGATCCAACGCCGGCGTCGGATGTCGATGGCCCCGCGGTATTGCAGCGCCTGAACGTCAAGCCAACGCGCACTCTCGGCGCTGTCGATACCGATGAGGTGGCATTCCTGCTGACCACCGGCGCGGCACAGTTTGGACTGCTGCACATGACCGATGTTCGCGCCAACGAGCGTCTCGCGGTCATTCGCCAGGTGCCAGCCGAGGTGGACGCGCCGCTGCTCTATGCGGCTTCCGTCACGCGGTTGGCCAGGCGCCCGAACCCCAATGGCTTTGTCGCATTCCTCGCCACCAAGGATGCCACCGAAATGCTTGTCGCTGCTGGTCTGGAGCCTGCCACATGACCCCGATCTACGACGAGCAGCGCCATCCTCTGTCGCGCCGCATCCTCCATTGGGTGATGGCGCTATCGATCCTGATTATGATCGGCAGCGGCTGGCGTATCTACAACGCGAGCCCCATCTTCTTCGGTTTCACGTTTCCCGACTGGGCGACACTCGGCGGTGACGTCGAAGCCTCGCTGGCGCGCCATGGTGACCCCGGTGTCGCCTCTGCGATCGAGTGGCATTTCGCCGCCATGTGGACGCTGGTCGTCGCCTATCTGCTGTTTCTGGCCTGGGGCATCGTCACCGGCCATTTCTGGCGCGACTTCCTACCCGTCCGCCCACGCTCCGTCATACGCGACATGGTCGATGCGCTGCGGTTCCGGCTCGAGCATCGGCTGGGCGAATACAATGCCGTGCAGAAGGTTGCGTATTGGGGCGCACTTGCCGCAGTGGCGATGATGATCCTGTCCGGAATTGCGATATGGAAGCCGGTGCAGACGTATCCGCTGGAGCTGCTGTTCGGCGGCTTTCAGGGTGCGCGGTTGGTGCACTTCCTCGTGATGGCCGGCATCGTGTTCTTTCTGGTGGTGCATGTCGCGCTTACCCTGCTGGTTCCGCGCACGCTGCTAGCCATGGTGGCCGGTCGCGCCACCGAGTTACGCCATTCTGTCACATCGGAGGACGCGCGATGACGTTCGTCAGACGCCGGGCGCTGCAGGGTGGGCTGTCGCTTGGTGCCTTGACGCTGCTCACCGGCTGCGATCTGAGCGACCACGACGCGGTGCAGCGCGTGCTGGCACGCTTCTCGCAGTGGAACGACAAGGTGCAGGCGGCGATCTTTGGTCAGAACCGCCTGGCGCCGACGTTTCCTGAAACTCAGGCGGTGAAGGATTTCCGCTACAATGCCTGGTACGGGCCGGACAAGGCGCCGCGCCTTGATCCTGCCGATTATCGCTTGCAACTTGCCGGTCGGATCGACAACAAGCGAGCGTGGACGGTCGATGAACTCTATGCATTGCCGCAGGTCAGCCAGGTCACGCGCCACGTCTGCGTCGAGGGCTGGAGCATGATCGGCAAGTGGAGCGGCACGCCGTTGCGCACCTTTCTGGAGCGGATCGGTGCCGACACCACTGCGCGCTATGTCGGCTTTGAATGTGCCGACGGCTACTACGAGGGCATCGACATGCCGACCGCCCTCCATCCTCAGACTTTGATGGCATTCCGCCTCTCCGACGAAATCCTGCCGACGAAATACGGCTATCCGTTCAAGATCCGCATTCCCACGAAGCTTGGCTTCAAGAATCCAAAATTCGTCACCGCGATCTATGTCACCGACAAGCAGCCGCGCGGCTACTGGACGGATCGCGGCTATAATTGGTTCAGCGGCATCTGACGATGGATCGCGCGAGCACATGTGCGATCGGCGTCATGGCGAAGGCGCCGCAACCCGGGCGGGCGAAGACCCGTCTTTGTCCGCCGCTGGAGCCGGCGCAGGCTGCGGAACTCAGCGCGGCGTTCCTGCGCGACATCACCGAGAACATCGCGTTGGCGTCGCGTTCCGCACCGATCCATGGCTGCATCGCCTATGCGCCGAAAGGTGACGAAGGGTGGTTTCATGGACATCTTGCCGATGGAACTGGTCTTGTCCTGGCCGACGGATCGCCAACGGTGCCGCACGACGTGCAAGGCTTCGGCCGATGCCTGCTTCACGCGGCGCAGGCGTTGTTCGACATGGGATTTGCTGCGGTCTGCCTGGTGAATTCCGACAGTCCGACACTGCCGACGGCATTCTTGCTGCAGGCCACACACGCGCTGCTATCGCCCGGTGAACGGGTCGTGCTTGGCCCGGCGGAGGATGGTGGCTACTACCTGCTCGGCATGAAACGGCCCCACGCGCACCTCTTCGCCGACATCGCCTGGAGCACGGACAGCGTCGCGGCGACGACGCGGTCGCGCGCTGCGACGCTTGGTCTGGATGTGGTCACACTGCCGACCTGGTACGACGTGGATGATTCGCCATCGTTGAACCGACTTGTCGCTGCCACCGCGGACGGCGGGACGACACTGCAGCCCTACGCTGCGCCGGCGACATACGCGTGGATCGAACGCAGCGGATTGCGCAGGCGTATGAGTTTCGCCGCGCAATGACCGATCCTGCACGTCGCCTGACCATGTTGGCCGCCATCGGCGTGCTGCTCGTTTGTCTGGTGGCGTGCGGACTGTGGTTGCTGGACTGGCGGCCGGTCGGTATGGCCGATGCGACCCGGTTGGCCGTGTTCGTCACCAGTCTCTGCCTCGCCGGAGCGCTGTGGCTGCTCGCGGTGGCGATCGTGCGCAGCGGGCGTCTGCCGCCGCGCACGATCTGGCTGGTGCTCGGCGTCGCCGCGGCGCTGCGGCTGCTGACCCTGACCGCGCCGCCGATATTGTCGTCCGATGTGTATCGCTATGTGTGGGACGGCCGCGTTCAGCTTGCCGGCATCAACCCGTACCGCTATTTGCCAGCCGCCGATCAGCTTGCGTTCCTGCGCGATACGGCGGTGTATCCGAACATCAACCGCGCCGAATATGCGCCCACCGTCTATCCGCCCGCGGCACAGGCGATCTTCGCGTTGGCTGCCATCGCAACGCCAGGCGTGTTCGGCATGAAGCTCCTGATCGCGGCGTTCGACGTGGTCGCCATCGTCGCGCTGATCCCTCTGTTGCGTGTCGCAGGACGCGATCCGGCGGAACTGCTGATCTACGCCTGGCTGCCGCTGCCGGTCTGGGAGTTCGCCGGCAACGCGCATATCGATGGCGCGGCCGCCGGCCTGCTTGCCTTGGCATTGCTTGTCGCGGTGCGCGGGCGTTCGATCTGGACAGGCATCGTGCTGGCTACGGCGACACTGACGAAATTCCTGCCGGCGGTCGTGCTGCCGGCATTCTTTCGACCACGCGACTGGCGGTTGCCGGTCGCCTTTGCGGCGACGTTGGTGGTCTGTTACCTGCCCTACATCTCGGTCGGATGGCGGGTGCTTGGTTTCCTTCCCGGCTACGTCTCCGAGGAGGGCTTTGCCACCGGCCATGGTGTCTTTCTGTTGGAACTGCTCGGCCAGGTTGTGACATTGCCGGCGTGGGCGCCCAAGCTTTACATCGTGATTGTGCTGGCCGTGCTTGGTTATCTGGCAGCACGCTTCGCCTTCAAAACCGAGATTCCCGCGGCACCCGGTCCACGCGTGCTGATGCAGGCGCGCCAGACTGTCATCCTGGGTAGCGTATTGCTGATCGCGTTGTCGCCACATTATCCGTGGTATCTCGGCTGGCTCGCGCCAGTGGCGTGTCTTGCGCCGTTGCCGAGTGTGCTATGGATGCTGGGTGCCGCGCCATTGCTGGCGCATGGTTCCTTCGAGTACATCGCGGTGCCGGGCGCCGTCTACCTGCCGGCAGTGATCCTGGCGGCAATCGATCTGTGCCGTCGTCTGCCAGTGCCACCGCAAGCCCTACGGAGCGTGCAATGACCGAGGTCAAGGATCCGCGCCGCTACTTTGAGGCCGTACAGACGCGCGCGACACAGGCGGAGGCACCACCGGTGTGCCTGTATCTGGAGGTGACCAACCGCTGCAACCTGCTCTGCGAGACCTGTCCGCGAACGTTCGAGGCGCTTGAGCCGCCCTCGGACATGAGCTGGGAGCTGTTCACCTCGATCGTGGACCAGGTTCCGGATGTGTCGCGTGTCGTGCTGCACGGCGTCGGTGAGCCGATGCTGGTGAAGGCACTCCCGCGCATGATCCGCTATCTGAAGGATCGCGGTGTGTATGTGTTGTTCAACACGAATGGCACGCTGCTGTCGCCGAAGAAGTACCAGGCGATGATCGATACTGGATTGGACGAGCTGCGGGTGTCGCTGGACGCGGCCGATGCGAAGACGTTTCTTGCAGTGCGGGGCAAGAACTTATTCGAACGCATCGTGCGCAATGTGCGGGGCTTCACCGAATTGCAGCGCGCGACCGGCATCACATCGCCTCGCGTATCGTTGTGGCTCACCGGACTGAAGGAGACGATCGAGCAGCTTCCCGCTTTCGTTCGTCTTGCGGAGTCGATGGGCGTCCGGGAGGTGTATCTCCAGCGGCTGGTCTATGACGAGACGGGCTACGGCCTGGCGCGTCCGCAGTCATCGCTGTTCGAGACGCTGCGCGCCGAGGAAACGTGCACGATCGAGGCGGCGGCCGAGTTGGCGCGGGAGCTTGGCATTTCGCTGGATGCCTCCGGCGCAACAGAGCCCGGCCTCAGTCTGAAGCGGCAAAATGAGACGCAGCCTTGGTCGGCGTGCCGGCGTCCATGGTCATTGATGTATTTCACCGCGCACGGCCGCGCGCTGCCGTGCTGCATGGCGCCGTTCTCCGCGCGAGGCTACGACAGCTACACGCTCGGTGACGCGACGCAGCAGACGTTGCGCGAGATCTGGAATGGTGCGGAATACCAGGATTTCCGCGCCGCACTGCTCAGCGACGCACCGCCTCGGCCGTGTGCGGGGTGTGGGATGCGGTGGAGCCTGTAGCTCCCTGCCACCGTTGACCCGCGTCGCCGCTGTCATCCCGACGCTCAACGAGGCCGCAACGATCGCCGGCACGATCGCGATGCTGCCGCGCGACGTGGTCGACGAGATCATCGTCGCCGACAGTTCCAGCCGGGACGGTACCGCGGCGATTGCGCAGGCGGCCGGCGCACGCGTCGTGACACTTGCCGAGCGCGGCTACGGCCGTGCCTGTGCGGCGGGTGTGGCGGCGGCGGGCGAGGGATGCGGCATCATTCTGTTCCTCGATGGCGACGGCGCCGACCGTGCCGATCTTGCCGACATGCTGGTGGCACCGATCCGTGCCGGCACGCATGACTTCGTCATTGGTTCGCGTGTGCTCGGCGTGCATGAACCGGGATCGATGAGCTGGCATCAGATACTGGCGGGACGGCTCGCGGGCTGGCTGATGTCGCTGTTGTACGGCGTTCGCTACAGCGACATGTGCGCCTTCCGCGCGATCAGCCGCGAAGCGCTGGCGCGCCTTGACATGCGCGAGACGACGTATGGCTGGAACATCGAGATGCAGATGAAGGCCGCTCGTGCCCAACTGCGGATTCTGGAACTTCCGGTGCCATACCAGTGCCGCGCCGGCGGCAGCTCGAAGGTGGCCGGCACGCTCGGCGGCAGCATCCGCGCTGGCTGGCGAATTGTGCTGACGATCGCACGGATCGCTCTTGCCGGCTCCGAAAAGAGGTGGTGACGCAGATGCATGACTAGCATACACTGAACGCAAGGCTCCACAACAAGGGGCCAACAGGGAGGCGACATGGGACCTTCAGGACCCACGTTCGGCGGTAACACCAGGGTTTCCCGTCGCGACGTTCTGGGACTCGCCGCAACTGCGGCGATCGGTAGTGGCATCCGCATGGCCCAGGCGGCCGATGCGACGGGGCAACTCGTCTATGGCGTGCATATCTCGTTGGCGCCGACCTGGTTCGACCCAGCAGAGACGCCATCGCTCGTTACGCCGTACATGATCTACTACGCGCTGCATGATGGGATGCTGAAGGCGATGCCGGGCGAGCTGATGGCGCACAGCCTGGCGGAGTCCTGGTCGGCGACCGAAGACGGCATGAGCTACAGCTTCGTGCTGCGCGACGGGGTGACGTTCCACAACGGCGAGAAGCTGACGGCGGAGGATGTGAAGTTCTCCTTCGAGCGCTATCGTGGTGCCGCCAAGGGACCGCTGCATGACCGGGTTGCCTCGGTGGAGGTCGCCGATCCGCGGCACCTCACGTTCAGGCTGAAGAATCCCTGGCCGGATTTCCTGACCTTCTACTCCGCCGCCACCGGTGCGGGGTGGGTCGTGCCGAAGAAGTATGTCGAGCGCGTCGGCGATGACGGCTTCAAGAAGGCGCCGATCGGTGCAGGGCCGTACAAGTTCGTTTCGTTCAATCCTGGCGTGGAATTGGTCCTGGAGGCTTACGAGGGGTATTGGCGAAAGCCGGTCAGCGTGAAGCGGCTGGTGTTGAAGGTGATCCCCGAAGAGGCGACACGGCTCGCCGCATTGAAGCGGGGCGAGGTCGACATCGCCTATTCGGTTCGCGGCGAGCTGGCCGCGGAGCTGCAGGCCACGCCGGGACTGACGCTAAAGCCGACGGTCATCCAGTCGCCGTTCTGGCTTTACTTCCCGGAGCAGTGGGATGCGAAGTCGCCCTGGCACGACGTGCGCGTCCGCCAGGCCGCGCGTCTGGCGATCGACAACAAGACGATCAATCAGGCGCTGACGCTGGGCTTTTCGCATGTCCACGGCAGCATGATTCCCGACAATTTCGAATTCTTCTGGAAGCCGCCGGAACCGGTCTACGATCCCCAGGGAGCGAAACAGCTTCTCGCGGAGGCCGGATACCCCAATGGCTTCGATGCCGGCTTCTACAATTGCGACGGCTCGTACGCGAACCTCGCCGAGGCAACGAACAATTACCTGGGTGCGGTCGGCATCCGGGCGAAGCTGCGGCCGCTGGAGCGTGTCTCTTTCGACCAGCAATACCGCGACAAGAAGCTGAAGGACATCATCCAGGGTGGCAGCGGTTCGTTTGGCAACGCCGCGACACGCTTCGAGACCTTCGTGGTGAAAGGCGGTGCGTACGCCTATGGCAGCTATCCGGATCTCGATGCAATGTTCGAGAAACAGGCTGTCGAGCTGGATCATGGCAAGCGCGCCGACATTCTCACCAAGATGCAGCAGATCCTCTATGAGCGGGTGATCACGACGCATCTCTGGCAGCTTGCCTTCATCAATGGCGTGGGGTCACGCGTGGGGGAGTCGAACTTCGGGCGGATTGCCGGCTTCCCCTACACAGCCCCTTACGAAGACCTCACGCTGAAGAACACTTGACGACGGAGCACCGTAGATGACGACGCGACGCGATGTGCTTGCACTCGCCGCACTTGGCATGGCGGCGAGTACGGTCCGCCCGGTGAAGGCGGCGGCACCCTCCGGCCAGCTGACGGTCGGTGTACACATTACGCTGGCGCCGACGTGGCTCGATCCGGCGGAGACGGCAGGCATCATTACGCCGTTCATGGTGATGTACGCGTTGCACGACGCGGTCGCGAAGCCCATGCCGCAGGGCAACCCGTCGCCGTCGCTGGCTGAGTCGTGGTCGGCCGGCGAGGACGGATTGAGCTATGAGTTCGTGTTGCGCAAGGATGCGAAGTTTCATAACGGCGATCCGGTCACCGCCGATGATGTGAAGTTCTCTTTCGAGCGCTATCGTGGTGCGGCGCATGGATTGCTGAAGGAGCGCGTGGCCTCTGTGGAAGCGCCCGATCCGCAGCGCGTCGTCTTCAAGTTGAAGAATCCGTGGCCGGACTTCATCACGTTCTACACCGTTGCTTCCGGTGCGGGCTGGGTTGTTCCGCGCAAATATGTGGAGAAGGTCGGCGAGGACGGATTCAAGAAGGCTCCGATCGGTGCCGGGCCGTACAAGTTTGTATCGTTCACGCCGGGCATCGAGCTCGTGCTGGAGGCATTCGACCAGTACTGGCGCAAGACGCCGAGTGTGAAGCGGATCGTGATGAAGGTCATTCCCGACGAGTCGACGCGGCTTGCCGCGTTGAAGAACGGCGAGGTGGATATCGCCTATTCGATCCGCGCCGAGCTGGCTGAGGAACTGCAACGCACACCGGGGCTGACATTGCGGCCGACGGTTGGGTCGGCGCCTTACTATCTGTACTTCCCGGAGCAATGGGATCCGAAGTCGCCCTGGTATGACAAACGGGTGAGGCTGGCCACGAAATATGCGCTCGACTACAACACGATCAACAAGGCGCTGACGCTGGGCCATTCGCACATCACCGGCAGCGTCATTCCGGAGAACTTCGAGTTCTACGAGAAGCTGGCGCCACCGGTGTACGATCCGGAGAAGGCGAGGCAGCTTCTGGCGGAGGCGGGCCATCCCGGCGGCTTCGATGCCGGCTTCTATACCTGCGATGTCGCCTATGCGAACCTCGGCGAGGCGGCGCTCAACTATCTGGGCGAGGTCGGCATTCGCGCCAAGTTGCGGCCGTTGGAACGTGCTGCTTTCTTCAGAGGGTATGCAGACAAGAAGTACAAGAACATCATTCAGGGCGCATCGGGTGCATTCGGCAACGCCGCCACGCGATTGGAGGAGTTCGTGGTCAAGGGCGGCAACTACGCGTATGGCAGCTATCCGGAAATCGACGAATTGTTCCCGTTGCAGGCGGTCGAGCTGGATCGCACGAAACGCGCGGCGATCCTGACAAAGATGCAGCATCTGCTTGACGACCGCACTATGTACGTGCCGATCTGGCAGCTCGCGTTCATCAGCGGCGTTGGGCCGCGGGTGGCGGAACCGGGTTTCGGTCTGATCAAGGGCTTCGTCTACACCGCGCCATACGAGGAAATCACGCTGAAAAGCGCGTAGAGGGCTTTCTCATGAGGCAGTTCGTCACCCGGCGGCTTGGCTATTCCTTGCTGTCGCTGTTGCTGCTGTCGCTGACCATATTCTTCTTCGTGCGCGTCACCGGCGATCCGGCGGCGTTGCTGGTGGAGCCTGGCGCCAGCGACGACGATATCGCGGCGTTGCATCAGAAGTTCGGTCTCGATCGGCCACTTTGGGTGCAGTACGGGCTTGTTCATGCTGAGCCTGGTCCGCGGCGATTTTGGACAGTCATTCTACTATCAGACACCGGTATTGGACCTTTATCTTGACCGGCTGCCGAATTCGTTGCTGCTCGCGACCGTGGCGATGGCGTTTTCACTGCTGGTGGGTATTCCAAGCGGCATCCTTGCCGCGGTGCGTGTCGGGCGCTTCTGGGACAGCGCGGGCAAGCTGTTCGCGTTGCTGGGCCTTTCGCTGCCATCGTTCTTTGTCGGCCTCGTGCTCATCCTGGTGTTCTCGGTCTATCTGGGCTGGCTGCCGTCGTCCGGATCGGGCGGCGTGTTGCACATCCTGATGCCGGCCTTCGCACTCGGCTGGTACTTCGCCGCCGCGCATATGCGCCTGACGCGCTCGTCCATGCTGGAGGTGCTGGGCTCGGAGTATATCAAGCTGGCGCGTCTGAAGGGCCTGCCGGAATCGCTGGTCATCGCCAAGCACGCATTCAAAAACGCGTTGATCCCAGTGCTGACGCTTGCTGGCATCAACCTGGTGCTGATGATCAACGTCGCCGTTGTCGTGGAGACCGTGTTCGCCTGGCCTGGTGTTGGGCGGCTGCTGTACGAGGGCATCAGCTTCCGCGACTTCCCGGTTGTCCAGGGTGTCGTGATCATGGGTGGCACCATGATCGTCGTGGTTAACCTGCTTGTCGATGTCGCCTATGGCGTGATCGATCCTCGCATTCGACTGGAGAAGTGACGGCCATGAGCATAACGACCGAGAGCATTGGCCTTCCGTCGCGCGTACCGCCACGCGCCAAGGGTGTTGGGCGGGGCGACCTCCCGATGATACCGATCACCATTCTCGTGGTCATTGCCCTGACCGCGATCTTCGCCGATGTGCTGGCACCGCACAATCCGGAGATCGGTAGCCTCACTGCGCGCTTCCATCCGCCGTTCTGGCAGGCCGGCGGTAGTACCGATCATCTCCTCGGCACCGACCAGTTGGGACGCGACGTGCTGTCACGGCTGATCTTCGGTGCCAGGGTGTCGATGGTCGTCGGCTTTACCGCGGTGATCTTCGCCGGTGTCATCGGCACAGCTCTTGGCATTCTTGCGGGGTATATCGGCGGATGGGTGGACCAGGTGGTCATGCGCATCACCGACGCCTGGCTTGCGTTGCCGGCGTTGACCTTCGCCATTTTCCTGGCTGCCATCGTCGGGCCGAGTATGTGGAACATCGTGATCATTCTCGGCGCAGTCTATTGGACCCGCTACGCACGTGTCGTGCGCGGAGAGGTGCTATCGCTCAAGGAACGAGAATTCGTCCGCCTTGCCGTCGTTGCAGGCTGTTCGAAGCTGACAATCATGCGACGGCATATCCTGCCCAACGTGGTCAACTCGGCGATCGTGCTGGCGACGCTGATGCTCGGCGTGGTCATCGTGACCGAGGCGTCGCTGTCCTTCCTCGGCGTCGGCGTTCCACCGCCTCAGCCCGCATGGGGCCTCATGCTGTCCGATGGCAAGCAGGGTCTGATGGTTGGCTATTGGTGGCTTACCGTGCTGCCCGGCTGCTGCATCATGCTGATGGTGCTTTCCGCAAACCTCCTGGGGGACTGGCTCCGTGTCAAACTCGACCCTCAGCTTCGTCAGCTCTGATCCGCGGCGCGGTGTGGCGACCACGCCAGGCCGCCCGCTGCTGGAAATCGACAATCTCTCCACCCACTACGTCTCCGCGGGAGGATCCCGTGTCGTGCGGGCGGTGGATGATGTGTCGCTGCGCATTCAGGCCGGAGAGACGGTCGGCATCGTGGGTGAATCAGGTTCGGGCAAGAGCACGCTGGCACTCAGTATACTGCGCGTGCTGCCGACCGCGGCGCGGATCGTCAGCGGGCAGATGTGGTTCGAGGGCGAGGACCTGGTGCGCAAATCCGATGCCGAGATGCGTCGCGTGCGTGGCAAACGGATCGCGATGATCCTGCAGGATCCGATGGCCTCGCTGAACCCGCTGTTCACTATCGGCAATCAGGTGGCCGAGCCGATCCGTGTGCATGAGGGAGTACGGCGCGCCGCGGCTTGGCAACGGGCCCGCGGTCTTCTGAAGGCCGTGCGCATTCCGTCGCCCGAGACGCGTGTGAAGCAGTTTCCGCATGAGATGTCCGGAGGCATGCGTCAGCGCATTGTCGGAGCCATCGGCATCTCTTGCGAGCCCCGCCTGCTGATCGCCGACGAACCGACAACCAGCCTCGACCTGACAATCCAGGCGCAGTACCTGAATCTGCTGCGCGAATTGCAGCGCGAACATGGGCTGGCACTGATCTTCATCACCCACAATCTCGGCATCGTGGCAAAGATGTGCGACCAGCTCGTGGTGATGTATGCTGGCCGCGTCGTTGAGTCTGGTCCGGTGTCGCGCATCTTCAACGCGCCGGTGCACCCGTACACGCAGGCGCTGCTCAACTCTATTCCACGCATGAGCGACAACCGCCAGCGCCTGACCGCGATTGAAGGTCAGCCGCCGGACCTGTCCGCGCTGCCTCGTGGCTGCGCGTTCGCCGCGCGCTGCCCGGCCGCGTTCGATCGCTGCCGCAAGGAGGCGCCACCGGAGTTGAACCTCGACGACGGACGCACAGCGCGCTGCTGGCTGGCCGGCGCCGCATTGCAGAGTGGAGCGGCCTGATGGTGGTGCTGGAGGCTGCAGGTCTCACCAAGCACTTTCAGGCGCGGCGGGGAATGTTCGGTGGCAGTCGCGGCGTGGTCCGCGCCGTCGACCACATTTCGTTCGCGATCGAGAGTGGACGTACGCTCGGCGTCGTTGGCGAGTCGGGATGTGGCAAGACCACGACAGCGAAACTTGTGCTGGGGCTGGAGGAGCCTACAGGCGGCAGCATCCGCTTCGAGGGGCGTGATTTACAGGAACTCGATACCCCCGGCCGACGGCACTACCGGAAGTCAGTGCAGGCGGTGTTCCAGGATCCGTACGCTTCACTCAGCCCTCGCATGCGCATCAGCGACATCATCGCCGAGCCGCTGGTGACCAACGAAACCCTCACGGCGGGCGACGTGCGCAAACGCGTGCTCAATCTGCTTGATCTGGTGGGGTTGGCGGAAAGATCCGCAGATCTGTTCCCTCACGAGTTCTCCGGCGGTCAACGACAGCGCATCGCCATCGCGCGGGCTTTGGCGCTGTCGCCAAAGCTTGTGGTGCTGGACGAGCCTGTTTCGGCGCTGGATGTGTCGATCCGCGCGCAGATCCTGAACCTGCTGCGCGATCTGCAGGAGCAGTTGGGGCTGTCGTACCTGTTCATCGCGCACGATCTCGCCGCGGTCGCGCACATGAGCCACACGATCGTGGTGATGTATCTGGGCAAGATCGTTGAGACCGGTGACGCACGGACGATTGCACGGACGCCGAAGCATCCCTACACGGCGGCGCTGTTTTCCGCCGCACTGCCGAGCCATCCGGATGAGCGGCGCGAGGAGATCATTCTGCCGGGAGAGGTGCCAAGTCCGCTGAACCCGCCGTCAGGCTGTCGGTTTCATCCGCGCTGTCCGCACGCCATGCCGATCTGTGGCCAGCAGGAGCCGGCGCTGTCACCAGTGGAAGATCGGTTCGTCGCCTGCCATCTGTACGATCAGCCGCGGCATTAGGCGTTGACCGTGGCAGGCATCCAGTTGGTCGCACGGCGATCCAGGCGCGCATCGGTGGCTTCGCCGTCGTAGTCGGGGGCGGCCGGCGTCTGGCTGAACACCGCGCGGTCATCCAGGCAGTTCACGTTGACGACCGCGCGGAGCCCTGAGCCCGTCGCGCACACCGCACCGACATAGACGCCGCAGCGGCGGCACAGCAGGTAATCGGCGGTGCGCGAACCGAACTGATAGCGCTCGACCAGCGACCAGTCCGAGGCGGTGATCTCTACGCTGCCGTCGCGATCCGAGAGCGTGCGCGTGCCGTGCGAGCGGCAGAAGGCGCAGGCGCACGAGCGCAGCGGCATGAGTTCCGGTGCGCGCGACAGCTGAAGTCGAAGGCCGATGTTGCCGCAGTGACAGCCGCCGGAGTGGAGCATGGAGGGCCTCGCGCGATGACCGCGGCACGCTAGGCGTTCGTCACATCTGCCGCTAGCCTGCGGACGGGAGGAGACCGAGCACCCGTTCATCGACGACAAGCGTGTATCGAGCTGATTCGCGAAGGAGGCAGCCATGCTTCGCAAGGAACAGAATGACCTGCTGACCCGCACCGGCGCTGGAACGCCGATGGGCGAGATGTTCCGTCGCTATTGGATTCCAGCCTTGCTGGCCGAGGAACTACCGGAAAACGACTGTGCGCCGGTGCGCGTGCAGCTTCTGTCGGAGAAGCTGATTGCGTTCCGTGATACCCAAGGCCGTTACGGACTGATCGATGAATTCTGCGCGCATCGCGGCGTGTCGCTGTGGTTCGGCCGCAACGAGGAATGCGGTCTGCGGTGTCCGTATCATGGCTGGAAGTACGATGTGACAGGGCAGTGCGTGGAGATCCCGTCGGAGCCGGAAAAGAGCGGGTTCCGCGCGATGATCAAGCTGCGCTCCTATCCGCTGATCGAGCGCGGCGGTGTGCTGTGGACCTACATGGGGCCGACTGAACATCAGCCGGGACTGCCGGAATTCGAGTTCGCCATGGTGCCGCCGGAACAGACCTATACGTCGAAGCGCCTGCAATACTGCAACTGGCTGCAGGCAATGGAAGGTGGCATCGATTCCAGCCATGTGTCGTGGCTGCATCGTGATGCGTTCCGGTCGGATCCGCTGATGGTGGGTTCGCGCGGCAACCAGTACAATCTGGGCGACGCGATGCCGGTGTTCGAGGTGGTCGATCAGCCCGCCGGCCTGTTCATCGGTGCGCGTCGCAATGCCGAGGACGGCTACTACTGGCGAATCACGCCCTGGTGCATGCCGTCGTTCACTATGATCCCGCCGCGCGGCAACCATCCCGTGCATGGACATTTCTGGATTCCGATCGACGATGAGAACTGCTGGGCGTGGAGTTTCGACTATCACCCGACCCGCGCGCTGACCGCTGCCGAGGTGCAGGCGATGCGAGACGGCAAGGGCATCCACACGCGTACCATCCCCGGCACCTACATTCCGGTGGCCAACCGCGACAACGACTACCTGATGGATCGCGCGGCACAGAAGGCGGGCACGACCTATAGCGGCGTTGCCGGCATCGCGATGCAGGATGCGTCGCTGCAGGAGAGCATGGGGCCGATCATGGACCGCTCGCGCGAGCATCTGCTGTCGACCGACAACGGCATCATCATGGCGCGGCAACGCCTGATGCGGGCGGTGCGCTCTCTGGAGAAGGGCGAGCCGCCACCCGGCATCGATCCCGCGACGCATCGGGTGCGCTCGGCTGCCGTGGTGCTGCCGCGCGACGCGGTGTTCGCCGATGCGGCGCGCGAGGCCTTGACGGCGCGGCCTGGTGTGGCGCCAACGTCGGTGTGAGTGGGGAGAAAGAGCATGGCCTGGAAACGCATGGTGCTGCAGATCGGCATGGGCACTGACATCCGCGGCGCCGACTACACGAAAGCGGCGGTGCGCGCGCTGCGCGATGCGCTGTGGCACAACTCGCTGAGCGTGGCCGATGCGGCGGGACTGCACGTTGATTCTATGCGCGTGGAGGTGACCATCGGCGTGCCGAAGCCGGAGCTTGTGGACAAGGCGCAGGTGCTGGCGGTGCTGCCGCATGGCACCGGCACGGTGAATGTCGTCGAGGGTGGGCTGGAGATCCCCAACGACGCGGGCACAAATTCCACTGTGATCGCCAATGCCGCCGCCGTCGTGCGGCTGGACGTATAGGAGGGCTGGGCCATGGCGAAACGCATCATCCTGGAGATGGGCAGCGGCAATGACCTCCATGGTGGCGACTACACCAAGGCCGCGTTGCGCGCGGTGCAGGACGCCCTGCATCACAGCTCGCTCAGCTTCATCCGCAGCTTCGGGCTGGATTCACGCCGCATGCAGGTGGAGGTCACCATCGGCGTGCAGCAGCCTGACAAGGTGGACGCCGCGGCGGTGCAGGCCTCGCTGCCGCATGGCGAGGTGACGGTGAAGGTGGTGAAGGGTGGGCTCGACGTGCCGGACGAGACGTCGAGCGACGTGGCGGTGATCGCGTCGGCCGCCGTTGCGGTCCGGCTCGATCTGCCGCAGGCTAGCGGCAGGTAGATGGCCGGGTCGAGCCCGGCCACAGGAGGAGTAAAGTCCAATGCCGAACTTCGAATATACCACGCAGGACGTCGAATACCTCCGGCACGGAGACCGGAAATTCATGGCGCGGCTGTTCAAGCCGCAGGGCAAGGGGCCGTTCCCGGCGATCATCGAGGTGCACGGCGGCGCTTGGTGCAACGGCGATCTTAACGAGTGCCAGATCTACGCTGAGGGCTTTGCGCGCGCCGGGCTGGCGGTGATGGCGATCGATTTCCGCCATGCGGAAGACGGCTATCCGACGTCGCTCGCCGACATCAACTACGCGATCCGCTGGGCCAAGGCACACGCCTCGGAGCTGAATACGCGCGCCGACCTGATCGGCATCGCGGGCCAGTCGAGCGGTGGGCATCTCGGCATGCTGGCGGCGATGCGGCCGAACGATCCACGCTATGCGGCGATCCAGTTGCCGTCATCGGCACCGTCGGTGGATGCAACGGTGCGTGCCGTTGCCATGCTGTGGCCGGTGATCAGCCCGCTGTCGCGGTATCGCCATGCGTTGAAGGCACGCGATTCGGCCAATCCGCCGGCATGGGTCGGCAGCATCCCGCAGCGGCACGAGACGTATTGGAAGAACGAGGCGGCGATGGCCGAGGGCAACCCGATCCTGATACTGGAGCGGGGCGAGAAGGTGCAGATGCCGCCGGCGCTGTGGCTCCAGGGCCAGCCCGACATCGTGCACGACTACCATGATCCGGACTATGCGGGCCCGGAACACGAGCCGCAGCGGTTTGTGAACAACTACCGCAAGGCGGGCGGCGAGATCGATCTGCTCTACGTCGACAACGCGAAGAAGGCGGGCGCCGGTTCATTCGCTCCGGCGTCTGCGTTCTTCCATCGCTACATCGCGGTCTGACCTCCCTCTCCCGCGAAGGCGGGGGAGGGTTGGGGAGGGGGTGCCTCGGTTATCCCGCCGGCATCTCCTCCAGCAGCCGTCCCAATCCGGGCAACGGCTCCCTTACGCCCATGATCCCCATCATCGCCCATAGTGCGGCCTGATTGGTCGTGATGACCGGTTTGTGGAACTCCTGCTCCCATGCCGGCACGAACGACATCGTCGGAAAGTTGCCGCCTGGGACTACGAATACCTCGATCTCCGGCCGGTCGATCCGCGCGAACGCGTCGCGCGCGTTCTCAGGGCCAAGCTTGCCGATCATGTAGGAATCGGTCGCGGCAAAGCCCTCCAGCGCCACTACCTTCAGCCCGTATTTGCTCTCATAGTAGTGCTTCGCCCGCTCGATCACCGGGGCCGAATAGGGCGACACCAGAGCTACGCCTCGTGCGCCCAGCGCACGGACCGCCTGACCGATCGCCTGCGCCGAGGTGATCGCCGGTACGCCGGCCTCGCTGCTCATCCGCTGCGTTGTGACCGCATCGTAGTCGTCGGCGAACAGGCTGGCGGAAGTCTGTGCCAAGCTGATCACCTCCACCTTCGCGGTGCCGAGCAGCCGCGCCTGATAGTCCACGTCCTCGTCCTTGCTCGGCTGGAACGGGCCGGTGCCGCTTGTAAGCAGCCTGCCGACATGGGCCTGCAAAGTCGCTGGCAGCAACCGGCTGTACTCGATCTCAACCGTGGTGTTGGTGGACGGTATCAGCACGCCGAAATGATGGTTCATAACACGCTCCCCTTCCTCTGTTTGTCAGCGAGCCGATTGTACCACAGCGTCTGATCGGCAGGCGTGAAGTGCGCGTTGGCGCCGCTCGGGTTGGGAACGACAAAGCAGAGCGTCGACCCGATGAGAAGTGGCTGTGGGCCAAGTACCGGTCGGGTGCCGCCGGAGGCAAGCGCCTGGTGTACATGCCGGTAGCCAGTCATGCCGTGAAAGCAGGCGATGCGCGGCCTGTGGCGCTCCAACTTGCGAACGAGCTCGGCCACGCCAAGGGACAGTTCGTCCGGCCGCAACTGACCGGCGCGCGCTGTGGGTCGCTTGACGAGGTCGGTAAAGCCGAAGCCGTGTGCTGGGAGAAGGCGATCATGCTCCGGTTCAAGCCTGCTGACGCCGAGGGCGGCGCGAGTGGCCTCGCTCAGGACGGACCGCGAGAAGCAAGGCCAAAAGCGATTGGAGCGCCTGGCGAAATAGTGGCCTCGCGCCGCCGAGAAGATGGACGGATTGATGCCGATGAACACCACGTCCAATGCATCGCTCAGCAGGTCTGGAAGCGTATCGATTGCGACCGGCAAGGCAACCTCTCGACCTTGGTGCGGCATCCTGACAGACTTGACGCAATCGTGCAGGAGGCGGCCATGAAGGTCGGTGTATCGCTCAGCATCCTGGCTCAGGCAGGACGGTCGGACGTCGCCGTCTACAAGGAGCATCTGGAACTTGGCGATCTTGCGGAACCGCTCGGCTTCGACTCGATCTTCGCGCTGGAGCATCACTTCACTGGCTACTCGATGTCGCCCGCGCCGGTGCAGCTGCTGAGTTACTTCGCCGGCCGAACGAAGCGCGTGCAACTCGGCACCGCCGTTATCGTATTGCCGTGGCACGACCCGATCCGCGTCGCTGAGAGCATAGCACTGCTCGACGTTCTGTGCGGCGGGCGCTGTCTGTTCGGGTTCGGTCGCGGTGCAGCAAGCGTGGAATACGCCGGCTTTCGCATCCCCATGGAGGAGGCGCGCGCGCGATTTGCCGAATCAGCACAGCTTATCCGCATGGCGCTCAGCGAGCCGGAATTCGAATGGCAGGGCGAGTACTATCAGATCCCGCGTACCTCGATCCGTCCGCGGCCGGTGTCCAATCCGGAGCGGCGCTTCTTCGTCTCCGCCGTCACGCCCGAGTCAGCCGAGGTCATGGCGAAACTAGGCTTCGGCATGATGGTGATCATGCAGAACGAGTGGCCGAAGGCCGCGGCCGACATCGACAGGTTCCGCGAGATCGCCGCCGGGGTCGGTCACGTGGCGCCACCGCCGCTCATCCTCACCAATGTCTCGTGCGCCGACAGCCGTGACGAGGCGCACGATCGCGCCATGCGATATCTCGGACGCAAATGGGATTCGATAGACAACCACTACCATTTCTCCGATGGTCATCTGGCGGCGGTGAAAGGCTATGAGGCGTACGGCAAGATGACCAAGACCTACGCCAAGATGAAGGAAGACGCGGCTCGTCAGAAGGCGACCGAGTTCTACGTGAAGATCCAGATCGTCGGCACGCCGGACGACTGCATCCAGCAGATCGCCGAGCTGCGCGCGCTCACCGGAACCGAGCATGTGATCGCCGACTTCTCCTATGGCGGCATGCCGCACGAGGAAGGCGAGCTGAACATGCGCCTGTTCGCGGACCGGGTGGTGCCGGTGCTGCAGCGCGACACGCTGTTCGCCGCTCCGCCGAGAGCGCAGGGCGCCTCAATACACGAGGATGTCTTCGCGCCCGCCTGACGTGCGTGGTAATTACGCTGCCATGCGGGCTGCCGTCCTGTTGCTGGCGCTGCTGTTGCCCTCGCTGGCGGCGGCACAGCCGCGCAAGGTCGATGTCGCGCGCTCGGAGCAGACGATCGGTTCGTGGATGCTCTCCTGTGCGATGGATCCGATGACCGACACTCAGGTCTGCCGGATGCGTCACAAGCTGTGGCTGGTGGTCCCGAGTGACGGCCACCCCGGCATGGCGCTGGAGGTGCAATTGCGCTTTGACCAGCTCGTTCCCGTGGTGACTGTGCGCGATCTGTCGCTGAGCACGGCGCTCAGCGGGCTGCTGGCGCTGACGGCGACGGCACAGATACGGTTCGATGCGGCGGCAATGGCCGAGTTGCCGTGCGCGCTCGACGGCGCGTCCGTGGTGTGCGCGCCGACCAAGGCGGATAGTGCGGCGCTCGCCGATCAGCTCGCGAGGGCGAAGACGGTGCTGGTGCGGTTCCGTGCATTCGGCAATCTGCCGCTTCCCGTGCCGGATGGGCCGCTGGCGCTCGATCTTGATCGAACGCAGGAGGCGCTGACGCGGTATCGGGTGGCTGGTCCCGAGGTCGCACCGGCACCTTCCACACTGACGGATGACTTGAGGGATTCGGCGGAGCGTCTCCTGCACCGGCTTGGCGTGCCGGGGATGGAGGGGCAACCTACGCAGCAGAAGTAAGGAGAGAAACGATGGAAACGATCGTTGGCAGCGGCAAGTACACCTACAAGAAGCACGAGGACTGGGCGAAGGTTCCCGCCGGTGTGGATATGAAGCCGGCGGCAGTGGCGGTCGATCCGCACGACCGCATCTACTGCTTCAATCGCAGCAGCGATCATCCCGTTGTCGTGTTCGATCGCGATGGCGAATTCCTGTTCTCCTGGGGCGCGGGCATGTTCCGTTTCCCACACGCCATCCGATTCGATGATCAGGGTTTCGCCTGGCTCACTGATGGGCACACCATGCAGTTCATGAAATTCACCCCTGAGGGTGAGCTGCTGCAGACCATCGGGCTGCCCGAGGGGCGGCGTGCGGATACCGGTGTGCCTGACGACGACTACAGTTCGACCGCGTGGAAGAAGGTCACGCATGGCGGCGGGCCGTTCAACATCCCGACCGACATCGCCTTCGCGCCGGACGGCTCGATGTTCATGAGCGACGGCTATGGCAATGCGCGCGTCCACAAATACTCGGCGGATGCCAAGTACCTGTTCTCGTGGGGGGAGCCAGGCAAGGCGCCTGGGCAGTTCAACCTGCCGCACGGCGTGTGGATCGATCGGCGCGGCCGGCTGCTGGTGGCGGATCGGGAGAACGACCGCGTGCAGGTGTTCGATCAGGCCGGCAAGCTGCTGGAGGTGTGGCCGACCGAGCTGATCGGGCCGGCGTTCTTCTACGTCGATCCCGATGACATCGTTTATGTCGCGGAGCACAACGGCGGGATGATCAGCATCCTGACGCTCGATGGCGAGCGGCTGGCACGGTGGGGGGATCCCATCCATCGCTCCTGCCACGGCATCTGGGGCGATACGCACGGCGACTTCTATGTCGTGCAACCGGGCGAGTGGGGACGCGTTCGACGCGTGGTGAAGTTCGAGCGGCAGTAGGCATCCGGCCGGCGCCCCAGGTCCGCTCTGGCTTCACGGACAGGTCCCGCGTTAGAAGCGGACGACAGGCGGCGCCCGGGCGCGGCCGGGATGAGGGTTGATGCTGAGACGAATTCCCGCTGTCGCCCTGCTGCTGGCGCTCGGCGCCTGCACGGTGGGTCCTAACTACGCGTCGCCCGAGTGGCTTTCGCCTGCCTCTTGGTTTGCGAAGAAGGCCGAACCTATTGCCCGAGAACCCAGCGTGGCGGTGGCTGGGGCCATTGATCCGAACTGGTGGAAGCTGTTCAAGGACCCGGTGCTGACCAAGCTGGAGCACCGCGTTGCCGCCGAGAACCTCGACGTGCAGGTCGCCACGGTGCGCATCGCCGAATCCCGCGCTCAACTGGCTGTGGTGGGCGCGGCACAGTTTCCGACGCTCAACGCCAACGGCTCGTATGCGCGGCAGAAGACGAGCGATGTGGGCGTGTTCTCGGGCTCGCCCAACGCGATTGGCGCCAATGGCGCCTTCGGCAACACGACGGGCGGTCTCAAGAGCTCGCATCTTAACCCGTTCGACGTCTACCAGGTTGGCTTTGACGCATCGTGGGAACTCGATCTGTGGGGCGGGGTGCGGCGCTCGGTGGAATCCGCGCGCGCTTCGGTGGAGGCGTCAGCCGAGGCGCGGCGGGCCACGCTGCTCAGCAGCCTGGCGGAACTCGCGCGCGACTACATGCAGTTGCGTGGCACGCAGTCGCAGTTGCGTATCGCGCACGACAACCTGAGGACATCACAGCAGAGCCTGCAGCTTACACAGCAACGCGCGGCGGGTGGCGTGACCACTGATCTCGACGTGGCCAATGCCGCCGCCCAGGTGCGCACCACGGCAGCCCAGATCCCGCCACTCGAGCAGCAGGAATCTGAGCTGATCAATGCGATCAGCCTGCTGCTGGGACAGCCGCCCAACGCGTTGCAGGCGGAACTGATCCGCGTGCAGCGCGTACCGCCGGTGCCGCCGCGGGTTCCGGTGGGCCTGCCATCCGAGCTGGCGCGGCGGCGCCCCGACATCCGCCAGGCGGAGGCGCAATTGCACGCGGCAACCGCGGACATCGGCGTGGCGGTGGCGAGTTTCTATCCGTCGGTGACGCTGTCGGGCAGTATGGGGCTGCAGGCGTTGCAGCCTTGGAAGATGTTCAACATCGATGCACGGCAATATGCGTTGGGGCCGGGCATCACCATTCCGATCTTCCAGGGTGGTCAACTGAGGGGGACGCTGGAACTGCGCAAGGCGCAGCAGCAGGAAGCCGCGATCAACTACCAGAAGACCGTGCTGTCCGCGTGGCATGACGTGGACAATGCGCTGACCGCGTATCGGACCGAGCAGGCGCGGCGCGATGAGTTGGCGCAGGCGGTGGTGCAGAACCAGCGTGCGCTGGGGTTGGCGCAGAGCCGCTATCAGGAGGGCGTCGCCGACTTCCTGCAGGTGCTGACGGCGCAGCAGAACCTGCTGTCCACGCAGCAGCAGCTTGCGATTGCGACCACCAACGTGTCGGCGAACCTGGTAGCGCTCTACAAGGCGCTGGGTGGCGGATGGGAGACGCAGTTGCCGCGCGCGAACGACGATCTTCGGCCGTTGGGCGCGCCGCATCTGTAGTCGCGTATTAACGCGATGGTAGGTCGTGGCGGTCATGGTCGCGCGCCATGGCGGGCTGGCGCGGATGGTTGCGGCGTCTGGGCTTCGGCGCAGCACTGGGCGGCGTGGCTTTCTACGGCGGCGTGCGGGCGGAGTTGCTGTCGACCTATTTTCCAACCGGCGTGCCGGGTTACGGCGAGGCGCCTGGTGTGACCGTCGCCTCACGGGAGCGACCGGACTACGACCCTCCCGGCGTGCGGGTCGGCGATTTCCTGCTATTCCCGCAATGGGCGGAGGGGCTGGGCTACAACGACAACGTGCTTGGCAGTAACGATGCCAGGCATGGAAGCTGGTTGATCGACACACAGCCGTCGCTGCTGATCAACTCCGACTGGTCGCGTGACAGGCTGGGTGGCTATGTCGGGATCGACGACAAGCGTTACCTGGATCAACCACAACAGAGCTATACCAACTGGACGGCATCTCTGGGCGGTACGGTGTCGATCGGCCGCGATGAGCTGACCGTGGCGGTGGCGCATTTCGACCTGCATCAGCCACGCACCGAGCTGGATGCGCTGCCGTCGGACTCGCCTGTCGCCTATAGCGTGGATGATGTCCGCGTCGGCTACACGATAGCACTGGATCGTTTCTCGGTCACGCCAAGCGTTGCGTTCTCGACATATCGCTATGATGCGACAACGATCATGGGTGTGCCGACGTCGCAGGCGTATCGCGACCGGAATGTGCTGCAGGGCGCGGTGACCACACGCTACGAATTGTCACCGCAACGCAATCTGCTGCTGGTGACGCGAGTGCTGGGCCAGAACTATGTGACGCCGCAGCCGGGTATGCCGACGCTCGATTCCACCGGCTATCAGGTGTTGGCAGGGCTCGACGATGATACGGATGCGGTATGGCGCTATCGCGTGCTGGTCGGATGGGAGGTGCGCGCATTCCATGCGCCGCAATACCCGACGCATCAGGCGCCGATCGCGGAGGCGGCATTGATCTGGAGCCCGGGCGGCCTGACCACCTTCACTGCCACTTTGACTCGCGAAATCGAGGACGCCGCCCAGGAAGGCAATGCCGGTTACACTTTCACCAGCGCGCGGCTGGTGCTGGATCACGAATATCTGCGCAACGTGCTGCTGCAGGTGTCGGCTGGTGCGCAGCGCGCCAACTTCCTGCAAGGCGGAGGACAGGCGAGCGATTATTCGGTCGGCGCGGGTGTAACCTGGCTGCTGAACCGCAATATGCGCCTGTCCGCGACGTATGATTTCACTGACCAGAAAGGCAGCAGCTCGCCAACGCTGCTGACCACGGGCAACTACACGCGCAGCATCGGGCTGCTGACGCTGCGGTTTGGCATGTGATCAGCTGGCGCGAGTGCGGACGTCCGTGGGTGCGATAGCCCTGGGGAACAATAGCCCTGGGGAACAATAGCCCTGGGGAACGATGGTCCTGTGGAACTTGCACCCTCCCTCCCTCGCCGCTATACACGCGCCCCTCATCTCGCGCGCCTGGGCCTGAAATGGGCATGCCCAGCCGCGAGCGCCTGTCCAGCCGGCAGGCTCCTAACCGGAAGGAGACAAAATGCCCAAGATGAAGACCAAGTCGTCGGTCAAGAAGCGATTCAAGATCACGGCGACCGGCAAGGTGAAGGCCGGGCCCGGCATGAAGCGCCACAATCTCTCGGCTCGCACGCAAAAGGCCATCCGCAGCAACCGCCGCATGCAGACGCTCACCGACATGGACGCCCGCACGGTGAAGCAGTGGGCGCCCTACGGGCTGGACTGAGGGAGCAGGCACATGGCACGCGTCAAACGGGGCACCACCACCCATGCGCGGCACAAGAAGGTCCTCGAGCAGTCGAAGGGCTTCCGTGGCCGCACCTCCACCACCTATCGCGCGGCGAAGCAGCGGCTCGAGAAGTCGCTGCAATATGCCTATCGCGACCGGCGCAACAAGAAGCGCGACTTCCGTGGTCTGTGGATCCAGCGGATCAACGCAGCGGTGCGCGAGCACGGCCTCACCTACAGCCGCTTCATCGACGGGCTGAAGAAGGCCGGCATCGAGATCGACCGCAAGGTGCTCGCCGCCATCGCCTATGACGATGCCGCGTCGTTCGCGGAGATCGTGAAGAAGGTGCAGAGCGCTCTCTGAACGTCATCCCCGCGCAAGCGGAGACCCAGGCCAGCTCATCCGGTCTCGCCTGCCTGGGTTCCCGCCTGCGCGGGAATGACGGTATGGATCGATCCCATGACCGACGACCTTTCCGCCCTGCACGCCGAAACCGAAGCTGCCCTCACAGCCGCCCCTGACCTGCGCGCCTGGGACGCCGTGCGCGTCGCCACGCTCGGGCGGAACGGCCGGCTGACCGGGCTGCTTCGCGACCTCGGCAAGACCCCGCCCGAACAACGCCGCGCGCGCGGCGCCGCAGTGAACCAGCTCAAGGACTCGCTCACCGCCCTGATCGAGGCCCGCCGCGCCGAACTGGAAAACGCCGAACTCGACGCCCGCCTGGCGAACGAGACGCTCGATCCCACTCTGCCACCACGCCCGCGCGAGACCGGCCTCATCCACCCGATCAGCCGCACCATGGAGGAGATCGCCGCCATATTCGGCGCCATGGGCTGCGCGATCGCCGAAGGTCCGGACGTCGAATCCGACTGGATGAATTTCGGCGCGCTGAACATCCCCGCACACCACCCCGCACGCGCCGACCAGGATACGTTCTACCTCCCGTCGCAGGGCAACGCTCCGCCGCCGGTGCTGCGGACGCAGACCTCGCCGGTGCAGATCCGCACCATGCTGACGCAGTCACCGCCGATCCGCGTTATTGTCATCGGCCGCACCTACCGCGCCGATCACGACGCGACCCACTCGCCGATGTTCCACCAGTGCGAGGGCCTCATCCTCGACCGCGATCTGCATCTCGGCCATCTCAAGGGCACGCTGATCGACTTCCTGCGCAGCTTCTTCAGCATCGCCGATCTGCCGGTGCGGTTCCGCTCCAGTTACTTCCCGTTCACCGAGCCTTCCATGGAGGTGGACATCGGCTGGAACCGCCGCACCGGCGAACTCGGCCGGGGCGGCGACTGGCTGGAGATCCTCGGCAGCGGCATGGTGCATCCGCGCGTGCTGGCCAACTGCGGCATTGATCCGCGTGAGTGGCAGGGGTTCGCCTGGGGCATGGGCGTCGAGCGCATCGCCATGCTCAAACACGGCATCCCGGATCTTCGGCCGTTCTTCGAATCCGACATCCGCTGGCTGCGCCACTATGGCTTCAACCCGCTCGCGCCGACCATGCTGCACGAGGGGGTGTGAACCATGAAGTTCACCCTCTCCTGGTTGAAGACTCACCTCGATACCGACGCGACGCTGGGCCAGATCACCGCAACGCTGACCCGCATCGGCCTGGAACTGGAGGGCGTGGAGGACCGCGGCGCCGCGCTCGCTCCGTTCCGCATCGCGCACGTGATCGAGGCCGTGCAGCACCCAAACGCCGACCGTCTGCGCGTGTGCACGATCGATACCGGCAGCGACACCGTGCGCGTGGTGTGCGGGGCGCCGAATGCGCGCACCGGCATGAAGGGCGTGTTCGCACCGCCGGACACGTTCATTCCTGGAACCGGCATCACGCTGAAGGTCGGCGAAATCCGCGGCGTCCGATCCGCGGGCATGCTGGTGTCCGAACGCGAGCTGGGTCTCGGCGAGGACCACGCCGGCATCCTCGATCTGCCAGAGGATGCACCGGTGGGTGTGCCATACGCGCAATGGGCGGGTCTCGACGATCCGGTGATCGATGTCAGCGTCACGCCGAACCGTGGCGACTGCTTTGCCGTGCGCGGCATCGCGCGCGATCTGGCCGCTGCCGACATCGGCGCGCTGAAGCCGTGGCAACCGGTGAGGGTAGCGCCGGTGTTCCGCGGCGGCCCGTGCTGGCGGATCGACTGGCCCGAGGCATGCCCGTGGATCATCGGCCGCACGATCCGCAACCTGCGCAACGGACCGAGCCCGCCATGGCTGCAAAAGCGGCTGATCTCAGTGGGCCTGCGGCCGATCAATACGCTGGTCGATATCACCAACCTCTTCACCATCGATCTAGGACGCCCGCTACATGTGTTCGACGTGGCGAAGCTGACCGGCGACGTGCTGACGCTGCGGCCTGGCCGCGGCGAGACATTCAGGGCGCTGAACGGGCGCGATTACACGGTGACCGCCGAGGATTGCGCCATCGCCGATGCCGCCGGCGTGCAGTCGATGGCCGGCGTGATGGGTGGTGAGCCAACCGGCTGCGACGCGACCACGACCTCGGTGTTCATCGAGTGCGCACTGTTCGATCCGATCCGGGTCGCGCTCACCGGACGTCGCCACGACATCGTCTCGGACGCACGTCAGAGGTTCGAGCGCGGCGTCGACCCTGCGCTGATGCCCGACGCGGTGGAGGCCGCCACCGCGATGGTGCTGGAACTGTGCGGCGGCGAGCCTGGCGAGGTCACTGAAGCCGGCGCACCACCCGCATGGCAGCGCACGGCAACTCTGCGCTTCGAACGCATCGCCGGTCTCGGCGGCTCGGACATTCCGCCGGATGAGGCGGTCGCGTCGCTGGAACGTCTCGGCTTCGCGGTGCAAAGCCGTGACACCCAGCGTGTTACCGTCGCGGTACCGTCCTGGCGCAACGATGTTGCGGCACAGATCGTGCTGGATCAGGCTGAGACTCTGGATCCCGGCATTGCCACCAAGGCCGCAGAAGGTTGCGCCGAGATCGAACCGGAGTGCGATCTGGTCGAGGAGGTGCTGCGCCTGCGCGGTCTCGATGCAGTTCCGGCCGTCTCGCTGCCGCGTGTGTCGCCGGTTCCGCTCGCCACCCTGACGCCGAAGCAGGTTCGCTCTGAATTGGTCCGCCGCACTCTGGCCGCGCAGGGCCTGACCGAGTGCGTCACCTTCAGCTTCATGGCGCAGGCCGAGGCGGCGTTGTTCGGGGATACGCCGGAGGCACTGCGACTGATCAATCCGATCGCGGCCGATCTCGACCAGTTGCGACCGTCGCCGATCGCCACGCTGGCGCTTGCCGCCAAGCGTAATGCCGCGCGCGGCTATCCGGAACTGGCGTTGTTCGAGATCGGACCGGAGTTTGCCGTTGACGCCGACGAGAAGCAGCGCTGGATCGCTGCCGGTCTGCGTGCCGGCGTGACGCCACGCAACTGGCTGGCGCCGTCGCGGCCGATGGATGCGATGGACGCAAAGGCGGACATGTGGGCCATGATGGCGGCGATCGGCGTGCCGCTCGACGCGCTGGTGCTCACTCAGGATGCTCCGGGCGCTTACCACCCTGGGCGCTCTGCCACGGTGCGGCAGGGACCGAAGACCGTGTTGGGAAGATTTGGGGAGCTGCATCCTCGCGTGCTGGCGGCGTTGGATATCGTCGGGCCGGTCGTGGCGTTCGAGCTTGACCTCGACGCGGTCGGAGAGCCCAAGCGTCGTCGCAAGGCGGCGCCGGATCTGTCGCCGTTCCAGTCGATCCGCCGCGACTTCGCGTTCCTCGTTGACACCACCGTGACGGCGGATGCCGTACTGCGTGCCGCGCGCGGGGCCGACCGTGCACTGATCAGCGGAGTGTCGCTGTTCGATGTGTATCAGGGCGAGCGGCTGCCGTCCGGCAAGAAGTCGCTGGCGATCGAGGTGGTGTTTCAGCCGCGCGAACGCACGCTGAACGACGCCGAGATCGAGGCCGCCAGTGAGAAAGTGGTGGCGGCAGTGGCGAAGGCGACGGGCGCCACGCTGCGCTGATGGCCGGGTCGAGCCCGGCCACAGGCCGTCGGCGCAGCGTGGTGCCGAGAGAAAGCTAGACGCCCAGAGCCTTGGCGGTCGCGCGATCCATCTTGCCGGTGACCTTCAGTTTGTGCTGCTTCTGGAACGCCTTCAGCGCGGCGACGGTCTTAGGCCCCATGTGACCGTCAACGTCGAGTTGCGCGCCATGGCTGTTCAGCGCGGTCTGCACGGCCGCCGCATGATTCGTTGCCGCATGATTGGCATGAGTCACGGGCTTCGCCGGAGGTGGCGGCGGCGGTGGCGGTGCGGACGTGACGGGCGCCGGTGCGGGCTCGGGCGGCGGTGGCGCGGAGTTCTGGTCCGATCCGCAGGCGGCAAGGCCGACGACCGCGAGACAGCAGACAGCGAGAGCGAGCTTGTGTTTGTGCATGGGGTACCTCTGGCACGGCGGGCTGGTGGGCGAATCGGCGGGAGCCAAATTCGCGCCCAACGTGTATCGCGACGGCGTCTCGGCGCAAGCCCACCGTGTACGGTTCTCAGCGATGTGGCATCCGCGCTACGCTCGACCGCCGTTGACAGGAGGGGATCATGCTGCGCGAGGAACTGGTGTTCGTCGGCACCTGCGACATCGCGGGGCACGTTCGCGGCAAGGGCTTTCCGGCCAGCGAGATCGATGCGCGACGACGCAAGGGCATCGGCTGGACGCATTCCAACCTGATGCAGACCGCGTTCGGGCCGATCCTCGACACGCCGTTCGGCACCGGTGGCGATCTGATGATCGTGCCCGATCCGGCGGCGGAGGTGCGCGTGGACTTCGCCGACAATTCCGCGCCCGAGCATTTCTTTCTCGGCGATATCCGCAACACCGACGGCACGCCCTGGGAATGCTGCCCGCGCGAGTTCCTGCGCCGCGGCATCGAGGCGGTGAACGCGGCGTCGGGCCTGCGCCTGGTCGCCGCGTTCGAGCAGGAGTTCGTCTATACCGGCAATCAGCATCGCGACGGCGACGCGTACAGTCTGAACGCGTTTCGCCGCCAGGGGACGTTTGGCGAGAGTTTCGTCGCGGCGATGCGTGCCGCGGGCGTCACACCGGATTCGTTTCTTGCCGAGTATGGCACGCGGCAGTTCGAGGTGACGGTGGCGCCGGCTCCTGCACTGACCGCGGCAGACCATGCGGTGATCACGCGCGAGATGGCGCGGGCGGCGGCGCATCGGCATGGGTTCCGGGCGTCGTTCTCGCCGATGCCCGAGGCGTCCGGCGTCGGCAACGGCGTGCACATCCACATGAGCCTGCAAGATGCGTCCGGCGCGCCGGTGACCTATGCCGCGGCCGGACCGATGGGCCTGAGCATGGTCGCGCAGCAGTTCTGCGCCGGCGTGCTGCGGCATCTGCCGGCGATCTGCGCCATCACGGCGCCCTCGCCGGTGTCGTATCTGCGGCTGACCCCGAACCGCTGGGCGCCGACGATGATCGATATCGTGCAGCAGGATCGCGGTGCCGCGCTGCGCGTCTGTCCGGTGTTCGCCGCGGCCGATGCGGACGACACGGCGCGGCAGTTCAATCTCGAGTTCCGGGTGTGCGATGCCGCCGCCAGTCCGTACCTGGCGCTCGGTGCTGTCCTGTTCGCCGGTGCGGATGGACTGCAACGTAAGCTCGGCCTGCCGCCTTCCGCCGACGGCGTCGATGAACTGCCGCATTCGCTGGGCCAGGCGTTGGACAACATGGCGGCGAGCAAGACGGTGGCCGGCTGGCTGGGCCCAGTATTTATGGAGGCCTACCTGCGGCACAAGCGATCCGAGGTGCAGCATGTGGCGGAGTGGGCGGTGAACGAGCTCTGCAACCGCTATGCCGAGGTGTACTGAGGTCATTGAGGTCCGGCGGACCGATTTAGTCTCATGTGCCGTTTGCGGAGACGATTGATCAACTGGTGAGGCGGGGCTGCATCGTCAGGCCATGGCGGGATGCGGGGCGATCGCGCGCAGCGCGGGGCTGGCGCCGTTGACGAGGGCGGCGACGATGTCGGGTTCGGGCGGGCCGAAGGTGAGCCGGGGCGGCAAGCCGCCATGCGCGCGTATGAGCGCGGCGCGGTCGGGGTAGATCAGGGCGTAGTGCTCGGCTTCGGCGACAGGGTCGAGGACGGGTTCGGCGGCGTCTTCGGTTGGGACGAGCGGGACTGGGGGCGCCGGCACCGAGACCTCGTGGAACCAATAGCCGGCGCGTTCCATCGCCGCGGGGTGCATCTCGGTCTCGGCCTTTGATCGCTTGAATGCGGACGTGAACGCGCCGCGCGCCTCGCGGCGAATGGGCCGCGATGTAATCGAGGACTGAATTGAGGTCGGCAAGCGCCGGAAGGGTATAGCGGAGGTTCACAAACCGTGTTTGGCCCACGCGGCGCGCACTTGCTCGTCGCTCGCAAATTCACCGCGCGCCGCGGCAGATTTCGAGGCCTCGATGGCGGCGCGTTCGTCAACCGACAGCGCGACCGGCGGTTCGTCATCGCACCCGGTCAACCGCAACACGGCGCGGGCGATGTTATCCTGCTCGTCCGGCGACAGATTGCGCACGGCCCTGAGTGCATCATCGAGAAGCTTTGTCATGGACACAGTGTAGCACGGCCTGATTGGGAAAAACACACCGCAACGACCAAGACTCCCGTCACGGCGCTGGGCGGTCTTTGCATGCTCACCGTCCGGTCCGCGCCGCACGAGAGCGTATTTGGCGGGACTGGTGATGCCGCATAACGCATTATGCAAAATCAGGCGCGCAAAGCAGCTAGTTATTGACGGCTGCGAACCAAAGCATCGATAAATTCATCTAACTCCTTGGGGGATGGCTGCTTTCCAACGTGTGTTTCGTCTGGTGAAGGCGACCAATTCTCAACATGTGTCAGGTAGCGCGACGAGTTAGGCCCCCAGTCGAAATACAAGCCAGCATTCCTCTCTTCGAGTGCAACAGCTTTCTCACGTGTAACATCTAATAGCTGGGAAAAGAGCCGCAAGGGCTTTTTGTCGCCGAGAAGGTGTGCCAACACTTCTAGCCTGTAGTGGCCTTCGGTAAAGCGGAATGAACTTCCGTCTTTCGGAGTGAGAAAGTGGTGATCGGCTGCAACGCCCGTCACCGACAAATAAGCCACTGCCACGCACGAGTCTCCCTCGTTCACCATAAACCCAAATGTTGAAAATCTGATGAGTTTCATTCCGTGAGAGCGCCACATGCATGCTTTCCATGTCGCTCCTCGTTTACCCGCTGAGCTCGCTGCAGTAGTTTTGGGGATACACTGAAGTGCACGTACAGGCTGCCCGCCGACAAGAGGAGGAGATTATGGCCGTCTATATGGTCTTTAACGAGCAAGTCACCGATCAAGCCAAATTTGATACTTACCGCCAGCAAGCCGGCCCGCTGATCTCGCGTTATGGTGGTCGTTTCCTGGTCGTGGAGGCAACGTCACCACATTGGAGGGCAACCCAGGACTGCATCGAGTTGTAATCATCGAGTTCGACGACATGGCGGCGGCCGTCGTTTCTATGACAGTGACGAGTACGGTCCGCTCATCCGCCTTCGCCAGTCCGCCAGCACTGGCTACGCTGCGATTGTTGAGGGGAATCCACCCACGACCTGAAGCGAGGTCGTGCGCGACGCCGGCAGGGACGTAACGATTGACGGAGATACGCAACCAGTCGCGACGGGCACTGTTTGCCAGATAAGAGGGGCAAAGTGCAGCGCGTCGGCACGCCGGAGGGTGCACGACGAGACGCCAATCTTCCGACACCGAGACGTAAGCGAGCCGGCCAGCGCACGCATTCGACGTCCACTCGGGAATCGCGGGAACGGCCAGACGCTCAACCTCGGGCAGATCGAAGCCGAAATGCTCAGATATCGCGCTTTAACACGGAGAAGGCAGGCGAGAAGCACGGAGACAGCAAGAATTGCGCTCCGTGCGCAGCGCAGAGATCACCTTCTCCGTGGCCCTTTGTTGTCCTCGCCTTGCCTTCTCCGCGTTGCTGTAAGAAAAGTCACAACTGTAATGACTAAGACGCGCGCATGAGCGGAACGGAATCTGTCGCGGCACCGACGGACACCCTGTCGGGTCCGGTATCGCTTGCCTTGTCGGCAACGAGCCCTTGGGGACCATTCGCCGGCGAGCGCACCGTTGTGCCGATCCGACCCATCAGATTCTCCGTCGCGAATATCGGCACCGAGGAGGTGACACTTTCACCGCCGCTCATCGACCGCCTGCGACGCAGTGATGAGGGTGCAAGGGCGGCGGGCGGACTGCGCGGCGCCGTGATCGCTCCTGCAAGCGGGATATTGGCGCCCGGCGAAGAAGCTCTGATCGAGCTCAGCGGCTCTGTTCCCGGACGACCAGGCATCTATGCGTCGACGGTTCGCTTCGGAATGGCTGGCGTTGGGACTTTGGCTATCCCGCTCACGACGGCCGTGTCCGCGAGCCCATTGTGGGGCATCGCCTGCATGCTGCTCGGCCTCGCGGTCGTCGGCACAACAAACGCACTGACCGGCGCGGGTAGCGTCACGTCCCAGTTGCATGAAGCACTCGCGCAACGGCAAATCACCCATGAATGGCTCGAGCGCCACCCGCCCCCCGAGCGTTTGAGCCGCGATATCGATGACATGGACCGAGACTTCGATGCAGCGGTGACAGCACTCAACCAGCCGCATGCCTGGTCAATCGTTGATCACCGCTCGGAGGAAGCGAGCACACACCTGCAGACCGCGCTCGCAACTGCCGCGGCGCTGCGTGCATCCGTCAAGGATGCCAGCCCGGCTGCGGCAGAAGTGGCGGACCTCTCTCGCGACTGGCAGGCCCTGCAGGCGCAGATGAAGACCACGGCAAGTGAGGCGCGGCCCAATGCGCCAACCACGCCCGGGTTCGCCGCGCGGCTCGACACTTTTCTGTACGACTGGAAGCAGCAGTTCATTGGCGTGCCGATGCAATGGTTCTCGCTGGAACTGACACCGCAGCTAGACCGCGTGCATCTGCTGCTCGCCGCGGGACAGGAGGACGCAGCCCGGGTGCAGGCGATCGCAGTGCGACGCTGGATCAGACGCGCAGCCGTCATGCTGGACGAACGCATGCACACTTGGATCGCATTCGCTGGCGCGGCCGGTGCGATCGCCGTTGCGGACTTGTCCATACGCCAGGGGCTCTCCGCTCTGCCGGAAGCCGACCGCACCGCTATTCAGGATCAACTGGACGCCGCCTCGGCCAAGCTTGGCGACAACGCCACGCCCGCCTCCTTCGCCGCTGCCGACATGGCGATCACTTCCGCCGAGACCGCGCTGATACGCGCGCGCACCGCCCAAATGAAGCAGCGTTTTCAAGCGATATCAGACCAGGCAATGGCGGAGACCAGTTCCGATCGCGTTCAGCACGTGGTCGACGAGGTGGTGGCGGAGAGGCCGGCCTCGGCGCAGGACAGGATCGCCGGATCGACCCGGATTCTCACCGCGTGGCGCGAGATGATCGCCGGCGTGCCGGACGCGCACATACGCGATGTGCTGACGGCACGCGCCGACGCGATCGGACAAGCGCTGTCCTCGGGCGATCTAAGAGCAACGCCGCCGCTCTACCGCGCTCTGTTGAATGCCTGGAGCGATTGGCAAGCCCAGCATGTGAGCGCCCTGACCACGCCCATCCTGCGCGCCGAGTGCACGGAGGAGCGCGATGCGCTGCAACGCAACGTGGCGGCCACAGAAGAGAACATCCGCCTCCAGCCGGCGGGAGCCAAGCAGGTTGGCTGGGAGGCCGACCTGGATCGCATCCGCTTCGAGACACACCAGGCAGACATCGATGGCGATCCAGCAAAACACTGCCTCGATGTTCTGGGGGAATTGGAGAAGCGGCGTATTACCCTGTCCAGCGAGGTGTTTGTCGCAATGCTGGCCAACGCTCCGATCCCCGCGTCCGCACGCATTGCCTCGGCGGAACTATCCGGGGTCGCGGAGGCGATCACTTTGACTCGCCAGCTCGCGACAGAACCGCGGACGCTGACCCTGCAGATCCGCACGCCGCCCCAGGAGCGCACCGTCGGGCGTCGGATTGTCTTCGAGGTGGGAGATCTCGATCCGCTCTGGGGTTCCGGCATCCAGATTGGCGTTGATTTCCAGGACGGGAGCCGCCCATTGATCACCAGCGTGGAGGCAATCCGGCAGAGTGGCCCGATCGAACACGAGTACCGATGCACCGCGCACGCTGCATCCGCGCCTGCTTGTCGCCGAACACATCGACCCTGCTCTGACGCCGCAAGGACGAATACTCGGCACGGGTGATACGACGCTGCTGCTTGGTCCGTCGCCCATTACGAATGCGCAAGCCCTTGCAGATGCGTTTCTGAATGCGCGCTTCGCGTTGGCGCTGCTGGTTGCGTCAGTCGTCTATTACTGGCGATTCAATTCAGGGAAGAAAGCCCTCGGCGAGAAGAGTTTCGACTATGTCGAGGCATTCGCCGTCGGTTTCGCCGTCAGCCTCGCGATCACGGAGCTGCCCGAGAAGATCGCCGCCTTCGCGCCGATAAAGGGGTAGAGCAACGCGGCCTGCGCCGGCGGCCGCCGATCTATTCTCCCGAGATCGTTTTTCCAACCGGAACCCAACGGCCGCTCTCGAATCGTTGGATCTGAAACTTGTTGATTACGCTGTAGTCATCAGGACTCGTGGTTACCGTGATGCCTGGAAGCAGCATCGGCACGCCGACATTGTTCAGATGCGTGGCGACGTTCAGCAGGTTCTCCCGGGTGAGGGTCGATCCCGCCTTGTCGAGGACGTACGCGGCCAGAAAGGAGGCGATGTAGCCAACCACGACGCCGCTGTCTCGCGGATTGCCCTGACTCACATTGGCCTTCACCCATTCCAGAAAAGTCTTCACATCCGGATCGTCCGCCCATGTCGGATCGAACGGATCCTTGGCATAGGCCGTCGAAATCAGGCCTTCGGCGTTTTCCAGCCCAGCGGGCTTGAGTACCCCTTCGACGCCGCTCGCTATGCTGCAGACCAGATGCAGCGGCGCCCAGCCAAGATTATGTCTCGCTCGGATTTGCTCCGCACCGGCTTTTTGTGTTCCAGCGAAGTAGAACACGTTGGCGCCTGACACCTTTGCCGTAATCATCTGTGAATCAACCGTCGGATCCGCGACCTCAAAGGTTTGCTCGCTGACGATCAAGGAATCCGCCTTGTCACCGAGACCGGACCTGAATCCCGCGCGAAAGTCCTTTCCCAGATCGTCATTCTGATAAAGGATCGCAATCCTGGGTGAGGTCACGGCTTGAAGGACGTAGCGCGCCATCGCCCGGCCTTCCGCTGCGTAGCCCGGCATGAACGCCATGGTCCAGGGATACATCTTGGGATCCCTGAAGCGGCTCGCGCCCGTGGTGATGAACAGTTGCGGCACCTTCTTCAGGTTGAGATACTTCTGCACTGCCGCATTCGTCGGTGTGCCCACGGACCCGTACATCATCAGGACGTTCTCGTCCTCAACCAGTCGCCGTGTCGCCTCTACGGTCTTCGGCGGGCTATAGCCATCATCGAGTACCGATGAGCCTGACCTGTCGGCCATTGATCCCGCCCGCCTTGTTGAGTGCATCGAAATAAGCGCGGGAGGCGTATCCCACCACACCGGCGACCGAAACCGGACCGCTGAACGGCACGGTTTGACCGAGTTTGATCTCCACGGCGGACGCGCCGGGATCGTACTGTTGGCCCATAGCTGCACCGGTTGCGGCAAAAAAGATCGCCGCAGCAACGGCGCGGACCACGCTGGACTGCAAAGTCAGCCTAACCCCCGGCGCGAAGCACTGCCAGATCGCAACCCTCATCCGCCTGCAGCACCTGCTCGACAACGATGCGGTCCCAGCCGCGCATTGGCTTGGCCGGCGGACGCCACGCGGCACGGCGGAGGGCCAGCACATCATCCGCCACCATCAGATCCAGCCGCCGCTGCTTCACTGACAGTCGTATCCGATCGCCGCTCTCTACCAAACCCAAAGGCCCGCCCGCCGCAGCCTCCGGCGTGATGTGCAGCACGATGGTGCCGAACGCGGTGCCGGACATGCGGCAATCGCTCATGCGCACCATGTCCTTCACCCCTGCGCGCGCCAGCTTCTGCGGGATCGGCAGATAGCCCGCCTCCGGCATCCCCGCGGGTGTCAGCGAGCCAGCGTTCTTCAGCACCAGGATGTCCTGCTCGGTCACGTCCAGCGACGGTTCGTCGATGCGGTTGGCAAGGTCCTCCAGGCCGTCGAACACCAAGGCGCGCGCCTCGGTCTCGAACAACTCTGCCGTCGCGGCACTCCGCTTGAGGATCGCCCCACGTGGTGCCAGCGAACCGAACAGAGCCACCAGCCCGCCCACCGGCGACACCGGCTCGTCGCGCGCGCGAATGTAGCGGCGATCGACGAACACCGGTTGGCTCAACCGTTGCTCCAAGGTCGTCCCGGTGACATCGCGCGTCTCGAGGTGCAGCAGATCGCGCAGCTCCCACAGCAGCGCAGGCATGCCGCCGGCCGCATGGAAGTCCTCCATGTAGCCTTCGCCGGTCGGCTTGAGATCGACCAGCACCGGCGTGGTATCCGACAGTTCGTTCAGCCGGTGCAGATCGACGCGCACGCCACGCCGTCCGGCGATCGCCGTCAAATGGATCAGCGCATTGGTTGAACCGCCGAGCGCGAGCAGCACGCGGAGTGCATTCTCCACCGATGCAGCGGTGATTATCTCGGACGGCCGGATGGGCGCCGTGATCAGTTTCACCGCCAGCGTGCCGGCCTCCTCGGCTGCGCGCAGACGATCCGCATGCACCGCCGGGATCGAGCCATGGCCCAACGGCACCATGCCAAGTGTCTCGGCAATGCAGGCCATCGTGGACGCCGTACCCATCACGCCACAGGTGCCAGCCGTGGTGGCAAGCCGGCCCTCGATTTCACCGATCCGTTCGGCGGTAACGCGTCCCGCGCGATAGGCCGCCCAGTAGCGGCGGCAGTCGGTGCAGGCGGACAGCCGCTCGCCCTGGTAGGGCGTGGCCAGCATCGGGCCGGTGACAAGCTGCACAGCAGGTATATCGGCCGAAGCAGCGGCCATCAGCTGCGCGGGTACCGTCTTGTCGCAGCCACCTATCAGCACTGCGGCGTCCATCGGCTGCGCGGTCAGCATCGCTTCGGTGTCTAGCGCGGCAAGATTGCGGTAGTGCATCGAGGTCGGAAACAGCGACGGCTCGCACAGCGACACGGTGGGGAACGCCAGCGGAAGTCCACCGGCGGCCAGCACGCCGCGCTTCACCGCCTCGATCAGCTCGGGAACCGTGCGGTGGCAATTATTGAAGCCAGAGCCGGTATCGACGATGCCGACGACAGGTCGATCGAGCATCGCCTGCGAATAGCCCATCGATTTGGCGAACGACCGACGCAAATAGAGCGCGAAGTCGCGATCGCCGTAGTTGGCGGTGTTGCGGGCCAGGCCGCGTTTGGGTACGGGTTCTTCGTCCATAGGAGCAAGAATAACACGGATAACACGGATTAAGCCACGGACAGCACGAAGGGTGCGGCGATTGCTCGTTCCGTGTATTCCGTGGGCAAATCTGCGTAATCCGTTTTATTCTTCTCAGGAGGAAACGACAGTGGCGGCTAACCTGAAGCGGCTGGTGTATTTCGACAGCTTCATGGACCCGATCGCCAACGCGATCATCGGCAAGCGCGACGACATCGACCTGGTGCGCCTGGAGTACGGCACGCCTGCATCCGAAAACTGGGAACAGATCAGCCAGGCGCACGGCTATCAGGTCCAGCCACGCGGCGAGCTGCGCGAACCGTGGTTCGGTGATGCCGCGCTGCTGGCGCACTGCCCCAACATGCTGGCGCTCAGCTCGACCGGTGCCGGTTACGATATGATCGATGTCGACGCCTGCACCGCGGCCGGCGTGATCGTGGTCAACCAGTCGGGCACCAACTGGGAGCCGGTCGCCGAACATGCGCTGGGCATGATCCTGTCGCTGTCGAAGCGCATCGCACTGTCGGAGCGGGCGATGAAGCGCACGCCCGACCTCGACCGCCGCGCCTACGCCGGCAACAACCTGCGCAACAAGACGGTCGGCATCGTGGGGCTAGGTCATATCGGCCGGCGCGTGGCTGAGCTGTGCGGCGTGCTGTTCAACAACACGGTGCTGGCCTACGACCCGTATTTGACGACCGAACAGATTGCCGCGCGCGGCGCCACCAAGGTGGAGCTCGACGAGCTGCTGCGCCGATCGGACTATGTCACCGTGCATTGCCCGCGTAGCGCCGAGACCTTCGGCATGTTCGGTACCGTTCAGTTCGCCGCGATGAAGCCCTCGGCGTATTTCATCAACACCGCCCGCGGCGGCATCCACGATGAGACGGCCCTGGAGACGGCCTTGCGCGAGGGACGTATCGCCGGCGCGGGACTGGACGTGTTCCTGAAGGAACCGCCCGATCCGGCGCATCCGCTGCTGAATATGGACAATGTCATCGCCAGTCCGCACATCGCCGGCATGACCGTCGAGACGATGGTGGAAATGTGCGAGGCGACCGCTTTGCAATGGCTGACCATCTTCGATGGCGGCGTCCCGCCGCGGCTGGTCAATCCCGAAGTGTGGCCGCGCTACGCCGACCGCTTCGCCGAACTGCTCGGCTTTCGGCCGGCTGACCTGCCACCGCCGTGACCGGCGCCGAATTCGGCGCTCAGCGCGCCGAATGGATCGGCTCAGGCTTCCCAGGGCGGACCTTTCAGCTCCACCATGTTGCCCTCGGGATCGGGCACGTAGATGGACGGCCCCTGCCCTTTCGCGCCATAGCGCGATTCCACCGGCCCCGGCTCACAACCCTGCTGCTTCAGATGCGCGATGATCGCCTCGCCATCGAACGGTTCCACCTGCAGGCAGAAATGGTCCATGTTGCGGCCCTCGCGCCCCGGCGCCGCGCCGCCCTTCTGGCCGGCTGGCCCGTCGATCGGCACCAGGTCGATCAGCGCGCCACCGGCCCGAAGCTGCCAGAGGCCGATCTTCTCCTGCACCTTCTCCACAGTGCAGCCCAGCACGTCGACGTAAAAGTGCATCATCGCCTGCAGGTTGGTGACCCTCAGCACCACATGGTCGAGTTGCCTGATCTGCAGCATCGCTGACTCCTTCATCTTGTTTCACCGACCGGCACGCGCGCGGGCGATGGGGCGGACGCGGACAACGTGGCGTCGATTTCTTCGATCGTACGGCCGCGTGTCTCGAAGCCGATGAACCAGAATGCAACCGCGCCAAGGACGTACCAGAAGGCGAAGTAGTTGAACGCCGGGATCACCGCATCGAGCGTCGCCTTCGGCGCGACGAAGTTCGACGACCCGGCGATCAGCGCCAGGCCGGCAGGGCCGATGAACTTGCCGAGATTGCCCACCCCATAGACCAGCCCCATGCCACTGCCACGCAACCGCGAAGGCCACAGCTCACCCATGTACGGTCCGACGATCGAGTAGTTGCCGCTGCCGAAAAAGTTCTGCAGCACGATCATCACGAAGAACATGGAAACGCCACCGACGAACACGCTGTGCATATAGCCGGCGAGCGACATGAACAGCGCGGCCACGAGGCAACTCAGCACGCCTGATGCGCGGCGGCCCATCGCGTCGGAGATCCAAGCGCAGAAGAAGCGGCCGGCCACCGCCGCGAGACTGACCCAGATCGCCAGTTGCGAGGCCTCGGGCGCGGTGATCCCGAGCACCATGACGAACAGCGTCACCATCCACAAGGTCAGCCCAACCCCACCGGTCTGCGTCAGGCCGGTCAGGCAGCCCACGATAATGCTGCGCGGATACCTGAACAGTTCGAGCCAGCGGGTGTGCTCGACCGGAGATATTGTCGTCGGCAGCGCGATCGACGCGGGGTCCACCTGCAACGCCCAGGCGATCGAGCGCCGCGCCTCTTCGGGTCGTCCCATGCGCATCAGCCAGTGCGGCGATTCGGGAACCCAGGCGCGGACATAAAGCGTCAGCAGTGCAGGCAGCAGTCCGACCGCGAACATGCCGCGCCAGCCGATGTAAGGCGTCGCGAACGCGCCAAGAGCCGCGCCCAGCAGGACGCCGACCGGAAGCATCGTCGTGGTCAGCCCGGTTATCCAACCGCGTTTCGAGGCGGGCACGAATTCCTGCACCACCGTGATGTCGACAGAGTAAAGCCCGGTCACGCCGAGCCCGACGAGTACACGGCAGACGACGAGGTAGATCCATGCACCGTGGGGTGTCATCGCCATCGCGCCGGTGGCGAGCGAGAAGTTAAGCACGGTCAGGATCATGACCTTGCGGCGGCCGATCTTGTCCGCCAGCCAGCCGTAGAACAGCGAACCGAAGGGCGCGCTGATGCCGGAGGCAAGCAGGATCATCCCCGATTGTCCGTAGGTCAGATGCCAGTCGGCGACAATGAATGCCAGCACGAACCCGATCAGAAAGAAGTCGAAGAAATCCAGCATGTCGCCGATCGTGGCGGCGAGTGCGATCTTCCACTGGTTCGCGGTCAGCTTCTGTTGCCGATCGAGAAGCTCCAGCATATTGACACCTCCCTATGCGCGTCCGCCTGACGGCGGCGCGGCCAAGTTCTCTGCTATTCGCTGCAGAGTAATCGATGGCAGTTGCGTAAAGCGTAACTCGGGCGAGGAATGGCGGCAATGCGCGTCCAGGTGCCAGCCAATATCCAGATTCGAAGATGAGCGTGACTGAAATCCCGACAGGCGAATCCCCGATAGGCACGATGGACCAAGATGACATCACCCACGGCCATCTCTTCGACGGCCGGGTCCGGTATGCCCAGCCCCGACGCGGCTTCCGCAGCGGCATCGAGCCGGTGTTGCTGGCGGCTGCCATACCGGCACGACAAGGATCGCTCGTGTTGGAGGGCGGCTGCGGAGCCGGAGCCGCACTGCTTTGCCTGGCCGCCCGCATGGCCAGCGTGGAGGGGCTCGGCATCGAACGGGACCCGGCCCTGGTTGCGCTCGCCAGCCAGAACGCCAGCGCCAACGGCTGGCCCAATCTCCGCTTCATGACAGCCGACATCGCTTCGTTGCCGCCCTTGGGCGCGTTCGACCACGCCTGCGCCAATCCGCCGTATCACGGCGAGACCGGAACGCCGTCGCCTGATGCATCGCGTCGAGCCGCAAAGCGCGGCGCGGCGCGGATATTGGCAGTCTGGGCCGAGGCCCTCGCGCGGCCTCTGCGGTCAGGTGGCACCCTGACCTTCATCCTGCCCGCCGCATTGCTGCCGCAGGCCGCCGCAGCGTTCACCGACGCGGGCTGCCCTCCAACGGCCATGCTGCCTCTGTGGCGGAGAGTCCGGCAGCCAGCGAAACTGCTGTTGCTGCGTGGGATCAGGGGCAGTCGAGCGCCGTTCCGCGTGTTGCCCGGGCTCGTACTCCACGGGACCGACGGATCCTTCACGGCGGAGGCCGATGCAATCCTCCGCGGCGGAAACGCGCTCGATCTCTAGCTAGAGATCGTCCGCGATATGCGGATGGCGGAGATGCCAAAGCCGCTCGTGCGCGGCGACCAGGCTTTCCATGTTGCGCCGCCGCGTCCCGTCCGGCGTCAGTGGACGACGGGTCAGCATCATCTCAAGGATGTGCAGCAACTGCTCGGCGACCTCAAAATCAGACTGGTCGCACGCGTGGTGGAAGGCGATCAGGATCTTGTCCGATAGCCGGCGCGTATAGCGCGGTGCCGCGCCGGCGGCAGGCTCCCGTCCCGCACCTTCATCGGCCTGGTTCACGGTGTCCCCTGTAGTGGTCGCCATGTGGCCCGTCCCGTCTACTGGCTTCGCCGCGCGATCGGTCAAAGTTTGTCCCTCGCACGCGACAGCTCGTCATTAGCGCGTTATATTCTCGTTACTTGCTCAACATTGCCGAATTTGGACTCGGTTTCGCTTTTAGCCTTCAAATTATGGCGCAATTTCAGGCGACAGACAAGCTTTGTCTTGCGAACGGGAGATCGTCGCTAATTTGGGACGGCGCCTAAGCGCCCGCAACCCTCGCCTCGGCGAGCATCGGGTCGCCAAAGGCCTCCTCCCACGTGCCGGTCGTGGATGCCTTGCTGTATTCGGTGGCGCGGTTCTCGAAGAAATTCGCGTGCTCCACGGCGTTCAGCATCTCATCGAGCCACGGCAGCGGGTTCTTCGAGACATGATAGAGTTGGTTGAGGCCCAGCTGCATCAGCCGCCGATCCGCGATGTAGCGGATGTACTCCTTCACCTCGCGCGCTGTCAGTCCCTCCACCGCGCCCTGCTCGAATGCCAAATCGATAAAGGCATCCTCGTGGTCCATGATGGTGGCACAGCTCAGATAGATTTCGCGCTTCAGTTCCTCGGTCCAGATTTCCTGGTTCTCCTGCACGAAAGTGCGGAACAGCCGGATGATCGAGTTGCAATGCAAGGTCTCGTCGCGCACCGACCAGGAGATGATCTGGCCCATCCCCTTCATCTTCCCGAAGCGCGGAAAGTTCAGCAGAATGGCGAATGACGCGAACAGTTGAAGGCCTTCGGTGAACGCGCCGAATGCCGCGAGTGTCTTGGCGATCTCGAATCGCGAGTCCACCGTGAAGGTCTGCATGTAGTCGAACTTGTCCTTCATCTCTTTGTATTTGAGGAAGGCCTGATATTCGAGCTCCGGCATGCCGATGGTGTCGAGCAGGTGGCTGTAGGCGGCGATGTGCACCGTCTCGATGTTGGAGAATGCCGACAACATCATCAGCACCTCGGTGGGTTTGAACACCTGCGAGTAATGCTTCATGTAGCAGTTGTTCACCTCGACATCGGCCTGGGTGAAGAACCGGAAGATCTGCGTCAGCAGGTTCCGCTCAGCGGGGCTCAGGTTGCGGTGCCAGTCCTTGACATCGTCGGCCAGCGGCACTTCCTCGGGCAGCCAATGGACACGCTGCTGGGTGAGCCACGCCTCATAGGCCCAGGGGTAGCGGAACGGCTTGTAGACCGGGTTCTCGGTCAGCAGATCGAACCGCACAGGGTGTTCGTCGGCGGTCCGGATCGTGCCGTCCATGCTGCGTCTCCGCGTAGGGCATTGGCCAAATCGGCCGTGCCCCCATTAGCGCGATTACGCTGGTGATTGCAAGGGGTTACGGCACATCTTGTGGCATCTAGTCCAGATACCCCAATATGTTGGGCTAAAATCGCTCTTCCCCGCGATTGCGGAACGGGTCAGGAAAGTCGCGGTACAGCGCGAATACAGCGTTCCGCGCCAGCGAATTCACGCCGAAGTGCACGCTCTCCACCGGCTCGCTCCGTCCGGCGACACGTTCGAATGCCCGTTCGAGCTGCGCCAGGTCCTTCACTTCGATCATCAGGTGGAAGTCGCCCAGCCCCGGCACGCCGAAGCCGAGTTTTCGCCGCGTCAGCCGCCAGGATTCGATCAGTCCCTGCTCCTTCAACTGGCCCATGTAGGCCGCGACGTTGTCCGCGAAGGTGGTGTCGCTGACGCCGGGCTTGAGGTCGCACCAGGCATGGTAGATGTCCAGGTTGGCCTCCTTCAGGACTTGGCCCCGGACGCGATCAGCGCCGCGATCGGTACCGCAATGCCGTCGGCACCGCGATAGTTCTCGGCGTTCTCCGCGATATCGGCGATGATGGCGATCATTGCGTCCGGCCGCTGCGAGTCGAGCATCGCCGCCATGCGGGCCGTTCCCGCCCGCAATGCCGTCACCAACGCCTGCGCATCGCGATGCTGCCAGCTCGCGTGCACCAGACGCGTTGTGCAGTCGGCAAACCCGACCTCGCGCAACGCATCGGCACATTGCGCCGCCGTTCCGAAGCCCCCGCCGGGCGCGGGCGTCCGTGCCGCCGCGCGATCACCGTGGCGCGCGATCGCGTCGAACACCAGCTTCCAGGCGATGTTCTCGCCCGGCTCGGCCCAGAAACTGAACGCGACACGCCCGCCGGCGCGCAGCACCCGATGGGCCTCACGCAACGCGAACACCGGCCGCGGCACGTGGTGGATGCCGAAGTTCGACACCACCGCATCGAATGCCGCATCCGCATAGGGCAACACCTCGGCGTCACCCTCATCGAATCGCACCGCCGCATCGCGCGCCCTGGCCACCGCCAGCATCGCCGGCGAAAAATCGAGGCCCCGCGCAACCGCGCCGCGCGCGCGCGCAGCAGAGGCGACAAAGCCGGGCCCGCAGGCAATATCCAGCACGCGGGCACCGCGCCCCACCTGCGCCGCATCGAGCAGTGCTTCGATGAACGGACGGGTCGCGTCGGCGAACGTCGCCGGGTAGACGCCGGCGGCGCGCTGCCAGCTCGCATGTTCGAAAGCGCGAACCGCCTCCGGGTCGAACGCCGCTGCCGCCACCTACACCACCGGCCCTGCCAGATGCTGCTTGTACGCCGGCCGCTGGAGCAGCCGATCGTACCAGGCGCGCAGATGCGGCACCTCGGGGCGCTCGAAGTCCATGTTGAACCAGCGATGCAAATGGGGTCCCCATGGGATGTCGGCGAGCGTCAAATCGTCGCCGGCAAGGTAGGGGTGCTTGGCAAGCTCCGCCGACACCATGCCCCAGATGCGTGCTGCATCCTCCACCCCTTGCTTGATCGCCGCCATGTCGCGCTTGTCGGGCGGCGTCCGCACCAACCCCCAGAACACGACGCCGATCGGCCGACCCAGCAGGGTCTGTTGCGCGTCCATCCAGCGGTCGACGTTGGCACGGGCGTGCGGATCCTGCGGCCACAGCTTGGAGTGCGGCGCGTGCGCGTGACAGAGATAGCGGCAGATTGCATTGCTCTCCCACAGCGTGAAGTCGTCTTCCTGCAACGTCGGCACCAGCCCGGTCGGGTTCATCGCTCGGTAGTCCGTGGTGTCGGTCTTGCCGAATGAGCCGCCGACATCGATGCGCTCGTAGGGCAGCAACAGCTCCTCGAGCGTCCAGATCACCTTCATCACGTTGCTGGACGTGGCGCGGCCCCACAGAATGCGGTGCATCTGGCATTCTCCTTCGCTGATCCGTTAACCCTAAGCCGCTTGCAAGCCCGGTGGAAGCAGGGCACATCGCCGGCATGACGCTGCCTGGCATCCGCGGCCTTGCCCTGCTGAGCGCGCTCGCTGCGGCATTCGCGCTGGGGTTGGCGATCGCCTCGGAACGCTGGGGCGGCTTGGTGCCGTGCGCGCTGTGCCTGCTGGAACGCTGGCCGTATCGCGTGGCGATCGCGCTGGGGCTGGTCGCCTCGGTGGTGCCGCCTCGCTGGGCGCGGATGCTGCTGGTGCTGGTGGTACTGTCGATGCTCGTGAGCGCGGGACTGGCCGCCATCCACGTGGGTGTCGAGCAGCATTACTGGGCAAGTCCGCTGCCGGAATGCGCGGCGCCGCGTTTCGCCGGTGGCTCGATTGCCGAACGCCTTGCAAACATGCCCATGCGACCGGCAAAACCGTGCGAGGATCCGACCTACCTCATCCCGGGCCTGCCGATTTCCATGGCGGCGATGAACCTGCTGTATGCGCTGGTGTTCGCGGTGCTGCTCGCCATATTCCTCTGGCGTGACAGGAGCGTTGCATGAGCGAGGTGCCCCGACATCTGCCCGGCGATCCACCGCCTGAGGCGAGCATGGCGCGCATGCTTCGCGTGGACCATGCCGGCGAATATGGCGCCGCACGTATCTATGCGGGCCAGCTTGCGGTGCTGCGACGCAGCGACAAGGCGCCAGTGCTGCGCGAGATGCAGGACCAGGAACGCCAGCATCTGGATCGGTTTGCCGATCTGATCATACGCCACCGCGTTCGCCCTACCGCGATGCTGCCGCTCTGGCACTTGGCCGGCTTCGCCCTTGGTGCCGCGACAGCGCTGCTGGGCGAACGTGCGGCGATGGCCTGCACGGTGGCCGTGGAGGACGCCATTGATGCTCACTATTCCGCTCAGATCGCCGCACTCGACGACAGCGAGGGCGAGCTGCGCGACACACTCGGCCGCTTCCGCGACGAGGAGTTGCAACATCGCGACATCGCATTGCGGCACGGCGCGGAACAGGCGCCCGGCTACCGGCTGCTTTCCACGGTGATCAAGGCGGGCTGCCAGGCGGCGATCCGGATCAGCGAACGCATATAGGGGTTGCGATGGGGATCGAGCGGCTTTCGATACGTGGCATCGACCTCGAGGTCCTGCGCAAGGGCCATGGTTCGCCGATCCTGCTGCTGCATGGTCTGCACACGGTCGATCCCGAAGCTCCGTTCCTCGATCTGCTTTCCGCCCACTCCGAGATTATCGCGCCGTCGCATCCGGGATTTGGCCACTCGCCGCGGCCCGCTGACTTCGACACCGTGTACGATCTGGTGCATCTCTATCTCGACCTGCTCGAGGCGTTGCCATACGAGAAGGTGACCCTGCTCGGATTTTCGTTCGGCGGGTGGCTGGCCGCTGAGATCGCCGCGGCCTGTTGTCACCGAGTTGCGCGATTGATCCTGGTGGACCCTCTCGGCATCAAGCTCGGTGACCGCGAAAGCCGCGACATCCTCGATCTGTTCAATACCGCGCCAGCCGAGGTGCAGCGACACACGTGGCACGATCCGGCAAAGTGGGCGCTGGACTTCAATGCGATGTCGGACGATGCGGTCGTGGTGCATGCGCGCAATCGCGACGCGCTGTGTTTGTACGGCTGGCAGCCGTTCATGTACAATCCGAAGCTGCCGCGTTGGCTGTGCCGCATCGCGGTACCAACGCTGGTGCTGTGGGGTGCCAGCGATGGCGTCGTGACGCCCGATTATGGACGTGCATATTCCAAGCTCATCCCTGGCGCGCGGTTCGAACTGATCGAACAGGCGGGCCATCATCCGGAGATCGAGCAGCCTGCCGCATTCGCCGCCCGTGTTGCCGCGTTCCTGGCAGCAGATGATTGACCGTTGAACCGCCGACTTGTCGCCCTGCTTTGCGCTCTGGTTTTGCCATGCTGGGCGACGGCAGCCGAACTCAAGCTTGCGACCTGGAACCTCGAATGGCTCACCACGAGCGATCGTGATCTGCCTGCCGACGTCCGACCCAAGCAGCCGGAAGACATCGACCTGCTGCGGCACTACGCCGACGAACTCGATGCCGATGTGATTGCCATTCAGGAGGTCGATGGTTCCGCGGTCGCTGCGCGTGTCTTCACGCCGGAGAAGTACTCGGTGCATATGAGCCGCGACCATGTCGTGCAGCGTGTCGGCATCGTGGTGCGGCGTGGCATCCACTACAACGTCAATCCTGATCTCACCGGCCTCGACGTCGATCGCGACCGCCAGTTGCGCAGCGGCGTCGATGTGACCTTGCAGCTACAGCCACCGTTGCGCGTCCTCGCCGTGCACCTGAAGACCGGCTGCTTCGACCAGCGACTGAGCGGGCGCACGCGTCGCTCGTGCGCCGAGTTGCGCGAGCAGGTATCGCCATTGGTCGAGTGGATTCGCGCGCGTCAGGCGGAAGGCATCGCGTTCGCCATCATGGGCGACTTCAACCGCCACATGGACGGACAGGACCAGCTTTGGTCCGCACTTCGCCAGGCCGCACCACTGACGCGCGCCACCGAGGGTCACTCCAGTCCATGCTGGGGCGGCGAGGCATTCATCGATCACATCGTGCTGGGCAATGCCGCGCGGGACTGGTTGCAGCCCGATACACTGCGCGTGCTGACGTATCGCGAGACCGGCGAGGAATGGAAGGGACGCCTGTCGGATCACTGTCCGGTATCGGTGCGCTTGCGCCTGCCGGACTGAGGACGTTGAATGCGGCGCGGAGAGTGGAGAGGCAGCGCCATGAAGATCACCGGCATCACCACCAAGGAATTCCGCTGGCCCAGGCACAAGCCGATCGCCAATGGCAAGCACACCTACACGCACGTCACCTTCGCCGTGGTTGAGATCGCGACCACCGATGGCATCACCGGTATCGGCCTGGGCGGCGGTGGCGAAATCGAACGCGCTACCATTGCGCGACTGACGCCAATGCTGATCGGCGAGGATCCGATCGACGTCGAGCGCCTGTGGCAGAAGATGTGGGAACCGAAGCTGATCGGTCGCCGCGGCCTCACAACGCGTGCGATTTCGGCGATCGATATCGGGCTATGGGACATCCGCGCCAAGTTCGCCAACTTACCGCTGTACAAGTTGCTGGGCGGCTTCCGCGATCGCGTACCGACCTACATCGCCGGCGGTTACTACGAGGAGGGCAAGGGCCTACGCGAACTTGCGCGCGAGATGGAAGACAACGTCCGGATGGGTGCCAAGGCGGTGAAGATGAAAGTCGGCGCCGTGCCGATCATGGAGGACGTGGCACGGGTGCGCGTCGCGCGTGAGGCGGTCGGGCCGGACGTGAAGCTGATGGTCGATGCGAATTGTGCGTATCGCTACTACGAGGCGATCCAGCTCGCGAAGCGCATCGAGGAATACGACATCTTCTGGTTCGAGGAACCGGTGGCGCCGGACGACTACGACGGCCACCGGAAGCTGGCGCAGGCCACCAGCATTCCGATAGCGACGGGAGAGAACGAATACACGCGCTATGGCTTCCGCGACCTGATCAGGAACGAATGCGCGGCGATCCTGAATGCTGATGCCAAGGTCCTGGGTGGCGTCACCGAGTTCATGAAGGTGGCCGCGCTGGCGCAGGCCAACGATCTGGATATCGCGCCGCACGGTTCGCAGGACATTCATGTGCATCTCGTGTCGGCGATCTCGAATGGCCTGATCCTGGAGTTCTACCGCGACACCGTCGATCCGATGTGGGGCCGCGTTTACCGTCATACGCTTACGCTGAACGAGGACGGCACGGTCAGCCCGCCAAACGTGCCCGGCATCGGCGCCGATCCCAACTACGACACCCTGGCGGAATACCGCGTCGCCTGACACCGGAGGGACATCAACAATGGCGAAAATCCTGGTCATTCACGGCGCCGGCATGAACATGCGCGGCAAGGTGCAAACCGACATATTCGGACCTATGACACTGCCCGAATACGACGAACGCATTCGTGGCTATGCGAACGAACTCGGCGTGGAGATCGAGATCTTCCACTCCAACGTCGAAGGCGAGGTGATCAACCGGCTCTATGCCGCGAACGACCAGGGCTTCGATGCGGCCATTTTCAACCCGGCGGGATTCTCGCGTGGTTATCCGGCACTCGTTGCCGCGCTCAACCAGGTAAAGTTCCCCACTATCGAGCTGCATATGTCGAATCCGGTGCGCCGAGGCCCGGTCTCCGAGACCGCGACCGTCAGCCAGGGCATGGTCACCGGCTTCGGAATTGTCGGCTACTACCTCGGACTGCGCGGGTTGAAGGAGACGCTGAAGAAGTAGCCGATATTACCCCGCGCGTAATCGCTTCGCGCGCGGCGGCTCGCCACGATGGGAACCGTAAGACGGAGTTCCCATCATGGATACGCAAACACCAATCGACAAAGTGCCCGCCCGCCGGTGGTGGGCGCTGGCCAGCGTCGCCTCGGCGCAATTCCTCGCCGTGGTCGATGCGTTCATCGTCAACGTCGCGATACCGTCGATCCGCATCGACCTCCACGCCGGCGCGGCAGAGATCCAGGCGGTCATCGCGGTCTACCAGATTGCCTACGCCGCGCTGGTGATCACCGGTGGCCGTCTCGGCGACATCGTTGGGCGCAAGCGCGTGTTCATCGCCGGCGTTCTTGGCTTCACACTGGCCTCGCTGTGGTGCGGGCTGTCCGGATCGGCGCCGATGCTGATCTTTGCGCGCGCGGCGCAGGGCGGTGCCGCGGCGATGATGGTGCCGCAGGTGCTCGCCTCGATCCACACGCTGTTCCCCGACGGCGCACGCGCGCGCGCCTTCACGATCTTCGCAGTCGCGATCGGCCTGGGCGCCGCCGTTGGCTTCATGCTCGGCGGCTGGCTGGTGACGCTCAACCTCGCCGGTCTTGGCTGGCGCAGCATCTTCTGCGTCAACGTGCCGGTCGGCATCGGCATCGCGCTCGCCGCCGGATGGCTTATGCCGACCATGCCACGCAACATCGGCACACGGCTCGATCTGCAAGGCGCCGTCGTGCTGTTCGTCGGATTGCTCGGACTGATCGTGCCGCTGATGTTCGGGCGCGAACTTGGCTGGCCGTGGTGGATGTGGATTGCGATGGCCGCGGGGTCCGCGGTGCTTGTCGGCTTCGTGCACCACCAGCGCCGTGTGGAACGCCGTGGCGGCATGCCGCTGATCGACCTGGCACTGCTCGAGGATCGCATCTTCGTCGCCGGCATGGGTGCGACGTTCTGCTTCTTTCTCGGCAACCTGTCGTTCTACTTCGTGCTGACGCTGTACATCCAGAACGGTCTCCACTTCTCGCCGTTCGACGCAGCACTCACGGTGATGCCGCTGGCATTCGCATTTGTCGTCGGTTCGCGGCTGAGTGGCGGGCGGCTGATCGAAGGCTGCGTCGTGCAGGGCATCGGGCTTGCGGCAACGGGCCTGCTGGTAGGCTCGGTAATGCGGCCTACGATCGGCATGCTGATGGTGCCGCTCGCCGTGTTCGGCTACGGTCAGGGCATGGTGCTGGCGCCGCTGTTCAGTGCGGTGCTGACCCAGGTGCGACACGCCCACGCCGGGTCCGGAGCCGGCATCTTGACCACGACGCAGCAGGTGGCGAATGGCACAGGAGTTGTGCTGGTGGCAGCGGTGTACTTTGCAGTGCAGGGCCCGGATGGTGATCGGCGGGCGCTGTTGGCCGCGATGATAGCGCTGGGCGTCACAGTCGTGGCCACGGTTGCGTTTCTGTGGCGCATGCGGGCCACTACATATGGCTTGGCAGGTACAGTGCCAGTACGGGGAACGCGATAAGGATCGCCAGCCGTATGATGTCGGTGATGACGAACGGGATGACGCCGTAGAAGATCGTGGTGAAGTCGACATCCTTCACCACGGTCTTGATGACGAACACGTTCATCCCGACCGGCGGGTGGATCAGGCCGAGCTCCACCGTCATGACGATGATCACACCGAACCAGACGGGATCAAACCCGAGCGTGGTGATGACCGGGAAGATGATCGGTATCGTCAGGATGATCATCGCCATCGCGTCCATCAGGCAACCGAGGACGAGGTACATCAGCATGATCAGCACCAGCACGCCGTAGCGGCCGAAGCCGAGGCTGACGATGAACTCGGTCACCTTCTGAGGCGTCTGCGTCACGGTCAGGAAGTAACCGAACAGGATTGCACCGATCAGGATGGTGAACACGGCGGCGGCGGTGCGGGTGGCCTGCAACAACGAGGCCAGGATGTCCTCACCCGAGAGCCGGCCTCGCGCGACGCCGATAAGGAATGCGCCAGCCGCACCGACGCCACCAGCCTCGGTCGGTGTGAACAGCCCGCCATAGAGTCCACCGATGACGAACACGAACAGCAGCAGCGGCGCCCAGACGTGGCGCATGCCCACCAGACGTTCGCGCCAGGAACTGCGCGGTGCAGTCGGCAGGTAGGTCGGCCGCACTGCACCGATCACCGCGATCGTCGCCACGTACATGGAGACGGCAAGCAGTCCCGGCAGAATCCCCGCCATGAACAGCTTGCCGATGTCCTGCTGGGTGATCAGGCCATACACGGCGAGCACGATCGATGGTGGAAACATCGCGCCAAGCGTGCCTCCAGCGGCGATCACACCGGTCGAGAACGCCTGCGGATAGCGGTGCTGACGCATCTCCGGATAGGCAACGGTGGAGAATGTCGCCGCGGTCGCGACGGATGAGCCGCTGATCGCGGCGAAGCCCGCGCAGGCGGCGATCGTCGCAATGCCGAGACCGCCGCGCAGATGGCCGACGAACCTGTTGGCCGCCTGGAACAGCTCGCGGCTCATGCCGGAGCGCGAGACGAACGCGCCCATCAGCAGGAACATCGGGATTACACCGAAGGTGTAGTCGGTGACTGTGCGCATCGAGGTCTGTCCGACCATCTTCAGCGCCGGCGTGCCGCCAACCAGATAGCCGAAGCCGGACACGCCGACCAGGCCCATCGCCATGCCGACCGGAACGCGCAGCAACATCAGCGCGAAGAGGACGATGAACCCGATGACTGCGACGGCGTCGCTGCTCAGCTCCATCATTCGACTGGCCGTACCACACCGGCATCGGCGACCTCGTCTGGATGAAAGATCAGCCGATAAGTCCGCACCGCGATCAGCAGCACGGCAGACACATCGCCCAGCCATGCCACCAGCGCGAACGGCCAAGTCGGCAGCCGCAGATCGAAGGTCAGCACATTGTCGTCGCGCGTCAACCGTACCTTGTCGAACAGCATTGCCGTCTGCACGCTGACCACGAACAGCAGTACCAGAGTTGCGAAGATATCGATCAGCCGCTTGCCGCGCGGTCCCGCCGCTGCCCAGACCAGATCCACCGTGATATGCGTGCCGCGATAGCTGGTTGCGGCGATCCCCCAGAAGATCAGGATCCCCAGCAGCAGCTTGCCGAAGTCATAGCTGTCCGGGATCGACACGGCGAAGAAGTAGCGCAGCAGCACCGAGATGAAAATGTCCGCTGCAACGATGCCGACGAAGCACGCAGCAAGCAGCTCGATGCCATCAATGAACCGATCCATCCGGTTGCGATGGATCATATCCAGGAAAAGGAAAGAGTTCTCCCCCTCCCCGCGCGGGAGGGGGCTGGGAGGAGGGGGTGTCTCTCGTTGCTACGCACCATCCTCATTCAGCCAGCGCGTCGCGCTTCTTCAGCTCCGCCTGCAATTCTCCGAACACCGCATCGGCGTCCTTCACCTGCGACGCCCATTTCGCCTTCAGCGGTTCCGCCGCCTTGTGCCATGCGGCAACCTGGTCCGGCGTAAGCTTGTAAACATCGTGACCGGGCTCGGCTGCCAGCAGGTCGCGGCCTGCGTGTTCCCAGTCGGCCCAGGGGCTGGCGACCTTCTCGGCCCACTCGGTCGTGCAGTGGCTGTCGATCACTGCCTTCTGCGCCGCAGACATGCCGTCATACTTCGCCTTGTTCATCACCCACACGAACGTCGTGGTGAAGAACGGCATGTCCATGTCGTATTTCACCACCTTGTCGATGCCGAACAATATGATCGAGTGCCATGGAAAGGTGATGGCATCCGCCACGCCGCGCTCCAGAACCTCGCGCGCCTCGGGTGCGGATGCCTGCACGTTCGTCCCACCCAGAAGCGTCACGAACGCCGCCATCGTCGCATCCGCTGGCCGCACCTTCATGCCGCGAATGTCCTCCGGCAGCAGGATCTTCTTGGTGCGCGAGTGGAACGTGCCTGGATCGAGCGAGAAGGCGAAGCAGAAATGCACATCCTTCATCTCCGCTGCCGCGTACTTGCGGTACCACGCATCCAACGCCGCCGATCCGCCCTTCGCGTTGGCAACCAGGAATGGCAGTTCGCCCGCGGCAATGATGGGGAAGCGACCCGGCTGATAACCTGGATTGACATAGGCGAAGTCGGCGATGCCGTCGCGCGCCATGTCGTAGTGATCCATCGCCTTGCCCAGCTGCTCCGACGGAAACAGCGTGGACTTGATCGTGCCGCCGGATGCTTTGTCGATGTCCGCGGCCCAGCCCTGCAACGCAGGGTTGAGCGGATGCGCCGGTGGCACCCAACTCGATAGTTTCAGCTGTATCGTCTTGTCCTGCGCTTGTGCACCGGTCATGCCCAGCATGAGCAGCATGGCGATGGCGATACGGTTCAGCACGGCGTTCCTCACTTTGTCTGGGCTTTGTCTGGCGTTTCGTGGCCTATCCGGCACAAACTATGACCTGCCATCTCGCGAGGAATCCTGCAATGCGTCTCGACGGACAGTCTGCCATCGTCACCGGCGGTGCCTCCGGGCTGGGGGCTGCGACAGCACAGCGACTCGCAGGTGCCGGCTGCCGCGTGGCGGTGCTCGACATAAATGGGAAGGCGGTCGAGGCGAGCGCGCAGCGTATCGGTGGGCTCGGCGTGGCCTGCGATGTCGCTGATGCCGCATCCGCCGAAGCCGCCGTTGCAAAAGCGCGCGAGGCGCACGGGCCGGCGCGGGTGCTGGTGAATTGCGCCGGTGTGGGCGTCGCAGGGCGCATCGTCGGGCGTGAAGGGCCAATGCCGCTTGCCGCATTCGAACAGGTTATCCGCATCAACCTGATCGGTAGCTTCAATCTGCTGCGGCTGGCAGCGGCCGATATGGGCACGCTCGATCCGCTGGAAGACGGCGAGCGTGGCGTCATCGTCAACACAGCGTCGATCGCAGCGTTCGAGGGACAGGTCGGGCAGGCCGCCTATGCCGCGTCGAAAGCCGGTGTGGTGGGCATGACGTTGCCGGCAGCGCGCGAACTGGCACGCGTCGGTGTGCGCGTGGTGACCATCGCGCCGGGGCTGTTCCACACGCCGATGGTCGCGGGATTGCCCGCCGAGGTGCAACAAAGTCTGGCGGAGGGCATCCCGTTCCCGCAGCGGCTCGGGATGCCGGAAGAGTACGCCGCATTGGTCGAGCACATCGTGGCGAACCGCTTCATCAATGGCGAGACGATCCGGCTTGATGGCGCGTTGCGGATGCCGCCGCGCTGAACGCTGATCCGTCTGGAGACGTCGCGGTTAAGAGGACCGTGAGACGCCATCTGTCCGCGACGGTGCTCAGGCCGAGGCTGCTTCGGCCAGCGCGTCGGCACTTGCATCTTCGGCCCTGCTCTGCACCGCGGGATAATCAACCTTGCCGGTGCCAAGCAGTGGCACCGACTTCACGCACAGCACCGCGCGCGGCACCATGATCTCGGGAATCATCCGCGCCCTGGCGAGTGCAAGTATCTCCCTGGCATCGGCATTCTGCCGAGTGGTCACCAGCAACAGAGCCTCGCCCTTGCGCGTATCGGCAACGCTGATCACCGCGTGCTGTGACTCAGGCCAAAGCGACGCCACGAGTGCTTCGGCGGCGGTCATCGACACCATCTCGCCGCCGATCTTGGCAAATCGCTTCGCCCGGCCGACGATGGTCATGAAGCCGGCGGCGTCCACCGACACAATATCACCGGTGTCGTACCACCTGTCCTCGGGCGGTTCCAACACACCGGGAGCAGTCTCGCGCAGATAGCCGAGCATGACGTTGGGGCCTCGCACGAAGAGCCGACCGCCGGTCTCGATGCCGGCGATGGGTTCGAGCCGCCACGCGATGTCCGGCAGAAAGCGACCGACCGTGCCAGGACGACACTGCATCGCGGTGTTCAGCGCGAGCACCGGAGATGTCTCGGTTGCGCCATAGCCTTCCAGCACGCGGGCGCCGAAGCGGTCGGCGAACAGATGTCGGGTTTCCTCACGCACCTTCTCCGCGCCGGCAAAGATGTAGCGCATGGCATAGAAGTCATACGGATGGGCGTACCGCGCCCAGCCATTGAGGAACGTGTCAGTGCTGAAGCAGATCGTCGCGTCGGTATCGTAGATCAGCGCCGGCACGATGCGATAGTGTAGCGGCGTCGGATAGTGAAACGTGCGCACGCCGGATAGCAACGGCAGGATCGTGCCTCCTGTCAGACCGAACGCGTGGAACATCGGCATCGCGTTGAATGCGATGTCGCCGCCGTGGAAGTCGATCACCGACGCAATCTGCGCGCAGTTTGCCAGCAGGTTGCGATGGCTCAGCACCACCCCCTTCGGCGTGCCCTCCGAGCCGCTGGTGAACAACACCACCGCAGGCGCATCCGGGTCAGTCGAAGCGCCAGGCAGACCACGTGCCCGCCGCGCATCGCGTTTCGCATGCAGTTTCGCGCGCAGCCCGATCGTATCGCGCACGTCCTCCAACCAGATGAAGCGCACCTCCTGCGACATGCGCTCCACCACCTTGGCGAGTCGTCCCTTCTCCACGAAGCCGCGGCTCGAGATAACCGTACGCACGCCGGCAGTACGGCAGGCCGACAGCATCGCCGCCGCACCGGCCGAGATATTCAACAGACACGGCACGATGCCGAACGCCTGCAGTCCCATAAACGCCACCAGCGAGGCGATCGCATTCGGCATCAGCAACGCCACATGCGTTTCGCCAGGTGCGGCGGCGGCAAGCGCGCGACCCAGCGCCGCCGAGCCAACGACAACGCGGTCATAGCCGATCGGCTTCCGCTCGATGTCCTCGGCAATGATTGTCCGCGGGCCGAATGCGTCGCGCGCGTCCAGCAGTGCGGTGAACAGGCTCCTGCCGGTGTCCTTCGAACGGAACACCGCGTCGACCATCACGTCCTGCAATGCGCGGCCGGTCACCTCGCGGCGTTGCCGCGGTGTGAGGTCCTCGCTGTGCGGTGGCGCGAGCAGGACAGGCGGCAGGATGTTCAGACGGACTGGCGGGAACCAGCGCAGACGCAACCTCCCGCGCATGCGTCCAAATCGGCTGAACTGCAGCCCGTCGATACAGATCGGCACGACCTGCGCATGTGACTTGTCGGCGACCATGGCGGCGCCTTCATAGACCTTCATCAGCCCGCCGGTGCGAGTCATGCGCCCCTCGGGGAATATGATCAGCTTGCGTCCGTGATCGCGCACCGCCTCGACCATGCGCTTCACCGAATAGGGCGACTGCACATCCACCGGAAACGTCTCGACAGCCGCCAGGAACGGCTTGAAGTACCATTTGGCTGCCTGAGCCGTGTGGATCGCGAAGGTAGGGCTGTCCGGCAGACAGGCCGCGATCAGGCACGCGTCGAGATACGACTGATGGTTGGCAACTATGACCGCGCGATCGCCGGCGGCCCTGTAGTGCTCCAGACCGTGCACCTGCACGCGATGGAAGCGTCGGAAGTACCAGCGCAAGATGGCGCGATAGACCTCGTGCGGCAGGATGCGCACGATCCACAGCGCGACGAACAGATTGGCCACGGCGGCGACGTGCAGTACCGCCGGAGCCCGCAGACCCACCGCGGCGAGCGCGGCCGCCGCCGCCGCACCGGCCACCATGAACAGCGCATTCATGATGTTGTTGGCCGCTATCATCCGCGATCGTTCGGACGGTGCCGCCGCGTCCTGGATGATAGCGTAGAGCGGCACCGAGAACACGCCGCCGCACGCCGCGAGCAGGAACAGATTGACGATCATCCGCCAGCCTGCGAACGAGGACACCGCGTCCGCCGCCGTCGCGATACTGCCCGCCGAGGCCGCGGATGAAGCAAAGTCCCAGCAGAACAGCGAAATACCAAGTGCCGCGAACGGCACCAGGCGCGCTGACACCTCGCCGTGCAGCAGCCGCGCGCACTGCATCGATCCGACACCGACGCCGATCGCGAACACCGACAGCAGCAGCGTGAGCACAGTTCCGTCGGAATGCAGCGTGTCGCGCGCCACGACGGGGAACTCGGTCATCAAGGTGGCGCCCATGGTCCAGAACCACGACAGCCCGAGCACCGACAGCCAGATCGGCCGGATCGCTGCTGCATGGCGCGTGACACGCCAGGTCTCTGCGAACAGGTTCGCCGAAATGCGCAAGGCGGGATCGGCGGCAGGCGATACAGGAATCAGGAATGCCGCGAACAGTCCGACCAGGGCGAGTGACATACCGGCCACGCCGACCCAGACAGTGCCGTGCGACAGCAATATCAGTGCGCCGCCCGCGACGGTGCCACAGACGATCGACAGGAACGTCGTCGCCTCGATCACCCCATTGCCGGCGACCAGTTCTTCGGCGGCGAGATGCTCGGGCAGCAGCCCATACTTCACCGGCCCGAACAGCGTGGCCTGCACGCCGAGACCCGTCAGCACGACCAGCAGGCCCGGCACGCTCTCGGTCAGGAAAGCCGCCGCCGCCGCTGCCATCAGCAGCACCTCGGCCAGTTTGTAGACCAGGACGACGCGCGGCTTTGGAAATCGGTCCGCCAGCTTGCCCGCGGTGGCCGAAAGCAGAATGTAGGGGGCGATGAACAGCGCGCCGGCGAGCGCCGACAGCCCGACGCCGCCGATGCTGAGCTCGAACAGCGCCAGCACGACCATCGCGTTCTTCACCAGATTGTCGTTCAGCGCTCCGCACGACTGCGCCAGCACCAGCGGCCACAGGCGGCGTGTCTTCAGCAATCCGATCGGCGAGGCGGACATGGCGGTGTCCCTTTCGTTCACGACAGAGCGCGCCTGCACATGGCGACGATATCATCGGCACGTTGCAACAGTCCGCCCTCCAGCCGGCCGTAGAGCCGGGCGGTGGCAGGCTGGACGATCAGCCCGATCAGCGCCATCGCCATGAGTTCGGGCTCGCGGCGGGGGATTTCACCGGCCTCCATCGCGCCTGTGACGGCGCGGCAGATCACCTCGACCGGGTTGCGTTCGTCGCGCGGGCGGCAGATGGCGCGGGCCATGCGGTCCAGGCGGAGGCGGAACGGGCCGGGGTCCCGCGGCCGTCTCGGCCAGCAGGGCGCCGTATTCGGCGTAGCCTTCGTGGAACAGGCCGGCGACCAGGGCGTCCTTCGAGGCGAAGTGGGCGTAGAGATTGGACGCCTTCATGTCGCAGGCGGCGGCGATATCGCGCACTGAGACGGCGTCCACGCCATGTTCGACGAACAGGCGGAGGGCCTCGGTTCCGATGAGGTCGCGTTTGCCGCCTGGTTCGCGCATGGGCTGTTATCTAATGAACGGTCGCTCGTTAATCATCTTGCCTGACTCGACGCGGTAAGTTTCAAGGAAGTGAGGTGCGCTGCGCGTGGCTCCGCGCCTTCCATCTCCTCCGTCGTGCTCATCTGCCTTGCGCGCCGTGGATCCGGCATCGGCGACACAGTGCTCTACAATCGCGTCGGAGATGAGACTACACTCAACGATGTCGAACGGATCAAAACTCTCTCGGGGAGATGGCCGCGATGAGCGCACCAGCAACGCACAAGCCGATCGTCCATTTCGTCGGCAGCATCCCGTTGCCGGACGCCGAGACGGTGTTCCGTACCCTGTCGGCGGCGACCGGACCACATCTGAGGCGCCTGCCAGACGGCGAGACCGGCATCCGCAAGACCTGGATCCGCTTTCTGCAGCAGGTGCTGGCCGATAACCCGGCAATCGAGGTCGCAAGCGACGTGCCGCCGTTCAGGTTTACCCAGTGGGACGGCAAGGTGCTGCGCGAAATCCCGCGCCTGCGCGTGAAGCCAGGCGCACGGCTCGACCCGGCGACCGTGAAGACCGGCTATGCCGCCATGGCGATCGAGTCGTGGCGACTGTTCGACCGCCTTCAGCGGGAGGGTGCGATCCCCGCCGGCGTCAAGTTTCAGATCTCACTCCCGACCCCGATTGCGCCGACCTACAACAACATGGTCCCGACCGACCGGCCGGCGCTGATCCCGATGTTGACGACGCACATGCTCGGCGAGGTCGCGGCGATCGCTCAGGCTTTGCCGCACGACCGCATCGCGCTGCAATGGGACGTGTGCCAGGAGGTCATCGCCTGGGAGGGCTACTACGACCCGGGCCCGGTTGATTTCCGGCAAGAGACCATTGCCGAGCTGATCGCGATCGGTGACGGCGTCCCGCCGGCGATCGAGCTCGGTTACCACCTGTGTTACGGCAGCCCGGCCGACGAGCACGTGATCCAGCCAAAGGACGCCGCGGTCATGGTCGAGATGACCAACGCTATATCAGCCGGGGTGCGGCGGCCGATCCAGTTCTTCCACCTGCCGGTGCCCAAGCCGCGCACCGACGATCCCTTTTACGCACCACTCCACGGGCTGAAGTTGCACCCGGAAACCGAGCTCTATCTCGGACTTGTTCACCGCGACGACATGACGGGCAACGCCGCTCGCCTCACAGCCGCGCGGCGCCATGCCCGGGTCGACGGCGTCGCCACGGAATGCGGCATGGCGCGCGGTGATCCCGAGCGCTTCCCGGCGCTGCTCGCCGCGCACACGCAGACCGCCGAACTCGGAGCGTAGCCGCCCCTCGTCATGGCAGGCGAAGGCCGGCAATCCACGTCATGGCGTGGTTACGTGGGATAGGATCGTCCCGGCGGGTAGCCGTCATATTTCGGCACGCCAGCTTCGACATGATCCCACGGCTGCGCGCTCCGCATGAAGATGTCGGCCTCAGGCCGGAACCAGCTCGGATCGTCCAGAGTGCAGACCCGAAGACCAACCAGATCAGGGCGGGTCGCAACCTGCACATAGAGCGGCGTGCCGCAATCGCCGCAGAAGACGCGGACGATCTCGTTGCCGCTGTCTGCCTTCGTGACGTATCGCCTCGGCGTGCCCTGGAGAATGCGGAACCCCGCGCTGGGCACGCGGGCCGCGGGAACATGCGCCGCGCCGCTCTGCCTCTGGCAGTCGCGACAATGGCAGCGCAGGGTGAAGACGGGGTCTCCGACAGTTTCGTAGCGGATCGCGCCACACAGGCATCCGCCGGCTCTTGGCTGGGACATACTCGGCCTCCTGGAGATACATATCTTATACCAACCGCCACAATGAATGCCCGTCCACCTGCGCGATCTGCCCTCATCGTCATGGCCGGGCCTGGCTTGGCCCGGCCATCCACGCCAACAATCACAATGATTGTCGCATCGGCTGCCCCACGCCGTCATGGCGTGCGAAAGCGCGCCATCCGACGACTCATACCGTCATGCCGGGCGAAGGCCCGGCATCCACGTCTTTGTGACTCCGCGGCAAAGAAAGACGTGGATGTCGGGGCCAAGCCCAGACCTGACGATATGGGTCGTAATTGCCGGGCATTGGTATAAGTTGCCAGGCTCGCGCGCGGCTTGTTGCAACCAAACTGAAATGTCCGTCTCGCTGCAAAGTAGAAATGTCACCGTGGCGCTGATCCGCTGCAGTGAGACGGAAGCCAGCGTCGACGGCATCATTGCCACGCTCTCGGTCGTTCGCCGCGGTCGATCATTGTTTAGAGTTACTCGCCCTTGGCAGCCTTGACTTGCCATGCAGGCATCATGGTCGACCCTGGTGGGGGCCCATTAGCCCGCCTCTCTGCATTTCGAGAGAATCTCATCCACCACTTTTCCAAGTGGTCGTCTGGCGTCTATCGTCACGCCGCTGCGAGGTATGGCTTCTTTCGTCTGATGCAATCTTGCGATGATTTCCCGTTCCGCTGGTTTCGCGCCCCAGTCAGTTGGGTCCAGCGCCACTCGCTCATCGATCCGCCGGTTCAAGGTCTCAAGGTCGATCTCAAGGACAAAAACGCCGTCAAATAGATCGATGAATTTTGAAGAATTCCTGGAGTTACCGCAGAAAAAGGTTACCGCCTCATCTTGGTTGGCGACCAAGGTTTTTACTTTCTCTACGCACCAGATGTGGTGCTCGGACCTGAAGATAGCCGAGGGCTCGTGCGTGAGGCCATCCGCCGGTTTACCAGTTTCCGGATCGCCTAGATAAGCCAATTCACGGTCGCCATTGATGGCATGGTAGCCGCGCCGCTGCAATTCTTTGCAGACCGCAGTTTTGCCGGTGCCGGAAACGCCTTCGATCAAATAATTCTTGACGCCCATTTCCTGGCCTTCTGATTTAGCCGATGTCGGCCTCAGGCCGGAACCAAGGTCGGATCGTCCAGGGTGCAGACTCGAAGACCGACCAGATCAGGGCGCGTCGCAACCTGCACATAGAGCGGCGTGCCGCAATCGCCGCAGAACACGTGACGTATCGCCTGGGCGTGCCCTGAAGGATGCGGCCCGGCGCGCTGGGCACGCGCGCAACGCGGATATGCGCCACGCCGCTTTGCCGCTGGCAGTCGCGACAATGGCAGCGCAGGGTGAAGACGGGGTCTCCGACAGTTTCGTAGCGGATCGCGCCACACAGGCATCCGCCGGTTCTTGGCTGGGACATACTCGGCCTCCTGAGATACATATGTTATACCAACAGCCACAATGAATGACCGTCCGCCTGCGCAATCTGCCCTCATCGTCATGGCCGGGCTTGCCCCGGCCATCCACGTCTTTGCTGCGTGAATCAAAGGAAAGACGTGAATGGCGCGCCTTCGCACGCCATGACGGCGTAGGGCAGCCGATGAGTTTATCATTGTGGTTGTTGGTATTACTGTAATATAAGTTGTGAGGCTCGCCCGCGGCTTGTTGCAACCAAGCTGGCCGGCCGGATAACATGGTTTATGACAAGTTTGGGCTCTGCGTGGGTCAGGGGCCGGATAAAAGGGGAGAGGCAATCAGTCGTATCTCATGAGTTCGAGCTGCTCTCGGACTTGCTCGCGGGACATGGATGGATTGACGCTCGCCGCTATCTGGTCAATCGATAGCCTTGCGACTTTAAGGCGGCGTTTTAGTAGTCGGGCAGTCTGCGCTACTTCCGCTTTGATCGTGCGCAAAAGGCGAGGAAGGTAATTCTCTCTGACGACATCGATGTGAACGCTTCGCTGTTTTCCATTCGCGAGCGAAGACTGTATGTAGTGGACATAGCTCGCATTCTTCATAATTATCTCATCTTTCTTTCGGCTTGGTCTGACATCCAGCAACGTCCCCGAAAAGACCATTATAGGGTAGTATATCTCTAAGTTTAACGTGTCGCCCGTGACCGGGTTGGTATTAGCAAAGTGATCTTCTCTGTCGTGTTCGAGTTCGTGACACAGCTTAGAAAAGCTGGTGAAGAGGTCGTCGGAGTGGTGGGCCATCCAGTCCTGTGAACTCTTTTTCTTGTCGAATGTGCAGAACTGTGAGGCAATCGCGCCTTTGCAATAGTGGTGATATTTTTCCATGTTCAGCCAGTCGGGAAGTTTTTGCCAACCGCGCTCCGTGTGAATTTTGCACGGCAATCCTGAGAAAGGGTATTCCATATAAAAGTGCAGTAGGCGCTTGTGGTCGTCGCGTGAAGAAAGCAACTGGCGCGGTATTGTTCACGCACTCCACGAGCAACATAGGAAACAGGATATTGCGAAAATCTGCGCTGACGCCTTCTGCCGTTATCGCTGTTACATCAAGCTCGCGTCCTTTGCCGGTTATCGGGTCGGGGTATGCCTGATTTGGGCTTACTGCAAACCCTAGCCTGTCGAGCGTTTTGGCTACCCGATATTCAAGGAGATACCCGGATCGTAGCAGCGCGTCCTTTATGTCCACATCAGTAGCGTGTGGTGATGGTGCCGGTGTTCTCGTCAACCCGCGATCAGCCGTCATATGTCACGCACACGGGCAAATACCTCGCCCGTCTCGACTGATCGGCGCACCTTGTGCTCAAGCACGTGATTAAGTGGAATTTCTCTTTGAAGGGCGTCGTGCAGGTCGAGGCCATCCATGCAAATGACGCTGCCACCACGTCCGTAAGCCGTAAGTCCATCCTGTGTGAAGCCGCTGTAGCTGACAAACAATCCACGCGCCCAATTCACCCTCGCCCTAAGCTTTCCTTGAAACGCGTGAAGGTCTGCTGCCGGGGTCTGGGCGTTTTGCCATTTTGCTTCCAGCAAATATGTCTCACCGGCGAGGACAAAGCTGCCATCTATCTGTTCGCCGGTTGTGCGGAAACCGCCGCGCGGCAAAAGTCCGAACGCGCTGAAGACTTCCTTTAGGAAGCCCTCGAATGCATATCCTCTGGGTTGCGGTTCAAGACTGCTCAAGGCCACCAGCTTGCCCAGCAATCCCGCGTAGTCCGGCTTTTCAAATGCTGGGGGAGGTGGGGCTGCTGGCTGAGACGGCTTGCCTTGAAGTCAATTCAGCAAATTGAGGAGTTGGGCGTGTGCGTTCAGCAACCATTCGCCTTGCCCAGTAAGCGCTCGGCGCGTCTCTCGATACTCCCAAAGCGCGTTCAGGGTGCGAACGGCGGTGTTGGTATCTTCCTTTCGTAAAAAGCATCGCAATCGTTTGCCCTTTGACGTTCCATCATCTCGGTATCGAGGATGATCGACGTCGATATTCAATTCCTCGGCAAAGAATTGCGTCATAGTGCGGTCAGAGAAATCCAGAACGTAACCGCCTTCCATCTGGAAGATTTTGTCGATGATTTGCATGTCAAGGCTGCGGATACCTGACGGCATGGTGTTACGCTGCCGCCTGATCTTGAAGCCGCGAAATCGTCGCGTGATGGACATTGAAGCTGCGCGCGATCTCACGCACCGCCTCGCCGTTGTCGCGCCGTTTCATCGCCTCGCGCTGCTGATGCGGGGTGAGCTTCGGTTTGCGGCCCATCTTCACGCCGCGCGCCTTCGCTCGCTCGCGGCCTTCGCCAGTCCGCACCCGTATAAGGTCGCGCTCGAACTCTGCGAGGCCGCCCAGCACGGTCAGCATCAGCCGCCCGTGTGCCGTAGTGGTGTCGGCCCATGCGTCGCCTAGCGACCGGAATCCGGCCTTCTTGCCGGTGATGGCGGCGAGGGTGTTCAACAGGTCGCGGGTGGATCGCGCCAGCCGGTCGAGCCGCGTCACCGTCAGCACGTCGCCCGCCTCAAGCTGGCCGACCACCCGGCGAAGCTGGGCGCGGTCGGTCTTGGCCCCGCTCGCCACTTCGCGGAACACCTTCTTGCATCCGGCCTTGGTCAGTTGGCGCACCTGTGCGTCAACGCTCTGGCCGTCCGTCGATACCCGCGCATACCCATAGATCATGGGTTGCATTCTGCACCGGAATTACGCGCCGAAAAAGCCCAATCTTGTCAGGCTCCTAGTTTTGGTGCGAAATTCTTGATTTCTGCACCACCGGCAACGTCTGCAACAGGCGGACACCGCCCCTACAGCCGTCGCCCGGGAACGGAGGGAGTCCGCCCAACTAAGGCGTCCCAAAGCCTCGGTCTGGTATGTCCGCAATACGTCAACTCCGGCCGCCTGCTCCGCGCAAAGAGCGGCCGTTCAGCGTCGGCTTGGCGAACGGCGCTGGAATGACTTAAAAGAATTCGGCCATGCGATGCCGCGCGCGCCCAGTATGGGTCGATGATGCTAGCGTTATGTTGTTTCTCGCATTCGAACTGTGTCGTCACAATTCTCATGCCAAAATGCTAGATGGCTGGCGCAACCAGCTAAAGGACGCGAGCGCAATGGGAGGTGCAAACCTCTTTTCGGCTGGCCGGCCCAGCGCTCACAATTCACTTTTATGTTGCGACCCCTTTTTCCTGAAGCGCCAAGAAAGACGCTACGGAAGAAGAATGAGGCCTGTTAGAGAAACGAGAGAAGGATCCCTAACCCCATCGCAACATCGCCAATAACGTCTCCTACGCTCGGCCCGGAGCTGCCACCGCCACCGCTACTAGGAGCAGGGGCAAGACCAGGGGGCTGGCTCGCCGAGAGTTTGAGGCCCCATGAGGCGTGCCAATCATGCTTCTTAGCAAACGATGCGAAGTTGTCCTTAAGCGTGCTGTTGCTGCCCTGATTATTCCAGATATAGTTCTGAAGATTGGGACTACCAATTACCATCGAATGTTTAAAAAATAGCGTCGACCCTTCGGCGCTTTTGATGCCGAAGACTATATTGAAATCGTAATTATGGGGATCGCCCCTCAGATATATACCGGGCAATTTGCCAGACAAATTGTACGTTCCATCGGGATTGAGTGTGAGGCTGGTCAATCCATACCACTCCCGATTGTCATTCTCGTTACTTCCGTAGCCGACGCCAGGAAGATGCATGTCACTGACATTGTCTACGATAGGTTTTGTAGAGTCTTTCGCACCTTCATGGCGAAGACTACTATTCTTGGCTGTGCGATCATCTGTCATCTTTATTGTGGGATCATCTGGCATCGACATGGTCCTCCGACCGATAGCCGTGAAACGCCAAGCTAGCTTATAGCCGCCTCCCATACCGACATCCAGCTGCCGGAGTGGTCCAACTCTTCCGCGCTGCTGTTACCGACCTTGCGATAAGCGCGTCTGATACTGCGCCGACTAGCAAGACGTTAGCAAGACTGAACTGTCGTTGAGACCCTGCCCTGGCTTGTGGATTCGCTTTCGGGGCGGGTCGGCGCGCGGTCGCGCACCGCTGAAATCTTCTGTCATCAACACGCACTCTCGGGGTTTTCCGCGAACGCGCAATAAATTGTACCTTCGTTGACCCGGTTGACTTGACTGGCGGCGGCCATGGTTCCGCGACGAGCCGCATATGTCAGCGACGACCTTTGCCATCTGGAACGCGCCCTTGACCGCGATTGTTTTCGGGTCCGTCATCGCGAACGGTAGCTTTACGTCAACTCCTGCCGTTAAATCGGTCGCGACGAACTCCGCCTCGGGTCGAGTCCGGCCAGCCGACAATCTCGCAAAAGTCCCCGATTTTCGGCGAAAACCGCTGTTCCAAATGTCTTGAATTTTACACGCCAGCCTTGGCTTCGCTGGCAAATTACAGGAGGAAGATGCACCCAGCATGGCCTCCGCTGTCGCGCGAAAAGCCGGTGATCCGGACGCGCTGGCCAAGCCGGGTACACCGCTCTTCAGTCATTTTTGCTAACTGCCAGGGTGAGTATAGCTTGACATAGGCCGCCACTTGTGTTCTTGTTCCGTTCATGCCACCAGCCGCCGCCCCACCGCCCACCGAAGCACCGAAACCCAGCCGCTCCGGGCGCCTGCTCGCCGTCGTCCGCAAGCTGATCGACTACGGCAAGGAACTGGCCGCCACGATCCGCGGGCGCGCCCTCACCGACCCCCTCGCCGTAAAAGTTTGCTTCGGCACCACCGACATCGCGCTGATCCTCACGCGCATCGCCCGCGGCCTGCATCGCGCGCAGGACCTCGAGGAACGGGTGACCCGGTGCGCCGCCCGGCTGGACGCGGAACCAAGGCGAGCGCGCGGCCAGTCCGAGGCCCGGCTATCCGCTGTCCGGCCGTTCGCCGAGCCGCCCGATCCGCGTCTCGCCAGCCTGCCCACGGCAGAGCAGATCGCCGCCGAGGCTCGCCGCCGCCCGATCGGTGCCGTCATCGCCGACATCTGCCGCGATCTCGGCATCCTGCCCAGCCACGAGCTGTGGCGGGACGTGCAAAAGCTCATCATCGAGCACGGCGGCAACTTCGCGCGACTGTTGAGCGACCTCATGGATCAGGCCTTCCCGCTTGGCCCCCGGCTCCCGTCGCCCACTGACCTGCGACCACCAACCCTGTGCCTCGAAGCACAGTCCGGCACCGGCCCGCCGCCCCCGCCCCGATAACTGCCGCGGCCATCAACGGAACGCTGTCGGACCCGCCGACGAAACGCGGTACTGCGTCACTCCATCGCTGCGGTCATCCGAGCCCTGCCAGTTCCCGCCATTCGTTCTCGGTGATGATGCGGACGCCGAGTTCGCCGGCTTTGCGCGCCTTGGATCCGGCATCGGCGCCGACAACGACAAAGTCGGTCTTCTTCGACACGCTGTCCGTGACCTTCGCCCCGAGCGCCTCGGCCCGCGCCTTTGCCTCGGGCCGCGTCATCGTCTCCAGCGTGCCGGTGAACACCAGGACCTTGCCCGCGATCTCGCTGTCCGCCGTCTGCGCGCGCGCAGCGTCCTCGATCGTCAGTTCATCGGCCAGCTCGTCCAGCAGTTCGATGTTGCGTCGCTCGCCGAAGAATTCAGCAAGCTCCTCGGCGATCGCGGGACCGATCCCGATGATGTTGTCGAGTTCGGCGCGCGCTTCCGCACCGGCCTCGACCGCGGCCAGCATCTCGGCGCGCCAGTTCGCGAAGCTGCCGTAGTGCCGCGCCAGCAGCCGCGCATTCGATACACCGATCCGACGGATACCAAGTGCATAGATGAACCGGTCGAGCGGAATGCGCCGCCGCGCCTCGATCGCCCGCGCGAGATTGCGTGCCGACACCTTGCCCCAGCCCTCGCGCTCGGCGATCTCCGTCTCTCGCGCAGGCAGACGGAACAGATCGGCGGGGCTGCGCAGCCAGCCTTCCTCGTAGAATTCACGGATCGTCTTCTCGCCGAGACCGTCGATATCGAACGCCGGGCGCGAGACGAAATGGATCAGCCGCTCGACACGCTGCGCCTCGCAGATCAGTCCGCCGGTGCAGCGCCGCACCGCCTCGCCAGGCGCACGCATCGCGTGGCTGCCGCACACCGGACAGACCTCCGGGTACACGTAAGGCTTCGCACCTTTCGGCCGCCGCTCGGTCACCACCGAGACGATCTGCGGGATCACGTCGCCGGCGCGCTGGAGCACGACTGTGTCGCCGATACGGATGTCCTTGCGCGCGATCTCGTCCTCGTTGTGCAGCGTCGCGTTCTGCACCAGCACGCCGCCGACATTCACCGGCTCGAGCCGCGCGACCGGCGTCAGCGCGCCGGTGCGGCCCACCTGGATGCGGATATCCTGCAGCACCGTCATCGCCTGTTCGGCGGGAAACTTCCAGGCAATCGCCCAACGCGGCGCGCGGCCGACAAAGCCCAAACGGCGTTGCAGCGTCAGGTCATCGATCTTGTAGACCACGCCGTCGATGTCGTAGCCGAGACCGGAACGCTCCAGCGCGATCTCGGCCTGGAATGCGGCAGCATCCGCTTCGCTCTTCAGCAACCGCGACAGAGGGTTCACCCGAAAACCCCACTCGCGCAGCCGCTTCAGGTAGTGCCAGTGGGTGTCGGCCACGGGTTCGCTCAATTCACCCTGCGCATAGGCGAACAGCGACAGCGGCCGCTCCGCCGTGATGCGAGGATCGAGCTGACGCAGGCTGCCCGCGGCGGCGTTGCGTGGATTGGCGAAGACCTTCTGCCCGGCGGCGGCCTGCGCTTCGTTCATCTTGAGGAAGTCGGCCTTGGTCATGAAGACCTCGCCGCGGACTTCGATCAGCGCAGGCGCGCGGCCTTTCAGTCGCGTCGGCACCGCGTCCATCGTGCGGAGGTTGGCGGTGACGTCTTCACCCTCGGTGCCATCGCCGCGCGTGGCACCGCGCACGAAGCGGCCGTCCTCATAGGTCAGGTTGATCGACAATCCATCGATCTTCGGTTCGGCGACAAACGCCAGTTGCGCGCCTGCCGCCAGCCCGACGAAGCGTCGCGCGCGGGCACAGAACTCGCCGAACTCTTCCGCGCTCATTGCATTGTCGAGCGACAGCATCGGCACGCGATGGCTGACTTTTGCGAACCCGCTCTCCGGCGCGCCGCCCACGCGGTTGGATGGCGAGTCCTCGCGGATCAGATGCGGAAAGCGGGCCTCGATCGCGGCATTGCGCTGGCGCAGCGCGTCGTAGGCCGCGTCGGTGATCTCCGGCGCGTCCTTCTGGTGGTACAGTTGGTCGTGATGCGCGATCTCCCGCGCGAGCTGCGCGAGTTCAGCCGCGGCGTCCTGTTCCGTCAGGTCGCCCACATCCACCACCGCTTCGGCTTTAGGCGCGGCGCGCGCAAGTCCCGCGCCACGTCATGCCGCCGCGGCACCCAGCAGATCGTCGGCCGCGGCACGCGCGGCCTCGGTGATCGTTTCGCCAGCCAACATGCGAGCGATCTCTTCACGCCGCTCCGGCGCATCCAGCTGGTGGACCCGCGTCGCCGTGCGCCCGCGCGCCGCCTGCTTCGACACCTGCAAATGCGCACTACCGCGCGCGGCAACCTGTGGACTGTGCGTCACGACCAGCACCTGCACCCGCTCCGCCACTCGCGCCAGCCGCTCCCCGACTGCCGCCGCCGTGGCTCCTCCAACATCGGCATCAACCTCATCGAACACCAAGGTCGGCACAGGTGAGCCAGATGACAACACCACCTTCAACGCCAGCATCAGGCGCGACAATTCGCCACCAGACGCGATCCGCCCCAACGGCCCTAGCTCCTGACCCGGGTTGGTGGCGATCAGGAACCGCACGGCATCGGTTCCCGCCGGCCCCCAATCGCGCTCCTCCAGCGCCACGACCTCGGCGTGAAACCGCGCCTTGTCCAGCCGCAGCGGCGGCAGCTCCTTCGCCACGGCCCGGTCCAATCGTGCCGCCGCGGTCCGCCGCGCCGCCGCGAGCGCAGCGGCGGAACCCACATAGTCCTCGCGCGCCTGGCGGACCGCCTGTTCCAGCGCGACCACCTCGGCGGCACCGGTTTCCAGAGCGGCCAGCCGCACGCACAGCGTATCGAGCAGCGCCGGCAGATCCGCCACCGCCACCGCGTGCTTGCGGGCCACCGCACGCAGCGCGAACAGCCGCTCCTCCGCCTGTTCCAGCAGCCGCGGATCCGCCTCCGCTTCGCCGGCCAGCCGGGTGAGGAAGCTTTCCGCCTCAGCCAGCGCCTCCTCCGCGCGTTCCAGTGCGGCAATCGCCGGTCCCGCCGGATTGGTGGCGTCCGGCTGCGCCGGCGTCACCAGGCGCTGCAGCGCACGGCAGGCCGCGCGCAGCGCAGCCGCAGGCGCGGCGCTGCGACGATCGTGCGGTGCCAGCTCGGACAGTGCCGCGGCAATTGCCTCGGCGTGCCGCTCCCCCTGCTGCAATCGATGTCGCTCCTGCGCGAGCTGCGCCTCCTCGTCCGGCTGCGGCGTCAATCCGGCCAGTTCGTCCACAGCGTGGCGCAGCCATTCCTCGTCACGCTGTGCCGCCGCGATCGTCGCGCAGGCGGCTTCCAATGCCGCCACCGCCGCCCGCCATGCGCGCCAGGCTGCTGCCGCGGCATCGCGCAGAGACGGTGCGACACCGAACGCATCGAGCAAACCGGCGTGGCTGGCCGGATCGGCGAGGCCGATCTGTTCATGCTGCCCCTGCACCTCAACCAGCAGCGACGCCGCACGTCGCAACAGCGCCACGCCGACCGGCTGGTCATTGATGAAGGCGCGCGTCCGGCCATCCTTGGTCAGCACGCGGCGCAGCACGATATCGTCCTCTGCATCCAATCCTTGTTCGGCGAGCAGAGCTGCCGAAGGATGCCCTGAGGGAGGCGCGAAGCAGGCGGTCACACTGGCCTGCGCGGCACCCGGACGCACCAGTCCCGCGTCGGCCCTCGCCCCCAGCGCGAGACCAAGACTGTCCAGCAGAATTGACTTGCCGGCCCCAGTCTCACCGGTGAGCACGGTCAGGCCTTGGCCGAACGAGATGTCCAGCCGCTCGATCAGCACAACGTCGCGTATGGAGATGGCAGTGAGCATGCGGCTGCGCCTGCTGCCGCGGCGGTTCAGAAGACCGAGTGCCAGGCGCGGGACAGGAAGCCGCGATCGTCTGGCTTGCGCGGCGGCCCTGGCTGCTGCACCAGCCCGTTATCGAACAGATCGCTGTAGCTGTCCTCGTACCACGAGCTGCCTGGGTAGTTGTACGCCAGCACCGACGCCGTCTTCCGCGCCTGATCGCGCAGACCGAGAAGCAGGTAGATCTCGGTCAGTCGATGCAGCGCCTCGGGCACGTGGTTGGTGGTCTGATAGTCATCCACGACGCGCTGGAAACGGCCGATCGCCAACTCGTAGAGGTGCTGGCTCTCGTACCAGCGGCCGATCTCCATTTCCTTGCCAGCGAGGTGGTCTCGGCAAAGGTCGATCTTCAGGCGCGCGTCACGGGCGTAGGCGCTGTCCGGAAAACGGTTCACCACTTCCTGTAGCGCATTCATCGCCAGCTCAGTGCCACGCTGGTCACGCTGAATGTCGGCGATCTGCTCGTAGTAGCAGAGTGCACGCAGATAATAGGCATAGGCGACATCGCGGTGCGCCGGATGGAGCTGGATGAACCGATCGAGTGTGGCGATGGCATCCGTGTAGTTGTTGCGCAGGTATTGCGTGTAGCCCTGCATCAACTGCGCATTCACCGCCCAGCTCGAATACGGATAGTTCTGTTCCACCAGATTGAACTGATCCGTGGCGGTCTCGTATCGACGAGCGTTCAGCGCATCGATGCCGTTGTTGTACAGATCCTCGACCGGGGCAACGGTCGTCGTGGCGTTGGCATTGTCATCCTTCGAGCCACCGCAGGCGCTGAGCAGCGGCAGCAGGACAACGAGGCTCGCGAGAAAGCGCCACGGCGGGACGGAGTTAATCGGTGTCATCGCGGCACTTATAACACGCGGCGCCACGGTGCGAAGCGGCAGGACTATTCGGCGGCGACCGGAAGCTGCGCAGGCACGCTCTCCCGCCATGCGGCGCTCTGGGCGAACAGCGCGTGCAGCAACCGGTTGTTCAGCGTGTGGCCGGAGCGATGCGCTATGAAGCGGCCGCATAGTGGCGCCCCGGCAAGCGCAAGATCACCGACGGCATCCATCAGCTTGTGACGGACGAACTCATCCGGCACGCGCAGACCGGCCGGGTTCAGCACCCGCGCCTGGTCGACCACAACGGCGTTATCCAGACTGCCGCCCTGCGCCAGTCCAGCGGCGCGCAACTCGTCGACCTCCTCAGCCAGCGTGAACGTACGGGCGCCGGCCAACTCGCGACGGAAACTGTCGGGCGTCAGCCGCAGCGACAGCGCTTGGCGCCCGATCGCAGGGGCCGCGAAGTCGATCGACAAAGCCATGTCGAGACCGGCGGAGCCCGGGCGCAGTTCAGCGAACGCGTCGCCGTCGCTGACACGGATCGGCTGGCGAACTTCTATTGTTGGCCGCAGCGCCTCTTGCGCGACAGTCCCCGCGCAATCCAGCAGGAAGACAAACTGTGCCGCGGAGCCATCCAGTATCGGCGGTTCCGGCCCATCGACGTCCACCACCACGTTGTCGATACCGCAGCCGGCGAGCGCTGCCAGGACATGCTCGACCGTGCCGATTCGCGCGCCGCCATGCTCCAGGACGGTGGCAAGCCGCGTGTCGACGACCCGGTCGAACCGGGCGGGGATGTCCGCACCGATATCGCTGCGATGGAAGACTATGCCGTGATCTGCCGCCGCCGGGCGGAAGGTCAGGGTAACCCGCCGTCCGGAATGCAGGCCCACACCGACGCAGCCGATCGACGCCTTCAGCGTCTGCTGACAGCGTGCGGTGATCTCGGAACCCAGGGCTTGCGGCAGACCGTCCATGCACCTCGCCTTCTTCGCTCTTGCGGCAAACTGCAAGCTAGTTGCCGTTCCCGAGCCTTGACCAGTCAATGTTTGTTTCTGAGTGTATCCGCAGAAGCCTTTGATTTTGCGGTTTTCAAGTATGCCCCTAATGCCTCATCACGTCTGCCTTATGACGACTGGCGTCGGAGGAAAGCCGGTATATCCAACCCAACCTCGTCGCCGCCGGTCTGACGCACCGAGGCGCGCGGCTGTCCGACCTGCGGCGGCTCCTGCTGCATCGTGGGCTCAGCGCGAACCGGCGGCGGCTCGTCTTGCGCCGCCGGAGTGTTCAGTCGGCGCCGAAAGGCGCCGGTGACGGTGCCGAACAGACTGGGGCGAGATGGTTCGGCCGCCGGCTGCCCCTGAGGAGGCGCGCTGACCGGCCGCGGCGCTTCGGCAAACAGGCCGGCTCGCGACGCGGTCGATGAACCTCGCTGCTGCGGCGCGGCAAGCGGCTCCGACGCGGGTGCGGTCATTGCCTCCATGAGCGGCGCCATTTCCGGCATGGAGTGCGCCACTGCGACCATTTGCGGAGCAGCCTGCCGCAGCGGTTGCAGCCCGATCGTCATGCCAGGTGCCGGCACCGCGCCAGCGGGAAGCGAAATTGCCTGCATCGGCAGCGGGATCGGTTGCGGCATCGGCATCGCGCTGCCCCCGACAGCGACCAGGCGCGGGCGATCGTGCTCGGCCATTGCCGGCGAATCGATGCCGGTTGCCACAACGGACACCCGAATGCGGCCAGACAGCGACTCATCGATCGCCGAGCCGAAGATGATGTTGGCCTCCTCGTCCACCTCTTCGCGGATGCGATTCGCCGCCTGATCCACTTCGAACAGCGTCAGGTCATCGCCACCGGTGATGTTGATCAGCAGACCACGCGCGCCGGCCATCGAGGTGTCTTCCAGCAGCGGATTGCTGATCGCCGCCTCGGCCGCACGGATCGCGCGGTTCTCACCCTCCGCCTCGCCGGTGCCCATCATCGCCTTGCCCATCTCCGCCATGACGGTGCGGATATCGGCGAAGTCGAGATTGACCAGACCGGGTGCCATCATCAGATCGGTGACGCCGCGCACGCCCATGTAGAGCACCTGGTCGGCCATCTTGAACGCCTCCCGCCAGGTGGTGCGCTCATTGGCCATGCGGAAGAGATTCTGATTCGGGATCACGATCAGCGTATCGACGTGGCGCTGCAGCTCCTCGATCCCCTGATCGGCGCAGCGAGCGCGCCGCACGCCTTCGAAGCCGAACGGCTTGGTCACCACGCCGACGGTGAGGATGTTGCGCTCTCGTGCCATGCGCGCGATTACCGGTGCCGCACCCGTGCCGGTGCCCCCGCCCATGCCGGCGGTGATGAACACCATGTGTGCGCCGTCCAGATGGCGCGACAGTTCATCGGACGCTTCTTCCGCCGCCGCCTTGCCAACCTCCGGCTTCGCACCAGCGCCGAGCCCTTGCGTTATGTGCGGGCCCAACTGGATGCGCCGATCCGCGCGGCTGTGCATGAGCTGCTGCGCGTCGGTGTTGGCGACGACGAACTCCACACCCTGGAGATTCGCGGTGATCATGTTGTCCACCGCATTCGTGCCGCCGCCGCCCACGCCGATCACGGTAATGCGTGGGCTGAAGTCGGTATGCGGGGTCTGCGGGATGGTGAGATTCAGAGTCATAGCGACTTCTCCCCCAGTCGTGCCGATTCGTTGTTACGCCACATCTTGCGATTCGCGTCGCGCCGGAGGCGCACATGAGCAAAAAATTCGGGCATCAGACGCGCTCCTTCAAAAAATTGACGACGCGGCGGAGCAGGCCCGTCGGACGTTCGACGTCGAGGTCGACGTCGCGCATGGTGCGTCCCTCGCCGGCAGCCCAGGCCAGCAGACCGGCTGCCGTCGCGAATGCCGGACCGGATGCCGAGTCAGGCAGACCACGCAGCGCAATGGGACGGCCGAGACGCACCTGCTTGTTCAGGATGCGGCCTGCCAACTCGCGCGCGCCGGTGAGCTGACAGGCGCCGCCGGTCAGCACCACGCGCGTTCCCGCAGCGCGGGTGAGTCCCGAGCCGTCGAGCTTTTCCTTCACCATCTCGAACGTCTCTTCCAGTCGCGGGCGGATGATGTTCACCACCATGCTGCGCGGCACCTTGGCGATCTGATGCTCTTCCTCACCGACCAGCGGCACCGGCAGCATCTCGCGCTCATCATCCGGACAGGACTGCACGCTGCCGTACAGCGCTTTCAAACGCTCCGCATGCGCGACCGGCGTAGACAGCAGCCGCGCCAGGTCGTTGGTCACATGCACGCCGCCGACGGGAAGCTGCGCTGTGTGCAGCAATTGGCCCTCGGCAAACACCGCCATGCCGGTGGTGCCGCCGCCCATGTCGATGACGGTGGCGCCCAATTCGCGCTCATCGGCGACCAGCGTCGCAAGACCTGCCGCCATGGGTGCGGATACCAGTTCGCCAATATCAAGATCGCACCGCGCGATGCAGGCACTGAGGGAACGCAGCGAGGTGGAGAAGGCATCGATGATGTGCAGCCGCGCCGTCAGTTCCTCGCAGAACAGTCCGCGCGGATCAGCAACACCATCGGTCTGGTCAACCGAGAACGTCAGCGGTATCGCGTGGATCACTTCGCGGCCATCAACTCCCGCACGTCCCCTGCCCTCGTTCACGATGCGGCGGATGTCCGACTCTTCCACCGCGCGTCCGCCAACCGGCCATTGCACATTGAACAGTCGCGACTCAGGCTGACCGCAGGTGAGATTGACCGTGATCGAGCGAAGCCGCGTATCGGCCATGTCCTCCGCCTGACCGACCGACGCGCGGATCGCTTTTTCAGCGGCATCGAGATCGACCACACTGCCGCCGCGCACGCCGCGGCCTTTCTGCCAACCGAAGCCGAGTGCGCGCAGCGTTCCATCGCTTTCGGTGCGGCCGATCAGGCAGACGATCTTGGTTGTGCCGATGTCCAGCACGCCGAACGGTCCGGAGCGCCCATACCGCGAACGCTCTGGCTCATCGGGCTCGCCAACCGGCGGCAGCATGCGGCGGGACATGTCGTTCATGTTGGCTTCTTCTCGTCCGGCCGCGGGCGAACCACGAGGCGATCGCCAAGCCGCATATCGATTGCGGCCAGCGGGCGATCGAGCAGCGCGTGATCTTGCTGAAGCTGCATAAGCCGATCGAGCGCCGGAATCTCGTGTCCCTCAGGCAGCATCACATCGGCACCATTGTTAAGTCGCAGATTCCAACGCCGCTCGCCGATACGGACGGTGGCGATGACACGCTTCTGCAGCTCGGGACGATCGGTCAGCGCGTCGATCAGCGGGGCGGCAGCACTTGGCGCGCCAGGCCCGACGACAAGCGGAAGCTGGCGGAATTCGGCGAGGTTCTCGTTAGCGACGACCTGGCCGCTGCGGTCGATCAGCACGAACCTGCCCTGATTCTGCCAGATGGCGAACGGACGCCGCTCCTGCAGAAACACGACGACGGTGCCTGGCAGACGCCGCTCGATGGTGGCGTGTTCCACCCAGGACAAGGTTTCCACACGCTGGCGCGCCTGCTCCACCGAGAAGCCGATGATCGGATCGCCCTTGCTGACGCCGAGCGCTGCTCGCAGCAACGGTTCAGGCGTATTGGCGCGGCCCTCGATCACCACATCAGTGACACGCAGCCCGGCGAAGGCGGTGGCGCCACCAAGCCGTTCGCGCAACGTGGCGAGCGTGCCGCCGGGTGCTGCCGAGCGCAGAGCGAACAGACCGAGCAGAACGACGACCGCCGCAAAGGCAACCCAGCCGGCAGGACGCAACAGCCGCTTCTGTCGGCGCAGCAGAAGCCGCAACCGGCCTGGCCGATCCTTGACCGCGCTGCGCGGGCCGCGGGTCACGCGCGGCATGTCGCGTTCTCCACCATCCAGGCGCAAAGCTGGGAGAAGCTCATGCCATGGTGCGCCGCCTGTTCGGGCAACAGCGAGGTCGGCGTCAATCCGGGCTGCGTATTGATCTCCAGCAGCACGAGGCGGCCGGGTTCACCGCGCGTGTCGTCATAGCGGAAGTCGCAGCGCGTCGCACCACGACAGCCGAGTGCGCGATGAGCCGCGAGGGCCACGTCGAGTGCGCGCTCGTACATATCGGGATGCACGCGGGCCGGGATGACGTGGCGCGAGCCGCCGTCGGCGTATTTGGATTCGTAGTCGTAGAAGACGCCTGCCTCCGCGATGATCTCGGTCACCGCGAGAGCGCGGTCGCCCATGACCCCAACGGTAAGTTCGCGGCCGGGGATGTATTCTTCGACCAGCGCCGCCTTGCCGAACCGCCAGGCGCGGGCAACCTCGGCGCGACGATTGTCGCCGTTGCGGATGATCTCGACGCCGACCGATGAGCCTTCGCCGACCGGCTTCACCACGTAGGGCAGCGGCAACGGATCGGCGGCCTCAAGTTCGTCGGTCGGCACGACGCGGCCGTGCGCGATCGGCAGTCCGGCGGCGGCAAAGATCGCCTTGGCCGCGACCTTGTCCATGGCGAGCGCAGAGGCACGCACACCGGAATGGGTGTAGGGGATCGCCAGCCAGTCGAGCACGCCCTGGATCGCGCCATCCTCGCCAAAGCGACCATGCAGGGCGTTGAACACGGCGTCGGGACGCGGAGTGAGTGCTGCGATCACGGCGGCGATGTCTTCGCCTACCTCCACAGGCGTGACGTCGAAGCCGGCCTCGCGCAGAGCGGGGATCACCTGCAGGCCGGTCGAGCGGCTGACCTCGCGTTCCGCGGAAATGCCGCCATAGAGGACTGCTATGCGGGTCATGGAGAATGACCGGGGGGAACGAGCGGCCCCCTCCCCCCAGCCCCCTCCCGCAAGGGGAGGGCGAGGACTGTACTGGCATTCATGCGACTGCCTCCGGCCTTCCCGCAGGCACGCCGATGCGATGGATTTCCCACTCCAGCGTGACGCCGGTGGCCGCATGCACACGGCGACGTACTTCCTCGCCGAGCCCTTCAAGATCTGCCGCGGTTGCGGTGCCCGTGTTGATCAGGAAGTTGCAGTGCTTCTCCGATATCTGAGCGCCGCCGCGGGTCAGGCCCCGACAACCGGCACCATCGATCAGCTCCCACGCCTTCATGTTGGGTGGGTTGCGGAAGGTGGAGCCGCCGGTCCGTGCACGCACCGGCTGCGAGGCTTCGCGCGCGGTGCGGATTTCCGCCATGCGTGCCGCTATTGCCGCGGGGACACCGCGTCGCGCGCGCAATCGGGCGCGCACCACGACGGCGCCGTGCGGGAGACGCGAGTGACGATAGGCGAAGGCGAGATCGGCTGCGGCGAGACGGCGCCGTTCACCGCCGCGCGTGACCACATCGGCCCAATCGAGGCAGGACGCGACGTCGCCACCATAGGCGCCACCGTTCATCACCACAGCACCACCGATGCTGCCGGGAATGCCTGAGAGAAACTCCAGCCCGGTCAATCCGGCGGCTGCGGCGTACTCGGCGACCGTCACGTCGAGCGCCGCGGCGCCGACAACGACACCATCGCCATCCACCGAAACCTTGCCAAAGCCACGCGCGAGGCGAATGACCACGCCCGGCAATCCGCCATCACGAATGATCAGGTTCGAGCAGGCGCCAATCACATGCACCGGAATCTCGAGCGGCAGCGCATGCAGGAACTGTGCGAGGTCCGCTTCATCGGCAGGGCGCACCAATACCTCGGCATGGCCGCCGACGCGGAACCAGGTGAATGGTGCCAGCGGCGCGTTTGCCTGGGCGCGTCCGCGCAGCGGCGGCAGCGAGTTGGCGAAGTCAGTGATGCGGGCCGCGGCCATCGTCATGCCGCACTCCCCGCTATGCGCCGTCCCTGCAGCTCCGCCAACTCGCCAGGAAGCGCTGCCGCCCAGCTCGTGATATTCCCCGCGCCGAGACACACGACGAAGTCGCCCGGCTTGGCGATCGCGAACACCATCTCCGCCAGCCGCTCCGACGATGGCAGCGGCACGACGCTGCGATGCCCGCGTGCCCGCAACCCATCCACCAGCGCATCGCGAGTCACGCCTGCAAGCGGCGGCTCACCAGCGGCATATACATCTGCGACGATCACCGTGCCGGCGTCGTTCATGCAGGTGCAAAATTCATTGAACAGCGAATGCAGACGCGTAAAGCGATGCGGCTGCACCACGGCGATCACGTTGCGCGCGCCGGCCTGGCGCGCCGCCTTCAGCACCGCGGCAATCTCCACCGGATGGTGGCCGTAATCGTCGATCACGGTGATGCCGCCCGCCTCGCCGGTCTTGGTGAAGCGCCGCTTGACGCCACGGAAGCCTGCGAACGCGCCGCGCAGTGTATCGTCGTCGATCTCCATCTCAACGCCGACCGCCACCGCCGCCAGAGCATTCTGGACGTTATGGCTGCCCAGCATCGGCAACCGGTACGGGCCTAACCTGCGCGCCCGGTTTCGCGCGCGATCGGTGATGGTGACGTCGAAGGTCGATCCCAGCTTGTCCGGCACGATACGATCCGCGCGCACATCTGCCTGCGGCGAGAACCCGTAGGTGATGATCCGCCGATCAGACAGGCGCGGGATCATCTGCTGTACCGCAGGATGGTCGATGCACAGCACCGCGAATCCATAGAACGGCACGTTGGAGACGAACTGGTCATAGCCCGTGACCATTGCCTCCGCTGTGCCCCAATGATCGAGATGCTCAGGGTCCATGTTGGTGACGACGGCGATGACCGCCGGCAGTCGGAGAAAGCTGCCGTCGCTTTCGTCTGCCTCGACCACCATCCAGTCACCGGTGCCCAGGCGCGTGTTGGTGCCATAGGCGTTGATGATGCCGCCGTTGATCACGGTGGGGTCGAGATGCGCGGCCTCCAGCACAGCGGCGATCAAACTGGTGGTGGTCGTCTTGCCGTGCGTGCCACCGATTGCGATCGACCACTTCAACCGCATCAATTCGGCGAGCATCTCGGCGCGGCGAACCACCGGGATCAACTGCGCACGCGCCGTCGCAACCTCGGGGTTGTCAGCCTTCACCGCGGACGACACGACGACAACCTGCGCTTTGCCGAGATTGGCAGCATCATGGCCTATGGCGACCGGGATGCCGGCCTCGCGCAGACGCCGGACGTTGGCGGAATCGGCCAGGTCGCTGCCCTGCACGCCGTAGCCAAGATTGTGCAGCACCTCGGCAATGCCTGACATGCCAATGCCGCCGATGCCGACAAAATGGATCGTCCCGATCGACAGCGGCAAAGCTCTCATGCCGGTACCTCCTGGCGCATGAGTTGTTCGACGAGATCGGCCAGGCGTGCCGCTGCATCGGCACGGGCGATGCTGCGCGCGGCAAGCGCCGCATGGTTGAGCATGTCTGGCGCGGCCAATAACGTCACGAGCCGGTCGCGCAATGCTTCAGGCGAAAAATCCCGCTGCGCGATCATCGATGCGCCGCGTGCCTCGGTCATCGCACGCGCATTCGCGGACTGATGATCGTCGATCGCGCCAGGCAGCGGCACGAGGATCGCCGGCCTGCCGGCGGCCGCAAGCTCGGCGACGGTGGAGGCACCGGCACGCGCAATCACCAGATGTGCCGACGCAAGTTTCTGCGCAACGTCCGGAAAAAAGGCTGACAGTTCAGCATTGATTCCGGCCAGATCATATGCGGCGCGAACCCGACCCAGGTCCTCGGATCGGCACTGCTGCACGATCGAGACGCGCGACAGCAGACCATCGGGCAATGACGCCAGCGCCGTCGGCACGACGTCGCTGAATATCCGCGCACCGAGCGAGCCGCCCAATACGAGCAGACGTATCGTGTCAGCGGGCGGCACATAGGGCAGCGTCGCAAGCGCCTCGATCGCGTGGCGCACCGGGTTGCCGGTGACCACGGTCTGGACCTGGGGCACGCGCTGGGTCGCGGCAAAGCTCAGAGCCAGCCGGTCAGCGTGGCGGGCAAGGAATCGGTTGGCACGGCCAAGTACCGCATTCTGCTCGTGCAGGATCACCGCGGGGCGTTGCGGCATGAGACGAGCGGCGAGCACCGGCGCGACACAGGGATATCCGCCAAAGCCGACCACCGCCGCGGCATGGACGCGCCTGAGGATCCGTCGCGCCTGAAGCACGCCGCCAGCCAGGGCGACGACGGCCTTGCCCGCACGCAGCGGCCCACGGCCGGCAATTCCCGCGCCGCTTATGACAAAATGCTCGAGCCCGGCGAACACCGGGGATTGAATTCCGCCCGAGCGCGCATCGGTCATCAGTGCCACGCGCCGTCCGCGCGCCAGCAGCTCGCTCGCCAGCGCCTCGGCTGGGAAGAAGTGGCCACCGGTTCCGCCGGCCGCGATCACCACGGGAAGTACCGCAGGCCCTCTCATGGCATGTCGCCATGATGCCGACGTCGCGTCAGTGCCAGCAGCATGCCCATGCCAAGTGCGACAGCGAGCGCAGACGAGCCGCCATAGGAAATCAACGGTAGCGTCATGCCCTTGGTCGGGATGAGCTGCAGCGACGATGCCATGTTGATGAACGCCTGCAGACCGAAGCCGGTCACCAGACCGGTGCACGACAGAACGACGAACAGGTCCTGCTCCTTCAGCAGCCACAACAGGCCGCGCAGCACGATGAAGGCGAACACGGCGATGATGATCACGCACAGGATCAGGCCGAATTCCTCGCCGGCGACGGCAAACACGAAGTCGGCATGCGCGTCGGGCAGGATGTCCTTGACGCGACCCTCGCCCGGACCGCGGCCGAGCAGTCCACCGTTGCCGAACGCCTCCAGTGCGGTGTGGGGCTGATAGTCGCTGCCGGTGGTGTTGCCGGGATGCAGGAAGTTCTCGACCCGCTTCTGCACGTGCGGGAAGAACATGTAGGCGCCGACGCCAGCAAACCCGAAGCTGACGACGGCACCGGCCACAAGGAAAAGATTCAGCCCGTTGATGTAGAGCTGGACAAAGAACACTGCGGTGATCACTGCCAACATGCCGACATCTGGCTGCGATTTCAGCAGCAGCGCGATCACCAGGAAGGTGCCGATGGCCAGCGACTTGCCGGGGAAGCGCGGCGAACGGCGACCCTCGCTGATCAGCCACGCGACGACGATCGCGAAACAGGGCTTGAGAAACTCCGAGGGCTGCACCGAAAGGCCTGGCAGCGAGATCCAGCGTCGGGCGCCCTTGATTTCGACGCCAATCAGCATGGTCGCCGCGGTGAGCGCCAGCGCAATGATACAACCCACGATGGCCACACGGCGGATGTTGCGCGGCGACAGCAGCGACACCGCCACCACGATCGCGCCGGCGGCAGCAAGGAAGAACACCTGCTTGAGGATGAACACGTCGCGCGAAGAGCCGATGCGTTCGGCGACCGCCGGGCTTGCCGCGAGCATCATGATGTAGCCGAAGCCGATCAGCATGCCGACAGCACCCAAGGTCCAGCGGTCCACGGTCCACCACCAGCGGCCCAGCACAGAATTGTCGGCGCGCGAGAGTGTGGGCATCAGGCAGAATCCGCCGTCGAGCGGGGCGCATGAAAGCGGAGCGGTGCGATTCGCAACAACGGCATCCCTCGCGTTGGCTGATGGATGCTCATCTGATCTTCAAGGTCGCCAGGCCGACCAGGGCCAGGATCATCGAGATGATCCAAAAGCGGATCACGATGGTCGGCTCCGCCCAGCCCTTCTTCTCGAAGTGATGATGCAGGGGCGCCATCAGGAAGACGCGCGTGCCCGTGCGCTTGTACCAGAACACCTGGACGATCACCGAGGCGGTCTCCACCACGAACAGGCCGCCAACGATCAGCAGAACGATCTCGTGCTTCGTTGCCACCGCGACGGCGCCGAGCGCGCCGCCCAGCGCGAGCGAACCGGTATCCCCCATGAAGACCGCAGCCGGCGGCGCATTGAACCAGAGGAAGCCGAGCCCGGCGCCGATCAGCGCGGAGCAGAACACAGCGAGCTCGCCGACCCCTGGCACCGGATTGAGCTGCAGGTAGTCGGCGAAGATACGATTGCCGACCAGGTAGGCGATCAGCGCGAACACACCGGCGCAGATGATGGTCGGGACGATGGCAAGGCCATCCAGCCCGTCGGTCAGATTAACCGCATTCGAGGCACCGAGCATGACCAGCATGCCAAAGAAGGGAAAGGCGTAGCCGAATGGGATGAGCACGTCCTTGAACATCGGCACGGCCAGGGCGGTGGCGAATGCGCCACGCGTCAGCAGCACGATCCAGATGGCTGCGGCGAGACCGATCACCATCTGTGCGGTCAGCTTGACCCGTGCGGAGACGCCCTTGTGGTTGCGCCGCGACAGTTTTCGATAGTCATCGGCAAAGCCAAGTGCGCCATAGCCCAGCGTGACGAACAGGACCGCCCAGACATAGGCGTTGCGAAGATCGACCCAGAGCAGGGTCGAGACAGTGAGCGCGGATAATATCAGCACGCCGCCCATCGTGGGCGTGCCCTTCTTGTCTATGAGGTGCCGTTCCGGACCATCCTCACGGATTGGCTGTCCATCGCGCTGCATCGATCTCAGCCAGCGGATCAGTGGCGGCCCGAGGATGAAGCTGACAATCAGTGCAGTCAGGCACGCAGCGCCCGAACGGAAGGTGATGTAGCGGAACAGGTTGAACAGGATGAACTGGTTGGCCAGCGGGCGTGCGAGATCGTACAGCATCAGGCGGCCTCCGCTCGCGGCTCGAGTGCGTTGACCACCAACTTCATTCGGCTGCCGAGGCTGCCCTTGATCAGAATGACGTCTCCGGGAGCGACGGAGCGAGCGAGGATTGGTGCGAGCGAGGCGGAGTCCTGGGCGTGGCCGGCTCGTATCGCTTCGGGTATTGCGCTGTACAGCGCCTGCATCAGCGGCCCGCACGCGAACAGACGATCCGCTGCCGCTGCGACATCAGTCGCAAGGGCGCGATGCTCGGCGACGCCTAAATCGCCGAGTTCCAGCATATCGCCGAGTACGGCGATGCGGCGTCTGGCGCCCTGCAGACGCAGCACTGCCAGTGCCGCACGCATCGAGGCGGGGTTGCCGTTATAACTTTCGTCCAGCAGCAGCGCAGTACCGCCTGGTACGGCGATCGTTCGGCGCGTGCCGCGACCGACAACAGGCGCAAAGCCTTCCAGTGCTCGCGCCACGCGCTCGGGCGCTGCCTGGCTTACGTGATGGGCTGCGGCGAGCGCGGCCAATGCGTTCATCGCCATGTGGCGACCTGGCGCGTTCAGCCGAAACACGATGCGCCGGCCTGCAATCTCGGCAGCGACATCGCTGCCGTCCGCATCCATCGTGAGTTCGACCAATCGGACGTCGGCAGAACGCGCCTCGCCGAACGTCACGATGCGCGCCTCGCCCGCAGCCGCGAGCAGCCGCGGCAGCAGGGGCGTGTCGGCGGGCAGCACCGCGATACCGCCTGGCTCCAGCGCACGCAGAAGCTCTGCCTTTTCGTCGGCGATGGCCTCAATCGAGCCAAGAAAACCGATATGCGCCTTTTCGACTGCGGTGATCACCGCGGCATTCGGTCGTGCAAGCCGTGCGAGGGGAGCGATCTCGCCAGCATGATTCATGCCGATCTCGGCGACACAGAACCCCGCATCCGGTGCCAAGCGCGCCAGCGTCAGCGGCAATCCCCAGTGATTGTTGTAGGAGGCGACGGCAGCGTGCGTGTGGCCAAATGCCGACAGTATGGTCCGCAGCATCTCCTTCGTCGTGGTCTTGCCGACGCTTCCGGTGACCGCGATCAGGCGGCCGGTGAAGCGCTCGCGCGCGTAGCCGCCAAGGCGATGCAGGGCAGCCAGAGTATCATCGACCAGCAGCAGGCGGCTGACCTCTGGCACGGGCCGATGCACCATCGCGCCGGCCGCGCCCTTCGCGATGGCGTCAGCAACGAAGGCGTGGCCGTCACTCGTCTCGCCGCGCAAGGCGACAAACAGGTCGCCGGGCTGGATGGTGCGCGTATCGATCGAAACGCCGGTGGCGACGAACGGCACGCTCATGGTTCCACCGGTAGCCTCCAGCAGATCATGCGCGGTCCAACGCGGGATCATTGTGCGGACACCAGGCCGCGCACGACATCCACGTCGTCGAACGGGATCACAGCGTTGCCGATGATCTGACCCTGCTCATGGCCCTTCCCTGCCACGACGAGTACATCGCCGGACGCGAGGCCGTTCAGCGCCGCCGCAATGGCCTTCGCGCGATCGCCGATTTCGCATCCACCGGGACACGCTGCGAGCACCGCTGCGCGGATCGTGGCTGGATTCTCGCTGCGCGGATTGTCGTCGGTGACGATCGCAACATCCGCAAGACGTGCGGCTGCGGCGCCCATCAACGGACGCTTGCCACGGTCTCGGTCACCGCCGGCACCGAATACCACGTGCAGACGACCCGAGGTGTGCGGCCGCAGCGCGGTCAGCAGGCGTTCCAGCGCATCCGGCGTGTGCGCATAGTCGACATACACGGCGGCGCCGTTTGGCAGACGCGCTGCCAATTCCAGCCGGCCGCGGACACCGTGCAACAGGACAAGACGGTTCAGGACATCGGGCTCGCCAAGCGCCGCGGCCAAAGCCGCCGCCAATAGGGCGTTGTCAGCCTGAAAGCGACCCGGCAGAGGAAGCTTGATCTCGCGCCGGGCGCCAGCTGTTTCGATGCGCAGGAGCTGCCCATCGGGACGCGGTTTCGCGGCCAGCAGGTGGATCGCTGATCCGGCCTCGCCAACGGTGCGAAATTCAAGCCGACGCCGTGTGGCGATTTGTCTCAGCGCTGTGAGCGTCGTCGCGTCCATCTCGCTGCTCGCGACCACTGGGGCACCGGCGGGCAGCAATTCGGCAAACAGCCGCAGCTTGGCGGCGCGGTACGCGTCCTCCGAGCCATGGTAATCGAGATGATCGCGCGTGAGGTTGGTGAACGCGGCGCCGGACAGGCGCACTCCGTCGAGACGGAACTGGTCGAGGCCATGCGAGGAGGCCTCCATCGCGGCATGCTGAATTCGGGCACGCGCCAACCGCGCCAGCGTCTCGGCCAAGGTAACCGGATCGGGCGTGGTCAGGCCGGGACCAGGGGCGAACCCTGCGGCATGCAGGCCGAGCGTGCCGAGACTGGCTGCCGGCTTTCCGCCCGAACTCCACAGCTGGCGCAGGAACTCAACGGTGCTGGTCTTGCCGTTGGTTCCGGTGACCGCGACCATGACGCGGGGTTGGCTGCCGGCGAGGCCCGCGGCGAGCTGTGCGAGACGGCGCCGCGGCTCTGGGTCCTCCAGCAACGGCCGCGGCGGCACACCCGGTGGCCAGGCTGTGCCAGCTGGCGCGAGCACGGCAACGGCACCTCGCGATACCGCATCGGCGATGAAGGCACGGCCATCAACGCGACTGCCCGGCAGCGCCGCAAACAGATAACCGGGCGCGACGTGGCGGCTGTCCGCAGTGATGCCGGCAATTTCCAGGCGACCCGCATTCCGCCAGGAAACAGAAATAGTACGGGCCAGAGCCTGGACGGGAACCGCGCTCATGATTTCAGCGAGCCGCAACGGGGGCGGCTGCGTCTGCGGGCAATTCGGCGGCGGCAATTGCGCTCGACGCCGGGACGTTTGCTTCGTGGCGTGGCTCGTGGCCCATCGGGCGCGCAGGCGCGAGCGGGGTGACGGGGACCGTCAACGCCGGTCGGACCGATGTTCCGGGAGCAGAAACCGTCAATGGTCCGCGCGCGACCACGCCGGCCGGTCTGTGCGGTTCGAGCGGAATGAACAGCGCCTGATTGATCGCGGGCGCGTCCTGGATGTCCGGCAGCATGCCGAGCATCGGCGCGATCCGGGCAATCACCCGGCCGGCGGCGGGTGCCGCCACCCAACCGGCGGTCGAATAGCCATAGGTGCTTTTGTTGCCGTGCGGTTCATCGATCATCATGTAGACCGCATAGCGCGGCGCGTTCATCGGGAACACGCTGGTGAACGCGGCGACGTTGAAGTTCTCCTTGAACCCGCGCTTGTAGCCATGCTTGCCGACCTTCTCAGCCGTGCCAGTCTTGCCGCCCGGATAGTACCCAGCAACCTCCGCCTGCTTGCCGAAGCCGTCGGTCACAACGAGACGCATGAGCTTGCGCATCGTGTCGGAGGTCGACGGCTGCATAACCGGCACGCCATCCGGGTGTTGGCCGGGCGTCAGCGCCAGGATGGTCGGCTTCTCCAGTACACCGGTCGCAACCGCCGCGGTGCCGCGCACCACGTGCAGCGGCGAAACCGAAATGCCGTGGCCGAACGAGACCGTGAGCGTGACGACCTCCTTCCAGGCCGATGCGGGTTGCACGATCGGCACCCCGGCCTCTGGCAGCTCGATGCCGACGCGGCCGAACATGCCCATCGACCTGAGCCAGGCACGCTGGCGCTCGCCGCCCACTGTCTCACCGATATGCGCTGCCCCGAGGTTGGAGGAGTAGGCGAGTACCTCCGGCAGATAGAGCCAACGGTGCTTGCCCTCAAAGTCGGTGATTGTGAAGCGGCCGATATGAATCGGGCGCGAGGCGTCGAATTCGTCCCAGATATGCACGATGCCGGAATCCAGCGCCATCGACGCCGTCTGCAACTTGAACGTGCTGCCCGGCTCGTACATGCCGGTAACGGCGCGATTGAACCGGTCATCCGCAGGTGTCGTGCGGAAGGCGTTGGCGTCGTAGTCGGGAAGGCTGACCATCGCGAGAACTTCGCCGGTGTTCACGTCCATGACGATGCCGCAGGCACCAATCCCCTGGAACTCATCCATCGCCTTGGACAGTTCGTCGCGCACAACCGCCTGCACGCGCACATCGATCGATAAGCGGAGCGGCGTGCTGTCCGCGAAGAGGCGCTGGTCGAAATACCGCTCGACGCCGGCGACACCGTGTTCGTCGACATCGGTGCCGCCCAGCACCTGTGCCGCCGTGCGGCCCATCGGATAGTGCCTCTCCTCGGACGGGCGGAAATCTATTCCCGGTATGCCGAGCGAATTGATGGCCAGCTGCTCGCGCGGCGTGACTTGTCGCTCGAGATACACAAACTGTCGATTGGTGTCGGACAGGCGCGTCCGGGCCGCATCCTCATCGAGCCGCGGCAGGACCTCCTTCAGCCGGTGCGCCACATCGGCTGGATCGATGACCTGGCGTGGATCGGCAAATACCGCGACGGTCGGCAGCGAGATCGCAAGGATCTGGCCGTTGCGGTCGGTGATCATGGCCCGCTGACCGAGCTCTGTCGCCTCAGCAGCAGCTTTTGGCGCCGTGAACAGAGCCGCGATTGGCTTTTCAGGCCGGTGCGGCGCGAGTGGCTGCAGGATGGTCGCGTCAGCCAGCTTGGCGATCACCGCGAGGAACAGCAGGGCGAAGCCGAACGCCGTATAGACGAGACGGTTTCGCGTCTTTTCCAGTGCATTGCGACGCTGCAGGTCAGGCTCGGTGACGCGTACCATCTCCATGCGCGGCACGGCGTCGGCGGATGCGGCGCCACGACGATGTGCAGGCGAGCCGCGCGGCATTGAGGAGGCGGACGGGGCGCCGCTCATCGTCTACCCCCCTCCTCCGTTGCTCACCCACTGTGATGCACTCACCGGCATGGGTCGTGGTGGCGGCGGGGCCGAAGCACTGCGTGCCATGCCAAGAGCCGACCCGGTCATCGGCGGACGCGCGGTTGGCTGGCCCGGCCGCGGCTGCTCGGCGACGATCACCCGACGCGCCACGACCGGCGTTGGGCGCACCTGCACTTCGGCCGTTGCTGGGTGATCGCGTGTAGCCTCGGCGAGCACGGGACGCGGTGGTGGCGGCGGCTTGTGCTCCGCCGGAGGCGGCGGTGCCGGCGGGGCCGCAACCGCCACCGCAGCAGCGGGCCGAGCGGGCGGCGGCGCCGAAACGACGGGGCGTGACGCAGCCGGCGCAGGTGGCAGCTCTTCAGGCTGTGGTGCCTGGGCCACCGGCACCGATTGCGGCTCTGCCTCGGGTGCCGTTGGTTCGGGGGCAGGAACCGCGGGCAGCCGCTTGTCGAGATCAGCCAGGCTGGTGAACTGACCTGGCGTCAGCGTCTTCAGACTGAGGAACTGATCGGCCAGTGCCTGAAGACGCTGCGGATCGTTCTGCAACGTCCATTCGGCGTGCAGTACCCTGATCTGTTCGCGCAATTCATCGGTGGCATGAACGGTCTTCTCAATCTCATGGTCGACCAGCTGCACGCGGTGCTTGGCCGAGTAGAGATAGAGGCCCGAGCCGCAGGCGAGCAGGAAGCAGACAAGAGTGACGGGGCGGATCACGAGCCGCTCCCCGCGACCGTGCGCTCAAGTGCGCGCAACCTGGCGCTGCGGGCGCGTGGATTGGCGGCGGACTCAGCCGCGCCGGGACGCAACGGCCTCGCGGTAAGCAAGCGGAACCGCGGCGTTGGGCGCTTGGCCAAACCCCTCGGGTCGTGACGCGAGGGCGATGGCGCGCGCCCAGCCGCGTCGGCCATGAACCGCTTGACGATACGGTCCTCAAGCGAATGGAACGAAACGACGATCAGGCGACCGCCGGCACCGAGCAGCCGGATGGCCTGGGTCAGCCCGCGCTCTATCTCGCCGAGTTCGTCGTTCACCCGGATGCGCAGCGCCTGGAAGCTGCGGGTGGCGGGATCGATACCTGACCGATCCGGCGGCAGGACGTCGCGAATGATGGTCGCCAGCCGCGCCGTACTGGTGATCGGCGTTTCACTGCGGGCCGCGACGATTCTGCGTGCTATGCGGCGCGAGGCGCGCTCCTCGCCCAGTTCGAACAGGAGGTCGGCCAGCTCGCGTTCGGGGAGCGTGTTGACCAGATCGGCGGCGGTCAGGCCGTTGCGGCCCATACGCATGTCGAGGGGACCATCGCCGCGGAACGAGAAGCCACGCGCGGGATCGTCGAGCTGGAATGAAGACACGCCTAGATCGAGCACCACACCATCCAGGGCTGTGATGCCGTGCTCTGCCAGCAGATCCAGCATATCACCGAACTGACCGTTGATCAGGTGCAGGCGACCAGGAAACCGCGCGGCGAGACCGGCACCACGGGCGATTGCCTCGGGATCGCGATCGATCGCCCAGACCGTGCAGGGTGCAGCCTCCAGGAAAGCCGACGCATAGCCGCCGCCGCCGAAGGTGCCGTCGAGGTATACACCGCCGCTGCGCGGGGCGAGCAGGCGGACCACTTCTGACAGCATGACGGGAATGTGGTTCATTGCGCGCCACCCGCCGGGAGCGTGAAGCCATGCACGCGTGCCCGTTCGCGTGCCTCGGCTCGACGGCGTTCCGCTGCTTCTGGCTCCCAGATCTGGAAAATACGGCCGAGACCCATGAACACCACGGTCTCAGTAAGTCCGGCAAAACTGACGAGCGAGTTGGGCAGAACTATACGACCTTCCTTGTCCGCCTCGACCGGAAACGCATCCGAATAGAGGGAAGCTGCTAAATCATCGTGAGCCTGGCTGAACAAATCGAGTCGGTTCAATGGCTCGGACAACGCTTCGAATACCGTGCTGGGCCAGGCTTCGATGCAGCGATGCTGATGCGAGGGGCGCAATACGAGATGCGTGCCATTGTTCTCGTCGCAAGAACGGAGAGCGGCGCGAAACGGCGCGGGAACGGAGACGCGGCCCTTGGCGTCCAACCGGTTCTGGTGGGTGCCCAGGAAGCTCGCCATCCTTCCGTTGTTGCCCTTCCGGCTCGACGCCCCGTCTGCGTCAGTATCTTGGGATGAGATGGGATAGCATGGGCTGGGATGGGCGTCAAAGACATTTACCTGCCGGCAGTGGTTTTTTCCGGGCTCCTCAATGGTTTACGCGCTCACTGTTCCGGTTGTGTTCCTGTGGACTAGTCTGCGGAGCGAATTGGAGGTGGTGCCAGACGGCCTATAAGCCGGGTTCTGTCCGCACCGCCCACGGTTTCCCATGGCGATGCGGGACGACCATTCATCTGGGACGCACCTTTCGGCGCGCCTCGCGCGACCAACCCGGACAGCGGAGCGGGAATGCTCCTGCGCCTTGCGGCGCGGCCGTCCCTATTCGGTCTTGCTCCCGGTGGGGTTTGCCCTGCCACCCCTGTTGCCAGGGGCGCGGTGCGCTCTTGCCGCGCCGTTTCGCCCTTGCCCGCGGGCCGCGTCGCCGCAACTTGCACGGGCGGTTTGTTTTCTGTGGCACTTTCCCTGGGGTCGCCCCCGCCGGACGTTATCCGGCACCGTATTCCCTTGGAGCCCGGACTTTCCTCTACCCGATCCCCGGGGCAAGCCCGGGGACAAGCAGCGGCCGTCCGGCCGTCTGGCAATCCATCATTGGCGGGGAATCGCTGAACCGGTCAAGCGTCGCGTTGCGCGTTCCCAATGAGCCGCCGCACCGCCGACAGCCGTTCGCGTGTGCCGGCGTCTGCTTCGCCGGTGATAGCCTCGGGCCGCCAATGACGCTGGAACGCACGCAGCACAGTGGCGAGTGACGGATCGAATGCGCCTTCGGGTGCCACGCGGTAGCCGATGTCGCTGAGCGCGGCACGCACATCGCGCAAGGCGGTGGCGTCGCCCACCGCGGCGGCCGTGCCGAGATCCGGCACCCCTTCAGGCCACAAGCCGACGCCGTTCTCCGCCAGGCTCCGCCAGTCGAACCTTTCCCCCGGATCGTCCTTACGGTCGGGCGCCACATCGCTATGTGCGATGACGTTGCGCGCCGGGATCGGGTGCCGCGACAGGATGCCAAGACAGAGATCGCATACCGCGGCGAGCTGTAGCACCGGAAAGTCGCGATAGCCCCATTCATGGCCCGGGTTCACGATCTCGATGCCGATCGACCGGGCGTTCAGATCACTGTGCCCACGCCAATACGACACGCCGGCGTGGAACGCGCGTCTTGCCTCCGGCACCAGGCGCAGCACGGCGCCGTCCTCGTCCACCACGTAGTGAGATGACACACGTGCGGCGGGGTCGCGCAGCCGATCGATCGCCTCCTGTGCGGTTGGCATACCGGTGTAATGCAGGATCAGCACGTCGATCGGGGCATCTGCCGGCCGTTCGTCCTGGTTGGGGCTCGGCAGGTCGCGAACCCGCTGATTCACAAGCCGCGCTCGCGCTTGATCTGATCCCAGGCCGCGTTGATCCGCGCCACCTTCTCATTGGCGCGGGCAATGAATTCAGCCGGCACACCTCGTGCAGCCAGGCTGTCGGGATGGTTCTCCCGCATGAGCTGCTTCCATGTTGCGCGGATCTCCTCGCCGCTGGTGGCCCGCGACACGCCGAGTGTCGCGTAGGCGTCCGGTTCATCGGATACCGGCCGCCTGGGGCTGACGCCGCGCACGCGATCCCAGGCAGCCTGATCGAGCCGGAAGCTGCGATGAGTTCGTTGCAGGAAGTCGAGCTCGCGTCCATTCACCGCGCCGTCGGCGCGCGCGATCACGAACAGCGCGGCGAGCACGTCCTCGAGCATGCCGCGATTGTCGGCGAACGCCTCGCCCAACTGCATGGCGTAGGCCTCGAAGCCGTCGGGGCTGTCCCGCGCCTGATCGAACAACCGGCCGATGTCGCGCACCGCCTCGGGCGGGATGCGGAACTGGCGCTTGAACGCGTCGATTTCCAGACGGCTCACCTGGCCGTCGCATTTGGCGAGCTTGGCCGACAGCACCACGACGCAGATCGCGAAGAGCTGGTCGCGGCGGTTGAACATCGCGGCGAGGCGCGCGGGGTTCCAGCCCACCCGTGGGCCAAACTGCGCGCGGAAGTTGGGCACCGCGCCAGAATCCGCCGCATGTCCGAGTGCGGCCCCGACCACGGCTCCCATGGGGCCGCCCATGGCGAAGCCCGCCACCCCGCCGATGATTTTGCCCCAATAGCCCATAGCTTGCCTTACCACGCAGAGGTTGACACGGGCAAAACAATGAGACGGCACCAAGACCTGTCGCGCCCGGACCCAGCGCGGGGCCGGCCATGGGGTGATCGGCTTCACGAAAGCCTGCGCGGCACGCTCTCCGACCAGCTTTTGCTGAAGTGCTCTGCACCATCGACCGTGATGCGCACCTGTGACAGGTGGGTGTAGCTGGTCTCGTCGCTGGACGTCTGGCAGGTCGCCTCGATCCGAATATCGAGTGTCGGGTGCACCGCAACGTGGGTTGCCGACGAGATGATCGCGGTGCGCGCCGGATTCCGGTTCGACACCGTGTAGCGCGACCGATTGCTGGTGCTGCCACCATCAGGCGGGCGCAGGACGCAGCTCACCGTGTCTTCCACAAGATCGAGTTCGAACCGGTAGTCCGGCCGCGCCAGCGTTCCAATGGCGGGCAGAGCATGTGGGGATGGGGCAAAGTCGGGTGCGGGCAGCGGGTGCGGGTGTTCATGCGCGACCGGCAGAACGATATGCGACGCATCCGCCCCACCGTGATGCACCGTGTTGACCGCTGGCTGCCCGGTCGGCCAGGCATTCTGGAACTCGGCGCTGGCGACCGCCACGCGGAGCCTATGTCCTGCCGCGATCGCGTACGCACAATGCCGCAGCGGGATACGGAGCGCGTAGACCTGGCCCGGAACCAGCGGTTCCGGCTCCTCATGCGAGTTGCGGTGCGTCGCCAGGAGCCCGCCGTCGCAGATCAGACGCGATGTGCCATCTTCGGCAACGTCACAGAGTTTGACATGGAAGTAGGTGACCTCCGCGGTAGATGACGCGTGCAGCAGCATCACCGGTTCGCCCAGCAGCTCCAGTGAAGCATGCAGTGGCTCAGTGGTGAACAGCAGCGAAAATGCCTCGTCCAGCCGTTGATCGATCGGCATCGCCCACGGCGTGGTCGAGCCCAGACCACGGCGGCCAGTTGTGATCCCCACCGACGGCCGATACGCATAGCTGTCGGAACCAGAATCGCCGGCGGCATCCGCCAGGCTCCCACCGCCCGACAGGTACTTGGCGGTCGGGTGCACATGCGCCGGCGGCCAGGCCGCCTCGTTGCGCCAGGTGCCGGCGTCCTCCAGGCACAGCAGCGACGGCGCCTGCCAGCCACGCACGAACACCGTCACTGGCGGTTCATGCATTACACCATTGTCGACGCCCTTCAGCCAGTGATCGAACCACTTCAGATATTCGTATCGTGCGTCGATGCGCGGTCCGGGAAGGGCTTCCCTCTCCTCGGCGTAGTAATGACCCCACGGGCCGATAATTACCTTCTTTGGTGCGCTGAGCCGCTGAAACGCCCGCAGCTCCTCGGTCGCATACCAGTCGGCCCAGCCTTCGATCAGCAGCACCGCGCACTGCACGCGCTCATAGTCCGGCGCCAGACTCTGATCGCGCCAGTACTGGCCGTGCAACGTGTTGCGGATGTAGCCGAGACTCCACGGCGCGCTTTGTTGCAATCGTTCGGCCCAGATCGCGGCGAAGCGTTCGCCCACCAGCGCCGGATCGGGCGGCGAGAAGTTCAGCGCGTTCATCAGGGGCGCATAGTATTCGAACATCCACGGCCGAATGGAGCCGCCTGGATTGGTGAACCCTGTATAGACATCGTCGTTGGCGGAGCGCACAACGATCGCCTTCAGCGCTGGCGGCCGCTGCACCGCCACCTGCCACTGCACGACAGCGCCATACGACTTGCCGATCATTCCGACCGCGCCGGTGCACCAAGGCTGTGCGGCGATCCAGGCGACCATGTCATAGCCGTCCTGCCGCTCCTCAGGGGAGTAGATGTCGGTGGAGAATCCGGACGAGCTACCGGTGCCGCGCACGTCGTACTGCACCACCGCATAACCTCGCGCGGCGAGGAATGGCACGACCGGCGGATACTCGTCGCGCCAATCGGGCAACGCCGCAGCAAGGCGTCGGTACGGATGGTATTCCATCACACCGGGGAACTGGCCCGGCGCATCCGGGCGCGTAATCCGCACGTTCAGCTCCACGCCGTCGCGCATCGCGACGCGAATGCGCGTGTGCACCTTGACCGGATAGATCTGTGTCATCAGCCATGTCGTGGCTTCAGCGCTTGCCTTCGATCGGGCGCACCCTGCTCCCGTCACTCACTTCATCAGGGAGATTGAGAACCACACTCTCGCCGATGCGCGCGCCGTCTGCCAGGCTGGCGACCATGCCGTCGGTGGTGGCGACCTTGACCGGCTGCATGCGCACAGTGCTGTCCTTGCCGACATTGGCGATGAATGTGTTGGTTCCGCGTACTATGAGGGCCGCCACGGGAATTTCCGGATAGCTCTGCACCGGGACATGCAGGGTCACGTAGGCAAAGCTACCTGGCACCATGAAGTCCTCGCTGTTGTCCACCTCCAGTTCAACGAACAGCGTGCGGGTCCGCGGATCTAGTTGGTCGGACGTGCGGGCGATGCGGGCTTTCACCTTGCGGTCCGGATTGGCACCGTCCGTCACGTCGGCCAGATCGCCAACGTGGACGAATGGCACGTCCTTCTGCTCGACATAGACATCGACGCGCAACCGGCTCATGTCCGCGATCGTCATGACGGGCTGGTTGCTTGTCTGATTGGTCACCGAACTCTGCACCAGGGCGCCCACGTCGACAAAGCGCGCGGTAACCGTGCCGTCGAAAGGCGCGCGCAGGATCTCGTATGACTTCATCACCGCAAGCTGTTCCATGTTCGCCTGCGCCATGCGATATGCGGTTTCCGCCTGATCTGCGGTCTGCACCGATGACCAGCCACGTTTGACAAGGTCCCCTTCCCTCTCGGCATTCTTGCGCTTGTTCTCGAGATCGCTCACCGCTGCGTCGTACTGTCGATCGGTCTCCGCCGACTCCACCTCGGCCACCACCTGTCCTGCCTTCACATGATCGCCGCGATCCACCGCGATAGACCTCAGATAGCCACCGACCTTGCCGTACAGCGTGGCAACCTGATACGGACGGGTATCACCGAGCAGCGTGATCAGTCGCTCCTTCGGCCCCTGCACAATATTAGCCACCTGTACGAGGGGACCTTGCGCCAGGCCTTCCGCCATCGCATGGCGTGCCGCGACGAGGTCTGCATCCTTCTGCTGCCAGAGATGCAGTCCGACCAGCGCGGCACCGCCGACCACCAACAGCCCGACAAGATAGACCATGAATGAACCGAAACGGCCGCGTTTAGCCATGGTGAGCGTCCCCTGTTCCCTGCGCGCCCGCGGCCTCCGCCACAAAGCGCGCATCGAGGCTGTGCAGCGCCGGTGGCCGACGCCGTAGGAGCGTGTAGAAGATCGGCACGATGAAGAGTGTCGACATCGTCGCCACGACAAGGCCGCCGATAACCGCACGACCCAGGGGCGCGTTCTGCTCGCCCGCCTCACCGAGGCCGAGCGCCATCGGCACCATGCCGATAATCATGGCAAGCGCAGTCATCAGCACCGGCCGCAGGCGGATGCGGCCCGCCTCGATCACCGCGCGCAGCGGACCGACTTCCTCGCGGGCGCGCAGGTCATTGGCGAAGCTCACCACCAGGATCGAGTTCGACACCGAGATGCCGATCGACATGATGGCGCCCATCAGGGATTCCACGTTGATGGTGGTCCCTGTCAGCGCCAGCATCCACAGAATCCCGATAAGCGCTCCGGGCACCGCCATCATGATGATGAACGGATCGACCCAGGACTGGAACAGCACCACCAGCAGCGCGTAGACCAGCAGCACCGCCAGCACCATGCCAAGCCCGAGGAGCCGGAACGAGCTTTGCATGACATCGTTCTGGCCCAGGATCAGGATCTTCGTTGTGATCGGCAGGCCCTTGCTGATCTCATTGATCGCCCGCTGGATGTCGCTGGCGGTAGAGCCGAGGTCGCGACCATCCACATTGGCAGCAATGTCAAGCTCCCGCTGCACCGTATAGTGGCTGACAGATTCCAGTGTCGACCGCGGATACACCGATGCAATGTCGCGGAGTCGAATCACCGGCGCTGCCGGCTGCGCTGCGGGACCGGTGCCGACGTTACCGTCGGGGCGGTCCACCGGCGTGTCCATCAGGTCGCCCACCGAATTGATCCGATCGATCGGTGTCTGCACGGCCACGAAATAGTTCACGTTGTTCTGCGGGTTGAGGAAGAAGTTCGGCGCCACCAGCGAGCTCGATGACAGCGTCGTCAGCATGTTGTTGGCGACGTCCCGCTGCGAGACGTTCAGCTTGGCCGCGCGGAGCCGGTCGACCTCCACCTGCAGAGCCGGGTAGTTCAGCACCTGCACCAGATGTGCGTCCGCCACGCCGGGAATGCTCTGCATGCGGGGGAGCAGCTTCCTGGCGAGTTCAGCGGCCCGGTCGAAGTTCACGTCCTGAATTTGCACATCGATCGGCGCTGACAGGCCGAAGTTCAGCACCTGCGACACAATGTCCGCTGTCTGAAAGTAGAACAGGCTGCCGGGAAACTCTGCTGGCAGCCTGGCGCGAATGGCACGGATGTAGTCGATCGACGGTCGATGCGGCGAGCGCAGTGAAATCAGGATTTCGGAATCCATGTCTCCGACATTGTCGGTCTGCACGAACGCCATGTTGAACGAGGACAGCGCACCCACCGTATCGTTGATGGTCTGCAGCTCGCTTGCCGGGATGATCCGGCGGATCCGGTCCTCGACCTGCAGCGTCAGTTGTTCCGTGCGCTCGATCCGCGTGCCCGCTGGGGCGCGAAAATGCAGCTTGATCAAGCCGACATCGGCGCTGGGGAAGAAGTCGAGGCCGATGACGGTGGCCAGGCCCCCAGAGACCACCAGCAGGGCACCGGCGCAGACCAGCACGAACACGCGACGGTGCAGAGCGCCCTCCAGTAGCCGGCCATAGAGGTCGCGAAAACGATTGAAGCCGCGATCGAAGAGAGCAAAGAAGCCGCGCGGGGGTCCATGGTGCTCTGCGCCAGTGTCCAGCAGATAGCGCGCGAATGAGGGCACCACGGTAAACGACAGCACATAGGACGCCAGCATGCAGAACACGACAGTGGCAGCCAGCGGAATGAACAGGTAGCGGGCCACGCCGAACAGCAGCACGACCGGGAAGAACACGATGCAGATCGCCAGCGTGGCGACCGTCAGGGGCTGGATCACCTCGTTGGTTCCATCGAGGATCGCCACGGTCAGCGATTTGCCCAGCGACTGGTTGCGGTGGATGTTCTCAATCGTCACCGTGGCATTATCGACCAGCAGACCGATGGCCAGCGCCAGCCCGCCCAGCGTCATGAGATTGATGGTATTGCCGGTGAGGAACAGCCCCATGATGCCAGCGAAGATCGACAGCGGGATCGATGTCGAGACGATCACCGTGTTCCGCCAGCTTCCCAGGAACATCAGGATCAGCACGGAAACCAGGATCGAGGAGATGACCGCCTCGCGAATCACGTTCTCCACCGCAGCGCGCACGAACACCGACTGGTCGAAGTCCAGCTTGAGTTCCAGGCCCGCCGGCGCCGCCGCCTGGATCTCCGGTATGGCCGCGCGGGCGGCGTCCACCACGGCCAGGGTGGATGCATCGGCATGCTTCAGGATGGCGAGGTAGACCGCCCGCTTGCCGTTCACGTGCACGATGTTGGTCTGCGTGGCGAAGCTGTCGCTGACATGCGCGACGTCACCAAGTGTGACCGGCGCGCCATTGAATACGCCAATTGGCAGCGCATTGAATCGATCGACAGCGCTCGGGCTTGAATTCAATTGCACGTTGTATTCCACGTCACCGATCCGCGCGGTGCCGGCCGGCACGATCACGTTCGAGGCCTGCAGGGCGCTGACGACATCGGCCGGCGAGAACCCCTTGGCCTGCAGCCGCGCAGGGTCGATGTCCACGTTGATCTGGCGCGACTTGCCACCGAACGGCCCAGGCGTGGACAGGCCAGGAATGGTGAACAGCTTCACCCGGATGAAGTTGAGGCTGTAGTCGTAGATCTGCTGCTCGGTCAGGTTCTGGCTCGACAGCGTCATTTGCACGACGGGCACATTTGAAGCGTTGAACTGGATGACCGCCGGCGACGTCATGCCTGGCGGCGCTATTCGCAGGATCGAGTTGTTCACCGAGGTGATCTGCGCGATAGCGCCGCCGATATCGGTGCCGGGTTGGAAATACACTCGAAGCAGGCCGATGCTGGGGATCGATTGCGATTCGATGCGCGAAATGCCGTTGACCGTGGTCGAATAGGCGCGCTCCGAGATGAACACGACGCGCCGTTCCATGTCCTCGGTGGTCAGCCCGTTGTAGTTCCAGACCACCAGCACGACGGGAATATCGATCACCGGAAAGATGTCGACGATCATGCGCGTGATGGACAACGCACCCATCAGCAGGATCAGCATCGCGGCTATTGCCGAGGTATATGGCCGGCGCAAGGCAAGCCGCACCAGGCCGATCATCGCAGCCCCCCCGTGTCACATTGTCCCAAACGACACTATTGTTGCCACCTGAGTGGCGCGGTGCCAAGCGGGTGATTTGTTGAGGGGGAGGATGGACGATGGATACGGAGCAGATCAACCGAGCTGCAGCCCTGCTCGTCGGGGCACGTCGCGATCGTGCGTTGCTGACCGGCCTCCCCGCGGACGCAACTCCCGCGAGTGTGGTCGATGCACATGCGATCCAGGATGCGGTGACCGCCGGTCTGGGCAAGCCGGTGGGCGCATTCAAGGCGATGGCACCGGCCAATGGCGAGCCGACACGCGGCGTGATCTACGCCGACACGATCCACGCCTCGCCGGCGCGCGTGCCGACAGCCGCGGTGCCGCAGTGTGGTGTAGAGGGCGAGGTCGCGTTCATCTTCCGCCGCGATCTGCCGGCGCGCACCGCACCCTATTCACGCGAGGAGGTGACTGCAGCGGTGGACGCGTGCGCGGCGATCGAGCTGGTTACCAGCCGCTACCGCAATTCCGATGCCGTTACGAACCTGGAAAAGCTCGCCGACTGCATCAGCAACGGTGCCTTCGCTCATGCCGCGCCGCCCAGCGATTGGCGCAGACTGGAGCTCGGCAAGCTGAAGGTGACGCTGACGGTGAACGGCGCGACCGTGCTGGAGCAGGTGGGAGGGCATCCGACCGGCGATCCACTGGGTGTCGCGGTGGCGCTGGTGAACATGATGCGGGAGAGAGCCGGCGTGCGCGCGGGCCAGTTCGTCACCTGCGGGTCCTGCACCGGCCTGCGTTATCTGCAGCCGGGCGATGTCTGCGGCGTCCGCTTCGAGGGGCTGGGCGCGGCCGAGGTGACGTTTACCCGTTGAGGGGGGCCTTGTCCCCTCCCCCTGGCCCCCTCCCGCAAGGGGAGGGGGAGGTGGTTAGCGGTTCGTCAGTACGTTCGCCGGATCGGCGGGGATCTCGCCGCGTTCGACGCGCTTCACCACTTCGGTCAGCATTGCGTGCGTCGGCGCCGGGACGCCGACCTCGGCGCCCTTCTCGGCGATGAAGCCATTCATGAACTCGATCTCGGTGCGCCGCCCCTTCGCCATGTCCTGCGCCATCGACGGCCGCTGCAGATCGCTGCGCGCGGCCGCGTTGGTGCCCGCAAGCATCAGCGCCTCGATCTCCGCCAACGCGTCACGTTTGCCCTCCGACGCCAACGCCAGCTTCTCAGGCTCCAACGCACCGATCTTGCCCAGGGTGAATCCCAGCGCCTGACCGACCCTCACCAACTCGCCGCCCAACCGGATGCAGATACGCCGGATCGCGTCATGGCCGTCGCGCGCATTGCCGCCGAGACCGGTGGCGGCCGAGACGCCGTTGCGCATGCCGTTGACGCAGAGCTTGGTCCAGCGCTCGCCCCACAGATTGTCGGTGGCGTGCGCCGTGTCGATGCCGTCCAGCATCTCGGCAAGCTCCTCGACACGGCGCGAGATGCGGCCATGCGGCTCGCCGACGTGAAACGATACCACGTTGGGGTTCTTCAGCATGGTGCGGCGGACATGGCCCGGCTCGAACAACTCCACGCCCACCCCGCCACCCACCACGCAACCGACGGTGCGGCCCCAACCCACCACGCCTGCGATGCGCTCTTCGTTGATGCAATTCTGTGACGACACCACGAAGCCGCCCGGCGACAGGTACTGGCGGATCAGGCGCGTCGCCCACACCGTGTCGTAGGATTTCACCGCGATGAAGGCGATGTCGATCGGCTTCTGCTTCGCCAGCTCCTGCGCGTCGGTGATGTGCATAGCGTTGACCCGGACCGTGTGGTTCTCGGCCTCGGTCATGCCGTAGAGGTGCATGCCTTCGGCGCGCATCGCCTCGACATGTGCGGGCCATGGATCGATCAGTGTGACATCGTGGCCAAGCGCGGTCAGGTTCGCGCCGATATAGCCGCCGATCGCGCCGGCACCGACAAAGGCGATGCGTTTGGCCATTCCTGTTGGTCCCCTCTCATTCAGCGGCGAGCGGCATATCCGCAGCGGCGGAGCGCAACCATACCGCGGTATCGTGAAACACGGCGCCACCCATCGGCGGAGCCGGATCATCGCTGGTCAGCGCGTTGATGCCGATGCCGCCTTCGAATGCGGCATTCGGCCATACACTCTCCGCCACCAAGATGCCGGGCTGCAGACCGTCGAACAGGTGCGCATGAAGCACGACTTCGCCGCGCGCGTTGCCGAGCCTTACGCGATCGCCGTCCGCGATACCGAGCCGCGCCGCATCCGCAGGATGCAGCAGGACAGTGGGTCGGCCCTCGCGCTTGCGCGATGTCGGTGTCTCGGTGAACGAGGTGTTGAGGAACTGTCGCGCCGGCGCCGTCACCATGCGGAACGGGTGATCGGCCGAGGCCTCATCGATCGCCGACATGTAATCGGGCAGCACAGGCATGCGTGCCCAATCCGGACCAATCGCTCGCCAGTCGGGTGCGAAATGGAAGCGCTTGTCAGGCTGCGGAAAGCCGCTGTGGAAATGCGCATCTGCGAATGGTGGGGCGACGTCGATCCATTGTTGCTCCAGCACGGTCTGCGCGTCTGGCCAGCCTGAGACACGCAGCGTTTCGTCGATGATCTCCATCGCACTCATCTCGAAGCCGCGATGGTTCGCTCCCAGTCGCGTCGCGAGACCCTGAAGCACGGCATGGTTCGATCGGCATTCGCCGGGAGGCTCGATCAGCTTCGCACCGATCTGAATATGGCTGTGTCCACCGGCCTGATACAGATCGTCATGTTCCATAAACATCGTTGCGGGCAGAACGATATCAGCGAGCAGCGCCGTCTCGGTCATGAACTGTTCGTGCACAGCGACAAACAGGTCGTCGCGCAGGAAGCCGCGGCGCACGCGATTGGTGTCTGGCGCCACTGTCGCAGGGTTGCTGTTCTGGATCAGCATTGCATGCACCGGTGGGCCGCCACACAGCGCCTCGCGATCGCCGGTGAGCACGCTGGCGAGTCGGCTCATGTCGAGAGTGCGTGTGTTCGGATCAATCGCGTCCAGGCCCTCTATGAGTGTCCTGTCCCAGTTGTAGATGCTGCGGTAGCTCCACAGCGCGCCGGCGCCCTCGTGCTGCCATTTGCCGGTGACCGTCGGCAGGCAGGTTACCGCATGCATCGACGCGGCACCGTTGCGCGAACGCGCGAAGCCGTAGCCAATGCGTATATACGCACGCTGGGTCTCGCAGTACAGCGCGGCGAATGCCTCGATCTGCGGCACGGGCAAGCCGGTAATCGCTGCCGCCCACTCAGGCGAACGCGCCGCAAGATGCGATTCGAGTCCGGCTGGATAGTCGGAATAATTGGCCAGGTAGTTGCGATCGGCGTAGCCATCCCGGAACGCTACGTGCATCACCGCGCATGCCAGCGAGGCATCCGTCCCGGGTCGCAAAGCCAGATGCATATCGGCGACGGCAGCCGTGCCGGTGCGATACGGGTCGACCACGACAAGCTTCGCACCACGCTCCTTCCGTGCGTGCATGATATGAGTCATCACATTGACCTGTGTGGCGACCGGATTGCCGCCCCACATCACGATGAGGTCGGAGCGCGCCATTTCGCGCGGATCCGGCCCTATGAAGCGGCCAACGCCAGCCAGCCAGCCAGCCTCACAGATCGAGGTGCAGATGGTCTTGGCCATACGGGAATAGCGCATGACGTGGCGCAGCCGGTTGATGCCGTCGCGCTGCACCAGGCCCATCGTGCCGGCGTAGTAATAAGGCCACACCGCCTCGCTGCCATGCAACATGGCCGTCGTAATGAACGCCTCTGCCACGCGATCGAGCGCTTCGTCCCAGGAGATGGCACGGAACTGCCCTGACCCCTTCCGTCCTGTGCGCAGCAGCGGCTGGGTCACGCGGTCAGGATGATGGATCCGTTCGGCATAGCGAGCGACCTTCGCGCAGACCACGCCGGACGTGTAGCTGTTGGCTTGCGCCCCACGCACCGGGCCGATGCGCTTGCCGTCAATCACCTCGATCTCGAGGGCACAGGTTGAGGGGCAGTCGTGCGGGCAGGCGGAGTGACGTATCTCACGTTGCATGGGGTAAAGCCTAGCGCCTTGCGCGCAGCCTTGGCAAAGTAGCGACAATCAGGCTTCCGGGAGATACACCATGCTGACGAGACGCACCCTGCTGGCCAGCTCGGCTGCCACCGTGGCTGCGCCGGCCATTCTGACCGAGGCGCGTGCTGCCACGCCCAAGGGTGTGGCGGTGATGGCCAAGCAGATCGACGACATCGTCAGCTTCGATCCAGCGGAGTCCTACGAGTTCACAAATGGCGAGGTGGATGCCAACTGCTACCGACGGCTGATCCGTCCGGACCTGGACGATGCGACCAAGATCGAGGGCGACCTGGCAGAAAAGTGGGAAGTCAGCAAGGACGGCTTGACCTTCACGTTCCGGTTGCGCCAAGACGCCGTATTCGATTCAGGGAATCCAGTGACAGCGCATGACGCTGCTTTCAGCCTGCATCGCGTGGTCAAGCTGAACAAGACACCGGGATTCATCGTCACACAGTTCGGGTTCAACCCGGACAACGTCGAGAAAGCAATCCGCGCACTGGACGATTACACGCTGGAGATGAAGCTGCCGGAGGAGGCCGAGGCCACCAGCTTCGTGCTGTATTGCCTGAGCGCCAACGTTGGCAGCGTCGTGGACATGAAAACGGTCATGGCAAATCAGACCAACGGTGATCTCGGCAATAGCTGGCTCAAGACGCGCACCGCCGGGGCTGGACCGTACAAGCTGACCGAGTGGGCGGCGAGCGATCACGTTATCATCGACACCAACCCGCACGCGGAGGAAAAGGCGCTGATGCGACGGATCGTGCTGCGCCACGTCGCTGATGCATCGGCACAGCTACTTCTGCTGCAGAAAGGCGACGTGGACATAGCGCGCGACCTCGGGTCTGACCAGCTCAAGTCGCTCGCCGGTGACAAGGCCCTGACGGTCACGTCGGCGCCACAAGGCACCTCGATGTACATTGCGATGAACCAGGCGATGCCGGAGCTGCAGAAGGAGCAGGTGCATCAGGCGATCAAATGGGCAATCGACTACGACGCAATCGCCAAGAACATCACGCCGAATACCTGGAGTGTCTGCCAGGCATTCCTTCCCGACGCGTTGCCAGGTGCGCTGAAGAGCACGCCGTTCAAGAAGGATATCGCGAAGGCGAAGCAATTGCTGGCCGAAGCGGGTCTGGGCAGCGGATTTTCGGTCACGATGGACTACATCTCAGCTTCGCCCCACTCAGATATCGCTCAGGCGATCCAGGCTGATCTGGCGGCAGTCGGCATCAAGGTGACGTTGCAGCCGGGTGACCAGAAGCAGGTGATCACCAAGACGCGGGCGCGACAGCACCAGTTGGCGATGCTCTATTGGGGCACTGACTATTTCGACCCGAATTCAAACTGTCAGGCGTGGTGCGAGAATCCCGATGACTCGGATCAGAGCAAGCTCAAGATCCTCGCGTGGCGCAGCCATTTCGTGGACAAGGAACTGACAAGCGAATCACAGGCCGCTGTGCGCGAACTGGACCCGGCCAAACGCATCGCGCTGTACCACAAGATCCAGCAGCAGTTCATGGATCGCGCGCCGTTCGCCATGCTGCTCCAGCGCAATGCGGTAGCGGTGCTTGGCAAGGGCGTGTCTGGGTTCAAGGTGGGGCCGATGCCCGACTACACGCACTACTCGAAGATTACCAAGGCGTGAGAGGTAGGCTCCAGATGCTGGCGAGCAGTTTCGCCAGTGTGCCTCTTACGTTGTTCGGTCTGACGCTGGTCACTTTCCTGATCGGGCGGGTAATGCCGATCGATCCAGTCATCGCGATTGCAGGCGATCACGCCCCACCTGACGTGATCGCCGCAGTACGCGAGCAGCTTGGACTGGATAAGCCGTTGCTGGTGCAGTTCTGGATCTATCTGGTCAACCTGGCCCACGGCGATCTCGGGCGATCGGTCATGACCTCGCACCCGGTCACCGAGGATATCGCTCAATACTTTCCCGCCACGCTGGAGCTTGCGACGACAGCGATCACCATCGCCATTATCACCGGCATACCGCTCGGCGTAATCGCCGCCGCGCGACAAGGTTCACGGTTCGATCATGTGGTGCGGGTGGTGAGTTTGGCCGGGCAGTCAATACCGGTGTTCGTGCTCGCCTTGCTGTGCCTGCTCATCTTCTATGTGAAACTTGGCATAGCGCCCGGCACGGGACAACTTGACGTGGCGTACGAAGGTCTCGTGCCGCGCGTCACCGGCATGCTTGTGGTCGATTCAGTCATTGCGGGCGACTGGGATTCGTTCTGGGACGCGCTGGCGCATCTGGCGCAGCCAGCGCTGGTGCTGGCTTACTTCTCAATGGCCTACATAACACGAATGACGCGCGCCTTCATGATTGAATCGCTGTCCGGCGAATACATCATCACGGCGCGCGCGAAGGGGCTGTCGGCAACGCGCATCCTGTGGCGTCACGCGTTCGGCAACATCGCAGTGCGTTTGGTGACGGTACTGGCACTGGCCTATGCTGGACTTCTGGAAGGCGCGGTGATTACCGAAACGGTATTTTCCTGGCCTGGTCTGGGACTTTATCTCACGGTATCACTGCTGAACGCCGACATGAATGCGGTGCTGGGCGCCACGCTGGTGGTTGGGCTCGTCTACCTCGTCCTGAACCTGCTGGCCGACGTGCTGTACCGCCTGCTCGACCCTCGTGTCGCATGAGCGGGGTCCTATCGCGCGAATGGTTGCTGAGCGAGACGCCCGCGTCGCGTACACAGGCTGCGTGGGTACGACGCTATCGCGGCTGGCTGCAATTCCGCGCCAACGGCCTGGCGATGGCAGGGCTGGTGACGGTCGCGATCATGATTGTTGCTTCAGTCGCGGCGCCGTTGCTCGCGTGGCAGGACCCCAGCGCTCAGGATCTCGCGGGGCGTCTGGCGCCGCCATCGTTTGCACATTGGCTCGGTACGGACGAGCTGGGCCGCGACATCTACGCGCGCATCCTGTACGGCGGGCGCGTGACGCTCGGAATGGTGGTCGCGGTCGTTCTGTTGGTGGCACCGGTCGGTCTGGCGGTGGGCAGCGTCGCCGGTTACCTCGGTGGTTTGGCGGACCGCGTGCTGATGCGCGTGACCGACGTATTCCTGGCATTTCCGCGGCTGGTTCTCGCACTCGCTTTTGTCGCGGCGTTGAAGCCGGGCATCACCAGTGCGGTCATCGCCATTGCACTGACTGCGTGGCCGCCTTATGCGCGGCTGGCGCGTGCCGATACATTGACCGTGCGGAGCACTGACTTCATCGCCGCCGTGCGACTGACCGGCGCGACAAGCGGTCGCATCATCCTGCGCCACATCATGCCGCTATGCATGTCCAGCGTGATCGTCCGCATGACGTTGGACATGAGCGGCATCATTCTGACCGCGGCGGCGCTCGGTTTCCTTGGCATGGGCGCGCAGCCGCCGATGCCGGAATGGGGAACGATGATTGCGTCGTCGCGGGCATTCATTCTGGATCAGTGGTGGGTGCCGACAATTCCGGGCATCGCCATCTTCGTCGCGTCGCTGGCGTTCAATCTATTGGGTGACGGGATGCGCGACGTGCTGGATCCGCGTCAGCGATAGATGCTGGTCGAGATCTGCAACCTTCGCATCCAGTTTCCTACTGCCACTGGTCTGTCCGACGCCGTTCGTAATGTTTCCCTGACGCTCGGCCAGGAAAAACTTGGCATCGTGGGCGAGTCCGGATCAGGCAAGTCGCTGACGGCGCGCTCGATCCTGCGCCTGTTGCCTTCCAATGCCATCGTCACCGCTGAGAAACTGACATTCGACAACATCGATGTACTGCGTGCCGATGAGACCGCGCTCCGGCGGATCCGCGGCGCACGCGCCGGGCTCATTCTGCAGGACCCGAAATTCTCGCTCAATCCCGTGATGACCGCTGGCGCTCAGATCGCCGAGGCGTGGCGTGTGCATCGGGGCGGCAGCCGAAGGCTGGCCGGACAGGCGGCGATCGACCTGCTGGCACAGGTGCAAATCCGCGATCCAAAACGCGTTGCTGGCGCCTATCCACACGAGCTTTCTGGCGGCATGGGACAGCGCGTGATGATCGCGATGATGCTGGCGCCTGATCCGGAATTGCTGATCGCGGACGAACCGACCAGTGCCCTCGATGCTAGCGTGCAGGCGGAGATTTTGCGCCTGATCGAGGACCTGGTGTCGCGTCGTGGCATGGGCCTGATCCTGATAAGCCACGATCTCCCGCTGGTTTCGCATTTCTGCGACCGTGTCGCTGTGATGTATGCCGGCCGCGTGGTCGAGGAGCTCGCTGCTGCTGATCTGACGCGTGCACGACATCCGTATACGCGTGGCCTGCTGGAGTGCCTGCCGACACTAAGCCACCGGCAGGAGCGACTTGCCGTGATGCAGCGCGATCCGTCGTGGATGGAGACATGATAGAGGTCGATGGCCTCTCGGTTCGCTTCGGACGCATGGAGGCAGTGAAGTCCGTTTCGTTCGGCGTGGCGCGTGGCGAGAGCTTCGGTCTGGTTGGCGAATCGGGTTCCGGCAAATCGACCGTCCTACGGGCGATATCGGGGCTCAATCCGCTCTGGACTGGCCGGATGTCCATTGACGGCAGGATACTTGCACCGCGGCGCTCTAAGGAATTCTATCGTCGCGTACAGATGGTGTTTCAGGACCCGTATGGGTCGTTGCATCCGCGTCAGACGGTGGATCGCCTGCTGTCTGAGCCGCTGTTGGTACATGACATGGACAATATCGAGCGACGTATCCTGCGCGGTCTCAATGAAGTGGCGCTGCCGGCGCTGGTGCGCTTTCGTTATCCGCATCAGTTATCCGGCGGGCAGCGACAGCGCGTGGCGATCGCGCGCGCATTGATGGCAGAACCGCAGGTACTGCTGCTCGACGAGCCGACGAGCGCGCTCGATGTTTCGGTGCAGGCTGAGGTGCTGAACCTGCTGGCGGATCTGCAGCAGGCGCACGGGCTGACCTACATCCTGGTCAGCCACAATCTTGCGGTGGTCGCGCATCTCTGCGCCCGCATCGGTGTAATGGAGGCGGGAGAACTGGTAGAACTGCTGTCGGCGGACGACCTGCGTGCGGGCCGCACCCGACATCCGCATACAGCGTCTCTGCGCGAATTGAGCATCGAGCTGGAAGAACCGGAGGCCAACCCATGACGGCCGATTTAGGCATGCTGATGCGGCACTTGGGAGCATTGTAATGGAAGCCGTCACCCACATGGTTCCGATGCGCGACGGCATTCGTCTCGCCACCGATGTGCATCTGCCCGATGGCGCCGGCCCCTTCCCGGTCATCATGGAACGCACGCCATATGGCCGCACGGAAACCAGCCGCAGCGAGATCACCGCCGCGAATTCCACCCCCGCCTCACGCGGCGAGGTTGCCGCGTATTTTACCGAGCGTGGCTATGCGGTTGTTTATCAGGACACGCGCGGCCGTTACGGGTCAGAGGGACGCTTCGTCAAGTATCTGTCCGACGGCGAGGACGGGTTCGACACCTGTGGCTGGCTGCGCGACCAGTCGTGGTGCGACGGACGGATTTGCACCATGGGGCTTTCCTATGCCGCTCATACGCAGGCAGCGCTGGGCTGTCTGGATCCGCCAGGGCTGGTCGCTCAGGTGCTGGACTGCGGCGGCTTCGTCAATTCGTGGCAGTCGGGCATTCGCCAGTCGGGCGCCTTCGAACTCAAGCAGGCAACCTGGGCGTTCAAGAACGCGCTCGTTTCGCCGGAGGCGCAGGCCGATCCGGTGATGCGCGCGGCGCTGGCGAGCGAGGACATTTGCGAATGGTTCACCCGCATGCCGTGGAAGCCAGGCCATTCGCCGCTGCGGCATCATTCGGACTACGAAGCGTATCTGTTCGACCAGTGGATGCACGGTGCGTTTGACGAGTTCTGGCAACAGCTCGGCATCTGCACCGAACGCTGGCATGAACGCTACAGCCCCGCGGCGTGCGTGCACATGTCGTCGTGGTGGGACCCGTACCCGCTGACTGCGACCGGCAACTTCAGCGGCCTAAAGCGCGCGGGACGCGGCCAGCAGCGCCTGATCCTTGGACCCTGGACGCATGGCGATCGCAGCCACACCTGCTTCGGCGATGTCGAGTTCGGTCCCGACGCGGCGCTTGATTCCTGGGCCGGCGACTGGCGCTTATACCGCCTGCGCTTTTTCGACCATGTTGTGAGAGGCGCACGGCTCGATGAGCCACCAGTGCGGATCTTCGTCATGGGTGGCGGCAGCGGGCGACGCAATACAGCCGGGCGGCTTGAGCATGGTGGGCGCTGGATCACCTCAACCGATTGGCCGCCACCCGGCGTCGAGTTCGCCGCGTTCCATCTACACGGGGATGGACGGCTGGATCGCACGCCGCCTGCCCCGGATGCCGCGCCGCTCTCGTACGACTTCGATCCATCGCATCCCGTGCCGACGATCGGCGGCGCGATGAGCAGCCTCGATCCGGTCGCTTACGCCGGCGCGTGGGATCAGACCGAAGGGCCAGAGTTCTTCGGTTGCACGCCGCCCTATTTGCCGCTCGCCTCGCGGCGCGACGTGCTGGTGTTCCAGACGCCGCCGCTCGATGCACCATTGCAGGTGGTCGGTCCGATCGAGGCCGAGCTGTTCGTGGCCACCGACGGTCCGGATACCGACTTCACCGCCAAGCTGATCGACGTACATCCGCCCTCAGCTGACTATCCCAAGGGATATGCAATGATCCTCACCGATGGGATTCTGCGTCTGCGCTATGCTGAAGACCCCGCGCATCCGCGCCTTCGCACGCCAGGCGAGATGGTCAAGATCCGCATTACGCTGTTCCCAACGGCGAACCTGTTCCTGCCGGGCCATCGCATCCGACTGGACATTGCATCGAGCAATTTCCCGAAATTCGACGTGAATTCCAATACCGGAGAAGCCGAAGGGATGGCGCGACGCAAGCGGATTGCCGTAAACACGGTTTTCGTCGATGCCCGGCGCCCGAGCCGGGTGGTGTTGCCATTGCTTGCGGTATGACGGTGAACTCCATTCTCGCACTTGGTCGGCGGTACCGGTTGTGAGTTGGCGAGGGAAAGAAGATGAACGACCTCTATTCGTTCTATGCCCAGCATCGCAACAGCAGAGTGATGCACAAGTGGGACCACTATTTTGAGATCTATGAGCGCTTCCTTTCGCCGATCCGTCGCAGCAACCCTGTGGTGCTCGAGATCGGCGTACAGCTCGGCGGCTCGGTGGAGATGTGGCGCTACTACTTTGGTCCAGCGACACGTATCTATGGCATCGACATCAATCCGGACGCCAAGCAGCAAGAGGACATCATTACCAAGGTGTTCATCGGCGACCAGCAGGACCGCTCGTTCCTGCAGTCAGTGTTGCGCGAGATTGGCACCCCCAACGTGGTGATAGACGACGGAGGACACACGGCAAATCAGCAGATCACGGCGTTCGAGGAACTGTATCCTGCACTCAGCGAGGACGGCCTCTACTTCGTGGAGGATACCCACACGTCGCTCTGGGGCGGCGGCTTCATGGACCGACAGGACCGGCAGAGCTTCCTACAGTTTTCCTTTGCCCGTAGTGTCCAGCTGATGGAATGGACCAGCAAGCAGGAGAACTTCACGACCCTGGGGACCGATCAGAGCGAGACGCTCACAAACACCGTTTCCGAGTTCTGCCGCACCACAAAGGCGATCAGCTTCTTCGACAGCATGGTCGTGTACGAGCGCGCCCAACGTCGGGTGCCGAGACACTCGCGGCGCTGACGCAAGGATAGAACGCACCACGATGATCACGCTGTCACGCGCGCCCGCAACGCTGCCTCAGGGACGGCGCATCTACGCCATCGGCGACATTCATGGCTGCAACGAGCAGCTTGGCAACCTGCACGACATCATCGCCGAGGACCTGGCGCGGCGGCCAGTCGATACGCCGCTGGTGCTGCATATCGGCGACTACGTCGATCGCGGCATCGATACGGCGGGCGTGCTGCGAAGGTTGTTGGCCGGGTCGCCGATCGCAGGCGTTCCTGTGGTCAATCTGCTGGGCAATCACGACGACACGATGCTGCACGCGCTGTCAGGCGATCGCCCGGCCGCGACCGACTGGCTGTTCACCGGCGGCAGACCAGCGCTCGAGAGTTACGACATCGATCCTGACTCGCCGCGCGAAACTTGGCCGGAAGGCGTGCCGCCGGAGCATCTCGACTTCCTGCGCAACCTCAGGATGACCTATCGGGATGGCGGGTATTTCTTTGTCCACGGTGGCGTACGTCCTGGCGTTCCCCTGGAGCAGCAATTGCGTGAGGATCTGCTGCGCATGCGCCAGCCGTTCCTGTACTCGGAAATGGACTTTGGCGCTGTGGTGGTGCACGGGCACTCGCCGGTGAAGGCACCGGTGGTGCGACACAACCGCATCGCCATCGACACTGGCGCGGTGTTCGGCGGCAAGATGACGTGCCTTGTGCTGGAAGGCGAAACGCTGGGTTTCCTCAACGCGGACCCGGTAGGCGAGCCGGTGTCCATCGCGCACCGGTAGGTCAGCTATTCTGGCCTTTTGATCTGCGTCAAAGTCTTCGCCGCTACGACGCCGTAGCTGTTGCAGTCCAGGTAGCATCGAGGAAGCACTCGCATGGACATGCACGCGAACGCCACAACAGGTCGCAACACCGCGCCGATCTATGCTCGGCTGGAGGAGCGCATCATGGTGCGTGACCAGGTCGGGGCGAGCGAGGTGTTCTATGAGTTGGTTCGAGCCGGCCGGCCGCTCAATGAGATCATCGCCGAGGGTGTTCGCATCCATGCGCCTTACACACATGTGCCGTATCATGAGCGGATCGACGACGGGTATCCGAACTTCGTCAACAATGATCACTGTCTGCTATCGGCACGCGCTACGCTGCACCTGACGAAACTGTTGCCCGATGATCTGGCGATGCTGCCAATGGCGCAGACCATCTGGTACATCCCGACCGGGCTCGACATCTGGAACCAGAAGATCAACCGGGCGCCCGGCCACTATACGCGGGGCTTCGCTGGCAGGATCGAGAGCCCGCCGGCGCCAGTGGTTTACTGGCCGGATCAGCAACCACTGCACTCCGACGCGCCGCTTCAGGAAAGACTGGGCGACTGGCTGACGATGGTGCAGCGGGGGCAAGTGGTCGATGCCTACCGCAGCTTCCTCGGCCTCATGGAGGACAAGGTCAACCGCAGGCACGTGCTGGCGGAGCTGGTGTTCGCGGGTCTCATTGACGTCCAGGACCGTCTATATCGGAATCGTTCCTATACCACTGGCCACAAGGCGTATCGCGCACGTTCGACCGTGGAGCTGGGCAACGCATTGGGTTGGGACAATGCACGCAACGTGATCTATGCGGGTGCGTTGGATATCGCCGTCGGGCCGCGGTGGCATTCATTGTACGAGATGGCGTGCAACACGGTGAAGGAAGAGATCGAAGGAGTCGCGCTGCACGCTGTGCCGTACGGGGGCGTGGCCGAGGCGGAACTGGCGATACTGCGGAACACCGCGCCGTTGACCGCGGAGGAGGAGTTCGCGCTCCTGCGTGCGTTGCTACACGAGCATTCGCCTGCCAATCTCGACTGTGTCACGCAGATGCTGAAAGCCGGCAAGGATCCGCGGCGCATCATCGACGTGATCCAGATTGCCGCGGCCGAGATTGTGCTGGCAACGCATGGCGTCAACAATTTCTCGATGCCGATGCATTGCTATGAATACACCAACGCGCTGGGGTGGTTCTACGACACGTTTGACCACCCTCGGCGGCTGCGGCTGCTGTATGTGGCAGCCGAGTTCGTCAACATGACCGCCTGGCACCAAAAGTTGATCGACGCGTTCGCTCCGTCACCGATCCTCACGCCTGCCTGCGCTCGGAACTTCGATGAAGATGAACTGCTGCAACAGATCGATGCCGCTGTCTGCTCGTTGAACGGGCCGGAAAGCCTGTCATGGGTTCAGGCATATTGCGGCATTGTTGCTGATCGCACAGCACTGGTCCGCACGCTGGCGCTGGCGGCATGCAAGCTTGGCAACGATCCGCACAATCAGGAAATCCCGCAAAATATGCTGGAGGATTTCGCGAAGAATCAGAGTCCGAGGCGCGACCGGCTGCTACTTGCCTGCGCACAGCATTGTGCCGCGCATCGCAAGTATGGCGATCCGCTGGAGGCTGCGCGGCGGTTCGGCAAGGGCATGAATGTCGCGATCGATCAATTCGCCGCCTGACGCTCCGCAACGCCGGCGGTCTGGTGCTCGACCAAGCGCGCGTAGAACCCACGGCGCGCGGACAGTTCAGTATGCGTTCCCGCCTCGATGACCCGGCCGGCATTGAGCACCAGGATGACATCGGCTGCCTGTATGGTGGACAGCCGATGCGCCACCACGATCGTGGTGCGGTTCACCATCAGCGCACCGAGCGCCGACCGCACAAGCTGCTCGCTGATCGTATCGAGATGCGACGTGGCCTCGTCGAGCACCAGGATCGGCGCGTCCTTCAGGAAGGCACGCGCGATGGCGATGCGCTGCCGCTGACCACCCGAAAGCTGAACGCCCCGCTCGCCCACGCGCGTCCGCAAACCATCAGGCAGCTCGGCCACGAACTCCGCGAGGGCGGCCTGGCGAAGCGCGGTCTCGATCTCCTGACGTGTGGCATCGGGCTTGGCCAAGCGGACATTCGCCTCCAGCGTGTCGTTGAACAGATAGGTGTCCTGCGCGACCAGGGCGATGCGGCCTCGCAGCCCGTCCAGCGTCAGTTCGCGCAGATCGACGCCGTCCAGCTTGATCGAACCCTGTTCAGGGTCCCAGAAGCGCAGCAGCAGATTGGCGATGGTGGTCTTGCCCGCCCCTGACGGTCCAACCAGCGCGACCGTCGCGCCGGCGGGCACGTCGAAGTCCGCATCCGCCAGCGCGGGACGCTGCCGGCCCGGGTAGGTGAAGCGCACATGCTCGAAGCCTACGGTGGAGCCGCCGCGTGGCGCTGCGGGTAGCACCGGGCCGTCGGTGATCGCCACCGGTTCCGAATGCACCACATGCAATCTGCGTGTGGATGCAATCGTATCGGCAAGCTGGCGGCCGACCTGAGCGATCTCAGAAACCGGCAGGAAGGCAGCGATCGACACCAGTACCAGCAGCGGTAGCAATGTCGGTGCCATCCAGCCGTGCATGACGAGGAAAGCGCCGACCGCTGCGACAGCCAAACCGCCGAGGCCAGTCGCCACTTCAAGACCGACGGTCTGTCGCGTGAGATCGTGGAGCAATACGAGCCGCATCGCCTGATATTGCCGGACATAGGCCATGAATTCGTCGCGACGCCGCGTCGTCGCTTCGAACGCGATCAGCTCGGAGAGGCCCTGAATGGTCTCTGTTGCATGAGCGCCGAGTTCACCCAGAGCACGACGCGCGGTGGACGCGAGACGGTCGATGCGCCGTCGGCCCAGGACCGGCGAACCGGCGGCATAGGCCAGGAACGGCAGCAGTGCGAGGGCGAGCGGCCAGGCAATCACGGCGAGCGTGACCAGCACCGCACCCGGGATCAGCACCGCGACGAAGGCGGGCGCGACCGTGTGGGCGTAGAAGTACTCGATTGTCTCTACATCCTGGGTTGCGAGAGCGACCAGGTCGCCGGAGCGACGCTTCAGCAGGTAGGCCGGCGCAAGCGCATCGAGCTTGCGATAAAGATCGACCCGCATCACCGCCAGCAGTCGGTATGCCATGTCGTGCGCGAGGAACGATTCGAGCCAATGTAGCAATCCGGTGACCGGCGCTGCCGCGATCAGCAGCACCACCAGAAGCAGCGATGGCGCATTCGCCCGCACTGCGGCGATGATCAGCGCACCGAGTACGCCTACGCCGATGAAGGCGATGACGCGGCCGATGCCGCAGGAGACGGTGATCGCAAGCTGGCGCCGCCAAGGGCGGATGAACCCGAGCAGCGTGCGGATCGTCTCCGGCCAGCCCACCTCCGCGGCGTCCTGCGCAAGGTCGTGCACCACAGCCGTCGTGTCTTCCACCGACGCACTGCTTGGGGCGGCTAGATCGCCGACCGGCGCGATCGCGTCGGTGCGTTCGGCGAGCTGCGGACCCATCAGCCAACGATAAGGGCCATCGTGCGCGATCAGCTCCGCGTGGCGACCGCTCTCCGCCACCACGCCATTTTGCAGCACCAGGATGCGGTCTGCGTTGATGACGCTGGAAAGGCGATGCGCCAGGATCAGCGTGGTGCGCCCGACCATCAAACGATCCAGCGCCTGCTGAATCACGGCCTCATTCTCTGCGTCGACCGATGACAGCGCCTCGTCCAGCACCAGTATTGGGGCGTCGCGCAGCAATGCCCGGGCGATGGCGATGCGCTGGCGTTGCCCGCCCGAGAGGCGCGCGCCGCGTTCGCCGATCACGGTCTGATATCCATCGGGCAAAGCTTCGATGAAGTCATGCGCGTTGGCGGCGCGGGCGGCCGCAACAACCTCACACTCGTCGGCTTCGGGGCGTCCGAGACGCAGGTTGTCCTCAATCGTGCCGTGGAACAGGTGTGTGTCCTGCGCCACGACGGCGATCATCCTGCGCACCGCATCCGGATCGAGCGCGCGCAGGTCTTGTCCACCGATGCGCACCGCACCGCTCTGCGGGTCGTGCAGGCGGAGCAGCAGGCGCACGATGGTGGACTTGCCGGAGCCGCTGGGCCCGACCACGCCGACACGTTCGCCTGCGGCAATGCTGAATGACAGTCCTTGGTGCGCGGCACGTCTGCCGCCGGGGTAGGCAAACTGCACGTTGTCAAAGGCGATGCTGGGCGCGAGTGCCAAGACGTGCGCCGGGTTGGCCGGCGCGCTCGGCGCGGTGACCGGCTCATCCAGCAGCGCGTTGATGCCGGCTGCTGCTGCCTGGCCGGTCAGACCCTGGTGCAGCACGGTGCGCAGGTCGCGCAGCGGACGGAAGATTTCCGTGCCGGCCATCAGCACGATCAACAGCGCCTCCAGGCTCATCTCGCCGTGGCGAACGCGGTAGGCACCCAGCGCGAGTGCCGCGGCGGCACCGAGGGCACAGCCGAGGTCGGTGATGCCCCGTGTCAGAATGCTGGTGCCGAGTACCGAGGAACGTGCTGTCGGACAGAGCGCGCGCCCTGTCGGCAAGGATCCGCCCGAAGGCACCGCTCTGGCCGAATGCCTTCAGTGTCGGCAGTCCCTGCACCGCATCGAGGAATTCCTCGCCAAACGCCTTGAACGCCTGCTGACGCTCGCGCGATGCCAGGCCGGTGCGCTTATGGACGACGGTCGGCGCCGCGAGAGTGAACAGCGCGGCGCAGAGCATCACAGTGGCGACGGGGAGATCCCAGAACGCCATGAAGGCGAAGATTGCCACCGGCGCGCAGACGGCGATCGAGACCTGGGGAATGTACTGGCCGAAGAAGGTCTGCAACTGCTCCACGCCGTCGATGATCGACAGCATCACGCCGCCGGTGCGTTCAGCACCGAACCATACCGGGCCGAGGGCGACGATCTTGTCGTACAGGCGCACGCGCAATGCCTCCTGCACGCGGGCCGCGGTACGGTGCGCGATCATGGTGCGAAGGTTGTCGAGGCAGGCGCGCAGCAGAATGGCGGCGAGGACGCCGACCAGGGGAATGACCAGTGCGGCGGTCGGTGCGGCGCGGAACAGCCTGGCGAGGAACTGGCCGAGGAAGGCGAAGCGCGCGATGCCGACGGCGAGGGCGAGCAGGCCGAGCAGGATGCCGAGGGCGATGCGTCCCCGCAGGCCCTGCGTCATTCGCCACAGTCTCAGATCGAAATGCACGTCGGCCCTCCTGCGAAGCGGGCGCATTCTGGGCGTCCGCGGCAGTGTCGCGCAAACGCGAGATTTTCAACCGCTGTTGAGTTATATTGGACAGCGATGACCGACCGCATTCCCCCTCTGGCGGCGTTGCGTGCGTTTGCTGCCGTCGCTCGCCACGGCTCATTCGCGCGAGCGGCACTGGCGCTGCATGTCAGCACATCCGCTGTGAGCCACCAGATCCGCGGTCTCGAGGCGACGCTCGGCACGCGGCTGCTGACACGCGCGAGCAACGGCGCCGGCCACACGCGCACCGCGGTGACGCCCGAGGGGGCGTCGCTGCTGGCCACCGTCGAAGCGACTTTCGCGCAGCTCGCCACGGCCTGCGAGGCGGTGCGCGAGCGTGCCCGCGGCATACGGCCGATGCTCGCGATCTCGGCCAACGGTTCGGTAGCCTCACTGTGGCTCGCGCCGCGGCTGGCGGCCTTCGCGGCGCTACATCCTTCAGTGCAGTGGCAGGTTCGCGCCATCGAAGAGCCCGAACCGGACATGGTGCGGGAGGGCCTCGATCTCGCCATATTGCGCGCCCGTCCGACCGAGCTTGCGGCGGGCGACCGGCTGCTGTTCAGCGAGACGGTATTTCCGGTGTGCAGCCCGTCGCTGCTGCCGGTCAGCGACACGCAAGACCTGCTGCGCCACAACCTGCTGCAGGAGGATCACGGCAGCAGCCGCGAGAAGGCCTGGCGCACCTGGCTCGATCTGCTCGGCATTCCGGCCAAGGCAAGGCCGACCATCGTCCGGTTTGACACGTTCAATGCCGCCATCGGTGCGGCAATAGCGGGGGCCGGCATCGCCCTTGGGCGCCGGCCGCTGATCGACTTCGAGCTCGCGAGCGGACGGCTCGCACGGCTGTTTGCCGACCGATCGCTGCCGGGGTCGTGGGACTTCGTCATCCGAGGCCGCCCCGACGCGGCGCGCGACATTCACGTGAGCCACCTGCGGGACTACCTGCTTTCGCAACCGGTCGCGCGCTAGACTCGACTAGGCGAAACCGGAAAAGTCAGGCTTGCGCTTCTCCATGAATGCCCTGAATGCCTCGGCTGCCTCGGGCGAGCCGAGGCGTTCACGAAACAGCTTGAGCTCTTCCTCCATGCGCGCCGCGAGGTCGGTCGCGCCGTGCCGGATAAGATGCTTGGTAAGCCGCACGGCCTGAGGCGGCAGCGATGCAAGCCGATGCGCGATCTCGTAAGCCGTCTCCAGGAGCGCCGCGTCATCGACGACGCGATTCACAAAGCCCCACTCGTGCGCTGTCGCCGCATCCAGTGGCTCGCCGAGGAGCAGCAGCGCGCTGGCTCGCTGATTACCGAGCAGGCGGGGGAAAAGCAGCGAGCTTGCGGCCTCGGGCACCAGGCCGAGACTGGTGAACGGCATCACGAAGCGGGCGGAACGTGCGGCAACGATGAGGTCGCAGTGCATCAGCATCGTGGTGCCGACGCCGATCGCCGCTCCGTTCACCGCAGCGATCAGCGGCTTCTGCATCGACGCTATCGTCGGCAGGAAGCGCGACGCCGAGCTCTCCCGTTTCCCGCTGGCGCGCGCCTGGAAGTCGGCTATGTCGTTGCCTGAGGTGAACGTGTCGCCCGAACCGGTCAGAAGTGCGACGCGCAGCGTGGGACTGGCATCAACCTGCGCGAAAGCGTCTGCCATCACGTCATACATTTCGCGCGTCAACGCATTCTTCTTCTCTGGCCGGTTGAGGCGAATTTCCAGCACGCCATCCGTGCGGGTGATGATGACGTTATCGTTCACTGCTCACTCCTAACGCGGCAGATGTTCGGAGATATAGGGCGGGAGATTGAAGGCACCCACATGGATGTCCGGCGTCCAGTAGCGTGTTGTGCCGAGGACGCCGGCGGCCTGCGCGCGCGCCCGTATTTCGTCGGTGCTGGCCCGAGTCAGCGACGCATCTTTCGCCGCCCAGCCCAATGTCATGAAACCACCGACATAGGTCGGCACCGCCGCAACATACGCCGTGACATGCGGCAGGAACTTCGCGCGCCGCACGCTGGTCTGGCGCAGTTCGTCCGCCTGCATGAACGGCACGCCGCACTGGTTCACCACCAGCCCGCGCGCGGTCAGGATGCGCGCGCAATTGGCGTAGAACTCGTCGGTGAACAACACTTCGCCAACCCCGATGGGGTCCGTCGAATCGACTATGATCACGTCGAACGTCGCGTCCGGTGCACGCTTTACATAATCGATGCCGTCGCCGACGATCACCTCGGCGCGCGGATCGTTCCAGGCGTCGGCGCCGATCGCCGGCAGAAACTCCTTCGCCAGCCGGATCACTTCGCCATCGATTTCGACCATCACGGCACGCCGCACGCCGCGATGCTGCAGCACGCGCCGCAGCACGCCGCCATCGCCGGCGCCGATGATCAGCACGTTCGCAGCCGCGCCATGCGCCAGCAACGGCACGTGCGTCAGCATCTCCTGGTATACGAACTCGTCGCGCTCGGTGATCTGGATCACCCCGTCCAGCACCATCACACGGCCATGCGAGAAGGTGTCGAAGATCACGATGTCCTGAAAGTCGCTTTGCACCCGCGCCAGCTCGCGCTTAACCAGGAAGCGCTGGCCCCAGTCAGGATACAGCGTCTCGTTGATCCAACTATCGGTCGCCATACGGGTCTCCAAACAGAACGGCCCGGAGCATCACATCCGGGCCGCGCGTCACGCCAAGGACAAAGCCGCTATGGGATTAGCCCGCGCCGCTGCTCGGACAGCAGAATTGACTTCGGGGCAAACACTTCCTTCAGCACAGGCAGCGAATGATACGGATTGCACGCGCCGCACATGAAAATGTCCACGGCGGCGAAATCGCGCTCGGGCCACGTGTGGATCGAGATGTGGCTTTCCGCCAGCACGAGCACGCCACTCACGCCGCCGTCGGGGCCGAAGTGGTGGAAATGGCTGTGCAGGATCGTTGCGTTGGCCGCTTCGGCGGCGTCCCGCAGCGCACGATCGATCAGCTCTGGATCGGTGAGATTGCTCGCTCCCCACAAGTCCAGCAGCAGGTGTGTTCCGGCGAATTTCACGCCGTCCCTCACGACGAAGTAGTCCTTCGGGGCATCCTCGCTCGGAGCGTCCGAGACCATCCCCAGTGGGCTGAGTGCGTCCATTGCGTACCCTGTTCCTACCAGTAGACAGCCTTTGGAACGGTCGCCAAGCGGCGACCGTTCCCTCGGGCCAAGGTGGCGGAACATGGGGAAAGGGGGGGCAGCATGCAAGAGGCTATTTAGTCTGTTGCGACCCCGGCATTACTGGACCTGCCGCGCTGGAGGCTGCAGGGCCTTTAACTCGCCTGGCAGTTCACGCGCCAAAGTTGCCTCCTGCCCGGATCGCTTCAGGTCAGCAACGCCGCGCACCTCGTCGGCTGTCAGCAAGCGGAACATATCTGCCAACGGCCCGGTTTCCATCCGCGCTCCCTCACGCTGGCGAAGCGCCGTCAGCGCCGCATTGTCGCCGGCGCGAGCTGCAGCTGTGGCAAGGCGGAGGAGTGTCCGGCGTTGTGGATCGTCCAATTTGCCGTCCGGTGGAATGGTCTTGGCAGCGTAGTCGGTCAGCGCCCGCTGGGCTGCTGGCCAGTCGTTCGCCCTCTCCAGGATCGTCGCCCGTGCCTCGTAGGCTGCGGTGCTGTCCAGCGTACCGAGTGCCGCGAGCGCCCGGTCGTTGTCGCCACGCCGTGCGTTGGCGGCGGCGACCAGGAGGGTGCGGCGTTCGATGAGATCCGGCGACAGATCCTCGGCGACGGATGCATCGAGCGCTCCCAGCGCACCTGCTGCGTCACCTTCGCGCAGCCGCATCGCCGCCAGCCGCGCACCGAAGCCAGCACGAACAACGCCGGATTTCGCGGCCAGCATCAGCTTCTCCAGCAGCGGCCCCGCGCGCTTCGGCAAGTCGAGTGCGACCAGTCGGTCGGCTAGTTTCGCCTGCAATGCTTCGCCGTCCGGGCCGGCCGGGAGCAGATCCGCGTTTTCGTCCACGACCGACACCAGCTCCAGCGGCGGCAGCGCGTCCGCCACATCGCCGTGCAGCAACCCAGCGAACATATCGCCCAATTCGCCGTGGATCGCGGCTTTGTCTTCTGGGAACAGCGATTCGCTTTCCCGCAGCAAAGCAAGTCCCGAGCGCCAGGCTCCGATGCGTGCCTCGAGACCCGCCAGGCGTTCGCGCAACGCACGCTCGCGCTTATCGCCGCGCCAGGAGTACAGCAGGCTTTCCAGTTGGTCGGCTGCCTGCTTTGCATCGAGCGCACCCGAAGCGAGGCGTAATTCCACCGCGCTGATCGCAGCGCGAGTGTGCACCGATTGGTCCCGTGACTGCGCCAGCCTGTCGTAGCGGGCCAAAGCACCTGCGTTGTCGCCCTGTGCCTGCTGCAACATGGCTCGGGCCAAATCGAGCGCGGCATCATCCTTGCGCGCCTGGAGCAAGGCTTCGGCGGCAGCGATCTCACCGCCGGCGACCAGAGTCTCGGCCGCCAACGGCAGTACGCGATCGCGCACTTCCGGCGGATACGCGAGCATCAGCGGCAGCGTGGCGGCGAACATCGCAGCGGCCGGTGCAGAGCCATCCTGCAATTGCGCCAGGCGCACCGCGCGCCACAGCTCGATGTCGTCAGCGGGAGGAAGGCGCGGATCGACCAGGCCATCTGTCTCGTCGGGCCGATGAGCGAGCAGCGCGGCGATCGACGACAGTGCGCCATTATCCGGCGAGTCGGCCTCATGCGGATCGTCAATTGCCGCGATATGCAACATGGCACCCGCCTCGACACCGAGGCCGAGCGCGATCATCGTGCGAGCGACGGCTTGCCTGCGCGGGCCGCGGGCGAGGGGTGGTGAACTTGCATCCTCCACCATCTGACGCCGCAGGCGCTGAAGCAGCACCTCATTGGGCTGGCTGGGGAAGTCGAACTGCCGCGTCAGGCCAATGGAGTGCGCGAGTTGATCGGCGATATCGGAGAGTGGCGACAAGGCCAAGGCGCCAGCGATCACGAAACCCTGCGCGGTCGGGCGTAACGTCACCGTATCGGCGTTTGGTTCTACCACCACGCCCTGCCAGGTGGGCAGCAACGCAAACTCTGGCGAATGGTGCTGCACCGGAACGCCCTGACCTTCGCGTCGCTGTGTTCCGACCAACAGGGTGGCGCCTGAATCGGGATCCACGAGGCTCACGACACTGCCTGGCGCAGCGGCCAGCAGGACAAGGCGATCGTCGGCGACTGTCGCCTGGATAGGATGCAGCGTTGGTTCACGTGTTACAGCGGAAATGTGCCACGCGTCGGCAATGCGCGACGTGGACAGCCCGGTGCCGGCGTCGAGTTGCACGCGGATCATGGTCGCAGTAGGCAGCGTTTGCACGGAGGCGGTGCCGAACACCGGGTCATCATGCAACGATGCCGTGTCGATCGCGCTGGGTCGATCAAACACGATCAGCGCCGCAAAGCCGCGCCGGAACACCGCGACGCCAACCTGAGAGTCTGTTGGCACGACAAGTTCGGAGTCGACGCTGGGTGTGGATTGCGGTGCGGCGCTGGCGGCCGTAGCGAGCGGGCTCGGTTGGGGTGTCGAAGCGGGCGGCGGTTCCTGCGGGTTGGACTGTGGTGGCGCGGCGGCCGCCGGGGCGGGTTCTGGTTGCTGGGTGGCCGTTGCGACCTTCGGTTGCGCCAGCGGCGTCGGCTCGGTCTTAGGGGAGGACGATTGGGCAGGCGGAGGCGCCGCGGCGGGAGCAGTCGCCGGTGGCGTGGCAGCAGGTTTGGCTGTGGGAGCAGGTTTGGCTGTGGGAGATTTGGTCGCGCCCGTCCCTTGCTGCGCCGGGGGATCCACAGCGGTGTCGCGGTCCCTCACATCGATCACAACCAGATCACCTAGACGCCAGCTGTGCAGACCCGTTCCTGGCGCCACGACCAGTTCCGCCTGATCAGCCCCACCGGTGATACTTACGACGTTCCGCGGAACGCCACGCGGCGCGCCGACCGTCAGATCGCCAGCGAACTGGAGTACAACGCGCTGGCCCTGCTGCGTCAGATGGTAGTCGGTTCCCGGCGGGAGATAGAATACGACCCGACCGTATCCGTCGTGGGAACCGATGTGCACTGCCACATCTTGTTGCTTGCTGTCGGCGAAGGACACGACTGGCAGGAGGGCCAGCATGGCGACCAGCAAGCAGGTCGCGTATTGTACGGTTCCGTTGCCTCCCCACCGCCACGGAGAGGAGGGCCGATGCGTCATTCGAAGCTGGCCAACAACTTGTCGATGTCGGACTGGTCCATGGCGACTGCGGGGTGCTGCGGGCCGTTCAGCAATGCGGCGTCGGTCGCCGCGCCCGCAAATTCATCTAACGTCTCCCGGTCTCCATTGCCAAACGTGGCGACGATCTGGACGACCTTGGCCTCGATCGTCTTCAGTGTCCCTACAACCTTGTTGATGCGCTGGCCGGTGATGTCCTGGAAGCTGCACGCCTCATAGATACGCGTGGTGGCATCTTGCAGCCTGGTTGCCGGTTCGCCGGTCACGCTCCGCGCAACCTCATCGAGTGTTTCACAACTGCTCAGGATCGCATTGGTCGCAGTAGCGGTGTGTTCGACGATGGCATCGAGTTCGTCGGTCGCGAAGGGGATATGATTGTCGGTGATGTCGTCCACCCGCAACGCGGCGATTTCGACTTTGGCGCGCGCGATGGTGTGGCCAAGAGCCTCCACCTCGGCCAACAGTGAGGTCTCCTGCGCGGACAGATCCCCGCTCAGCGTGGAAAGCACGACGCGCACCACTTCTGCGACCATCTCGGGTTGCGAACCGGGATGGCGCGCACGGATCTCGGCGAGCCGTTGGGCCAGCAGGTCAGGATCAGACATGCCCTAACACCTTTTCGATCTTGTCGCGCAGGGTTTCCGCATTGAACGGCTTCACGATATAATTTGAGACACCGGCCTGCTTGGCCGCAACGACATTCTCGGCCTTGCTTTCGGCGGTGACCATGATGAATGGCGTGGCCTTCAGTTTGGCGTCTGCCCGTACCTCCTGCAGCAATTGCAGTCCGGTCATTGGCGCCATGTTCCAATCGCTGATCACCAAGCCGAAGTTGCCACCACGCAGCTTGGTCAGGGCGTCAGCGCCATCACTGGCCTCTTCAACATTGTTGAACTCAATCTGCTTCAGCAGATTTCGGATGATGCGCAGCATCGTCTTGTAGTCATCGACGATGAGCACGTTTACGGATTTGTCGATCGGCATCGTCGTTCGGTCCCTTCTCCTTCGCGTTCAGCCGCCAGCCTGGCCGTCGTGTTGCGTGCGCATCTGGGCAAGCTTCGTGGTGAGGTCGCGCGCCTTGTCAGGCTGCATCGCCGCCAGAACGGGCGCCGCCTTCGCCTCCTTCATGCGGTTCACCACCTGCAGAAGCACTGGCATATCGAGGTCATTGAAGATTGTCGCGGCGTCGCGCGGTTTCATCGTCTCGTAGAGCTTCACCAAACCCTGCCAACCGGTGTCCTCACGTTGCTTGCGTGCGCTATCGAGCGCTTCGAGTTTGGTCTGCAATGCCTGCAATTCGCCGATGCGCGCCGCAAGTTTCTGTTCTGCCGCGGTAAGCACCAATTCGCGCGTCGCCAAAGCCGCGTCGCGGCCGTCGAGCTCTTCGCGGCGCTGCCGCAGGTCGAGCAGCAGCTTGCGCTCGGCGTCGTCAACGGGGGGCGCGGTCTGCTCAGTCGGCTTTGCCACAGCGGGCTGCGGCGGAGCCGGTATGGCAGCCTGCGTTGTTATTGAAGCCTGAGGTGTGGCATCGTGCACAGGCACCGCCGCACGGACCAGTTGTGCCGACTTCATGGCGAGCAGGCCGGCGAGAGCGAAGATTGTGATGGGCAGCAGCCGTATCGAACCGAGGCGCCAGGTCATCTTGCCATCCTCAGCGCCTTCAGCAAATCGCGCTCGGCCTGGCTTCGCACGCGCGGTTCCGTGGCATCCGTATTCGAGACAACAGTCAAACGTGGTGCTTCACTGGCGAGCGGTCTGCTGGCACACACGAGCGCTTCCAGCCGATCAGCCAAGCGGCCACCCCGTTCTATCAACAGTGTGAGGTCGTCCTTGAGCGACAACGCCGCATCGACCTGATGCGCGATCTGCTGACCGGCACCGTCGGCAGCACCCCGCAGTCGCTCGATGCCGATCTCGGCCTGGCGCGTGCTGGCATTGAATCCGGCAATCAGCTCCTGCAACTGCACACGATCGCGTTTCAGCACGCCGAGGGCGCGCTCCAGGCGCACCGCGTGGAACAGGGTCGCCGCGAGAAGTGCGATCAACACGAGTTCGAGTATCAACTCCATGCCGCGATTGTCCCGCAGTAGTGTTAGGAAACTGCCAATACGGTCAGCGCTCGGTCTGCTGAAGCCGCGGGACTTCACGCTCGATGCGCACGGCGATGCGGTTCTTCCGGCGACCGACGCGGCCCTCGAACAGCGGCACCGTGCCGCATCGGACCAATACCGGCGCACTCAGCGCCGTGTTGAGCAGGATTCGGTTGCCAGGTTGGAACGCCATTACGTCGGACAGCCGCATCATCTGTTCGTCCAGCACGACGTCCAGCTCGACCTCGGTGTTCCACAATTCCTCGGCGAGATGGGTTTCCCAGATTGAATCACGGCCGAATTTCTCGCCCATGAACTGCTGCAGCAGGAGCTCGCGCACCGGCTCGAGCGTGGCGTATGGCAGCAGCAACTCCATGCGGCCACCGCGGTCCTCCATGTCGATGCGCAGGCGCGCGAGCACCGCTGCATTCGACAACCGGCTGATGGTGGCAAAGCGGGGGTTCACCTCCAGCCGCTCAAAACGGAAGGTGACCGGGCAGAGGGGGTCGAAACTGGCGGAAAGATCAGCCAGCACCACCTGAATCAGCCGCTCAACCAGGGTGCGTTCGATCGTCGTGTAGGGGCGGCCCTCGATGCGCATCGCCGCGGTACCGCGGCGGCCGCCCAGCAACACGTCCACAATGGAATAGATCATCGCGGAATCGACGATCATCAGGCCGTAGTTGTCCCACTCCTCCGCCTTGAACACCGCGAGCATAGCCGGGAGCGGGATGGAGTTCAGATAATCGCCGAAGCGCAGCGAGAGGATGTTGTCGATGCCTACCTCGACGTTGTCCGAGGTGAAGTTGCGCAGCGAGGTGGACATGATGCGCACCAACCGGTCGAACACGATCTCCAGCATCGGCAGGCGCTCGTACGAGACGAGACCCGAGCTGATGATCTTCTGCATCCCGCTGCGATTCTCGCCGCCGGCGGTACCTTCGTCGAAGCCGAGCAGACTGTCGATCTCGGCCTGGTTGAGCACGCGTGCGGGTTGGGTCGGCTGAACCTCGTCACCCGCGGCCTCTGCGCCCCATGCCGCAGCCAGTTCTTCGTCGGACTGCGGTTGGTCGGGAGCGTCGCTCATTGGACCAGCATCTGGGTGAACAGCACGTCGGTTATGCGCGCTGGGGCGACGGCAAGGTTGGCGCGCGCGATCAGTTCCTCACGCAGGCGATAGGTGCCGGCGGAGCCCCGCAGCTCCTGCGGGCGCATTTCGCGCATGTAAGTCAGAAACAGATCCTGCAGTCGCGGCATAGCCGCCTTCACGCGTTCCACGTCTTCCTGCTTCTGCACCTCGAGACGCGCCGTCAGCTTCACATAACTCGGCCGCTGCGGACTGCTGTTCAGGTTGGCGATCAGCTCCGGCAGATCGACATAGATGGGCTTTTGTGGGGTGGCTTGATCGGTGGGCGTCTCAGCGTGCTGCATACCGAGAAGGCGCGGCAGGACGCCGGAGAACCACAGACCAGCGCTGACGCCCACCAACGCGACGGGGACGGCGAGCAGGATGAGCTTGCGCCGACCGCCCGACTTCGCTGGCTCGGGTTGTTCGGGTGTTTCGTCAGGTTTGCTGGTTTCTTCCGCTGCCGCGGCCTTGGCCACTGGCTGCTCCTTTGACCTATTGCACGGCAGGATGACAGGGAGCTGTTAAGAAACCTTTGCCCGGCAAATCCCGCCGGGTAGGGCAATCAATGCCGGACGTCTCCCACCATCTCAGGGGCGGCGTTGTGTCGGTCAACCACGACTTGCCCAGCGGGGTCAGCACAACTGCGACGCGGGATGCGAGTGGCACGCTGCTTGCGACTGCGCGGACATGGAAATCGTCAGCAACGTCGCCGCCTCTCGTCTGGTTGCACAGCAGCGTGTCATGGACGTGATCGCGGACAACATCGCAAACGCCAGCACGCCAGGTTTCAAAGCTGAGCGCATGCAGTTCAGCGACTGGCTCAGCAAACAGCGCGGCACCGACGTGCCGCAAGGCGACCGCGGCATTGCGTATACGCAGGACCGTGCGACATGGCGCGAATTACGCGCGGGCACGCTGACACACACCAACAATCCATTCGATCTCGGCATCACCAGCGACGGATACTTCACCGTCAGAACAGCGCGAGGGCCGCGCCTGACGCGCGATGGCCGCTTCGGCCTGATGCCCGACGGAACGATGGCCAACGGCGCCGGCAACGCGGTGTTAGACAACAACGGGCAGCCTATCACGCTGTCGCCTGCCGATACGCAGATCACCATCGCTGGCGACGGCACCGTGTCCAGCGAGAATGGCCAGCTCGCCAAAGTGGGCATGGTGAAACCAACCGATCCGATGCAGCTCGCGGCGGAGGGTGACACGCTGTTCAGTTCTGGTTCGCCCACAGTGCCGGTGACCTCGCCCGGTCTGGTGCAGGGTTCGATTGAGGACTCCAACGTTCAGCCAGTGCTGGAAATGACCCGCATGATCGATGGCGAGCGACAGTTCCAGTTCATGACGCAGTTCATCCAGGCCGAAAGCGACCGAGAACAGTCAGCGATCGACAAATTGCTGACGCAGCAGCAGAGCTAAGGAGGTCCGGACATGCGTTCGCTCGACATCGCTGGCACGGGGATGCAGGCGCAACAGACCAACGTTGAGGTGATCTCGAACAATATCGCCAACATGACGACGACAGGGTTCAAGCGCCGGCGAGCGGAGTTTCAGGACCTGATCTATCAGAACCTCCGCCGTGTCGGTTCCAACAGCTCCGATACCGGCACGCTGGTACCATCAGGAGCGCAGGTCGGGCTCGGCGTGAAGACAGCGGCGATCTATCGGATCAGCGAGCAGGGCAACCTGCAGCAAACGTCCAACACGCTCGACATGGCAATCCAGGGCAATGGCTATTTCCAGGTGACGCTGCCGTCGGGCGACACTGCCTACGCGCGCGATGGCACGTTCGGCCTGGCTGCCGATGGCACGATTGTCACCGCGGACGGTTATGTGGTGCAGCCCGGAGTGCAGATCCCATCGAACGCCACCGGCGTGACCGTGAACCAATCGGGCCAGGTGCAGGTGACGATAAGCGGCCAGACGGCGCCACAGACTGTCGGTCAATTGCAGCTTGCGGTGTTTCCTAACGAGGCCGGGTTGGATGCTCAAGGCGACAACCTCTATCTGCAGACTGCCGCATCTGGACAGCCGGTCACCGGCAATCCTGCCTCGCCCGGCTTCGGCTCGGTCATGCAAGGCTTCATCGAGACGTCCAATGTGAATGTCGTCAGCGAGATCACCAATCTGATCACGGCGCAGCGGGCCTACGAAATGAACAGCAAGGTGATCACCACAAGTGACGACATGCTGTCCACCCTGACCAACCTGCGGTGACATGATGATCCGAGTGCCATTCGCCGTTTTGACGATCTGTCTTGTGGGCGCGACCGCGCAGTCCGCAACGCTGCGCACGGTCACCACGCTGCACGCACCAACCGTGCGGCTGTCAGATCTGTTCGAGGATGCCGGCGCCAATGCCAACCGTGTCCTGGGTCCCGGGCCGGGCGCCGGCGGACGCATCGTCGTGGAGGCGGCGCAGCTTGGCGCCATCGCACGGCAATTCGGTGTGGATTGGCGGCCGGCATCGTCTGCTGATCGCGCGGTGCTCGATCGGCCCGGTCGTCCGCTGCAGCGCGAGGATGTATTGGATGCTTTGAGGGGCGCCCTGATCGAAGGCGGCACGTCGCCTGACTGTGACATTGAACTGGCCGACTTCTCGCCGCCACTCGTGCCATTCGAATCAAATCCACGGCCAGTTGTGTCCGACCTTAGCTACGACACCAATGCCGGTCGGTTCACCGCAATGCTTTCGGTTGCCGGTGAATCCATGGAACCAATCTACATGCGCCTCGCAGGCAGGGTGGATGACACGATCGACGTGCCGGTCGCCACCGCGCGCTTGCCGGCAGGCAGCGTCCTGCGCCCTGAGGACGTTCACGTGGCGCGCGTGCACACCTCACTGATCCACGGCGAGGTGGTGCACAGGATTGCTGACGCAGTCGGCATGCAGACGAAGCGGCAGATTGCCGGTGGCGCGCCACTCGGAGAGGCCGAACTGATGCGCCCGTCCATGGTGCAGAAGGGTGCCACCGTCCTGATGATGCTCGACAGTCCCGGGATCGTACTGACCGCACAGGGTCAGGCGATGGAAGCCGGTGCGATCGGTGAGCGCATCCGCATACTCAATCCGGTGTCGCACGCGGTGATCGAGGCGGAGGTGATTGGGCCTGACCGCGTGCGTGTCGCGCCGAGCGCGACGCCGCTGAAAGTGAGCGTGCGATGAAGCGGAACATTCGACTGTTGGCGCCCGCGTTCGCCTGTATGCTCCTGGCTGGCTGTGGATCGCTTTCCCGCCTGTCCGAGGTCGGGCGCGCGCCGGCGATGACCCCGACATCGGATCCGACCAAGGATCCGACGTGGCGGCCTGTCAGCATGCCGATGCCGGCGCGTGAGCCCACGCCGAATGAGGCAAATTCACTGTGGCGGTCCGGTTCGCGTGCCTTCTTCAAGGATCAACGGGCAGCGCAGGTGGGCGACATCGTCACCATTCTGATTTCCATGAACGACACCGCCAACGTGAAGAACGCCACGACGACCAGCAGAAGCAGCGCCGAGACCGGGAGTCTGGCGAGCTTCTTCGGTCTGCAAGCGGGTCTGCCGAAGACGATTACCGACCCGTCGAAGATCTTGAACGTGGGCAGCGGCAATAACAACGGTGGGTCGGGACAGATCCAGCGCAACGAGGTGGTTACCATCAGACTTGCCGGCGTGGTGACGCAGGTGCTGCCGAACGGCAACCTGGTAGTGTCAGCGCGGCAGGAGTTCCGGGTAAACAGCGAACTACGGGAGCTACAGGTGACCGGCGTGATCCGGCCGCAGGACATCGCGTCCGACAACACAGTGTTGCATGATCGTATGGCTGAGGCTCGGATCGCCTATGGCGGGCGTGGGGAACTCACCGAGGTGCAACACACCCGTTGGGGCCAACAGTTGATGGATGTCCTTCTGCCATTCTGAAACCTGCCTGTCGGCCACATGGTCCGCCGAGAACGTCAGCCTGCATCCCCGCGCATGTGGGTAGCCGCGGCGATCGTCTCGCACAGGTCGTCGACCATGTGGCCAATCAATGCCTCGTCCTCGCCTTCCGCCATGACGCGTATCAGTGGCTCGGTGCCGCTTTCACGGATCAGCAGGCGGCCGCAGCCATTCAGCGTTGCCTGTGCTGCAGCTATGGCGTGCTGTATATTCTTGTTGAGTAGCGGCGATGCGCCGGTGAAGCGGACATTCTTCAGCAGTTGCGGCAATGGCGTGAACACGCGGCAGACTTCGCGCGCCGAACGCTGTTGCTCGACGATGACAGCGAGGACCTGCAGGGCGGCGAGGAGACCGTCACCGGTCGTGGCAAAGTCCGACAGGATCACGTGCCCGGATTGCTCGCCGCCCAGGTTCATGCCTGTCTCACGCATGCGCGCGACGACATAGCGGTCGCCTACCCGGGTGCGGTCCAACGTCAGCCCTTGGCTGGCGAGGAAGCGCTCAAGCCCAAGATTGGACATGACCGTCGCGACGATGCCGTCGCCACGTAGCCGACCGCTGGTGGCCCAGGATCGCGCAATCAGTGCAAGAATTTGGTCGCCATCGATGAGCTGGCCCTTCTCATCAGCGATGAGCAGCCGGTCAGCGTCGCCATCCAGTGCGATACCGAGTTGCGCTTCATGCTCCACGACCTGGGCACAGAGATACTGCGGCACCGTGGAACCACAGTCGCGGTTGATATTGAAGCCGTCGGGCGAGACCCCGAGCGGGACCACGGTGGCGCCAAGTTCCCACAGCACTGTCGGGGCCACGCGGTAGGCGGCTCCGTGGGCGCAATCGACCACGATCTTTAGTCCGTCCAGGCGCAGGCCGCGCGGAAAACTTGCCTTGGCGGACTCAATATAACGCCCGGCGGAGTCGTCCAGGCGAGTGGCGCGGCCCAGCGACGGCGGCGCCGCCAAGCGTTGGCTCATATCGCTGGCCATCAAGGCTTCGATCTCGCTCTCGGTCTCATCGCTGAGCTTGAAGCCGTCCGGACCGAACAGCTTAATGCCATTGTCCTCATACGGATTGTGCGACGCGGAGACCATCACACCGAGATCGGCCCGCAGGCTGCGGGTCAGCATGGCGATCGCTGGGGTGGGCAGCGGACCGACCAGGGTCACGTCCATGCCTGCACCAATGAAGCCCGCCGTGAGCGCTGGCTCCAACATGTAGCCGGACAGCCGCGTGTCCTTGCCGATCACGACGTGATGGCGGTGACTGCCGCGGGTGAACAGCAGTCCGGCAGCCTGACCCAGTCGGAGCGCCATCTCGGCGGTCATGGGGTCCGAGTTTGCGGTGCCGCGGATACCGTCGGTTCCGAACAATTGTCTTACGCAGGCCATAGATCGTTCGCCTTGCCTATCGAAAGGCATGATGCATGTATCGACTTAGTAATGGAAGTAAATCATTGTGCCAAAGTGTGCCAAGTCCTTATTGCCTGCAAGGTTTCAGGCACGTCATGGACGCGCAGGATCGAGGCGCCACGGGACAGGGCAAACAGGCCCGCAGCGAGCGAGGCCGGCAGGCGGCGCCGCGGGTCGTCTTCGCCGGTGACCATCCCGAGAAACGATTTACGTGAAATGCCTACAAGAACGGGCCGGCCGAGTGAGCCAAGTTCCGGCAGGCGACGTAGTAATTCCAATGACTGCTCGGCAGTCTTGGCAAACCCGATGCCGGGATCAATGACAATGCTGTCCCGGGCGATACCGGCGCGCACTGCGGCTTCGATGCGCTGGCCGAGTTCGCGGGTCACGTCGGCGGCCACGTCATCGTAGCGCGCCTCGGCATACATGTCGGTCGGTGTTCCACGCATGTGCATGAGGACGACCGGACAACCGCGGGCAGCCACGAGTGGTGCGGCGGCTGGATCGAAGCCCAGAGCGCAAACGTCGTTGACGATGGCGGCGCCTGCATCGAGCGCAGCCGCCATTGTGGCGGCGTGGCGGGTGTCGACAGAGACCCGGAGCCCCGCTGCGGCGAGGCCGCGTATCACGGGCAGAATACGGCTCTTTTCAGCGGTTTGCGAGGTGGGCTTCGACCGCGGTCGCGTACTCTCTCCACCCACATCAATGATATCCGCGCCGGCCGCCGCCATCGCGCGGCCCGCCGCGATCGCTCTATCCGGGTCAATAAAGTCTCCGCCGTCGCTGAAGCTGTCGGGCGTAACGTTCAGCACACCCATTACGCGGGGGCGGTCAAGGCTGAGGCCGGCCCAATGTTGGAACGGGGCGGCCGTGGAGCCTTCTCCTGGTCTCAGCCCGGCTGCGGCGCCGGGCCAAGGCCCCCTGCCGGCGGGGTCTGTGCGGCCGGGCGACCCGCGGTCGGCACCGAAGCGCGGCGGTTTTCGGGCGCCGGCTCATCCACCACCTTGCGGATTACCGGCTCGCCGCGCAGCACCGTGCGGATTTCGTCGCCGCTCAGCGTCTCGTGCTCCAGCAGCCCGCGAGCCAAACGATGCAGTTCCTCCACGTTCTCGGTCAGGATCCGCCGCGCCTTGGCGTAAGCTCTGTCGATGATGTCCTTGATCTCGGCGTCGATTTCGCGCGCGGTCGCCTCGGACACGTTCTTGTTCTGCGTCACCGAGTGGCCGAGGAACACCTCCTGGCTGTTGTCGCCGTAGGCGATCATGCCAAGCTTGTCGCTCATGCCCCATTCGGTGATCATCCGACGCGCCTGATCGGTCGCCATCTTGATGTCGCCTGCGGCACCGTTCGACACCTTGTCAGGGCCGAAGATGATCTCCTCGGCGGCGCGTCCGCCCATCGCCATGGTGAGCTCGGCCAGCAGTTTGGACTTGCTCTTGGAGTAGCGGTCGCCTTCCGGCAGGCTCATCACCAAGCCCAGCGCCCGCCCGCGAGGAATGATCGTCGCCTTGTGGACCGGATCGCATTCCGGCTCGTGCATGGCGCACAGGGCATGGCCGCCCTCGTGGTAGGCGGTCATCCGCTTCTCGGCCTCGGACATGACGAGCGAGCGCCGCTCGGTGCCCATCATCACCTTGTCCTTGGCTGCCTCGAATTCGGCCATCGCGACAACGCGCTTGCCCATGCGCGCCGCCAGCAGCGCCGCCTCGTTCACCAGGTTCGCCAAGTCGGCGCCGGAAAAGCCAGGGGTGCCGCGCGCGATCACCTTCGGATCGACGTCGGACGCCAGCGGGACCTTGCGCATGTGCACCCGGAGGATCTTTTCGCGGCCGTTAACGTCCGGATTTGGCACCACAACCTGCCGGTCGAAGCGCCCCGGGCGTAGCAACGCCGGGTCCAGCACGTCCGGGCGGTTGGTCGCCGCGATGAGGATGACGCCCTCGTTGCTTTCGAAGCCGTCCATCTCGACCAGCATCTGGTTGAGAGTCTGCTCGCGTTCGTCGTTGCCGCCGCCGAGGCCGGCGCCGCGATGGCGGCCGACCGCGTCGATTTCGTCGATGAAGATGATGCAGGGGGCGTTCTTTTTGCCCTGCTCGAACATGTCACGCACGCGCGATGCGCCGACGCCGACGAACATCTCGACGAAGTCGGACCCCGAGATGGTGAAGAACGGCACGTTGGCCTCACCGGCGATGGCGCGCGCCAACAGCGTCTTGCCCGTGCCGGGCGGGCCGACCAGCAGCACGCCCTTGGGGATCTTGCCGCCAAGGCGCTGAAACTTCTGCGGATCCCTGAGGAACTCGACGATCTCCTGAAGTTCGCCCTTGGCCTCGTCGATGCCGGCGACATCGTCAAACGTCACTCGCCCCTGCTTCTCGGTCAGCATTCGGGCGCGCGACTTGCCGAACCCCATGGCGCGTCCACCGCCTGCCTGCATCTGGCGCATGAAGAACACCCAGACGCCGATCAGCAGCAGCATCGGGAACCATGACAGCAGATAGTGCAGCAGCGGGTTGACGTCAGAGTCCTCGGGCTTGGCGATCACCCTCACGCCCTTATCTGTCAGGCGCTGAACCAGGGTGGAGTCCTCAGGCGTATAGGTCTGGAACGTGCGGCCGTCGGTGAGCTGGCCGGAGACGGTTCGACCTTGGATCACCACGTCGCGGACCCGGCCGCCGTTCACCTCATTGATAAAGTCGGAATAGGCGACCTGAGTGGCCGCGGTGTGTGTTGCGCCCGGCTGGAACAGGTTGAACAGCACCACGAGCAACAGGGCTATTATTACCCAAAGAGCCAGATTGCGACCGAAATTGCTCATTTATCTTTGCTCACGTCCACGCGGTGCACAGGATGCCAGCCGGAATGACAACGAAAGGTGAACCGGCCGTATCAGCTTACGTCAACATAGGGTGTCAGCGTCCTTCATGCATCCCCAAACCAAAACGGCGCGGCGGCCGCGGGTCGCGGGGGGGCGAATAGCACTGGGAAGCATGCCCATCCATCGTGGCCAGGATAGAACAGATGCGGCACCGCGAGAAGTACGGAACCGCATCGGACGGCCGGAAGGGTCCGCAGCACGGCCGACGGAAGTGGCGACAGCCGGCGGAACCGTGCAGCATCGTCGCCCAGCGGGCCCAAAGTCGCGCCTGACGGCACCCGAGCCTCGGCACCGAGGCGGAAACGCCCATCCCAGACGGCGCCGGGTTGTGCCGGAATTGGCGATGCCATGGCGGCAGGCTCCCGCACCGCCAGCAGTCCCATTCCCAGCCGGCCCGCCGACACAAGCCGGACGCCGGCCAAGGTCGCAGGTCGGGGTGCAGCGGCAAGGGCCGAGACGGCCCGGGTAGCGGGCGGAAACGGCGCCCCGGAGATGGTCTGCACCAATGCTGCGAGAACAGGAGGTGCGATCGGCCGTGCCGCCAGCATGGCGAAGCCCTCTGGCCGCAGCGCGACATATTCCGCCAGGGTGGCGGCGACACGCCCGTCCTGCTCGGCGCGCAGGCGGCCCGACGCCATGGACGCAGCGACCAGCGCGGTCGTCGCCGAACCAGAACCGTCGCTGTCACCCCGCAACCGACGCAGTCGTGGACGCAGCGCTGCCGCATCGGCGTTCGACGGATCCTCGAACCATTGCACCCGAAAGAATGTCAGGGTCTTGCGCAATCGCTCCGGCGGCACCGTGAGAAGCGGGCGCAGCAATCGCAGATTTGTCGTCTCGACAATGGGCGCCATGCCAGCCATGCCGGCTGGACCGCTGCTGCCAAGCGCCCGGATCTGCAAGGTTTCAGCCTGATCGCCCGCATGATGTCCGAGCAGCAGGTGTAGAATGCCCGCTTCGGCGCACGCCATCTCCAACGCCGCAAACCGAGCGTGCCGCGCTCGCTCGGCGAGCCCGGCACCGGGGCCAAGGCCTTGGATCACCAGAATTTTCGCGGCGATACCGCGCTCACCGAGGCACGCTACTGTGTCCGATGCCTCCTTGCCCGACTCATTACGGAGGCCGTGATCGACTACCAGCGCCTGCAACGATCCGCCACGGCTTCGTGCCCAGGTATGGGCCAGCAAAGCCAAACCCATGCTGTCGGCGCCGCCCGAGACACCGGCCGCAATCCGCGGCGCCGCCTCGAAGGGGCCGAGAGCCGCCATGCGGGCGGCAAATTCCTCGTCTGTGACCACTCACGTGCGACCGATCACCTGCAGGCGGCGCGTTGGCTGGAGGCAGCCATCGCATCGCGGACATCGGGTCTCGGGCTGGGATATTCGCCGTGCAGCTTCGCCAGCGTATCGCAGGCCGCCTTCTTCTCGTTGATGGCAATCAACGAATTGGCCAGGCCGAGCAGGGCATCCGGGGCATGTGCGCCCTTTCTCGACCTGTTGTAGGTGTCGTCGTAGGCGATGGCGGCCTGCGAATACTGGTGCTGGCCTATCAGCGCCTGGGCGAGCAGGAACTGGGCGTCATAGGCCCGGGGTGAGGTGCGATTGCTGGTCAGCACTTCGCGCGCTGCCTGTTCGGCTGCCGGATAGTCGCGCCGTGCCAGAGCAGCATTGCCCTCCTGCATCACGAGTTCAGGTGTCCGCCGGGCCGGTGCGGACGGCGCGGCCGCTGCACCTAGCGAGGAGGGAGGCTGCGGCGACACTGTTGGAGAAGGTGGCCCGCCGCGAGGGCTCTGCGCCTGAAATGCCATATCGTCGATCCGCTTGCCCAGGTCGGCACCCTGGCGCTGTACTTCGTTCTGTGTCTCGTCAACTCGTCCCCTCAACTGCCGCACTTGCTCCTCGAGGGCATCGACGCGGGACAGCAATTGCGCAACGAGATCGCTGCCACCGGTCGATGGTTGTGGATACGCCCGGCCAAGATTGGTAGGGCTCCCGCCTCCCCGGTTCGCCTGATCCTGGAGCGCCTGCATCTGACGCCGGAGTTCAAGGATCTGATTTTGCAATGCTATCCCCTCGCGGCTCTCGACCTGCGCGACCGCCGGTATCGTCGAAGCCAACAGGACAAGAGGCACGATCAGCCGCGTTGCCAACGCTCTGTTCATTATCACTCTCCTCGTCGCCGGGACGGGACTTAGGATGCGCCTATAATGCCAGACGTGGGCGTTCGTGTGGCCAGCACCGAGCAGAGCGAAGCCGGCGGTTTGGCCGCCAGTTCGCTATCAATACGTCTGCTGGGGATCCGCGGTTCAGCGGACCGACGTAATGGTATTGCGGTTCTGCGCCCAGGCCTGCTCGTTGTCGCCCAGGGCTGTCGGGCGGTCCTTGCCATAGCTGATCGTGCTGATCCGCGAATCGGCAACGCCGCGAGCGACCAGATAATCGCGACTGGAGTTGGCGCGACGTTGGCCAAGCGCGAGGTTGTACTCCTCGGTTCCGCGATCGTCGGTATTGCCGGCCACCTGCACGTTGACCTGAGGATATTTGGCGAGCCAGCCCGACTGCCGATCGAGCGTCGCGCGCGCATCCGGTTTCAGCGTCGAGCGGTCGAAGTCAAAAAAGACACGGTCGCCGACATTGGCGACGAGGTCCTCCTGACTGCCCGGGACGGGACCCGAGGTTGCCGCGCCAGCGCCGGTCGAGGCGCCAGTATTCTTATCCGCGCACGCCGCCAACAGGGCGACGGCGGCCAAAGCACCGAGGATCTTGCTGTTCATGCCACTACGTCCCTGGTTGAGGGTGACATCAGAGGAAGCCACGCCAAGCCCGCGGATCGGTAATCCGTTCCGCCACTGGATGCGATTAGCCGGTTGTGCCGAATCGGGTCAAGTTCGCGCGAACCTTATCGAGCTCGATACAACCGGCGTTTCCAGCGTGACCGCCTAGGCCGCCAGGGGAGACCAAGCCGGGTCTGATGCGTCGGTCGGCGTGCCGACCACCCGTTCGTTGAAGCCGGTGATGTCGACTGAGACCAGACGGGATGAAAATCCGGATCCCCGGTTGTCGTGCGCCGAGGTCTGACGCCAGAACATGAGTACACGGCCGTTGGGGGCAAACGTTGGGCCTTCGACAGAGAAACCTTCAGAAAGAATGCGTTCCCCTGACCCATCCGGGTGCATGACCCCGATCGAAAAATTGCCGGCCTCGCCGCCGAACCTGGTGAACGCGATCAGATCACCACGCGGCGACCAGACCGGAGTGGCGTACCGGCCAGAGCCGAAACTGATCCGCTTCGCGCTGCCGCCCCCGGCGCTCATCACGTAAAGTTGCTGATCGCCGCCGCGGTCTGAGTTGAACGCGATCTGGCTGCCATCCGGGCTGTAGCAGGGGCTGACATCGATCGCGCCTGAGTTGGTGAGGCGCCGCGATGCATGGCTGCCGAGGTCCACGCTGACGATGTCCGACCCCTGACCGGTCGCCAACGACATGATCACACTGTTGCCGTCAGGCGAGAAGCGCGGCGAGAACGTCATGCCGGGGAATTCGCCCAGGACCCTCTGCTGGCCGCTGCCCAGGTTGAACAGATAGACCCTCGGGCGGTTGTTGGCGTAGCTCATGAAGGCGATTTCGTCACGCGTCGGATGGAAGCGCGGGGTAAGAACCAACCAGGAGCCGTCCGTGAGAAAGCGGTTGTTCTCGCTATCCTGATCCATGATCGCCAGACGCTTGGTCTGCCGTCCACGCGGACCGGTCGCTCCGATATAGACTATGCGCGTATCGAAATAACCCTTCTCTCCGAGCAACCGCTCGTAGATCACATCAGCGATAATGTGGGCGATGCGCCGCCAATTGGCCTGGCTGGTGGTATAGGCGGTGCCCTGAAGCTGGGTCTGCGGCAGGACGTCCCACAGGCGGAACTCGACGCGGATCTGCCCGCCGCCCAGTGCCTCGGCCCGGCCAGTGACCAGCGCCTGCGCGCCGATAGCCTTCCAGTTCTGGAAGTTGGGTGCATCGCCCTGGCTGGCGCCAGCCTGGATGTACGCCTGCTGGGCGATCGGTCGGAACAGACCGGAGCGGGCGAGGTCGTTGCTCACCACCGTCGCGATGTCCTGGCCGAGTTGGGCGGAATTGCCATCCCCGCCGCCGAGGGCCGGAACAGCGATGGGAATAGGGTCAGTGCGAGCGCGGTTCACGTCGATTACCGCACTCTGGCCGCTGCCCCCAGAACCCGCCTGGGGCGGCGCGAGTGGCTGAGCGGCGAACGCGGCGGGAGTGGCAAACAGAGAGCCTGCCACGCCTGCAAGCAGCGAGCGCCGGCTGAACGGAAGCACGGGCAATCCTGACATGTCTGGGCCTTCCTTCAAGTGAGTCCTCTCACGGTCGGAAACGGAATGTGAACGTACGCACCTGCCCCAGCATGTTCGGCGGCAGCGGCAGGTTGGCGCAGTTGGGATCCATCACAGCGCGGACGGCCCGTTCGGAGAACACGCGGAGACGCATATTGCCACCGATGCGGCCTGCGTCCTCCGGTGCCACGACGGCGCGGCGGACGACGCCGCCGCCGTCCGTTGTAACGGTCAGCAGCACTGCCATTTTGTCGAGATCGAGCATTCCTGGGTCGGTTGTCCAACAACGACGGACGAAGTCACCGATCGCGCCACGCTGTGAAGCGCTCAGGGCTGAGGTGTCATCACTTTGCGGATTGCCGCCGCCATTCGGCGCGCCGCCGGATTGCGGATTGTAGCGCGCCTTCGGCGGCTGGGTCTGGCGCTGCAGGCTGCGCAGCTTCTCCAACGTGTTTTGCAGCGCGCTGCTTTCTGGTGCTGCGTTCTTGGTCGGATTGGGCTGCGATGTCGCGCTCTGCGGACTAGGAGGGACCGGCGTTGGCGGCGGCGGCACGGGCAGAGGCGGCGTTGGCAGCGGCTGAGCCTGCTGCGGGGAGGGTGTCGCGGCCGGGGGAGGCGGCGCAATCTCCGGGGCGGGCGACGGAATTGGCGGCGGGGCCGGCAACGGCGGCGTTGGCAGGGGTGGCGCCGCTGCCTGAGGCGGAGGCGGTGGCGGTGGGGGCGGCGGAGGCGGTGATGCCTCGGTCGGTTGTGGCTTGGGCGGCTGTTGCGCCTGCGGTGCAGGCGTTACGTCAGGGGCGGAGGCTGGTGCAGGCACTGCCGCTGGCGCCGCTGCGTGAATTGAGGACTCGGCTGTGCCATCGAACATCATGGCAATCGCGGTTTCCTGCGGCTCCGGAGCGGGCTGCGCGAACGGCAGACCAAGAAGCAGGAACAGCAGGATGACAAGATGGACAGCCGACGAGATGACAGCGCCACGTCGCAAACCCGGACTGATGCCGTTTGTCCGGTTGTCCAGATGGTCAACCCCGTGCAGAACGCGCTGCAGCACGCGATGTCCTCATCCAGCCTTGGGAGGAGCCGTGGCGGCTGGCTTCGCGATCGGTTGCTCGGCCAATAGCGCGACCTTCGTGAAGCCTCCCTGGGTGATCGTACCCATGACCTCCATGATCCGCCCGTAAGCAAGATCCTTGTCCCCACGCACGAATATGCGGCGATCCTGGTTGTTCTGCGCGATCGCCTGCAGCTTCGTGACCAACTCCGCGAGCTGAACCTCCTGATCCTGCAGGAAGATCTTTCCACTCGCGTCGATGCTGACCGTCAACGGCTGGCTGTCGGTGTTGAGCGGCTTGGCGTCGGTCTTTGGCAGGTCAACCGATACGCCAGACGTCATCAGCGGAGCAGTGACCATGAAGATGATCAGGAGCACCAGCATCACGTCGACCAGCGGCGTGACGTTGATTTCCGATAGCGGTCGGTATCTGCCTCGCGTCAGAGGCCGGCCATTCAACGATACTGCCATGGCTCAGGTGCGCTCCTCACTCTGGCGCGACAGGATGGCACTGAACTCAGCGCCGAAGCCCTCCAGGCGTGCTGCGAAGCGAGCGAGGTCGTTGCTTATCTTGTTGTAGGCCAACACTGCCGGGATCGCCGCCACCAGACCGATCGCCGTGGCGAACAGTGCCTCGGCAATACCCGGCGCCACCACAGCGAGATTGGTGTTGTGCATGGCGGCAATTGCAGAGAACGAGTGCATGATGCCCCACACCGTGCCGAACAGGCCGATGAACGGCGCGGTGGCGCCCACAGACGCGAGAAAGATCATCCAGCGCTCCATCCGATCCATTTCGCGCTGCACGGTCACCGTGATGGCACGATCGATCCGCTCGCGAACGGAGGTGCGGCTGATGTCGGCGCCGGCAACGCGCACCGAGCGGCGCCACTCGCCCATGGCGGCACCGAACACCGCAGCCATGGGGTGCGCCGGATTGGTGGCCTCGTGCTCGAACAGGTCTTCGAGGCTGCCACCGGACCAGAAACGGTCCTCGAAGCCGTCCGCGTCACGGTTGACCTTGCGCAGACTGGACCACTTTTCGAAAACCACCGCCCAGACCCAGACGCTGGCCGCGAGCAGGCCAAGCATGACGACCTTCACAACGATGTCGGCCTCAAGGAAAAGGCCCCAGAGCGAGAGGTCCACGTTCGGCGCGGCGAGGTTCGCCGCATCAACTGCTCGATCCACCTGCTACTCCTTATCCAGCGCAGCCTTCGCCGCTGCGCACATATCGGTCAGGACCACGCGCCAGCGCTGCGGCAGACGCCCTGGCTTTCCGGTTCCCGGCATTACGCACGCGAGCTGCACCATCAACACGGCACAAGACCCTTCCGGCCCGCGGATATCCTGACGCAGTGTCACCGTTGCGCCGCCCACCGAGAGAGGTTCAGTTACCACAATCAGCGAGTCGTCGATGTGTGCCGGGCGGAGATAGTCCACTTCGATGCGACGCACTACGAACATCGAGGCGAATTGCTGCACGAGCTCTGCATGTGGGATTCCCATCTCGCGCAGGGCTTCTGTGCGGGCCCGTTCGGCGAACCGCAAAAAGGTGGCGTGATAGACGACACCACCGGCATCGGTGTCCTCGTAGTAGACGCGCACCGCATAGCGGTGTTTGCCATCCGCGGGGATGGAGGGCGGATTTCCATTCATTCACGAAGGAGATCCAGTTGGTCGGGCTGACGCGCCGGCACCGGCAGGTCGAGATGCCGCCAGCCTGGTTCCCCCAGCATCCGGCCGCGGCTGGTCCGGAGCACGAGACCTTCCTGAATGAGGAAAGGCTCGATCACATCCTCCAGGGTGTCTCGGGCCTCGGCGAGAGCTGCAGCGAGCGTCTCGACACCGACAGGGCCTCCGGCGTGATGCTCTGCGATGCGACGGAGATAACGGCGGTCCATTGCATCGAGGCCGAGTGCATCCACCTCAAGGCGATTGAGCGCGGTGTCAGCAGAGGAGCGGTCGACCTTGGTGGCACCGTCCACGGCGGCAAAGTCGCGAACGCGGCGTAGCAGACGGCCGGCGATCCGTGGCGTGCCGCGAGAGCGGCGGGCGATTTCCGCCGCACCATCGGCCGTCAGAGGGACGCCCAGCTTGGCGGCACCGCGGCAGACGATCAGTTCGAGCTCTGCCGGGGTGTAGAAGATCAGGCGCAGCGGAATGCCGAAGCGGTCGCGCAGCGGCGTGGCGAGCAGGCCAGCGCGCGTCGTGGCACCGATCAGCGTGAACGACGGCAGGTCGATGCGGACAGAGCGTGCCGCCGGACCCTCGCCAATGATCAGATCGAGCTGGAAGTCTTCCATCGCCGGGTAGAGCACTTCCTCGATCGCGGGCTGCAAACGATGGATTTCATCAATGAACAGGACATCCCTTGGTTGAAGATTGGTCAGGATTGCGGCGAGGTCCCCTGCCCTCTGGATGACCGGCCCTGAAGTGGCGCGGAAGCCAACGCCGAGTTCGCGGGCGACTATTTGGGCCAGGGTCGTCTTGCCGAGACCGGGGGGACCGTGGAGGAGAACGTGGTCCAGTGCCTCGCCACGGGCACGGGCGGCCTGGATGAAAACGGCGAGGTTTTCGCGAGTGGCCTTCTGGCCGACGAATTCGGCAAGCGTCTGGGGCCGGAGGCTCGCCTCAGCCGCGTCTTCCTGCCGACGGATGGGGGAGATGGTTCGGGAGTCCTCGGGATGCTCGGGCGCCCCCTCCCCCCGTCCCCCTCCCGCAAGGGGAGGGGGAGGGCTTTTGGCGGGGCGGCTCATCCGGCTGTTCTTTGTGCGAGGTCTTTGAGGCTGTCGCGGATTACCGCATCGAGCAGCGCCGGTTCGCCCAGGCGCTCGATGACCCGCGCGACCACTGGCTGCACCTCTGGTCTGCGGTAGCCAAGGTTCAGGAGAGCGGAGATGGCATCCTCGGCAATGCTCGGCGTCGCGACCGGCGGGGCGACGAAGCCGGGTGCCGATGGCATCGCGCCGGCCTTGTCGCGCAACTCGGTCAGCAGGCGCACCGCCAGCCGAGCACCCACGCCGGGCGCTCGCGTGAGACTGGCACGATCACCAGAGGCTATGGCGGCCACCAGGTCGCGCGGCGACAGAGCCGACAGCACGGACAGCGCCACCCTGCCACCAACGCCCTGCACCGTGGTCAACAAGCGGAACCAGTCGCGCTCGGCTGAATCAGCAAATCCATAGAGCAGGATCGCGTCCTCGCGCACGTGCGTTTCCACCAGCAGCCTCGCCACCTCAGGTGCCGAGGGGATCGCAGCGAGCGTGCGCGTGGAGGCGTGCACCAGATAGCCGACACCGTTTACGTCGATAATGCAGCGACCTTCCTCCAGCGCTTCGACACGGCCAGTAAGTTGGGCGATCACGCAATCCTCGTGCGGGCATTCCACGCTATGCGACTGGCGCGGTGATGGGCGTGGCATATGGCAATGGCCAAAGCGTCGGCCGCATCCGCGCGGCAGATCACCGCCCCCGGCAAAAGTCGGCGCACCATCATCTGCACCTGCGCCTTTTCCGCGCCACCCGAACCCACGACAGCGAGCTTCACCGATTTGGCGGCATACTCGATAACAGGCACGCCGACGAGGGCCGGCACCAGCAGCGCCACACCACGGGCATAGCCGAGCTTCAGCGTCGCGGTGCCGTTGCGGTTCACATAGGTCTCCTCGACCGCCGCCTCGTCCGGTTTATGCTGCGCTATCAGAGCGACGAGCGATTCGTGCAGCACCTTCAGGCGTTGCGGCACGGTGGTCGCGCTGTCAGTGGCGATCACGCCATCGGCGACATGGCGGAGATGATTGCCATCCGCCTCAATCACGCCCCAACCGGTGAAGCGCAGGCCGGGGTCGACTCCAAGCAGCCGGACCATGGGCGAATCGGGTCCCCGTTGATGACCGGTGCTGGTATACGACAGGCGGCTATCTAAGCGAGCCGCCAATGCACAATGAACTGGTCTTCCGAGACGACCGTCACGCCGAAAGCTTCTGCATCACCGCGTCGGGGATATCGAAGTTCGCGTAAACGTTCTGCACGTCCTCGCTCTCGTCCAGCACCTCAAGCAGCTTGAGCACCGCCGCGGCGCGTGCTTCGTCGAGCGTCACACTGGTGGTCGGGCGCAAATCGAGCCGCGCGCTCTCAGGCGCCCCGAGGCGTGCCTCAAGCGCATCTCGCACGGCAAAGAAGTCCTCCGCCGCCGCAGTGATCTCGTGCGCCTCGGCGTCGCTCTCGACGTTCTCGGCACCGGCCTCAATCGCCGCCTCCAGAACATCGTCGGCGGTCCCGGCGGACGCCGGATACCGGATCACACCCAGCCGGTTGAAAAGGAAGCTCACCGAGTTGGTCTCCCCCAGCCCCCCGCCATGCTTGGCGAACGCGGAGCGTATGTCCGAGGCAGTCCGGTTGCGGTTGTCTGTCAACGCCTCGACTATGATCGCGACACCGGCCGGACCGTAACCTTCGTAGCGAACCTCAGCGTAGTCGTCGCCTCCCGTCCCGCCGGTCGCCTTCTTGATCGCACGATCCACCGTATCCTTCGGCATGTTCGCCTGCCGAGCCGCCACCATCGCCGCACGGAGCCTTGGATTGAACGCCGGATCAGGTAAACCCTGCCGCGCGGCGACAGTGATTTCACGGATCAGCTTGGCGAACTGCCTTCCCCGGCGCGCGTCCTGGGCGCCTTTGCGGTGCATGATATTCTTGAACTGAGAATGTCCGGCCATCGCTCACGACTGTGTGTTAATCGTTAATCCGCAACGCCCGAAATCTACACTGAGGCGGCATAAGGAGGCGAGAGTGACCGACGCACCAGGCTGGCCAGGCATCGCACCACGCTGGACCTCCAGCGCAAAGAGCGGCGTGGGCACGGCGCTGTCCCCTGTCAGCCGGGTGTGGTTCACTCTCAGCCACGGGATCCTGGACGAAATCTACTATCCACGCGTCGATCAGGCCTGCACGCGGGACTTTGGCCTCATCGTGACCGACGGCGACGGGTTCTTTGCCGAGGAAAAGCGCGACTGCACTTTTGCGATCGCCGGGCTGGAGGATGGTGTTCCGGCATTCCACCTCATCAACACCCATACCGGCGGCCGCTTTCGGATCCACAAGCACGTTCTGACCGATCAGCGCGCCGATGTGGTGATCCAGCGGGTGAGGCTGGAGGTCCTGGATGGCGGTCCTCTGCGTCTCTTCACACTGCTGGCGCCCCATCTGGTCAATGGTGGGGCGCACAACACTGCCTGGACGGGCGATTACAAGGGCCATCACCTGTTGTTCGCCGAGGGCGACGGAACCACGCTGGCACTCGGCTGCTCGTGTCCTTTTCTGGCCCGCTCGGTCGGCTTCGTCGGTGCCTCTGACGGCTGGCAGATGTTGCATCAGAGTGGCGAACTCAGCGAGGAATACGATCGTGCGGCCGATGGCAACGTCGCGCTGACGGCTGAGATCGCGTCACCGGAAGAGGAGTTCAGCCTCGCCCTGGGCTTTGGCCGCAGTGCATCCGAGGCGGCGTTTCGGGTGCGCGCCAGCCTGCAGACGCCGCTGGAGCGGCAGATGGAGGAATACGCCACCGGCTGGCGGTCCTGGCAGGCGCGGCTTCGCTCGCTGGACCGGAAGGTGGAAGGGCACAACGTGTATCGCGTCAGCACCGCGGTGCTGCGCTGCCACGAAAGTCCGACGTTTCCCGGGCGGTCTGATCGCCAGCCTGTCCATCCCGTGGGGCGGCAGCAAGGGCGACGATGATCTGGGCGGCTATCACCTGGTATGGCCGCGTGACCTGGCGCAGACCGCGGGCGCATTCCTGGCCTGTGGCGCGCATGATGAGGTGCTGCGTATCGTGCGCTATCTGCGTGCCGTGCAGGAGGATGACGGAAGCTGGCCGCAGAATTGCTGGCTGGATGGCACAGCCTATTGGCATGGCATCCAGCTCGACGAGTGTGCTTTCCCGATGCTGCTCCTGGACATGGCCTGGCGAGAGGGCGCGTTGCCGTTGCCGGTGCTGCCGGCCTACTGGCCGATGGTCGCGAGGGCGGCAGGATTTGTCATCAGCCACGGGCCGCGCACCAGCCAGGATCGGTGGGAGGAAAATGCGGGCTACACGCCGTTCACGCTCGCCGTGCAGGTCGCCGCGCTGCTCGCCGCGGCCGATATCGCCGACGCCTGCAACATTGATGACGTTGCCGACTTCCTGCGTGACACGGCGGATGCGTGGAACGAGCAGATCGAGGACTGGGTGTATGTCACCGATACCCGGCTGACGCGAGAGGTTGGCGTGGCTGGCTATTATATACGGATTGCACCCGAGGTACCCGGCGAGGCGCGCGCCGAGCTGCGCGGTACGGTAGAGGTCCGCAATCGATTCGCTGAAGCATGCAACGTCGAGGCCGACGAGCTGATCAGCACCGATGCGCTGGCGCTGGTGCGGTTCGGGCTGCGTTCACCAGACGATCCGCGGATTGTCGACACGGTGAAGGTGATCGATCACGTGCTGTGCGTGGATCTGCCCTACGGTCCTGGCTGGCGGCGCTACAACGGCGACGGCTACGGCGAGCATGACGACGGTGGCCCGTATGACGGTACCGGCGTCGGTCGTGTCTGGCCGCTGCTTGCCGGCGAGCGTGCGCACTACGAGTTGGCGGCAGGTCGCCGTGCCGAGGCTGAGCGGCTGCTGGCGGCGTTGGAGGCCGGAGCGAGTCCGGGTCGGCTGCTGCCGGAGCAGGTATGGGACGGCGCGCCGATCCCGGAGCTGGAGCTAATTCCCGGCCAACCGAGCGGATCGGCGATGCCGCTGGTCTGGGCGCATGCCGAGCATATCAAGCTGCTGCGGTCGCTCGCGGATGGCGCAGTATTCGATCGGCCGCCGCAACCGGTGCGACGCTATCTTCGGGAGAAGCGCGTAGCTCGTTGCCGGCAGTGGCGGCCCGACTGGCGGACGCCGTCGGTGCCTGTGGGGCGCGTGCTGCGGCTCGATTTGCCGGACGAGGCTGTGGTGCACTGGAGCACGGATGGCTGGCAAACGCGCAGCGACGTTCGGACGCGCGACACCGGAATTGGAATTCACACCGTTGATCTGCCCACGAATGGTCTGGTGCCAGGGCCAAACCATCGTATTCACCTGGATGATCGTCGCCAGCGGCGAATGGGTTGGCCAGGATCACACGGTGACGGTTGACTGGCGCGGGCTGATCGCGGAGTCAGCGGGCGCTTGCGCAGCAGGAAGCGTTGGCGTCCGTCCAGTACCAGCTCACGCCGCTGGTTGTGCACCGTGCTGCGGAGGCCGATCACGCCAGTGGTGCGGTTGGGCGACAGCTCGTCCACTTCCAGTGCCGGATACAGCGTGTCGCCGGCGAAGACCGGCTTCAGAAACCGGCTCGACTGCTCGAGGAAGCCAACCAGCGAATCTTCGGTGACGAACGGGAACAGCCCTGCGCCTGGCGCGGTCTGGATCAGCGTCTGGAAACCGTGGGCGAGCATGCCCGGCAGGCCGTGAGCTCGGCAGTACTCCACGTTGTAGTGGATCGGATGGTTGTCGCCGCTCGCGGCCTGGAACGCCAGGAACAGCGCCTCGGTCATCGTCCTGCTTGGCAGCACGAAGCGTTCGCCCATTTGGAAGTCATCGAACCAGCGCTGCTCTGGGACCATGCGATGCGCGGCCGGATCGAAGTCGCTCATACCGCTCCGGCAGCTCGGAAGGCGTGGATCTCCGACGGGGCATATCCAAGCTCCTGCAGCACCGCATCGGTGTGCTGGCCGAGCGCCGGAACATCGCCCATCGCCGCCTCCACGTCGGTGAAGGTGAAGGGCGGGAGCAGCGCACGCACCGGGCCGCCCGGCGTATTGATCTCGCGCCAGCGGTCACGCGCGCTGAACTGCACGTGGTCCCAAACATCGCCTGGCTCGTTCAGCCGACCATTGGCGATGCCGGCCGCATCCAGCTTCTTCACCACCTCGATCGAGGTCATGTTGGAGAAGTAGTCCTCGATCAGTTCGGTCATTTCGAGCCGATGCTCGCGGCGTGCGTTGTTGTCGCGGAAGCGCGGATCGGTGGCGAGTTCCGGTCGGTCCAGCACCTTGGCGCAGAACGTCACCCATTCGCGCTCGTTCTGCAGGCCGAAGATGACCTGGCCATCCTTGGTCTGGTGCGCGCCATAGGGGCTGAGGGCGGGATGGCTGGTGGGCAGACGCGGCGTCGGCGATTTGCCATATGCGTGCCGATACAGCGGATACATCATCCATTCGGCCAGCGCGTCCAGCATGGCGATCTTGACGTTGGCGCCTTCGCCGGTACGCCCTCGCCGAACCAGCGCGGCAAGGATGCCGGACAGCGCATACATCCCGGTGGCGATGTCGGCCGCGGAGATGCCGACGCGTGAGGGCGTGTCCTGGGTGCCGGTGACGCTGATCAGGCCGGATTCCGCCTGGATCAGCAGGTCATACGCCTTCTTCTGTGCGAACGGCCCGCTCTCGCCGTATCCCGAGATGTCGCAGACGATCAGCTTCGGGTGGCGCGGCGCCAGGTCGGCATGGCTCAGGCCGAGGCGTGCGGCGGCGCCGGGTGCGAGGTTCTGCAGCAGCACATCGGCGCTGCCAACCAGCCGATCCAGTATCTTCGCCGCTTCCGCATGCTTCAGGTCGAGCGTGATGCTGCGCTTGCCGCGATTGAGCCAGACGAAGAAGCTGGCCTGGCCGTGCACGTAGCTGTCGTAGTGACGCGCGAAGTCGCCCTCACCCGGGCGCTCCACCTTGATGACATCGGCACCGAGGTCGGCCATGTGGCGGCTGCAGATCGGCGCCGCCACAGCGTGTTCGAGGGCGACGACGCGGATGCCTTCGAGGGGTCGCACGATCGGTCTGCCTTCCTGGTGTTCCGTCGGCAGGAAAGCGCCGCGGCTGCTGCTGTCAAAGCGCGATCGATGTGGCGGCGGAGAGCGCGGCGGCGATGCCGGGGGCAGCGGCAAGGATCGGATTGCCCGCTGTCGCGCCGTCGCCGGCCATGAACGGGCTGACCGTGGCACCCGCCTCCGCCAGGATGGTCAGCGCCGCGGCGACATCCCACAGATTGATGTGCAGCTCGACATAGGCGTCGGTGCGGCCGGCCGCGACATCGGCCAGACCCAGCGCGCCGGAGCCACCCAGCCGCGGCATGGCGCCGGCGGCGATGATGCGGTCGGCAAGCGCCAATGAAAGCTTCGCGCGGCCGCCGGTGCGACCAGCCGAGTTCGATGGTGGCGCGCGCGAGGTCGGTGGTCTCGGCGGCGCGGATCGGCGTGCCATTCAGCGTGGCGCCGGCGCCACGGCGTGCAGCGAAGGTCTCCCCGAGCGCGGGCGCGACAATGACGCCGATCACCGGGGTCTCGCCGTCGAGGCAGCCGAGCGAGACGCAGAACCGCTTGCCGCCGCGCATGAAGTTCGCGGTGCCGTCGATCGGATCGACCACCCAGCGCAGGGTGCCCGAGCGGGCGCTGCCGCCTTCCTCGCCCTGGAAGCCATCGGCCGGATAGGCCTGCGCCAGGCGTTCGGACAGCAGCGCTTCGACCGCGCCGTCGGCCTCGGTGAGCCAGTCCTGCGCGCCCTTCAGCGTGGCCGACGATGCGCCGGGCGGCGGCCGCATCCGCAGGGCAAGCGCCGCGGCCTCGGTGGCAAGCCTGACAGCGGTGTCGAAGCGGTCGGCCAGTGCGGTCATCGGATCCCCGCGCGCATGAAACTCTGCACGAACTGCCGCTGGAACAGCAGGAAGGCAACCAGCAACGGCGCGCTGGTCATCAGCGTGGCGGCGGTGACGATCGACCAGTCGATCCCCTGGTCGGTGGTGGCGAACACCGCCAAGCCCACCGTCAGCGGCCGCGTGGTCACCGAGTTGGTGATGACCAGCGGCCAGAGGAAGTTGTTCCAGTGATAGCTGACCGAGACCAGGCCGTAGGCGATGTAGGTCGGCTTGGCGAGCGGCACATAGACGCGCCACAGCCGTGCCAGCAGTCCGCAGCCTTCCAGCCGCGCCGCATCGTCCAGCGGCTGCGGGATGGTCAGAAAGGTCTGCCGCAGCAGGAAAATGCCGAACGCCGAGCCGAGATACGGCAGCGCGATCGCCAGGATGGTATCGGCCAGATGCAGTTGCACCAGGGTGCGGTAGTTCTCCACCAGCAGCACGTCCGGCATCACCATCAGCTGCAGCAGCACGACGGCGAACAGCAGGTCGCGGCCGGGAAACGTCAGCCGCGCGAAAGCGAACGCGGCCAGCGTGCACAGCACGAACTGCGCGGCCAGGATCAGCGTGACCAGCATCACGGTGTTGAGCAGGTAGCGGGCGAACGGCGCGGCCTGCCAGGCCGCCTCGAGATTGGCGAAGGTCAGCGGCGCCAGCAGATCGAAATGCGTCGCGTAGATCGCGGGATGGAACGCGGTCCACACCGCGTAGAGCAGCGGCAGCATCCACAGCAGGCCGAGCAGCCAGGCGCCGATGGTTTCCAGGCTGCGGCCGATCGGATGGTGATCGGCGACCATCATCGGTAGTGCACCCGCCGGCCCAGCACGCCGAACTGGAACGCCGCGGCCAGCGCCATGATCGCCAGCAGCACCACGGTCGCGTCGCCGCGGTTGCGGTGTCCCAGAAGCGGAAGCCGGTCTCGTAGATGTAATACAGCAGCAGCGTCGTGGCGTTGTCCGGACCGCCGCGCGTCATCACCACGATGTGGTCGATCACCCGGAACGCATTGATCACCGCATTGACCAGCACGAACAGCGTGGTCGGCATCAGCAGCGGCAAGGTGACGCGGCGGAAGTAGTTCCAGCGCGAGGAGCCTTCCAGCGCGGCGGCCTCGCGCAGATCCGTCGGCATGGTCTGCAACGCGGCGAGATAGAAGATCATGAAGAACCCGGCTTCCTTCCACACCGCCACGGCGATCATCGCCGGCAGCGCGGTGGATGGCGTCGCCCAGCCAATTGTGCCGGCCGCCGCCGAACAGCGCGATGATGCGGTCGAACAGGCCGTAATCCGGCGTGTAGAAGAACATCCAGATGTTGGCGACGGCGATCATCGGCAGCATGGTCGGCAGGAAGTACGCCATGCGCAGCAACGCCCGGCCGGGCAGCGCCTCGTTCACCGCCAGCGCCATCAGCAGCGCCAGCACGATCGAGGCCGGGATGGTGGCGACGGCGTACCACGCGTTGTTGCGCAGCGCCTGCCAGAACACCGGATCGTCCATCAGGTCGGCGTAGTTGTCGATGCCGACGAACGGCGCCGGCCGGCTGCCGTGCGGCGTGGCGTACAGGCTGTCGATCAGCGTCGCGATCGCCGGCCAGTGGGTGAACGCCACCAGCAGGACCAGCGCGGGCAGCAGCAGCAGATACGCGTGGATGGTCTCGCGCCGCATGCGCCGCCATCGCCGTCAGGCCCTCTTGTAGGGCTTCAGGATGCGGTCGGCCTCGGTCTGAGCGTCCGCCATCGCCTGGGCCGGCGTCTTGGTGCCATTCAGGCAGGCCTGGATGTTGTCGGTCAGCACCTTGTAGACGCGTTGGTTCTCATGCACCGACAGCTCGCCGGTCGCCACCGGGAGGAACGTGCGCGCCACATTCGCCGCCGGGAACTTGGCGATGTAGTCCTTCAGCGTCTGGGTCTCATACGCGGCCGGGCTGGTCGCGATGTAGCCGGTGCGGATCGACCAGTCCGCGGCACGCTCCGGCTGGCTGACCCAGCGCGCGAACCGCAGGCTCGCCTGCCGCTCGGCGGGGCTGGCGTTCTTGAAGAAATACATATTGCCGCCGCCCACCACGGTGTGCGGCGAGTTCTTGCCGGCCAGTCCCGCCACGCCGAATGGGAACTGCGCCTTGGCGCGCAAGTTGGTCAGGTTGCCGGTGGTGTGCTGGATGATCGCCGTGTTGCCCTCCAGGAAATCCGGCGAAAGCTGCGGCCAGTTCGACACGCCGTCCGGCGTCGCATGGTGCTCCGCGGCCAGGCTCTGCCAGAACGCCATCGCCTCGATGGTCTTCGGCTGGTTGAAGTAGACCTCGGTGCCGGCCTCGTTCATCAGCTTCTGCTCGGCCTGGTTGGCGAGCGCACCGAACGTCCACTGCGCATTGCCAAGATCGCCGGCCATCTTGATGCCCCAGCGCGTCACGCGTCCCGACGCGTCGCGCTTGGTCAGCTTCTCCGCCGTCGCGCGAGCTCCGCCCAGGTGGTCGGGAACTTCTCGGGATCCAGCCCGGCATCCTGGAACGCCGCCTTGTTGTAATAGAAGATCGCGGTCGAGCGCTGGAACGGCACCGACCAGGTCTTGCCGTCGGCATGGCTGTTCGCCATGAAGGCGGGATAGAAGCCGTCGAGCCACTTCTTCCCATCGGCATCCAGCCCGATCTCATCGAGCGACACCAGGATGTCCTGGTCCTGCAGGCTGTGCATCTCGGCTGCCAGCAGCACGGCGAACTGCGGGCCGGTGCCGCGCCTTGATCGCGGCCAGCGCCTTGATCAGCGTCTGGCTGTAGTCGCCGGCATACACCGGCTCGACCGCGATGCCGGTCTCCTGCTGGAAGTCCTTGCAGTAGCCATCGATGATCGCCTGCAACGGACCGCCCACGGCGATCGGATAGTAGAACGTCAGCTTCTGCACGGTCTGCGCGCGCAGGATGGCGGGCGCGGCGAGCAACCCGCTGGCAGTGGCAGCAATGTGCGGCGACGGATCATGGTGAGGCCCCCCTATTGCTTCGGGCATGTTGCGTTGTGGCTCGCGGCGGCCTTGGCAAACGGTCATGCGCCGACAGTCTGTTTCGCGGTCGCGGCTTGCTCGACGCGACTGCCCACGGCTGCGTCGAACAGGTGGATCGGTTCCTCGGTGGCGAGGCACACCGGCGTGCCGTCGGCCAGCACACACGGCCCGGAAGCCGCGCCAGCAGCGGCACGTCGCCGACGGTGCAGGCGAGCACCGTATCGGCGCCAAGATATTCGGCGTGCCGAACCGTGCGGGGATCCCCTGCTCGGCAAGGCGAAGGTTCTCGGGACGGATGCCGCCCAGCAATTCGCCTGCAGCGTCGGCGCCAGGACCGGGCCATTCGGTCCGCGCAGAACCATGCCGCCGCCGCGACGTTCCAGCGGGAACAGGTTCATCGGCGGGGTCCCGATGAAGCTCGCGGCAAAACTGGTTGCCGGCCGCGCGTAGATTTCTGCGGGCGGCGCGTCCTGCTCGATCTGGCCGTCGCGCAGCAGCACGATCTGGTCGGCCATGCCCATGGCCTCGGTCTGGTCGTGCGTCACGTACAGCATGGTGATGCCGAGCCGGCGCTGCAGCGCCAGAATCTCGCGGCGCATGTCGGCGCGAAGCTGCGCGTCGAGGTTCGACAGCGGTTCGTCCATCAGGCAGACCGGCGTCTCGGCGACGATGGCGCGGCCGAGCGCCACACGCTGCTGCTGGCCGCCGGAAAGCTGGCCGGGCTTGCGTTCCAGCAGATGGCCGATGCCGAGGATCTCCACTGCGCGCGCCAGCCGCCGCGCGCGCTCCGCGACGGCACACGGCGCGCCTTCAGGCCGAACACGATGTTCTCCGCGACGTTCAGATGCGGGAACAGGGCATAGGACTGGAACACCATCGCAACGCCGCGCGCTGCCGGCGGCAGGTTGGTCACGTCGCGGCCGGCGATCTCCACCCGGCCCGCGGTCGCCGTCTCGAGTCCGGCAACGATCCGCAGGCAGGTGGTCTTGCCGCAGCCCGACGGGCCTAGCAGCACGGTGAAGCTGCCCGGCGCGATGTCGATCGAGACGCGATCCAGTGCCGCCGTCATGCCCCAGCGCCGGCTGACCTCGATCAGCCGCACCGACGCGCCGGACGAGGCCGGTCGCGCTGGCTGGGATGTTTCGTCGCGGGGCATGAAAGCGATCTCGTTGCGGGGACCGATGGCAATCTGCACAGCTAACCGGCCGCACGGCAAGCGGCAGGGGCGATCCGGATCGTGGCGTTTGGATGAAACCGGCATTGATCTTCGCCGCACAGCGGGGAAAGGTGCCGGCATGTCGATTCTGTCTGGTCACGCCCGAGTCGCCGGGATTGCCGGCTGGCCCGTCACGTATTCCCGCTCGCCGCGGCTGCACGGGTTCTGGCTGCAGCGCCATGGCATCGACGGCGCCTACATCCCGTTGCCGATCCGGCCGGGCGATTTCGCGACGGCGATGCGCGGGCTGCTGGCGGCCGGGTTCGCCGGCGCCAACGTCACGATTCCCGCACAAGCTCGCCGCCTTCGAGATCTGCGATACGGTGGACGACACCGCGCGGCGCGCCGGCGCGGTCAACACGCTGGTGTTTCGAGGAGGGCAGGATCGCCGGCAGCAACACCGACGGCTATGGCTTCGTCGCCAATCTGCGCGCGCATGGGGTGGACCCCGCGGCCGGACCGGCGCTGCTGCTCGGCGCCGGCGGCTCGGCGCGCGCGGTGGCCGCGGCGCTGCTGGATGCCGGCGCGCCGGTGACCGTGGCCAACCGCACCCGCGCTCGTGCCGAGGCGCTGGCGCGCGACCTGCCTGGGCTGCGCATCGCCGAATGGGACGCCAGGGTGGCGGCGCTCGCCGACCATGCGCTGGTGGTGAATACCACGCCGCTCGGCATGGTCGGGCACGCGCCGCTCGATCTCGATCTGTCGCGCGCGCCGGCCTCGCTGGTGGTGGCCGACAATGTCTATGTGCCGCTGGAAACGCCGTTGCTGGCTGCCGCCCGCGCGCGCGGACTGCGCTGTGTCGAGGGTCTCGGCATGCTGCTGCACCAGGCGGTCCCGGGCTTCCACGCCTGGTTCGGCGTCGAACCCCGGGTGGATGAGGAGCTTCGGCGGTTCGTCGCCGCCGACCTGCTGGCGCGATGATCATCCTCGGCCTGACCGGCGGCATCGGCATGGGGAAGTCGACCGCCGCGGCGGCGTTCCGTCGCGCGCACATCCCGGTGTTCGATGCCGATGCCGCGGTGCACCGGATGCAGGCGCGCGGCGGCCGGGCGGTCCGCGCGATCGAGGCGGCGTTTCCCGGCACGGTGCGCGACGGCGAGGTGGACCGTGCCGCGCTGCGTCATGCGGTGCTGGGCAAGCCGGATGCGCTGACCCGGCTGGAAGGCATCCTGCATCCGATGGTGCGCGAGGAGGAGCAGGCCTTCGTCGCCCGCGCCCGACGCCACGGGAGCCGCGCCGTGGTGCTCGACATCCCGCTGCTGCTGGAGACCGGGGGCGACGAGCGGGTCGATCGGATCGTCGTCGTGTCTGCGCCGCGGGCCGTGCAGATGCACCGAATTCGCGGCCGCCGGCGAATGAGCGATGCCGATATCGAGGCGGTGATCGCGCGGCAGATGCCGGACGCGGAGAAGCGGCGGCGCGCGGACGTGGTGATCCGCACCGGCCTGTCGCGCCACGCGTCGCTGAAGGCGCTCGAGCGGTTGATCAGGGAGGTCCTCGCGTGAGCCGCGCCGTCCTGTTCGACACGGAAACAACCGGCCTGGAACCGCATCTCGGCCACCGGGTGATCGAGGTCGCCGCGCTGGAACTGATGAACGACCTGCCGACCGGACGGCATTTCCACGCTCTGATCCACCCGGAGCGCGACATTCCGGAAGACGCCACACGGATTCATGGCTTCACCCTGGCCGACCTCGCCGGCAAGCCGCGCTTCGCCGAGATTGTCGATGAGCTGCTGGAGTTCTTCGGCGACGCCAAGCTGATCGCGCACAATGCGCCGTTCGATTTCGCCTTCCTCGATGCCGAGTTTGCTCCGCATCGGCCGACCGGCGTTGTCGGCTGCGCGCATGATCGACACGCTGGCGTTGGCCAAGACGCGGTTCCCCGGGATGCCGAACAGCCTCGATGCACTGTGCCGGCGGTTCGCGATCGATCTCAGCGCGCGCACGACGCACAACGCGCTGCTGGATTGCAGGCTGTTGGCTGACGTCTATGTGGAACTCACCGGTGGGCGCCAGCGCGGGTCTGTCGCTGGTTTCGGAGCGGGCGGCGGTCGAGCTGGTGGTCTACACCCACACCGGGGACCGCACGCCGCGGCCGATCGAGGCGAGCGCGGAAGAACTGGCTGCGCACGCGGCCTTCCTTGTGCCGTCTGGCGGATCCGATCTGGCTGCGGACCTGAGGTATTGGTTCAGACGACCGCGGCAGCGCCCGGTTGCGCCTGGGCGCGGCGTGCCTGCCATAGCGCCACGAAGTCGATGGGCTGGAGCAGCACTGGGGGAAACCCGCCATCGCGTGTCACGTCCGCCAGGATGTTGCGGGCGAACGGGAACAGGATACGAGGGCACTCAACCAGCAGTACCGGCTCGACCGCGTTGTCGGGCAGGCCGGCGAGGGTAAATACCCCGGCATAGGTGAGTTCGGCCACGAACACCGTCGGCGGCACGGCAGCTGATTGGCCGTTGCCGGACTGGGCCGGCGCCTCATGCGCCTCCGCGCGTATCATGATGCGAAACCTCGTACACGCTCTGGCCGTCCTGCACGCGGCGAGCCTGCACGTCCAGGTTGATGTTCACCTGGGGTTGGGCACGAAGCTGGGTGTACACCTGGGGAGCGCCGGGAACTTCGAAGGAGAGATCCTTGACGTACTGGATGTTGACCACGAGAGGCGGCGTCTGTGGCTGGCCGGCCGTCTGGGGCGGTGTGGTCGTCTCGGACATCGCGATCTCCGTATCATTGCAGGCCTGGGCAGCAGCGCTTGCGCGGCGGGGCCGGGTAGCACGGATGGCACGGCGGCGCCATCCTGTTCCGCACGGCGGTCAGGCACGCCAGGTCAGCTGCGCGGGTGGTGCCCCGTTCGGATCGCAGCGCAGCCAGTCCCGTTCATCACGCTCTTGCCGGTCATCGACAGAATGAAGCCCCAATGGCTGATGACAAGAGTGTCGGACCAGTCCGGCAAGAGCCGCCATCTCGGCCCGGAACAGGGCGGCGCGGCCGACCACCGAAGCGGCTGGCTCCTCGATCGCCGGCCACCACACCTCGTCGATGGTCGAGAAGTCGTGCTCGGGCCAGGCTCGCTCCAGCTCGGTCCGGGGCGTACCGATGTCGCAGGCAAAGGCGTAGCGCTCGCGCACGATCGGATTGATCAGGACCTCGACCCCCAGCGCCTCGGGCAAGCGGAGCGGCGGTCTGCAGCGTCCGCGTGTAGGGCGAGGCGATAATGCGGGTGATCCGCTCGCCGGCGAGACGGCGGACCGCCTCGGTCGCCTGCATGTGGCCGAGCTCGGTCAATCGCGGATCGACGATGCCCGGATCGCGCCGCGTCGCGCGTGAAATGCAGGTTGAACTCGCTCTGGCCGTGGCGCAGCAGGATCATGGGCGCGGCAATACAGGCCGGCTCCGCGGCCGGCAACCCGGCCGGCGCGAGAATTGTTTGTGTCCGGGGCGGCGCGCCCTTATCTGTGATAGGGAGGAGAGCGATGATGGGCGCAGGCAGCAGTTTTCCGATCGACCTGATCCTGTTCGGGATGATAGCGGCCTTCCTGGTGCTGCGCCTGCGGAGCATCCTGGGCCGGCGCACCGGGTTCGAGCGCCAGGCGCCGCCCATATCAGCCCCCGGCTGGCCAGAACGCCGCCGGGCCGGTGATCGACGGGCAGGCGGAGCCCGCCGCGCCGGCCGCCGCCCGCACGCTGCCGGAGCCGGCCGGCGCGGTCGGGCAGACGCTCGGGCGCATGCATTCGATCGACCGCAGCTTCGATCCGGCCGCCTTCCTCAACGGCGCGGAGAAAGCGTTCCGAATGATCGTGACGGCGTTCGCCGCCGGGGACCGCGGGACGTTGCGGGGCCTGCTGTCCGAGGACACGTATAGCGCCTTCAAGCAGG
>CAWEVM010000022.1:0-288830 GCA_963812505.1 uncultured Alphaproteobacteria bacterium
CTAGAGGGCTGAGAATATCGTTAGGGTTGCTGGGAGTATTTCTATTGCTCTCAGCGACCGTCTTCGTGGGTTTCCTTATCGTTGAACGCGGGAAAGACGTGCAGATTGGACCTTTCAAGGCCACGCGCCCCGAGACGCCGCACGAAAGAAATTGCCGTCTCGCTGCCGAAGAAGTGAAGCCGTGGTTTCAGAACGTCAATGGCGAGATCCTCGCCATTGAGTCACAAGTGGCTACGAAAGATCGCGAACTCTCCGAGGTGCGTCAGAAGTGCATTGCAGCGCATCCCACCAAGCCAATGACCAAGACAGAAGCTTGGCCTCAGTCTTTGTGCAAGACCGAGACCAGCGGTAAGAGCGGGTCTATGATTTATTTCGCCAACCCGGAGGGAGATTACGAGACGGCGCTTACTAGCATCGCATCTGAGCGTCGTGACCTCCAATCGAGAATTGAGGCCAAGGAAAAGGAACGAACGCAGCGACAACAATCGTGGGACCAACGCTGCCTAGGAAATCCTCAGACTCCACAATAGGCACCCCGGGGCAGGCTTTGCCGCCCTCATCCTTGCCGTAGGTGACATCGGCCACGGTGTCGCCGTTCGATGTACAGCTTGGCGGCGGCGGCGCCGGGTTCGATACGGTGAGTTCAGTCATTGGCCTGGTCAAAGACGTACAGGGCGTTTTGCCCGCTGGCGATAAGAAGGATGCGATCGCCGAGTCGCTCGTTCAGGCCGAGCGCCAGATGCAGCTTGCCGAAACGCAGATCGCCAAGGGTCTGGGTTATGCCCTGTGCGAGTGTGAATTCCCGCCAACACCAATGCTGACTGTTGGTAGGATTGAGCGAGGTTCCCAACGGCCGGTCCATCGATGACGCGCGCGGCGGCTTGAACGGGAATGGCTGGACTACGAGCGACCAAATCAGACCGAGGGACGTGCTCAAGGGCAGGGTCTGAGGCCTCAGCACCGCACTCGTCATCCGATCGCCCGATCACGTGCCAGGAGCCTAGAGGCCAGTGTTGCGTATGATGCCGGTATCCGCCGCAAGACCTGCCCGCGTGGCGACCACGCCTGGCTAGACTAGTCCGCTGAACGACCTCTGGCGGCGCAGTCGAAGGAGGTCCCCGTCGATACAATACGGGGCAAACCCGCTAAGCCGGTGCCCTCGGCGACCCGAACTCGATGGTTTCCCTCCCATGCTCTACCGGATAAGCATACGTGCCAAGCAGATTGATGCCCACCGTCGCGATCACCAGCACTGCACCGGCGCCGATCAGGGCGGGCTGGTAAGACCCGGCCATCTGGAACATCACTCCGGCGGCGGCCGGCCCGACGGCGGTCCCCAGAGCGAAGATCATGAAGAAATATCCGTAAATCTCCCCGAACATGCGCTGTCCGAAATACCGGCTGGTTAAAAACGCGATCAGATCGATCTCCGACCCAAGCCCCAACCCCATCAGTGCGACGCCCACCGTCGGCCAGGGACCGGAGGCGGTGGCGAGCAGTGCGAACCCGAGCACCGGCGCCAGGAAAAACACGGTCGCGACATACGGCGCGTAAATCCGGTCAATGAGATACCCGACAAGAAGACGGCCAGCCAGGGTCGCGAGGCCGAACATGCCGAGCGTTGCTGCAGCCAGAGCCGGCGACAGGCCATGATCGGTCAACAGCGGCACGATATGGCCTTGCATGCCAACGATACCCAGCGCCACTAGGAAGAATGTTCCGCCCAGCAGCCAGAAGCGGAGTGTCCGCAGCGCCGCGCGCACTGTCAGGCCGGGGGCGGCGCCCATGACGGACCGCCGCTCGCCCTCGCCAGGGAGCGGCTCGCGAACCCACAGCGCGACCGCCGGAAAGGCGATGACGACGGTCAGCGTTCCCAGGACCGCGTAGGCGCCGCGCCAACCGAACCCGTCGATCGCCGCGCGGGTCACTTGCGGGACGACAAAGCCGCCAAGCCCGACCCCTGCCATCGCGATGCCGAGGGCGAGGCCGCGGCGGTGGTCGAACCAGGCGGCGATCGCCTTGGCATATGGCAGCGGGCTTTGAATTGTGCTGGCCACGCCGGCCAGTCCCATGAGGATCACGAAAGCCCAAAGACCGTGCGGCGAGAGCCCAACGGCGGCCAGAAGAACCCCGTAGGCGACGATGGCCGGAAGGGCGACGGCTCGGATGGTCCGGCGGTCCATCAGGCGGCCGAATACGGGAAACGCGAAGGCGGAGAAGAACGTGCCGGCAGATAACGCGAACGACGCCGTGCCGCGGTCCCATCCCATGTCTGCCATGATCGGCTTGAGGAACACGCCATAGGTGCCGACGAAGACTGGCCCCTGGCCGACGAACAGTCCGGCGACCGCGCCGACGACGACCCACCAGGGGTTGGTGAATTTGAATTTCATTGTGCCGTCTCCCCTCCCGTACCGCGCGCGGATTCTGTAACACCGGCTTGAACCCTACGTGGCCTTGGCGACGGGTTGAAGCTGGTTCTGCCGGAACGCCGCCGGACTGGTGAAAGGCGCGCTTCTCGATCAGCCACATCGTGCTGTAGGTCTCGCGGAACGCCAGCACGTCCTTCTCTGGTCCTCGATGCCCACAACAGATTCCCCTCGAGTGTCCGGATGGACCGCACACCAACGATCACGGATGATGTCGTTGGACAGGACCGAAACTCACGGTGCAGCCACGGCGGGGGCCCGACAGTTGTTGCTGTGTCAAAGACCCCGAGCAAGGCGACCATTTGTGGTCAGCAGCGCCTACTCCTGGCGGACGACCAATCGCAAGCCCGCCGACAATGCTGTGGTTACTGCAAGGATTGCGGCCATGGCGAGTAATCCCAAGACAAACGAGCCCGTCGAATCCTTGATCCAGCCGATCATGAAGGGGCCGAAGAAACCGCCGAGCGAGCCGATCGTCGTGATGAAGGCGAGGCCGCCGGCAGCGCCGCGTCCGGTCAGGAAGCTGGTCGGCACGGTCCAGAAGATTGCCCGCGCCGAGGTCACACCGACCAGCGCCACTGTCAAGCCGATCAGAGCCGGCGCCATGTCCGTCCACCCGACCGAGAGGACCAAGCCGACCGTCGCCAGCAAAAAACCGAGCGTCAGGTTGAGGATTTTACGACCGGTGCGGTCGACATGGGCAGCCCAGACCAGCATGGCCACGCTGGCAAACAGATACGGTATTGCCGAGACAAAGCCGACTGACAGGTTCGACAAACCATGCGTCTTCAAAATCTGTGGCAACCAGATGCCAATCCCATAAGAGCCAAGTGTATAGCCGAACTGAATGGCGGTCAGGGTCAGCACCCGCACGTCCTTGATCGCCGATAACATCGAGTGCCGCGCACGGTCGCGCTGCTCTTCGGCGAGCATCGCGCTCATCGCCGCGCGTTCCTCGACGCTGAGCCATTCCGCCTCTTCCGGGCGGTCGGATAGCATCCTCAGGACGAAAAAGCCGATTATGGAGGCAGGCAGGCCCTCGACAATGAACATCCATTGCCAGCCGGCCAGGCCGGCCAGACCATCCATCTGCAGCAAGAGACTGGAGATCGGGCCGCCGAGAACCGACGATACCGGGATGGCGACCAGGAACCATGCCAATACCTGCGCGCGGTATTGCGCCGGAAACCAGGCAGCGAGGAAAAACGTGATGCCTGGAAAGAACCCGGCTTCGGCGGCTCCCAACAGCAGACGCACGATATAGAAGCTTGCCGGTCCGACCACAAAGGCGTTCGCTGCAGCAACCACTCCCCAGGTGATCATGATGCGCGCGATCCAGCGTCGCGCACCAAACCGATAAAGGATGAGATTGCTCGGGATCTCGAAGATGCTGTAGCTGGCGAACAGCAATCCGGCTCCCCAGCCGAACTCATAGGCCGTAAGCCCGAGGTCGCGGTTCATCGTCAGTGCGGCGATGCCGACACTGGTACGGTCGAGGTAGTTGAGGATATAGGCGATTGTAAGAATTGGCAGGAAGCGCCACGCCGCCTTGGACACCGCGCGGCGGCGCATTTCGGCGACCTCGGGGTCGGAATGCAACATCAGCCTATCATGTATTGCGGTCCTCATCCTCCCCCCCGGAAATTTCGCGCATCGTTCGTCGGCGATGCCCGTGGCGGCTCACGTGTTCTTGCGGCGTCTCCATATATCGACGCGGAGGCGACACGTGCGAGCAACCCGGTACACCCTCGTTCGGTTCAGCCCCTCAAGTACTTGTTGAACCAATTCAAAGTATGCTGCCACGCTTCTTTCGCTGCTGCCTCGTCATAGCGGGGCGTCGTGTCGTTATGGAACCCATGATTGGCGCCTTTGTATATATGACCCTCGTGCGGAACCTGCGCCTGCGTGAGGGCAGCATCGAAGGCTGGCCATCCGTCGGTGATACGCGCGTCCATTTCGCCGTATTGCGCATTTATCGGTGCCTTGATCTTCGCCACGTCGGCTGCGCTGGGTTGGGCTCCATAGAATGGAACCCCGGCGGCAAGATCCTGGCCCATCCGCACCGCCAGCAGGTTGGCGATTCCGCCGCCAAAGCAGAAACCGATGGCGCCGAGTTTGCCGGTGCTGTCGGGGCGCGATTTCAGCCAATATGCCGCGGCGAGGAAGTCTTCCTCCATCTTGGCACGGTCGAGCTTCCCGAAAAGTGATAATCCCTTCTCGTCGTCGCCGGGATAGCCGCCCAATGATGTCAGTCCATCCGGCGCGAACGCGATGAAATTGGCAACCGCCAGCCGACGCGCCACATCTTCGACGTACGGATTAAGGCCGCGATTTTCGTGGATGACGAGGACCGCGGGCAGTCTGGTTGCATCGGCCGGCCGCACAAGGTAGCCCTTGATGTCGCCGTTGCCACGCGGTGACGCCACTGCGGCGGATTCCGCTTTGATCCGAATGTCATCTGTCGGCACCTGGATGGCCAAAGCATAGTTTGGCTTGAGCATCTCGAAGAGTGCGGCCGCAGTGATTCCGCCGACTGCAAACTTTTGCGCACCATCCAGGAATTTACGACGACTGATCACGCCGTGCACGTATCCGTCGAACAGGTCCAGCAGCTCCTGCGGGAAGTCCGATGCTGTCTTTCGTTCCATTCGTTTACCCCCCTGACATCTGACTGTAGACCGTCCTGCGCGCCTGCTTCGGGCCTTTGGCGCCAACCTATGGCATCGGCGCCACAACCGACCATTTCTCCATAAATCCACACACCTGGGAATCCGGTGGTGCCAGACAAGACACGGACAGACAAGCTGCTAACCTGACGATCGAGCGGTGCAATAAAGCGCTCATCCCCCACGCGTTGACCTTGCTGCCCTGCTGGTTGCGATGGTTGGTCATGGAAGTAGCGGCCTGTCGGTGCCGCCAATCGCCGGTCTCAAGGCAGTGGCACAACACTAACGTCCACTGTCAGCGCGTAATCGCGGCTGAACGCAACCACGAACCGATCTGGTCCGCTATAATCTAGGCTTGGCTTGTAGAATATCAGTGCCGCGCCTTTCGACATCCGGGCGGCCGCGGAACCATGTGCTGGCTCTGCGACGAGTTGTGGATCGGAGACAAACCCTCCACGAGCCGGGCCGTTCATCGCGAACGCCATTCCGCAGGACGCACCATTCCTCGCAACGGTAATCTGGCCCTGCGCGCTGCCGGTACCGGCGAAGGTCGACGACATGTGGACTACGCATGAGTCTGGTGTTAGCTCTTGCTGAGTACAGGCGCAGCAGAGCACAGTGAAGAGCGCCGCGGTAGCCCGTACTTTGGCTACCAGGATTGGCCGCAACGCGCCCATGGTTGCCGCTCCAGTGGATTCCGCCATTAGACAAACTGATGTCTACGAATCAACCCAATTATCGTCCGGGATGGGCTTGGGCGATCTCCGCGCAGTTGTTCCGTCGCGTGGTGTATTGGGGCTCCGGTATCTCATGTGCTCGATGAACGCGCGCAGCTTGGGCAATACCTGTCGTCTGTCGGGGTAGTAAAGAAAAACCCCGGGTGCTGTGACGGCGAAGCGCATCAGGACCGCTCGTAAACGGCCGTCCGCAATCGGCGCTTTGGCAAGCGGGGCGGGCACCTGCGCAAGTCCTAGGCCCTGGACCGCTGCTCCGAGCAACGTGGGGAAGTCGTGCGCGACGAGTGGCCCCGACACGATCGCCTCGACCGTCTTGTTGCCGTTGACAAAGCGCCAGGGCGCAATCGACCCGTCCGAGCGACGGAAGCGCAAGCAGGCGTGCTGGCGCAAATCGTCGATGCACTCCGGCCGCTTTCGCCTGTGCAGATAGTCGGGGCTGCCAACGACAGCCAACGGGAACGGTGGCGTCAGACGCACTGCGACCATGTCAGCGGCGATGAACTCGCCCAGCCGGATGCCAGCGTCAAACCCCCGAGACGCGAGGTCGACGAGTTCCGCGCTTGCGGCGATCTCCACCTCGATCTCAGGGTAGGTTCGGCAGAAGGATGCGATCAGCGGCTCCAGCAGAATGGGCACGACCGCGCGCGGCACAGAGAGCCGCAACAATCCAGTTGGCCGCTGTCCGAGTTCGCGCGCAAGCTCGCTTGCGGCGACGAGTTCCTCGAACGCGGGCTTTGCACGAGAAAAGAAGCGTTCCCCGGCTTCGGTTAGGCCGACGCTGCGCGTTGTGCGGATGAAGAGCGCTGCGCCGGTGCGCGCCTCAAGCGAGCGTACCGCCTGGCTGACGGCCGACGGGGTTACCCCGAGTTCTGCAGCAGCTCTACGAAAATTGCGGTGCTGCGCAACGCGCAGGAAGGCCTCCACGCCGTCCAGCGCCCCTGGTCTGACTGTGAAGTTTTGCTTCATAACCCATGAACATTACCGCGGATAACCCCTCGCAGAAAGCGGTCCTATATCACCAGCCTGAAGCCTCAGAGGAACGCTGCAATGACCGATCTCCTTGATGGTGTGCGTGATCATTATCGTGCGACCGGCCTGACCGAGCGGCTGAAGACAGCGCTCAAGACCTTCGGGCCAGAGGAGCTGCGGCTCACGCCCCCGCAGCTGGCGACGCTCGATCAGTTTCACACCCGAGGGCTCGCCGCGACCACCGAGCTTGCCAGGTTGGCTGGGATTGCCGCCGATATGTCGGTTCTGGATGTCGGATCGGGCATTGGCGGGCCGGCGCGGTTTCTGGCTGCGACCTATGGCTGCCAGGTTACGGGCGTCGACCTCAGCGAGCCATTCGTCGATGCCGCGCGCTATCTCACGGAGCGGACCGGACAGAGCGAGCTTGTTTCTTTTAACACAGCCAGCGCGCTGGAACTGCCGTTCGACGACGGCGACTTTGACGTGGTGCTGCTGCAGCATGTGGCAATGAACATTTCCGACCGTGCGCGGCTCTATCGCGAAATCCGGCGCGTGCTGAAGTCGGACGGCAAGTTTGCGACCTTCGACGTTGTGTTGAAGAGCGGCGATCCGCATTATCCCGTGCCTTGGGCACGAACGCCGGCCACGAGCTTTCTTCTGACCGCCGCCGCGACGCGCGAGGTGATTGAAGCGGCCGGTTTTCGCGCGCTGGCATGGCAAGACAACTCTGATTCCGCCAACGCCTGGTTCGCCCAATTGCGCGCCTCGGGGCCGCCGCCCTCGCCGAATTTGGGCGTCGTGATGGGACCGGACTTCGTGCAGCTAACCGCCAACCTGGCACGTAATCTCACGGAAGGCCGGCTCGGGATTCTCACTGCGGTGTTCGAAGCCGCCTCCTCGAGGACCTGAACAGGGATCCGCAATGTCGCCGGCAACCATCTTCCAGATACATCTTATCCTGGGATACGTCCCGTGGCTGCTTGGTATTGGCGCATATGTCTGGCCGAGGCTCAAGACAATGAACCGAATTGAAGCGCAGCGCGCCATCGCCACTTTGCACAGCTTTCGCTTCTTCGGACTCGTCTTCATCATTCCTGGCGTCGTCGGCCCCAATCTGCCCAACGGCTTTGCCGTTTTCGCCGCCTACGGTGACTTCACAACCGGATTGCTGGCTATGCTGGCGCTTCTCACGGTACGAATACGTTCGGTCTTTTGGATCTTCGTCATAGCCTTCAATCTCGCAGGAACAGCCGACATCATCATCGACTATTATCACGGCAGCCAATTCGGCCTTCCGACGTTGGCAGGGGAATTGGGCGCCGCGTACGCGATCCCGATAGTCTATGTGCCGCTGCTGATGATCACGCACGTCGCAGCATTCTATTTGTTGACGCGTCGTCAGATCCAAACGGTCCGCTCCCTCCCTGGCGGTGCGGCGGCTGTCAGGCGGATGGAGGGCTGATCCAGTGCGCGCTACGGCCGCAACCGTGCCTGGACGGTCATCAGTGGCGCTGCATGCGGCCTGCAAGTGGTTCCCCAACCAACTACGCAGTCCTTCGACCGCCTCCTTGTGCAGGGGCGATCGGCGTCATGGTGGCACTGCCGCTGCTCGACTGGGTCATTGTCCGTTGGATCTGACACTAGGCCTTCGGTTCACTTTGCTCGGCCGGCCTCATTGAGCGCAAGGACAAAGGATGCGGCGCAATCACCCCTGAGGGTCGACTATGTGCTGCTGAACCCCACGATCCTGGCGTGCTGGGCTGCGACGTTTTTGACGATCTCAGTCTCCCAAGCCGTCATTCTGCAATCGGCCAATTTGCACCCAAAGCGATCCTCCGCGTTGCCGCCCTCAAGACGTTTAGCCGGGAGTGTCACTCGGCCGCCGGTGGTGTCGGCTGGCGGCGCAGCCGCTCGACTTTGGCCATCGCGGCAGGGCCGGGCCATTCCTCGACGAGCCACTCGGGAAGCGGGTCGTCCGCGCTGCTCAACGGCAGCACTTCGTCCTCGTCGCCGCGACCGTTCGGGAACAGCTCCAGCGCCCGCGGCATCTCGTAATAGATCTCCAGGCCGTTGCCGTCGGGATCGGCGAAATAGATGCTGCGCTGGCAGACATGATCGGCGGCACGCTGGATTTCGACGTTGTTTTTGAGCAGGTGGGCGTAGGCTTCTCGCAATGCCGCATAACTGGCGACCTTGAACGCGATGTGCGCGAGCCCAAGCTGCCCGTGCCGCGGCCTCGGCGCGTCCTGTGGCGTGGGATGCTGCGCGAGGTCGATTGTATGGAAGCCCTCGCCCAAAGTCATGAATACACCGCCGTGCTCTGGATCCTGCTCGGCGATGCGAAACCCCAGCACGTCGCGGTAGAACCGCTTTGAGGCTTCTTCGTCGGCGACCCGCAACAGAACGTGGCCGATACCGCTCAGGTTGATCATGTCAGGCTTCCCCTGTCGCACGACTACATCATAGCCGCGCGACGTGGCGTGGAATAGCTATCAGCCTCTCATTCACCCCGGGCCCGAGCGCGCGGGCACCGGCCGATCTCGCACTGAGTAACTGCCCCCGGCCTTATTCTACACCTGTTGCCCGGCCTGGATATTTGGACCCGGCCGCAGAGCTGACCGTGTGTCGCATGAGGCCATTACCTTAAGTGTGATGGCGCTCGACCGCGGCGTGGGGACGCCGACCGCTCAGACAAACCGCAACCGCGCCCACCCTTCATCGAAGGGGACATTCATTAGCGGCTGCGAGCGCTTCTCCGAAAACAGCCAAGACCCGTCCACTCGTCGGTAGTGCTCATGGTCGATGCTGGCACGCCACATCGCACGACTTCCCTCCGCCACCGTGCACGGCATGAACAGGTACCACTGCGCCCGCGCCGTATCACCATCCACGTAGATCTGGCCGTTCAGGCTGTAGTGGATAGCGAAGGAGAAGATGCCCCCAGCACCTCGGAAAAACCCTCGGATCGCCTCCCGGCCCTCGAACCGACCAAGACCCGGGCTGTCCCAAGTCGCATCCTCAGTGAAGAGTGCGGCGATCCCATCCGCATCATAATTTCGTCGACAGGAGCTTGAAGTCTATCCAGGCATTGACGACTTCGACGAAGCGCGTGTCCGGCTCTCGTTGAACACCGTAACAACTTGGCAGCGACACCGTGGGCGTGTTCAGCAGATGATACGGGCCGAGGCTGGCATTCTTGCCGACGGTACTCAACCCGATCGTTGCGGCCAGCACCTCCGCATCGGCACGGCCGGACTGTAGCGCGAGAATGCATTCGTCTATGCTTTTGTAGCCGGCGAGCTGCGCCTTGGGAGCAAAGCGACGGGCGCATGCCTCGTGCAGTGATCCCAAAGCTGGAACAGGCCGATCTTGCGGTGCAGTTCGAGGATCGTCTTTCGCGCATGGTCGCCCAACGGCGCCTTGTTTCCACGCACAAACAACTCGCTCGCTTCATGTCCCAAAAACCGGAGCCGCCGCAGACTTGCATGCGACACGCAACGCTCTCAGGCTGAAGTTGGGTTCGAGAGGAAGGAAATCATACATGGATCGCGAATCCGTTGGTTGGAAAGGCTACTGGATTGCGGCTCCGACGCCCTTCACTGCGCAGGGCATCCTAGACGAGAACGCATTGCGCGGCGTCCTGCGCCTGTATCACGACCAAGGCGTGCATGGCGTGCTCGTAAACGGAACGACTGGTGAATGGTTCTCGCAAACCGAGGCAGAACGTCGCCGTGTGGCCGAAGTCGCGGTCGAGGAGCTCGGGGGCAAGATCCCCGTGGTGGTCGGCTGCACCACCTTCACGCCGTCACAAACAATAGCGCTTGGGCTGCACGCGCGCGAAATCGGTGCGGATGGAATGCTGTCCACACCGCCGCCCTATGTCGCACCGACAACGCGCGAGATTGTCGCATTCTTCTCGAAGATCTCTGACTGCGTCGATCTGCCGATCATGGTATACAATTGGGCACGCGGGGTTGCCGTCGAGATTACCTGGGAAACCGCGATCGAGTTGGCAGAGATTGCCCGCGTTGTTGCAATCAAAGACAGCACGGTCAACAGAATCCAGGCTCTCACGACGCTCGAAAAGGTCGGCAGCCGCCTACGCGTTTTCGGCGGCTTCATCGACCGTCTGGGGCTCTCAGTGCTGCGTGACCTCGGCGGCGACGGCAATATCGATGGCGGTGGCCTGGGCGCGAAGTTCGCAGTGGCATTTTACGAAGCGTTCTGGCGCAAAGACTTTATGGCCGCTCAACTTGCGGCCAGTCGCTACGTGGCCTTGATGACGAGGCTGATCCGCCCGGATTGGAGCGGCACATTCGGCTCACCGCAGGCGCAGATCAAGGCATGCATGAACATGCTCGGCCAGTGTAACGGACACGTGCGGCCACCACTCCTGCCGATTGACGACCCGGAGCACCTCGGAACATTGCGCCGGATCCTCGATGAAGCCGGACTGTTTGCCGAAGAAGCGTCGCCAGAGGTTGTGCATGGATAGACCAATATGGCTTGCGGCACTTTGCGTACTACGGGTCTTGAGCCATGGCCGTGCTGCGAATGTAACACCCGCCAGACCGAGAGTCAGGCCCTCAGCGGATTGGACTTCCTGCTACACGAGGTTCGCCGGCATTGATGGCCGCGCGCTCGCGCGCGCAGCAATCAAGCGCTGCTCACAGAATATCATCCCTGATGCACGCCTTGCTGTGTCCAGGCGCCACCTCCACCAAGACCGGTTCGACCTGCGCGCACGCCGCGACAGCATATCGGCACCGCGTCCCGGAACACGCCCCGTGCAGATCGGCTCAACGAGATCCGAGATCCTTGTCCTATTGGTCCTCAGCCGCCGTTTGCGCCAATGCCGGTCGCGCCTCGATCAACAAGAACGGAAATCGGCCTCACGGAACGCCCGATCAGGCTGGACGATCCAGCCAGCAGCTACGCACGTCCCCGCCCCGGCTTGTCCACCGTCAGAATATGTTCTCCGGCGCCAGTCCAAGCATGACCTGACCGACCGTCTCGTAGTGCAGTATCCGCCCCTGCCCCTGTTGTGCGACCGTGTCGATGTCGCGCAGACGGCGTTCGAATGGATTGTCCTCGAACACCGACATCGAGCCGCAGTCGTGAAACAGCGTGTTGACGATCTCGCGTGACGACTGAATGGCCCAGGTGGAGGCGAGGCGCAGACGAGTGCGCTGATCCAGGTCCATCGCGCCGCGCTCCTCGATCGTTTCCAACGCCTCGTCCGCCGCCGCGTGCAGGAAATAGCGCGCGGACCGCCACCTCGCCTCGGACTGTGCCACGTGCGACTGGACGACGTTGTTCTCCACCATCGGTCTGCCCGCGCCGCGGCGGGTCTTTTCCCGCGGCAGCGCCATGAACGCGTCCATCGTGCCCCGGGCAATACCAAGTGCCACGCCGCCGAACCCGATCGAATAGAGCTGGTTGCTGGTGAAACGATAAAGCGGGCTGTCGCTCCGGCGGTCGCGCGGATCGTCGCGATAGATCGCGCGCTCGTGCGGAATGAACAGATTGTCGACGGAATACTCGTTGCTGGCCGTGCCGCGCAGTCCGAGCGTGTGCCAGATATCGTGGAAGGTAGCGCTCGACTTTGGGTACAGGAAGGTCTTGGTTTCCTTGGTGCCAGCAACCCGCAGATGCGCACCAAGCCAGGTCGCGTTCTGACTGCCGCTCATGAAGCGCCATTTGCCGGTGATGCGATACCCGCCCTCGACCGGAGTGGCCTCGTATGGCGAACCCGGCGGCCCCCACGCGACGATCCCGTCCGGCCTCCCGAAAATCTCCTGGGCAATGTCCGGATCGAGATACGCGCTCGTGGTCGAGCAGCCGTTGCTTTGACTGACCACCCACCCGGTCGATCCATCCGCGCTGGCGAGCGCCTCGGTCACCTGGGCGTAGATCGAGGGTTTCAGTTCCATTCCGCCGACGGATTTCGTCTTCAGCATGGTGAAGAACCCGCCGTCGATCAGAGCTTTGACGATTGGCTTGGTGAGTTTCCGGATTTCGTCGTTCTCGTCCGAGGCCGCGGCGATCAGTGGCATGAGATCGCGAGCCTTCTGGACCTGCGGATGGACGGTCGGCATGGTGTGTCTCCTGTTCCGCGAAAGCGCGGTCCCGACCGATTACCAACGGGCCGGACGCCCTGGTCAAGCGATGTCGCCACACAGGGCGATGGGTCAGTTTGGAAGACTGCGGGAACCCTGCGCAATTAGTAGGCGCGGCGGATCTTCGATCCTCGCTGGCCACTCACGAGCGGCTCGACCATCCTTCAGGACTGCATGTGCGAGAACGCGACACGGTGGCACTATGGGGTGCAACCACGTGCGACGAGGAACGACGGATTACGATGCGCATTCTCTGGTCCAACATTCCGGCCGTATCCGAACAGCATAGGAAGCGACCGCAACGACGTGCGCGCGGCACTGGCACACTTCTACACGCCGGCCCGAAGATCCCTTGCCGCACTGGATGCCGCGCGCCGCAGCGAGGTGGCCGCAAAGCTGCGCCCCGGGGACGGTGCCCCAGTCGGCGCACTTCCACGGGTCGTGCTGCTCTGCTAACACCGCGACGACCGGGTGATGGTTTCGCTCGGCCTGGAGACGCGGGCCGCCCTTCCCGAGGGGGCACGTGCTCGATTGAGGCCCCGTTTGTTGCTCAACCCCGTCCGGGTCAGCAAGCCTCTTTGGTGCCCGGGGACGTAGGGGCGACAGGAGCCATTGTCATGTTTGGCATCAATCTCGGGATCAGCGGCCTCACTCTCGACGAACTGGCCGATATGGGCATGGCGGAGGCATCGGGACAGTGAAGCTCAGCCTGATCGTTCGCGGCCAGCATCCGCCCGGCGACACGGTTCAGCACCTGCGAGACGACCTCAACCTTGTGCGATGCGCCGACAGTCTCGGCTTTGACGGCATCGTCAAGGGTTCGCATTTCAGCGCGCATCCGTTCGAGTCCGTGCAGCAGATCCCGTTTCTCTCCTATTGCGCCGCGATCGCGCCACGCCTGCGGATCATCTGTGGCCTCGTGCTGGTGCCGTTGCACAAGCCACTTGATCTGGCCGAACAACTGGCGACGCTCGACCTCCTGTGCGACGGCAAGCTGGTCTTCGGCGCCGGCATTGGCTACCGCGATGTCGAGTTCAAGGCTTTTGGCGTGCCGCGTGGCCGGCTTGGCGCACGCTTTGAGGAATGCCTTATCGCTGTCCGCCGACTATGGTCCGAGGACTTCGTCACAATGAAGGGTTCGGATTTCGAACTCGACCACGCGACCTGTCCCGTGAAGCCCTTGCAGAAACCAAACCCGCCGATCTGGATCGGCGCCAATGCCGATGTCGCGATCCGGCGCGCGGCCCGGATCGGCGATTGTTGGTATATCAACCCGCACAACACACTGGCGACGATCGAGCGGCAGATGGAGCTGTACAGGCGGGCGCTTGACGAGTTCGGTCGGCCATTCCCCAGCGAAGTGCCGATGCGGCGGGAGGTTTTCGTGGCGAAAACGCGCGCCGAGGCGATCCGTCTCGCACAGCCCTACCTCGAGGAGAAATACAAGGCCTATCGTGCCTGGGGTCAGGACAAGGTAATGCCCGAGGGGGACGATTTCGATCACGCCTTCGATGAATTGCTGGAAGATCGCTTTCTGCTGGGCTCGCCGGGGGAGGTCGCAGATCAACTCAATCGGCTCAATCACCGGCTCGGGGTGAATCACTTGGTCGCCTCGATCCATTGGCCCGGAATGCCAAACAGCCTCGCGCTTGAACAGTTGCACCTCCTCGCCGAAGAGGTCCGTCCACTGCTCAGCTTCAACACGTGACCGCGTAACGCGGGAAGGAAACCAAAATGCCTGATACGCCAACCTTTGGTCGTTATGCTGAGATCCCCTATGAACAAATGACGCCGGAGCAGCAGGAGGGCTACCGCGCAATGATCGAGAGCCGCGGCGGGCTCCCCGGGCCGAGCAAGATCTGGGTACACAATCCGAAGCTAGCGAAAGTCGCGGGGCCATTCGGCGCCCATTTCCACGCCGGCCGCTACTCGCTCACCGAGCGCGAGCGCGAGATCGCCGTCTGTGTCATCACCAGCAGGTTTCATTCGGCCTATCCGACCAGCGCGCATGAGCGGCGCGGCAAGGAGGTCGGGCTGCCAGCCGACAAGGTTGAGGCCATTGTCGCCGGCCTGCACACGTCATTCACGGACGAACGAGAGCAGGTGGTCTACGAAATGGCGATGGCGCTCTCCAATGCGCGCTGGGTCCCGCGCGGCCTCTACGATCGCGCTGTCAAGGCACTCGACCATGTCGGCATCACCGACGTGATCACCTTGATGGGCCACTACAGCAGCGTCGCGATGACCCTGGCATTTTACGACGTGCCAGCCGGGGCCACCGGCATGGCGCGGTGACTAAGACAGCGCCGTCTTCTTTTCCTTTTCGGACAGGATCAGTGTGGAGAACGCCGCCTCGCTGCCTTCCTCGCCGCCTCGCTTTTCCGGTCAACTCATGAGCTACGGGGCTCCGATCGCGACAACCGGGCGTGGTCGCTCGACGAGGAAGCGAGCCGCCCGCATATCAAACGCGCGCTCGAGTCCGGCATCAATGGAGGAGCGGTTCGACTATCAACAAGATCACCGACCACCAAGAAGAATGCTTCCAGCCCAGCCGGTGTGGCCATGCAGATCATCCGGACGGCAGCCGCAGATGCGTTCTTGAACGCATGCGGCGCGTCGGACGATGGTGAGCGTGTTGGTGAGATAGCCGAGCTGCTGCGGGTGAGCGTTGCGTATGTGTCGAAGGCGCTGACGCGGCGTCGCACGACGGGTGAGACGGCCGTGCGCGCTCAGCACGGCCACAAGCTGCCGAAGCTGGCGCCGGTCTACACAGCGATCCGCGGGTATGTTGCCGAACGTGGCGATACCACGATCGCGGAATTGCGGACGTGGCGTTGGCGACGCACCAGGTCGCAGCGAGCGTCGGGCTGATCTGGCACACGTTGAAGTTGCTTGGCCTGTCGCTTAAAAAAAGTCGCTCCGGGCCGCCGGGCAGGATCGACCGGGCGTCGCCAAGGCCCGGGCGGAGTAGCGCGAGAACCAGCCCAAGCTGGACGCGGGCAGGCTGATCTTCATCGACGAGACCTGGACCAAGACGAACATGATCAGGCTCTACGGCTGGGCCGAGGTGGGCCACCGGCTGGTTGATGCTGTACCGCACGGGCACTGGAACACCTCTACCTCCATTGCCAGCCTCCGCCAGGATGGCCTGGTCGCACCTTGCGCGTTCAACGGCGCGATCAATGGCGAGTTGTTCCTCGCCTATGTCGAGCAGGTTCTGGTTCCCACGCCAATAGGTGGCGACATCGTCGTCGGCACCCGCCGCGATTTCGATCAGCAACGCTGGATTGACCAGCGCTTTGACGATGATCGTCACCGAGCCGGGACGTGCATCACCGAAATGCTTGGCGCGTGCTGCGCCGGCGGCTAGCCACATCCTCTGAGCGAACGAGATAAGTGGTGATCTTCACCAGATCCTCGACCCCCATTCCGGCATCAGCGAGGATCGCGATGATGTTCCGCCAGCAAGCCTCGGCCTGCGCCTCAAGCGTCTCGGGCACCGTTCCATCTGGTAGCACGCCGACTTCGCCCGAGATGTAGAGGAGCCGCGAGCCCTCGGGCACCTCGACGGCATGGCTGTAACGGCCAAATGGCGCGGCAACCGAAGTGGGAGTGTGGCGGATATTCATGCTAGCTAGTACTAGGGCCTGTCCTCAATTGAGCCAAATAAGCCCGGCGGTCAGGTGGATGGCGGCGAGGAAGTTGCGCGCGGTCTTGTCGTAGCGGGTGGCGATGGCACGAAACTGCTTGAGTTTGGCGAAGAAGTTCTCGATGAGGTGACGCGCCTGGTAGATGTATTGGTCGTAGTCGCGAGGCAGTCGCCGGTTTGCCTTGGGCGGGATCACCGCCGTTTTGCCGGCCGCAGCCAGCGGCGCGATGACCCGCTCGTCGGCATCGAACGCTTTGTCGGCGATCAGCGTGTCGGCTTGCATCGAGGGCAGGAGGTGGTCGGCGCCGACCAGATCATGCGCCTCTCCGCCGGTCAGGAAGAAGTTGACCGGGTTGCCGAGCGCATCGACCAGGGCGTGGATTTTGGTGCTCAACCCCCCGCGTGATCGGCCGATCGCCTGGTCCTCGCCGGCTTTTTTTGGGCGCCAGCGCTGTGCTGATGGGCACGCACAATGGTGCTGTCGATCATCGCATATTCATTGTCGGCGTCAGCGGAAAGTTGCAGGAAGACCTTCTCCCATACACCCGATTTGGCCCATCTGCTGAAGCGTTGATGCACGTTCTTCCAGTCACCGAAGCGCTCCGGCAGATCGCGCCACGGCATGCCGGTGCGGTAGCGGTACAGCACCGCCTCGACGAACAGCCGGTTGTCTGCCGCCGTCACTCCCACATGTCCCTCCTGACCAGGCAGCAGGTCCCGGATACGCTCCCATTGATCGTCGCGTATGCCATAACGTCGCATCGGTCAGCTCCAAATCGGCTGACCCCCTATGAATTGAAGTTTTCGCCGCGCCGGAATCCCCTAAATGAGGACAGGCCCTAATATCGAATCAGACAGCGTCCGAGATGTCTGCGACCAAGACTGCCCTTGACGCCGACGACACCGACGTGCTGCTGCATCGCTGCACCGACGGGGATCGTGCGGCATTTCGGCTGCTCTACAACAGATGGGTTAGCCGACTTTACGGCATCGCGCTCCGTATCACGCGACAGGCATCGCTTGCTACGGACGCGAGGATGAGAGCCCCGATGCGCTCGCGCGACTGATCAGTACCGCAGAAGGTGCCGCGTTGCACCGCTGCCTCGGCGAACTCGAGGAGGATCGACGCCGGCTTGTGGTGATGGCGTTCGTCGACGGCCTGTCGCACAGCGAACTCGCGGAGCACATGAGCGTGCCATTGGGAACGGTGAAATCCTGGATCCGACGAAGCCTGCTCCTCCTGCGTGGGTGCCTCGCGTCATGAGCGACGAACCGGACCGCGACCTGCTCGCCGCCGACTACGTGCTGGGCTCGCTCGAGGGCGACGACCGGCGCGAGGCGGAGCGCCTGCTGGCAGGCGACCCGGCCTTTGCGCATTCCGTCGCCACGTGGCAGCGGCGCCTGACCCCGCTCGCCGCACATGTCGCACCGGTAGTTCCGCCTGCCGATCTCTGGCGCCGGATCGAGACTGCGATCATGCCAACCAGCGTCGAGCCGTTGCGGCGGCGCGTGCGGCTCTGGCAGGGGGCGACGGCGGGAGCGCTCGCGATCGCTGCCTCGCTCGCCGCCTCCCTGATGCTGCATCGACCGGAGCCGCCGCGTGTCGCGGTGTTGTTACCGATCGCGGGCGGCCCACCGGTGCTGATTGCAACGGCCGAGCGCAACGGCGAACTGCTGGTGCGGCCGACAGCCTCGATCACGGTGCCGACCGACAAGGACCTGGAGCTGTGGGCGCTGCCGTTGGGCGAGACAAGACCGCGTTCGCTCGGAGTGCTGCCGTCATCCGGGAGACAACTTGCAGCGCGGCTCTCGTCGAATACGCAATTGCTGGTAAGTCTTGAGCCGAAGGGCGGATCGCCAACAGGTCAGCCGACCGGTCCAGTGCTCTACGGCGGATACCTCACCAGCATCGAACCGCCACGAGGCTAGGCCGTTTGACCCGCCGGCAATCCCGCTTTCATCTGCGCGCTCGCCACGGAGCATCCCGCGTTGCGCACCGAAGCATGGTTCTTTTCGTATGGTCTGCTCGGACTGACGCAGAACGGGTTGGTGCCGGTGCTGATGCCTCTCGTCGCTCCGCATGGCGGGAGCGCCGGCCTGACCTATGCCGCGTTTTCGCTGCTGGGCCTGTTCGCTCCTGGGCTGGGTAGCTGGGCCGACCACACCGGCCGACACCGGGATCTGCTGATCTGGGGCTCGCTCGGTGCAGGCGCCTTGCTGTTGTTGTTCTACACAGCGAATACTCCGCTGCGGATCGTCCTTGCGGCCGGCGCCGGGCTGGGGGTGATGGCAACGACGACTGCGGGCAACGTGCTCGCCATCCAGGGATTTCCGGAAGCCGAGTGGGACTCGCGCGTCGCGCTGCTGCAACGCTACATCAGCGCAGGCCAAGTGATCGGTCTGGTCGCCGCCGGGCTGTTCGCGCGCAGCCACGCGGGCGTTGGCTTCGTGTTTGCCGGCGTCGCGTTGCTGGTGGCCGGCGCACTGGCATTTGTATCCGCGCCCGGCAGGGTGCGACGCGACCCGGCCGAAAAGCCCGCACCGCGGCCGATGGTGGGCGGCGACGCAGGCGTGTCGGGGCCGCACCACCGTGGCCATCATGTTTCCTGGTCGCAGCTCCACGACTACCTCAGTGTGATCAATCGCCCCTTGCGACGGTTTCTGCTGATCTGGCTGATCGCGTACCCTGCTATGAATGGCTTCGCCACGTTGTTCCCGGTGGCGATGACGCGCGAGTTCGGCATGGATCCGATCATGCCGTCAATCGCCTATGCGGCCGGCGTTGCGGCGAGCCTGCTGCTCTATGCGCGTGTTGGTGCGGTGACGCACAGGATTGGCGGTGAGCGGATGCTGATGTTCGGCTTTGGTGCGAGATTTGCGCTGCTGGGCGTTCTTGTCGTCGCGGGGGTGGTGTCGACCGGATGGATCGATTGGCTGGTGCTGGTCGGGTTCGCGCTGATCCAGTTTGTCTGGCCACTGCTCGCGGTCGCCGCCAATTCATTGTCGGTGCGGCTTGCGCCGACGGCGCGTGGCGAGAGTGTCGGGCTGTTCAACGCTGCGACCTCGTTGGCCGCCGCCGTCGGTTCGGCTTTGGCGGGAGTGATCTTCGGCGTCGCCGGATTCGCCGGACTGACGGCGGTCACTCTCGTCTCTGTGGGAGTCGCTTTGGTGCTGATCAGAGTGTGGTTGGTGCCTCGGGAGAGTTAGGTCATGAACCTTATGAGGGCAGGCCAACAACACGGATTATGGACGCGCATCAGTGCACTCCTGACGGCACCGCCCAGCGGCGCGGTCGTCAAGAAGCCGGCCGCGCTGAGCTACGGACTTGAAGAAACGCCACCCCCTGTCGTCACCTGGATCAGTGCGCTCCAGCATGTCGGCGTGTGTTCGATATTCATGGTCTATCCGCTGATCATCGCGCGCCAAGCTGGACTGCCGGCCGGTCAGATCACCAACATTCTGCAACTGGGCTTCCTGGTCCTCGCAATTGCCGTGCTGCTTCAGGCGCTTCCGCGAGGACCGGTCGGCAGCCGACTGCTGGCCCCGACGATTTTCACCGGCGTTTATCTCGCGCCTTCCCTGCTTGCGGTGAAGGCCGGCGGATTGCCGCTGGTGTGGGGCATGACGATCTTCGCCGGCGTCGTGGAGATGGCGCTGGCGCGCGCCTGGTCACGCCTGCGCCCGTTCATTCCTCCGGAATCCGCGGGTCTTGTCGTTTTCCTGGTGGGAACGATTGTCGGGCTCGCCGCATTGCGTGTGCTGCTCGAGGACAGCCCATCCGGCGCGCTTCCTGCGCGCGAGGGCCTCGTTACCGCGTTCGCCCTTGCCGTCATGGCCGCGCTCAACATCTGGAACAAGGGCCGGCTGAAGCTGTTCTGTATTCTGACCGGAATGGTCGTCGGATATTTCGCCTCCGCCGTCGCTGGTTTGCTGACCGTTCATGACCTGAGCCATGTGCCGTACCGACCGTTGCTCGCGTTCCCCACCGTCTCGGGCATCTCATGGGCGTTCGACTGGTCCCTGGTGGTGCCGTTCGCCGTCACCGGGCTGGCGGCGGCCATGAACTCAACCGCGGTGGTGACGACTTATCAGCGCCTGACCGACGCCGATTGGGTGCGGCCCGACATGACGTCGATCGGGCGCGGCGTACTCGGCGACGGGATCGCGGCGACAATCGCGGGCTTGCTCGGGACCTGTGGTCCCTCGATTTCGAGCGCGAATGTCGGCCTGGTAGCCGCGACGGGAGTGGCCAGCAGGGTGATCGCGTTCGCGGTTGCTGCGATTCTCTGCGTTGCCGCGCTACAGCCCACGTTCATCGGCGTGCTCACGATCATGCCCCGTCCGGTCATGGCCGCGGCGATGCTGTTCACCGCAGTCTTCATCATGATCAGCGGCGTGCAGATCATCTCGACGCGGGTGCTCGACGGCCGCCGCACATTGGTCATCGGCATGGGGATGATGGCGTTCTTTGTCGTCTCGGTCTATCCGGCGGCATTCACCAATGCGCCGCGATGGGCGGAGCCATTGGTGACATCGCCGCTCGTCCTCGCGACCCTTGTCGCACTCTCGCTCAATCTGTTGTTCAGGATCGGCATTCGCAGGAAGGTGGCAACAACAGTCGATCCCAATGCACCCGACATAGCGGGGATTTCCAGTTTCATCGAGCGTAACGCCGGCATATGGGGTGCGCGGCGTGACGTTACCAATCGAGTCGAATTCGCGGTCCAGCAGACGATCGAGGCGATCATCACCACCTGCGATGCCAAAGGTCCGATCGGCATCGACATCAGCTACGACGAGTTCGTTATCGATGCGGTCGTGGTTTATGTCGGCGCGCCTTTGGAATTTCCTACCCAGCCGCCGACCAAGGAGGAGATCATGGAGACCGACGAGGGTCATCGTCAACTCGCCGGCTTCCTGATCAGGCGCTACGCGGACCGGATGGAAGCGAACACGGCCAACGACAGGACGATCGTGCATCTGCGCTTCGACCACTGATCCGTTGCACGAGTATGCGGGCGGCCTGCGGGGTACGGCCGCCCGCGCACATCAATCAGCCTTGCGGCAGCAGCACGTGATCGACGACCTGGATCACGCCATTCGACTGGTGCACGTCGGAGATTGTGATATCGGCGACGTCGCCCTTCTCATCCTTCACCGTGATATTGGATGAGCCATTCATCATCAGCCACAACTCGCCGCCGCTGACGGGCTTCAGCGTCGCGGTGCCGTTGCCCTCGAGGATCATCGACCGCAACTTGTTGGAGTCGTAGTTCCCGGCAACCACGTGATAGGTCAGGATCTTGGCGAGCATCGCCTTGTTCTCGGGCTTCAGTAGGGTCTGCAGCGTGCCCGCCGGCAGCATGCCGAACGCCTCGTTGGTTGGAGCGAATACGGTGAAAGGTCCGGGACCGTTCAGTGTATCGACCAACCCCGCGGCCTTCACCGCCATGACCAGCGTGGTGTGGTCGGCGGAATTCACGGCGTTGGCCACGATGGTCTTGGTCGGCAACATGGCTTGACCGCCGACGCGGAAGATCGGGTCGGACATGGTCTGGGCTACCAAAGGGGCAGTTGACGCAATCAGGATCACGGCGAACAGGCCAGCACGCTTCATCTGAGTATCTCCTCTCCTGGAGCGGCCAACAGCGACCGCTGTCCCCTATCGTCGCGAAGCGCGGGATCGGATGCAGGCGGGACCAAAGATTTTCGCGGCTTGTTAAGCGCCGTCCGCGATACTGCGCCACATGCGGCGACTGGTGTGCCTGGATGGGTTGCGGGGCGTGCTCGCGTTCTACGTCATGCTCAGCCACTCGCTGCCGTTCGCGCCACTGCCGCACTGGTTGCACTGGATGTTCCAGCACGGCGGCGCTGGTGTGGACGTGTTCTTCGTCCTGAGCGGGCTGGTGATCGTGCAGTCACTGGCGAGCTTCGAATACCAGGCCCTGCCGTTCCTGATCGCGCGTGTCGCGCGCATCTATCCAGTGTTCCTGGTGGTGTTCCTTCTCGCGGTGGCGGTGCAGCCCCTGGCGACCTCGTTCGAGGACATGGCCTGGATCGGCCCGGAAAGCGGGGCGCGATACCTGTGGGCGGGTGGCTGGCCGTCCAACTGGGGCATCGGCATCGCCACCCATCTGACGATGACGCACGGGCTCTTTCCTGACGGCGTACTGCCCGGCGCGTGGGTGGCCTTCCTGGGGACGGCCTGGAGCCTCTCGACCGAGTGGCAGTTCTATGTGCTGGCGCTGCTCCTCGGCCACAGACTCGGCCTGGTCCGAATGGCCACGTTGTTTCTGGCGCTCGCGGCTGCCTCGCTCATCTGGCAGGTGGCGATGCCGGAGGCATGGCAGTTCAGCCGCGCCTTCCTGCCCAACAAGGCACAGTATTTCGCCCTCGGCGTCGTCAGTGCGATCGTGGTTCGCGAGGAGCCGGGTGCGCTGCGGCTTTACGTGGCGGTACTGGCCGGCGTGCTCGCGGTGTGCCTGTTACGGGGCGGGTTCGACAAGCTGCTGCCGCCACTGCTCTGGACGGCGTGCCTTGCCGCGCAGCTTTGGTCGTCTCCACAGCGCGCTGGACAGCCAGGGGCCCGGGTGCTCGCTTTGGCACAGCGGACTATCAGGTGGTTGGCCGCACTTCTGCAGTCTCCGCCGCTAGTCTGGCTCGGGGCCGTCTCGTATTGCATCTACCTGGTGCACGAGCCCGTGCAGCGTCTCCTCGGCATAGCGCTTGCGGCGCTGGTGCGCGGCGACGCCCCGTTGTTCACCGCACTCTGGATACCCGGGGCCGTGGTTCTGCCGGTTCTCGCGGCGTGGTGGCTCCATGCACGGGTGGAGGTGCCTGCGCAGCGTTACGGGCGCGGCATGGCGCGTGCCTTCATCAGCGCCGGACAAACGTCCAGAACTGCGGCACCCGGCCCTCACGGAGGGCTTTGGACTCGTAGCGTGTCGGCGGCCAGTCCGATGGCCGTTCGGTTGTCGGCGATGGTCCATCGAACCAGGTCTGCTCCGCCATCACCTCTGTCACCCACGCCTGATAGGTTGGATCATCGCTGGCCACCCGCCACTCGGCGCCCGGTTTGAGCAGGCGCGCCAGTAGCGGCAGCAGTTCCGGATGGATGAAGCGGCGCTTGGCGTGACGCGCCTTCGGCCAGGGATCGGGGAACAGCAGGAACAGGCGATCGAGGCAGCAATCCGGCAAGAGCCGCAGCAGCGGTCGCGCATCGTCGGCCCACAGCCGGAGATTGCCCGGCAATCGCGCGGTCGCCTCGCCGCCCTCAGCCACCAGATGCGAGAGCAGCGAGCAGATGCCGTTGTCGAACACCTCGCAGGCGATCAGTCCGGCTTCTGGATGCCTGACAATCTGCTCCAGGGCGTGCTCGCCACTGCCGAAGCCCACCTCCAGCCATAGCTCCGCCGGCCTCGGCGAAAACGCCGCCAGCGGATCGCCAATATGGGCGGGGGCGAAGGCGAGGCGCGGCAGCGTGACCTCCAGCAGGCGCTGCTGGCGCGGCCGCAACCGATGGCCGCGCGCCCTGCCGTAAAGCCGGTCCGGCGGCGGCTTTAGCGCCCGAAGGCTGACCGCAACGCCGGCGCCAGGTCGGTCCTCTCCCACGTGAAGGTGCCCTTCTCCTCATCCGGCTCGCGGCCGAAATGGCCATACGCCGAGGTGGGCACATAGATCGGCCGGTTCAAATGCAGATGTTCGCGGATGCCGCGCGGGGTAAGGTTCATGAGCTCGCGCAGCGTCCGCTCGAGCCGCGTCTCGTCCACGTCCTTGCCGGTGTTCTGCAAATCGACATAGACCGACAGCGGACGCGCGATGCCGATCGCGTAGCTGATCTGAATGGTGCAGCGGTCGGCGAGGCCCGCCGCCACGACGTTCTTGGCGAGGTAGCGGCAGGCATAGGCGGCCGAACGATCGACCTTTGTCGGATCCTTGCCGCTGAACGCGCCACCCCCGTGCGGCGCCGCGCCACCGTAGGTGTCGACAATGATCTTGCGCCCCGTCAGGCCGCAGTCGCCATCCGGACCCCCAGTGACGAACTTGCCGGTGGGGTTCACATGGAACTCGCCTTCCGGGCACATCCAGCCATCCGGCAGGGTGCTCTTCACGATCGGCCAGAGCAGCCGCTTGATCTCGGCCTGCTCCATGTCCTCGACGTGCTGGGTCGACACCACCACGCTGGTCGCCCCCACCGGCTTGCCGTCGACATAGCTCAGCGTCACCTGGCTCTTGGCGTCCGGCAGCAGGCCCTCAACCGACTTGTCGCGGATGTGCCGCAGCTCGCGGATGCGATGCAGGATGGCGTGGGCATAGTGGATCGGCGCGGGCATCAGCGCCTCTGTCTCGCGGCAGGCGTAGCCGAACATCATGCCCTGGTCGCCAGCACCCTCGTCTTTGTTGCCCGCCGCATCGACGCCCTGGGCAATGTCGGATGACTGCGAATGCAGGTGGCAGGAGATCTCTGCCTTGTCCCAACTGAAGCCTGCCTGGTCGTAGCCGATGTCGTGGATCGCCATGCGGGCGAGATGCGTCAGCAGGTCGGGCGTGACGGTGGAAGGCCCGCGGGTCTCGCCGGCGAACACCACACGGTTGGTGGTGACCAGCGTCTCGCAGGCGACGCGCGAATAGGGATCTGCCGCGAGATAGGCGTCCAGCACCGTGTCGCTGAGCCGGTCGGCAACCTTGTCGGGATGCCCCTCGGAGACAAACTCGGAGGTAAACAGGAATTCGCCTGTGTCGCGCATGGATGAGTTCTCTCGGGTGGCAGAGGTGGAGCGGGCAGACCGGCGGTGGGTGTGGCGGAAAGCCCAAAAAGGGTCAAGTGGCGCCAAAGCCTGGCGGCCGCGGTCCACGCGGCCGTGCATCGCGAGTTCCGCTACTGGCCCAATACCGTAGTCCGTGACAGGTCGCAGCGTATTCTTGTCTCGCTGCCGCCATTCACGCCATTCCCAGCACATCCATCATCGAATACAGACCGGGTTGCCGGCCGACCGCCCACAGCGCGGCCCGCACCGCGCCGGTGGCGAAGGCGCGGCGGTCAAACGCGCGGTGGGTGAGCGAGATGTGCTCGGTGGCTGCTGCGAAGATCAGCGTGTGCTCACCGACCACCTGGCCGCCACGCAGCGCGGCAAAGCCGATCGCGCCTGTCCTTCGCGCGCCGGTGTGCCCATCCCGTCCGCTTTCCATCACATCGGAAAGCACCACCCCGCGGCCCTTCGCGACCGCACGGCCCATTCCGATCGCGGTGCCGGAGGGCGCATCGACCTTCTGGCGGTGGTGCATCTCCATGATCTCGGCGTCATAGCCGTCGGACGGCAATGCAGCCCCCATCCGCTCCGCCAAGGCCAGCACCAGATTGACGCCGGTGGAGAAGTTGGATGCATACACGACCGGGATGTGGCGCGCCGCGGCCTCCACCGCCGCCTCGTCCGCCCCGGAGAGGCCGGACGTGCCGAGGACCCACGCTTTGCCGGACGCAGCCAGAGCCGCCGCATAGGGTTGCGCGGTGGCGGCATTGGTGAAATCGACGACCACGTCGGATGCGGCGGCGAGCGCGCCGATATCAGGTATTGCGGCTATGCCGGCAGGGGGCGGCTTGCTCGATCCAGTGCGGCCGATGCCGCCAGCCAGTTCGGCACCGGCGGCGGTCACCTCCTCGACCAGCAGTTGACCCATCCGTCCGGTAACGCCGGCGATGCCGATGCGTGTTGCCATTGGTTGCACCCTCCCCAACCGCGAAGCGGGTCGACGGCGTTTATCCGCGGCCGCCCTCGAAGAACTCCTTCACCTTGGAGAAGAAGCCTTCGCTCTCCGGGCTGCCCTTGCCGTGGCCCTCAGCTTCTGCCTCGAACTCCTCAAGCAACTCGCGCTGGCGCCGTGTCAGGTGCTGCGGCGTCTCCACCGCGACCTGTATATACATGTCGCCGCGCACTGCGCTGCGCAGCACAGAGAAACCTTTGCCGCGCAGTCGGAACTGATCGCCGGTCTGCGTGCCGGGCGGGATCTTCACCTTCGCCTTGCTGCCGTCGATCGCCGGCACCTCGACATCGCCACCGAGCGCTGCCTGCGTCATCCGCAGCGGAACCCGCATGAAGATGTTCTGACCATCGCGCTGGAAGATCGGATGCGGCCGGATCGCAACGTGCACGTAGAGATCGCCAGGTGCCGCTCCATGCCCGGCGGCCTCGCCCTCACCAGCGAGCCGTATGCGGGTGCCGTCCTCCACGCCCGGCGGGATCGCCACCTGAAGTGTGCGTTCTCGCTGCACCGTGCCAAGGCCGCTGCAGACCTTGCATGGACTGCGAATGACGCGCCCCTGCCCGCCGCAGGTCGGACAGGTGCGTTCGATCAGGAAGAACCCCTGCTGCGCGCGGACCTTGCCGGCGCCGCGGCAAGTGGCGCAGGTATCCGCCGCATGGTTCTTGTCCTCGGATCCCGAACCGGTGCAGGCATCGCACACCACGCGCGTCGACACACGCAGGTCCGCCTTGGTACCGGTAAATGCGTCGGACAGTTCGATCTCGACGGCCTGGCGAATGTCGCCGCCGGCGCGGCTACGGCCCGCGGGACCACCGCGGCGCCCGCCCATGAAGTCGCCGAACATCTGATCGAAGATGTCGCCGAGGCCGCCGCTCGCCGCGAAGTCGAACCCGCCGCTGAAGCCGCCCGGCCCACCGCCCTGTTCGAAGGCGGCGTGGCCATAGCGATCATAGGCCGCGCGCTTCTGATCATCCTTCAGGATGTCGTAAGCCTCGTTGATCTCTTTGAACTTCGCCTCTGCCTTCTTGTCCCCCGGATTGCGATCGGGGTGAAACTGCATGGCGAGTTTTCGATAGGCCTTTTTCAGGTCCTCCGAACCCGCCTCCCGCGCCACACCCAAGGTGGCGTAGTAGTCCTGCTTCGCCATTTCAGCCCTTCTCGTTGGCGCTGAACGGAAGCGCGCCCGCCTTCGACGAAGCGCGGGCGCGATCCCTCATGCCTGTCGACCCTGACTATCAGGCAGACTTCTTTTTCTTCTCGTCAACTTCCTCGAACTCGGCGTCAACCACTTTTTCGTCCGGCTGAGCGCCACCACTCGGCTGCCCAGGGCCAGACTGCCCAGTCGTATCCGCCGTCTGCTCAGCCTGTTGCGCCTTGTACATCGCCTCGCCAAGCTTCATCGCCGATTGGCTCAGACGCTCGGTGGCCTGCTTCAGTGCGGCTGCATCGGTGCCCTCCATGGCGGAGCGCGCCGCGGCAATCGCGGCCTCAGCCTCACCCTTCTCCTGCGCCGGCAGCTTGTCGCCGTGTTCCTTCAGGTTCTTCTCCACCTGATGGATCAGGCTGTCCGCCTGGTTCCGCGTCTCGACATGCTCGCGACGCTGCTTGTCGGCTTCGGCGTTCGCCTCCGCTTCCTTGACCATGCGCTGGATGTCGCTTTCCGACAGACCGCCCGAGGCCTGGATGCGGATCTGCTGCTCCTTGCCGGTCGCCTTGTCCTTCGCCTGCACCGAGACAATGCCGTTGGCGTCGATGTCGAACGTCACCTCGATCTGCGGCACGCCACGCGGAGCAGGCGGGATGCCGGTCAGGTCGAAGTTGCCCAGCAGCTTGTTGTCGGCTGCCATCTCGCGTTCGCCCTGATAGACCTTGATGGTGACCGCCTGCTGATTGTCATCAGCAGTCGAGAACACCTGGCTCTTCTTTGTGGGGATCGTGGTGTTGCGGTCGATCAGCCGGGTGAACACGCCGCCCAAGGTTTCGATGCCAAGCGACAGCGGTGTCACGTCGAGCAGCAGCACGTCCTTCACGTCGCCGGACAGCACCGCGCCCTGCACCGCCGCGCCGATCGCCACCACCTCGTCGGGGTTGACGTTGCGTGCGGGCTCCTTGCCGAAGAAGGTCTTCACCGTCTCGATGACCTTCGGCATGCGGGTCATGCCACCGACCAGGATCACCTCGGAAATCTCGCCCGCGTTCACACCGGCATCCTTCAGCGCGGCGCGGCACGGATCGAGCGTCTTGCTGATCAGGTCATCGACCAGGCTCTCAAGCTTCGCCCGCGTCAGTTTCATCACCATGTGCTTCGGCCCGGAGGCATCGGCAGTGATGAACGGCAGGTTGATCTCGGTCTCCTTGGAGGACGACAGTTCGATCTTCGCCTTCTCGGCGGCTTCCTTGAGCCGCTGCAGCGCGAGCTTGTCACGACGCAGATCGATGCCCTGCTCCTTGCGGAACTCGTCGGCGAGATAGTCGATAACCCTGGCGTCGAAGTCCTCGCCCCCGAGGAAGGTGTCGCCGTTGGTGGACTTCACCTCGAACACGCCGTCGCCGATCTCCAGGATCGAGATATCGAAGGTGCCGCCGCCGAGGTCGTACACCGCGATCGTGCCGGTGTGCTTCTTGTCCATGCCGTAGGCGAGGGCCGCGGCGGTTGGCTCGTTGATGATCCGCAGCACCTCCAGCCCGGCGATGCGGCCTGCATCCTTGGTTGCCTGACGCTGGCTGTCATTGAAGTAAGCCGGAACGGTGATCACCGCCTGGCTGACCGGCTCGCCGAGATACGCCTCGGCGGTCTCCTTCATCTTGCCGAGGATGAAGGCGCTGATCTGGCTGGGCGAATACTTCTCGCCCTTCGCTTCGACCCAGGCGTCGCCGTTGTCGCCGCGAACGATGGTATAGGGCACCAGCTCTTTGTCCTTGCCGACCATCGGGTCTTCGTAGCGGCGGCCGATAAGGCGCTTGATGGCATACAGCGTGTTCGACGGATTGGTGACTGCCTGGCGCTTGGCCGACTGACCGACCAGGCGCTCGCCATTGTCGCTGAAAGCGACCATCGATGGCGTGGTGCGCGCGCCCTCGCTGTTCTCGATCACACGAACGTCCTTGCCCTCCATGATGGCGACGCAGGAATTCGTCGTGCCGAGGTCGATACCTATGACTTTACTCATTAATGTTGGCTCCTTTCAGCGGACGCGCGCGACCCGAAGCACCGCGAGCGTCCCCACGCGGGAAGTGTGACATGGATGTATGGGGGGGTAGCCGGTCGGGCAAGGGGGCCGGCGGCGGATTCTCATGCGGGGCCGACACGAAAATCATCAGGCGGTGGTGTCCAGTGCCGCGCCGCTCGCGCCCGATGTGATCTCGCTGGGCGGCGCCTTCGCGATCACCACCATCGCCGGGCGAAGCAGTCTGCCGTTCAGCGTCCAGACCGGCGTCCAGGCGTGCATCACGCTGCCAGGCGCATGCGCCGCGCTCTCCTGCTCGGACATGGCCTGGTGCAAGCTGGGATCAAACGGAGTGCCGGTCGGGTCCTCCCGCTTGATGCCGTTGCGTTCAAGGATGGCCAGGAAGTTCCGCTCGATGCTCTCCAGGCCCTCGCGCATGCGGGTGACGATCTCGGGCTCACCCGTTGAAGGAGCCGGCAGGCTGGTCAGCCCACGCTGCAGGTTCTCGGCCGCCTCGACCACGTCCTGGCCGAACTTCTGAACGGCGTATTGCCGTGTTTCATTCACCTCGCGTTGGCCGCGGGCGCGGACGTTGGCCGTTTCGGCCTCGGCGCGCATCCAGCGGTCCTTCATCTCTGACAGCTCCGCCTCGAGTTCGGCGATGCGCGCCGACGCCGCCTGCATCACCTGCTCGGGCGTCTGCGGAGCGTCTCGCGGCTCCTTCCGGAACTGGTCGTTGGCCGCCTGCTCGGTCTTCATGGGGTCATTTTCGTTGTTCATGGCGCGTTCAGTTAGGGTGACAATGAGCGGCGGGCAAGCGGTCCGGCCCGGTTCACAGGGGTGCGGGTCCAGTTTAGCGGCGAAAGGTGAACCGCGTGTTTAAGGCAATCGACCCGAACCGCCTCACCTCCCCGGCGAGACGGCGGCATCCTACCCCAGGAGGCGGCCGATCACCCGCGCCGTGTAGTCCACCACCGGGATGATGCGACCATAGTTGATCCGTGTCGGGCCAATCACCCCGATGGCTCCCACGATGCGGCCGCCATCGCTACGCGCCGGCGCCACCACCATCGAGACGCCGGAGGTACCGAACAGCCCGCTCTCCGCGCCGATGAAGATGCGGACGCCGTCGGACTGTTCCGCCAGCTCAAGCAGGCGCAGCATTGTCTCCTGCGCCTCCAGCCGCTCGAACAGCGACTGGATGGCCGAAAGCCGCTCGATCTGGGTCACGTCCGACAGCAGGCGCGCCTGGCCGCGGACGATCAGGCTGCCGGCGCGGCCCTCACCGGTCCAGGTGGCGAGGCCGGCCTCCACCACCATGGCGGAGAGGGCATCCAATTCGGTGCGGTTGGCGGTGATCTCCTCCGCAACGATGCGGCGCAGATCGGTCAGCGATCGGCCCGACAGCCGCGCGTTGAGGTAATTGCTTGCCTGCTGCAGCGCGGAAGGCGGCAGACCAGGCGGCGTGTCGACCACCCGGTTCTCGACGTGGCCATCCGCGTTGACCAATACCACCAGGGCGCGGCCGGGACCGAGTGGGACAAATTCGATGTGGCGCACTGCGCCGTCCGACTTCGGCGCCAGCACGAGGCCGGCGGCCTGCGACAGGCCGGACAGCATTGAACTGGCCTCAGCCAGCGTATCCTCCAGGCTGCGGCCAGAGGCAGCCAGCGCCGCCGTAATTGCCTCGCGCTCATCTTCGGCGAGTTCGCCGAAATGCAGCAGGCCGTCGACGAACAGACGGAGCCCCTGGTCGGTGGGCAGCCGCCCAGCGGAGGTGTGGGGCGCGAACAACAGGCCGGCGTCGGTCAGGTCCGCCATCACGTTGCGAATGGTGGCGGGAGACAGGCTGATCGGCAGGCGGCGGGACAGCGTGCGGCTGCCGACCGGTTCGCCGGTTTCCACATACTGTTCGACGATTTCGCGCAGCACGGCGGCCGAGCGGGCGTCCAACCCGGGCGGCACAGCGGCGCGCGCGGCGAAACTGGGCGGAATGCTTGGCTTGTCCATCACGGGATTCCACCGGCAGGCTAGGGAGCGCCGGCGGAGCGGTCAACCAAAAGGCGGCGGTCAGGTCTGCCGATACAGCTTCATGGCGTTGTTGAAGAAGAAATCACGCCGCTGCTGCTCGGGCAGCGGCATCGGCAGCACCTGAGTCGGGTCGTCATAGTCCCAGTGCGGGTAGTCGGTGGCGAAGAGGAGCCGATCCCAGCCGATCCAGTCGATCGCGTCCAACACGTGCTCGCGCGGGAGCGGCTCCTCCATGGGCTGGGTGGTCAGCCAGACGCTTTCGCGGATGTATTCCGACGGCGCACGCTTGAGGTGCGGCGTCTCCTGCTTCAGCCGGTTCCACAGCTTGTCGAGCCGCCAGGCGAGCGGCGGCAGCCAGGCGAAGCCAGACTCGATCAACACCAGCTTGAAGTTCGGAATGCGTTCGAACACGCCCTCGATCACCAGGCTGGTGAGGAAGGACTGCGATGACTGGGCGTGGCCGACCATGTCCTCGATGTAGAACGACGGCCAGCCGCTGCCGGTGACCGGATAGCCGCCGAACCCGAACGCGTGCACGCCGATCGGCAGATTGGCTGCGGCGGCGGCCTCGTAGATCTTCCAATACTGCTTCTGGCCAGGCGGATTGGCGGTGCGGGTCACCATCAGCACCTGGACGAAGCGCGGATCACCGGCCCAGCGCTCGATCTCGGCCACGGCGGCATCGGCGTCCTCGTAGGGCACCACGATCGAGCCCTTCAGGCGCGGCTCGATCAGCCACTCAGCTTCCACCCAGCGGTTCATCGCGCTGGCGACGCCGTTGCCGAACTCCCGGTTCTGGAAGCTGGAGCCGTTGTCGCCGGTCGGGTTCAGGATGCCGAGTTGGATGTTGTTCTCGTCCAGCAGCTGCTTCTGCATGAACGGCAGACTGCTGCCGGGGCGGCCGTTCGGCGGCCAGGCGTCGCGGCGGGAGGCGTTGGGCTGGCCCTTGGGATAAGCCGGACCAGCTTGGTAGGCCTGACGCGGGCGTGAGCCGAAGGTCTTCGCCATCTCCACCCAGCGGGCCTCCATGTAGGGGAAGAGGTCCTTGTAGGAGTTGCGCTGCGGGTGGATGTCGCCATCGGCGATCGCCAGCTTCGAGGTGGCGGCGGGCTGGATATCGGGACGGCTGGTGACCTGGACGTTCATCAAAGGGCCTCCGTCATCGGGCACTAAATCCAATTGTCTTACATGATCGTGCCGCGTGGCACGCGTGGCAAGTCCGGGCATGGCTCTACCGGCTGCGAGGGTAATATCCTCGCGCGTGACGTACGTCGCCAAGCACATGGCGAGAGCCTGGTGGACGCGACCGCGGCGGTGTGCAACTGCGCGGGCACGTGTTGCGGAAATTGTGGATCATGCTCTTAAGGACGAGGCCCACGACAAGTGCATCACGCCGTGCGATAGAACGCTACGAGTGGAGTGGTGAATCCGATACTTTCCAGCGTCACGGCGTCGCCCGATGCCAATGGCGCTGGGCTGTCCGGCCAGGCGCCGTCCTGTTCGCGGCGCAGCAGATCCGCGCGGACCTCCGCCGTGTGCAACACCAGGATCTCCAGCACGCTTGGAATGGTGACGTAGCTCCAGACGTTCGCCCACGTGTCCGCCTTGTTTGATGGCGACAGTATCTCGACAACGACCACCGGCTTGTGCAGCAGGCGCTCGTCGGGGTCCCATTCGGCGCAGGTGACGGCAAGGTCTGGCACGCGCACGTTGAGGTTGGCGCGGACCTTTGGCTGGATGCCAGGCTCGGTGATGACCCGGCATGCCGGACGCGAATCAGCAAGATGATTGCCAATCAGCCGCCCTGCCTCGTTCTGGATCGCGCCATGCGGGGCGATGCGGGCGCCATTGCCTGCGGGGTGCCGTCGATCAACTCCCACCGGTCGCCGTCCTGCGGGTTCCAGTCGAGAAATTCGGCCACCGTCATCGCGGCGGGAAGCTGGTTAGCGACGCTCATGAGACGGGCCTATAGTGGGCATTGCTGCGGTCTGCGACAACAACGACTAACCTCGGAGGGTAAGATCGCGCGCGAATGGCTTGCCCGGTGCACTCTCGCCGCCACCCGGCAGCGGCCCCGCGCGTGAGGCATGGCATCAGGTCTGGCAGCTCCTTTTCCCACCGCCAGCGCGCCCTCACCTCCACAAGTTCGGGGCGATCTGGGGCGGAGACAGTCAGATTCGGCACGGGATGCGGCGTTCCGTTCAGTTCGCCAGCTCGGCCAGCCGCGGATATGTCGCCCGCGGATTGTCGATCATGATCTTGCGCACCAGTTCGCACGACAACCCCTCTGGCAGCACTGCGTCGCCATCGAACTGCCAGTGCGGATAGTCGGTGGAGAACAGGAGCATCTCGTCCGATCCCATGTGGTCGAGCAGTTTCTGGAATGCCTCGGTTGTCGGCGGCGCGTCACACGGCTGCGTCGTGAGGCGGACGTTGGACCGCACGATGTCGGTGGGCGCACGGTCCACCCACGGCACCTCCATGCGCAGCCCACGCCAGAATTTTGTGAGCCGCCACAGATGCGCTGGCAGCCACGTGAAGCCCGACTCCAGCAGCACGACCTTCAGATCGGGGAACTTGGTGAACACGCCCTCGCATACCAGCGACGACAGCGCGGCCTGGAAGGCGGCGGCCTGTGCGGCGTAGTCCTCGGTGTAGTAGGTCGGCCAGCCGAGCGGCGTGACAGGATGGCGATAGGCGGAGCCGGCATGGATGCCGACCGGCAGCCCGTGCTTCTCGGCGGCGGCGTATATCGGCCAGTAGTGGCGCTTTCCCAACGGATGGTCGTGCATCACCAACAGAAGGATCTGCACAAAGCGGCGGTCCGGGGCGACGCGGTTGATCTCATCCACCGCCATCTCGGCGTTCTGCATCGGCACCACGATGGAGGCCCGCAGCCGTGACTCCTTGTCCAGCCACTCGGCCGCCATCCAGTCGTTTACCGCGCGGGCAAAGCCGGCGCCCATGTCCTCGGAGAACAGCAGTTGGACGCCGTAGAGGCAGTTGCAGATGGCGACGGCCGTGCCGAACGGGTTGAGCACATGGGCGCGGAGTGCGTCGAGGTCGGAGCCGGGCTTGCCGTTGGGCAGACGCCAGTCGGGACGGGAGGTCAGGGGCGAGTTGGCGGGGTAGGCGATCGACTCAAGCTCGTGTACGCCGCGCTGGATGACGACGTCGCGCCAGTGGTCGGAAAGATAGGGATGGAGGGCGCGCAGGTTGGGCACCGCGGGATGGATGTCGCAGTCGATGCCGCCTGGTTCGATGAGGGACATGGAGGGTTGTCAGTCCGTTGCCGCGCAGAGGCTAGCGTGACTGGCCTGCGATCTCAAAGCGGCGGACCATGCGCGATCATGCATCGCGCAGCCAGTTTTCGCAGAGCAATCCGTCGATTAGCGAGAACTGCGCCGTATTGTCGGTGACGATGGTGCAGCCAAGCGCCAGCGCCAGCAGCTGTGTCGCGATCAGAGGTCGTTGCCGCCAATCGGCCTGCCGCTGCGCTCCAGCCGCGCGCGGATCAGACCATACGCTGCGTCAGCCGGCGCCTCGACCGGCAACACATCAAGTGTGCCGACTACCGCATTCAGTTGTCGCGTCAGCCGCGCCGAGCTCTTCTTTGCGGCGCCATAGTGCAATTCCGCCGCGACGATGATGCTGGTGCAGACCTGCGCCTCGCCGACTTCGCGAGTCCGGTCAGTAACGCGGCCCTGCGGATCTCGGACAAGATCGGACACGCTGTTTGTATCGAGCAGATACCGCTTGTATCGAGCAGATACCGCATCAGAACTTGACGGCATCGGGCGGCGCGTCACGGATCGGCGGGAACTCCTCGTCGAGGGGTGCGAGGGTTGCCAGCAGAGCGAGCAGGGACCTGGGCGGGGCGGGCTCGATGATCAGCCGCTCGCCCTCCTTGCGCATGATGGCCGCTTCGCCGGGCAACTCGAACTCGCATAGCCTGGTCACGCCCGTTCTTGAAGAGCCTGACGTGACGCTCCGGCTAGGAAGTGATCTTGTTGGCATATGCCGCAACACATGCCTTGCTGGACCCTCCGTCCACCGTGACGGCCTTGAACCTGGTCTCAGGCGTTTCTAGCTTGGTCTAGTTTAGCCAGACAGAGGCGCCCATGCCCACAGTGAATATGCTCGAGGCCAAATCCACACTCTCGCGGCTTGTCGAAGCGGTCGAATCGGGCGCCGAGATCGAGATCATCATCGCCCGGAATGGCCGCCCCGCCGCGAAGCTCGTGGCGTTCAGGCCGGCTCATACAGGCAAGCGGATCGGGGTCGCCAAGGGCAGGTTCGTGGTCCCCGACACGATCGACGCCGATGAGGCGGCGATCGCCGCGCTGTTCACAGGGAATACCGAGTGAGGCTGCTGCTCGACACGCATATCGCATTCTGGGCCGTGGCGGACGACAGCAGGCTATCTCCGGCAGCGTCAGAGCTGATCGCCGATCCGGCGAACGAAGTGTTCGTCAGCGCCGCAAGCCTGTGGGAGATTGCGATCAAGCGTGCATTCGCCCGCGGCACGGCGAACGACATGCCAGTCTCCGCGCAGGAGGCGCTCGGTTACTTTCGCGACGCCGGCTACGCGCTGCTGGATATTGCATCGGCGCACACTGTGGCGGTCGAGCGATTACCGATGCTGCACGCGGATCCTTTCGACCGCATACTGGTCGCCCAGGCGCTCACGGTGCCGCTGCGCCTGCTCACGCACGATGCCCGCGTTGCGCGATACAGCGATACGGTGATCGTGGTTTAATACTTGCGCCGGCGCTCTTATGATCCGCTCGAGCGGAGCACCCGATGGAACTGTTCGTCTTCGCCCGCTTCCACGCTCGCGAGGGCCAGCAGGACGCCGTTGCGGCCGCGCTGGGCGATGTCATTCCCCCAACCCGCGCGGAGCCAGGCTGTCGGGCGGTCGAGGCCTATCGCTCCACGCGCGATCCATCGCTTTTCTACATCCACTCGCGCTGGGAGGATGAAGCGGCCTTCGATCGCCACGCCGAACTCCCGCACACGGTGCGCTTCCTCAAACATGTGCAGTCTCTGATCGATCATCCGCTCGACGTCACCCGCTCCCGGCCCATAGGGTAGCTGCAGCAAACACGACGCGGCGCGATTGCAGCATGGCGTTCTCTCGCGCCGGCAGCACTGCTATAGCGGCCGCATTTAAGCGTCAGGCATGGGGGACGCGGTGGAGTATCGTACTCTTGGCAGCTCAGGACTGCGCGTGTCGCTGGTCGGCCTCGGCTGCAACAACTTCGGACGCCGCATCGACTATGCCGCATCGCAACCTGTGGTACACAAGGCGCTCGATCTCGGGGTCACCCTGTTCGACACCGCCGATGTCTATCGCAGCGCGATCGGCGGCTCGGAGGAGTTCCTTGGTCGCGCGCTCGGACCTCGCCGCAAGGACATCGTTTTGGCGACCAAGGTGAGCATGCCGACCGACGATGGACAGCGCGGGGCGTCACGCCGGATCATCATCGCCGGTGTAGAGGCAAGCCTGCGGCGGCTGAATACCGACTGGATCGATCTCTATCAGCAGCACCAACCCGATCCGCTGACGCCGATCGAGGAGACGCTGCGCGCGTTCGACGACCTCATCCGCCAGGGCAAGGTGCGCACCATCGGCTGTTCGAACCAGAAGGCGTGGCAGGTTGTCGAGGCGCGCTGGACGTCGCGTACACTGGGTCTGGCGCCGTTCGTGTCCTGCCAGGATGAATACAGCCTGCTGATGCGCCGCGCCGATAGCGAACTGATCCCGATGATGCAGGCGCATGGCATGGGCTTGCTGCCGTACTATCCGCTCGCGAGCGGCGCTCTCACCGGCAAGTACCGCCGCAATACGCCGATGCCCGAAGGCGCGCGGCTCAAGGTGCATGGCGCGCGCTACGGCGATCGCTTTCTCAATGACACCACCTGGCCCGTCGTCGAGCGTCTGGGGTCATTCGCCGAAGCGCATGGGCGTACGTTGCTGGAACTCGCCTTCGGCTGGCTCGCGGCGCGGCCCTGCGTGTCCAGCATTATCGCGGGGGCTACGAAACCCGAGCAGCTGGCAGCCAACGTCCGCGCCGCCGACTGGCGCCTGACACAGGCCGATATGCAGGAAATCGACCAGATCACCGCGCCCTCTTGATCGGCCGGTCCCGCCTGCTAGCTTCCGCCATTCGAAATGACAACTCACGACCCCGTCCGCTTCGTCGCCAAGAACATGCGCGTCGATCTCCGGCTGATCGCCGAGATGATCGCGCCCGGCTCGCGCGTTCTCGACATCGGCTGCGGCGACGGCATGCTGATCGATCATCTGTCGCGCACCAAAGGCTGCGACGCGCGCGGCATCGAGATCGACATGGCCGAGGTGATCCGCGCGGTGGCGCACGGCATGCCGGTGATGCATGGCGATGCCGACACCGACCTCGCGCACTATCCGGACGGCGCATTCGACTACGTGGTGTTGTCGCGCACGCTTCAGGCGGTGGAGCAGCCGCGCGTCGTGCTGCGCCAGATGCTGCGCATCGCCACGCGCGCTGTCGTGAGTTTTCCGAACTTCGGCCACTGGCTGGTGCGCTGGCAACTGGTCAGCACCGGGAAGATGCCGGTGACGCCTGCCTGGGATCGGCCATGGCACGAGACGCCGAACATCCACCCATGCACGATCCGCGACTTCTTCGCGTTATGCGAGCACGACGGCTATGTGGTGGAGAGCTGGCTCGCCGCGGACGACGCGGGCGGACGCACGCCGTGGCGGCGCTTCCCACGCCTCGCCAATCTGTTCGGCGAGCAAGGGCTGTTCCTGCTGCGGCGCGTCGGCGGCGGGTAGGATCGGCTGCGCCCGCTCCGCCACAGTCACTGGAATCCGGCCTTCTTCAGCCCTTCGAGCATGTGGTCCTGCGCCTCCTGCGTGCCGAATTGCGCGGCGAATGTTCGGGCGTCGAGGAGTGGCCATAAATGCGCGGTGATGCCTCGCTCGCGCTCTGCATCCTGCTGGCGGCTGAGTTCCGCATAGGTGGCGGCAAGCATCGGATGCGTGACCATCTGGGTGTTGCGCCCTGGGTCACGGTCAAGCGACCGATCGCAAGCGCCGACAGCGTCGGTATACCGGCGAAGCAGGTAGTACGCCATGCAGAGTCGTGCGGCTGCGAAGCCATTGGCTCGGTCGAAGCGAAGCGCACCCTCCAGCCACGGCAGTGCCTCGGTGGCCCTGCCCGCCCAGGTCAAAATGGCCCCGCGGTAGGCATAGTTGTCCGCATCGCTCGGATTGATTTCGAATGCGCGATCGATTTGATCAAGCGCGGCATCGTATCGCTTTTTGAAAAGATTGATAAGGGCGAGCACACGATAGGCCCGCGTCGTTGCCGGATCCAGCGCGAGCGCCTTCTGAGGCGAGCGCTTCCGCGCGTTCGAGTTCGTCCGTGCGGAATTCGGACCAGCCTGATATCACGGCCTCGTAATGCGCGAAGCCCAGTGCGGCATAGGCGTCGGCGTAGTTCGGATCGAGATCGACGGCGCGCTGAAACAGCTCGCTCGCCCTGTCGTTGTCATCGCGCGTCTCTTGCGAGAACGCAGTCACGACCGCGCAGAACGTACTCGTACGCCGCGAGGTTGCTGGTCGGTTTGGCGAGCACGCGAGTCTGCTCGAAGCGGGTGAGCGTTACCGCCGCCGCGCCGACGACACGCCTGGCGATATCGTCCTGCACGGCGAAAATGTCGTTGCCTTCGGTATCGTATGTTTCGGACCACACATTTCGCCCAGTCGCGGCTTCGGTCAAAGCGACGCCGACGCGAATGCGATTGCCGGCTCGACGGATGCTGCCCTCGAGCAGGTATCGCGCATTCAGCAGGCGCCCGATTTCAGCGGGGGAGGCATTCGAGTCCTTGAACGGGAAGCTGGCCGATTTCGAGATGACGAGCAGGTTCGAGAAATGGCCGAGTGCGGTAATGACGTCTTCAGTGACTCCGTCGCTGAAGAAATCATGACCGGTATCGCCGGACAGGTTCTTGAATGGCAAAACCGCCACCGAAGGACGCTCCGCGAGGCGAGCCGGAGCGGCGAGAGTCGCCACTTCGACGGGTTTGGCAGCGGAGCCAAGTCCAAACAGGTCTAATCCCCCTCGCGCGTGAAAGTCCCACGCGGCGAAACATGCCAACCCGAATGCTGCGGCGACTGCGACAGCAGCAAGAGGCCGAAGCGTTTTCCCTCGCCGAGTTGCCGCGGCAGCCACCTCTGCCGCGTTGGCATGAACCGGCGCCGCGACACTATCGGCACGATCGCCGCCGGGCGCGTGGTGATCAGGATCCAAGTTCAGTAGGAACGCCTCAACCGGTCGCGCGATGTTCTTCAAGGTCAGCGGTCCCAGCTCCTCAAAAGCGAGATCGAGCCGACCGTGCACATGGTCCCGGACCGCCCGGGACACACAAATGCCGCCAGGTGGGCACTCAGCCTCGAGTCTGACCGCCACATTGACCGCGTCACCGTGCAGATCGGTGCCATCCGCGATCGCATCTCCGATGTTGATCCCGATCCGAAACCGAATAGCCCGGTCAGGAAGTTGGTCGCCATCAAAGACAGGAACATCCCGCTGCACCTTGACCGCAAAGCGCACTGCCCCATCGATACTGTTGAATACCATCAGCAGGGAGTCGCCGCCGGTCTGGACAATTCTACCGCCGTGACTGTCGAGGGCTGGATCGATGACCTCGCTCCGGAGTTTACGCAGCCGTTCGAGCGTTTGCAGGTCATCCAGGCCGATCAGGCGGCTGTAGCCAACCATGTCCGCGTAGACGACCGCGATAAGTCGCCGTGGATCTGGAAGTCCACCCGTCATGTCCGACGTTCCGGTCATCGACATGGTGGACGCCTTACCGGCAATGCGGCAGGGCACAACGCCATTCAGAAGCCTCCTGAACGGCATCCTAGCACCGGCCGCCCTTCCGCCGATACTTGGATTGGCTCACCGGTCTGGGCACATGCGGATTTGTTTGACCCGGGCAATAGACAGTGCGCAGTATCTCGCCATCAGGGACTGGTCATTGACGCCCTGGAGGGGAAACAGACCATGTCGAAAGCTGCTTTTCTTGTGCCGGCATGGGGCGCAGCATCAGTCGCCCTGCTCTTCCTGACACTTCCGGGGTCCACGGCCCGGGGCGACGAGCCGAAGCTTTCGATCAGCGGCTATGATCCGGTAGCCTATTTCACCGATGGGAAACCCGTGCCCGGCAAGTCGGATCTCGAATATCAGTGGCACAAATTGCGCTGGCGCTTTGCCAGCAGTGAGCATCGCGATCTGTTCAGCAAGGACCCTGCGCGCTATGCGCCCCAGTACGATGGCTATTGTGCGATGGGTGCGTCGTTGGACGAGGCGGCGCACAAGGACACCGTTGATCCAGCGGCTTGGACCATAGTGGACGGCAAGCTGTATCTGCTCCATCACGACGGTTACTGGCTTGCGCAATGGCGGGACCAGGCCAAGGAATTCATAAAGCGGGCCGACGCGAACTGGCAGGCCATTGCGGATCTGCCGGCACCAACCATTGTCGGACCACCCTGCGCTGCCTCCCCGCCCACGACCTCGGTCGCACTGAGAGATGGCGGCCACTGGTTGGTCGTTGGCGGCCAGGTCGCACGCGACGCGGCCGGGAATGTCGTCGGGAAGGGTGATATGCGGACGCAGATCGAACAGGTCGGGCAAAATGTCGATGCGTGCCTTAAGGCCGGCGGCGCAACCGTCAACAATATTGTATTTACGGTCAGCCATGTCGCGGCGCCTGCGGAGCTCGACAAATACGCCGACCTGCTTCCGCGCTACTTCGGCCCCCCCTCGCCGCAGAGCACCACCGTCGCCATGCCGCAACCATCGGATCCAGACCTGCTGCTGGAGGTCGAGGCCATTGCGGCAATCAAGTGAGCGCAGGAGGCTTGCGAGGACTCAGCGGCCCCAGGACTGCTGCACCGCGTTCGAGAGAGTTTTACGCAGTCCGGCAGCGGCCGGGAACTTGCCACCGGTGCCGGCAAGCGTCTGGTTGACATCGAAGCCACTCCCGTAAGCGGCGTGGTTGAGATCTCGGTCGAGGCCCATCTTCATTGACCCCAGCCCACTGCCAGCGAACAGGCCCGACGAGGTCTCGACAGTCATCACTTGGGCGCCACCTGAGATACCGCCGGCGCCGATGCCACCGACGCCCCAGTCCCCCACGGCAAAGCTGCCACCGGCGCTCAACTTTGAAACGCCGTCGACAAATTGTCTGATGGCGCTGTCGGTGAGAACCAGCATCATCACTTCGGATTTTTCGGCGCCCGCCAGGAATCCGATGTCGTAGTCGGACAGGCGGATGAAGACCGGATCGCTCCACACCTGTCCGTGGCGCGCCAACAGGACACCGATGCCCCGCTGAGCACCCAGAATAAACCCCATGCTGGTCGAGTTCGGTGCAATGAAGATCCCGCGTGCGCCTCCGGTCAGATTACGGATCGCCTGCCATTGGGGCTTCGAGAAGAAGCTCTCAGCGGTGTTCGCGGCCGATTGTGTAAGGGTGGCTGGATTTATTTGCGTTGTCGCACTGCTCTGTGGGACTGGACTGACTGGCGTCGCCGCGTTGCTTTGACCCAGCTGGCTGCCCGGCCTGAAGGTTTGCGATGGTTGGGAATTCGAGCCACTGCATCCTGGCGAGAGCGCGAGGCAGCAGATCGCTCCCGCAAACACAAACCCTTTGACCATTCTATTGCCGATGCCTCGATTGCGTAATCCGCACGTTTTGGGCTCCAGCACCAGCGATCACTGCCGTCAGAACCATGTGCGAGGTCGATGTAGCAGACATATCGCGAGTCGGCGAACGCACGACAGCCCAGGATATTGGACCGTCCTGCGCGAGACGTCCCTCAACGGGGAACGGCAGGTTCCGCAGCGGTCGCACGCCGGCGCAGCATGTCGCCGAACGCGTCGAACACGCTCCGCATATGCGCATGCTTGTAGGGAAACATATCCTCGGGGTCCATCAGGTGGATGATGGCTGCACTGTCCGCCTCGAACATGAGCAGGCGACCGTCCGGCAGTTCGCCGCAGTCGATCGAGTAGTAATCGAATGGCACCCGTTCATGCAGAGCGGCAAACGCGTTGCGGTGACGGGCTGCGAAGGTCGCATCGAAATGCGCCATGGCCTGCGCCTCGTCGGCGCGTTTGTCCGCACTCTCGGTCATGCCCGCGTTCAGATAGTGGACCATCCAGTTCTGCGACGAGGCCATGTGGCAAAGATACGGTTGCCGATCGATGAATGCGACCCGATATTTTCGGTAAAGCCCGTCCGCCGATAGGTAGTCCACGAACTCGGTGACGAAGTACGAGGTCGCAAACGAGAACAACAGATAAGAGTCCAAAGCAGCGCGACCTTCGATCTTCTTGAGGCCCGCGCCGGCATGGGAGCCGAGCGGGCGGATCAGAACCGGATAGGCGCAGCCCGGCAAGAGGTCGCCGATATCGCCCCCGTCTCGGAGCAGGTCAGCCAATTGATCGCGACTGACCATGACAGTCGGCGGGCTGCAGATGCCGGGCACGCCGGCCAGCAATGCGGACAGCCTGTCGCGCGCCAATACGGGCAGAAGACCTGGGTCGTTCAACGCCGGCCGTGGCCACAACATGAACAGCCGGTGCAGTCTCGCGACCATGGCGGCATCGGCTTCGCCGACAGCGAAGAACGCGACGTCATGGTCGGGAATGGTTGCCGGCAGAGGTGTGTCGGGTACCACGAAGAGCAGATCGAGCCGCACGTCCAGATGGTTGGTGATGAAGTCAATCGGCGTGTTCAGCATCAACACACCAGGTGCCACGATCGCAAGCAGCCGTAAGCCGGCGCGGCTCTCACCGTCTCGCCGAATACGAAACAGCGGGGATGCAGAGATAGCTTCGTCCTGTAGTCCCAGCCCTTCGGCGCGCCGAAAACCCAATTGGTATGCGATGGAGGTGTCGTAGAGCCGGGCGACAGGGTCAGCGTCCAGTCGACCGATCATGGCGGCAAGAGCGGCAGCATCGGCACCTTGCATCGCCGTGGTCGTCAGCGCGGCCACGCCGATGATGGCAGGCGGGACACACGCCTCGCTGAGGCATGGCAGCGGATCGGCGGAAAATGCAGGCATGCGAGCAGTCCGTGGCGTGCCTGACTGTGCGGCGACTGGCTTAACGATCGGTTAGCTCGTATCTCGGACCCTGGTGTTGCTTCCTTGGGGCGGTGAAAGGTGGGCTACCACAACGACTTACGACGAGGTCGGCGATGACGGAACGGGGATACCCCCAGGCATCGCTGGATCCGGCCCATTGGTCGGAGGTGCGTGCGCTCGGTCATCGTATGCTCGACGACCTGTTCAATGAACTTGAGGGCATTCGGCAGGAACCGGTTTGGCAGCCGATGCCGGACAGTGTGCGCGGTGCCTGGGATCAGCCGCTGCCGTGCGCAGGCCTGCCTATGGCGGAAGTCTACGACGAGTATCGACGGCTGCTCGCGCCATATGCGGTCGGCAACAGACATCCGCGATTCTTTGGCTGGGTGCATGGCGCCGGCACCGCGGTAGGAGTCCTGGCCGAAATGCTGGCCGCTGGACTGAATGCGAACTGTGGCGGCCGTGATCATGCGCCGATTGCCTGCGAGCAGCAGGTGATCCGTTGGGCAGCAAAAATGCTTGGCCTGCCTCAGGATTCGTCCGGTCTGGTGGTGACAGGCACGTCGATGGCGAACCTCGTGGCCGTCATCATCGCGCGACGCGCGGCATTGGGTAGTGCGATACATGATCACGGCTCCGGCAGGCCGCAGCTGACCGCCTATGCGTCGGCAGCGGTCCACCTCTGCGTCGGTCGGGCGCTTGACATCACCGGCATAGGGTCGGCGTCGCTGCGCCTCATTCCATGCGACGCGTGGGGTGCAATGGACGTCGCGGCATTGCGAGTTGCTATCGCCGAGGACAGAGATCGGAACCTGTTGCCGTTCCTCGTGGTGGGAACGGCTGGCACGGTCGATATCGGCGCAATCGATGACCTGACCGCAAATGGCGCAGGTCTGCGAGGAACAGCGGCTATGGTTTCATGTCGATGCGGCGTTCGGCGCCATCGCCATGCTGTCACCGGTGCTCCGGCCCCTGCTCGCGGGGATCGAGCGCGCCGACTCGGTGGCTTTCGATTTCCATAAATGGGCGCAGGTCCCATATGACGCCGGTTGCATCGTGGTCCGCGATCCGGCGGCGCACCAGGTGGCGTTTGCACACCAGGCTGCCTATCTGCGGCGCGAGACACGTGGCCTGGCGGCCGGCAGGCCCTGGCCGGTCGATCTCGGTCCGGAGCTGTCACGGGGCTTTCGTGCGCTCAAGGTCTGGATGACGATAAAGGCGTATGGCACAGACCGGCTCGGCGAAGTTGCCGCGCGCTCCTGTGGACTGGCGCGTCGGCTTGCGTCAGCGATCGACGACGAACCACTGCTTGAGCGGATGGCACCGGTCCGGTTGAACATCGTCTGCTTTCGCTATCGCCCCGGTGACGATGAGTTTCAGGCGGCGATCGCGGCAGACCTGCAGGAATCGGGTCAGGTGGTCCTCTCGACGACATCGATCATGGGCCGAACGGTGCTTCGGGCCGCATTCGTCAATCATCGATCAGACGAAGGAGATGCGGACGCGGTGATCCGAGCGGTAATCGACGCGGGTGCGCGGCGCCGGTTCGTCGGTCGATCCACCGGCTGATGGCGTTTGCGCGCCGATCGATTTGGCGGAGGACTGTTTACCCGGATTTAACTGAAGAGGGTGCAGGGTGGCATATTCAGGCGCCAAAACGACGCGGACACGTATCTGCGATCAAAGACGCCATGCCGAATGATCTCACCATCCCAGCAGTTGCCGCAAATTCGTTTGGCAACAACACAGCCGCGAAGGCAAAGCCAGCGGCGGTCGAGCCGACGACTGTGGCGGATCCTGCCCAAACGCAACCGCTGACCACAAACCCGGTCATACGACTGGATGAATCCCTTGGGCTGGTCGTGATTGAGTTTCGCAATGCCAGCGGCGCGATCACCACCTCAATTCCCAGTCAGCGCCAGTTGCAAGCCTATCAGCGTTGGGACGACACCCGCTTGGGACCCGCGCCACCGGGCTGCAACGACACTTCACCCAGCACGCCGCCGCCTGCTGCCCCCCGCACGCCCGCCGTGCCCAGCCAGCCGAAAACCAAGTCCCCGGAAACCGACCCGGGGCTAAACCAATCATCGCTCGTCAGCCCAACGGGTACCGGCGCGCGCAGCTGACAAACGGCGCACTTTCCAACGATCACGCGGAGCGCGCCGCAGGAACGTACCGCGCGATCACGTCCACCACCGTCACGGTCAAGACATTCAGTGCCAGCGCAACGATGCCGATATTCAGGTCGCGCAGCGCTTCCGGCAGGCCCGGCAACAGCGTCGCGATTGTGGTGTGGGTGACCGAGGTGGCGGCAACTGTGGCAACCCCCACGACGATGCCGGCGAACACGCCAATGCTGCTCAGCGGATTGTTCCGGCGCAGACTCATCACCAGCGCGGGGAACAACTGGGTGACGAAGCTGTAGCCCATCAGCAGCAGCGCAACAATGGTCTGCCCACCTCGCAGAGTGAAGAAGACCGCGACCAAAGCCACGACCGGCACCAGGCAGCGAGCCAGTCGCGACACAGCCTGATCCGGCACATCACCGCGCACAGGGCGATAGATATTGTTCGCCAGCAAGGTCGCCGCGGTCATCATGATCATCGAGCCGGGCACCAGCGCGGTCAACACGCCCGCCGCGCCTATCACACCAACGAACCAGGGCGAGAACGCCTGGATCGACAACTGGAATAGCGCGAGATCGATCGACGGCCCGCTCAGCCCTGGCACCCTGAGAACCGCGGCGAAGCCGACAAAGAACACGAACGCCAGAATGAGCTGATACAGCGGCATGACGATGGCATTCTGTCGGAACACCCTCTCCGTGCGCGCGGTGAACACCGAGCCGAAACTGTGCGGCCACATGTAGAAGCCGAGAGCGGTGAGCAGGACCGTGGAGTCGAACCACGCTATGCTCTCACCCTGGGGTGGCAGGGCGAGGAAGCCCGGTCTCGCGTCCTGGATGGCTGAGAACATCGGACCAAGGCCGCCGTAGAAATGGATGGGCAGATAGATACCGAGAAAAACCGCCACGGCCAGGACCACCGCGTCCTTCGCGACCGCGGTCCAGGCGGAGCCGTGAACACCCGACACCATCACGTAGGCCGTGACGACACCGGCGCCAATCCAGATCGCCACAGTCGACGGGATGGCGCCGTAAGACGCGGTGGCCACAATGATGCCCAGCCCTTTGAACTGCAGCACTAGGTAAGGGACCAACGCCACGATGCCGACCAAGGCGACGAGTACGCCGAGAGCGGGGCTGTCATATCTGGCAGCGAAGTAGTCGGGCTGCGAGAACAGCCGATGTTGCCGCGCGTAGCGCCAGATCGGCGGCAGCATCCAGTACCAAATCACGTAGGCAAGGCAGCCGTATCCGAGGATGTAATAGGCGGGGCCGCCGTGGCCATAGGCGTAGCCGCTGCCCCCCAGGAAGGTGAAGGTGGTGTAGATTTCGCCGGCCATCAGCAGGAAGACGAAGATGGCGCCGAAGCCGCGGCCGCCGACTGTCCACTGCTCGAGATTCATGTCGCGCCCGTGGCCGGCCCGCAGGCCGAGCAGCAATGCTCCAAGTGCGGAGAGGGCGATGATGGCGAGGGCGGCGCTCACGCTTCGGGCTCCGGGCGGCGGTTCGCCGGGTCGGTGAGGTAGATCAGGGCCATGATGCCGCTGGTCAGCATGATCCACAGCAACAGCCACGCCAGCAGCAGCGGCATGCCGAGTACGAATGGCGTGACGCGATTAAGAAACACGGGGCCGAGCAGGATGCCCAGGAACGGCAGCACGGCGAGGAATTTGGTCGGGGCCATAATCAGCTTGAACGGTCCGGCGTGCCAGCGGTTGCACTTGGCGCATCCGCTGGGCAGGCATCCGCCGCTGTGGCAGAAGTCGGGGCGCACAGGGAGGGCGCCATGCCAGCAAAGCCGCGCGTGATCACCATCGAGGAACACTATCAGGACCCCGACGTGGCGCGTGCGTATGCGCCCGAGGATCAGCGTCAGGTTCCCGCCATCGCGGAACGGCTGAACGACCTGACCGGCCTTCGCATCAAGGAGATGGACGAAGCGGGGATCGACATGCAGGTGCTGTCGCACGCCAATCCCGGACTGCAGAAGATGGATGCGGCGACCGCGGTGCCGCTGGCGCGCATCGCCAACGATCGCCTGGCCGAGACGGTGCGCGCACACCCCGACCGGTTCGCAGCCTTCGCCGCCATCCCGACGCCCGATCCGCAGGCCGCGGCCGATGAACTGGAACGCGCGGTGACGCAACTCGGCTTCAAGGGTGCGCTGATCAACGGCACGACCAATGGCGTGTTCTTTGATGACAAGCGCTTCTGGCCAATCTGCGAGCGCGCCGCGGCGCTCGACGTGCCGCTGTATCTGCATCCGACCATGCCGCACCCGGCGGTGATCGAGACCTATTACAAGGACTACGTGCAGGACTGGCCGATGATCATGCGCGCGGCCTGGGGCTTCACCGTGGAGACCGCGACGCAGGGCGTGCGCATGGTGCTGTCGGGCGTTTTCGATGCCCATCCAAAGCTCAAGATCATCCTGGGCCATCTAGGTGAAGGCCTGCCGTTCCTGCTGTGGCGTATCGACATGGGGTTCAAGCGCGAAGGGCCGGGGCGTCGCGCGTTCCGCGACATCTTCTGCGAGCATTTCTACATCACCACCAGCGGCTTCTTCTCCGATCCGGCGCTGCTGTGCTGTGTGCAGGAGCTGGGGGTGGACCGGATCATGTTCTCGGTCGACTATCCGTTCGTTCTCAACAAACCGGGCACCGACTGGCTGCCGACCATTCCGTTCAGCGCAGAGGATCGCGCGAAGATTGCGAGCGGCAATGCGATGCGACTGCTGAAGCTGTGACGGAGCCCTTCGTTCGTCCCGAGGAGCCGACCGCCGCCGATGCGATCGCCGCGATCGGCGACGAACTCGACGTGTTCGACGACTGGATGGATCGTTATCAGTACATCATCGAGCTCGGTCGCAAGCTGCCGCCGTTTCCCGACGCCTGGGCGAACGATGCCCATCGCGTGCCGGGTTGCCAGAGCCGCGTATGGATGGAAGGCTCGCTGATCGATGGCAGATTGTTCCTTGCGGGTGTCTCCGATGCCGCCATCGTGTCGGGCCTGATCTCGCTGCTCCTGCGGGTCTATTCCGGCCGGACGCCGACGGAGATCGTCGCCACCGATCCAGTGTTTCTGAAGGAACTTGGGCTGCTGGAGGCGCTGTCCACCAATCGCGGCAACGGCATCGCCGCGATGGCACGCAAGATCCGCGAACTGGCTGCGCTGCAACGCGTGGCGTGACGAACGCGGCATGTCCGACGGTGTACGCGTCGCACTATTCTTCGCGGCGCTGTTCTCCGCATCCGCGATCAATACCGCCTTCCTGCCGCTGTGGTTCGCCGACCGCGGCCTAAGCGCCACGGCAATCGGACAGATCCTCGGCCTCGCGTCGCTGCTGCGTGTGATCGCGGGTCCGAGTTGGGGTTCGCTCGCTGACAGGATGGGACAGCGGCGGCCGGTCATCCTGACGGCCGGCATCACTGCCTGCGCGGCGGCTTTGCTGTACCTGCCGCTGCACGGCTTCCTGCCCTTGTTGCTGGTGGCGGCCGCCCAGGGAATCGCGGGATCGGCGCTCAATCCGCTCATCGACTCGCTGGCACTCGCGTTGGCACGCGCGCGGCGCATGGAGTACGGACCGGTGCGGTCGTTCGGTTCGATCGCCTACATGGCGGCGAGCGCCGGTGCGGGCTGGCTGCTGTCCGTCACCGGGACATTCCTGGTGCCATGGCTGCTCGCGGTCAGCTATGGCGCGGCCTCCGTCGTGACGCCGTTCCTGCCCGAGGCAGTGAGCCCTCCGGTATCGCGCGGTTTCGCCGGCCTGCGCCTTCTCGCCAACCGCCCCTTCCGCCTGACAGTGATCGCCAGCGCCCTGATCCAGGGATCACACGCGGCGTATTATGGCTTCGCGCCGCTGTACTGGCGCTCGCAGGGCATGTCGGATGCGGTGATCGGCCTGCTGATGGCAGAGGCCATCATTGCCGAGATTGCGCTGTTCGCCTGGGGCCGCGGCTTGATCGCACGGCTCGGTCCGGCAGGATTGACGGCCTGCGCCGCCGCGGCATCGGCGGTGCGCTGGAGCGTCACCGCACTGGCGCCGCCTCTGACGGTACTGGCAGCGATCCAGTTGCTGCATGCAGCAACCTTCGCGATGCAGCACCTCTCGGCCATGCTTCTGTTGAGCCGCGCCGTGCCGCCTGAGCGCGCCGCCACGGCGCAGGCGCTGCACTCGGCATTGGGCATGGGCGCGCCGGGCGGATTGCTGATGCTGCTTGCGGGATATCTCTATGCGCATTTCGGCGGCCTGGCTTTCCTGGCCATGGCGGCGACCGGCGGCAGCGCATTGCTGCTGGTGCGGCCGATCATGCGGCTGCGCTAGTTTGCCGGGTATGCACAGACGACACCTGCTCTACGCCGCCGCGGCTCTGCCCTTGCTGGCACGGGCGCGTGCGGCCCCATCGCAACGTTTGTCGCGGGTACGTCCCTCCGATCCCGAATGGCCAGCACAGACAAGCTGGCAACAATTGAACCACGACACCCAGGGACGCCTGATCCGCGTGCAGTCGCCGTTGACAGTATGTCAGGAGGCGCCCGATGGAGCGGAGTGCCGCGATCTCTTCAAGGAACTGAAGAACCCGTACTTCATTGGCGACACGGTCGGGCTGACCCAGACCACCGGCTGGATCGACGCATGGACATTGCAGCAGAGCGTCTACGCCGTTGCGGCCGAGACCACCGCGGATGTCGTCGCTGCCGTCAACTTCGCGCGCCAGAACAATCTGCGGCTCGTCATTCGCGGCGGTGGCCACAGCTATCTCGGCACCTCCAACGCGCCGGATTCGCTGCTGATCTGGACGCGCAGAATGAACGACATCACGTTGCACGATGCGTTCGTCGCACAGGGCTGTGCCGGGCGCGCCGCGCCGCAGCCGGCGGTGACGGTCGGGGCCGGCGCGATCTGGATGCACACCTACAATGCGGTCACCACCAAAGGCGGGCGTTACGTGCAGGGTGGCGGATGCGGCACGGTCGGTGTCGCGGGATTGGTCCAGGGCGGCGGCTTCGGCAGCTATTCCAAGTTCTATGGCACGGCCGGCGCGGCATTGCTGGAGGCGGAGATCGTCATGGCGGACGGCGAGGTCCGCATCGCGAATGCCTGCACGCACGCCGACCTGTTCTGGGCACTGAAGGGCGGCGGCGGCGGCAGCTTCGGCGTCGTCACCCGGCTCACACTCCGTGCGCGCGAGTTGCCGACGTTCTTCGGCTTCGTGAATGCGACGATCCAGGCATCGTCCGCGGAGGCGTATCGTAGATTACTCGGCCGCTTTGTCGACTTCTATGCCGACAGTCTGTTCAACCCGAACTGGGGCGAGATCGTCACACTGAGGCCAGGCAATCGACTGGAAATCAGGATGGCTTTCCAGGGGCTGGAACGACAACAGGCGGAAGCCATCTGGCAACCCTTCTTCGAATGGGTGACCGCGTCACCGAACGACTTGGCGTACCGGGTCGCGCCCCTGATCCGCGCCGCCGCCGCTATCCATCGCTGGGACCCTGCTTTTCTGCGCGAGCGCGCGCCAGGCGCGATCTTGTCGGATGATCGGTCCGGAGCATCGTCCGATAACATCTTCTGGTCGGCGAACCTGAGCGAGGCGGGGCACTTCATTCATGGCTTCGAATTGGCCTGGCTGCCCGCTGCTTTGCTTCAGCGGGGCCGCCGGGAACAGCTCGCCGATGCGCTGTTCGCTGCGAGCAGGCACTGGTCGGTGGAGCTGCATTTTCAGAAGGGTCTGGCGGGAGCACCAGCCGAGGCGATTTCGGCCGCGGCGGATACGCCGATCAATCCTGCGGTGCTGGATGCATTCGTGCTGGCCATCATCGCGGGCGAGGGGCCGCCGGCCTATCCCGACCTGCGCGGCCACGAACCTGATCTGGCCGCGGCGCGTCGCAACGCGCAGCGTATTGCTCTGGCCATGGCCGAGCTCAGGAAGCTGGTTCCCGAGCCCGGTTCGTACGTCGCGGAAAGTGGATACTTCGAACACGAATGGCAGACGTCGTACTGGGGCGCGAACTACCCGAGGCTGTTGGCCGCCAAGCAGAAGTACGATCCTGACGGCCTTTTCATCGTTCATCACGGCGTCGGCAGCGAGGCATGGAGCGCCGACGGATTTACCAGGCTGGTTGCACGCTGACTCGGGCGATCAGTTCGCCATTGCCGGCGCCGCTACCTTCACGCCCTTGAACGCGGGCATCACGTCGCGCGCGAACCACTCCAATTGCTCGAGCGCCTCGGACAACGGTACGCCGACCGACAGGCTGACGGTGACGCGGTCCAGGCCAGGATAACGCTCCTCGAGTTTCTTCAGCGACTCGATGACATCGGCGGGTTTGCCGGTCAGGAAGCCGCCTGCCTTCACCGCGTCCTCAATGCGCGGGAGTTTCGCGGTCGGTGCGCGCTTCGGGTCGCGCATGATCTCGATCTGCTCGTCGGTCAGAGCCTTCACAAGGCGCAGTTCGCCAAACATCTTCATGTTCTCTTCGTAGTACTTGCCCGCCGTTTTCATGCCCTGCTCGACGCTGTCGGCGAGATAGAACTGGAAGCCGAGGGCCATGCGCTCGCCGAGTTCGATTTGCTTTCCTGCCCGTGCATACGCGGCCTGGAAGTCGACCATCGACTTGTGCACCGCGCCGCCTTCAGCCGAGCCTCCGCCGATCACGCCGCAGATGCCGTGCTTCGCCATGAAGTCGAGCGCGCGCTGCGTGCCGCCCTGGATCGGCTGCCAGCACTCGACCGGCAGGCGCTCGGGGCGCGGCACCAAGGTCAGTTCCTTCAGGGTATAGCCGCGATACGGCACTTCGGGCGGCAAGGTGTAATGCCTGCCCTGGTGCGAGAAGCTTTCCTCATTGAAAGCCTTGAAGATGATCTCGACCTGCTCCTCGAACAGCTCGCGGTTGGCGGCCTGGTCGATCAGCGGCGTACCAAAACTTTCCACCTCGCGGGTATGGTACCCGCGTCCCACGCCAAATACGACGCGGCCATGGGAAAGAATGTCCGCCATCGCGTAGTCCTCGGCCAGACGCAGCGGATGCCACATCGGTGTGATGTTGAAGCCGCAGCCGATGCGCAGGTTCTTCGTGAGATGCGTCAGGTGCAGCGCCATCAGCAGCACATTGGGAATGCACTCGGTGCCTTCGGGTTGGAAGTGATGCTCCGCCATCCAGTAAGTGCCGTAGCCCAGGCGGTCCATCAGCTTCGCCATTTCTTCCGCTTTGCTCAGGGCGGTGGCCAGCTTTTCGTTCGGGTAGCGGCGATCGTTGATCGGCGTGCCGCCGTAGCCGACGTTCTCCAGGTCGATATGGCCGGCATATGAGCTGTCGAATTGCTTAAGCATAACGTCCTCCGGGCACAACATTTGTGCGTCTCGCCTCATGGTAGGCCTGTAAACGGGCTTGGCAACCTGCCCCGATAATGCCTACCGTCCCCTGGTGGAGGGACACAAAACACCAAAAAACAAGGGAGCAAAAAATGGCCGAGATCATCGGACTGGGCTGCACGCATTACCCGGGCCTGCTGCAATCGGACGAACGACTACCTGGGGGCTTCCATCATCTGCTGACCGCACCGAATGTTCCCGCGGAGTACAAGGATCGCGCCAACTGGCCCGCCGAACTGGTGGCGGAACTCGGCAACGATGGCGGCAAGTCATCGGCGAGACGTTACGGCGCGCGCATGGCGGACGACTTCCGCGCCATCCGCAAGGCGCTGGACGACTTCAATCCGGACCTTGTGCTGATCTGGGGCGACGATCAGTACGAGAACTTCCGCGAGGACATCATCCCGGCGTTCTGCGTGTTCGGGCTCGATGAGCATTTCAGCCTGAAGCCATGGTACAACGGCAATGGCGGCAAGCCCAATCGCTGGGGCGAAGCCGGTGACTGGACGATGAAGCTGCGTGGTGCGCGCGATGCGGCGAAGCACCTAGCGGGCGCGCTGATCGAGCGCGGCATCGACATGGCGTATGCCTACAAGCCCCTGCATGTCGAGGGACTGGCACACGCGTTCACCAATACGCTGCTGTATCTCGACTGGGACCGGCGCGGGTTCCCGTGGCCGGTGCTGCCGTTCGCGATCAATTGCTACGGCCGCAACCTGATCCATGCGAAGGGCGGCATGGCGGCGTTGTTCGTTCCGCCCTCGACCGAGGCGCCCGATCCGCCGGCGCCGCAGCCGTGGCGCTGCATGGATGTAGGACGAGCGGTCGCCGAGGTACTGGTGGAATTGCCGTGGCGGGTCGCGCTGATCGCGTCGTCGAGCTGGTCGCACTGCTTCCTGTCGCCGACCAACGGTTATCTATGGCCTGACCAAAAGGCCGACCGGCTGATGTTCGACGCGCTGTCCGCCGGCGACTACGGCTACTGGCGGAAGCGCCCGCTCAAGGACATGGAGCAGGCGGGGCAGCACGAAATGTTGAACTGGATGGCGCTGGCCGGTGCGATGGAGAGGCTCGATCGACAACCGGTGATCCATGACTACGTCGAAACCCACGTCTTCATGTCGGAGAAGTGTTTCGTGTCCTATCCGGCGTGACGCTGCCCTATACCGGCCAGGAGTTCATCGAAAGCCTCGACGATGGCCGCGAGGTGTGGATCTACGGCGAGCGCGTCGGCAAGATCACGGCGCATCCGGCTTTCCGCAACACCGCGCGGATGATCGCGCGACTATACGACGCGCTGCACGCCGATCATCGCGACGGCGCGAACGTGCTGACCTCCCCTACCGAATGGGGCGGGTTCACGCATCGCTACTTCATCGCATCGCGCACCGTCGAGGAACAGGTGGCGGCGCGCGATGCGATCGCCGCGTGGTCGCGCATCACCTATGGCTGGCTTGGCAGATCGCCCGACTACAAGGCGGCGTTCCTCGCCACGCTCGGTGCCAACGCCGACTTCTACGCACCGTACCAGGAGAACGCGCGGCGCTGGTACCGTTTCAGCCAGGAGCGAGTGCCGTTCATCAACCACGCGATCATTCATCCGCCGGTCGATCGCAACATGACGCCGGGCGCGGCGGGCGGTCCTGCCGATGTCTGTGTGCGCGTCACCGGCGAGACGGATGCCGGCATTCGCGTGACCGGCGCCAAGGTGGTGGCCACCGGCTCGGCGCTCACTCACTATACGTTCGTCGCGCATCATGGGCTGATTCCGGTGCAGGACAAGAATTTTGCCCTTGTGTTCATGGTTCCAACCAACGCGCCGGGTGTCAAACTGATCTGCCGTGTATCGAACGAGCAGCGCGCCGCGGTGCTTGGCAGTCCGTTCGACTATCCGCTGTCGAGTTGGCTCGACGAGAACGACGCGATCTTCGTGCTTGATGACGTGCTGATCCCGTGGGAGGACGTGTTCGTCTACGCCGATGTCGACAAGGCGAACAACTTCTTCCCGCGCACCGGGTTCGTGCCGCGCGCCTTCCTGCACGGCAGCACGCGACTGGCAGTCAAGTTGGACTTCATCGCCGGGCTGTTCCTGCGAGCGACGGAGCTGACCGGTTCACGCGGCTTCCGCGGCGTCGAGGCGAACCTGGGCGAGGTGATTGCCTGGCGCAACATGATCTGGAGCCTATCGGACGCGATGGCGAAGTCGCCCGATCCCTGGGAGGGCGGCTACATCCTGCCAGGTGCCCGCGCCGCCATGGCGTACACCGTGTTGGCGCCCGAGGCGTACGCGCAGATCAAGAATGTGATCGAGAAGACGGTGGCCAGCGGGCTGATCTATCTGAACTCGCACGCGTCCGACTTCCGCGCGCCGGAGATCCGCAAGTACCTCGACACGTACGTGCGTGGTTCCGGCGGCGCCTCGGCTGAGGAGCGGGTGAAGCTGATGAAGCTGCTATGGGATTCAATCGGCACGGAATTCGGCGGGCGGCATGAGCTGTACGAGATCAACTATGCCGGCAGTCACGAGGAGATTCGTCGCTATGCGCTTTTCGGCGCGCTTGCGTCCGGCGAGGCGGAGCGGTGGAAGCAGTCCGTCGCATCGTGCATGGGGGAATACGACCTGGATGGATGGTCGGTCCCGGACCTGATCAATCCCGACGATGTCAGCGTGCTGCGACGCTGACCGGCGACCCGTGCTGGACGAAGGCGGTACTCGTCTGGCCGGCGAAGGCAAGCCATCCACGTCTTGCCTTGATGCGCCACCGTGCTGCACTAACTCTTTCCATCGGGCGTGCACGGACACTCGGCATGCGGGTTGCCCGTGGCACTCAGCGCAGCCCAGAGCTAGTCCCTTGGCAACAGCCCGAGCACGAGTCGCCAGTGCTCGGTCCGGTCGTCATCGTATTGCCAAGCCGCGAGTTCATGCATCGCCACGACGAATGCGCGAGCCTGATGTGGGCACCAATGCCGCAGCCATGTCACCGTCTCGACTTCGTCGTTCATTGAGGACGGTGCCGCGACGACGCGATGCTCTACACTCGAAGGAAACGAATTGAACATTGGCTCCCCTTGCCAGTGGTTGGTGGTTTCCCCCTGGGGTCTCCCCAGAGTTCCCGGCCAATGGGTCCGCAATGTGCTGTCACCGCTATGACCTGGTTCACATCGGCTCGGCCCACGTCTGATCCAAAGTCGGCGCGAGACAGTTCCATTTTTCGACTGGGGCGCCTCTTACTATGACGCTGGACTCGACGTCTTCTCAGTCAGCGCAGCCAGGATTCGCATTCGCTGCAAAACCGCCCAGGTCGCGCACGGCACGATCGCTTGTCGCAACCGAATCGGATGCGTTAACGTCCACGACGAGTTCATGAGCAGGGACGTGGACCAGAACGGATCGCCATCCGACGGGACCGAGAGGAGCGGGCGAGCGGGCCCTCTGCCAGCGCGGCCGGAGTTGGCGCCGGTCGGAACTGGGATAACAACCACAGCCCTGGCAGTCGATCACATCGGCGAAGCTGACCGCTTCGCGTACTGGCGCGAGCAGTGGTGCCAGGGCACGGCCGGCGTGACGGGGGAGCTCGCCCCGAGCGACAGGTTTGGCTTTTACGCGCGCGCGACAGCGTGGACCGCCCCTTGTGTGATCCGGCTGCGATTGGAGACCGGCCCTTTCCTGGTGTCGCGCGGGCTGCCCGAGATCAACCGGCATGGCTTGGAAAACTGGATCTGCCTTTATCAGGAGGTGAGCGAGGGCACCGCCTTCCAGCACGCCGGAAATGAGTTCACCACGCGCCCGGGCGACCTGCTGCTCACCGATCCAACGATCCCATTCTCCAGCCGGCCTCACAGCGCGCACGACTATCGCCGTTGGATGCTGCCCCGTGCCTGGATCGAACCTCACCTGCCGTCCGTGCGCCGGCCACTCTCCGCGAAGTTCGCCGGGTCACACGGCATCAACGGGCTGGTGCAGGCTTATCTGCATGCCCTGAACGATGCGATCGACGAGTGCGACAGCGCCGAACTGCCGGGGATAATCGACAACTTTTGTCGCCTTCTCGCGTTGGCATGCGGCGGCGGGCCTGGCGATCAACGCGCCGCAACCCGGGCTGCGAAACTGCGACAGGTGCAGGACTATACAGCGCTCCATCTCTCGGAGCCGGATTTGACCCCGGCAAAGGTGGCTGCCGCGATGAAGATCTCTGTGCGGCAACTGCACCTTCTGTTCGAGCCGACAGGGACCAGCTTTGCGGAGCATGTGCTGGGCCGGCGGCTGGAAGAATGCCGCGCGATATTGAAAAGCCCATCGAGCAAAGCCCGGTCCGTCACCGACATCGCCTATGCCTGGGGCTTCAACAGCCTCGCCTCGTTCTATCGGGCTTTCCGCCAACGATTCGGCGTCAGTCCTGGCATGGTGCGTCGCGGCTGATCCGTCGGACACGGTCGCCGCCGCTGGCGGTCATAGCTTCGGCATGCGGGGGAGCACTTCCTCACCGAACAGCCGCATCGACGATTGCGCATCAGCCAGTGTGATATCGTTGAAGTTCACCTGCAGCGAGGCGATCTCGAAATCGCCGATCTGCGCGCGATAGGTCGCGACAGTATCAAGGATCCGCTGTGGCGTACCGATCCATGCAGCGCATTTCTCGACCTGGGTTTCAAAAGTGTCGCGTGATAGAGCGGCGATGATCTTGTCGTAGCCGGGATAGTCGGCCGAGCTCTCACCGGTCATCCAGTCGGATGCCGCGGTGACCAGTGAGCGCAGATAGCGGTTCAGCGGTTCGCGGGCGATCTGTTCAGCCTTCGTCTGGTCGGCGTGGCAGAACATGTGGAAGGCCAGCATCGCCGTGCCGCGGCCGGGATGGCCGGCGCGGCGCCATGCCTCACGGTAGATGCCGATCAGCTCCGTCATCGCGCCGCCGGCCATTGGGATCGCCATGATGCCGTGGCCCGCTGCGCCGGCGCGTTCGAACGACTCCTTGGTCGCCAGTGCGGCAACGTAGAACGGCGGCCGCGGCTGCTGCGTCGGTCGCGGCAGGGAGGTGACGTTGCGGAAACTGTGGTAGCGTCCATCGCAGGTGACGTTCTCCCGCTCCAGCAGCAGCCTCACCTGCTCCATGCCTTCGTCGAAGCGCGCGCGGCTTTCGTCGAGCCTCACGCCGAAGCGGGCGAATTCGTGCGGCAGGAAGGCGCGCGCGAAGCCGATGTCGAGCCTGCCGTCGCACAGCGCATCCAGCATGGCGAGTTCACCGGCGAGCTTCAGCGGGTTGTTGAACGCAGGCAGCACCGCACCGGTCACCAGCCGCGCGCGTTTGGTCACCTGTGCGGCGGCAGAGAGGAACACCACTGGGTTGGGGCTGTAGCCACCGTAGGGATGAAAATAGTGCTCCACCGTTCGGACGTGGCTGTAGCCGTATCGGTCGCACAGCGCGACCAGCGACAGCGCGTCCTGCCAGTAGTCGCGTCCCGACTTCACCTCCGGGCCGATATCGGGGAAAAACTGAATGCCGACCTGCATCTGATCAATTCCTATCGTGACGTTCGCTCAGCCGGTCGGCCACGGCCAGGAGGACACCGACCAGGCCTATCCCGACGAGGATGGCAAGTCGCCAGCCGGCGTCCTGGCTTCTGACGTTCTGGATGTGCACGAACGTCTCGAGGATCTGGATTGCGGCAATCGCCACGATTGATCCAAGAAGACGCAGCTTAACGGTCGCGAAATCCATGCCTCCGAGCCAGGTCGGCCTGTCATCCGACGTCGACGCCAGCAGGCGGCCAACGAAATTTTCCCAGCCGGCTAGCATGACGATGACCACGAGATTGGCGACCAGCGACAGATCGACCAGAGTGAGGACGAGAAAGATTGCGTCGTTGCTGTCCAATGCGAGATATCCCGGTACAGTCTGCACCAGCATCTGGACAAACTTCACGACCACCAGGCCCAGCGCGACCAGCAGGCCGACATAGATCGGCGCCATGATCCAACGTGCGGCGAACAGAGCCCGGCCAAGGTTACGACGCGTACGCTGCTCGATGACCTCGATCCACGCCGGCGGTCCGTCGCTCATTCCTGCCCCCATACTGCTTCCCAGGGTATCTTAGCCGGGCAAGTGCTCCAAAACGCCCCGGCGATCAGCTCGAACTGACGGCCGACGCGGGAGACCGGCTCGATGACAGGAGCCGGCCGTGGTTCGAGTTGCGTGACCCCGCTGCGAGAGCCACGCTCGAATGAGCGATCCAATTCCGCCCGCGTGGAAACCTTCCGCCAGGCTCAGCGACTGAAGCTACAGGCTGCCCGATAGTTGCTGAAGGCGGACCCTCGTGCCGCTATCAAGCAGCCTTCGCCATGCCGCGCAGCACATAGTGCAGGATGCCGCCGTGGCGATAGTACGCCACCTCGTCCGCCGTATCGATGCGACAGGTCACCGGCACTGTGTCCACTTTGCCGTCCGGTCGGTGGATCACCAGCGACAGGTCCATGCGCGGCGTGATGTCCTTCTCGAGACCCACAATATCGATCAGCTCCTCGCCGGTGATGCCGAGCGATTTGCGATCCATGCCTTCCTTGAAGGTCAACGGCAGCACACCCATGCCGACCAGGTTTGAGCGATGGATGCGCTCGAAGCTCTCGACGACCACCGCCTTGATGCCGAGCAGCAGAGTGCCCTTCGCTGCCCAGTCGCGTGACGAGCCGGTGCCGTATTCCTTGCCGCCGAACACCACCAGCGGCACGCCTTCGGCCTTGTAGCGCATCGCTGCGTCGTAGATCGGCATCTGCTCGCCGGACGGCAAATGCTTCGTCATGCCGCCTTCGACGTTGGTCAGCATCTCGTTGCGGATGCGGATGTTGGCGAACGTGCCGCGCATCATGATCTCGTGGTTGCCGCGGCGCGCACCGTAGCTGTTGAAATCCTTCTGCAGTACCTGGCGTTCCAGCAGGTAGTCGCCGGCGGGCGATACCTTGCGGATGGAGCCCGCGGGGCTGATGTGGTCAGTGGTGATCGAGTCGCCCAGCTCCGCCAGGATGCGCGCGCCCTTGACGTCGCCGACCGGCGGCGGGTCCATCGTAATGCCCTCGAAGTAGGGCGGGTTCTTCACGTAGGTGGAGCCGTCGGACCAGCGATAGGTTTCGCTGTCGGTGTCCACCTCGATGGTCTGCCACTGCTTCGGGCCCTTGGTCACCTCGCCGTAGCGCTTGAGGAACTGATCGCGCGACAGGCAGGTGGCGATGATGTCGGCGATCTCCTTGTTGGAGGGCCAGATGTCGCGCAGGTAAACCGGCTTGCCGTCGTTGCCGGTGCCGAGGGGTGCCGTGGTGATGTCCTCGGTCATCTTGCCGAGCAGCGAATAGGCCACGACCAGCGGCGGTGACGCCAGGTAGTTGGCGCGCACGTTGGCATGCACGCGGCCTTCGAAGTTGCGGTTACCCGAGAGCACGGCGACGCCGACAAGGCGATTGTCCTCGATCGCATCGACGATCGCGTCTTCAAGCGGGCCGGAGTTGCCGATGCAGGTGGTGCAGCCGTAGCCCACCAGGTTGAAGCCGATCGCATCGAGGTCCGCCTGAAGGCCGGATTTCTCCAGGTATTCGGTGACCACCTGGGAGCCGGGCGCGAGCGACGTCTTCACCCACGGCTTCGGGCGCAATCCCTTCGCGTGGGCCTTGCGCGCGACCAGACCGGCGGCGACCAGGACCGACGGATTAGATGTGTTGGTGCAGGAGGTGATTGCGGCGATCACCACGTCGCCGTGGGTGATCTCGTAGTTCTTGCCCTCTACCTTAACCTTGGTGTCGACGTCGTTGGCGGGAACGCCGAGACCCTTGGTCAGCTCGGCTTTGAACGCTGATGACGCATCCTTCAGCGCCACGCGATCCTGTGGGCGCTTCGGCCCGGCGAGGCTGGGGACGACGGTGGACAGATCCAGTTCCAGCGTGTCGGTGAATACCGGCTCCGGCGACCCGGGCTCGCGGAACATGCCCTGTGCCTTGAGGTATGCCTCGACCAGCGCGATACGGTGTTCGTCGCGGCCGGTCATGTGCAGGTAGTCGAGCGCCACCTTGTCCACCGGGAAGAAGCCGCAGGTTGCGCCATACTCCGGCGCCATGTTGCCGACCGTCGCGCGGTCGGCGAGGCCCAGTTCGTCCAGCCCCGGGCCGAAGAACTCCACGAATTTGCCCACCACGCCCTTGCGGCGGAGCATCTGCGTCACCGTCAGCACCAGGTCGGTCGCGGTGGCGCCCTCCGGCAGCTTGCCGGTCATGCGGAAGCCGATCACGTCGGGGATCAGCATGGCGATCGGCTGGCCGAGCATCGCGGCCTCGGCCTCGATGCCGCCGACGCCCCAGCCCAGGATGCCCAGACCGTTCACCATCGTTGTGTGGCTGTCGGCGCCGTACAGCGTGTCGGGATAGGCGATGGCCTTCCCGTCCGCATCGCCGGTCCACACACACTGGCCGAGATACTCCAGGTTCACCTGGTGGCAGATGCCGGTGCCCGGCGGCACGACGCGGAAGTTGTCGAATGCGTCCTGGCCCCAGCGCAGGAAGCGATAGCGCTCGCCGTTGCGTTCGAACTCGATTTCGACGTTCTTCGCCAGCGCATCGGGACGGGCGAAGACATCGATCTGGACCGAGTGGTCGATTACCAGATCCACCGGCACCAGCGGATTGACCTTCTTCGGATCGCTGCCAAGGCGCGTTATGCCGTCGCGCATCGCGGCGAGGTCCACCACCGCGGGCACACCGGTAAAGTCTTGGAGCAGGATACGGGCGGGGCGAAACGGCACTTCCCGGTCGGAGTGCGCGGCAGGCAGCCAGCCAGCGATCGCCTTGGCGTCGTCCACGGTGTAGCTGGTGCCGTCCTCGAAGCGTAGCACGTTCTCCAGCAGGATCTTCAAGGTCACCGGCAGGCGCGATATGTCGCCGAGCGATTTCGCCGCCTCGATAAGTGAGAAGTAATCATAACTCTTGCCCTGCACCGTGAGAGTGCGGCGTGTCTTCAAGGTATCCTGCCCGATCGCTTTCATGGCTGCGCCTTCCGTTGAGCGGCGAAGTTGAGGCGGTATGCCGCAGGTGCAATGGTCCCTGCGCTCGCGGGCTTAGAACACACCAGCCGGCGAGCGTCCACAAGACGGGGGCGCTTGTGTTGCAGGCGGCGGGTCTGGCGGCGTTCCGCGGCGAGCGGCTGGTGTTCGGTGACCTCGACTTCGTCGTGGCCGCAGGGGAGGCCCTGCTGCTCACAGGGCCGAACGGGTCGGGGAAGACGACACTGTTGCGGCTGTTGGCTGGACTGCTGCGGCCGGCTTCGGGGACGCTGTTGTGGGACGGCGCGGATGCGCTGGCCGATCTGCCGTCACACGCGCGTCGGGTGACGTATGTTGGGCACCAGGACGCGGTGAAGCCCGCGTTCACCGCGTCGGAGAACCTGCGGCTCGCGGCGAAGTTGGACGGTGGTGCCGTTGCAGAGGCGCTGGCCGCGGTCGGGTTGGAGGAACTCGCCGACCTGCCGGCGCGCATGCTGTCCGCGGGACAGCGCCGCCGGCTGGCGTTGGCGAGGCTCGCGTTATCGCGCGCGCCACTGTGGCTGCTCGACGAGCCGACCCTTGGATTGGACGCGCGGTCAGTCGAGCGCTTCGGCGGGATGCTCGCGGCGCACCGCGACAGGGGCGGTATAACGGTTGCCGCGACGCACCTGCCGCTGCCGCTGAGCGACGCCGTTGAGCTCGCGCTGAGATGATGGCTCGTCAGCTTCTCCCCCTCCCCTTGCGGGAGGTGGTTGGGGGGAGGGGCCCGGGGAACCTGCCTCGTCCGCTCCCCCAAGCCCCCTCCCGCAAGGAGAGGGGGAGGAATGTGCGTGGTGACCCATGAGCGTCTTCCTCGCCGTCCTGCTACGCGAACTGCGGCTTTCGTTGCGTCACGGCGCCGATACGCTTGCCGCCCTGCTGTTCTTCCTGCTCACTGCGGCGCTGTTCCCGCTAGCGATCGGACCAGCTCCCGAAACCCTCGGCCGCATCGCGCCCGGCGTCATCTGGGTCTGCGCATTGCTCGCCGCGCTGCTGCCGCTGGACCGACTGTTCGGCGCCGACTTCGAGGACGGCTCGCTCGACCAGCTCCTGCTGTCTGGCCTCCCGCCGGCGGCGCTTGCCCTGTCGAAGACCGTGGCGCACTGGCTGATCACGGGGCTGCCGCTGCTGTTTGCGGCCGCGCCGATGGCAATAATGCTGCGGATGTCTGAGCAGGCGTTGCCGGCGCTGCTGCTTGGCCTGCTGCCCGGCACAATGCTGCTGTCGCTACTCGGCACCAGCGTCGCCGCGATCGTGCTGGGTGCCAGGCGCGGCAGCGTGTTGCTGCCGCTGCTCGTGCTGCCTCTGACTACGCCGGTACTGATCTTCGGTGTTGCCGCGGCGGATGCCGCAGCAGACGCACTCAGCCCGCAGCCTCATCTGCTTCTGCTTGCTGCCTTGCTGGTGGCGGCGCTGCCGCTTTGCCCCATAGTTGCGGGAGCTGGCCTTCGTTTCACCAACGAGTAGTTGATTTACTATCATAATATATAACTGTGGGTTGCAGCAGAGAAATTCCCAACGGCGCTATCCAGTCATGCCATACGAGGAACCCGCCTAGGCCATAGCAATTCCTTGATTTCCTCGTTGCATGACCGCCGCTCCGTTCGTTAACAGATGAAGGGCGAGGAGAATTTAATGACACAAACGAAACGTGGCGCTACACGGTTGTCTGACAGACGTGTGCGTGCGGTCCACAAGGGCGCTTCCAATTGGCTGGAAGTCAACCTCACTCATTGACCAGCTTGCGTCTTGAGGCCCCCTAGGGACACGGTGACTCATGGACAGACCTGAGATGTTCCACGACCCGATCGATGCACCCACGAGCGAAAGGGATGTCGAGGCACTGCGTCGTCTCATCGTTGAGAAGCTCACCTATGCGACCGGGCGGGACCCGCTGGTTGCCGGCGATCGGGACTGGTTCGTGGCGGCGGCACTCGCTCTGCGAGATCGGATCGTCGATCGATGGCTGCAAAGCACGCGCAGCGATACCGCAAAGCAGCATAAGCGTGTCTACTACTTGTCGCTGGAGTTCCTGCCGGGTCGGTTGCTGATGGACTCGCTGAACAATGCCGGCCTGATCGAGCCAATGCGGCTTGCGCTTGCCGAACTGGGTGTGAGCCTCGACCGTCTACGTTCCATGGAGCCCGACCCGGCGCTCGGCAACGGCGGCCTCGGGCGCCTGGCGGCTTGCTTCATGGACAGCATGGCCAGCCTTCGCATTCCCGTCCACGGCTTCGGCATTCGCTACAATCACGGGCTGTTTCAGCAGGTGATGCGGGATGGTTGGCAGCACGAGTATCCGGAGAACTGGTTGTCCTTCGGAAATCCGTGGGAGTTCGAGCGGCCCGATATCAACTACAAGGTGGGCTTTGGCGGACGGGTGGACATCGTCCCGGCCGCGGACGGCACGTCAGCGGCCGTCTGGCATCCTGGTGAGACGGTGAATGCCATCGCCTACGACACGCCTGTGGTTGGCTGGCGTGGCAGGCACGCAAATACGCTGCGGCTGTGGTCGGCGCGGGCGCCAGACCCGTTGGAGCTGGAGACTTTCAACCGCGGCGATCATGTCGGGGCATTGGCGGCGCGTGCCCGCGCGAACTCCATTTCGCAGATCCTCTATCCGAGCGATGAGACCCCGGCGGGTCAGGAGCTGCGGCTGCGTCAGGAGTATTTCTTCTCCTCGGCATCGTTGCAGGACCTGCTGCATCGGCATATCCGCCAGTACGGCGAACTGCACAACCTGGCCGACAAGTGTGCCATCCAACTTAACGATACACATCCGGCAATCGTTGTCGCTGAGCTGATGCGCCTGCTGGTCGACGAGCATCAATTGCCATGGGACGAGGCGTGGCGGATCACCGGCGGCACCATCTCGTACACCAATCACACGCTGCTGCCGGAGGCGCTGGAAACCTGGCCGGTTCCATTGATGGAGCGGCTGCTGCCGCGCCACATGCAGATCATCTACGAGATCAACAGGCTGCATCTCGACTCATTGGCCGGGCGACCGGATGTGCCCGATCTGTCCGAGGTGTCGCTGATCGATGAGCACGGCGAGAGGCGGGTCCGCATGGGCACACTGGCCTTCGTCGGTTCGCACAAGGTGAACGGCGTGTCCGCGCTGCACACCGAGCTGATGCGGTGCACTGTGTTCCGATCGCTGCACCAGCTTTATCCGGACCGCATCGTCAATAAGACCAACGGCATCACCTTCCGGCGCTGGCTGCACACTGCCAATCCTCGTCTGACCGCCGTGCTGTGCGATGCGGTTGGACCGCAGATACTCGATGACGGAATGGCGCTGGAGCGTCTTGTGCCACTGGCAGACGATACGGCTCTGCATGAGCGGCTGATCGCGGTGAGGCGCGCCAACAAGGCGGCGCTGGCCGCACTGGTCGCCGAGAGGCTGGACATCACGATCGACCCGGACGCGCTTGTTGACGTGCACATCAAGCGGATCCACGAATACAAGCGGCAGTTGCTCAACATTCTCGAGACGATCTCGCTGTACCTCGCGATGCGCGCTCAGCCGACACGGAACTGGGTGCCACGCGTGAAGCTCTACTCGGGCCGGGCGGCTGCCAGCTACAAGCGTGCGAAGCTGATCATCAAGCTGATCCACGATGTGGCGAATGTGGTGAACAACGATCCGGCGGTGCGGGATCAACTGAAGGTCGTGTTTGTACCGGACTACAATGTCAGCCTGGCGGAGGTCATCATCCCCGCGGCGGATCTCTCCGAGCAGATCTCGACCGCCGGCATGGAAGCGTCCGGCACCGGCAACATGAAGCTGGCGCTGAACGGCGCATTGACCATCGGCACGCTGGACGGAGCCAATCTGGAAATCCTCGACCGGGTTGGCGCGGACAACATGTTCACCTTCGGTCTGACCGCGGGGCAGGTCGAGGACCGCCGATGGCAGCACGCCCCGCCTTCGGTTCCGTCACCCGCGCTGCGACAGGTGCTGGATGCAATCAGTTCAGGCCTGTTCTCGCCGGACGAGCACGACCGCTATCGCGATCTGGTGGCCGACCTGACCTCGAGCGACTGGTTCATGGTGGCCGCCGACTTCGACGCCTATTCGGACACGCAATGGAAGGTCGCGACACGGTGGTGCGACCGACGCGCCTGGTGGCGTTCGAGTGTGCTGAACACGGCGCAGATGGGGTGGTTCTCGTCCGATCGCACGATCCGTGAGTACGCCGCGGACATTTGGGGCGTACCGGTAGCGGCCGTCGGGTAGGCACTCCCACGGGCCTGGCCTATCGTCCGGCGGGACATGCCAGCATCACGCTTCACCGCCATCTACCGCATCCGCTCGGACGCCGCTTCGATTGAGGCGCGCGCGCAGTCGATAGCGATCGAGCAAAGCGTGGAGATGCCGCTCTCCGCCATCGTCGAGCGGGAAATCCTGCGCGACATCGTGGGCGAGGTCGAAGCGATCGAGAACCGTGGCGGCGGGGTCTTCGACGTGCGTATCGGCCTGGCCACCGCCACGACAGGCGGCGATGCCGGGCAATTCCTCAACATGGTGTTCGGCAATTCCTCACTGCACGAGGACGTCGTGCTGCTGGACGTGGACGTTCCCGCCGACCTTGCTGCCGCATTCGGCGGCCCACGGCATGGCATCGACGGTCTGCGCCGGCGCGCCGGCGCGTTCGGCCGTGCGATGACCTGTTCGGCGTTGAAGCCGCAGGGCGTGCCGCCTGCGCGGCTGGCGCAACTGGCGGAACAGTTTGCCCGCGGCGGTATCGATTTCATCAAGGATGATCATGGCCTGGCCAACCAGGCCTATTCGCCGTTCGCCGAACGCGTCGCCGCGATCGCAGGCAGCGTCGGCCACACGCGGTATGTGCCCAGCCTGTCGGGCGATCTGGACGCGATGCGGCGCCAGATCGACATCGCCCTGGCGCTCGGCATCGACACGGTGCTGATCGCGCCGATGATTGTCGGCTGGTCCACGATGCAGACGCTGGTGAGGCAATATCCGGATGTGGCGTTCTTCGCGCATCCGACCATGGGCGGCGCGGCGCGCATCGCATCGGACCTGCTGATCGGTAAGCTGTTCCGCGTACTCGGCGCCGACGCGGTGATCTTCCCAAACCACGGCGGCCGTTTCGGCTATACGACGGACACCTGCCGGAGCCTCGCCGAACAGGCGCGCCGGCCATGGGACGGCATCCGAGCCAGCGTGCCCGTGCCCGCCGGCGGCATGACGCTCGAGCGCGTGCCCGAGATACTTGACTTCTATGGTCCGGACGCGATGTTGCTGATCGGTGGCAGCCTGCTCGCCGCGCGTGAGCGGCTGGCCGAGGAGACCGCCGCGTTTGCCAGAGCGGTCGCAGAGCACAGCTATCGGTGATGCCATGGACGTTGAACAGTCGACCCAATTCCGTGCCTTCCACGACTATCGTTGGGACGAGGTGACGTGCCTGCCCTACAAGGAAGAAGGTGCCGCGCCTTTCAAGGCGATCTCTCGCCAGGTGCTGTTCTCCGAGGCGAAGCTTGGCTGCGAGCTGCGATATTTCGAAATGGCCGCCGGCGGCTACTCGACACTCGAACGCCATGAGCACATGCACGCGGTGATGATTCTGCGGGGGCGGGGACAGTGCCTGGTCGGCGATGAGGTGCGGGCGGTAAAGTCATTTGACCTTGTCACCATCCCGTCCTTGGCGTGGCACCAGTTTCGCGCCACGGAGGGCGAGCCGCTCGGGTTCCTCTGCATGGTGAATGCGATGCGCGATCGGCCACAGTTGCCGAACGAGCAGGAACAAGCGGCACTGAAGGCCAACCCAGCGATTGCGGCGTTCCTGGCGCGATAGAGCCCTCCTCCCGCGGAGGGGGAGCGGGAGGTGGCTTGGAGGCTTCTTCTCTTTTCTTCGTTTCGCTCGTGGCCTACGTCCTGTCGATCCGATCGGTCAGCCGCTGCACCACCGCATCCGCGGCTACGCGGGCCTGGGCGTCCTCCAGCCAATCGGCGAGCGCTTCCTGGGGCAGACCGTCCATCGACTGCACCGTGGCCACCGCGCCGGCCATATCGCCACTGCCGAGTTGTGTGCCCGCCTGATGCAGCAGTTCGGGCGTATTGTCTGACGCGCCCGGCTGAACGACGCTTGCGCGGTGCTGCCAAGACAGCAGGTGCACCATCCAGGCGACCGACAGGTAGCTGTGCTGTGACCACTGAATGCGCATGCTGATCCGTGAGAACTCCTCGCGGAGATGCGCTGTCGATGGCACGCCGGTCACAGCGTAGGGTTCGATCTGTGCCAGCAGTGGCTTCAACTCACCCGGATCCGGGAGAGTGCGGCGCAGTGCGGCGAGTTCCAGCTCAAATCCACCGGCTCGGTGCAGCGCAGTGACGAGCTCCGCCATTGCCAGCGTGGCGATGCGGTCGGCAGTGGCATTGGCGCGGCCTGTGGTTGCGGCGAGCGCGGCTTTAAGCCGGTCGAGCTGCGCTGCCGCGGCACCGAGCTGCTGCTCGAGCGCGGCGGTGCGGCTGTCAAGTCGTTCCAGTGCACGAGCGTTGTTCGCGAGATTGTTCGCCATCGGCATATGGATGTTGATGCTGCCAAGCAGTGCGCCCTCCCAGAACGGCGCAGTCAACGCGACAATGATCGCGATGATGGCGAGCGTGCGGGCCGAACTGGGTGGCGGGGTTTCGTTCTGGTCCACGGCCTGGCTTCCTGCTGCGGGTTCGGCGGGTAGTCTAGACGTTTCGTTTCAGTTCGTCATTATCGAGATGCCCGCGTGCACAAGGAGCGTGAGAATCACACCGATCACGATGGCATTGGCTACCGATCAATTCACCGCCTGACTCGACGGCTTGGGCCCGATCGCGATCACGATCGACGACACTCCTGCCAGCAGCGCACTCAGGCCGGCCTTCACCACGACCCACCCCATGACCGGCAGCGGCCAGCCGGCCTCGGTCAGCACATTACGGAAGAACTGCGTTCGGAACAGTGCGCGATACTGCGAGGGGAATTGCAGATGCCAGGTCTCCTGTGCTGCCCAACTGCCTATCAACAGGGATAGCAGCAGATAGGCAACCGAGCCGGTCACCATGGTGATCAGGATTGAGGCGAATACGTATCTCCGGCCAGGAATGTTCAAATTCGTCATGGCCTGGAACTGCGACGACATCACGCGGTTGCCGACGTCCGCGGCGATCACTGCGCTGTTGCGCGCAACAAACAACAGGTTCGCGATCAGCGGGATGGCGACGCGGGATTGTACCATGCCGAGACCGACCAGTGTTTCATCGTGCAGCACCGATTTCAGGATGCCGCCGAATGAGTGGTAGTTGAAGCCGAACCACACGGTGACGAAGCCAATGATCGCAGCGCCTGAGCCCATGTACAGGAGCATGATCGGCGCGGCGCACAGCAGCCAGAAATAGCCGACGACGTAGCGGGCGAACCACCACTGGCGCGAGTGATGTCGCGCCGGTGGACGCCACCGAGACACGCGTGTCGCCGTGCCTTCCGTCGGCACCGCTGCGGCCTGTTCCAGCCGGGCTTCGATGCGAGCGACGTCGGGCGGCAGCTCGACCATGCGCCGGGTACGGGGATCGAGCACCAGGACGCGGTCGGCGAGCGGCAGCAGCTCCTCGAAGTGATGCACCGCGATCAGCGCCGGCTTGCCCATCGTGCCGCACAGATCGCGGATCACCTCAAGCAACCGCCGGGCGGAGGCGATGTCGAGGCCGGAATTCGGTTCGTCGAACAGCAGTACCGGCTGGTTGGCAATCACCGTGCGGGCGATCGCCAGCCTCTGCCGCTGGCCGCCGCTGCACGAGGAGATCGATTGACGCGGATTGATATCCGACAGCATGGCGGCGACATCGTCCGCCAAGGCAGCGGTACCGCGTGGTGCATGATCCAGCGCGATGCGCAGGTTCTCTTGGGCGTCCAGGTCGTCGAACAACGCGTAGTGCTGGAACACCACGCCGCCAACCTCCGCGCGCTGGCGAGACAGGTCGAAGTTCTCGGCACCGCAGGCAAGACGCCCGGAGACCTGCCAGTCGCCTGGCCCGGTCTCCAGCAGCCCGCCCAACAACAACAGCAGCGTCGATTTGCCGCTGCCGCTTGGTCCCACCAGCAGCACCAGCTCGGCTGGCTCGATCGCAAGAGAAACGTCGCGCAGCAGCACTTCGCCATCCGGCCGGATGATCGTCAGGTCCGTCACCGCGAGCGACAGCGGTGCATGCATGACGTCCGCCATCAGCTCGGCACAATGCGCATCAGTAGCCGCACCGCTGCCGGATCGCGCGCCATCATCTCGTCGCGTTGCGCCGGGCTCATGAATACCACCACGCGGTCGCGGCGGCCCGATACCAGGGTACGGATGATGATCGATGCCACCGGGTTGAGGTCGGTGCTGCCATGCAGGCTGACCAGCAGACGTGGAGCGACCCGTGCCAGGTCCATCGCGCGCTCTATCAGGTTGTTCAAATACGGCCGCAATCGTTCATCGGAGACCATCTGGCTGACGAGATCGCGAAGCGCGTCATCATGCAGCACCTCGCCAGCCATCGCATCCGTGAACGACTGGATGAAATCGGCGGTCGGCGGTGCGGCCACCAATCGGGCGACCGTGCGTTCCGGCAGACCACGCTCCCGCACATCCTGCAAGGCGCCCTGCAAAGCATCCTCGACCGGCGCCATGTTCCAGCGCGTGTCGTGAAACGGATCGATGAGCTGGAGCGCATTCGCCCGCAGCATGCGCATGGGAACAGTGTGGAAGCGGCTTTCGATGATCGGTCGCAGTTCGCGCGATGCGGTGTCGCGCAGGATCGGCTCGTAGCCGCGCAGCAGGTCCTGCCACGCTCCGGTGTCGCGCGTGGTCTGCCATGCGGCGTCGAGGTCGGTGCGAAGCCGCTGCTCCAGGCGGTCGCGATAAAGACTGGTGAACTCCGGAGAACCTAGCATCGCGAGCGCGGTCTGCGGCAGCGCGTGGGCCAGGTCGGCGGTAGCCTCGCGCAGCGATTGCCGCTCATCGGGCGAAGCGAGCAGCCAGAGCAGCCGCGGATCCGCGGGGAGCGAAACTGGCTCGGTGGCATGTGTCAGCAGCGGATCGAACGCATCGTAGAAGCCGATGCGGATCGCACCGTCCTGCGTCGCAACGGCATTGCCGAAGCGGACCGCAACGCCGCTCTCGCGCAACACGAACACCGGAGCGCCGATACCCGCGAGGGTGTCCGACGGATCGCGGAGGGCTATGGCACCCGCAGCCGCGGTGAGATCGCTCGGGAGAGCGGACAGGCCGAATGCCACGAAGACCGCAACCAGGGCGACGCTCAGGGCCCATTGCCGGCGCGGATGCAATGCGGTGGGCCTGCCCGACGCGAGGCGGGAGAGCGATAACAGTATGATGGTGGCTCGGTTGCTCAGTGCAAACTCTTGGCTGCTGGATTGGTGAACTGGCTGCGCATGACCGGCTGCCTATCCTGCCAAGTCAACCGAAAATACAGCGCGGCGATCTCGGCGTAATTCTCGAATGTGTCCGCAACGTTGAGCGCCTGCTGGTTCAGGCGGGCAGCCTGCACGGTGTCACCTTTCTGGCGTTTCACCTCCGACCACATATGCCACGCGATGGAACTGGTCGGCTTGATGGCGATCGCCTTTGCCAGCACCTGATCGGCGTCGTTCACGTCATGCATGCCAAGGAGCGCTGCCGCCCAGGTCACATAGCCGGTGCTCGCCAGCGCGGCATCGCAGTCAGGCGTGTCATGCAACAACCGCTCCATGCGATCGGCCGCCTCGCGATACTGGTCAAGCTGCAGATCGGCGAAGGCGAGGTTCAGCACCGCAGCAATGTTGTCGGGATTGGAAGCCCTGGCGAGTCGAAACCAGGTGTGCGCGTCAGCCTGGTTGCCGCGGAACAGCGCCAGGATGCCTTGAAGGTTTTCGAACAGCGAGCGATCGAAGCTGAACGGCGTTGGAGCGATCTTTCCCTTCGCCACTGTGATCAGCGTTTCCGCGTCGGAGAAATCCTGGTCTGTCTCGTGACGCTGCATCAGGCTGAGCGCGGTGAGATATGGGTCGACGCGCGCCATGCCGATCAGCGCAGCGCGATGCAGCAGGTCGATCACCGTCTCGCCGTTCTGCTGTACAACCACTTGCTCGAATCCAGTGACCCGCTGACCGCCGCTGCCGGTGACCAGGACCTTGACGACGCCATTTTCGCTGAACAGCGCGACGCCGATCTGGTCGGGCCGGTAGCCGACATCCTGCTGCAGCGCATAGGCGAGTGACTGGAGATTGGCCGCCGTGGCGATCGCCATGCCGATCCCGCCCTGCCTGCCAAGCTCCACGCGGGGCTTTCCCACCAATGTCTGGGTCGCGGAGATCCGATCGACCTCGCTTCTCAGGATCCCGTCGATCATGTTCTGGTCGATGGTGATCTTGTCGATGTTGCCGGCGGTTGACGCCTGCAGAATGACCTCGGTCGGGTGCCATACGGTATCCAAGCCGACCGCCGCCACCGCCAGCATTACGATCATGGTCAGTGTCGTCAGGTCCATCGGTTACTCTCCGCGGGGCGTTAACTATTTAAGCAATGCCGTGCATCCAGTCTCCGCGGCCATTAACGATTTAAGCAGTGCCCCGGCCTTGTCTGCTGTTGCACCGTTGAAGCAAGAGGGCACTTCCGACGCGTGGGAATAACAAGCTCGCTCGCTCCATTTTGCATTACGAGGTTTACACACTCATGTGAATACAATTATATCGTGACACATTCGAGCACGGGAGCCACGGGTTTGATGGCAGCCGAGGAAATGGTCAGGGGCGGCGACAGCCGGCGCTTCGGTGACCTGGTGAAGCTGAACGGGCTCGGACGTCGCCTCATCGATCGGACACAGGAACGCCATCTGCTGGAGGAGGGCGTGACGAGGTTTGGCCTTACGCTCGACGAGGCACGCGGCGTGCTGCGGTCGGTCGCAGAGGACAACAACTACGTATTTGAATCCGAGGCGGGGCGCCGTATCCAGCAACTGATGAGCCGGCATGCCGGCAAGAATGGCCTGATTTCACGCCGGCAGTTCCGCCGTACGGTCGAGCTGCTGCGTGACTTCGCGGATAACACGATCAATGAGGCTGAGGCGCGGCGGCAGCTCAAGCGGATCATGATCGACAACGGGTGGCGGCCTCGCCGGGCCGGTCTGCTGCGGACGCGGCGGTGGTACAAGCAGGTCCAGGTATGATTCCCGGGGGCTGATGCCCTGCCATGGATGTGTTCGATCTGCTCGGCGATGCCGGGCGTATTGTGCTCCGAACCTTCCTCGTGGCTGCACCGCTGCTTGCTTGGCAATTCGTCGCATTATGGGCGCGTCCATTGCGCCGCAGGTCAGGTGGACTCGCCGATCCGACGGTCATCGCCGGCATGATGGTGGGCATAGCGATACTCGCGGTGATCCTGCCGGCCGAAGCGCTGACGTGGGATGGCGCCATCATGGTCGGCGGCTATTGGGACATGAGCCTCTGGCAGTTCATGGGTGTGGCGCATGACATGGTGGTTAACGGGCCCGTTGCGCTGCTGACTGTACTTATGGTGGATGACGCGCGGCGAGATCTGCAGGCTTGGCTAGGGTTGGCGATGACGCTGTGGCTGGTGCGTGCGATCGCGGTCTTGCTGTCGGGGCCCCCGCAGGGGGGCAGCCGCCTGCTGCTAGGCGAGATCGCGACTTTGGTCTCCAGCATCATCGGCACAGTGTATCTTGGACCGTTGCTGCTGTGGTCGCTCAACCGGCTTAACTTCTGGCTGCTGCTGATCGTGATTCTGCTGATCCAGGACTATCGCTACGACGAGCCGCCTCTGTTCGGGCGGCTGGTTGGCGCGGTCAACGGCGTGCGACATCGCCAGCGTGCCATGGCGATCGAAGCGATGCCGGTGCCGGAAGCGGATTAGGGCGGTGGGTCAAGGTAATTGGACTGACCCACGATGCGTCGCTTCAGCAGGGACCAGGTCAAGCCGATTGCCAGCACGAGCGAGAACGCGCTCAACAGCAGATAAGCCCAAATGACACGGCGCCACGGATCGATCAGATCGAACTCGTACAGCGTGAGCATACCCGCAAAGATGATCGCAAGCGCTGCCGATATTCCGTCAGCACCCAGCGACAGCCATGCGATGCGCAGGAACAGAATGTGCAGTCCCAGCAACAGGATTCCCGCCACCGCGATCTCTGGCACGGTTGCCCAAGGGCTGAAGCGCACCCAGGCGACGAAGCTGTAGCCGCTCGGATTCCAGGTTGCGAACACCAGCAGGAAACAGGCGAGCGCGCGAACCAGGATGCCAGGGGTCGTCACCGGGTGAGCGTCAGCGAGTCAAGTTGGCCGCTCAGCCGGTAGCGGATCAGCGAAAAGCTGACGCCGGTGCCGAGAAGCACCACCAGGGCGGACTCCAGGGCCAGGGTGCGCTGTAGTCTATCGGATAAATCGACGATGCCCCAATCCGACAGCAGCCAGAGACTTGCGCCCATCAGCAGGATCAATGGGACGCCAAGCATAAGGCGCAGTGATCGCCACGTGGCATAGGTACAGAACACGAAACCGAAGATGATCAGCAGTCCGAGAAAGATCTTCAGCGCCCAGTAATTCGTATCGCTGCGGAATGCCCAGTGCCAGTAGGAATAGCCGCTCGGGTTATAGGTCGCCGTGACGAGAAAGAGCACTGCGAGCATGCGGACGAGAATGCCGATAGGCTGCGCGATCCCGTACATAGGCCCACCCCAGCCTGTTGGCTTGCGTCAAATCTTCACCCGCTGTCTGTAAAACTTTGCAACGATGGTTGACGCAGTGTGGCGCGCTATGTAGCGTGAAACGACACGCTTTCCAACTGAATTAGCCGCAAGGCCACCATGCAGTTCTGGCTTGCTTGCCGTTTAACCCAATGCATGGCTTGGCTCCTCCCAGGAAGTGCCGGCCAATGAGCGACTCAGTGCCGTTGGCAGTCGTTCCGGTAAATGAAAACATACCAGTTCCGGACAAAACGAGCCCATCCGAGCCGGTTATTGCCGTAACGTCCAAGGAACGTCGGCGGCGCGGCCGGTGGTTCCCCGCGGTTTGCGCCCTGTTGGCATTGACCGCGGCGGTGATTGCGCTCGTCGCGCCCGGATTGCGGCCACGTGTTGCAGTAGAGGCGGACCGCTGGCTTGGCGCCGGCAACGCGGTATCGCTACTGCTTGCACCCTCGCCAGCAATTGAAGCCGGTTGGCGACAGGCGCGCGAGGAAGCCATGCAGGCGTTGAGCGCACGCCTCGGCGATATAACCGCGCAGCTTGATCGCCTCGACGTCGCGCAGCAGGCAACAGCGGACGAGGTTACGCGCGCGGTTGCCGAACTTCGTGCCGAACGAGCGACTGGTGACACACTGAGCCGCGCGGTCGACGACCTGTCACGTCAAATCGGCGATTTGCGTGAGGCATCCATCGCGATGGAAGCACGGGTGCGCGCGGCCGGCCTGCTCGCATTGGCGTTGCGGCTGCGGCGTGACATCGATGCCGGCCTGCCGATCGGTCGCGACGTGGCAACGCTGGCGGCAGGCGGACCGTATCCCGGCACCATCAATCGTGCGCTGCAGCAGTTGCATGCGACCAGTGATGGCACACCCACGATGCGCGACCTCGCCGATGAGTTCGATCGTGTCATCGCGCGGATGGCGGCGCGATCTGGTGCTGGCGCGACGTGGGCAAACACCGGCTGGAGCCGCGTTGCGGCGCTGTTCGGCGGCGGTGCTCCACCGGAAGACGCCAGGCTGATCGAGCATCTGCGCGTACTTGCGGTAGACGGTCGCTTCAGCGAGGCCGCGAGCGAACTCGAGCGGTCGGGCGAAAGTCATATTGGCGCGGACTGGGCAGCGCGCGTGCATGAGCGGGCCGCCGCAGTGTCGGCGACGCAGGCGTTGCTGGCTTATTCGCTCGCGGCCTATGAGAACGCGTTCGCCATCGGTGGCGCACAATGAGCAGATTGCTGGTTGGATTTCTGTGCAGCGTTCTGCTGTCACACGGCGCCATCGCGGCGAGCTGGTTCGATGCGCTGCCGGCGGATGATCCCGACGTCGTCATACGACACAATGCACCGGAACCGTTGTCGCCGCCGCCACCACCGGCGGCCACGAGATTCATCTACGGCGCGACTGTAGGCGTGGCTTCGTCAATCATTGGCGGGATTTGTGCCATAGTCTCAGGCACCCGCGAGGCGTTGTGGGAAACCGCCTACATGTTCGGCATGAACGGCACGCCCGCGCAGCACAAGGAAATCACCGATCGAATTCCAGATCTCGGTTTACCGCCCGACGCAGGCGACAGCGCCCCAGATTTGGGAACGCAGCGCCCAACCGATGTCACCAGTAACAATCAACAGGCGGCGAAAGTTCGAGCGAAATCAGTCACGGCAACTCCGCCTAGCGCGGTAGTGGCGGAAGAGGCGGGAGCGCAGCCGATCGATCCGGGTCTGCTCGCCAATTTCGTGTTCGATCGAGGCGACCGTCGGCCGGACGGTACATTCCTCGTACCCAAGTCGCTGCAACGCCTGTTCGAAATTCGCACCGCCCGCGCTGTCGCCGCCGACCTGCCGGTGACGGTCACGCTTGCCGGACGCATCGTCCCCGACCGGCACATCGAGGCCGACGTGGAGGCAAGCCTGCTGGGCCGTATAGAGGCGCCGCCGGGAGGCCTGCCGGTGCTCGGCGACAGTGTGACCAGGGGTCAGGTGCTGGCCTACGTAATTCCGGCCGTCGGCGTGGTAGATCGAACGCAGGTGCGCCGCGAGGTCGCACGGCTCACAACACTCATCCGCGTCGAGACCGAAAACCTGGAGATCCTCAAACAGTTCAGCTTTGTGCCGTTCCGCGACGGCAAGATCTACCAGTCCGAGCAACGCATCGAAGGGCTCCGCCGCGAGCGCGATACGTTGCTGCCGCTGCTGCAGACCCAGGAAGAGTTGCGCGCAGCGACGGCCGGGGTGATCTCGGTGTCCACTGCGGTTCTCGGCGCCATTGTACATCCCAGCGACAAGATCTTCGAGATCGTCAATCCGAACCGGCTGTGGGTTGAGGCCCTTGCGCCGGATCCGACGGTCGCCGCAAACGCGCAGCGTGTCATGAGTGCTTCGGCGGTGACACCGGAAGGGCAGGCGCTGACGCTGAGCTTCATCGGAACCGGACTTGCCATGGAACAGCAGTCGGCGCCGATCTTGTTCCGGATCGACAATCCGCCGGAGGGATTGCGCGTCGGCCGCCCTGTGACGGTTACGGTGCAAAGTGGCAGCCGCATGCAACACGGTCTGCCGATGACGCGCGACGCTCTTACAATCGGACCAGATGGTGTGCAGGAGGTATGGGAACAGGCGGAGCCTGAGGTGTTCCTGCCGCACATCGTGCGTACGATAGACCTCGATGGACAGCGTGTGCTTGTCGTGGACGGACTGAAGGAAGGCGCGCACGTCGTCACGCAAGGTGTACGCCTGCTCGCGCAGTTGCAGTGACAGTCAGAATGTGATCGTCGAACCGTCCCGGCTACATTCGATGGCTGTCATCGAGCGTGAAGTCGAGCGACGTCGGGTTGGCTCCCTTGACCTGAAGAACAAACGGACCCCAATGCCAGCGTTCCGCAGGACCCGATTCATAATTGACCGTCAGTCTGGCATCCTTGACCACCCAATGCTCATCCCATTTGGTATGGATACCAAAGGTTATCTTGCTGTCCTTTAACTGTTCTGCCGGCACCGCGCGAATGCGGTTGAGCCACAAGTTGAACGTGGTCAGAGGCTTGATCTCCTCTTTGGTATCGTACACCCGTTCGAGGAGTTTGCCATCGGCATTGGCGACGATGACAGTGAACACATCGGTGTCATCTTTACCGTCGTCTCCGGTCACGATTTGAAGAACGGCATTTTTCATGACGCGTGGCGTTGTCTGTGCGCCGGCAAAGTGCGCGGGCAGCAGCATGGCAATCAGGACGATAGCCACCCGAGAGATGCTGTTAACTAATTCTGACATTTGACCCGGACATTCAGTATAGTGACCTGCCATTTATTCTGTTCCCAAAAGAATAAGTAGATTGACCGTCCTCCACGCCTTCAATACGATCGAACAACCTCTACCGGCAACATCTTTTGAAAAGGAGCGGCGCGGTGCGCTGGTTTGGACTGGCCACGTCGGAGCTGCGCCGCTCGACTGCGTATGCGTTGTTGATTGGTTTTCTGGCGTGCAGCTTGATCTGCATCGCGCCAGCGAGCGCAAGTGCTGATGACGATGCACCGAGACCGACGCCACGAACAGCAATCACCATCGGCGGCGCAAGCGTGGTGTTGGTGGCGACCAGGGACAAAATCTATGCCTTCGTCGATCGGATCGAGGACAATGCACCGATCGAAGACGCGCAACTCGAGCTGGACACTGCCGAGGGCACATCGATCAACATGCACCGGGCGCCGATCACCTTGAACAAGGCGACGGCGGGAATATTCGTAGGGCCGTTCAATCGGGCGGGACACCAGCAGGATGCCTTCATGGTAACCCTGCGTTCGTCTGCCGGCGACGGCCAGGAGCCGGCAGAAATCACTTACACCGACATTCCGGACCGGAACGCCGTTCCGATGCCACAGAGCATCGAAGCCAAGCTCGCGATGGTCGCGGTGTCGGGCAGTATTGGCGCGGTCGCCGCGGTCATGTTCATGCTGTGGTTGCGCGGTGGACGCCGGCGCATGGCGGCGCGCTCCGTGGGTACGGCCCGCGCAGCATGATCGCCGTACCGCGCCACGGCTGAGGCCTACCGTGTTTCAGGCAATTGTCGGGTGCAGTCTGCGGCACCGGATCTTTGTCCTGATCGCTGCGGCAGTTCTGGTGGGATGGGGCGCATTCCTGGCGCGCGACATGCCGATCGACCTGCTGCCGGAAATCCGTCAGCCGTCAGTCATCATCAACGCCGATGTGCCCGGTCTCGGTGCCGAGGAAATGGAGCACCTGGTCACGATACCGACCGAGATGGCTTTGAGCGGCATGCCCGGTGTGGTGAGCGTGCGCAGCCGGTCGACCAACGGAGCCAATTACATCCAGGTCCTGTTCGACTGGGGCACCGATGCCTATCGCAATCGTCAGCTCGTCTCCGAGCGGCTTGCGGTGGTGCGAGGTCAATTGCCTAACGGCGTGGTGCCCATGATGGCGCCGATGTCGGCCGCCACCGGGCTCGTCATGCATATGGGGGTGACTGGCGGCGCCAGTCCCATGGACCTGCGCGAATACGTCGATTGGGTGCTGCGGCCACGCCTGTTGGCGTCCCCGGGCGTGTCGCAGATCTTCGTCATTGGCGGCGAGGTTCGTACCTACCGGTTCACGCCCAATCCAGTACTGATGCGCCAGATGAGCGTCACGCTCGACGAGGTCGAGAAGACGCTGAAGGCATTTGGTACCAACACGACGGGAGGATTCTCCGACACCCACGGCACCGAGTACACCGTTCGCAACATCGGCAAGCCGGCGAGCCTGGACGATATGCGCAGCGTTGTCGCCGCATACCGCTTCGGTGTCCCGGTGCTGCTCAGCCAGATCGGCGAGGTGGCCTTCGTGCCGAAGGTCAAGCGCGGCGACGGCGCGTTCAACGGAATTCCCTCGGTCAATCTGGAGATCGTCAAGCAGCCACAGGCGAACACCGTCATGGTCGGTGACCATATCGTCGCGCTGCTCGACGAGATGCAGCAGACAGCACCGCCAGGAGTGAGGCTCGGGCAGATATCCTACAATCAGGCCGACATGATCAAGGAGGCAATCGGCAACGTCGGTCACATGCTGCGCGACGCGGTGATCATCGTCACCATCGTGCTGATCATCTTCCTGGCCAGCCTGCGACCGACCGCGATTTCGCTGCTTGCCATTCCAATCTCGCTCGTCGTCAGTGTCATCGTGTTTCACCTGATCGGTGCGACGCTCAACACGATGACACTGGGCGGAATTGCCATTGCAATCGGTGAGCTGGTCGATGACTCGGTGGTGGATGTGGAGAACATCCTGCGGCGACTTGGTGAGAACCGAAAGCGGACCGATCCCGAGTCTATCACGCGCGTGATCGCTCGCGCGTCGCAAGAGGTCCGCTCCGGCATCGTCTACGCGACCATCATCATCCTGCTGGTGTTCGTTCCGCTGTTCGCGATGCCGGGCATTCAGGGCCGGATGTTCGGACCATTGGCCACCGCGTACATCGTCTCTATATTTGCGTCGCTTGTCGTGTCCGTCACTGTCACCCCGGCACTTGCATCTTATCTGCTGCCCGGCATGCAGGCGCTGCAGGGCGAGCATGGCGGCTGGTTCGCGCGTTGGCTGAGACGCCGCAATGAGCGCGCATTGAGCTGGGTGCTCGACCATGGCCGCTCCGTTCTCGGCGTCACGGCCATCGCGGTGCTGGCGGCAGCCGCATCGGTGCCATATCTGCCGCGGTCGTTCCTGCCCGAGTTCAATGAGGGCAACATCTACGTCACGCTGTTGCTGAACCCGGACACCTCACTGCCGGAGTCCTATCGCGTAGGTCACCTGGCCGAACAGATTCTCATGCAGGTGCCTGAGGTAAAGGCGATGTCGCGACGGACCGGGCATTATGAGTTCGATTCCGACATCGATCCCGTGCAGGACAACGAGATGCCGTTGAAGATCAAGCTGGATCACGGGCGCACTCTGCACCAGGTGATGGACGACATTCGTAACCGTATGTCGATCTTCTCCGGTGACCTTGAGGTTACCCAGTTCCTGAGGGAACGCATGCAATCGGAGGACCAGGGTGTCCGCGGCGATATCGTCTTCAAGATCTATGGACCTGATCTGGCGACGTTGCGTACCTTGGCGATGCATATGCGCGACCAGTTCCGGTGGAATACCAAGGCGCTTGACGATCTGATCGTCGAGCAACAGACGTTCTCGCCCCAGGCGCGCATTTCGGTTGATTACGCACGGGCCAAGCTGTTCGGTATCACACCGGCGCAGATCACTGACGTTCTGGAGGGTTTCTCCAATGGCCGCACTGTCTCGCAAGTGATCGAGAATGGGCGCCGCTTTGACGTCGTCCTGCGTCTCGGCGACCAGGACCGCACGCCGGACGCGCTTCGCCGACTGTATATTGACACGCCGTCAGGTCCAGTGCCGCTCTCCTCGTTTGCCGATGTAAGCATCACCAGCGGTCCAAGCAACATCGTGCACGAGGACGGCATTCGTCGTATCGCGGTGACGGCGAACCTGGACCCGCATTATGACGAGGCGAAGGTGGTGCAAGTCTTGCGCGAACTGATAGCCCAGATGCACCTGCCAATCGGCTATCGTACCAGTCTCGAGGGCGATTTTCGCGAAGGCGAGAAGGGGCGGCTGATGCTGTCCATCCTCACGCCGGTATCGATCCTGTTGATCCTCACTGTGCTGCAGCAGCGTTTTCGTTCAATAGTGCTCTGCTTGATCATCATGGGGAACATACCACTTGCCTTGGTTGGCAGCGTCGCGGCCTTGTGGCTTGTCGACATGGACCTGAACCTGGCGGCGATGATCGGCTTCATCGCGGTCACCGGTGTAGCCACGCGGAACTCGCTGCTGAAGGTGAGCCACTTCATCAACCTGCATCTGCACGAGGGCATACCGGTCGGACGCGCGCTGGTGCTGCGGGGCAGCGCGGAACGGCTTATGCCGGTGCTGATGACGGCGCTCGCGGCAGGCCTCGCGCTGGTGCCGCTGCTGTTTGCCTCCGATATCGCCGGCACCGAGATCCTGCATCCGGTGGCGGTGGCGATCTTCGGCGGACTGATCAGTTCGACGCTGCTCGACACATTCACCACGCCACTGCTGTTTCTGTTGTTCGGCGAGCGCGCGCTTGCTCGTGTGATCGCCGGCAACACGCAGCTTGCCTATGACACGTTCTGAACGAAAGGAAGGATCACCGCCATGGGTCCGATCAGCCTGACAGCCGCGATCATCATCGGCACGTTTGCCGCCGGCCTGACCTTCGACATGGGCATCAACGCGATACAGAACTGGTACGACGTGGTGTATCAGGACGCCTTCTGGTCGCATCACCCCGTCGATACGCCGACGATGCGCAGCCTTGCGCGAGAAGAGAGCAAAATCGACCGGCTGATGCGCGCGCAGGATTTCGTGACGACGCGCGAAAGAGAGTGATCGCACTCTACTGTTGTGCCGCATCGATGACTCGCCTCTCGGCGGCCTCGGGCGGTCGAGTGCGCGCGCTGATCTCATATTGCACCGACGGCCAGGGCCACAGCACGATCACCACCGCGGTCAGCACAAATCCGTTGTCACCGGCGACGTCCAATATCGCCTGTGCAATGCGCTGCTCGGCGCCGTTGCGCAGTCCTCCCGACGCGGTGCGGAACTCCGCGAGCTTTCGTGTCGCACGCTGGATGTCGACGTCAGATGGATCACGTGCCGCGACGAAGCGATAGCTGCTGTGCAATAACATGCTCCCGCCAACTTTGATCTCACTGAGCTGCAGCCCGAGAGCATCCAACGTCGCGAAGAACCGACGATCATCCTCGCTGAGCTGGTTGGGCATGTAGTCGTACGGCTCGCTGCCGCTGAACAGGCCGCTGACCCCAGACCACACCGAGCCGGCTGCGGAACCCGTGGCCTTCGCCGCGCCATACATCATTGCCAGCGGACTCTCGTACCACGACGCCACACTTGGCGGCATCTCGGCGGCACGCGCGATGTTCGGCAGGGCAAACCCCGACAGCACGACAGCGCAGCATGCAAAGCTAGGGTGCTGCGCCATCAGCGCTGCTCCAGGAGGGCGACCACCCGCGACCGCGCGGCCAAACGTTCTGCTGGTGGCAGCGGGATCAGGCCGGCCTGCGCGAGGCAGCCCGCCGGACCGATGCTGTCCTCCGAAAGCAGGCTGAACGCCAGATCGCGTGCGGCCGTACGCTGAGCGTTGTTGGCTTGGTTCGGCAGGACGATCATCAAATCGACCTTTTCAACCGCCGGATAACGGCCACTCGCGATATTGTCCGCTGTCGGCAGCGCGCCGTCGAGCAGCAGCGGCACCACCTGGCGATCGAGCTGCCGGAGTTCCGCCACAGATACGACTGCGATCTGGCCAGGAGGCGCGACGGCTGCCCAATTGGCAACATCCCGCGTGCCGCCGCGGCGGTGCGACACGGTGCTGTCATCCCGCACGGCATCACAGAACCGGATGCGGTCGTTGCGATCGAACGGGATGCGTCGAATGGCTTTGTCGCAGCCTTGCTCCATGATCAGCGCGCCGAACAGTCGCATCACTCGCGATTCCGGCGACGGCAGCAACACGCCGATCGGCAGTTTCGGATAGCTCGGGTCGATCGCATCCCAGGTCGTCGCGCGCGCCGCGCTACCGCTATTGCGGCCGAGAGCGCGGAACAGGGCGTCTAAATCCAAGGCCCAGACCGGCGAGTTCATCGGCGCGACCAGCGCGACGGCCTGGCGGCCGACCTCCACAACGCTCACCTCAGCGGATGCTGTCTGAGCGCAGCGATCGAGTTCGGCACGGGATGATAAGTGCGACAGCAGAGCAAGTCGCGGCATCGCTCCCGGCGCCGATTTGCATGCCGCGGCGCGGGCCGACTGCTGCACGTCAACTTTTTCCGTGTCGGTTCCGGTGCCGCCTACTGCCTGCGCTAGCGCTTCGCCAAGATCACTGTCGGCGAACAAAGGAACGCCGGGCGGCTCGGCGATCGCCGGAAGAGATGTAACGAGCAAAGCTATTAATACAATCGCAACGCATGTCACGCTGGCTTCACGCGAACACCCGGATAGAAACGATTTCCGTTGAATGTACATCTCGATTTCAGGCTGAGGCATGCGTATGCTACCCGACGGAGTGAAGGTCGGCACGAACTCAATCAGCCGAACTATGCGAGGTTGATACGACTATGCGTCACACGCAAGAAATAATGCAGCAGAGTTGCACAGGCTCGCGGATAGCCGGCGTTGTACTGATCTTGCTGGCTTGGATGACACTGCTGCCTTCGAGCGCCTCCGCATTGTCGGTCGGCGACAAGGTTTCGCAGTGGTTCATGCTCGGCAACAAACAGATTCCACTGCCGACCGGCGAATGGCTGGTCGCCGGGATCGGAACACAGCCTTTCACCATGCCGGCGTTGGGCGCGTTCGGCACCATTCAGAGCACCGTGCTGTTCCTGCCACGTGGCGACCACATCGACGCGGTGCTCGAAGTCAATGCCAACAGCATCCCGGTGAATGACGGCTGGGGTCGCACCAAGGCCTGTGCCGAAGGCGACCAGTTCCTGGTCGTGACGCGGTATAAGACCGGCTGGGAGACGTCCTGCGCCTTCGTAGAGCCGACGCAGTTCGGCGCCGACTCTGCCGGGCCGCCGGCCTGGGAGCAGGCGCGCGATTTTGCCCGCAAAGCAAAGCTCGAGATGCCGCGCATGTGGCTCACCGCGGGTTTTCGTGTCAGCGATCGTCAGGACCTTGTCGATGCCAGATTTCACTTCAATCCGGCGCTGACCCTCGGTGCCAGTGCCGCGAATTTTCCGCGTCTGTCGGACTGGAGTCCACAGGCGGTGCGCGATGACCCGATCCGGCTTGGCGCGGCGCAGGTGGTGTCATCCTGGGCCTCGGGTTTCGATGCCTGGGTGGAGCGCGGTCTGCGCAATCAGATCACCGACACGCCCGGCCCGATGCCGGAGGTCGCAGCCTACACCACGAGTGAGCCATTCATTGACATGAAGCTGCACGATCTCGATCGGCTCTATCGCGATAGCCGCATCACCTGGAATGCGTATGCTGCCCAGTCGAAGGCAGCGCTGACTGAGGTGCCGATCTATCAGCAGCAGACGTCTCTGCTATCGAACTCGGTCGAAAAGAACATCTCGTTCCGCATGTTCGGCACCTTCGTCGATTACGGGATCGCCTACGTCGTAACGGCGAGCAATGCCGTGTCCTGGGGCATCGCGCTGACGATCAACGCCACAGACTCGGTCTGGTTCGTGTTGAACGATCAATACTGGGACAACTACTACGCCAAGCTGAACACACACAACTCGGAACGCATCATCGATTTTACGTATATCGGCGGAGGGGCGAAGGCATGATGCGTCTGCTGCTTGCCGCAGCCGTCATCGGTGGCCTCTCCTGTCACGCGGAGGCTGCAACGTTGGTCACCGGCTCCAGCGTCGAGCGCGTCCTGCGCATCGATGGCAAGCAGGTACCGCTGCCAAGCGGAAGCTGGGTGGTGGCCGCCGACACCGCCAGCGAGTGGAATGACCAGAGCTTTGGTGCCTTCGGCTATCTGCGCACGCTGGTGCTGTTCCGAATCGTGGACGGACACGTCGACACCATGCTGGAGATCAACACCAATGTCTTGCCGACAACCGACGGCTGGGGAATGGCGGCCGACTGCTCCCGCACCGACCTGGTGCTGGCGGTTGTACGCTACCGCGCAGGCTGGGACGGTTCATGCTACTTCGTCACCCACACGCTGCTCGCCCGCGACCCGACACAGGCCTGGCGCAAGGCGCGCGACTTCGCCATCCTGAAGGGACTGCAGCTCTCGCGCGTCTGGCTCACCGCAGGCTTCCGCACCGCCGATCGCAATGACGTGTTGGACGTGCGGTTCCACTTTGCCCCGGAGACACGTGGCATCGTCCCCGAGACTGTGGATCGCTGGCAGGATTCTGGCTGGATGTCCGCGAAGCTCGACAGCCATCCGCAGCGCTACGCGTTCGCGCATACGGTAAGCGACTGGACAGTGTCCTACAGCGCACTGATCGACGCCGGCCTGAAGAACCGGCTGCCCGACGATGGCGCGATTACAATGCCGCAGGCGATATACGGTTCGCCGGTGGCGGATGTGCTTGCTCGCCGACTAGCGGAACTCGGGCTGTTGCGGCAGGCGGGCACCATCACGCCCGAGGAATACACCGCGCAGATCTCTGCGCTGAAGGAGCATGGGCTCGGCTCCAGCAGTTTGGCGCCGGACCTAAGTGTTGTTACCGCGGTGAAGGCAATCTCCTACCGCATTATCGTTTCTGTCTCGCACATTTTCGTGGATTATTACTGGACCGGCAACTACGTCGCGGCAGGCGCGCTGGAGGTGCTGCAGATCACCATCAACAGCACGAAGTTCTATTTCCACGAATTGGCATGGGCGAAATACATGGGCCTACCGCGCACCAATTCGGCGCGGACGATCGACTTCAAGTATATCGGGGTTGATGCTTAACTTGGATGCCGCCAGGTCACGATGAGAAGCCGCATCGTAGCTAGCGCGTCATCAGATAACCGGCCCCGCCGATTACGACGCCGACTGCGGCCCCGGGATTGAGGAAGGCGCCCGCGCTCATCACGCCCGGTGTCATCGCTGCTGTTGCGCCGCCTCCGACGATCATCGGCCACGCGACCGCACCGATCACTGCGCCCGTAACGGCCCACAGTGCAACCGGCACAGCGGTACCGATCGTTGGCGAGGTTTGCGCCGCGGCAGATGTTGAGAGCGTCTGTGTTCCAACCAGCGCGACCGCCATCACCGCCCAAGCAGCGGAGCCTGATCTCATCAACATTCCCCTACTATACGCTGCGATAATAGTAGAACGATTATTTTTGGACAACTCAATTTGCAACTCGACACCTGGGAATAACTTGGCCTTACTCATCGCGCTAGGCGATCAATGCGGCTACGCAGAACTCGAGAACAGCCTGCGGGACTGAGATTTTCGTCCGTTGTCAATTGGCACGAAATCGGTGAGAGTGGTCCAGCCCTGACGCGAAAGAGGCGAACCATGCACAAGGCGATACTCGTTGGCTTGCTTGCGACCGGCCTGACGGCGCCGGTCGCGACGTATGCCCAGACAGCGGCCCCGGCAAAACCGGCGGAAGAGGTCGTCATCCTCCGGCCAGCGCAATGGCTGGCGGTGGGCGCGGGTGTCGTTGTCGGCGCTGCGGTGCTCGACGTGATCATGCCGAGCAACGTTGCCTTCGTCGTCGGTGGCATCGTGGGCGGCTATCTGGCCAATGTTTGGTACAACGGACGCGAGGTCCAGCTTCAGATGACCACCGCGCCAAAGAGCTGATCAATACACCGCTGACATCGCCGGCATCTGACGAGTCGCCGCGCGGCATAGACGGACTCACGCAGCGCGTGCGGTTCGACCTTGCCTGCCTGAATTATCCGCCACCAAACTGGGTAGTGCCGGTGACACACGCCAGCGGTGATCCGGTCAGCGATGTCGTGGTGATCGGCGCCGGAATGGCCGGGCTGGTGGCGACCTTTTCGCTGCTGCGCAACGGCATCCGCAACATCCAATGTCTCGATCGCAATCCTTCCGGTTTCGAGGGGCCGTGGGTGACCTACGCGCGGATGGAAACGCTGCGGTCTCCGAAGGTGCTGACCGGGCCGGCGTCGGGAATTCCATCGCTCACCTTCCGCGCCTGGTTCGTTGCGCAATTCGGCGTGGGGAAGTGGGAGAGCCTCGACAAGATTCCGCGTGTTATGTGGATGGACTATCTGCGGTGGTACCGCGATGTGTTGGCGCTGCCGGTCGAGAACAACGCCGACGTGCTGCGTATCGATCCGTTGGATGGGCTGCTTGCCCTGGAACTGGTAGGGGGTAGACGCATCAGGACACGCAAGGTGGTGATGGCAACCGGCCGCGAGGGTCTTGGACGACCGCGCATTCCTGACTTTATGCGCCATGTTCAGCGTCGTTTATGGGCGCACACTTCGGACGCCATCGAGTTCGCCGCCCTGCGCGGCAAGCGTGTGGTTGTGGTCGGCGGCGGGGCCTCAGCGATGGACAACGCCGGCGAGGCGCTCGAGGCGGGCTGCGCGGAATTGCAGATGCTGGTCCGGCGCGGAACGCTGCCGCGGGTCAACAAGTTGACCGGCATCGGCAGCTCCGGTTTTACCAATGGCTATCGCGCGATGAGCGAGGCGTGGCGGTGGCGCACCATGCATTACGCCGATGAGACGGGACCGCCGCCGCCACGCAATTCAACGCTGCGGGTGAGTCGTCACCCCAATGCCAACTTTCATTTCAACGCGAGCGTTGTGGCGATACGTGTGTGCGACGATCACGTCATTATGCACACCAGCCGCGGCAGAACGTTTGCGGCTGACTTCATCATACTTGCGACCGGCTTCACTGTTGAAACCGCCGCGCGACCGGAGATCGCAGCCTACGCGGATGCGATTGCCACCTGGGCCGATCGCTACACGCCGCCACCGGAACTGTCGAATGCTGACCTGGGCGGCTTTCCGTATCTCGGACCGCATTTCCAGTTCTCTGAGAAGCGGCCACGCACGGCGCCGTTTCTGGCCGATATCCACTGCTTCAACCACGCCGCCAGTCTGAGCCTTGGCAAGGTCGCCGGCGACATTCCCGGCATAAGCACCGGCGCGGAGTGGCTTGCCGCCGGCATTGCCGCGGAATTCTACAACCGTGACATTGAAGCGCACTGGCAGATTCTGCTGGATTTCACCACGCCCGAGCTGTTCGGCGACGAATGGAGTGAGGCAGAGGGCTGAGCCCTATGTCGTGACAGGCTCTCCCAGCGTCTGCATCAGGCGGTTGGCATTGGCGAACATCGCCACGGCGTGAATCAGGTCGTGGATTTGCAGATCGTCCATGCCGACCTCGCGCAGCGACCGAAGATCGGCGGCGGTGATTGCCTGCGGATCGCGCGTCAGTTTGGCAGCGAAATCCGCAATGGCGCGCTGGCGTGGCTCCAGTTGCGTTTCAGGTCCTTCGTCGTACAGGCGAACAATCACGTCCGGTCGCTTGGTCAACTCGACGAACCTGCGCGCATGCACTGACGAGCAATAGACGCAGCCATTGATGATCGAGACGATCACGGTTGCCAGCTCGCGGTCAGCACGCGGCAGGCCGCGCGGCACATACATCACCGCATGGAACAACGGCGAGCGCTGTTCCAGTGAGTCGACGTCATGCGCCAGTGTCAGAAAATACGGTGAATCACGCTGCGGACTCGCATCCAACGCCGCACGCTGGCGCGGCGTCGCTGTTGCTGCCTCGACCGGCGGTAGCCATGCCGCCCACTCGACCGGCTCCAGCGTAAATCGCCCGCTCATGCACGCATCTCCTCGGCCAACGCCCTAAGACCTGCGACCACGCGTACCTGGTAGCAGACGAAGGCGACGATCTGCGCGACTACCACAATGTCGCACTCAGCGAGGCCGGCATGACGCAGCGCCTCGAGGTCCGACCGTGTCGCCGAACCGGGTGCCATGGTGAGCAGCGAGACATGGCGCAGAATGGCCCCCAGCCGCGGTGAAACGTTCATTGCCTCGATCGCAGCAACGTCCGCACCGTTCTCCAGCAGCCGCCTCCGGTAATGCGCAGCGAGTGCTGCGTCACGTTCGATCGATGCGACGTGCAAAGCCGCCGCGGCACGCTCGATCAGGCTGACGCCGCCTGGATCGGATGGCGTGATCAACACATCGTGGCTGCCCTGGGTGTGGCGCACGAAAGCCTCGCGCTGCCGGCGCAGCGCGGCGACCGGCGATTCGGATGCCAGTCCGGTGGCCGTATCGACGATATCTGTTGTCATTGCGAAGCTTCCGTCTGCGGATGCAGGCCGAGCGCGGCATACGCGTGGGCACTAGGCGGCCAGGCGGCGATGACCTGTGCACGCCACGTGTACGCCGCGCCAACCGCCAGCACAAGCAGCACAAAGCTGGCCACCCAGGCCCGTCGCAGGTTGGTCGAAGACTGTTGCCTGGCCGATTGCGCGACGAGACGATCCATCGCGGATTGGCGCGGCGTGGCCGCTATCCTGGTCGCAGAAGACTCGGGCACCGGCAGTGTGGGGTCGGCCGGCGGCGGTTCCGGCGCCGCCTCCTCTGGCGGCACGGAGGTGGAGGCCGCCTCGTCCGCTGGCTCTGTGGCCACCTCGTCCGCTGGCGAGGCGGCGAACTCCTCCGGCGGTGTACCAAAAACTGCCACCGGCGCCCACTCGCTATTGCAGCGTGCGCATCGCACGACGCGTCCGGCTGTCACCAGGGAGTCGGGCACATCGTAGGCTGCGGAGCAGGACGGACAGACAATTCGCATATCGGAAGATGGTGCGGGAGCGCCGATTACGAGGCAATGGCGGCACGCCGTCCGGAATGGCAAGAATGGTGGCGATGATCCGATTCGATGAAGTGGGGCTGAGGTACGGCCCTGCCGGCCAGGGCGCTGCCACGGCGGGTCCCGAGGTGCTGCATGATGTCAGTTTCACGCTGCCGGACGGCGCGTTTCGCTGGCTGCTCGGGCCATCGGGCGCCGGCAAGACCAGCCTGCTGCGCTTGATGTATCTCGCGATCCGCCCGACATGCGGCCGGTTGGCGATCTTCGGCACCGACATCGAGACCGCCGAGCGCCGCCTGCTGCCGCGCCTGCGTCGGCGCATGGGCGTGGTGTTCCAGGACTTCCGCCTGTTGCCGCATCTGTCCGCGTTCGACAACGTGGCGCTGCCGCTGCGCCTCGCCGGGAGGCCAGAGGGTCAGATCCGCGCCGACGTTGGCGAGATGCTGCGCTGGGTGGGGCTCGCCAGGCAGGCGGGAATCAGGCCGGCGGAACTCTCCGGCGGCGAGCAGCAGAGGGTGGCCATCGCGCGCGCGGTGATCGGCCGCCCCAGCCTGCTGCTGGCAGACGAGCCGACCGGAAACCTCGACGAGGTGCAGGCCGAGAGGTTGATGCAGTTGCTCAAGGAGATGAACCGTTTGGGCACCACGGTGGTCGTCGCCACCCATAACGATGCGCTGGTCGGCCGGCATCCCGGGCGCGCGCTGCGGCTGTCGCGCGGCAGGCTGGTGGAGCAGCCCTAGGCAATGGCGACGTTCCGTTCGCGCCGGTTGTTGCGGCCCGCCGGGTTCGACGAGCTTGGACTGCGCCGTGCAATCTCGGACCGCATACTGCCCTTCCTGGTCGCTGCGATGGCTGTCCTGGCGGCGCTGGCGCTGGCCGGCTGGGTCGGCGCCGCGTCATTGGCGGAGCACTGGCAACAGGGGGCGAGCTCCGCACTCACCGTGCAGGTACCGCAACCGCGGGAGCCGGCGGCGCAGGGTGGTGGTACACGGCTCGAGCGCGTTGAGGCATTGCTGGCCGCCACACCCGGCGTCGCCTCGGCACGCGCGCTCAGCGACGACGAACTGGGCGAACTGCTGCGTCCCTGGCTAGGCAGCGACGCCGAGAGGCTTGCCGTGCCATTGCCGGCGGTGATCGCGGTGCGGCTGGCTGACGCCAATCTGGGTCTGGACCGCATAGGGCGGCGGCTGGATGAGGCGGTGCCGGGTGCGCTGGTCGAGAGTCATGGTGTGTGGATCCGGCGGCTCTCCGTGCTGGCGCGCAGCCTGCAGGCCTGCGCAGGCCTGGCGCTGCTGCTGGTCGCCGCGGTCGCCGCGGCGGTGATTGCGGTCGCAACGCGGTCGGGGCTCGCGGCGCGGCGCGAGGCCATCGAGATCGTGCATGGGCTGGGCGCCACCGACGGCTACATCGCCGCGCGCTTTGCCGGCCGCGCCACGCTGCTCGCGACGACAGGTGGGATCGCTGGCGCGGTTCTTGCCCTGCCGGTCCTGCTGACGCTGGCGAACCTCGCCGCCCCCTTCTCCGGCGCGACATCGGAGGCGATGTCTCCGACCGGCATCGTCACGGCCTGCCCGGCCGCGCTGTGGCTCACGCTGCCCGGCCTTCCGGCCGCGGCGGCGGCGATCGGCTTTCTCACCGCTCAGGCCACGGTGCGCCGTTGGCTGCGCCGCCTGCCATGAATTGGCGGCGGCATCGGCTGGCGATCGCCGGCATTGCCGCGCTTGGCGTCCTGCTCGCGTTCGGCGCCAGCTTCGCCTGGTTTGTGCACCAGGTGGACCAGCCGGGGGAGGCACCGCCGCACACCGACGGGATCGTCGCCTTTACCGGTGGTCCGGAACGGGTCGAGACCGCGCTCCGCCTGATGGCCGAGGGTCGTGCTGATCACCTGCTGTTGTCAGGCATAGGCGGCGGCGCGGAACTGACCGAGCTGGCGCACCGCGCCGCGGTCGATCCCCTGCCGCTGGCAACCCGGGTGGCGATTGGCCGCAGTGCGACTACAACGCGAGGCAATGCCGCCGAAACCGCCGCCTGGGCGCGGGCGAATGGCATCCATTCGTTGCTGGTCGTCACGGCGTCGTACCACATGCCGCGAGCTATTGCCGAGTTGGCGAGAGCGCTGCCCGAGACGCAGCTTTATCCGTTGCCAGTCGTCCCCCAGGAGCGATCAGATCGCACCGCACTGCCACTGCGGCTGGTAGCCGAGGAGTATCTCAAGTTCTTGGCGACGACGGCCGGATTGAGCGGGGTTCTGCCGGAGCGAGAAACGCCGCCGACGACGCATGCCGGTCGTGCCGGATGACGCTGATCCGCTCGGCGTTGTTCAATCTGTTCTTCTTCGCCGCCACATTCGTACTGACCGTGGCGGTGGCCACGCCCGTCAGGTTCGCGGCACCGCGTCAGATGCTGAACGTCGCACGGCTATGGGCACGCATCATGGTGTGGGCGGCGCGCGTGCTTTGCGGCATTCGCTTGCATGTATCTGGCCTGGAACACATTGACAACGGCGCAGCCCTGATCGCGTCGCGCCATCAGTCGGCGTTCGACACGTTCGTCTGGCTGACTTTGGTCCCGCGATGCTGCTACGTGCTTAAGCGCGAGCTACTGCGCATCCCGCTGTTCGGGCCGTTGCTGCCGCTTGCGGGCATGATCGCGGTGGACCGCGAGGGCGGAGCCAATGCGCTGCGCGGGCTGATGCGGGAAGGCACGCGTGTGGTGCGCGAGCAGCGTCAGATCGTGATCTTTCCCGAGGGGACGCGGGCGGAACCAGGGTCCGTGCTGCCGCTGCAGCCCGGGGTCGCAGCGCTGGCGGCGATGACGCGCCTGCCGGTGATACCCGTGGTGACCGACTCGGGCAGATGCTGGGGGCGACGGGCATTCCACAAGCGGCCTGGCACCATACACATCCGGATATTCCAGCCGATCCCGGCTGGAGTGGGCCGTGACCAGCTCATGTCCTGCCTCGAAGCAGCATTGTGCAGGGAGCCTGTGGAGAACTCTGTGGGCTGAGTTCCTCGCAACCTCGTGTACAAATGTAGTCGGGAACAGCAGGCCATTGGTAATGTGAAGATTTCTTGCCAACACTCGAAGCTGGACCAGCGTCTGCACAGCGTGGGACGAAACTCAGAAATCACGCGCAATAGTAGCAGGATATCATACGTTACTCGCGCGGCAAGAGAGTGGCGTGCGTTTGCCTTGTTCTGCTGTTTGCCTATAAGCGGAACGGGTTCGGGGCGAGGCAAGATGTGGCGCAGGCGAAAGCTGTGGATCATTCTGCTTGCCGCGCCGCTCGTGCTGCTCGCTGCCGACACGCTCTACTGGCTGATTGCCGTCCGCAATCTGGAGGCTGGCTTTACTGCCTGGTCGAACGAGCAGCGCAGGGCGGGCTGGAGCGAAGTGTATGGGACACTGGTTCGCGGTGGCTGGCCACTGGCCGCGACACTTACTGTTCCAGCGATTTCCCTTGCGGGCGGCACCAGCAGCATTCCGGGCGGGCTGGCGTGGAGCGCCGACAGCCTCGTGTTGCGTGTCGCACTGCCACGGCCGAGCCTGCTCTGGATCGCACCTAAGGGCACGCAACGGCTTCGCTTTGCCGGGAATCCAGAGATCCGTTTCGGCGCTGATCGAATGGACGTCGAGGTGCCGCTGCAGCCCGCGCGGGTGCCGCCATTCCTGGATGTCACCACGGAGCACTTGCGTGCCAACACGCCGCTGGGCGACGATGCAGGTGTCGGCTCGGTGCGCCTGCGCCTGGACCTGCGACCGGAGGCACAATCCGGTGAGCCGGCCGTGGCATTCGCGCTCCGGGTTGCGGCGATGACCTTGCCATCGGGGATGGCCCATCCGCTTGGTCCGCATATTGCCAGTCTGGCGGTGGATGGCGCGCTGAACGGGCCGGTTCCGCTCGGACACACGCCAGCGGAACGTGCCACGGCTTGGCGCGACGGCGGCGGATCGGCCGAGATTCGGCATCTGGCACTGGTATGGGGACCGCTCGATCTCACCGGCAGCGCGACGCTGGCGCTCGACGAACAATTGCAGCCGATGGGCGCTGCGAGCGCGCGTGTGCTCGGTTATGCCGAGACGCTCAACTCGCTGGCGACACATGCCGCGATAAGCCGATCCGCCGCCACCGCGGCCAAGGCGGTGCTGTCGCTGCTGGCGAACAGCCCGGGCGACGGCAGCCCTCCGGATGTCGAGGTACCGCTCACGCTGCAGTACCGCACCCTGTCGATGCGGCAGATACCTCTGGTAAGGCTGCCAGAGATCGAGTGGCCGTGATTTGCGATCGCTGCGATCGTCGCGTAAGGTCGCGAAATGACTATCCGGAGCATCACGACGCGAATTAGCGGCCCGGCTGCCTGAGCAGCCGGGGAGTACCCGCCCTTTCCTTCGTGTCGTTCATCCGGAGTTCCCTTCCATGTCTGGCCACCTATCCGTCGCCGTCCGCTTCATGCTCGATGCGGATGCCGCGCCTGGTCTTCTCACACGCCTGCTGCAGCCGTTCGCCAGACGCGATCTGATCCCTGACCGAATGTGGTCGCACCGCTCGGGCGAGACTCTGCATGTTGAGATCGCAATGGCAGCGATGCCGGCCGAGGTTGTCCACCTTGTCGAGGGCAATCTGCGCCAAGTGGTCGGCGTGCGCAGCCTGACGCAGGTACGGCCGGAGGAGATGCGTCAGGCGGCTTGAACCGGACGCGCGAATCTGCCCATATCTGCCGGGCCTGAACGCGCGAGGTGGGCATGCCGGAATCTGACGCGGTTCTTCTGGCCCGCGCGCAGTTCGCCTTTACCATCGGTTTCCACATCGTGCTGCCCGCCTTCACCATCGGGCTCGCGAGCTACCTGGCAGTGCTCGAGGCAATGTCGCTCGCCACAGGGCGACAGGTGTATCGCGACGTTTTCCACTACTGGCTCCGGGTGTTCGCGGTCGTGTTCGGCATGGGCGTCGTCTCTGGCGTAGTGATGGCGTACGAGTTCGGCACCAACTGGGCGCGCTTCGCCGACAAGGCCGGCCCGATCGTCGGTCCACTGATGGGCTACGAGGTGATGACGGCCTTCTTTCTGGAGGCCGGCTTCCTCGGCATCCTGCTGTTCGGCCGTCAGCGCGTGGGACGCGGCGTCTATTTCGCCGCCACGCTGCTAGTGGCGACCGGAACGCTGATCAGCGCGTTCTGGATCCTCGCCGCGAATTCCTGGATGCAGACGCCGCAAGGCTACACGATGACACCGGACGGGCGCTTTATGCCGGCGGACTGGTGGCAGATCATCTTCAATCCGTCGTTTCCCTACCGCCTCGTGCACATGGTGATCGCATCGTATCTGTGTGTCGCGTTCGTGGTGGGCGCGGTCGGCGCGTACCACTTGCGGCGCGATACGCAGAACCAGGCCGCGCGGCTGATGTTCTCGATGGCGATGTGGATGGCCGTGGTGGTCGCGCCGATCCAGATCCTGGCCGGCGATCAGCACGGGCTGAACACGCGGCAATACCAGCCGGCAAAGGTTGCCGCACTGGAAGGCGACTGGGACACGCAGCCCGGCACGCCGCTGATCCTGTTCGGCATGCCGAACATGGCGGAGGAGAGGACGAACTGGGCCATTGAGGTGCCGCATCTCGGCGCGCTGGTTCTGACGCACACCTGGAGCGGAGCCGTCGAAGGGCTGAAGTCATTTCCGCCCGAGGACCGGCCCAACTCGCCCGTCATCTTCTGGGCGTTTCGCATCATGGTGGGACTGGGAGTGCTGATGGCGGCCGTTGGCGTATGGGCAGCGTGGCTGCGCGCACGAAGCCGGCTGTACGAGTCGCGGTGGCTTCGCTACGTCGTGCTGGCGATGGCGCCATCGGGATTCATCGCGTTGCTGTCAGGCTGGACAGTCACAGAGGTCGGCCGCCAGCCGTTCACCGTCTACGGCCTGCTGCGCACAGCCGATAGCGCGTCGCCGATCGGCGTGCCCGGTGTCGCGGCGTCACTGGCAGCACTCATCGTTGTGTATGCGATCGTGTTCGGCACGGGCCTCATCTTCGTGCTTCGTCTCATGCGCCGGCCACCGACGGTAGGCGAGTCCGGTCCGCAGGCGGGCGTGCCGGTACGCAGCGCTGGAATCACGCCAGCCCCTGCTTTGCGCGAGGCACCGTGATGCTGCCGGTGGTGTGGGCCGGGCTGATCGCTTTCGCAGTGCTGGCATATGTGCTGCTCGACGGCTTCGATCTGGGCGTCGGCGTCTTGTTCGCGATCGAGCGGCGTGACGAAGATCGCGACATCATGCTGAATTCGATTGCGCCGGTATGGGACGGCAACGAGACCTGGCTCGTGTTCGGTGGCGGTGGTCTGTTCGCGGTATTCCCGCTCGCCTATGCGGTGATCCTGCCGGCGCTGTATCCGGCGATCATCGCTATGCTGCTCGCGCTGGTGTTCCGTGGCGTCGGCTTCGAGTTCCGCTTCCGCGCGGTCAGCCCGCGGGGGCGGATGTGGTGGGACCGGGCGATCTGCGCTGGCTCAACCCTGGCGGCATTCTCCCAAGGTCTCGTGCTGGGAGGCCTGCTTCAGGGAATCCGCGTGCAGGATCGCGCGTATGCCGGCGGCTGGTGGGACTGGCTGACCGGTTTCACCGTGCTGTGCGGCGTCGCCGTCGTGGTCGGCTACGCGCTGCAAGGCGCCTGCTGGCTGATCTGGCGCTGCGACGGCCTGCTGCAGCAACGCGCCAGGCGATATGCGCGTGCACTGGCGGTGGCGATGCTGGGGTTCATCGTCGCTGTCAGTCTGTGGACGCCACTGCTCAATTCGACGTTCAGCGGACGCTGGTTCGGCTGGCCGGGCATCCTGCTCACTAGTCCGGTGCCGATCCTCGTGGCACTGGTCGCATTGCTGTTCTGGCGCGGTCTGTCGCGGCGGCACGACCTCACGCCGCTGCTCTGCGTGCAGGCGTGGTTCGCGCTGTGCTACGCCGGACTAGGCATCAGCCTGTGGCCGCTGATCGTGCCCCCCGAGATCACGATCTGGGACGCTGCCGCGCCGCCATCGAGTCAGCGATTCCTGCTGGTTGGCGCGGTGGTGCTGGTCCCGATCATTCTGGTCTACACCGGCTACGCGTACTGGGTGTTTCGCGGCAAGGTGCAGCCGGGCATGCACTACCACTGATCTCAGCCGTTGGCGGGGATCGTGCCTTGCGCACCCAAGCATTGCTGTTGTGCAACCAGTTCGTCGTGATTAACGATGAAGTCGCGGGCGAGCTACGTTTGATCATTTCGATGTTAAATCAGTATTATCACGTTTACGTGATTATTCACTTGCATGATCACAAAATCGTGAGGTAAAAAGGGGTCGTCCTCTTCGAGACACCTGGCCGCAAAAAAGCAATCCGGCGCGCGGTCATTGAACTTCCACTTCAAGAATGGAGTAATTCTATGAACAATCTGCCGAAGCGCTTTGTTCCCGCCCGTGTCGCCGGCCTACCCATCCCCGAACTGCAAGGCTGCCGGTCCCAGTTCCCCTCGTTGTTGGACCAGCCTAAGATTCCGAGCATCGCTGACGCCGGCCGGATCCGCTTCGGTGCCGGCTACCGCCTCCCGCTCGGCAAGTAAAGACCGCAACGCGTGGGTTTGGGAGGCTTCGCCGTCGTGGACAGTGCGGGATCGCTACTGCAGTTTCATCGCTTGATCGAACAGGCCCGCCCGCCGCAGCGGGCCGATCGAGCGGCTGCCGGAACGCTTCCTACCCGTGCTTATCGTTACTGCGATGCGGTCACCAGTGCGGCTGGCTATGGCTGGTGGCTGTTCCCTCCCATGGATCTGCAATTGATATGGGACGGGCACGATGTCTTCTGGTACTTCGACGGAGCACCCGACTGGCTGCCTCTGTCGCCGTCCGCACAATTTCCTGATTTCGCCGAGACTTTCGACAGCAGTGCTCCTGCCACATTGCGCGGCTGCGCTCCGCCGTTTCTGACCTCTCTGCCCGAGCCTGGCACTCTGCAGATCTGGACGGGGCTGATGGCTCGAACCGCTCCAGACTGGAGCCTGCTGATACGCGCACCCGCGAACCTCGCCAGCCCGGGTGGCTACAGTCTCTACGAAGGCATCGTCGAGACAGACCGTTGGTTTGGTCCCTTGTTCACCAATCTTCGCCTTACGCAGACGCACAAGCCAGTGCATCTCAGAGCCGATTTCCCGTTGCTTCAGGTGCAGCCGCTACCGCGTCAGGCCTATGCTGACGACACCCTGAACTCTACAGCCATCGTGCCCAACATGGCTGCGATGAGCGATGAAGACTGGGACGCGTACCACGAGAGCATCGTCGTGCCGAACCAGAACCCGGAGCGCGGCTTTGGCGGCTATGCAGTGGCCGCTCGCCAGCGCCGTCATGGCGTCTGTCCGTTCAGTAGGTCGAAGGTGGTTGGTTGATCGAAAGCTGCGTCCCCTCGGGCACACCCGCGAGCCGAAGCCCATCGGCATACCTTTCGAGGTCCTCCTCCCGCTGTAGCGGCGAGCGGGCAACCGCGTCCCGAACCGAGAACTGCGGCTCCAGTTCCAACAGTCTTTCACGCAACGGGGCCGCTTCGCTGGCAAGCCCAAGGTAGCCGAGAGCCGCAAGCAATCCCTTGTATGTCGATGAAAATCCGGGGTGAGCGTGAAGGGCGCGCCTACCCAGCTGAGCCGAAATCTCGTAGTCGCCGGAAAGCAAAAAAGGCATGGTCAATGCCATGTCGAAGAAAAAGCCATGCGGGTCATGTGGCGAGAGCCGCCGAGCGCGTTCTACGTGCCGAACGGCGTCGGTATGCTGCCCGAGATAACAGTGAGTCAGACCGGAATAACACCATGCGAGGGCTAGGTTGGGATTTAGCGAAATTGCACGTTCATGCAGGCTGAGCGCATCATCAGCCTTCCTGTGCAAGAAAGCCTCAATATGCCCAGCGACGGTAAAGCCGCGGGCGTCTCCCGGATCAAGCGCGATCGCCTGTTGCGCAAGTTGGCCGGCGCGATGGCTTGCGCCGGCCGGATCCTCCGCCCAGCCCTGACCGACCAGCAACAAGTACCAATGTGCCAACCACGAATGGCACGCAGCACTTGATGGATCCGCTTTCAAGGAACTTGCCAGCAGGGTGCCGGCGGCTCGAAAGGTCTCTTGATCCAGGCGGTAGATCGCTGGAATAGCGCGCAGCATCATCTCATAAGCGGAAGGGTTTATCTGAGGACGGGAAAGGGCGGTTTCAGCCTCCCAGACCAGCACCTCCGGCGCAATCTGGGCAACAGTCTCCGATGCGATGCGTTCCTGCAGATTCAGGACATCAAGCAGGCTGCTGTCGAAGCCCCGTGACCAAATCAATTCGCCAGAGCCGCGCATGTTGAGCAGCCGTATTTGTATGCTGATCCGGTTTGCCTCCGTCCGAAGCGTCCCTGTCACGAGAAAGTCCAGATCAAGTTCTTGCCACGCGGGTGTCTGGCTGGGTTCGCTCCATACGGCGGCGATCGATGCCGATGAAACACAGGTGAGCCAGCGAAAGCGTGCAAAGGCTCCGGTAATCTCCTCGGCCAACCCTAACGAGAAGGAGGTGTTGTCGCCTGTCGTCTCGATGGTCTTGAAGGGCATGACCCCCAGGCGGATTGCGGTACGACGTGCCCCATACGTGCCGGACCCTTTGTCGCCTGACAGATTGAGTGTCGCCAGCGACGGCCCTGGCGCTCCGATGTCGCGAACCTCCGCCAATATCTCTTCCGTCTCGATGGAGAAAGTTGCGCTCTTGAGCAGCGCGCCTATCAGATGCACCAGATCGGATGGTTGATATGGTTTCGTCAGAACCTCGAGGCCCTCATCGTTCGGGCCATCCGCTTCAACCTCGGAAGCACTTGCATGGCGGGTCAACAAGGCATGTATACCCGGTCGTATGCGACAGGCATCTCGCAGCAACAAAGTGCCATTGACGCCGCCAGGAAGATGAGATTCGACAAGAATAATCTGTATGGGCTCATCCGAAACGAGATATGCCATTGCTCCCGACGCGCTCGTCGCGGCCAGTACGCGATATCCGGACTGAACCAAGGCTTCGCAGATCTTTGTCCGAAGCTCGGTCTCTGGTTCTACTACCAGAACGGTCGCGTTCACCTCTCGCGCGAGATTTTGCACCAGGGTCGGTGGCTCGACTTCCGGCTGCCGTGGCAGATAGATTGATACAGTCGTTCCGCGCCCCAGGTGGGTCTCCAGCTCGACCCATCCACCCGACTGCTCGGCGAACCCATGCACCTGAGCAAGACCAAGGCCGCTCCCCTTGCCAACCGGTTTGCTCGTGAAAAACGGCTCGAACACGTGGGGCAGAAGATCAGTCGTAATCCCGGTGCCGGAATCCTTGACGTCTATACGGACATAATCTCCGGGAGAATTGGTCGGGTCGCGCAGCTGTTCGGCGGTCACAGTCCGATTATGGCACGAGAGCGTTATGTTGCCGCCTTCAGGCATCGCGTCGCGCGAATTCAGTACCAGGTTCAGGATCGCCGAGTTGAGTTGGCCTGGGTCGACGCGACAATTCCAAAGATCCTGGTCCGCCAGCAAACGAATCTGCACGGCTTCGCCGGCTGCCTGCGCGAGTAATTCATGGATCTCTGACAGAGCGTCGTAGGCGGAAATCGATTGCGGTCGCAATATCTGATTCCGCGCAAACGCAAGCAGCTGATCGGCCAATCGACCCCCGCGCTCAGCCGACCGCTCAATCATCTTGGCGCGCCGGACTGCTTTGGTGTCCTGGCGGGCCTCGGCGTCAAACCGCAAAGCAGTAGCGGCCCCTAGAACGACGCTTAGGATATTGTTGAACTCGTGGGCCACCCCACCGGTCAATCGGACCAGTGACTCCATCTTGTTCGCTTGGTAAATCGGCTCCTGCGTTTGATCGGAGCGTTGATGGCTTTTTGCGACCGGCTTTCCGTCAGCCATCATTAGGACAGATCCTTGTCCGGCAACCGGACTACTCTCAGCGTTCAATTCGGAGAAGGATAGTTTATTCAGATATTGAAAGGGGGATTCTTCTTGCTGAAGCGCGCCGGTTCCGTGGACAGAAAGGCGTGTCACTGCTCCGCTTCCTTAGCGGTATTGGTCATGTGTCTCCAATCGAGGCGAAATCTTTCCGGCCATCCAATAATGGGCATTCCCACGGATGGCAAACAATTTCATTTCCTCATCGGTGAAAGCGCCTGAGAGGCCGCGAAGAGCTTCAGCCCGGCCGGTTTCTCTTCGGTGGTGCCGATATGGTCATCGTCGCACGGAGTGTCGTCTCAATTTATATATGCCGAGTCTTGTGCCAGAACCAATGCGACGCAGGTGGCAAGGGTCCACTCTCATAAGTTGCACGTTCCGGCAGCGGGGGCGCTGGCGAGGTTTTGTCAGTGAGCGAAGCCGAACAGCGCCTGCGCATTGTGATGCAGGATCCTGTCCGAATCCTCGGGCGGTAGACCCAACCTCGCGATATACGCGAACGTCTCGCGGTATTCCTCGTAGGCCTGCAGCACGGGATAGTCGCTGCCGGTGACCAGCCTCTCCACGCCGAACGCCTCACAGGCGCAGGTGAACGCGGCCTTCGACCCATAGCACACGGTATCGTACCAGAACCGCCGCGCCGTCACACTCGGCAATTCCGCCAGTTCACCCAGATCGCGCACGCCCTGCTTATCGAGCCGGTCCAGCAGCATGGGGATCGGCCCGCCGAGATGAGGCACGATGAAGCGAATGCGCGGATACCGGTGCGGTATCTGCCGCGCGATCATGTGCGCGACAAACATCGCGTCCTCGACCGAGTTGCCGATTGCCGCCCGGAACCCCCAGTCGTTGATCACCGGCGAGCAAACCCCGGTGACCGATGGATGCACGAACAGGATGGCACCACGCCGGTTCATCTCGGCATACACCGGCTCGAAGTCCGCCTCGGCAATCGAACGACCGAGACAGGAGATGTTCATGTTGACACCGACGCAGCCGAGCTGATCGAGACCACGCTCCATCTCGCGCAGCGACGCGTCGATGTGTGGCAGTGGCAACATGACGTAGGACGCGATCCGCCCCGGATAGCGCCCTGCCAGGTCCGCGTAACCGTCGTTCAACAGATGCAGTGCCTGCACGCATTCGGCTTCGTCGGGCAGATAAGGTGGGTGGTGCGGCGACAGGATTTGCGTCGCGACGCCGGCCGCATCCATCAGCTCCAGCCTTCCCTGGATGTCGGCCTGCGAATCCGACACCGGGTGCCTTGCGATCCCGGTCCGCGTCGGCACGCCGACCCGTGGCGAAAAACGATCGCCCATGAAGTCGCTGAACGCCTGCGGAATGTAGTGGGCATGAACATCGCAGATCATCCCGGGCCTCCAGTTGTTGCCGCTATCTCCCCTTTCCTCGCGGGAGGAGGGGCAGGTCATGCGCTATGCCGGCTCCGCCACTATCAGCCGCCGCCGCTGCACCGCCTCGACCGGCATCGCGGCATACATATCCTTCACCGCCTCGGTGATCGTCACGCCGGCGAAGCCAGGCAGCCAGATCCGACCGGTCCGCTCGAGCAGCCGCGCGCCCCGCAGCACCAGGCGCCAGTTCGATGGCGGCATATAAAGCGCGGTGTCTCGCCGCTCCACACGATACAGCGAGGCTGCCAACAGCCTGCCGATCTGGCCGAAGGAATAGGGCTGCCCGTGGCCGAAGGGTGTGCTCTCCCGGTAGGCCCAGATGCTGCTGCGGTTCGGCGCCACCACCACCAGCCGCCCATCGTCCTTCAGCACGCGCCAGGTCTCGCGCAACAGGCGACGCGCGCTCTCCGCCGCCTCCAGTCCATGCACCAGCAGCACGCGATCGAACGTCAAATCAGGGAACGGCAACGCATCCTCCTCCGCTGTGCAGGACAGGCTGGGTGCGCCCGCCGGCCATCGCGTCGCCCCCATCTGCGCTGGCGTCAGTGCAATGCAGCGCGTCGCCTGGTCGTGCCAGAGCCGCAGATACGGCGCGGTGAAGCCGATCCCCAGCACCGACTCGCCACGCAGGTCGGGCCACATTGCCGTCAGCCGCTCGCTCACCAGTCGGGCGGTCACGGTCCCCCGGGACGTTCCGTAGAAGTCGGCCGCTGCGTGAGCGTCGGCTGCCATGGGCGGGGTCTATAGCACGAGCGCGGTTTTCGGTCGCGTCAGGGGGTGCTAAACTCCCTTCATGACAGTCACAGCACAACCCGTCCCCATCTTGTCCGACAACTACGCCTGGATGCTGCGCGACAGCGGCACAGGTTCGGTTGCCATCGTCGATCCGGCCGATGCCAAGCCGATCATCGCCGCGCTGGAAAAGGCCGGCGGAAGGCTCGACCTGATCCTGCTGACGCACCACCACGCCGATCACATTGCCGGGGTCGACGAGGTGCGGGCGCGCTTCAAGGGCGCCAAGGTGGTCGGCGCGGCGGCCGATGCGCATCGGCTGCCGAAGCTCGACGAGGCAGTGAAGGAAGGCGATGTCGTCGCATTCGGCAGTGCGGGTGCGCGCGTAATCGACACGCCAGGCCATACACGTGGGCAGATCAACTATTTCATTGCCGACGGCGAGATCTTGCTGTCCGGCGACACGCTGTTCAGCCTGGGCTGCGGCCGGCTGATCGAGGGCACGGCGGCGGAGATGTTTGCCTCGTTGCACAAGCTCGCGGTGCTGCCAGGTGGCACCAAGGTGTGCTGTGGGCATGAATACACCGAGAGCAATGCCCGCTTCGCGCTCAGCGTGGATCCGAACAATGCAGCGCTGAAGGCGCGCAACGAACAGGCGCATCAGCAACGCGCGGCGGGTCAGCCGACTGTGCCCTCGACGATGGCGAGCGAGCTCGACGCCAATCCGTTCCTGCGTGCGCCCGACGTCGCGACGTTCGCCGATCTGCGCGCGAAGAAGGATAAGTTTTGACGTGAAGCTCTGCTTCTCGCCGACCAGCCCATACGTGCGCAAAGTCCGCGCGTGCGCGATCACGCGGGAAATCGACAGACTGATCGAGCTGATGCCCACCGAAGCCAACGCATCTCTGCCGGAATTCGTCGCAATCAATCCGCTCTCGAAGGTGCCGGCGCTGGTGACCGACGATGGCGTGGCACTATTCGACAGTCCGGTGATCTGTGAGTACCTGGACAGCATCGGCGATGCGTTGCCGATGTTTCCGGAACATGGTGCGCCGCGCTGGCGGGCGCTGAAGTTTCAGGCGATGGGCGACGGCATCCTCGATGCATCGGTGCCACGCCGCGGAGAGATGCTGAAGCCGCAGGATGAGGGGCGCGCGGCGTGGATCGCGCGGCAGAAGTCGGCAGTCGATCGGACGCTCGAAGCGCTGGAGGCGGATCCGCCGCATCGTGCGATCGATATCGGTTCGCTTACGATCGCCTGCGCACTCGGCTATCTGGACTTTCGCTTTGCCGCGCAATCGTGGCGGTCTGGCCATGCCAGGCTTGCCGCCTGGTATGAGGCGTTCGCGCAGAATCCCGGTATCGCCGAAACCGTGCCGAAGGACCCCGGTTGATCGATCTGCGCGACGCTTCGGCTCCAGCCGAGGCGGTGATCGAAGCACTGGCGCTGCAGCCGCATCCCGAAGGTGGCCATTATCGCGAGACCTGGCGCGACGCACCGCTGGAAGGCGTGCGCGGCGTTGGTACGGCGATCGTGTTCCTGCTGCGCGAGGGCGAGCGCAGCCACTGGCACCGAGTGGATGCAGCCGAGCTGTGGATCTGGCAAGCCGGCGCACCATTGCTGCTGTCCGTGGGAGCCAACGGGCAGTACCGGCTTGGGCCAGCGATGAATGCCGGCGAGGACCTCCAGCGTCTCGTGCCGCGTCAATGCTGGCAGTCGGCGCACAGTCTTGGCCGCTGGACACTGTGCAGTTGCATCGTCGCGCCGGCATTTTCGTTTGCAGGGTTTGAATTGGCAGCGCCGGGCTGGGAGCCTTGCGACTGATCTACTTTTCACCCTCGGTCAACCCCGCAACGAACCAGCGCTGCATGACCACGACCACCACGACGGGCGGTAGCAGCGCCAGAACCGCCGTCGCCATGACCGCACTCCAATCGGTCTGCGTCTCCACGCCGATCATCTTCACGATGCCGATGACGATCGTGTCGAGGCCGGGGTCGGTGGCGACCAGCAGCGGCCAGAGGTACTGGTTCCAGCCATAGACGAACAGGATGACGAACAGCGCGGCGATGTTGGCCGCCGACACCGGGATCAGGATGTCGCGCAGGAAGCGCAACGGGCCGGCGCCATCCATGCGCGCCGCCTCCACAAGTTCATCGGGGATGGCGACGAACACCTGGCGGAACAGCAGCGTCGCGGTGGCCGAGGCGATCAGCGGCACGGAAAGGCCGGTGAAGCTGTTGATCAGGCCGAAGTTCGACATAACTGCATAGGTCGGAATGATGCGTACCTCAACCGGCAGCATCAGCGTGATGAATATCAGCCAGAACGCTGTGCGACGGAACGGAAAGCGGAAAAACACCACCGCGTAGGCGGACAGGATCGAGATGACGATTTTGCCGCCGGCGATCGCGATCGCCATGCCGCCGGACACCAGCAGCATGTGCCACACCGGTTCCGTACCCATTGTGCCCTGCGTGAGTACGCGCGGATAAGCGGATAGGTCGAGACTGGGCAGCAGCGACAGGTCCCCGCGGGTGATCGCGCCGGAATCCTGAGTTGACCCGGCGAGCACCAGCCAGACCGGGAGAGCGAACAACAGCACGCCGAGCCCCAGCACAATGTGCGCCACCCAGTCGACCTGCCGCGCCGGGATGGTTTCCATGACGCTCTTCGGGAGGACCGCCTGGCTCAAGCGTTGGTCCGCCGACCGATAAAGCGGAACTGGATCGCGGTCAGTGCGATCACGCCGACCATCAGAACCACGGACTGTGCGGACGAGGATCCAAGATCGAGGTTCACCACGCCATCACGATACACCTTGATGACCAGCGTCTCGGTGGCCTTGCCGGGGCCGCCACGCGTCAGCGCGTAGATCGTGCCAAACGTGTCGAACGCGGCGTAGACCAGGTTCACCACCAGGAGGAAGAATGTTGTGGGCGCCAGCAGCGGGAAAGTGATGGTGCGAAACCGATGCCAGCCCTTGGCGCCGTCCATTCGCGCCGCCTCGGTGACCGCGCGCGGGATCGACTGCAGGCCGGCGAGAAAGAAGATGAAGTTGTAGCTCACCTGCTTCCAGGCGCTGGCCGCTATCACCATCAGCAATGCCTGGCCGCCGTTTATCGTGTAATCCCACGCCACGCCGTGCGCATTCAGCCACCGGCCGAGCAGGCCCACCTGTGGGTTGAGGATGAACAGCCACAGAACGGCGGAGATCGCCGGCGCGATCGCATAGGGCCAGATCAGCAGTGTGCGGTAGACCGCGCGGCCACGGATCTCGTGGTCCGCGAATACCGCGAGGAGCATTGCGATGCTCATCGCCAGCGTGCTGACGGCGGCACAGAAGATCAGCGTGCGAATGATGGAATCGACGTAGAGCGGGTCAGAGAACAGATCGGTGAAATTCTCGAGACCGACGAAGGCGGAGCCGAGCCCGAAAGGATCCTGTCGGGTGAGGCTCGACCAGACTGCCTCACCGGCAGGCCATAGGAAGAAGAATGCGGTGAGCAGAAGTTGCGGCAGTACCAGAAGTGCTGGAAGAAACCAGCCTTCGAAGATGGTGCGGCGTTCCATCTGGGGTTAGATCTGCCCCCTCCCCCGCCCCCCCTCCCGCAAGTGGAGGGAGAGGCACTGATGCTCTCCCCCTCCACTTGCGGGAGGGGTGCGAGGGGCGCGGGTCGACATCACGCCTTCGCGGCCTTCTCGAACTCCCGCAACACCTTGTTGCCGCGGGTCACCGCGTTGTCCATCGCCTGCTGCGCGCTCTGGCCGCCCTGGAATGCCTTCTCCATCTCCTCGTAGATGATGTTGCGTATTTCAACCAGCCGCCCCAGCCGCAGCCCCTTCGAATTGCCCGTCACAGTGCCACGCGTGAGTTGCTTCACCGGCAGATCCGCCCCTGGGTTCTTGTCGTAGAACCCCTGCTTCTGCGACAGCTCGAACCCGGCAAACGTCACCGGCACGTAACCGGTATGCTGATGCCAATAAGCGTCGTTGTCCGGATTGCCGATGAACTTCAGGAACGTCGCCGCCGCCTTGTACTCTTCGGGCGTTCGCCCCGGCGCCGTCATCGTCCACAGGCTTGCCCCGCCGATGATGGAATTGAGCGGCGATTTGATGATCTCCGGATCGTACGGCAAAAACGCCTCGCCCCAGTCGAACTTCGCGCTCTTCACCATATCGCCGCGCATGCCCGACGAGTTGAAATGGATGCCAGCCTTCCCCGATACCAGCAACTGATCCGGTTGGTTGTCACGCCCGGCGTATTTGAACGTGCCATCCTTCGCCATGTCGAGCAGCCGCTGCATATGCTTCACATGCGCCTTGCCGTTGATCTCGAGCTGCGCGTCCAACCCCTCGAACCCATCTGACTTGCTGGCGAACGGAATGTCGTGAAGCGCGCTGTATTGTTCGAGCTGTATCCAGCTCAGCCAAGAACTGGTCACCGGGATTTCCGCCGCGTCCTTCGTCTTGATCGCCTGGGCCGCCTTGACAACATCTGGCCAGGTCGCCGGCGGCTTGTCGGGATCGAGCCCCGCCTTGCGGAATGCATCCTTGCTGTACCACATCACCGCGGTAGATGAGTTGAACGGCATCGACGCCATCCGTCCATCCGCCAAACTGTAGTAGCCACGCACCGCCGGTATGTACGCCTTGGGATCGATCGCGACACCGGTCTCCTTGACCAGCTCCCACACCTGCTTGGTGGCCTTTCCGGCGACGAGCATCGATCCGGTTCCGACCTCGAAGATCTGTGCGAGATGCGGTGCCTGGCCGGCGCGGAACGCGGCTATCGTCGCGGTCAGGACATCGGCATAGCCACCCTTGTATATCGCCTGCACCTCGATCGCGCTCTGGCTCTGGTTGAACGCTTCGACCAGGTGATTCACCTGCTCGCCGAGTGCCGCGGTCATTGCATGCCACCAGACGATCCTGATCTTCTCGGCGGCGCCACTGATCGCGGGCACGGCGGCAAATGCGGTTGCACCCGCGAGCAGTGTACGACGCTTCATGCTGGATCTCCCCATTGGACTCGCTTTATGGCTTTGGCGGCCTCAGAAACTCAACGGCTCCTGCAGCATCGGAACCCAGCGCGTATCCTTCACCACTAGACAGGAACGACTGATTGGACGCATGATGGTTCGTTGAACTCAACGAGAGCGGCGGCCCCTCAAATACGTCGTGCCAATCCTTCATGCTCTCCATGCCGGCGATGAAGCTATCCAGTGTCAGATCGCGCCCAGCCTTCTCCAGTGCAGCCACGGAGAAACTTGCCGCCGTGTAGCCTGCCTCCCCAAGATAATTCGGATCAATGCCGAAGGTCTGCTTGAACTTCGTCGCAAATGCATGCGCCGCTGGACGTGGGTCGTCAGGATAGCGATAGGGCGCCGGCGACATCGAATAAAATCCCTCGGCCGGACCGCCTGGAGCCTCGCGGGCCGCGTTGCCGCCGACGATCTTGGCCTGTTCGTCGTCGGGCACCCCCGCCAGGATCTGCGCCAGGATCTTCTTCGATTGCGGAAACGTCGACTCGCTGTGTGGATAGTCCGAGCCCCACATCATGTTGTCCACGCCGATGACGTCTCGCAGACGAATACCGATGGCATCCTCCTGGAAGCCCAGTACGATGTTGCGGTGGAAAAAATCGCTCGGGAGCATCGCGTCCTTGAACCGGTAGATCGCCTCACCTTGGCGCTCGCGGTAGGTGTAGTCCATGGTGGAGAGTACGTGGGGCGCCCAGGCCAACTCGAACTCCACGACGGCGACTGTCAGGCGGGGATGACGCTCGAAGACGCCGGAGAGGATCAGGTCGCACATCGATAGCGCCGGATAGAACGCCTTTGTGGCGCGGCTGCTGGCGTCGCGCAGCGTCATGTCGCCGACGCCGCGGATCTTGCCCTGCCGTCGTGTGGCCGTGTGCAGGCTCAACGGCAGGTCGAGCGCCGCCGCTGCGGCCAGAACGGTTCGTACTCGGCTTGGTCATAGCGCCGGTCCTCGAACGGATACTCGGTGATCATTGCCCCGGCCAGGCCAAGACGGGCGGCCCGCTCCAGTTCCCTGATCGCATCGGGGATGTCGTCGAGGTTGATCATGGCGATGCCCTTGAGTTGGGCGGGATCCGCGCGGCAGAATTCCGCGAGCCAATCGTTGCAGGCGCGAAAGATGGCGGACATCAGGGCCGCGTCCGCCACCTTGAAGTAAAAGAGCCCTTGGGAGGGATAGAGGACTTCGCCGGAGACCTCGTCGAGCGCCATGTCCTTGAGGTGTTGCTCGGGGTCGTATCCACCGCGATGCACGTCTTCAAAGCGTCCTTGGGCGGAGATGGTCTCGGGGGCCTCGAACCGCGCGCCGGCGTTCGAGATGAGGCCGATCCCGGAGAGGATCTGATCCGCCTCGACCACGATCTGATCGGTCCCGTCGATCCGCTGTATCCGCGGCGCACGATCCCGGAATGGCGCATCGATGCGGGTCTGCCAGAGATCCGGCGGTTCGAACACGTGCGAGTCAGATGAGAGAATCACAGGCGGCATCGGCATCTCCTTTCTGACTTGATCGCGAGCGGCACCTTTGGCAACCAGCCGAACGCCGTCAAGTTGGGCGCTCCACCGTCATGGCCGGCGAAGCATGCCACCGAGCTTGACCCGGTGGGCCGGCCATCCACGTCTTTGCTGCACTGCTAGGGCCAACGAACTGGAAGGGTTGTGCCCGCTGTAGACAAGGAAAATGGAACCGCAAAACACGCAGAGCACGCAAATGGATACCGGCGAGGACAAGATTAACCTCCTGTCCAAACGAGTTATTGGCTGCGCCCTGACGGTGATGCACGCGCTGGGAACTGGATTTCTTGGGAAAGTCTATGAAACGCATTGGTGCACGAGCTACGAGTCTGGGCTTGCCGCCTCGCACCAACATCTCATGGTCGTTCGATACGAGGGGTCGTGGTCGGGGAAATGCTTTTGACCTACTCGTCGAACACATCGTCCTCGCCCTGTAAGGCACCGCCGCGCTTTGCGTGTTCTGCGTAATTTGCGGTTCCATTTTCCTTGCGGTCGGACAGACTGCGGTGCGCGGAACAGGAGCAGACGTGCACCCGGCTAAATTATCCGGCTCCAGTGCCGACAAACAAGGACGAAGGAACCGCAAATTACGCAGAACACGCAAATGGATATCGGCGAGGACAGGATTGACCTCCTGTCCAGCTGGATCATTGAAAACGCATTGGTGCACGAGCGCCGCAAGCCTGGGTTCGCCGCACCGGACTTCTGCACCGGGCATCGCCTCGAAAAGATTGACGTCGCCGTGAAGTGCGGATCGCGCGATATACGCTGCGGCCAGCTTCGGGATGAATGTCCGCTATTGAGGTAGGCGTCTTCAATCTGGAGCGCCCGTACTGGGCGCGAAGCTGACGTGGGAGGGGCTGGCCGACGAATTCACCGGCTGATGGCCCACCATCAACCGGGTCCGCCCCACAGTTTCGGATCCGCCGGACGAATCGTGCTGCCGTCGTAGCGCAGCCCCGCCCCGCGATCGAGCGCCAGGTGCAATGGTCCGTCGAGATCGACGATATCGGCCTGCTGTGCGACGAGCAGCGCCGGCGCGATCCCAAGCGACGTGCCGACCCCGCCACCGACCATGATCCGCAAGCCCCGCCGCTTTGCTTCTGCCGCCAGCGCGAGCGCCTCGGTCAGCCCGCCAACTTTGTCGAGCTTGATATTGATGGCCTGGTATTTCCCGTCGAGCCGGTCGAGATCGGTAAGCGTCCGGCAGGATTCGTCGGCGCAGAGCGGGATCGGATGCTCGCACCGCGCCAGCGCGTCATCAGCGTCCGCCGGCAGCGGCTGCTCTATCAGTGCAACCCTCAAATCAATGAGCATCGGCATGTATTCGCCAAGCTGGCGCTCATTCCAGCGCTCGTTGGCATCGACGATAAGGCGCGCCGCCGGCGCCGCCTGCCGCACCGCCCGCACCCGTTCGACATCGCCGTCGCCCCCCAGTTCCAATTTGAGCAGCGGCCGGGTGCGATTGGCGGCCGCCAGCTCAGCCATCTTGTCCGGTGTATCGAAGGCGACCGTGAACGCCGTCACGAGCGGCGGCACCGCGTCGAGCCCGGCAAGCTCCGCTACGCTGCAATAAGCGCGCTTCGCATCCATGTCCCAAAATGCGCAGTCGAGAGCGTTGCGCGCCGCGCCCGGCGGCAGCGCGCTTTGCAGTGTCTCGCGGTTGAGCCCCGAGGTGATCGCACCCTTCACCGCATCAAGCGCGGCGACGACACTGTCAATGCTCTCGCCGTACCGCTGAAGCGGCACGGCCTCACCGCGGCCGCGCGACTCGACGTCGGAGATTTCGGCGACAACGACGTCGACCGTAGTCTGGCCTCCGTGCGCGGTCATAAATGGTCGCGCGAGCGGCCACGCACGGCGGGTGACTGTCAGTCGTTGAGGATGCGGCGCCATCTCTCTGCGGCTTCCGCCACTACCAGGAACCGGTGTTGGGCATGTTGGTCCAGGGTTCGGCGGGCGGCAGCGCGCTGCCGGCCTGCAGCAGCTCGATGGAGATGCCGTCCGGCGTGCGGATGAAGGCCATGCGGCCGTCGCGCGGCGGGCGGTTGATCGTTACGCCGCGGGCGATGAAGGCATTGCAGGTGTCGTAGATGTTGTCCACGGCATACGCGAGATGCCCGAAATTGCGGCCGCCAGTATAAGGCTCGGGATCCCAGTTGTAGGTGAGTTCCACGGCAGCGGCTTCATCGCCGGGTGCGGCGAGAAACACGTTGGTGTAGCGGCCCTTCTCGTCCGGACGGCGGCGGATTTCTCGCAGGCCAAGCACCTCAAAGAACGCGATGCTATCCTCCAGCGAACTGACGCGGATCATAGTGTGCAGATATTTGGTCATGGCGTGTCCTTGGGTCAGGGGTCGGCGTGTTCGTGGCGGCGCAGCAGACGGTCGAGCTGCGGTGACGAGGATGGTCAGGGGTGCCGCCAAGGTTGTCAAAGTCGGGCGGCACCATACTGCGAAATGTCTGACTTGGTCATCGGACATTGTGGGCCGTTGCAACGAATATCCGGCCGAGAAGATCGCTTCGCGGCCGTATTATCGGTTTGCAGAATCAGATCATCAGCTCGATCAGGAATGGCCCCTTCCGCGCATTCGCCTGAGCGAACAGATCGGCGAAGCGTTCGCAGGTCTCCGCGCGGTCGGCCTCGACGCCCATGCCCGCGGCGAGCTTGGTCCAATCGAGGTCCGGATTGCCGAGATCCAGCATATCGAGCGCGGTGCGGCCGGGGTTTGCGCCGACATTAGCAAGTTCGCCCAGCAGAATCTGATACTTGCGATTGGACAGCAGGACCGTCGTGACATCCAGCTTCTCACGCGCCTGGGTCCATAACGCCTGGAGTGTGTACATCGCCGAGCCGTCAGCCTGCAGCGCGATCACGCGTCGGCCGGGGGCGCCGACTGCCGCTCCCGTGGCGAGCGGCGGTCCGCAACCGATCGCGCCGCCCGTGGAGTTCAGCCAGTCATGAGGTTCGGCGGCGTAGGTGAAGGGAAAGAAGCCGCGCCCAAATGTGACCGCCTCGTCGGTGATCACCGCCTGCTCGGGCAACAGTGCGGAGAGCGTCGCTGCGACTGACTCCGGTGTCAGCTTGCCACGTTGCGGCTCCGGGCGCGGCCCGGGATCGGGGACTGCGGCGCGGGGGGCCGAGAGTTCGTCCGCCAAACGGGCGAGCGCCTCGCTCGCATCCTGGTCCGTGCGCGCGAGCACGTGGATGTTGGCGTCCTCCGGGATCGGTGTGGTCGGCTTGTTTGGATAGGCGAAGAACGTAACCGGCTTGCGCAGCCCACACAGGATGACGTGGCGTGTGCCCGCGAGCGCCTTCACCGCGGTCTCCACCACATACGGGATGCGATCGACCGGCACCCGTCCGCGGCCGCGCGAGATACGGGCGTTGGCACCCTGGGCGATCAGCCGCGCACCAGTGGCCGCTGCGATGCGTTGTGCGTTCTCCAGCGCCTCCGCGCGCACCGCTTCGCCGCCGAGTACCGATCAGCGTGGGCAACCCACGACGGAGGATCTCGGCGGCCTTGATGACCTGAGCGGGGTCGGAGCGCGGCTTTGGCGGCACCGGCAGCGCTTCGGCGGCCACGCCACCCTCGTCCCATGACGTGTCTGAGGGCAGGATCAGCGTGGCAATCTGGCCCGGATGGGTGCGCGCGGCCTGCACCGCCACGGCGGCATCGGCGCCGACGGTGGCGGACGAGGTGGCGGTGCGGACCCAGGCGGAGGCGCCACGCGCCCAGCCTTCGGTATCGGCGGTCAACGGCGCGTCGTTCGGGCGGTGATAGGTCGCCTGGTCACCGACGATGTTGACGATCGGCGTCTGCGCACGGCGGGCGTTGTGCAGATTTGCCAGACCGTTCGCCAGGCCCGGTCCGCAGTGCAGCAATGTCGCCGCGGGCTTGCCTGACATGCGCGCGTAGCCGTCGGCGGCGCCGGTCACCACGCCCTCGAATAGGCCCAACACACAGTGCATGCCGGGCACGCGATCGAGCGCCGCCACGAAGTGCATCTCGGACGTGCCGGGGTTGGAGAAACAGGTATCGACGCCGCTCTTCAGCAGTGTGTGGACGAGACTTTCGGCGCCGTTCATGCGCGGGTCCTTTCAGGAGGGGCGTGTTCGGAGGAAGTTGCGCGAGGGTGGGGGCGTCTGGCAACCGCCGGTCAGGACCGGCCGGCGAACGCGTTGACAATCCTGTCGGGTGTCGAGCTGGAAGCCGAGCTTCCGGCGCTGTCTTCGATGTACAGCGTCCGCGTCGGGAAGGCGAACTCCACGCCGGCTTCCTTCACGAGATCCATGATCTGCAAAAGGATTGCCTCTCGTTCGCGCAACTCGCTGGTGTAGTCCTGCACAACAAGATTGAAGATCACCAGGATATCGAGACTGCTCTCGGCGAAGTTGTTGAACCGCACCTGGCAGGTTGCCTCTTCCACGAGCGGATGATCGACGATGAGCTGCTTGATGCCGGCGACGACCTCTTCCACCTTTTCACGCGGCGTATCGTACATGACCTGAACAAAGAAGCGCTGGCGACGCTTGGGCCGTATGCTGAGATTCTCGACCGTCGCGTTCACCACGGCGCTGCTCGGGATCGTCACCAGGGAATTGTCCGGCGTTCGGATGCGCGTGCTGCGGAAACCGACATCCTCCACGGTACCTTCGCTCCCGCCGATCCGGACGACGTGGCCGACGCGAAACGGCTTCTCCATCGCGATGAGCAATGAACCGATGAGATTTGCGATTGTGCTTTGAGCCGCGAGGGCCACAGCGAGGCCGCCAACACCCAGTCCCGCGAGAATTGAATAAGCCGGAAAACCCAATTCGTCGCCGCCCTGGATCAGGATGGCGAGAGCGGCGACAAGGCCGATCAGTCGCGTGCCCAGTCTGATGAGTTGACTGTCGAGGCTTCGGCTTGTCAGGCGATCCGACGCAACGATTGCCTCGCCGATGACGACCGAGATCACTATCGCCAGCCACGCGGCGCCGAGATACACGGCGCCGGTCTGGGCATAATCAATGGCGATGCGCGGCGCTCCGCCAACGCGCAACAGCGCCGTGAGCAAGGGCACGAACAGACCGGCCACGAACATGATCGCCAGCGGCACCAGCAGCGCGTGCCAGCGGGAGCCCGTCGCGCTCTGGGTGTCGCTCGCGCGGCGGCGTGTCGCGCGATGGCAGCTGAAAATGACCAGGCCGCCAATCAGCAGCACGATGCTGAGGCCCAGCCATTGCCAGACGGCGACATCGACGATACGGGCCTTCGCCCAAATCGGCAGGCCAAGCATCCAGCGGGGCGGGATGATGTAGCTCAACCCGATGGGCGAGCTCAGGAAGGCGTCGTGGATAGTGGCGGCGCCACCAAGACTGATGGTGCGATAAACTTCGTACAGCTGTGCTGCGGGGCCGGATCGGTACGGCAGATCCTTGACCCGCTGGTAGAACTCGGGGAGGCGATCGACCGTTTCAGAAGAGACCAGGAATTCGCCCGCGTGAGGCCCGCTCTCGATCAGAACAAGGTCGATCTCGGTGTTCGGCAGTCGCCACCGCTTCGCTGACCGAGCCGCCATCGCCTCGCGATCCGGTATGTCCGCGAAGGCCGGAATCTCGATCCGATCGAGAACCTCCCTCAGCTGCAAAATACGCTCGCCGGTGACGGTGTCCCGCAGCACCGGCGCGATACGCGATACGTCAAAATATTGCGCGAGCTTCAGCGCGTCATTGAGGGCCTCTGACTGTTTGCGGCGCTCTTCAGCGCTGGGGTACAGCCTGTCAGACTTGCCATACGAATTGAGCACCTCCGTCATGCGGCGATAAACGTCGTCGGTTGTCTCTATGAAGCCTTGCAGGGTCGCGCGTGGGCTGGATGTGTCAGGTGGACGCAGCGGATGATTGTCGGTTGCGTCGGCGGCATGCGCCATGCCCAGCGGTAGTGCGACCAGGCCGGCAAGGCAAAGCCACCTCATGTGGCGGCGGACAGATTTTATGCCGGAAGTCACGAACGCCCCCCGAAAATGCTTGCTCGACATCGCTGATGGGATGCCTGTGGATTGGTTGGTCCTCCGGAACTTGCGCGACAGGAGGGCGGCTGGCAACCGTGCCCGGCGGGTGCACGAGCGAGGGGGACGCAGCCGTCAGGTGGTGACTGCTTGGGTCCGTCCTATGTCAGTTCGCCCCGCACCAACACCCGGGGCACCACGCGCTCCCTCGGGAACCGTACGCGCACTGTCGTCCCGTGCCCTTGCCGGCTCTCGATCTCCAGGCTCCCACCGTGCAGCTTCAGCAGCTTGCTGCAGATCGCAAGGCCAAGGCCCGTGCCGCCATACGTCCGGCTGCTCGAGGCATCGGCCTGATAGAATGGAGCGCACACGTGCGGCAGCGCCGTCTCGGCGATGCCGATCCCGGTATCGGCGATGGTCAGCACGAAGTCGCCGTCCGCCGCCGACGAGCCACTGATCCCCACCCGGCCACCCGGCAGCGTGAACTTCACCGCGTTGGTAAGCAGATTGAGCACGATCTGCTTTACCGCGAGCCGGTCCACGTGCAGATGGATGCCGGCGAACTCGCTGCAGGTCACGCTGACCTGCCCCTTGATCGCTCGCACCGCAAGCATGCCGGTTGCCGCCCGTACAACCTCAGCGACATCGACGTTCTGCTCGTTCAGCGTGTAGTGTCCCATGTCGATCTTCGACATGTCGAGCACGTCGTTGATCAGATCCAGCAGGTGCCGTCCACTCGCATGAATGTCGCGGGCAAACTCGGCGCAGCGCGCGTCCTTGTCGCCGAATGAATGGTCGCGGATGAGTTCAGCAAACCCGATGATGGCATGCAGCGGCGTACGCAATTCATGGCTCATGTTCGCCAGGAATTCTGACTTCGCGTTGTTGGCCGCCTCGGCCGCTTCCTTCGCCTGGCGGAGCGCTGCCGCCGCCTCGATGTCCTGCGTGATGTCACGTCCCGTGCCGCGATAACCGACGAACGTGCCATCGTCATCGAACACCGGATTGCCGCTGACCGAGACATGATGCAGCCTTCCGTCGCTGCCGATGCGATCGTAGCGAAAATCGTGGAACGGTCGCCTGGCCTCCAGGTCGGCCTTGTGATCCCGCCATCTCTCGTCGTCCGGATCCGAGTCGACCATCTCCCAACGTCGCCGACCGACATATGGCCTGTCGTTCGGACCGATCATTGCCGTGCCGGCGGTGATCGACACGAAACGCAGGTCGCTGTCCTGTTCCCAGAACCAGTCGGATGCCAGTTCGGCGTAGTCGCGCAGCCGCCGCTCGTTGGTCCGCGCCACCTCCGCGGTACGTTGCAATTCGGCGTTCTGTTGCTGCTGCCGACGGAATTGCCGCCCGATGATAGCGAACAGCATGACGAGGGCGATGGCGGCGACGAACTCGCCCGCCGCGACGTAGATGGCTTGCTCTGCCCAGTGCGCCAGCGCCTCGCGCCGCGGCATGGCGACGTTCATCACCAATGGGTAATCGGGCAGCGGATTGACCGAGACGATGGATGGAATACCACTCCCGAGACCAGGCGAAACGTAGCCGCCGCGTGCCGCACTCTCCGCATACCAGAGCGATCCGGCCCGCACTGCTTTGCCGACATGACGGTCCATATCGGGGTAGCGCGCCAATATGATGCCATCGCGACGCAGCAGCGTGACCCGGACGCCCCAATGCGCACCGATCGCGCCGTAGAAGTCAGCGAGGTATTTGACATCAAGCGCGCAGGCAACGATGCCGAGCAGTGCTCCATCCGGCCCGCTGATGCGTCGCGCGAGATAGACTGTCCAGTTGCCGGTGACGCGGCTTCTGACCGGCAGGCTGATGAACAGTTCGCCGGAGTCGCTCGAGCGGAGGTGGGTGTAGGTATCGCCATCCGAGATGTCGACGCGCTGCACCGGCCACTCGCGTGACGTGTTCAGTATGCGGCCGTCGGCATTGACGATGAGGAGCGCGTTGGCCTGAGGCAGGTTGATCATGCGCTCGCGCAGGAAGTTATGGGTATCCTCGCCGCCCAGGCTCCGATCGAATTCCTCTGGGGTCCCGATGTGCACCGCCTGGCTCTGGGCCTGCAGTTCCTGCAGCAACAGGTCCACGACCTGCACGTAGCGCGACGTCTGTTCGGCCAGGACCATGCCCAGATCGGCCAGGTTCCGGCGGGTTTCCAGCGAGGTCTTGCGATACAGGTCCCAGATGGTCAGCGTGGCGCAGAGCACCGTGACCAGCACCACGACAGCGCCGATTCCCCACACGCGCTGCGCTGGGCTTAGACGCCGGTGTGCGAACGCTCGGAGAGATGCGAGTATGCGCGGAGCCCTTTGATAGATGGACCGTCTTGCGGGACACCCCGTTTCAGGATCGTTGCAGTTGCGAGGCCAGGCCGGCACGACCTGACTGCAAGCGCCACGGCTCCATCTCGCGGGATAGGCGTGGGAAAGCACGGCCGCTGGTGAGGCAAGGATGCGCGCGATGACGGTCTTCTTCGGCTGGAAGGTCACCGCCACGGCCGGCGTCATCGCGACCTGCGCCTTCGGTTTCGGCTATTTCGGGCCGGCAGTGTTCCTGGAGGTCCTGCATACGCAGGACGGCTGGCCGGTTTCCGTCATCTCGGCAGCGATCACCGTGCATTTTCTGGTCAGCGCGCTCCTCGTGCCATGCCTGCCTGATGCACATGACCGGTTCGGCATAGCGACTGTAACGCTGGCCGGCGTCGCCGCCCTGCTGGTCGGCATCCTGGGCTGGTCGCTGGCGGTCGCGCCGTGGGAGCTATTCGTCGCGGCGTTGCCGAGTGGTGCCGGCTGGGCGGCAACCAGCGGCGCGGCGATCGTCGCTATGGTGTCGCCGTGGTTCGACCGGCGCCGCGCGCTGGGCCTCGGCCTGGCTCTCAACGGTGCCAGCATCGGCGGGATCCTGTTCGCGCCGCTCTGGGTTCTGGCCATTTCTTCGATCGGCTTCGTCAGGGCGGCGGCGGTACTCGGCGTTGCGACACTCGCGATCCTCGGTCCATTGATCCGGCGATATCTGCGTCCGACACCGGCGAGCCTGGGACTGGCGCCGGATGGCGATGCGGTGCCATCCGGATCGCGGCGCACAGCACCGCGCGAGCTTTCGTCTGCGCGCCTCGGCTCGCTCATGCGCGGCAGGTCATTTGCCACGCTGTCGATCGCCTTCGCCCTCGGCTTTTTCGCTCAGGTTGGCATCACCGCGCATATCGTGAGCCGTCTCGCGCCATTGGTCGGCGCGGACTACGCGGCCGGTGCGATCAGCCTTCAGACAGCAAGCGCCATGATCGGGCGCATAGTCCTCGGCGCTCTGCTCGGACGTGCCGACAGGCGCTTCGTGGCGGCCGGCAATTTTGCCGTCCAGGCGTGCGGAGTGTTGCTGCTTGCGGTCGGGTCGACGGCAGTCGTGCTGGTGCCAGGCTGCATCCTGTTCGGCCTCGGCATCGGCAGCCTGCTGTTGCTGCCGCCGCTGATCGCGCAGCGGGATTTCGCACCCAACGATGTGCCACGCGTCGTGGCACTGGTCACCGCCACCAACCAGGCGGTGTTGGCGTTCGCACCCGCGGCCCTCGGCTTGTTGCGCGAATTCTCCGGCAGCTACGCCCTGCCCTTCCTGACCGCCGCTGGCATCCAGGTTCTGGCGGGCGTCATCGTCGTACTCGGCCGCGGCCGCGCATGGCGTTGAGGCGCCGGTCTCACGCGAGGCTTTGGTACATCACCATGCGATAGCCCGATTGGGTGAAGCTGGCGCATTCCGTCATGCCGATGCCGCCCAGCACCACGCGCGAGGCGAAATTGTTCTCCCGCGCCACGGCGACGATGCGCGTCAGGCGAGCCTGGCGGTGACCGAACCGCAGCGCCGCGCCGGCCGCCTGACGGGCGAGACCGCGGCCCTGCACCTCCGGCCATAACGCAAAGCGCAACGCGATGCCGCGACCATCCGGCCGACGCTCCAGGCCGGTGACGCCGAGAAACCGGCCGCACTCGCGGATGGTCCACATGCCGTATCCGTTGGCGCCCCAGGCGACGACATCCTCGGCCAGCTCTTCCGCCGCCTGCTGGGCCGAACGCACGCCGCCCAGCATGATGGCGAACTGGCGCGGATCGGCCTTGAGGGCGCGCAGGTCGGGCAGGTCAGCGCCGCCCACCGGGGTCAGCACCAGCGGCCCGGCGCGCAATATCCATAGCGGGTTCACAGCGCACCCGCCGGCGGCGTGGGGTCAGTCGCGGTAGCTGCGATCGATGCCGTCGAGCAGGCGAAGATACGCGGGCCACTCAGCCGATGCCCGCCCCCTGTCGTGCTGTTCATACTGAGCCGCGACGTGCTCGCAGATCTCCGGCGCGATCTCCATCACGGGCTCGCCGCTCGCTTCCATCATCAGCTGGATGCGCGCGGCACGGACGAACTCCTTCATCAGGCTGAATGACTCGCGCGCGGTGACGCCGACCGTAGTGACGCCATGATGGCGCATGACCAGCGCTCGGTTCCTGCCCAGTGCCGACACGATGCGTTCGCGCTCGTCGAAGCTGTCGGTGAGGCCCTCGTAGTCATGGTAGCCGACGCGCCGGTAGAACCGCATGGCACTCTGCGACAGCGGACGCAGGCCGTGCTTCAGGCCGGAGATCGCAACGCCTTCATCCGGATGGACGTGCACCGAGCAGTTCACGTCGGGCCGGCCGCGCAGCACACCGCTGTGCAGCGTGAAGCCGGGACGGTTGACGCCCGAGCGTTCGTCGAGGTCGTCGTCCATGCTGACTTCGACCAGGTTCGAGGCGGTGACCTCGGTGTACAGCAGCTCGTGGCGCTTGATCAGGAAGTGGCGCGGGTTGGATGGGCAGCGCATCGCCGCATGATTGAAGATCACGTCGCCCCAGCCGTGGTGGGCGAGCAGGCGATAGACCGCGGCGAGGTCAACGCGCGCCTGCCAGTCGGCATTGGCAACGTTACTTTCGGGGGCAGTTTCGATATCCATTTCTCGGCTCGTATATTGCGCGCAGCTCTGAAAAGCATGTCATTGGGAGCGAGGCGAAGCAATCCCCATCAAAGATCTCCCATCCGTTTGATCAAAAAATCGCCGTCTCCGGCACCGATTGCGATCGCACCGTAACGTATAGATTAGGTCATCCAGATTCCACGCACCAGCTATGACCAAATGCTCGGAATGACGATGCCGCAGCACGCGCGTGCACGAAATCATGGCAACCACCTATCCTGTCTCATCGTCCGTGGGGTTGGCGATGCACGCAACGAGATCTGTGGCACCATGATCGGGGATTGGGACTGGGAAGTATCATCGCCTTGCAAAGCAAAGCTTTCCGACTGTAGTGAGATTGTCGACGTATTGAGCCGGGGGATAGGCACTGTGAGAGGTCTTGGGAGCATCGCTATCGGAATCTGCTTCCTGGCTTCGGCGGGGGCTGCCATTGCCCAGCAGCCAGCGTGCGTGATCGCGCAGAAGTCCCTGCAATTCTGCATCGCGCCAGTCAGTGCCAGTCCGGATTGTTCCTGCACAGACTGGGCTGGGAGACGAGTCAACGGGTTCGTCGATCCATTGTTGACTGACCGCCTGCGAACGGCGCTGGATCGCAAGTGGTTCAGATCAGGAAACCCGAACGAGCAGTGGCTCCAATCGAAGGCAGATTCCCTCGCACCTCCGCCGTATCCAGCCACCTTTTGGTGCAAGCCCGAGCATCTCGGACGATGGGGTCCCGAGTTCCTGTTCTCTGCTCCTGAAAAAATATTCCGACCGCAGTCAGGTCCAAATCCTCGCTATCCTGGCATCGTGCCCATAGGCCCTTGGCCGACACCTCCTGGATGGCCGCCAAAGCGGTGAACCGATCGGACTCAGAACTGCTCGTTGCTGTCTACAACCAATTACGGACAGCCCGCATGAGTGCCGTATATTATGAAATCCGCCTACGCGAGGTTGGATTCTGGAACTTGCTTTTCGATATTTCGGCGGCTGTGGTTGCGACTGGCAGCGGAGTGGCGGGCTGGGCGATTTGGGGAACAGAAATCGGGAAATACGTTTGGGGCTGCACGGCGACTGTAGCCAGCGGTCTGGCGATACTTAGACCGATTTTGCACATGCGCAGAAAGTCTCAGCAGTTTGCAAAGATGGATGAGCGCTGGTACAGCCAATATCTCAATCTTGAGCAACTTGCATTAGATATTCTGAGGGAGGACAGGGTCTCGCAAGCCTCCGAACGTCAGTATAAGACGTTGCAAGCGCACTACGTTCAGCTTTCCGGTCAGGATGAGAAGCCACAGCACACAGCGACACGGGTAAGGGCCCAAGAGAGAGTGAATGAGGAGGTGCCTGCCGAATCCTTACGGGTTCCGCCGCTGACAGATGCATAAAAGGCGGTTGGCGGGCCCGTCGCGCGACGGCGGGTCTGGTATTAATCGCCTCACCGCGCCAGCGGCCGATACTTGATCCGGTGCGGCTCCGTCGCGTCCGCGCCGAGCCGGCGCCGTTTGTCCTCCTCGTAGGCCTCGAAATTGCCCTCGAACCACTCCACGTGGCTGTCGCCCTCGAACGACAGAATGTGCGTCGCCAGGCGGTCGAGGAACCAGCGGTCGTGACTAATGATCACCGCGCAGCCGGCGAACTCGATCAGCGCGTCCTCCAGCGCGCGCAGCGTATCGACGTCCAGGTCGTTGGTCGGCTCATCGAGCAAAATCACGTTGTGTTCGGTCTTCAGCATCTTCGCGAGATGCACCCGGTTGCGCTCGCCGCCTGACAGAAGGCCGACCTTCTTCTGCTGATCCGGCCCTTTGAAGTTGAACGCGCCCACATACGCGCGCGAAGCCACGCCGCGCTTGCCGAGGTAGATGAGGTCCTCGCCGCCGCTGATCTCCTGCCAGACGTTGTTGTTCGCGTTCAGGCTGTCGCGCGATTGATCGACATAGCCCAGCTTCACCGTCTCCCCGACGCGGAGCGCTCCGGCATCGGGCTGCTCCTGGCCGATGATCATGCGGAACAGCGTCGTCTTGCCGGCGCCGTTCGGGCCGATCACGCCGACGATGCCGCCGGGCGGCAGGCGGAAGTTCAGGTCGTCGATCAGCAGGTTATTGCCGTAGCCCTTGCGCAGCCCTTCCGCCTCGATCACCACGTTGCCCAGACGCGGCCCGGGCGGGATGACGATCTCCGCCACGCCGGCCGCCTGTTCCTGAGAGCGCGCCTGCATCTCCTCATAGCGCTGGATGCGCGCGCGGTTCTTCGCCTGGCGGGCGCGCGGCGAGGCGGCGATCCATTCCTGCTCCATCGCGAGCGCGCGCTGGCGGGCGCTTTCCTCCTTCTCCTCCTGCTGCAGCCGCTTGCGCTTCTGCTCCAGCCAGGACGAGTAGTTGCCCTCGAACGGATAGCCGCGGCCGCGCTCGATCTCGAGGATCCAGCCGGTGACGTTGTCGAGGAAGTAGCGGTCATGGGTGACGATCATCACCGTGCCGGCGTAGTCGCGCAGCGTGTGCTCCAGCCAGGCGACGCTTTCGGCGTCGAGATGGTTGGTCGGTTCGTCGAGCAGAAGGAGGTCTGGCTTCTCCAGCAGCAGCCGGCACAGCGCGACACGCCGCCGCTCGCCGCCGGAGAGCGTGGTGATCGGAGCGTCCGCCGGCGGACAGCGCAGCGCGTCCAGCGCAATGTCCACCCGGCGGTCGAGGTCCCAGCCCTCCTCCGCGTCGATCTTGGTCTGGAGGTCGGCCTGCTCGGTCAGCAGGTCGTTCATTTCGTCGTCGCTCATCGGCTCGGCGAATTTCTCGGAGATTTCATTGAACCGAACGAGCGCCGCCTTCAGGCCGGCGAACGCCTCCTCGACGTTCTCGCCCACTGTCTTGTCGGGATCGAGCTGCGGCTCCTGCTCCAGGTAGCCGACGCGCACGCCCTCGGCGGCCCAGGCCTCGCCGCCGAAATCCGTGTCCATGCCGGCCATGATCTTCATCAGCGTGGATTTGCCGGCGCCGTTGATGCCAAGCACGCCGATCTTCACGCCGGGCAGGAAGGCGAGCGTGATGCCGCGGAACACCTCGCGTCCGCCCGGAAAGGACTTGGTCAGATCCTTCATCACATAGACGTACTGATAGCTGGCCATGGCCCCGTCCCCTCGAAATGCGCGCGAGGTTCTAGGTGGGGGCTAGGCCCTGCTCAATACCAGTGGTGTTGCCGCCAGAAGGTGACCGCATTGTCGGCGGTGCCGTAGCGCTGCTGGATGTAGCGGATGCCGCCCTGGGCCTCCTCCACCGCGTTGCCGAATGAGCCAGCGCCGTTGGGATTCAGGTGGTAATTCGCCGCGGTCAACTGGAAGAGGCCGCGCGCCGAGTGAACGGGGTTCCTGGCGTTGACCTGGCCGCCCGACTCCTGCGCCATGATGAAGCGCAGCCCCGATTGCCACGACGACGGCACGCCTTCCAAGGTCATAGCGTGAGAGAGCGCCGCGTCGGACTGTGCCGGAAGGGCGGAATCCGGCTTCTCGATCCACCGCGGATGCGCCATCCCCAGCGGGACGTGCAGCGCCGCCGTCTGGACGCCGGAGCCGGCTACCGGAGTGGCGCGCGGAGAACGCGCCCCCGCCATTGCGGCGGCGAGCACATGATGAAACGCCAGGGCGCCATGCCGCCACGCACCGCTTGCCGCTTGACCGCCGTGGCGGCCGTTGGCAGCGCGCGAAGCAGTCAGCCCAAGGCGCACCGCGTCAGCCATCCCTTACAACCTAGCGCTGGATTCCTTTCGACCCGGTTATCAGGAGTGCGCGAGGCGAAACAATCTTCAACCGGCCGTTGAGCCGGGACCTTGGACTGCCAACCAAGTTAGCGGTATGTGAAGCCCATGCCCGACCGTAGTTGGACGGTTCTCGTGGTTGAAGCCGAACACCCCGCGCGGGGCCTGATCGCGGGATGTCTGGATGAGGATTACCGGGTGCTGACGGCGGCCTCAGGGGGCGCCGCACTCGAATTGCTGCGAGCCGAAGAGAGCGATCTGGTCCTCTGTGATCAGGTGTTGCCCGACATGACCGGCGTGGAGTTCTTCAGCCAGATCCGCGTCGCCAACCCGGAAGCCATTCGCGTTCTGCTCACCGAGTGCCGCGACCCCGACGAGGTGATCCGCTCGATCAACGAGGCTGCGGTCTACCAGATCATCTCCAAGGCCTGGCAGTCGGACCAGCTCCGGCTGCTCATCCGGCGCGCTCTGGAAAGCCGCGAACTGGCCCGCCTGCACCGCTACCTCAGCCGCGAGCTGAAGTTCGCCGACGAGGTGCTGCGTCAGCAGAACGGCAAGATGACGATGCAACTGCAGAGCGCCTATGAGTTCGACAAGCTGGTATTCGCCAGCGACAGCATGATGGAGGTCTGCAATCTCGCGCGGCAGGCGGCGGCGACCGACCTGCCGGTGCTGATCCAGGGCGAGACGGGCACCGGCAAGGAGCTGATGGCCCGCGCGGTGCACTTCTTCAGCGGCCGCAACAAGTATCCGTTCCTGGCACAGAACTGCGCGGCGCTCCCGGACGAGCTGCTGCACTCCGAGCTGTTCGGCCACAAGCGTGGCGCGTTCACCGGGGCGATCGGCGACCGGCTGGGCCTGTTCGCCGCGGCCGACGGCGGCACCGTGTTCCTGGACGAAATCGGCGACGTGTCACAGGCGTTCCAGGTCAGTCTGCTTCGGTTGCTACAGGACGGCGAGGTCAAGCCGCTGGGCAGCCAGGTCACCAAGCACACCAATGTCCGGATCATCGCCGCGACCAACCAGCGGCTCAAGGAACTGGTCGAGCGGAACCGGTTCCGTCGCGATCTGTATTTCCGGCTGCGGGGCTTCGAGCTGAACCTGCCGCCGTTGCGCGAGCGGGTGGAGGATATCCCGATATTGGCGGAGCACGCGGCGACGAAATACGCGAAATCGATAAATCGCAGGATCGCCGGCGTTTCCGCCGAAGCGTTGCGTCGGCTGCGTGCTCACCCGTTTCCCGGCAACGTGCGCGAGCTGGAGAACGAGGTGCGGCGCATGGTCGCGCTGGCCGCGGACGGCGAATTCCTGTCGCTGAAGCACATGTCGCCGGAATTTGCCCGGCTCAATCCGGAAAGCGGCGGTCAGGCAAGGATGCCGGGGTTCCTGAAGGGCAGAGCGACGCTGAAGGCAAAGGTTGAGGCGCTGGAGGCGCAACTAGTGTCGGAGGCGCTGCTTCGGCACAAGTGGAACCACAGCCGCGCGGCGGTCGAACTGGGGATCTCGCGCGTTGGATTGGCCAACAAGATCAAGCGCTACAATCTCGATCGGGTCACCGCCCATTAGACTGGTGCCTGCTCGTTCGATGCGGTGAACCTGCGATGGGGATTGCTTCGTCGCTGCGCTTCTCGCAATGACAGCACACACGCTGCTCTATGAGCCGATACCAGCGCGGGAGCGAAGGATGTCCACGGTGTGCGGTAACCGCAAGGGCTGAGGGACAGACGCGACAACTGCAAAGCAGGTTTGCAGATCGGCTGCTCCTGTAAACCAACTTCGCAGCCATCGTCCCCCTCTGACCGCCCAGACCAAGACGAAGTCGTTGAAATCGTGAGAGACTTCGATCGCGCTTCCTGCTGGCTCAGAATTTGCTGAGGTCAACCTCGCCAACGCGACAAACAATGGGAGGAGAGCCGAAATGGCTAACCTGCTTTGGCTTCAGGGCGGTGCGTGCTCCGGCAACACCATGTCGTTCCTGAACGCCGACGAGCCGAGCGCCTGCGATCTGGTGACCGATTTCGGCATCAACATCCTCTGGCACCCATCGCTTGGCATGGAACTGGGCGACAACCTGCAGAAGATCCTGCGTGACTGCGTCTCCGGCGCGATCCCGCTCGACATCTTTGTGTTCGAGGGCACGGTGGTGAACGCACCGAACGGCACCGGCAACTGGAACCGTTTCGCTGGCCGGCCGATGAAGCAATGGGTGCGCGACCTGTCGGACGCGGCGCAGTTCGTGGTGGCGATCGGCGATTGCGCAACCTGGGGCGGGATTCCGGCCACCGCGCCGAATCCGTCGGATTCGCAGGGTCTGCAATTCCTGAAACGAGCTCATGGCGGGTTCCTGGGTGCCGACTTCACCTCGAAGGCCGGTCTGCCCGTCATCAACATCCCCGGTTGTCCGGCGCATCCTGACTGGATCACCCAGATCGTCGTCGCGGTGGCGACCGGCCGTGCCGGCGACGTCAGCCTCGACGATCTGCAGCGGCCGAGGACGTTCTTTCAGAGCTTCACGCAGACCGGCTGCACCCGGAACATGCACTTCGCCTACAAGGTCTCGGCGACCGAGTTCGGCCAGCGCAAAGGCTGCCTGTTCTACGACCTGGGTTGCCGCGGCCCGATGACTCACTCGCCGTGCAACCGCATCCTGTGGAACCGTCAATCGTCGAAGACCCGCTCTGGCATGCCGTGCCTGGGATGCACCGAGCCGGAGTTTCCGTTCTTCGATCTGGCGCCGGGTACGGTGTTCAAGACGCAGACCGTGATGGGTGTGCCGAAGGACCTGCCGCAAGGCATCGACAAGCGTGGCTACATCGCGCTGACCGGTGCGGCCAAGAATGCCGCTCCGGCCTGGGCCGAACAGGACATGTTCGTGGTCTGACGCGCAAACGTACAGGAATCCGAGCAATGCCAGTACAGACACTCGACATTTCGCCGGTCGGGCGCGTGGAAGGCGATCTCGATGTGCGTGTCGATATCGAAAACGGCGTGGTGACCAACGCCTGGACCCAGGCCGAGCTGTTCCGCGGCTTCGAGATCATCCTGCGCGACAAGGACCCGCAGGCCGGCCTGGTCGTGACGCCGCGCGCGTGCGGCATTTGCGGTGCGTCGCACCTGACCTGCGCGGCGTGGGCGCTGGACACCGCATGGCAGACGGAGGTGCCGCGCAATGCCATCCTGGCGCGCAACCTGGGCCAGATCACCGAAAGCCTGCAGAGTCAGCCGCGCTACTTCTATGGCCTGTACGCAATCGACATGACGAACAAGAAGTATCGCGCCAGCAGCTTCTACGAGGAGGCGGTGAAGCGCTTCGCGCCGTTCACCGGCAAGTCGTACGAAACCGGCGTCACCGTGTCGGGGAAGCCGGTTGAGATCTACGCGCTGTTCGGCGGCCAGTGGCCGCATTCCAGCTTCATGGTGCCGGGCGGCGTGATGTGCGCACCCACCCTGTCCGACATCACGCGCGCATGGTCGCTGTTGGAGTACTACAAGAATACCTGGCTGGAACCGGTCTGGCTCGGCTGCTCGATCGAGCGTTACGAGCAGATCAGAACATACGACGATTTCATGGTATGGCTGGACGAGAGCCCGGCACATGCGAACTCCGATCTGGGGTTTTACTGGCGCATGGGGCTGGATGTCGGCCTCGATCAATACGGCGGAGGCGTCGGCAAATACGTCTCCTGGGGCTATCTGCCGCACGAGGACAAGTATCAGAAACCCACGATCGACGGCCGCAACGCTGCGCTGATCATGAAAAGCGGCGTGTATGACGGCAAGGCCGACTCGCATACGCTGATGACCCAAGAGCGGGTGCGCGAGAATACGATCCATTCCTGGTACGACGAGGGCGACGCGGACGTGCACCCGTACGAGCGCACGACGCGTCCTGTGCAGAACAACGACACCGAGTTCGAAAAAAAATACAACTGGGCGACTGCGGTGCTGCACAATGACTTCGGACGCCTCGAGGCTGGTCCGTTCGCGCGGCAGATGGTGGCCGGGGGGCGGCACGGCGAAGCCTGGCAGCACTACGACGGGCTGATCCTCGACATGTACAAGAAGATGGGCGGTCCCAGCCTGCATCTGCGCCAGATCGCTCGGATGCATGAAACCGTTAAACTGTACCGCCAGGCCGAGCACTGCCTGCGCGAGTTCCGCCTGAGCGATCTGTGGTACATCAAGCCGCGCGAGCGCGACGGCCGCGGATGGGGTGCGACGGAGGCGATCCGCGGTGCGTTGTGCCACTGGATCGAGATCAAGGACGGCAAGATCAAGAACTACCAGATCGTCGCGCCGACCACCTGGAATGTGGGTCCGCGCGATGCCAACAGCAACCTCGGGCCGATCGAGCAGGCGTTGATCGGCGCGCCGATAGCCGATCCGCGCGATCCCGTGGAGGTGGGTCACGTCGCGCGATCATTCGACTCGTGCCTCGTGTGCACCGTGCATGCTCATGACGGCAAGACCGGGAAGGAACTGGCGCGGTTCCGTGTCGGATAGCAGCCCAAACCGAAAGCCGTCGCTTGCGGGAGCCGCTGGTGAGGGGTGCCTCTCCTGACGCACCCTCTCCTCCACGCAGAGGGGACAAGGCATGACCACGGAGAAGGAGTCCGCACTCCGAGCCTTCATCGGGAAGCTGCTGGCCGACGGCCTGAAGACCCAGACCGAGCCATTTCCCGAGACCAATCGCGAATTCGGTGCTTTGCTGGTCGCGCTGCGCGAACTTCCTCCGGACGATCTGGTAGCGAGGCTGGTTCTGTCAGGCTTCACCGATCGTCCGTACGGGCCGGACCAGATGCGGTGCCAGGAATGCATGTACTATCTGGTGCATCGCAAATGGTGCGACCTGCCGGAACTTGCGGTACCGGTAGAGGCCGACTGGTACTGCCGCCTCTGGCGCATTTAGCCGCGCCATGTTGACGATCATCGGCTGCGGCAATTCAACCCGCTCAGACGACGGGGTCGGCGTGTTCGTCGCTCAGGCGTTGCAGGTGCGTCTGCGGGAAAATCCGCGCGACGACGTGCGTGTGTTTGACGCCGGCACCTCCGGCATGGAGGTGATGTTCCAGGCGGCCGGAACGCGGCAACTGATTGTGATCGACGCGGCAAGCAGCGGGTCGAAACCTGGCGCCATATTCAGGTTGCCTGGCGCTGAGCTGGAAGCGGAGCGTGCGCCCAGTTTCAGCCTGCATGATTTTCGCTGGGACCACGCACTCGCCGCTGGGCGCAAGATTTACCGCGAACGCTTTCCCATCGATGTCACCGTCTACCTGATTGAACTGCAAAGCGCTGGGTTCGGGTTGGAACTCAGCAGACCCGTTCTCGCCTCGGCGAGGCGCGTGATCGCGAGAATCCAACGCACGATCGATGACTATGTCGTACCCTGACACAAGCCCGATGGTCAGCATCAAGCGTGGTAGCATTTATCTCTCGCGGGAGCTCTGCGATGCGCATCTGCCGGATGCAGGCGCGGTTGCCCTGCTGGCCCGTGACGACGCCGTGCTGATCGTGCCGCTCGCGAGGCAATCGGCGGGTGGTCTGCTGCTGAAGGTCCGCAATGCGCGCGGTGACCGCGTGCTGCATGCACAGGAATTTCTGCGCGCGCGGGGGCTCCCTGAGGATTTCGAGGAACGCCGGTTTCCAGTCCACTGGGCCAGTGAGCTGAAGGCGCTGGCAATTCGTGGTCTACCACAAGTGCAAACTTACTTTGCACAATGATAAAGTGTTTGGCGGCGCGCTGGATCACGTCTTAAGCTGATCGCAATAACATCGCCTCAATGAATGCGACGACCCTGGGGAGGATGCGGTGGGGCCAACGCTACCCGAAGCACAATTCGATGCCGCACTGAGGGTGGTCGACTCCGAGGCAGAAACCGCCGAGGAGAAGGCCGAAATGCTCATGGAGATCGCCATGGGCATGCAGCTTCGGCCGAAGACGCCGGATCAGTTGCGGCGCGCGGTGGACCTGTATCGCCGCGCTCTTGACCTCGCCGAGGACACGTTGTTGCGGGCACGTATCACCGCGCGACTGGGTACGGCGCTGCAGGCTCTCCCCGATGGCGGCACGACCGCGCTGAAGCATGCGCGTGACGCGTACGAAGCGGCGCTTCCGACCTTGCGGGAACACGGCAAGCAAGCGGAGTTTGCCGAGGTCGAAATGAACCTCGGGCTGGTCACGCAATCGCTTGCGGGCGCGGGTGCGGCGCGGCTGCAGGATGCCATCCAGTCGTATCATCGCGCGCTGCGGACCTTCACGCGCACCGAGTATCCGCAGGAATACGCAATTCTGCACAACAACCTTGCCATCGCCTACCTGTCGCTCCCGATGGCCGATGAGCGCGCCAAGATGCGTGAGGCGCTTGCGGTGCAGTCGTTCGAGGAGGTGCTGAGCGTCATCACTCTGGTGGACCATCCCAGCGAATACGCGATGATCCAGAACAATCTCGGCAACGCGCTGCAATACGCCTCCAGCGGTCATGTGCTGGACAACAATCTGCGCGCGCTGGCCGCCTATGCCGAGGCACTGAAGGTTCGCAACGAGCGCGACACGCCGCTGGAATACGCGAGCACCATCGCAAACAAGGCGAACGTTCTGCGCAATCTGCCGGATGATCCGGACCAGCCGGGACTGGGTCGCGAGGGCTGCCTGGTCGCCGCGCGCGATCTGTACCAGGAAGCACGCGGTATCCTGCTGCGCTTCGATCAGGCCGACAGCGTCGCAATGATCGAGGAGTCGCTGACCAGCATCGCAAACGACCTGGGTGCGCTGTCCCACCATCCGGCCGGGAGCTGAATGCGAATGACCGGCCTCTGGCACCAACTCGCAAGTGGGCAGTTGACCGCGGCTACCATCGTGATCTGGACGTGCTGCGGGTTCGTGGCGGCGACGTTGGGTGGCGCGCTGGCCGGTATTCTGCTCGCCGGCAAGGACCTCGGCAACGAACTGGCGGGGGCGATGGGTGCGATGTTCGGCCCGACCGGCGCGGTGCCCGGCGTGCTGCTCGGACTGATCATCCTCGCAATGCTGTAGGAGCGCGGCATGTGGCCGATATTCACCAACTCGCTTCGACTGTTCCTGAAGGGCAAGCTGTTCCGCGACCCGAAAGCGGTACTGCTGCGCTGGTTTGCGGGTTTCGCGATCGCGCTGGCGGCAGTGCTCATTCTGAGACTGCTCGGCGTGCCGGTCTGGCTCGCTGTCGTGCTGGCATCGCTGGCCGTCGGCGTGATCCAGCCGTATCTGTTCCGCGATCTGAAATACGCATGAGGATCGCGTTGTGAGCAGCGCCGCGACAGGACGCGCACAGACTTCGCCGCAGGATGAGGCAGCGGCGGAACTGGACCGCCTGGTGCATGCGATCACCAGCCAGGAGGCCATCGTCGATGGTTGGGACGCCGCGCAAGGCGCGACCGTGCAGGCGCTGAAGGCAGCGATCGAGGCGTTGCACAAGGAGGCAATACGCCGGCTGATCCGGACCTTGAAGGATGATCCCGCTGCGCTGCCCAGATTGCGCGAGGCGGTGGCCGATCCGATCGTGCGCGGCGTGCTGCAATTTCACGGGATGCTGCGCGAGTCTCTGGAAGCCCGACTGGAGCGTGCGTTGGACGACGTGAGGCCATCGATGCGCCTGCATGGCGGCGACGTGGAACTGGTCCGCGTGGTTCCGCCTGATGCGGTGGAGATTCGTCTGACCGGTGCCTGCCACGGTTGTCCGGCCTCCAGCGAGACACTGCGCGAAGGCGTCGAGCGCGCCATCCGCCTGCACTGTCCGGAAATTGTTCACATCAGGCAGGTCAGCAGAGGCCCGATGAAGCAGGCTGCCGACGTGACTCACTTCATCAGTCCGTTCGCTGCCAATACGGATCAGGGCTGGGTCGATGCAGCGCGGCTGGACGAAATTCCCGAGGGCGGCGTGATTGAGCGCAGGGTCGCCGGGCGCTCCGTGCTGCTGAGCCGGCGCGGCGGACGGGTCAGTTGCTTCGACAACGCCTGCGCGCACCTGGGCATGCCGCTGGAGATGGGCGACATCGCGGACGGCGTTATCACCTGCACGTATCACGGCTTCCGCTATCTGCTGGAAACCGGCGAATGCCTGACCGCCCCGGAGGTGCAGCTTGTAGCACATGCGGCGCGCGTGCGGGGTGGCCGCGTCGCCGTGCGGCTGGAGGGCTAGGCCGTGGCGACCGCGCTTCGTGTCAGCCTGACGCCCGCGCTGAAGCTTGCACCGATCCCATCAGGTCTGGCGGTGCTGGACCGCGAGGGACCGTTTGCTTGCCTTGGTCTGTCTGGCAGCGCTGACGGACTGGCGATGCCGGTGGCGCCAAGTGCCTCCTCCTTATTCGGGCCCCGCGGCGCCAGCCTGATAGGGCCGTGCGGTCCGCTCTGGGTGAGCGATACAGGCCATCACAGGCTGCTTGGCTGGGCGAAGGTGCCGGACGGTGACAACACGCCGGCCGACTGGGTGATCGGGCAACCGGACTTCATCCGCGAAGGCCGCAACGCCAAGGGCGAGCCAGGGCCAGCCACCTTGAACGTGCCGACCGGAGTCACGTCGCTTGGCGATGGGATCGCGGTCGCCGATGCCTGGAACCATCGTGTGCTGATCTGGCATTTACGGCCCGAGCGCAGCAATGCACCCGCCGACGTGGTGCTGGGACAGGCGGATTTCGCGTCCGTGGAGGCCAACGGGGGCCACGCCACGGCATCGGCCCAGTCGCTGTTTTGGCCCTACGGCGTGCACTGGGACGGTGCACGGCTTTGGGTCGCCGACACTGGCAACCGGCGGGTGCTGATGTGGCATGGTGTGCCGATGAGCAATGGGTGTCCGGCCGATCTGGTGCTCGGTCAGCGTGACTTCGGCACACGCGATGAGAACGGCGGCGGCGAGCCGAGCCTGTCCAGCATGCGGTGGCCGCACGACGTGACGGTCTGGGATGGCTCGCTGTGCGTGACCGATGCCGGCAACAACCGCATCATGATCTGGGATGACTTGCCGACCCGCAACGATCAGGCTTGTGACAGGCTACTCGGCCAGGTCGACCCGACGCAGGTCGATCATAACCAGTCGCTCTACTGGCCAAGCGCCAGCACACTGCATATGCCGTACGGCATCGCCTCGAGCGGAAAGTGGCTGGTGGCCGCCGACACCGCGAACTCGCGGCTGCTGGGCTGGCACGCCGATGACAACGCACATCAGCCCAGTGCGTGCGCGTTGACCGGGCAAGACGATTTCCATGCCAAGGGCGACAATCGCTGGGCTCTGCCCAGCCGGGACAGTCTGTGCTGGCCATACGGCATCGCGTTGTGCGGCGATGCGGCAGTCGTCGCGGATTCCGGGAACAACCGGGTCCTGTTGTGGCGCCTCGCACCGGGCCTTGTAGCGTCATGAACACGCTGGCGGATCCGTTGGCTGATGATCGCGACATCGCCGAACTGGTCCGCGTGCGAGGCCTGGTGCAGGGCGTCGGGTTCCGACCGACTGTGTGGCTGCTGGCGCGCCGTTATGGCCTGCGCGGGTGGGTGGCCAATGACGGCGACGGCGTCATCATCCGGTTGCGCGGCTCAGCAAAAACAATCCAGCGGCTGATCGCCAGTCTGGCGGATGAGGCGCCGCCGCTGGCGCGGATCGACCGGATCGAACGCACCGTGTGCCCAGCATCGCCTGACGATGCCGCGTTTCGCATCATCAGCAGCGTGCCGACCCGGGCGCGCACTGGCGTCGTACCCGACGCGGCGACCTGCCCGCAATGCCGCGCAGATGTGCTGAACGCCTTCGAGCGGCGCTATCGCTATGCGTTCACCAACTGCACCCATTGCGGACCGCGCCTGTCGATCATCGAGGCGATCCCCTACGACCGGCAATCCACCACGATGCGAAAGTTCTGTGTCTGCCCGGCCTGCGCGGCCGAATACGACGCGCCAGACGACCGTCGCTTCCACGCACAGCCGATCGCCTGCCACGCCTGCGGGCCGCGCGCCTGGCTGGAGCGCGGTGACGGCCGACCGCTTGCCTTGGATGCCATCACCACACTGGACGATGTGGATGGCGCGGCCACGTTGCTGATGCGCGGGGAGATCCTGGCGATCAAGGGGCTGGGCGGTTTTCAGCTCGCCTGCGACGCGACCAACCCGGAGGCCGTCGCCCGTTTGCGCGAACGCAAACGCAGGCCGCGCAAGCCACTCGCGCTGATGGTGCGCGATATCGATGTCGCGCGGGCCTGGTGCGACATTGACGCGCAGGAGGCGAACATCCTGCGCAGCACCGCCGCCCCTATCGTGATTGTCAAACCACGCGCCGACGGCCGGCGCGTCGCCGAGACTATCGCGCCCGGCGTCGGCACGCTTGGCGTCATGCTGCCGAACACGCCGCTGCACCATTTGATGATGCGGCGGTTGGATCGGCCGATCGTGCTGACCAGCGGCAATCTGTCGGACGAGCCGCAATGCATCGACAACGCGGACGCGCGACAGACACTCGGCGGCATCGCTGATTATTTCCTGATGCACGACCGCGATATCACTCGGCGCGTCGATGACTCCATCGTGCGCATCATCGGCGGCAAACCCCGCATCATGCGGCGCGCACGCGGCTACGCGCCGGCACCCACGGCGCTTCCGGATGGCTTCGCCGCTGCTCCGCCGGTTCTTGCGATGGGTGGTGAACTGAAAGGGGCGTTCTGCCTGCTGCGCGACGGCCAGGCCATCCTGTCGCACCACATGGGCGATCTGGAGAACGCCAAGACCTTCGCCGACTACGCACAGTCGATCGAGGCGTATCAGCGATTGTTCGAGCACGTGCCGACGATCATCGCTGTCGATCGCCATCCCGAGTATCTGTCCACAAAACTGGGGCGCGATCTTGCCGCGCGGCATGTGGCGGACCTGGCGGAAGTGCAGCACCATCATGCCCATATGGCCGCCTGCCTCGCGGAGAATGGAATCGCCCTGGATGCCGCTCCGGTGATCGGCGTGGCCCTGGACGGCCTTGGCTACGGCCTGGACGGCACGCTCTGGGGCGGCGAATTCCTGCTGGCCGACTACCGCGACTGCCAACGGCTGGCCACGTTCAAGCCGATCGCCATGCCAGGCGGCGCGCAGGCGATCCGTGAGCCTTGGCGCAACACCTACGCACATCTCATGGCCGAGATGGGCTGGGCACGGTTTGCGATGGACTATGCCGATCTCGCGCTTTGCCGGTTTCTGGAGACGAAGCCTCGTGCGGTGCTCGACGGCATGATCGCGCGTGGCGTCAACAGCCCGTTGGCAAGCTCGTGCGGTCGCCTGTTCGATGCGGCGGCAGCGGCGGCCGGGGTCTGTCGCGAACGCGCGGAATACGAAGGCCACGCGGCCGTGGAGTTCGAGGCAATGGTGGACGCGCACGCTCTCGCGCACGAGGACGAGCGTCTCGCCTATCCGTTCGCAATCCCTCGGCTCAAATCCAGCAACCTGCCCTACGTGGAACCGCTGCCGATGTGGCAGGCGCTGCTCGGCGATCTGATCGAGGACACGCCGGTGCCGGTGATTGCCGCACGGTTCCACAAGGGGCTTGCCTCGGTCATCGCGCGCATGGTCGACAAGCTGCGGCAGCGCGATCCCGACATGGCACCGGTCACGACTGTCGCGCTGTCTGGCGGTGTGTTGCAGAACCGTGTGCTGCTTGAGCTGCTGGTGGGCCGGCTCGAAGCGCTGGGCCTTCGCGTGCTCACCCACGCACAGGTGCCTGCCAACGATGGCGGGCTCGCACTCGGCCAGGCGGCGATCGCGGCGGCTCGGGCTATCGCGCTCGGCGAAGAACAACGAGGAAGCACGCCATGTGCCTAGGCATCCCAGGACGCATCGTCGAGATCTCCGACACCAACAGCAATCTCGCGATCGTTGAGGTTGGGGGCGTGCGGCGGCCGATCAACATCAGCTTCATCACGATAGAGGGGCGGGAGCCGCAGTCTTATGTCGGCGAATGGGTGCTGATGCATGTCGGATTCGCCATGAGCCGCATCGACGAGGACGAGGCGGCGCGCACATTGGAACTGCTGCATGAACTGGGTGAGGCCCAGGCCGAGATGGAAGCCATGCGCGGGTTCGAACCATGACAGAGGGCCGCGCACTGCAAGAGCTGTATCCGTTCCTCCATGGCGACAAGCAGGATGCGGTCCGGCTGCGCGGCACGTTGCTTGAGTCGGTGCATCGGAAGGCGCACGACAGCATTGAGGCGAAGGAGCGTTTCTTCAGCGAGAATGCCGCCGCCGTTGTCGCGGCGGCGGAAGCGATCGCCGGCGTGTATCGCCGCCGCGGCCGACTGTTCAGCATGGGCAATGGCGGGTCGAGCTGCGATGCCGCGCACTTCGCGGTGGAGTTCCTGCATCCGGTGACCGCGGGCAGACCGGCGCTGACCGCGATCAACCTGACCGCCGACATTGCGATGCTGACAGCGGTCGGCAACGATGTCGGCTTCGGCCACGTCTTCGTCCGTCAGTTGATCGCGCAAGCCAACCCGGGCGATGGACTTGTCGGGTTCTCGACCAGCGGCAATTCCGAGAACCTGCTCGCCGCGTTTGCCAAAGCGAAGGAGCTCGGCCTGATCACTATTGGCTTCGCGGGCAACGACGGCGGCAAGATGGAGCGCGACGGTGGTCTGGATCATTGTCTGGTGGTGCGGAGCGACAGCATCCACCGGATCCAGGAGACGCATGTGGCGATCTATCACATCCTTTGGGATCTGGTGCACACGCTGCTTGCTGAGGATCGCGGTGGATTGGAGAGCGGGGTGGCGTCATGAAGTATGTCGACGAGTTCCGCGATCCGGTGAAGGCGCGTGTGCTGCTGGGCGAGATTCGCAAGTTGAGCGTGGCCATCTCGCGTAACCGGAAGCGGCCGTTGCAGATCATGGAAGTGTGCGGGGGGCACACGCACTCGATATTTCGCTACGGCATTCAGCAGATGCTGCCAGACGCGGTGGAGTTCGTGCACGGGCCCGGCTGCCCGGTCTGCGTGCTGCCGATGGGGCGAGTTGACGACTGTGTGGCACTGGCGGAACGGCCGGAGGTGATCTTCACCACGTTCGGCGACGCGATGCGGGTGCCGGGATCGCGCAAGAGTCTGCTGAAGGCGAAGGCTGACGGTGCGGATGTGCGCATGGTCTACTCGCCGCTCGATGCGCTGGCAATCGCGCGGAAGCATCCGGATCGGGAGGTCATCTTCTTCGGCCTGGGCTTCGAGACCACGATGCCGAGTACCGCGATGACGGTGATCGAGGCGCGCAAGCAGGACGTGAGGAATTTCTCGCTGTTCTGCAATCACATCACCATCATTCCGACGATCAAGGCGATCCTGGACTCGCCCGACCTCCACCTGGATGGGTTCCTGGGGCCTGGGCATGTCAGCATGGTGATCGGCACCGGCACCTATGAGTTCATCGCGCGGCACTATCGCAAGCCGATCACCATCGCCGGGTTCGAGCCATTGGACGTGCTGCATGCGCTTTGGATGGTGCTGAAGCAGATCGACGATGGCCGCTGCGAGGTCGAGAACCAGTATGGCCGCGTCGTTCCGGCGAACGGCAATCCGAACGCGCTCGCGGCGATCCACGAGGTCTACGAACTGCGCGAGTTCTTCGAGTGGCGCGGCCTTGGCTCGATCGATCATTCCGGCGTGCAGCTGCGCGAGAGCTATGCCGCGTTCGATGCCGAACGGAAGTTCGCCGTGCCCAACATCAGGATTGCCGATCCGAAGGCGTGCCAGTGCGGCGAGGTGCTGAAGGGCGTGATCAAGCCGCGTCAGTGCAAGGTGTTCGGCACTGCCTGCACGCCGGAGACCCCGCTGGGTTCGTTGATGGTCTCCAGCGAAGGTGCCTGCGCGGCCTATTACAACTACGGCCGCACCGACATGTCGCTCGTGGCGGACGCCGCCGGATGAACGTTCGGGCACCTATCGGTGCGCGGCGCGGCGGCACGGTGCGCGATGCGCGCATCAACATGTCGCACGGCAGCGGCGGAAAGGCGATGCGCGCGCTGATCGAGGACGTGTTTCTCCCTGCGTTCGACAATCCCATGCTTGGCGCGTTGGAGGACCAGGCGCGCATCCCTCTCGCGGACCTCGCGAGACATGGTGACCGACTTGCGTTCACCACCGATACCTATGTGGTCGATCCGCTATTCTTTCCGGGCGGGGACATCGGCACGCTTGCGGTGGCGGGCACCGTCAACGATCTCGCGATGTGCGGCGCACGACCGTTGTTCCTGTCGTGCGGCATGGTGCTGGAGGAGGGACTGGACGTCGACATCCTGCGCCGCGTGGCAGCCAGCATGAAGCGCGTCGCCGATCGGGCCGGCGTCGCCATCGTGACCGGGGACACCAAGGTCGTCGAGCGCGGTGCCGCTGACAAGCTGTTCGTGAACACGGCCGGCATCGGTGTCGTGCCACACGGGGTTGCGATGTCGGCGAACCAGGCGCGCCCAGGCGACGTGGTGATCGTGAACGGCGTACTCGGCGATCATGGCACAGCCATCCTGATCGCGCGCAACCAGTTGGCGCTGGAGGCCGATGTATCGAGCGACTGCCAGCCGCTGGACGGGCTCGTGGCGTCGATGCTGGCAGTGTGCCCATCCATCCACTGCCTGCGCGATGCGACGCGCGGCGGCATTGCCACGGTGCTGAACGAGTTCGCGCAAAGCTCGAATGTCGGCATCCGCATCCGCGAGGACGCGCTGCCGCTGCGCGAGGAGGTCAAGGGGGCCTGCGAAATCCTGGGGCTCGATCCGCTGTATCTGGCCAACGAGGGCAAGCTCGTGGCGGTGGTGGCCGCGACCGACGCCGACCGTGTGCTGACGGCGATGCGAGCGCATCCTGCCGGAACGGGTGCTGTGATGATCGGCGAGGTGACTGAACGCCCCACAGGCATGGTGGTGCTGCACACTGCGTTTGGTGGCGAGCGAATTGTCGACATGCTGGTCGGCGAGCAATTGCCGAGGATCTGTTAGCGATGCGAATCTATGCATGAACTCAGCATCGCCAACGGGATCGTGGAGATATGCGCCGAACGCGCTGGGGATGCGCGCGTGATTCGGGTGCGGCTGGAGATCGGCCAACTGTCTGCGGTGATGCCTGATGCGGTGCGCTTTTGCTTCGATGTCTGCGCCAGGAACACCGTGCTCGAGGGCGCCGCACTGGAGATCATCGAGACACCTGGGCGGGCGGTGTGCCGCGACTGCGACGGTGAGGTATCTTTGGTGCAACTTGTTGGCCGCTGCACCTGCGGCAGTGCAAACCTTCGCGTGATTGCCGGTGAGGAACTGAAGATCAGGGAAATGGAGGTCGCGTGATGTGCACCACCTGCGGCTGCTCGGATAATCAAGATGTCAATTACACAATACCGGGTGCCGACACGCATGCCCACAGCCACGATCATGCGCATCCGCATGACCACGCGCATTCGCACGATCATGTCCACGCGCATCCGCACGATCATGTCCACGCGCATCCGCACGATCATGACCATGCCGACCCGCGGGCCGCGCTGCACGCCGGTATGCATGGCCGCACCATCGCGCTGGAGCAGGAGATTCTGGCCAAGAATCAAGCTTTGGCCGAGCGTAATCGCGGCTGGTTCGAGGGCCGCGAGGTCCTGGCGCTGAACCTGATGAGCTCCCCTGGATCGGGCAAGACCAGCCTGCTCGAACGCACCATCCGCGCGCTGCGCGACGAGATGCAAATCTACGTGGTCGAAGGCGACCAGGCCACGACCAACGACGCCGAGCGCATCCGCGCCACCGGCTGCGCGGTGATCCAGGTCAACACTGGCACTGGCTGCCACCTGGAGGCGGACATGCTGGCGCGAGGCATGCAGCAGCTCAAACCACCGCCCGGTTCGCTGGTGCTCATCGAGAACGTCGGCAACCTGGTGTGTCCGGCATTGTTCGATCTCGGCGAGCGCGCCAAGGTGGTGGTCGTGTCGGTGACCGAGGGCGAGGACAAACCGATCAAGTATCCGCACATGTTCCGTGCCTGCCGGCTGATGCTGATCAACAAGATCGATCTGCTGCCGCACGTCCGTTTCGATGTTGATCGCTGTATCGCGTATGCCCGCGAGGTCAATCCCGGCATCGAGGTGCTGTGCGTGTCCGCTGAGACCGGCGAGGGCATCGAGGCCTGGTATCAGTGGTTGCGCCATGAGCTCGTCGGGCAGCAGGAATCTGCATCTGCGGACCACGCCGTGTGAGCGGCATTGTTGGCGGGCTTCGTGGGCTTCGGGGATCCGCGTCGCTGTATGGTGGCCTTATCGCGGCCAATGTCATGGCCTGGACCTGGGCCTGGGTGGCGTTCCATGACCGTCCGGCGCTGCTCGGGATCGCGCTGCTGGCCTGGGTGTTTGGGCTTCGCCACGCAGTCGATGCCGATCACATCGCCGCCATCGACAACGTGGTCCGCAAGCTGATCCACGATGGGAAGCGCCCGCAGACAGTCGGGTTATGGTTCTCGCTTGGCCACTCCAGCATTGTCATTCTGGCATCGCTGGCGATTGCCGCGACGGCGACGGCCATGCAGGACCGGTTCGACACCGCGAGGCAGGTCGGCGGCTTGGTCGGGACCGCAGTGTCGGCCACGTTCCTGTTCGCGATTGCAATCGCAAATCTGGTCGTTCTGCGTGGCGTCTGGTGCAGTTTCCGCGAGGTACGGCGTGGCGGCAGCCTGAACGACGACGCGCTCAATCTGCTGCTTGCCGGGCGGGGAATGCTGGCGCGCCTGTTCCGCCCACTATTCCGTGCAATCACGGAAACCTGGCACATGTTCCCTCTCGGCTTCCTGTTCGGCCTGGGCTTCGACACCGCGACCGAAGTGGGTCTGCTGGGGATCGCGGCGACCCAGGCAGCCCACGGTATGTCGGCCTGGCAGACAATGGTGTTTCCCGCGCTATTTACCGCCGGCATGGCTCTGGTGGACACGACGGACAGCGTGCTGATGGTCGGTGCCTATGGCTGGGCCTTCATCAATCCGCTGCGCAAGCTCTGGTACAACCTGACGATCACCGCCGTCTCGGTGCTGATCGCTTTGCTGATCGGCGGCATCGAGGCACTCGGACTGATCGGCAGTCAGCTCGCGCTGAGCGGGTGGTTCTGGGACGCCGTCGGGGCGTTGAACGATAGTGTCGGCAGTCTCGGGTTTGCCGTCGTCGGCATCTTCATTTTGTGCTGGGTTGTCTCGTCAATCATCTATCGCCTGAAGCGGTACGAGCTGGTGATGCCCCCGGCAGCAAACGGCTAGGTCCCATGCCGCTGGCGGAATGGTGCGGCGGGATAGACGCCCAGAACCCGCACCTCGGAGGAAAAGAACGACAGCTCCTCCAGTGCGCGCCGCAGTGCCGGCTGCTCGGGATGGCCGTCGGCGTCGCATAAGAACTGCGTGGCGACGAAATGGCCGGCGAGCATGTAGCTTTCCAGCTTGGTCATGTTCACGCCATTGGTCGCGAAGCCGCCCAGCGCCTTGTAGAGCGCCGCGGGCACGTTCCTGACGCGGAACACGAATGTCGTCATCAGCTCGGGCTGGGTCGGCTCAGGCGTCCGCGGCTGGCTCGCCATGATGTAGAAGCGCGTCGTGTTATGCGAGGCGTCCTCGACATTCGCGGCCAGAATCTCCAGCCCGTAGATCTCAGCCGCCAAGGACGAGGCGATCGCCGCCTCCTCCTTGCGGTTCCACTGTGCGACAAGCTGAGCTGCGCCCGCGGTATCCGCCTGAACCACCGGCGTCAACCCGAGCCGGCGCAGGCTGTGACGGACCTGGCCCAGCGCTACGGTATGCGAATGCGCCCGCTTCAGGTCCTCCATCATCGTGCCCTTCACCCCGAGCAAGCAGTGCTCGACCCGATGAAAGTGCTCGCCGATCACGAACAGACCGGATTCCGGCAGCAGGTGGTGAATGTCCGGCACGCGCCCGGCGAGGCTGTTCTCGCACGGCAGCATCGCAAGCTCCGCGCGACCCTCACGCACCGCGTCCATGGCCGACTCGAACAACTCGCACGGCAACGTGGTGAGGTCCGGGTAGGCGACGCGGCAGGCGAGGTCGGAATAGGCGCCGGGCACACCCTGGAAGGCGATCGTCGCGGTCATGCCGGGCCGCCGCCCGGGGCAAGCAGGCGGCGCGCCCGTTCGAGGTCCTCCGGCGTGTCGACGCCAAACAGCCCGTAGTCGATACGCGCGCAGCCAATCCGCATACCCGCCTCCAATGCGCGCAATTGCTCCAACTTCTCGCGCATCTCCAGCGGCGAGGGCGGCAGCGCCACGTAGCGTGCGAGCGCGGCCCGGCGGTAGGCGTAGATGCCCACATGGTGCCAGCGCGGGCCCTCGCCCCAAGGGATCGGCTGGCGCGAGAAATATAGAGCCGGTGCGACAGCCTGTCCTGCCGCGAACGCGCAGGCGGCCTTCACGAACGATGCCGTATTTGCCTCCGCGTCGGACGCGATCGGTAGCACGAGGGTGCCGACGTCGTAAGCCGGATCGCTCAAGGGCGCGATTACCGGGCGCAACTGTGCCTCGGTAATCGTTGGAACGTCGCCCTGCAGATTGACGATGACGTCGTACCGCCCGTCGGGATCGAGCTCGGCCAGCGCGACGAACACGCGATCGGAGCCGGACGGCAAATCGGGATCGGTCAATACCGCGCGGCCTCCCGCGGCGCGCACCGCGTCGGCGATCACCGCATCGCCGCATGCGACCGCGACCGGCCCCAGGTCCGCCTCGCGTCCGCGCTCCAGCACATGCACGATCATCGGCTTGCCGTGGATATCGGCGAGCGGCTTGCCGGGCAACCGTGTCGAGGCCATGCGGGCGGGAATGATGACGATCGGGTTCACGGGTTGATGGGCAAAGGTCGTTTCCCTATGGTGCGCGCACCTTATGGAGGCCAGCGGCCGCGTGCAACGCCGTGCCGGCGGACCTCTGTGCGTCTTTGACCTGGTTCGACGGGGAACTCGCGCCGCATGGACAGTATGGAAGTCAACAAGGGCATTGCGGCGATCCTGGTCGCCGGCATTGTCTTCTTTCTCACTGGCCTGATCGGCGACTCTCTGGTGCGCGAACGGCAGCCGGAGAAGCCCGCGCTGGTCATCGCGGCGGCCCCGGCAGCGACGGGCGGTGGCGAGGCCAAGCCGGCCGGTCCGGCCCCCATCGCGCCTCTGCTCGCCAGTGCCGACCCCAAGGTGGGCGATCAGTTCGTGCACCGCGTCTGCGTCGCGTGTCACACCTTCGACAAGGGCGGCAAGCCCGGCGTGGGGCCGAATCTCTACGGCGTTGTCGCAGGGCCGCATGACCACGAACAGGGGTTCAGCTATTCGCCTGCGCTGGAGAAGTTCAAAGGCCAGCCCTGGACCTTCGATGCGTTGAACCAATGGCTGTACAAGCCGAGTGCCTACGCTCCCGGCACCCGCATGTCGTTCGCCGGTATCACCAATGACAAGCAGCGGGCGGACGTGATCGCCTACCTGCGCTCACTGTCGGACAATCCCGTGGCGTTGCCGGCGCCAGAGGCTGCGCCGCCCGCCGCCACACAGCCGAGCGCGCCGGCCGCGGCGCAGCAGCCGGCCGCCGCACAGCCGAGCGCGCCGGCATCCCCGCCGGCGGCGCCCGCTCAGCCGCCCAAGCCCTAGACCCCTGCGCTTCGTTGTCAGGCAAACCGGCCGGTCTGGCCGAACTCGATCGGTTCCTGGCAGCCGCCGAAGCTGCTGCCGACGTCGCCGGCGCCGTGGTCCGGCCATTCTTCCGCGCCGGCTTTGCGATCGACACCAAGTCGGACCGCTCGCCGGTTACGATGGCTGACCGCAGCGCCGAACAGGCAATGCGCGCGGTGCTGGCCGAGCGCTTTCCGAACCACGGGATTCTGGGCGAGGAGTTCGGGCTGGACCGGCCTGAGGCACGACTGCGCTGGGTGCTCGATCCGATCGACGGCACACGTGCCTTCGTCAGCGGCCGGCCGACTTTCGGCACGTTGATCGCATTGTTGGATGGCGAGACACCGGTCCTCGGCGTGATCGACCAGCCGGTGACGCGCGAGCGCTGGATTGGCGCCAAGGAACGGCCCACGACCTTCCGCGGCCCGTTCGGCGGACGCGCGGGTTGCCGCCCATGCGCCTCGCTGGCGCAGGCGGAACTTTCCTGCACCAGCCCGGAAATGCTTGGTGCCGACGAACCGAATTGGCGGAGGTTGGCATCCGTTGTGCGGCGCAACTACTGGGGCGGTGACTGCTACGCTCACGGCCTCCTGGCGCTTGGACAGATCGACGTGATCGCGGAGACGACGATGAAGCTGTGGGACTGGGCGGCGCTGGTGCCGGTGGTCGAGGGCGCAGGCGGCCGGGTGACCGACTGGGCCGGGCAGCCTTTGCGGGCTGGCGGTGACGGGCGAGTCTTGTCGGTGGGTGATGCGGCGCTGCTGCCGCAGATCGTCACGCTGCTTAACTAGTCTTTAGTTGCCAGCCCCCCCACTTGGCGCCACATCTGCTATCCTTATGCGCACCATAATCCTCTCACTGCTGCTCGGCCTCGCCATTCTCCCCGCCCGGGCCGACGACCTGCCAACGACCCGCAGCAACGCGATCGCGATACTGGGGAAGCCTGCCCTGCCGCCTGACTTCCCATACTTCCCCTATGTGAACCCGAACGCGCCGAAAGGTGGCGAGGTCACACTGGCGTCGATCGGAACGTTCGACAGCTTCAATCCGTTCATCCTGCGCGGCACATCGGCAAGCGGGATGGTCAGTCCGTGGGTTATTCTCGCTGGCGGCTCAGGCTCTGGTGCCACCGTCGGGCATGTGTGGGAAAGTCTGCTCACCTCGTCCGCCGACGAAGTCGCGACAGGCTACGGCCATCTCGCTGAGACCATCGAGCTGCCGGCCAACAAGCTGTGGGTGGCATTCGAGTTGCGGCCGGAGGCGAAGTTCTCCGACGGCACGCCGGTCACCGCCGAGGACGTCGCGTGGACCTACCGCACGCTGCTGGAGCAAGGGCGGCCGAGTTTCCGCATCCAGATGGCCGACGTGAAGGACGTCGAGGTGGAAAGTCCGCGGCGCGTGGTGTTTCACTTCAAGTCGAATGAGAACCGCGAGCTGCCGCTGATCCTGGGCGGCATGCCTGTGCTGCCTAAGCATTTCTTCGAAGGTCGCGACTTCACCAAGCCGCTGACCGATCCGCCGATCGGCTCGGGACCCTACCGGATCGAAAATTTCGAACTGGGCCGCAGCATCACCTATGCACGCCGGCCTGACTGGTGGGCGGCGAATATGCCGACCGGCAAGGGCACCAACAACTTCGATCGCGTGCATATCGAGTATTTCCGCGACTCGACCGTGGCGATGGAGGCGTTCAAGGCTGGCCAGATCGATCTGCGCAGCGAGAACATCTCGAAGAACTGGGCCACCGCCTACGACTTCCCGGCCGTTGAGCGCGGGCTGGTGATCAAACAGGTATTCAAGCATCACCTTCCGACCGGCATGCAGGGATTTGCGATGAACACGCGTCGCCCGGTGTTCGCCAATCCGCTGGTGCGTCAGGCGATGGCGGAGGCCTTCGACTTCGAGTGGGAAAACAAGAACCTGTTCTACGGCGCCTACACGCGGACGCTGAGCTATTTCAACAACAGCGACCTGGCCTCATCCGGCATCCCGCAGGGCGACGAGCTGAAGCTGCTGGAGCCGTATCGCAAGGAGCTGCCGCCGGCGCTGTTCACCGAGCCATTCAAGCTGCCGGTGACCGATGGCTCGGGCAATAACCGCGAGCAGTTGAGGCATGCTCTGACACTGCTCGAGCAGGCCGGCTGGTCAGTGAAGGATCGCCAACTGGTGGACAAGAGCGGCACGCAGATGAGCTTCACCATCCTGCTCGACGACCCGTCGCTGGAGCGGGTGTCGCTGCCTTACGTCCAGTCGCTCCAGAAGCTCGGCATCGATGCGCGGGTACGCACGGCTGATCCGGCACAGTACCAGCATCTGACGGACGACTTCGACTTCGACATGCTCATCATGATCTATCCGCAGGGCGACATCCCGGGCAACGAACTGCGCGACTACTTCACGTGTGCGGCGGCGAAGGCGCAGGGAAGTTCCAATTTGCCTGGGATCTGCGATCCGGCTGTCGATGCGCTGGTTGAGCGGGTCGTCACAGCGCAGGACCGCACGACACTCAACACGGCGGGTCGCGCGCTGGACCGAGGTACTGCTGTGGCGTTGGTATCTCGTGCCCAACTGGGACAGTCTGGATTTCCGCATCGCCTACTGGAACCGCTTCGGTCATCCCGACAAGCCGATCCGCGAAGGGTTCAACTTCGATTCGTGGTGGGTGGATCCGGCAAAGGCTGCGGCGCTCGACGCGGCAAAGCAGCAGTGAGGCTCCTCCCCCCAACCCCCTCCCGCAAGGGGAGAGGGGGAGAGGCCGCCACTGAATGACCGGCTATCTGTTCCGCCGCCTGCTGCTGGTGATTCCTACTCTGTTCGGCATCATCGCGATCAACTTCGCGGTCGTGCAATTCGCGCCCGGCGGACCCGTCGAACAGATGGTCGCGGAACTTCGGGGCAAAGGCGATCTGTCCTCGCGCCTCGGCTCTGCCTCATCGGAAATTGGGGGCTCCGGTTCGTATCGCGGCGCGCGCGGGCTCGACCCGCACATTGTCGCCGACATCAAGAAGATGTTCGGCTTCGACAAGCCGCCGCTGACACGATTTCTCGACATGCTCAGCGGCTACCTGCGCTTCGACTTCGGTCGCAGCTTTTTCCGTGACCAGACCGTCGTGCATCTCATCCTCCAGAAGATGCCGGTCTCCATCTCACTCGGTCTGTGGTCTACGCTGCTGGTCTATTTCATCTCCATTCCACTTGGCATCGCCAAGGCGGTGCGCGACGGCAGCCGCTTCGACATCGCGAGCAGTGCCGTCGTGCTGGTCGGCTACGCGGTGCCAAGCTTTTTGTTCGCCATCCTGCTTGTCGTGCTGTTCGCCGGGGGCAGCTATTGGCATTGGTTCCCCTTACGCGGCCTGACCAGCGAAGGCTCGGCGGACTGGAGCCTTCCGGCGCGCCTCGCGGACTACGCCTGGCATATGGTGCTGCCAACGATCGCCGTGGTCGCGAGCGGATTCGCCAGCCTGACGATGCTGACCAAGAACTGCTTCCTCGAGGAGATCCGTAAGCAGTACACCGTGACGGCGCGCGCCAAAGGTGCCAGCGAACAGCGCGTACTGTACGGTCACGTGTTCCGCAATGCCATGCTGCTGATCGTCGCCGGCTTCCCGCAGGCCTTCATCAGCATCCTGTTCACCTCGGCGCTGCTGGTCGAGATCGTGTTCTCGCTGGACGGATTGGGGCTGCTTGGGTTCCAGTCGGCGATCCAGCGCGACTACCCCATTATGTTCGGCACGCTCTACATCTTCACGCTGCTTGGTCTGCTGATGCAGATTGTCGGCGACACGCTGTACACGATCGTCGATCCGCGCATCGACTTCGAGGCGAGGCGGTGACGCTATCACCGATCACCCAGCGCCGGCTTGCGATATTTCGCCAGCACCGGCGCGGTTATGTCTCGTTCTGGGTGTTCCTGGTGCTGTTCGGCACCAGCATGTTCGCCGAGTTCATCGCCAACGACCGGCCCCTGCTCATCAGCTTTAACGGGCAATTTTATTTTCCTGTTCTGAAGGACTACAGCGAGGACACGTTTGGGCCGGAGTTCATGCCCACGGAAGCCGACTATACCGACCCCGACCTCCAGCAGTTGATTGACGCCCATGGCTGGATGATCTGGCCACCCGTGCCATACAACTACGCCACTATCGTGAAAAATCTGCCGACGCCGGCTCCATCGCCTCCGACCTGGCGCAATCCACTTGGCACCGACGACCAGGCGCGCGACGTGCTGGCGCGCGTGATCTACGGTTTTCGCCTTTCGGTGCTGTTTGGCTTCAGTCTCACCATTGTGTCCTCCGCCGTCGGCATCGCGGCCGGTGCCGTGCAAGGCTATTACGGTGGCGCGATCGATCTGCTGTTCCAGCGCTTCATCGAGATCTGGAACGGCATGCCGCAGCTCTATCTGCTGATCATCCTGGGCAGCATCATCACACCCGGTTTCTGGGTGCTTCTGATCTTCCTGCTGCTGTTCTCCTGGATGAACCTCACCGGCGTGGTGCGCGCCGAATTCCTGCGCGGGCGCAACCTTGACTATGTGCGTGCCGCCAGGGCTCTCGGCGTCTCCGACGTCGCTTTGATGTGGCGGCACATCCTGCCCAATGCCATGGTGGCGACGCTGACCTTCCTGCCATTCACCATGTCCGGATCGGTGACCATTCTGGCGAGCCTCGACTTCCTTGGCTTCGGCCTGCCGCCGGGATCACCATCGCTGGGCGAGCTGGTGGCACAGGGCAAGAACAACCTGCAGGCGCCCTGGCTAGGTTTCACCGCGTTCTTCGTGCTAGGCGGAGTGCTGACATTGCTGATCTTTGTCGGAGAGGCGGTGCGCGACTCGTTCGATCCGCGGCGGTTGCCGATATGAGCCTGGTCGAGGTGCAAGACCTGTCCGTCGCCTTCGGCAATAAGCGCGTGGTCAACGGCGTGTCGTTCACGCTCGAACGCGGCGAGACGCTGGCGCTGGTCGGCGAGTCCGGCTCCGGCAAGTCCGTCACGGCGCTGTCGCTGCTGCAACTGCTGCCGTCAGGCGGCAACAATCCCAGTGGCAGTATCCTGCTGAACGAGGAGCAGATGATCGGTGCCGATGCCGACACCCTGCATCGCGCACGCGGCGTGCTGGCCGGCATGGTGTTTCAGGAGCCGATGAACAGCCTCAATCCGCTGCATCGGATCGGCCGCCAGGTCGCCGAGGCGATGACGCTGCATCGGCGTATGCCGGCTCACAGCCTGCGCGAACGCGTGATCGATGTGCTCAGCCAGGCCGGCTTTGCCGACGCCGAGCACCGGTTGGAGGCGTTCCCGCATCAGCTCTCGGGCGGCCAGCGACAGCGTGTCATGATCGCGATGGCACTCGCCAACAATCCGGCGCTGCTGATCGCCGACGAACCGACCACCGCGTTGGACGTCACCATCCAGGCGCAGATTCTGAAGTTGCTGACGCGGCTGCGCACCGAGCGCCGAATGGCACTGTTGCTGATCACGCACGATCTGCAGATCGTGCGCCGCTACGCCGATCGTGTCTGCGTGATGAAGGACGGCGAGGTGGTCGAGGCCGGTCGCGTCGCCGATGTGTTCGAGGCACCGTATCACCCCTATACCTGCATGCTGCTGGCAGCGGTGCCCCAGGGACGTCCGGCGCCGCTGTCGAACCATGCGCACTGCCTGCTGAAGGCGGAGGACGTGAAGGTGCACTTCCCGATCCGCCGCGGCGTGCTGCGTCGAACCGTTGGATATGTTCGTGCAGTGGACGGCGTATCGCTTGCGGTGCGGGAAGGCGAGACGCTGGGACTGGTCGGCGAGTCAGGCTCGGGCAAGACCACCATGGCGCTCGCGACGCTGCGTCTGGAGCGGGCCACGGGACGGATCGAGTTCGACGGCGCCGACATAGCGACGCTCAAGCGGCGCGGAATGTGCGACCTGCGTTCCAGCATGCAGATCGTGTTCCAGGATCCGTTCGGCAGTCTCTCGCCGCGTATGCCGGTAGGAGAGGTCGTTGCCGAAGGGCTTCGCGTGCACGAACCCAGCCTCAGTCGCGCCGAACGCGACTATCGGGTCGCCGCGGAGCTGGAGGAGGTTGGACTGCCGGCGGATTCGGTGCATCGCTACCCCCACGAGTTCAGCGGCGGTCAGCGGCAGCGCATCGCCATCGCACGCGCGATGGTGCTGAAGCCGCGTTTCGTTGTGCTCGATGAGCCGACCAGCGCGCTGGACATGTCGGTGCAGGCGCAGATCGTCGATCTGCTGCGTCGGCTGCAGCAGGTGCACGGTCTGGCCTATCTGTTCATCAGCCACGATTTGAAGGTGGTGCGCGCGCTTGCCCATCGTCTGGTCGTGCTTCGTCATGGTCACGTGGTGGAGGAGGGCGACGCCGATGTCGTGTTCGCCAACCCACGCGAGGACTATACGCGGGCACTGATGGCCGCGGCATTCAAGCTGGAGGTCAGTTCCGCGCTGATCGACACGGTGGAGTAGTTTGTGACAGACATGCTCCGCCTCCGTGGCCTGACACGCAGGTTCGGCAGCGTTGTCGCGGTTGACGCCATCGATCTCGCCGTGCCGCCCGGCCAGATGCTTGGCATCATCGGCCGCTCGGGTGCCGGCAAATCAACACTGCTGCGCATGATCAATCGGCTGACCGAACCCTCAGCCGGCACCGTCCATTTTGGTGACACCGACGTCACCGCGCTCACTGGCAAGGCGCTGCGCGCGTGGCGTGCCCGGGCGGCGATGATCTTTCAGCAATTCCACCTCGTGCCGCGGCTCGACGTACTAACCAACGTGCTCATCGGTCGGCTGTCGCATCGCGCCGCACTGTCGAGTCTGCTCGGTCTGTTCTCAGCGGAGGAGCGAGCGATGGCAGTGATGTTGCTGGAGCGCTTCGGCCTGGCCGAGGTGGCATTGCAGCGGGCGGGTACGCTGTCGGGCGGACAGCAGCAGCGTGTCGCGATCTGCCGCGCCCTGTTGCAGGAGCCTTCCCTGCTGCTCGCGGATGAACCGATCGCCAGCCTCGATCCGCACAATGCGCGGGTCGTGATGGACGCGCTGCACACGGTGAACCGCCAGGACGGACTGACGGTATTGGTGTGCCTGCATCATCTGGACGCGGCACGCGCCTGGTGCAACCGCGTCATCGCCATGCAGTCCGGACGCATCGTGTTCGATGGTACGCCGGCGCAGCTCACCTCCGACAAGGTGTTCGACATCTATGGCGTGACCGAGGACGAATTCCACGCTGACCACGCGCCGCTGGTCCACGCGTGAATGGTCAGTGCCGTAACAGCAACGGCAAATCGGCATTGGCCAGCATGTGCCGCGTGACGCCACCCAGTAGCCACTCGCGCAGCGGCGAGTGCTGATAGGCACCCATCACCAGCAGGTCGGCGCCGAGTTCGTGCGCCTCATCGAGCAGCATCGCGCCAAATACGCCGGCACCGATCGGCAGGGCATGCAACTCCGCGGTAATGCCGTGTTCCGCCAGGATCGCCGGTATTTGCGGCGTCACACCCCCTCGCGTGCCGGCAAGCACGAACACGCTCTCCGCCTGGGTCAAACAGCGCAGCGCTGACAGCACCGCCTTCGTTGCCAGTTCATCGTCGCGCCAGGCGATGGCGACGCGGCGACCGAATGTCGCGGATGACTGCGGCGGCACCACCAGAACCGGCCGGTCCGTGGTGAACAATGCGGCACGCAGCGCATGCCAGCTCGAGCCGTAGTCGTGTCGTGCCGGCTGCTCGATGACCAGGTAATCGGCGCGGCGTCCGCGTTCCTCGACCAGCAGCTCAGCGATGCCGTCGGTGTCGGTCCATCCGGTGACGATGCTGGTCGCCAGGCTCGCTGCCCAGGCATCGAACACCTCTCGCACACCGGTCGCACGACTTGCCTCCTCGTCGCGCAACTTCGCTTCACGCTGTGCGGTCAGCACCTCTTCGCTTGGCGACACCATCGCCTCGGGCGGCGTCCGAACCAGCAGGGCGTTTATTCGTGTCGCATCAGACAGTTCAGCAAGCCGTCGCGCGGCGTCTAGCAGCACCCTCGCCGCGTCCGGATGGTCGAGAACCGCGAGGATGACAGCGGACACGTCACCATGCCTCGCGCCCCGCCTTCGGCCGCACCATCGTCGCTGCCTCACGCGAACGCTGCTCGGCTTCGTGCTTGTCGAACATCGCACGCGCCGCGGCCGAGCGCTTCTCGGTCAGCTCGTCGCGATGCTCGGTGCACCAGTTGAAGGATTCGACGCGGGGGACGTTGTCGCCGGAGAAATGCGGCATGACGTAGCGCGCATATAGCTCGTAGGAGCGCTTGGTCTCCTCCCAATCCGCCCAGTTATGCGCCTGGTGCAGGAAGACGCCGAACTCGCCCTGCTTCGACTGCAGCCGTTCGATCAGCGCGATCGCGTCGTCGGGCGTGCCGATCACGCCGAACTTGTTCTCGACGAACCACTCGGCCGGATCCTGCCCGGGCGGCACGATGAAGCGCTGCTGATTGTTGTTGAGATAGCCGAGATAGCGCTCGAAGCCGAAGCGGCAGTTCTCGAATGCCTTCTTCCGGGTTTCAGCTATGTGCATCGGCCCGACCAGGCGCAGCCGGGACGGGTCCATGGTACGCCCTTGCTCGGCAGCGAGGTCATTGGCGATCTGCCAGTTGGCGGCGAGTGCGTCGTAGCCGAACGGATTGGTCGCGGCGACGCAGATCATGCTGAGGTTGTACTTGCCTGCCAGCCGGCCGCCGGATGGGGTGACCGCGCTGACCACCGCGACCTCGGGATGCGGGCGTGTATACGGACGCAGATGCGCGCGGGCGTTGACGAAGGTGTACCAGTCGGTCTTTTCGGTGACGATCTCGCCCTTGAGGAAGCGCAGGATCACATCGAGCGCCTCGGCCATACGGTCGCGCTGGGTGTTGGGATCGATGCCAAGCATCAGCGCGTCCGACGCCAGCAGGCCGGGGCCCGCGCCGAACATGACGCGGCCACGGGTGTGGTGGTCAAGCTGGATGATGCGGTTCGCCGTCATCAGCGGGTTATGGTACGGCAGCGAGATGACACCGGTGCCGAAGCGGATCGAGCGCGTGCGTTCGGCGGCGATTGCGATGAAAAGCTCGGGCGAGCTGATCGTCTCCCAGCCGGCGGAATGGTGCTCGCCGATCCAGGCCTCATGAAAGCCGAGCCGGTCGAGCCACTGCATCAGTTCGAGGTCGCGGTCCATGCAGGCGGCGGGGTTCTCGTCCATCGGATGGAACGGTGGCAGGAAGACGCCGTGGCGGAGCTGGATCATGGCAGGACCTCGGAACTGAACCATGGCATTGTGCGCGTCCTGGCCTTCAACCTCAATCGCGCCGATGGGTCTGCCTGGTAGGAAAAATAACACGGATTTTCACGGATGAAGGCACACGGATTACACTGATTCGCGCTAACGCTTGGGCAAAGCTGTTGGACGCGCGCTGAACATTATGAAGCCCGGCCTCGTACATGGTGGTGACATCACGTATCAGATCATCGGCGCCGCAATTCGCGTGCTCCGAATCCTTGGTCCGGGCCTGCTCGAATCGATCTATGAGGCATGCCTGTGTCATGAGCTGCGGCGCGGCGAGATACCGTTCGCTCGACAGGTCCGTCTGCCCGTTCGGTACGACAATGTGTCGCTGGATTGCGGCTATGTCGCTGACATCATCGTCCGCTCGGCCGTCCTGCTTGAGCTGAAATCCGTCGAACGCATCCTGCGACTGCACGAGGCGCAACTGCTGACCTATCTTCGCCTGACTGATTGCCGCGTGGGGCTGCCGATCAACTTCAACACCGTCTCACTGACAGACGGCATCAAGCGCAACGTTGTGTAAGCCGCGTCCGTGTAATCCGTGCGCCTTCATCCGTGGGCAATCCGTGTTATTCTGCCTGCTTGCCTCGATGAGACGCTGTAGCCCGCTAGTCTTGAATCGACCGAGGACAGCGAGCATCTTTCTCACATGTCCACCGCGCTAAGAATGCCGCCGCGCATGACCGTCGCCGAGTTCCTCGAATGGGAGCCCGACGACCGGTCGGGCGCACTCTGGCAGTTGCGGGACGGCGAGCCGGAGATGATGGCGCCTGCCTCCGATCGGCACGGGTCGATACAGTCGCGGCTCGCCTATCTCATCATCTCACATTTAGATGCACGCGGCAGCCCATGTCGGGTGGTCACCGCTTCCGGAGTCGTCCCCAGCGAGCGCTCCGAGGACAACTGCCTGGTTCCTGATCTCTGCATTACCTGTGCGCCGCCCACGGGTGAGCACCTGATGCTCGAGCCGCTGGTGCTGATCGAGATCCTGTCGCCCACCAACGTGTCGAGGACCCGCGCCAACATCCGCGCATACACGACAATACCGATGGTGAAAGAGATAGTGGTACTGCATTCCGCCGCCTTCGTGGCGGAGGTCCTGAGACGCGGACCCGACGGTACCTGGCCGCAGCAACCCGAGACGGTCGGTGGGGATGGCGAGTTGCGGCTCGACAGCATCGGCTTCGCCGCGCCGCTGCGCGACGCCTACCGAACCAGCGGACTGGCATAGCGTCCATTCCCTTGACCGGCTCGCCTGCCGGGTCTCTCCTCTTCGCAATTCAGGAGGAGAACGCCCCAATGCACGACACCGTCATCCGCGGCGGGACCATCGTCGATGGCACCGGCCAGAAGGCCTTCACCGGCGATATAGCAATCGATGGCGATCGCATCGCTGAGGTTGGCGGCAAGGCCGGTCCCGCGAAGCGCGACATCAACGCGGACGGCATGCTGGTCACACCAGGCTGGGTCGATGTGCACACGCACTATGACGGTCAGGCGACCTGGGACAAGGAACTGGCGCCGTCATCGTGGCATGGCGTCACCACCATCCTGTTCGGCAACTGCGGCGTCGGTTTCGCACCGGTGCGTCGCGAGCACCATGCCTCACTGATCGGACTGATGGAGGCGGTGGAGGAGATCCCCGGCATCACGCTGTCCGAAGGCCTGAAGTGGGACTGGGAAAGCTTCCCGCAGTATCTCGACGCGCTGGAGCGTATGCCGCGCGCGATCGACGTGGCAGCTCAGGTCCCACACCATCCGCTGCGTGTCTATGTGATGGGCGAGCGCGCGATCAACCGTGAGAATGCCACCGCCGAGGACATCGAGGCGATGCGCCGCATGACACGCGAGGCGCTGGAGGCGGGCGCATTCGGCTTCACCACGTCGCGCACCAATTCACACAAGACGCCGACCGGTGAGATGGTGCCTGGCCGCTATTCCGAGGTGCAGGAGCTGCTCGGCATCGGTTCGGCGCTGAAGGGTCTGCGGCACGGCGCGTTCGGCGTAAACAGCGACTTCGATATCGAGAGCGAGGAACTGGCCTGGATGACGCAACTGGGCCAGGAGACAGGGCGCCCGGTCTGGTTTCTGCTGACCGATCGCCCGACCGATCCGGTACGCTGGCAGCGGCTGATGGAGGGCGTCCGTACCGCCCGCGCGCAGGGCGCGTTTGTCACCGCGCAGGTTGCGGGGCGTCCGATCGGCATCATGCTGGGTGTGGATACCGCGCTCAATCCGTTCTCGATCCGGCCCAGCTATCAGGAACTGCTGAAGCTTCCTGCGGCGGAGCGGCTGGCGCGGCTGCAGGACCCGACGGTGCGCGCAGCCATCCTTGCCGACGAACCGTCCGATGAGCTGGTGCGACGGCTTACCCAGTTCCGCACGCAGATCACCACAAGATGGGATCGCATGTTCGTCATGGGTGATCCGCCGGACTACGAGCCGGAGGCTTCCAGCAGCATCGCCGCGATGGCGAAGCGCTCCAACCATACGCCGTCCGAAGTGGCGTACGACTATCTGGCGGGCGGGCTGGACAAGTTCCTGTTCTTCCCGATCGTCGGCTACAACGAGGACAACCACGACATCATCCGCACGATGCTGACCTCGCCGGAGACCATGCTCGGGCTGTCGGACGGCGGCGCACATTGCTCATCGATCAGCGATGCGTCGATGCCGAGCTGGATGCTGGCGCACTGGGCGCGCGACCGGAAACGCGGACCGGGACTGCCGCTGGAGTGGCTGGTGAAGCGGCAGACCAGCGAGACGGCGGACTTCTTCGGCTTTGCCGATCGCGGCCGGCTGGCGCCGGGACTGAAGGCGGACGTCAACGTGATCGATTTCGAGCGCCTGCGCCTGCACGTGCCGGAGATCCGCTACGACCTGCCCGCAGGCGGCCGGCGTCTGGTGCAGCGCGTCGATGGCTACATCGCGACGCTCGTCTCTGGCACGCCGGTGTTCGAGCACGGCCAATACACCGGCGCGACACCAGGCGGGCTGGTCCGCGCGGGATAAATCCGGTTATGCCCCCTCCCATCGCGGGAGGGGGATCAGGCGCAACGCTCATCGCGCCCGATAAGTCCGGTGGCACGCCGCACAGATCGTCACCCACGACCTTGACCTGCGCGGCAACGCGTCGGCGTTGTCTGCCTTGGCGAGCTCCGACAGCTTCGTTGTCGCTTCCGCCAGTTCATTCGCGGTCTTCTGAAAGCCTTCGCGGTCGTCTCCAGACCGCGGGCAATGCGCTGGTGTTGTGACCTTCCTCGGTTCCCGGCGGGAACTGCGTCGGGAACTGCCGCATCCAGCGCGCCATCGCCTTGGCCGGGCTTTCCACCGTCTTCACGTCACCCTTGGCGCCACGACCCCACGGATCCAGCGTAAGACGGAGAGATCAGATCCTGACCTGCCTGGCGTGTCTCGATCGCATCCGGTCCGTCGGCCCTCGCCGCGGGAGCGCCCACACCAGCCAGTAACAGAACCGCCAGCAATACATACCGCTGCTTCATCAATCCCCCGAACACCGCTCACCGTGGTGGTTGGAAAACACGGACGCCGGGCTGTCGCCAATATTCCAGGCGCCGTTGCGAAACAGGTGGCGAAATCAACAGCCGACGGCCACATTGCCACCCATGCCAAATATCCACGCCGTCGCCGTGTTCTGCGGCTCCAGATCGGGAAACGATCCCGCATACCGCAATTCAGCGCAAGCGCTCGGGCAGGGCTGGCGTGCGCCGGCATCCGGCTTGTCTATGGCGGTGGACGCATCGGCCTGATGGGCGTCATGGCCGACGCTGCCCTCGCCGCCGGCGGCACGGTGACCGGCGTTATCCCGGAGTTCCTCACCCAGCGCGAGGTGGCCCACCCTGCAATCACCGAGCTGATCGTCACCGATTCCATGCACAGCCGGAAGCAGCGCATGTTCGAGGCCGCTGACGCCTTCATCTCACTGCCAGGGGGCCTGGGCACGCTCGATGAGACCATCGAGATCATCACATGGCGCCAGCTCGGGCTGCATGCCAAGCCCGTGCTGATCTGCGATGTCATTGGCTCGGCCGCGCCGTTCCTCGCCGCGATCGAGGCCACCATAGCCGCTGATTTCGCAGACGCGGAGGCGCGACGGCTCTACGAGGTGCTGGACAACGTCTCTGCCGTGCTCCAGCGTCTGGCACACCTCCATCGCGCGGCACGCAGCGAGACCGCGCGACTGTGACACTGCCTTGCCGCAGGCACCGCCCGGGGCTATATGCGCCGCCTTGGCCGGAGTGTAGCTCAGCCTGGTAGAGCACTGTGTTCGGGACGCAGGGGCCGGAGGTTCGAATCCTCTCACTCCGACCAGTAAATTCAATGACTCAACTGATCCCCTACACAGTCACCGGTTGGCAATCTTAACTCGTTGCGCCTCCGAGCTGGGCACCGGTGTTGCGGCGACAAGACCGTGTCACCGAGCGGGCGCGGACGCTCGGCGCCGCGCGCTGACGCCACTTACGCAGGAGTCCAGCAGTCATAGTCCGATCGGACGCGGCCGGCACGGCGAGGTGGCTCGCCTTGTCGATGACGTCCGCGGGTAGGATGCTTCGCCACGAGCTCCGGGACTGGGATTATGTCTGCCAACACGAGCGCTTCCTCGACGATGGCTTCCACAGCACACATTCCGACCGTCGAGAGCCGGAGGTCCTGGGTCATCTGTGTGACCGCGTTCGCCATCACGGCGATTTCGTTCGCGGCTCCGGCGATCACGGTCGTTGGACTCCGCTCGATCGCCGAGGAACTTGGCGGGGAACGCTCGGTGCCGGCACTGGCTTATTCGCTCGCGTGGCTCGGCGCCTCCTTTGGTGGCATCCCAATGGGGCGCGCGGCAGAGCGTTTCGGCATCCGTTCCACGGTCATCTTCGGCTCCGCGATGATCGCGGTTGGATTGATCGTGGCGCAAAGTGGTGGCCGGCTGAACCTGCTTCTCGGGTACGGGCTGTTTGTCGGCCTGCTCGGCAATTCCGGCATCAACGCGCCGCTCTACGTTTACGTTACGCGCTGGTTCGACCGACGCCGCGGCACGGCCCTGGCCTTGCTCGGCAGCGGTTCGTCGGTGGCCGCCGCAATCTGGGCGCCGATTTTCGTGGTCGCCGAAGCGCATATCGGCTGGCGCGATACGATGCTGGGTTTCGCCGCACTGCAATTCGCGCTGGTCGCGCCAACGGCGGCGCTCACTTTCACCAGGGCGCCAGAAATCGCCCAACCGACGGGCCATCGCCATGGCTCGAAGTCGAAGGCCCAGGTGTTGGGGCTTAAGCCGGCGCTGGTGTTTGGCGCGTTATGCGCGGCGGGCTTTCTGTGCTGCGTGCCTATGGCGATGCCGCAAGGCCATCTGGTCGCGTTTTGCGGCGACATGGGAATCGCCCCATCGGAAGGCGCGGCGATGCTGTCCGTGCTGCTCGGCTGCGCGTTCGTCAGCCGCCAGTTCTGGGGTTTCCTGGCCGACAGAATCGGCGGCCCCAGGACGATCCTCGCCGGCTCCGCCTGCCAGATCACGGCGATGATCGGATTCCTGCTGACGCGAAACGAAGCTGGCTTGTTCGCCGTCGCGGCCTGGTTCGGCCTGGGCTTCAGCGGAATCATCCCGGCCTACGTGCTCGCCGTGCGCGAATTATTCCCGGCCAGCGAGGCGTCGTGGCGGGTGCCGAGCGTCCTGCTGTTCACCGGTTCAGGAATGGCGTTTGGGGGCTGGTTTGCTGGCGCGATTTACGACGCCGTCGGCTTTTACGCGGCGGCGTTTGCCGCTGGCATCGTGTTCAATCTCGCGCACCTGACGACCATCGGCGCACTCGTCTGGCAGCAGCACCGCGTCACGACATGGAGTCGATGGACAGGCGCAGGTGAGCGGATCCGCTGAACCCAGACAAAGTTCCTAGGCCTCGAGTTGTCAGAAGCAGTCCCATAGTTTGCCGTCATGGCCGACGCCTACGCAGTTGGCCGCTGCCTTTCCGTCGGGGTTCACGCCAGAGAGAATTGTTGCTCGTAGTACTCGATCATCTCCTCGCGCTCTGCCTCCGTCAGGTCATCCGGGTCGCGGATAGGGTATACTCGGCCGCCGCGTGTCCGATGAAACTGATATTTCCCAGCGCTGGCCCGACCGATCGGTGTTAGGCCGAGGACCCTGATGCGAGCGCGGTACTGCTCACTCGTTGTCACTCTACATCGACGCGAAGGCGCCGCCCTGGCCGATCTATCGTCATCGTCGCAACTTTCTCACCCTGCATATCAAGAAGATCCCGCAGGACAGAACCCATGTCCCGCCACAGCTCATCCTCCGATCTGCCCATCAGCATAAGGCCGCGCATCTGCCGGCCGCGGGCGTGAATAAGGCCGGCGTTGCCCTGTACGATTTCGATATCGATTTCGATGCTACGCAGCATCCGAATGTGCCTTTTGCTCGCGCGACGATTGGATTGCCTTGCCCCCCGGTGACCCTCCAGTCAATTGGCACCACCGTGGCGTTAACCATCTAGTCCCTCCGCAGCCGCTCCTCACGCCCTGATCTCCACGCTTCGCGCATAGAACTATTGCGGATTCCGAGATAATCAGGCCAGCCCTCCTGCCCTATATAATGCTGCAACGCAACACAGGCCACTCGGGCCACTGGAGATCCTCATGCGCACCATCGCTGCCGACTGGCCGCTTCCCCAAGGGAAGAGTGGGAACTGGCTATCAAATCTGTGGGCCAAGCTTAAGCGGCTCGTCGCCAGAGAGGCCAACGCACATAATCCGGTCGTGCAGGCCGACGCCGCGGCGTTCGTCAGTGCGTTCATGCGCATAGGCTGACGGCGCTCCATGCCACGCAGCAAGGAGAATAGTCGTGCACATATTGTCTGGGATCGGGGTGAAGCTGGGTCGCTTTGCGTCCAGATTGGCGGCACGCCACAGGGCAGCAACGGAAATCCGCCAGCTCTATCGGTTTGACGATCGGGAACTGCGCGATGTGGGTCTGAGTCGCGGCGATTTTCCGGCGATCATGAGCGGCACCTATAACCGAGATTAACGCGTACATTGTCGTGAGGCTCCGGTGCCGTGCGTGGCCCATGATTTCCTCGTTGGGCCAAAGCCCCGGAGGTAACTGGCGCCTGCGGGCACTGATGATGGTCAGGCTGACAACCGTCCGTTTCCGGACTTCCTCCAATTTCCCGCCAAGATCTGGTTCAGGTTGGACCGCGATCATGCCAATGGTCGCGTAGCGACTATCTATGCCGTCGCTCAAATAAGCCCCGTTCTCGTCGAACACGGCCCAGCCCTTATGCCCATTGGCCTTGGCGGATTGCTGATCCTCTGCGCTGCTCCAGGTGAGGATGATGCGCGCCTTTGACGGCGCAATGGCAGTTAACGTCTGGCAGAGCAAGAGCGACCAGCAAAGTCTTCGGGACGCAGGGGCCGGAGGTTCGAACCCTCTCACTCCGACCATCTCATTTGCATTTTCTTAGCGTTTCCAGGCCACGCAGTCAGCCAATCGCATGCTCGCAGGAGACGCGCAGTGTCGAGTGGCTGCTCTGACTACCAACAGCGCTATCTAAGGAGCCCCGCGACCCTGCTGGTCGTCGTGCTCCTGCATTTCTGCTCCGCGACCCCGCTGCTCAACGCACTCGCGCCTCGCGACGGCATCGCGCGTACACGCGACATCGCCTACGCGTCCGGCCCGCGAAACACTCTCGACGTCTATGCCCCGCGTGCGGTCGCCGCGCCAGCACCGGTGCTGGTGTTCTTCTACGGCGGCGGTTGGACCTCAGGATCGAAGGAAACGTATCGTTTCGTCGGAGCGGCCTTGGCGGCACGCGGTGTGTTGGTCGTGATCCCAGATTACCGGTTGTATCCGGCAGTCCGCTTTCCCGCATTCATGAACGATGCGACCGCCGCGGTCGGCTGGGCGCATGCGAACGCAGCCCGGTTCGGGGGCGACGAACATCGCCTGTTTCTGATGGGCCATTCGGCCGGTGGCCAGATCGCGGTACTTCTGGCGCTGGATCCCAGTTATCTGCAATCTGTCGATCTGGCCTCAGGGCGCGACATCTGTGGCGTGATCGGCCTGGCTGCGCCGTATGACTTCCAGACGGTTGAGGGCGCCGACATGACGGGAATTTTCGGACCCGAAAAGGAATGGCAACGCGCCCAACCGATTAGTCACGTATCGGCAACGGCCCCATCAATGCTGCTGTTGGCGGGCCGCGAGGATCGAACCATCGATCCTCGCAACACGCTGCAACTCGCCGCACGACTGCGCGCCGCCGGCGTCAGCGTTCGCGATGAACTGTATCCGGACGTGGGCCACTTGACGCTGATCGAGGCATTCGGCTCGCCGCTGGTATTTCTGGCGCCGGCGCGCGAGGCCACCCTGCAGTTCGTTGCGGCGCACGGCACATGCGGCCGGTAGGCGCGGCGTGGCCGCAAGATGGCTATCTGTTGGATTTCAGCTACAATGCATTTTAGGCTTCGCCCCAGTGACCCCAGTTCTACCCTTCCTTCTGACGCCTGACCCGGTCGGACCGGGATAGTCACAATGGCGATCAGCGGATTCGTGGTGACCTACAACCGGGCCCCGCTGCTCGGGACCTGCCTGCGGTCGATGCGCTTTGCCGATGAGTTGATTGTCATCGACAAGTCGTCGACCGATGCCTCAACCCGCATCGCCCGGCGCTATGCCGACCGGGTGATCTCCGTGCCCTGGTCGCCCACGGTAGAGGAGACGCGCAGCTTCGCCTTGGACCAATGCAGGCATGATTGGATAGCGTTCCTTGACGATGACGAGATGCTGAGCCCAGCGGCTATTGCGTTTCTGCACACACCACGCGATGCCGAAGCACCGGATGCCGTTGCGCTACCGCGCCGCCATTGGATCCTCGGCACGTTCGACGCCGGTGCCTACTACTGGCCGGAGCATCAGGTCAGGTTCTTTCGCAAAGGCACCGTCGCGTTTGCGCCCGTCGTGCACGGCGGTATCGACCTTCGCACGGACCATGTCGACCAGATCCCGCCTACATCGCCAATCCACATCGAGCATCTTTCCCACGTCGATGCGGAACAGTGGATTGAGCGCACCAATCGGTACACCTCGCGTCCTCAGCGTGTCCGAACTGAATCCGAAGGCAAGGACCTGATCGGCTTCGCTCACCGACGCATCGACCATTGGCTGGCAAAGAGCCGCCACAGCGATTGCGGTGACTATGCCGCGGCCGTCGCCCTGCTGCGCGCAATATACGACATGGTGGATCGTGTGAAGGAATGGGAGGTTGAGCGTGGCCTGGACGGCGCCGCCGCGTTCCATGCGCGCTGCGTCGAACTGGAGCACGCCTACGACGAACTGGAGAGCAGCCTCGGTATTGCGACCGGCGCACGTCGCAACCCGCTGCGACGCCGGGCGGGTTGGCATCATTGGTGAGCGAACTCGCTGTTGTCGTTGCGCGCACCGAGGCTGCGGCACCTGCCTGGCAGCGCTGGCGGCACATCATCAAGCAGAGCCTGACGCGCCCGATCTATGCGCTGTATGGGCGCCGCTTGCTCGCCCAGGTGTTGCAGGGCCCGCCGCCACGACATATCGGGATCATCCTGGATGGCAATCGCCGCTTCGGCAGGCTGTCCGGCGTGCTCGATCCATTGAAGGTCTATGCTCACGGCGCGCAGAAGCTCGACGACCTGCTCGACTGGTGCGGCGAACTGTCGATCCCAGCTGTCACCTTATGGGTGTGCTCGACCGACAATCTCACGCGCCAGCCACAGGAGGTGGCCGGTATCCTGGGCGCGTTAGAGGTGAAGCTGCGGGCACTCGTCAGCGACCCGCAGATCCACCGGCGCCGCGTGCGGGTGCAGGCGATCGGTCGGCTCGAGTTGCTGCCGGTCAGCACCATTGCGGCAATTCGTGCAGCCGAGGCGGCCACTGCGGACTACGACGCGATGCGGCTGTCGATCGCCGTCGCCTATGGCGGCCACGAGGAGATCGCCGACGCGGTGCGCGAGATGCTGACCAAGGCAATGCAGGCGGGGGCGTCACTGCCCGATATCGTTGAGGCGGTGTGTCCCGAGCAGATCGGCCGATATCTCTACCTTGCCGGCACGCCGGAGCCGGATCTGATCATCCGCACCAGCGGCGAGTTGCGACTCTCGGGTTTCCTCCTGTGGCAGAGCGCCTATAGCGAATTCTACTTCTCCGACGTGCTATGGCCGGCGTTTCGCAAGATCGATTTCCTGCGTGCGGTTCGCGCGTTCCAGCAGCGCAAGCGCCGCTACGGTCGCTGACCCGAAAGGTGGCGCCACAGCAGCGGCAGGTAACTCCGCAAGAACAGGCGCAGCGAACCTTGCAGCAGGTTGTGCTCGCGCTCCAGCACCGCGATGCGCGCTTCGGCCTGTTCCGCGCGTTGAGTGACCTGTTCAGCGTGCTGCATCGATTGTTCCGCGCGTTGGGTGGCCTGTTCCGCGCGTTGGGAGGCCTGTTCCGCGCGTTGCATGGCTTGTTCGGTGCCTTCCGCGGCTTGCTTTGCGCCTTGCACCGCCTGTTCCGCATATTGCGTCGCCTGGACGGCACGTTGTGTGGCCTGTTCGGCACATTGATCAGCCTGCTCGGTGCGTCGCGCGGCCGCGGCAAGGTCCTGCTGTGCCTCCCGCAGTTGGGCGGTGAGCGACGCGCTACGCAGCGTTTCTGTGTCGACGTCGCTGCGATCGATATAGAGGCTTGGGGGCAGCGGAGGCGGTTCGCGATCCGACGCCACGCCGATCAGATAAGGTGCGCGCGGCAGACCAATGCAGGCCTCGAAATGTGTGTCGCCACGCCGATCGAACACCAAGGGCGGCGCAGCAGATATGGCCTCAGCGAGCAACGCGGATCCTACCAGGGCCCGCTGTTGCATGATCTGTACATGACGGAACATGTCGTGCAGCAGGGCGGTAAATTCGGCGCGGCTCATCTCGCGGAGGTGAAACGGATTCGCGGCCGTGCCGGCGGCGGAATAGATATCCCGGTCAGGCGTGCTGACGATGAAGGTGCCGTCACTACGCAGGACACGTCGGACCTCACGCAGGAAGTCGTCCTGCCTATCGAAATGCTCGATCGTTTCAAACGAAACGACAACGTCAATGCAGCAACTGGTCAACGGCAGTGCGCGTGCGTCGCCTTGGATGAATTGAAGGTTGCGCCGGGGAAAATTGCTGGCGGCGCCGCGCACGGTCGGCCCGGAATGCTCGACGCCGACCACTGAGCGCGCGACCTGGGCGAGCAGTGCCGACCCGTAGCCTTCCCCGCTTGCCACATCGAGCACGTCGAGGCCGGCCACGAACCTGCGGGCAAACAGGTAGCGATGGTAGTGTTCAATCTGCACCTGGCCGCCAACCGCCGTCGTCAGCCGCTCGCCGGTGAACGGCTCAGGATGCTCCGCCGTCTCGCGGCGAAAGATGTCACCCATCGCAGGGGTCTAATTCAGTCGCGTACGAAGCTCGTCCATCGCGCCACGGATGCGGCTGGCCGCATCGCCTTCCGGCACAAGCTCCAGAAAGTGCTCGAAGCAGCGCAGCGCGGCGCCAACGCGATCGAGGCGCTGGTTCATCACCGCGGCCTGACGCCATAGATCCGCGTGATCCGGCGCGATGCGCAGCATGTCCTCGGTGCAGGTCAGTGCGCCCGGCAAATCACCCGCCTGCAATCTCCGGCTTACGATGTTGTTCTGCAGCCGCAGCAGTACCCGGCGCGCGTTCATCGGCCGCAGCAGCCCAGGGCGCAGCTCGGCGCTCTCGCCCTCTACTCGCTTCAGCAGTACACGAAGATCGCGCGCGTCCAGCGTGACGCCGCCACCGAACACGTCGATCACCGCCTGCACGCTCTTGCCTTCAAGTGCCACCAGGAAATGCGCAGGAAAGTCCACGCCATGCGCGCCCCATCCAGCGGCGCGCGCGGTGTGCAGCCAGATGATGCCGAGCGCGACCGGCAGTCCCCTGCGACGCTGGATGACGCTGATCAGATTGGCGTTGGCGAGATCGTCGTACGTTCTGGCATCGCCGGCATAAGCGTAGCGGCCTGCGATGAGACCCGCGAGCGCCTCGGCGCGCATCGACAGATCGTTGGTGCCGATCGTGTTGGCGAGGTCCACTGCGTCGCGTGCCAGGTCCGACAGATGCGCGCGCGCCGCATGCCAGTCGGAGGCTGGCGCATCGATGCGGGCGAGCTGCAACGCCGCGTCACCGATGTCTATCTCGGTGTCCGGCAGCACGCCGATCGCTTCCAGTGCGGCACGGGGGTCGCTCATGCGCGGCAGTGTAGGGCGATGGTGGCCGGGCGCAAGAACGATTCAACGCGACGCCACAAGGGCACGAAAGGTGTGCTTCGTGCCCTTGTGTAACGGATGGTTTATTCGGCCGCGGGCAGGTAGATTTCCTTGCCCTGCTCGACGAACTCCTTGCTCTTCTGCTCCAGTCCCGCCATGCGCTCGGCCTCCACGCGCAGGTCTTGGGTGATCTTCATGGAGCAGAACTTCGGGCCGCACATCGAGCAGAAATGCGCGACCTTGTGCGCGTCCTTCGGCAGCGTCTCGTCATGGAAGTTGCGCGCTGTGTCAGGATCGAGCGAGAGGTTGAACTGATCCTGCCAGCGGAACTCGAACCGCGCCCGGCTGACCGCATCGTCGCGCAGCTTGGCCGACGGATGACCCTTGGCAAGATCCGCCGCATGCGCCGCAATCCGGTAGGTGATCACGCCCACCTTCACGTCGTCGCGGTTGGGCAGGCCAAGATGTTCCTTGGGAGTAACGTAGCACAGCATCGCGGTGCCGAACCAGCCAATCATCGCGGCACCGATCGCCGAGGTGATGTGGTCGTAGCCGGGGGCAACGTCGGTTGTGAGCGGGCCAAGCGTATAGAATGGCGCCTCACCGCATTCGCGAAGCTGCTTGTCCATGTTGACCTTGATCTTGTGCATCGGCACGTGGCCGGGGCCTTCGATCATCACCTGGCAGCCTTTGTCCCAGGCGATCTTGGTCAATTCGCCCAGCGTCTCAAGTTCGGCGAACTGTGCGGCGTCGTTGGCATCGGCCTGTGAGCCGGGACGCAGCCCGTCGCCCAGAGAGAACGACACATCGTATTTGCGCATGATGTCGCAGATTTCGTCGAAGCGCTCGTAGAGGAAGCTTTCCTTGTGATGCGCGAGACACCAGCGCGCCATGATCGAGCCGCCGCGCGAGACAATGCCGGTGACCCGCTTCGCGGTCAGCGGCACGTAGCCGAGACGCACGCCGGCGTGGATGGTGAAGTAGTCGACGCCCTGCTCGGCCTGCTCGATCAGCGTGTCCTTGAACACTTCCCAGTCGAGCTTGTCGGGTTCGCCGTCAACCTTTTCCAGCGCCTGGTAGATCGGCACGGTACCGATCGGCACCGGCGAGTTGCGCAGGATCCAGCCGCGGATGTTGTGGATGTTGCGGCCGGTGGAGAGGTCCATCACCGTGTCGCCGCCCCAGCGGATTGCCCACACCAGCTTTTCCACCTCTTCCGCCGCGCCGGACGTGACGGCGGAGTTGCCGATGTTGGCATTGATCTTGACCAGGAAGTTGCGGCCGATGATGACCGGCTCCAGTTCCGGATGGTTGATGTTGGCAGGAATGATGGCGCGGCCCCGCGCTATTTCGTCGCGGACGAATTCCGGCGTGACGAACTCGGGGATGGCGGCACCAAAATCCTCCCCGTCGGCGCGACGTTCGGCGGCACCTTCCAGCGCCTTGGCGCGGCCCAGGTTCTCGCGGTGCGCGACGTAGATCATTTCTTCCGTGACGATACCGGCGCGCGCGAATTCAAACTGCGTGACGAGTTGCCCTGGCTTGCCGCCGAGGATTGGGTGCTCGGCCGGGCAGGTAGGGACGAGACGGTCGCCTGACGCGCCGCCATTGTCGGCGTCCTTCACCGCGCGGGCGGCGATGCGCTCGAAGCCGCGTTTGGCGATCCAGTCGGCGCGCAGCGGCGGCAGGCCGGCTTCCAGGTCGATGGTGACGGCGGGATCGGTATAGGGACCGGAGGTGTCGTAGGCGCGATAGGGTTCCTCGCGAGCGCTCGGTTCCAGCGTGACCTCGCGGAACGGGACATTGATGTCGGGCCGGCCGGCCGGCGACGTGTAGATCTTTCTGGAGCCGGCGATCGGGCCTGTGGTGACGCTGCTCGGGCGGGCGGCAGTCTTCGATTGGACGGTCATGGACGTCTCCTCAATCGCGCTCGCGGGCCTCACGGGGAAAGAACGGGGAGCGATTGCGGCGGCACCCGTCCCTACGCCGGCATGACCCGGTTCAGGTTCAAGGGTCACCGCGCCGCCGCGTTGCGCGGTCCTGGCGGTCTCTCAGCCCCGTTCGGCGGGGCTCCCCTCGGTAGCGTGACAGGATGGGGCGGCCGGGGGTTGGTGTCAAACGGGTGACGACTAGGTTGTGGCTAGCTCGTGGATTGTCCGGTGTTTGTAGCTCGTGAAGTGTCCGGTCGATTTTGCCTCCTGGGGTGGAGGTTTGGATGGACCGGGCGCGCATTCACGAGGGGATACGACGGATGCGGTTTGTGGATGTGCTTGGTCGGACGGAGCGATCTGAACTGAGCCAGATGGAGGCAGCGGAGTTGCTGGGTGTGTGCGAGCGGACATTTCGCCGATGGCGTGATCGGCATCGCGAGGCAGGCGAGGGCGGTTTGCTGGACCTTCGCCTGCAACCGTCACCGCGGCGGGCGCCGGTGAGGGAGATCGAGCGGATGCTGGGTCTGTATCGCGAGCTGTACCGCGGGTTCACGGTGAAGCATTTCCACGAGCAGTTGGGCAAGCGGCACAACTACACGCTGGGTTACACGGTGACCAAGTTGCATCTGCATCGAGCGGGCCTGGTGACGCCGGCGAAGACCCGCTCGGCGCACCGCAAGAAGCGGCCACGGCGTCCGATGGTGGGAATGATGCTGCATCAGGACGCCTCGACGCATGCCTGGCTGCCGGGAGATGGCGGCAAGCAAGACCTGGTGGTGACGATGGAAGATGCCACCAGCGAACTGTATTCGGCCTTCCTGGTGGATGAGGAAGGCACGGCATCGAGCCTGCGCGGGATACGGGAGGTGGTAGCGAAGCATGGTCTGTTCTGCTCGCTCTACACGGATCGTGGCAGCCACTACTTCGAGACGCCGGAGGCAGGAGCTCGGGTGTCGAAGACGGTGCTGACACAGTTTGGCCGCGCCCTGAAGCAGCTCGGCATCGAACACATCGCGGCCTACTCGCCGCAGGCTCGCGGCCGGTCGGAGCGTGTGTTCGGCACATTGCAGGACCGGCTGGCGAAGGAGTTTGCGCTGGCCGGGATTACCACGGTCGAGGCTGCCAACCGGTGGCTCCGCGACGTCTACATCGCCGAGCACAATGAGCGGTTCTCGATCGACGCGGAGCAGGAGGGTTCGGCGTTCGTCGTAGATGGGACGGGAGCCTGGCGGGAGATCCTGTGCATCCAGGAGGAACGGACGGTCGGCAACGACAACACGGTGAAATGGCACAGGCTGAGCCTGCAACTGCCGGCTTCCCGACTGCGGCCACACTTCGTGAAGGCAAAGGTGCGGGTGCACGAGTATCCAGATGGTCAACTGGCGGTGTTCTGGGGGCCGCATCGACTGGCCGACTACAACGCCAACGGCACGATCATTCAGCAGGAGCGACTGGCCGCATGACACGCTTCCAGCCGCCGCTCTGTGCCGGGGCATGCCCCGGCACAGAGCAAGACGAAGCGGACAGATCACGCGCTACATAAACCGGACAGATTGATTAGCTAGCGGCAACGGGTGACGACTAGGCCTCGCGATAGTTCAACAGCATCAGCCCCACCAGAATGAAGCACACCGGCCAGAGCCAGTGTGCGATGCGCCAGGCGACCGGGCTGGTGGCCGGATCGAGTCGCAGCTCCAGCCAACGTGCACAGCCGGCGACGATGCCGGCGAGCGCCAGTGGCGTGTGGGTGAGCTCGATCAGCAACTGCTCCTTCACGTTGGCGATCGCATGGCTGTGCGTGAGCAGCAGGACGCCGCCCGCGGCACACAGCAACGGGAATACCAAGCGTGCCCACGGCTTCACGCTGCGGCTGGTTCGCACGCGCCATTCGAAGATCGCGAAGGCGGCGATCAGCACGACGAAGACCCGGTGCTGCAGCACCTCGACGTCGCGGAGGCTGGCAAAAAACCCGATATCGCCCAGGGGCCAGACCTCGGGATCGGAGCGCAAGAACAGGAACACCGCGAGGCCGAGGAACAGCAATGGCCAATGCCGCGCCCAGCGCAGTCCCGCCGCGTTCAGCAGCGACAGGATGCCGATCGTCAGAACGAACAGGCCGGACCAATGATGGTTGTATTCCGACCAGGCGATGTCGGCGGCGTTGCGTGGCGGCAGGTCACCCGATCCAGGCACAAATGCCATCGGCGCGGCCGCGCTGTGATGTGCCGCCTCTGCGTCCAGTTTCGCCTGCAATGCCGGCAGCGCCAGCTTGTCGTGGTCAGGCGAGGTGAACGTTGGCAATTGCGGGGTATTGCGTTCGATGATCTCGGGCCAGGTGACGCGGTCCTGCGTGAGATCGATCGCCGGCGGCACCGAGGTGAGCGAAGCCGCGGCAAAGAATATCGCCACACCGATGCCGATCTCCACCTCGGCATAGCGCTTCAGCCGCGTGACCGGTACTGCGGACCGTGATCGCATTCTCTCAATCAGCAGGAAGTTGCCGCCGCCGAGACCAAGCAGCATGAGGAACATCGCGATCTTGGCGCCGACCATCACGCCATAGGCGGTGCCGTAGAATCCCTCCCAGTCACCGATGTAGCCGAGGCTCATGGTGATGCCGCTCACCGCGATGCAGGCCACGCCCGCCATCGACATGCGCGAGAACCGCGCACCGATCAGGCGCCAGGACTGTGGGTTCTGCACGCGGTTCAGCGCGACCACGAAGCAGGGAATGCCGCCGATCCAGATCGCGGCGCCGAACTGATGCAGGAACTCCACCAGCAGCAGCGGCGTGCGGTTGTCGAGCCGCGCGGCGGCATGCGTGGTCAGCGTCGCGGCGGCCAGTTCGATGACGCAAAGCGCAATCAGCGGTGCGATCGGCGCGCGTTGACGTAGCGCAAACAGGGTCAGCGCGATCAGTGCCGCCGCGACGGTCTTCACCATGCCGGCCACGGCGAAGTGCGCCTGCAACGTGTCCGCGATCGAAAGATCCACGGTGCCGACCAGCACCATCGTTTGCAGCGCGACGGCCGCGGCCTCGCACAACACCAGCGCCACTGCGCTCCAGGCGGCGATGGATATGCATGTGCGCTCGATGCTCTGCGCAGGCGAGCCAAGTTGTGCCAGGAGTGGGCGGACCAGCAAAGCAAGAAACAACACGCCGCCGATAGCGAGCGACTGCGCGGCGATGGTAAGGCCGTGGATGACGATCGACAGGTAGCCGAACAGATCGATCAGCAGACTCACGCGTCAGTGGCCCATGACTGTGAAGGGCACGTCGCCACGCGTGATGTGGCCGTCGATCGCCAGCACCTGCCAGCGCACGACATAGGCGCCGGGGGCCTCCAGGTTCGTGGTGGTCTCGAGGAGGTTGGGCGGTCCGTCGGGCGCGATCTTCAGCACTGACTGAGTGTGGTCGGGGCTGGTGAGGGTGAGGCGCGAGCGGGCGCGGTCGATACGGCTGTTGTAACTGAACGACATGTCCAGTCTGCCGGCTTGTACCTTGGTGCCGGCCGCCGGCTGGCTCTGCACCAGGATGGCGTGAGCTCTGGCACATGCCGGGGTCAAAGTGATGCCGAGCAGTGCGGCGATGACGATGCGGAGTGGCGGCAAGACGGCGGCTCCTGTTCGAGCGCGCCTCTATCGGCTATCAGTCGGCGGAACGCAAATGACCGCCGAGATATCTGAATGAGTCGCCAACCGCCGGGCCGTCGTGCCGACTATCGCTGGTTCCACGCTATCACGACGCGCTGGATGGACAACGACGTGTTCCGCCACGTGAACAACGTCAACTACTTTTCGTTCTTTGACACGGCGGTGACCTATTATGAGATGACGCATGGCGTGGTCGATCTGCTGGATGGTCCGGTGCACTGTGTCGTGGCCGAAGTGATGTGCCGGTATCACAGTTCCGTGGCATTCCCGGATCGCATTTCTGTCGGCATCAGAGTTGCGCGGATCGGCGGGAGTTCAGTACGCTACGAGATCGGCGTGTTCCGCAACGATGACGATGTGGCGGCGGCGGAAGGATACTTCGTGCATGTCTTCGTTGACCGCGCGACGCAGCGGCCAGCGCACGTGCTGGAAGAAGCGCGGGCAATATTACAGAAATTCGCGGCGTAGCAGGCGCCCGAATCATAGAGCCTCCCCGCCACGAGATTGCTTCGTCGCTTCACTTCTCGCAATGACAGGGAGGGGAGCGATTCGATTTCACAATGACGCTGGAGAGCCTTTAGCTCCTTGGGGAGCGGCCTGAACTATCCCCCCTCGATTTTCGGAATAAAGAATACTTCGGCCCCAGGCTTGATCGGGCGCAGAAAGTCGATCTCGTACAGCTCGCCGTCGATTGCGACGGTGGTTTCTTCCTCCAGCGTTCCGGCGAGGCCCGGGAATTTCCGATCCATCTCGCGGATGACGCCGCGCAGGGTCTTCGCCGCCACCTGGAACTCCGTCACGCCGCCGGTGTAGCGGCGTGAGAAGCCGGTGGTGAAGACGATCCGCGCGGGCGCCTCGCTCACGAACTACGCGCCCTTGGCGTCGAGCGCCTCCAGCACCTTGGGCGGCGACATCGGCAGCTCGGTCATCCGGCAGCCGATTGCGCGGTCGATCGCGTTGGCGATTGCGGCCATCGGCGGGCAGATGTTCACCTCGCCCACACCCTTCGCGCCGTACGGATGCGCCGGGTTCGGCACCTCCACCAGCACCGCGTCGATCATCGGCAAGTCGGACGCGACCGGACAGCGATAGTCGAGGAAACCTGGGTTATCGAGTTGGCCCTTGTCGTTGTAGATGTATTCCTCGTTCAGTGCCCAGCCGATGCCCTGAACCACGCCGCCCTGGATCTGGCCCTCGACGTAGCTCGGGTGGATTGCCTTGCCGACATCCTGCGCCGCGACGAACCGAAGGATGGTCACCTTGCCGGTCTCCGGATCGACCTCGACGTCACAGAACTGGGTGGAGAAGCCGGGCGCCTGGCCGCCGGCATTCACCGACGCGGCCGCTGTGATCGGGCCGCCGGTCGCGCTCGACTTCGCCGCCAGTGCCTTCAGCGACAGGGGCTCGAAGTCGCCGACGTTGGAACCGGCCGGCTTGGCGAACCCGTCTTCCCAAATCACGCCGTCCGGGTCCACGTCCCAGATCAGTGCGGCCCGCTGGCACAGGTTCTTTACCACGGCCTTGCTGGCGTTCACCACCGCGGTGCCTGTCGCAAAGGTCACGCGCGACCCGCCGGTCACGTGCGTGTAACCCACTGACCCAGTGTCAGCCACGATTGCCTTCACCTGGTTGTAGTCAACGCCCAGCGTTTCCGCCGCCATGATCGCCATCGAGGCGCGCGAGCCGCCGATGTCGGGGCTACCTGTCGCCACCAGCACGGTGCCGTCGGCATTAACCTGGATGGTGGCACTCGAATCGCCGCCGCCATTGAACCAGTAGCCGGACGCGACGCCGCGCCCCTGGTTCTTGCCAAGCTTTACCTTGTAGGCGGGGTGGTTCTGTAGCGCCTCGATCGTCTGGATGTAGCCGTCATGCGCGTGCTTCGGCCCGAAGATGGTGCCCGTGCCTGGGCGCGCGGCGTTGCGGTGCCGCAGCTCCAGCGGATCCATGCCGATCTTCTGCGCGCACATATCCAGCACGCTCTCCACCGCGAAGGCGGAGATCGGCGAGCCTGGCGCGCGATACGCCGCCGACTTCGGGCGGTTGCTCACGACGTCGTAGCCGACCGAACGCTGGTTGGGAATGTCGTACGGGGCGAACGCGCACAGACAGCCGTTCATCACCGGCGAGCCTGGGAACGCGCCGGCCTGGAACTTGAACACGCCGTCGCCGGCCAGGATCTTGCCATCCTTGGTGACGCCGATTTTCACCCACATCGACGAGCCCGAGGTTGGACCGGTGGCGCGGAACACGTCCTCACGCGCCATCATCAGGCGCACCGGGCTGCCCGACTTCATCGACAGCATCGTGGCGACCGGCTCCAGGTAGGTCACCGTCTTGCCGCCGAAGCCTCCGCCGATCTCGGCCGGATAGACGCGGATGTCGCCAATCGGCTTCTGCAGGATCTGCGCGGTCAGCGCACGCATCTGGAAGTGGCCCTGGCTCGACGACCATATCTCCGTCTGGCCATCGGCGTCGCAACGCGCCAAGCACGCGTGCGGCTCGATATAGGCCTGATGTACCGCAGCGGTCTTGAACTCCTTCTCGATCACCACGTCGGCCTGCTTGAACCCGGCCTCGACGTCGCCCACGGCGAATTCCAAGCCGCTTGGAAATATTGGAGGGCCTCGTCGGCGCCGGCTCGACGCCGCGCGTGATCATGTCCTCGAACACCAGCGGCGCGTCAGGCTTCATCGCCTCGTCCACGTCGATGACATGCGGCAGCACCTCGTAGTCGATCTTGATCAGCGCGCACGCCTCTTCGGCGATCGACGCACTGATCGCGGCCACCGCGGCCACCGCGTGGCCTTCATAGAGTGCCTTCTCGCGCGCCAGAATGTTGCGCGTGACGTGCCAGAAATTCACCGCGACGCGTTCAGGGCCGATGTAGTCGAATTTCTGGTCCGGCAGATCCTTGCCCGTGATCACAGCCTTGACGCCGGGCAGCTTCGCGGCCGCGGACGTGTCGATCGAGCGGATGCGCGCGTGCGCATGCGGCGAGCGCAGTACCTTGCCGTACAGCATGCCAGGCAGCTTGTAGTCCGCGCCGTACATCGCGCGGCCGGTCACCTTGGGCACGCCATCCGGACGGATTGGCCGAGTTCCCACCCACTTGAAGCGCTTTACCGAGTTGGTCACGACTGTGTCGTTCACAGCTACCTCGCCTGATTGTTCTGGACTGCCTTGCTGGCTTTAACCGTCGCGCAGCGGGCGCGAGATGGCAAGTCCCGCCACCCCGGCGGTTGGCTATGGCTACTGCGCCGGATCACCGGCCGATCCCTGCGCGGCGAAGGCTGCGCTGCCAGCCGACCGCCAGTTCGTCCAATGCAACCTTGGCCGTCTTCTGTCCGAGCTGGACCTGGGAAATGGCCGACCGCATCTGCACCTCCAACGTGTCCCAGACCGGATTGGCCGGGGTCGGGATGCCGGTCTCGATCGCCTGCGCGGCGACGGGCGGCCAGCCGATCCGTTCGATCATATCGGGATCCTCCAGTACCGAGCGCAGCGGCGGAGCATTGCCGCAAATCATGGCCCGCTTCTGCCATTCGCGGCTGCAGCACATTGCCACGAATTCCAGTGCCCACTCCTTGTTCCTGGTGTATTTCGGCACCCCGATCGTGTGGCCGTCGATCCAAGTGCGGCCTTCCTCTTTGTTGTGCGGACCGGGCACCGTGGTCCATGCCCATTTGCCGCCGGTCGTCGAGATCTTCGGATCGTTGATCAGCGTGCCGTAGGGCGCGAACATCTGCACCATGGCATAGCGGTCGCGCTGGCCGCCGGCGACAATTTCCTCGAATTGCCAGGTCATCGCATCCGGCGGCACCAGATTGTACTTGGTGATGAGATCGCCGTAGAACTGCAGCGCCTCGACCGCCTTGTCGTCGTTGATGAACACCTCGCCGGTCTTGAAGTCCACCATGCGGGTACCCCCGTTCGAGAACAGCCACGAGGCGAGACAGGAGTACATGCCGGCGCCTTGCATGCCCATCAGGCCATAGGCATAACGCTCGGGCGGCTTGTTCACCGCCTGCGCGGTTTTGAGGAACTGCTCCCAGTTCTCCGGCGGCCTGGCGAAGCCCGCCCGCTCCAGAAGCGCCTTCTGGTAATGGAAGATGCCGGTGGTGATGCGATACGGCAGTCCGCACAGCTTGCCTTCGTAGCTCGCCGCCTTCTTCGTGCCGGTGAGGTAGTCGTTCCAGTCGAAGTCGGGGAACTTCGCCTTGATTTGCGCCAGCAGTGGCTCGTGGTCCTCCATGTGCGGCGCCATCCAGCCGGTCATGCTGACCGAGAACTGCACGACGTCGATGCCGCTGCTGCCCGAACCCAGTTCGGCCCGCAGCCGTGCCCGCCATGGATCGACCGGCAGCAGGGTGAAGTCGATCTTGATGCCGGTGGCCTTCTCAAACGCCGGCGCGACTTCCTCGACCATGGCGTAATGCCAGGGGCCGTTGTCACCGACATAGACCAGCTTCTCGGGCTTGCTCTGCGCCATGATCTGCGGTGCGGCGAGCAGGCCTGCCGATGCCTGCAGCAAAGTGCGGCGCTTCAGCGCTCTCATGCGTCTTCCCCCATGTTGTTGTTCAACCCTTGACCGCGCCAGACGATAGCCCTGCGACCAGGTGCCGTTGCGCGAGGAACGAGAATATCAGCACCGGCAGAATTACCAGCGCGCCGGAGGCTGTCATGCCGCCCCAGTCAACGCCGGTGTCGCCGCCGGAATAGGCCGCCATCAGCACGGGCAGCGTACGCGTTGCATTGTTTGTCAGCACTGCCGCGAAAAGGAAGTCGTTCCAGGCAAGCTGAAGGCACAGGATGCTCGCCGCCACCATGCCAGGCCGGATCAACGGCAGCACGACGTGACGGAACGCGGCGTAGCGCGACGCACCGTCCACCCAGGCGCTTTCCTCCAGTTCGCGCGGCAGGTCCTCAAAGAAGCCGCGCATGATCCACACCACCAAAGGCAGGCTGAACGTCGTGTAGGCGAGGACCACGCTGAACCGGGTCGTTGTCAGGCCGAACTTGCTGAACAGGATGTACATCGGCACGAGCACGGCGATCGGCGGCAGCATGCGCATGACCAGCAGCGAGAAGAACAGGAACGACCCGCCGCGAAACGGAAAGCGCGCGAAGGCGTAGGCTGCGGGGACGCCGATGCACAGCGACATCAGCACCGCACCTGACGACACCACCAGGCTGTTGACGAACGCCTGCATGAAGTCTGCCTGGCTGAGCACGCCGAGGTAATTCTCGAACGTCGGCCACCAGAGGAACAGCGGTGGCGTCGCGAATACCTGCAGCCGCGTCTTCAGCGACAGACCAATGACCCACAGCAGCGGGAACAGAAACACCGCGGTTGTTACGATCAGACCAAGATAGACCGCGCCGGCGAACACCAGTTTGCTGCGTCGTGATCCGACGCCAGAGAGGGCGCTCATCAGTTCGCCTCCCGGCGTCGGATCGCCACGATGAAGAACAGACAGAGCAGCAGGCTCATCAGCAGCATCAGCCACGAAGCGGCAGCGCCAAGGCTCAGATCGAATCGCACGAACGATGCGAGATAGGTGAACATCGACAGCGTCATCGTCGCGTTGGCCGGGCCACCGCTTGTCATCACGTAGATATTGTCGAACGCGCGGAATTCGAAGATCGTCCGCAGCAGGAGCGCGACCAGTATATATGGTCGCAGGAGCGGCAGTGTGACGTGCCAGAATACCTGCCACCGGCTTGCGCCATCGATCGATGCTGCCTCCACAGGTTCGCTCGGCAGCGAACGCAGTCCCGCGAGCAGCAGCACCGCGACATAGGGTGCGTTCTGCCACAGGTTCACCACCATCACCGAGATGAGCGCGGTGTCAGGGCGGCCGAGCCAGACGATATGGCTGCCGATCCAGTAGTTGACGACGCCGTGGTCGGGATCGAGCAGCAGCTTCCAGCACAGCGCCGCGACGATGGGCGTGATCATCATCGGCACCACGAGCGCGGTGCGGAAGAAGCCGATCCACGGCAGATCGATATTCAACAGCAGCGCGATGCCCAGGCCAAAGGCAAGCTCTGTGGAGACGGTGATCGCGGTGTAGATGCAGGTGACCCACAGGCTCTGCAGGAACTGTGGATCGGTCAGCAGGTCCTCATAGTTGGCGGTGCCAGCAAAGTTGCCGGCGAACAGGGCCTGCTCCGGCGACCAGCCCTCGAAGCTGAGATACAGCGAGAACACCAACGGGACGCCGAAGATCAGCAGCATCATCGCACTGGTCGGCAGCACGGCGAACCGCACGAACTGCCGATCCAGCCAACGCTGGGCACGCGTCGTGCCAGACGAGGCGCCATGCGCTGCACGCATTGCGGTCGGTCTGACGGCAGTCGTGGTTCCTCCCATGGTCCCTCTTTGTGTCGGGCTCGATTGGTTTCCGCCGACACAATACAGGGCAGGGTGCCCTGCGTCACCCGAGGGGCCGGTTTTTTGTAACGGAACCTTCCAGAGTGCTACGCCATCGTGTAGCTTTGCAATGAATCCGCCGCTTCAATCGACTTGGCCCCATCGCCAATGCCGCACCCCTCTGATGCTGCAGCGATTAGCGCTGGAGTTGCGGCAGGGTAACGGATTGATGATATCGGTGACACTTTCCGGCGTGCCTATTGAGGGATGGACGTAGCAACTCATAACCTTTGTCTACGCTCTTTCGGTCCGAGCGATCGTGCCTCCCGCTGAATGTATCAGGTTCACGCAAAGCCTATGGATGAACGTGTAGATAACCCGCAGACGGAAATCCGGCATGCTCCGCTGTCCCGTGGGCCCGCCCCGCCCGTTGTGAGGCGATCGCGACCACGCGCATGGTTGGGCCTCATCCTCGTGCTGGTTGCGGCTCTGGGAGGCGCTTACTGGTTTCTGTACCGCGCACCGCAGATCGCGGGCCGACCCGGCGCCGGTCGTGCCACCGAGACCGCGCCGCAACCCGTGGGTGCCGAAACGATCGCCAATGGCGACATCCGCATCATCCTGAATGAACTCGGCACCGTCACGCCGCTGGCCAATGTGACGGTGCGAACGCAGATCAATGGCCAGCTCACCGCCGTGGCGTTCCAGGAAGGCCAGACTGTGAAGCAGGGTGACTTCCTGGCACAGATCGACGATCGTCCATACAAGGTCGCGCTCGAACAAGCCCAAGGGACGCTCGCACACGACCAGGCGCTGCTCGGCCAGGCGCAGACCGACCTGAAGCGCTACCAAACGCTGGCGCGCCAGGACTCCATCGCGAAACAGCAGGCAGACGATCAGGTTTATCTGGTCGGGCAGTACCAGGGATCGGTGCAGTCTGACCAGGCACAGGTCGACAGCGCCAAGCTGAACATCGCCTATTGCCACATCATCTCACCGGTCACTGGCCGGGTCGGATTGCGCCAGGTCGATGCCGGCAATTACGTGCAGACCAGCGACACAAATGGCATCGTGGTGATCACTCAGGAACAACCGATCTCGGTCATTTTCTCGGTGACCGAGGACAATCTGCCGGCGGTGATGAAGCAAGTGGTCGGCGGCGCACAACTGCCGGTGCAGGCCTACGACCGCTCAAACACAACGCTGCTTGCGACCGGCACGCTGACCAACGTTGACAACCAGATCAACACGACCACCGGCACGGTGAACATGCGCGCAACGTTCCCGAACGAGGATTTCGCGCTGTTCCCCAACCAGTTCGTCAATGCGCGACTGCTGGTGGATACACTGCACAACGTCGTTCGTGTGCCTGTGGCCGCCGTGCAGCAAGGCGCGCCTGGGACATTCGTCTACGTCATCAATCAGGACAGCACGGTGAGTGTGCGTCCGATCAAGATCGGGCCGACGGACGGCGCCTATTCCGAGGTGATCTCAGGCCTGTCGGCGGGCGACCGCGTGGTGACCGACGGCACCGATCGACTGCGCGACGGCCAGAAGGTGACGATACCGACACCCGCGAAGCAGGCTTCGGCTGGACCGCCTGTCCCGCTGCACCGCCGCGGCGGCAAGTCGGCGCAGTGACTGACAGAGTGCGCCGCCGCGCGATCGCATGAACCCGTCGCGTCTCTTCATCCTACGTCCCGTCGGCACCTGGCTGTTGATGCTGGCGATCCTGCTTGTCGGCATCGTCGCCTACGGCTTCCTGCCGGTCTCCGCACTGCCCGAGGTCGATTATCCCACCATTCAGGTGCAGACCTTCTATCCCGGCGCCAGCCCGGAGGTGATGACCTCCTCGGTCACCGCGCCGCTTGAACGGCAGTTCGGCGAGATGCCGAGCCTCAATCAGATGTCGTCGGTGAGTTCGGCTGGGGCGTCGGTTATCACGCTGCAGTTCAGCCTGGACCTCAGTCTGGACATCGCCGAGCAAGAAGTGCAGGCCGCGATCAACGCAGCCGGCAATCTGCTGCCATCGGACCTGCCCGCGCCGCCGATCTACGCCAAGGTCAATCCCGCGGATGCGCCGATCCTGACGCTGGCGCTGACCTCGAAGACGCTGCCGCTGCCGCAGGTGGAGGACTACGGCGACACACGACTGGCGCAGAAGATCTCGCAGCAGCCTGGCGTCGGGTTGGTCAGCATTGGCGGCGGGCAGCGTCCGGCGGTGCGCATTCAGGTCAATCCACGCGCGCTCGCGGCCTATGGGCTGAATATCGATGACCTGCGCACCACGCTGGGCAACGCCAACGTCAATACGCCGAAGGGCAACTTCGACGGTCCGCGCCAGGCCAGCACGATCAACGCCAACGACCAGATCACCAGCGCCGCCGACTACGGCACGCTGGTGATCGCCTATCGCAACGGCGCGCCGGTTCGGCTGACCGACGTCGCGACCGTGGTGCAGGGTGCGGAGAACACCAAGCTCGCCGCCTGGGGGAACCGCACGCCCGCGGTGATCCTGAACATCCAGCGCCAGCCAGGCGCGAACGTCATCCAGGTGGTCGACAACATCAAGAAGCTGCTGCCGGACCTGCAGGCGACATTACCGTCGGCGATCGAGGTCGCGGTGTTGACGGATCGCACCACGACCATCCGCGCCTCGGTCTCCGATGTGGAGTTCGAGCTGGCGCTGGCGGTCGGGCTGGTTGTGCTGGTGATCTTCCTGTTCCTGCGCAACCTGCCGGCCACCGTGATCCCCAGCCTGTCCGTGCCGTTGTCCATCGTGGGGACATTGGCGGTGATGTACTTGCTCGGCTTCAGCCTGGACAATCTGTCGCTGATGGCGCTGACGATCTCCACCGGCTTCGTGGTGGACGATGCGATCGTGATGATCGAGAACATCTCCCGCTACGTTGAGATGGGCGAGCCTCCACTACAGGCCGCGCTGAAAGGCGCCCAGCAGATCGGCTTCACCATCATTTCGCTGACCGTGTCGCTCATCGCTGTGCTCATCCCGCTGCTGTTCATGGGCGATGTCGTCGGGCGGCTGTTCCACGAATTCGCCATCACGCTGTCGGTCACCATCGTGATCTCTGGCATCGTGGCGCTGACGCTGGTGCCCATGATGTGCGCGCGGCTGGTGCGCCACCGGCCGGTTTCGCAGCGCTCGCGGTTTGATATGCAGGCCGAACGCGCGTTCAATTGGGTGGTTGCGCGTTATGACCGATCGCTCAACGTCGTGCTGGACCACCAGCCGCTGACGCTGCTGATCGCCTTCGCCACGCTGTGCGTGACGATATGGCTGTACGTCATTGTGCCAAAGGGCTTCTTTCCAGTGCAGGACACCGGTGCGATCCAGGGCATCTCGGTCGCCGCACAGAGTTCGTCGTTCGATGCGATGGCGCAGCACCAGCAGGAGCTTGCCGATGCGATCCTGAAGGATCCGGACGTGGTCAGCCTGAGTTCGTTCATCGGCGTGGATGGGCAGAACCTGACGCTGAACTCTGGCCGGTTCCTGATCAACCTGAAGCCGAAGGACCAACGCACGCTGGATGCCACCGGGATCGCGCGCCGCATCCGCCAGGAGACCTCACACATCGCCGGCGTCACGCTGTATCTCCAGCCGGTGCAGGACCTGACGGTGGATTCCTCGATCAGCCGCACGCAGTATCAGTTCGTGCTGGAGAACCCCAACGCCGCCGCGTTCCAGACCTGGGTGCCGAAGCTGGTGCAGCGATTGGAGCAGTCGCCCGATCTTGCCAACGTCGCCAGCGATCTCTCGCAACAGGGGCTGACGGTGAATTTGGTAATTGACCGATCCACCGCGGCTCGTTTCGGCATTACACCGGCGACGGTGGACAACGCGCTGTACGACCTGTTCGGTCAGCGCATCATCTCCACCATCTACACGCAGTCAAACCAGTATCGCGTCATCATGGAGGCGACGCCGGACCTCCAGCAGTCGCTCGCCAGCCTCAATTCCATTCGCCTTCCTTCGTCGGTCGCTGCGAACGGCCAGGTACCCCTGTCGGCCATCGTGCATGTCGAGCAGCAGTCCGGACCATTGGCGATCAGCCATCTCGGCCAGTTCCCCGCCACGACAATCTCCTTCGACACCGCGCCGGGTGCGTCACTCGGTGCGGCGGTCGCGGATATCCGACAGGCGGAGAAGGACATCGGCTTGCCGGACAGCTTCATCACGGCGTTCCAGGGGGCCGCAGCCGCGCTGGAGAATTCGCTGTCCAACGAACTGCTGCTGGTGCTGGCGGCGATCGCCACCGTCTACATCGTGCTGGGCGTGCTGTACGAAAGCTTCATCCACCCGATAACAATACTCTCAACGCTGCCCTCGGCCGGCGCCGGCGCGCTGGTGGCACTGCTGATTGCTGGCGACGACATCGATGTGATCTCGATCATCGGCATCATCCTGCTGATCGGCATTGTCAAAAAGAACGCGATCATGATGATCGACTTCGCGCTGGAGGCAGAGCGCGAGGAAGGCAAGCCGCCGCGCGAGGCAATCCATCAAGCCGCGCTGCTGCGCTTCCGGCCGATCCTGATGACCACGATGGCCGCGCTGCTCGCCGCGCTGCCGCTGATGCTGGGCCACGGCACCGGATCGGAATTGCGCCGGCCGCTCGGCGTCGCCATCGTCGGTGGCCTCATCGTCAGCCAGGTGCTGACGCTGTTCACGACGCCGGTGATCTATCTGCTGTTCGACCGCCTCGCCGTGCGCATGACCCGACGCGGACCGGAGCGGCTGGCCGATGGAAACCCGCCGCCGGCAGCGACATGAACCTCTCGGCACCGTTCATCGGTCGTCCGGTGGCGACCACCCTGCTGACCATCGGCATTGCTCTGGCCGGCCTGTTCGCCTTCAGCAAGCTGCCGGTCGCGCCGCTGCCGCAGGTGGATTTCCCCACCATCTCGGTGCAGGCGCAATTGCCGGGCGCCAGCCCGGATACCGTGGCGACCAGCGTCGCGAGCCCACTGGAACGGCACCTTGGTCAGATCGCCGATGTGACCGAGATGACCTCGACAAGTTCGGTCGGTCAGGCACGCATCATCCTGCAGTTCGGCCTGGACCGCGACATCGATGGCGCGGCGCGTGATGTGCAGGCGGCGATCAATGCGGCGCGCGCCGATCTGCCGACCTCGCTGCGCAGCAATCCGACCTACCGCAAGGTCAATCCGGCTGATGCGCCAATCCTGATCCTCGCGCTCACCTCTAAGACGCTCACGCGCGGGCAGATGTACGATGCCGCCAGCAACGTGCTGGAGCAGCGGCTGTCGCAGATCGACGGCATCGGCCAGGTGATCATCGGCGGTTCGGCGCTGCCGGCGGTGCGCGTGGAGCTCAATCCGCAAGCACTGTTCAAGTACGGCATCGGACTGGAGGACGTACGTGCCGCGTTGGCCTCGGCCAATGCCAACAGTCCGAAAGGTTCGATCGATAACGGCGCGCAGCACTATCAGATCTACACCAACGATCAGGCGAGCAAGGCCGCCGACTACCTGCCGCTGATCATCGCCTACCGCAACGGCGCGCCGGTGCGGCTGTCGGATATGGCCGACGTGCAGGATTCGGTGGAGAACCTGCGCAACGAGGGTGTGGCGAACGGTCAGCCGGCGGTGCTGGTGATCCTGTTCCGACAACCGGGCGCCAACATCATCGACGCTGTCGACGCGGTGAAGGCGGCACTGCCGCAGCTTGAGGCGGCGATGCCGAGCGACATCAATGTGAGCATTGCGAATGACCGCAGCACCACGATCCGTGCGTCGTTGCAGGACACCGAGGCCACGCTGATCATCGCGGTGATCCTGGTGACCCTGGTGGTGTTCCTGTTCCTGCGCAATGTGCGTGCGACGCTGATCCCGTCAGTCGCTGTGCCGGTGTCGATCATCGGCACATTCGGCACGATGTACCTGCTGGGCTTCAGCCTGGATAATCTGTCGCTGATGGCGTTGACGGTCGCAACCGGCTTCGTAGTGGACGATGCGATCGTGGTGCTGGAGAACATCTCACGGCATCTGGAAGCCGGCGTACCGCGCGTGCAGGCAGCGCTGCTGGGCGCGCGGGAGGTCGGCTTCACGGTGATCTCCATCAGCCTGTCGCTGATCGCCGTGTTCATTCCGATCCTGCTGATGGGCGGCATCGTCGGTCGGCTGTTCCGCGAGTTCGCGCTGACCTTATCGCTCGCGATCATCGTGTCGCTGGCAATCTCTCTCACCACGACGCCGATGATGTGCGCGCTGTTCCTACGGCCGATGCCAAAACGCGAGTTGAAGCGACGCACACTGTTCGACCACGCGCTGGGCCTCTATGGGCGCACGCTCGGCTGGTCACTGCGCCACGGCCTGCTGGTCATGCTGGTTCTGGCGATCACGGTCGGCCTGAACGTGTGGCTGTTCGTCATCATCCCCAAGGGCTTCTTCCCGCTGCAGGACACCGGCCGGCTGATCGGCAGCATGCAGGCCGACCAGAGCACGTCGTTCCAGGCGATGCAGCAGAAACTCGACCAGATGGTGGCGATCGTGCGCAGCGATCCTGCGGTTGCGAGCGTGGTCGGCTTCACCGGACAAGGCAGCGGTGGTGCCGGCGGTCAGTCCAACACCGGTAGCGTGTTCATCGCCCTCAAGCCAATCGCGCAGCGTGGCAATATCAATGCGGTGATGGGTCGAATGCGCCGCTCGCTGTCAGCGGTGCCGGGTGCGCGGCTGTTCATTCAGCCGGTGCAGGACATTCGCGTCGGAGGGCGCCAGAGCAATGCGGCCTATCAGTACACGCTGCAGGGTGACAGCGCATCGCTGCTGTACGAGTGGGCGCCAAAGCTGCTGGACGCGCTACAGAACAATCCCGTGCTGCGCGACGTCAACACTGACCAGCAGCAGAAGGGTCTGGAGACCGATCTGGTCATCGACCGTTCGACCGCGAGCCGTTTGGGCGTGAACGCAGCGCAGATCGACAACACTTTATACGACGCGTTCGGTCAGCGGCAGGTCTCCACCATCTACAGCGCGCTCAACCAGTATCATGTGGTGATGGAGGTGGCGCCACGATACTGGCAAAGCCCCGAGACGCTGACGGACATTTACGTCAGTACCGCGGGCGGCAATGCCAGCGGTACCGAGACGACAAACGCCGTGGTGGGAACTGTCGCCGCGACCACAACCACGACCCCGACAACCGCCGCAGCGGCTGCCGCCGCTATCGCAAGCAGTTCGTCACGCAACGCATCGACCAATGCGCTGGCCAACACCGGCAAGGGCAGCGCATCGTCGGGTGCCGCGGTGAGCACCAGCAAGGAGACGATGGTGCCGCTCGCCGCATTCACTCACTACGGGCCAGGCAACACGCCGCTTGCGGTGAACCACCAGGAGCAGTTCGTCGCGACGACGATTTCGTTCAATCTGGCACCGGGCAGGTCGCTGAGCGATGCGACGCAGGCGATCGAGCAGGCCATGCGACAGATCCGCATGCCGGCGAGCATTCACGGCAGCTTCCAGGGCACCGCGCGCACCTTCCAGGACTCGCTCTCCAGCGAGCCGCTGCTGATTGCCGCCGCACTTGTTGCTGTCTACATCGTGCTTGGCATCCTGTACGAGAGCACGATCCATCCCATCACGATCCTGTCCACATTGCCGTCTGCCGGTGTCGGTGCGGTGCTCGCGCTGCTGTTGTTCGACACGGAGTTCAGCATCATCGCGCTAATCGGGGTGATCCTGCTGATCGGCATCGTGAAGAAGAACGCCATCCTGATGATCGATTTTGCGCTGGAGGCTGAACGCGAGCGCAACCTGACGCCGCGCGATGCCATTTTCGAGGCTTCGCTGCTGCGTTTCCGGCCGATCATGATGACCACGTGTGCCGCGATGCTGGGCGCGATGCCGCTGGCTTTCAGTTTCGGCAACGGCGGTGAGATAAGGCGCCCTCTGGGTATCGCCATCGTGGGTGGACTGATGCTGAGCCAGGCGCTGACGCTGTACACGACGCCGGTGCTGTACCTATACCTCGATCGGTTCCGTCTCGCGATGCGACGCCGCTGGCGGCAGGCGTTCCCAGGCATTGCTGGCACGCCGGAAGCCGCGGAATGAAGCTGAGGTTCTCGCGCACGCGCTCCCCCTCTCCTTGCGGGAGGGGGTTGGGGGGAGGGGGCGGTGCGTGGTCCCCGGCCCCCTCCCCCCACCCCCTCCCGCAAGGAGAGGGGGAGGACAGGTCGCTCCGTGCAATCCTGTCGCTGTTTCTTGCGGTGTCGCTGACCGCCTGCATGGTCGGGCCGGACTATGATCGACCCGAGGCACCCGTGCCTGTCGCCTACAAGGAATTGCAGGGTTGGACTACGGCGCAGCCGCAGGACGCGGCGGACCGTGGCGCTTGGTGGTCAGTCTATAATGATCCGGAACTCGATCACCTGGAACGCCAGGTCGATGTCTCCAATCAGACGATAAAGCAGTTCGAGGCCGAGTACCGCAATGCACAGGCGCTGGTGCAGGAGGCGCAGGCGAGTCTGTTCCCGGTTGCCACGCTCAACGGGGCCGTGACGCATGGCTCCGGATTTGGCGGCGGCAGCTCCAGTAGCTCATCCAGCAGCTCCTTGTTGAAGGGAGGAGGCACCTCGCACACGCAATACACCGTGGAAGGTTCGATCAGTTGGGACCTCGACGTCTGGGGACGCATCCGTCGGCAGATAGAAAGCCAGAAAGCTGCCGAGCAGGTCAGCGCCGCCGATCTCGCCAATGCCAGGCTGTCGGCGCAGGCTACACTGGCGACCGATTACTTCGATCTGCGTGCTGAGGACTCGCTGACCGATCTACTGCAACAGACCGTAGCGGCGTTTGAACGATCGCTCCAGATCGTGCAGAACCAGCACGCTGCCGGCACCGTCTCATCGGCCGATGTGGTGACCGCACAGGCGCAATTGGAAGGCGCACGCGCGCAGCTCGTCGGGGTCGGCGTGCAGCGAGCCCTCTTCGAGCATGCAATCGCTGTGCTGACCGGACGTGCGCCCGCCGAACTTACGATCGCGCCAGCATTGCTCACCTCGGACGTGCCGGTAATGCCGCCTGGTCTGCCATCCACGCTGCTGCAGCGTCGCCCCGACATCGCAGCGGCCGAGCGCCAGATGCAGCAGGAGAACGCGCTGATCGGCGTGCAGGTGGCGGCGTTCTATCCCGACATCTCGCTGTCGGCGCTGGGCGGTTTCATTGGCAGTCCTCTGTCGCAACTGTTCACCACGGCCAATCGGGTCTGGTCGCTGGGCGGCGCGGCGAGCGAACCAATATTCGAGGGCGGTGCGCGTTCGGCCGCGGTCGCGGCAGCGCGTGCCACCTACGACCAGAGCGTCGCCACCTATCGGCAGGTCGTGCTGACGGCGTTGCAGCAGGTGGAGGACGAGTTGTCATCGCTGCGCATCCTGGAGCAGCAGTCACGCGCCGAGGCAATTGCCGTGAACGCCTCACAACGTGCAGTCGACGTGACCCTCAATCAGTACCGCTCAGGCACCGTCGCCTATACAAGCGTCGTTACCGAGCAGACCACGTTGCTGACCAATCAACAGTCGCAACTGGCGGTGCAACAGAGTCGGCTGGTCGCAAGTGTCGCGCTCATCGCGGCATTGGGCGGTGGCTGGGATGCCCAACTGCTCGTTGAGGCAGGACGTTAACCCACCCGCAGCAGGCGGAACCCTTCGGCCTGCAGCCACGGGATCGCGGTCGCAGCGTGCGGCGTCAGGCGATCGACCAGGCGCCAGAAGCGCTTGCCGTGGTTCAGGTGCTTCAGGTGCGCGACCTCGTGCGCCGCCACGTAGTCCTGCACGAATTCCGGCGTCATGACCAGGCGCCAACTGAACGCCAGCGACCCATCGCTGGCGCAACTGCCCCAACGGCTACGCGTGTCCTTGACCGAAATACGCCGGGCCGTCACACCAAGCGTCGCTGTCTTGTCAACCACCAAAGCCGATAACCGCCGCAGCGCCTCAGTGCGCAGAAAATCCAAAACGCGACGCCGCAGGAACTCCGGCGCACCGCTGACATGCAATTCGCCGTCCTGCAACCACGCGCCACCGCGTAACTGGGGCACATGACGAATCCGATGCGGCACATCGCCGATGGGCACCAATGTGCCATCGACGAAGGGCAATGCGTCAGGCAGTGCGGCCAAACGGCTCGCCACCCACTCCGCATGATTCATCAACAGCGCGACACCGGCACCGCGACCGGCGCGTATCGGCAGCGTGACAACGACGCCACCGCCGCACGGATCGATGCGCAGACTGACGCGTCGCGCACGACGATTGCGTCGCCATTCGACGCGAGTCGGACCGCTTGGAAGAGTCAGCGTTTCAGATCGCGGCCATTCCATTCTGCCCACAAAGGGCAGATGTAACCGATTCGTCAACCAGTTTGGTTGACCGGCTGGGGTGCGCGCTATGCAGCCCGCGCCAGTTGCACGCCGCTCGCGTCGAACGCGGCGAACAGTTTTGCCTGCTGCTCGCCGGTCAGCTTCAAATGCGGCGGGCGCATATATTGCCATGCAGCATCGCCGGTATGGCGTGCCATCAGCGCCTTCAGCGCGGGTATAGCTGCGGGGGCGGCGACGATCGCCTTGCGCGTGGCACTCAGCGTTTCATGCATGCTTGTGCCGACGTCGTTGTTCCAGTTGGCATATACCTGTGCCGCGATCGGCGAATTCACGTTCGCCGCCGCGGTGATGCAGCCGGCGCTCCCGACCTGCAGCAACGGACGCAGCAATGTGTCGTCGCCGGCGTACACCTCGAAGCCGTCGCGTGCGAAGTTCTCGACGTAGGCGCGGCCATTTTCGTAGTTGCCACTGCTGTCCTTCACGCCCTTCAGCGTGCCAGGAAATGCCTTCAAAAGTCGCCCGATCAAGTCGACGCTGAACGGCACCGCCGACTGCTGCGGGAAATTGTAGAGATAGTATTTGATGCCGCCACCAACGCGGTTGATGACCTCGGAGAAATACGCGAACAGCCCGTCATCGGTCGGGTTCTTGTAATAGAACGGCGGCAGCAGCAGTGCGCCGCGGCAGCCGGCCTCCATCGCCTGCCTGGTCAGCAGCACGGTGTCGGTAAGCGCCGTCACGCCGGTGCCCGGCATCATCTTCGTCGCCGGAATGCCCCGCGTCACCAAGCCCGGCAGGATGTCGAGGCGCTCGCTGATACCAATGCTGTTGGCTTCGCCGGTGGTGCCAAGGACGCCAAGGTTGTCGCAGCCGTTCGCCAATAGCCAGCGACTGTGCGAGGCCATGCGATCGAGATCGACCGACAGATCGGCGCGCATAGGCGTCAGCACGGCAGCATTCACGCCGGCGAACAAGGCATCCTTCATCATCGTGCTTACTCCTGTGACTGACGTTTGGCGCGCGGCATGCGACCGGGCCAATCGACCATGTGGTGGTCGAACGGTCCGGCCTTGCGCTCGTCGACGGCACGGCCACGTACCGAGATGCCGGCCTCGTGCACCGTGTTGGGATCGCCGGACACCAGCGGATGCCACCACGCGAGGTCCTTGCCCTCGGCCAGGCGTCGGTAGGCACACGAGGGTGGCAGCCAGTCGATCGCGCGTACTTCGGCCGGCGTCAGCGCGACGCAATCCGGCACACGGCGGCGGCGGTGCGCGTAGTCGCTGCACTGGCAGCTGTGCAGGTCCAGCAGTCGGCACGCGATGTTGGTAAACGACAACGCGCCGGTGTCGTCATCGCGCAGTTTGTGCAGGCAGCAGCGGCCGCAACCGTCGCACAACGATTCCCACTCTTCGCGAGACATCTGCTCCAGCGTCTTGGTCTTCCAGAACGGCGGGGTCCCAGCCATGGGAGCGGAGACTACTGGGTGGAGGCGTCAGTTGCCAGGGGTCCCCGGTTCCCGCGCCGGCGGATCATCGGCAGTGCGTGTGATGAACAGACGGTCGGTCGCGAACGAGAACCAGATGCGCCGGTTGCTCAGAATATTTTGCCCGATCAGTGCCTCGCTGAAAGACTGTCCGCCGCCTAGCGCGGGCAGCTTCTTGGCAAGCACGACAACGGACACATCGTGCAGCGTCAGCGGACCGATCTGCATGGTCTGAAACCGGTGGACTCGCGCCTGCGCATCTTCACCGGCGATGACGTGGAGTTTCAGGATGCGATCATTCGCCAGCGCCTGCTCGGTCAGGCCAAGCCGCCCGGACAACCCAGGGGTGATCATTGTGAAGGATGCGCCGGTGTCAACCACAGCGGTACCTGCAACACTGTCGATCTGGAAGGGTATCGCCAGCCAGCCCATTCTGGTGGATGCACCCGCGATCGAGATAGCCGGCTCACTCCACGGCGGGTCCGCGCGTTCGCACGTGCGAACGCGATACAGCGTGAGCGCACGGTTCGGCGCGTCGATGTCAAGATCGAAATCTTTCAGGCTGGCCAGGCCGAGCACACCGTCAAAGCCGGGATAGGAATTCACCGATATGCGGTCCACCGAAAGTGGCACACCGCCCAATGACATGCTGTCGAGCCGGCCATCAGCACGCAACGATCCGCCAGCCATTCCGGTCACTATTGTCGCTGTTCGCCCATCGCGGACGACACCCAGACGTTCGGCGGCCGCATCTGTGAGCAGGTTCACCTTTGCGCCGGTGTCCAGCACCATGCTGGTCATCCGGCCGTTGACGGAGACCGGGACCGTGAACAACCGGCCCTTCGGTTCGAGCGGCACCTGGGTGACCTTGACGAGATCGCACCCGGAGCCTTGTTGGCAACCGCCCAGAGCCAGGCAGATAAGCGCCAGACACCGCGTAAGCCAGCTACTCCGCGGCAATGCGTTCCGCGTCGACCTCGGCCGGTGCGATCTGCACAGCAATCACCGACTCGGCCGGCTCTCCGTCGTTGGCAGGCGGTTGATGCGCACCAAACATCCCGGACAGATCGCCATCTGCCACTCCTTTCACGAGCACATTGCTCTGGTAACGACCCAGTTTGCGGTAGCTCTCGAACTGGCTCTCGCTGAACCACTGGTCGAGCGTTGTTTCGTGCGGAAAGGCCTTGTGTTCGGCGCCGTAGGATCGTACGTCGGCGGGTATCTGCGACAAGAAACTCGGCTTCACATACAGCAGTCGCCCGATGTGGCCGTTGCTGTAGAAGATATCGCCAGTCGCACAGCCGAGCGCGACGGTCTCGAGGTCGGCGTCGAGCCGGGCGCGGGCATAGAGATGCATTGGATCTCGCATCACCACGCGGGTACCGAGGTCGATCTCCGACTTGCGGATTGCATTGCCCAGGTCGAACAAGGAACAGGTTTCGTCTGCGCCGGCGTCTATCACCAGTATCGAGCTGCACCGGCGGCGAAACATCTCATACAGACCAAGGTTCTCGAAGTGGCCACCATCGGAAAGATAGATGGCCTGGCTGTCGTCGGTGGTCTCGCCCAGCATCTCGTCGATCAGCGCCATGAGCGAGTTGCGCGGCCGCGCCAGGCGGAGTTCGTCCGCCGTGGCGGTCGATGGGTTGGGCAGCCAAATGCCCAGCCGCACATTGAACAGGGTCATCAGGAAGGCGGTGATGCGCGACGAATGATAGCCCCAGGTTGGGCTGACAGCGGCGCCCGACACGGTCAACGCGCTGCCGAGACCAGGGCCTGATTCAGTCGCCTTCTTGGGATGCTCCTTAAGAGTTTCCAAGCCGGCAAAGCGACTTGTCGGCACGTAGGCACCACACGGATCGATCGCGCCGGGGCTCTGACCGGGGTGACGCAGTTCGGCGGAGCCGCAGGCAAGCGGCGTGGCGGTGAAGGACGCGGCCTTGCGCTCGGCCCAGGCCGTGTTGTTCCCCGCCGTGATGTTCAACGTCATGTTGATCACCGGGAACAGGCTGGTGCCATACTTCAGCAATTCCGACAGCGGCGTGTTGTCCCGCGGATCGAATCCGGTGAACGGATCCTGCTCGCGCTTGTTGCGCGCCGATCCGAGGAATGCGCGGGTCAGCCGGTTGCGGTAGACGGCGTGCATCGAGAACCGGTTGACGTTGACATGCTGGAACGTCATCACGCCGATGAACAGCGTCGCCCCGACGAGCAGTTGCAAAATCAGCGGCAGCCACTTTGGCTGTTGCAGAATGAGCTGCAGCAACTTCGGCTGGTTGGGCACCGCGACATCCTGCAGGCTGGCGATGGTGAGCTGTAGTTGCGCCAGCACGAAATTCAGTACTCCGCCGAAGACGACGAGCAGGCAGGCGCCGAACAACAGGCCAAGTGCCACCGGCAGACAGGCTCGCACGCGGTCCCAGACCGCGGGCTTTTCGGCGAGGTGCTCGATCGATGGCCAGATCTTGCCAAGCCAGGCGGCAGTCCCCCCGCCGAGGATGGTGATGGCGGCGGTGAGCGTGATGCTGCCGCCGCTCCATTGGGCTGGGGCGTCGCCTGGCCGGACGAGATTGATGGTCACTGGAAGGATCAGGCACGCGAGCGCGAAAAGGGTCCAGCCGACGGCGAGACGCAGGATCATTGCGTTGACGCGACCGAGCCACTCTCGGTCAAGATCGGCCAACTCCGTTTCCCGCCGCAGTGCGACGTAAAGTGAGGTCTGCAGCACATGCACCACCGCCAGCGCGAGCGGCGCGAAGACAGTCAGCGCGGTGGCGGTGTCGACAAGAAACGAAGCTCCTCCCTGTCCGGACGGCAGTTCGAGCGGCAGGATCGAGGCGGCGATCTTCAGCAGGAACCAGGTCAGCAGCGCGGCGCCGATGCTGGCCAGAATCCAACGACGGAAGTTCGCCTTGAACAGCAGGAAACCGGGATCGACGCGGTGCGACTGCAACGACCATGCCAGGCGAAAGCCCAAGGTCATGAGCACCAAATAGATGATCGGGACCAGCCAGAACGTATGATGAGCCAGCCAAGGCCTGTCCGGGACGCCCTCAGCCAGCGGGCCATCGGCGAAGTCCAGCAGCCACGGGATGAGCAGCGTCCACCCGAGCGCAGGATAGACGATGCCCCAACGAATGCTGCCGACAGATGCATAGGATGGCGTGGGATCGTCGGACAAACGCTGCTCGCGGTGGCTGGGCAGCAGGCTGCATGCGCGAACGACGCCAAACAATAGCGCCAGACCGGCGCAGGCAAGCAGGGCGAGGTTCACCCACTGGAAGTCACTGCATACCCAGATCGCGGTTCGATAGCCGATTGGGATCAGCGCGATCAGCAGGAACAGCGGCGCGAAGACCGCCCAGTTGATCAGTAAGTTGCGGAGATACAGCACGATTCCGGCCCAGGTATCGATGGAAAGCGGCCCTGTCTGCGGCGTCAGATAGTTGGTGAAGGCCCGCAATCGCCGCAGCGCTTCCGGCTGCGGGTTGCCTATTGCCTCCTCCGTGCCGCTCACGCCGCCCGACTCGCGGATCAGAACCTGAAGCCAGCCACCGATGAAGCCGCCGCCAGAGACGGTCGAGACAAAATCGAACTGGCGCAGCATGTGCTTTTCGGCCAAGCCTTGCAGCACGCCGAGGCAGAATGCAGCACTGCGGATGCCGCCGCCGGACAAGCAGAGCGCGCTAAGGTTCAGCCGTTGCGCGCGCTGATCGTGCGTTTCCAGATCGTCATGCACGCGTTCGGCGTGCGGACCTGGCCGCCGTTCCCGGCGCCGTTCGATCTCGTCGAGTTCCTGGCACAGCACATCTTCAGTGCCCAGGATGCTGGAATCCGCCATTTGCGCCTCCGCTCATGCGCATTTGCTTCTTCCGGCCATCCCGCAAGGGCTGCCCTCGGCCGTTATTTTCCCGTTTACATCACAGCGCTTGAGGAAATTGCAATACGAAAATCAACGCGCGGTTAGTGGCGCGTCAGACGTTGCAACCACTGGATCCTACTTAGGCGGTGGCAGAGTCTGCTGCTGCACTTGCCCGCGCGGCTGCAACTGCGTCGGTTCGTTGGCCACCGGCGGAGGTGGCTGGTAATCCGCCTGCGCCGGTACCGCGGCCTGTTTCAGCTCACCGCTGCCGTAGCGGGTCAGCACATCGCGCAAGGGATCAGCGCCGGGATTGGAGCCCTGCATATCCATGACGATCTGCCGCGAGCCCATCTCGTGGCCGTAATACGCAGCGTTCCAACTGGTACGCTGGCCCATCAGGCTGCCTTCCAGGGAAACGCCGCCATACAGGCCGCGTGTCTGCGAGAACGCGACGATGTCGGCGCCCAGCGCACTCGTGGTGGAGCCTTGGATTCCGGCGCCTATCGTGGCGATGGCAAGCGAGGCATCCGCGCCGAACTTGAACTGGCTGTTCAGGACCGCATTCAGCCCCTTCTCGGTCATGATCATCATGACGAACTGGGCGTCCTGGATGCCGATCTGGAAGCCGATGCTGCCGCTGCCCATGCCGTAAAACGCGGGGTAGGACCAGGTCCCGTTGCCGGCGCGCGCGAGCAGCACGCAGGCACCGCCTTCACCACCAAGGATAAAGCCGGCCTTGAACACGCGCGGGCATATCAGCACGGCACGCGCCCTGGAAAGGGCCCGGCGCGGGTCCGTCGACAGTGTCTGATTCGCCATCTCCTGGACGGCGAGTGTCGCGCGGTCCACCAGAGTCTGTTCGTCGCCTTGGGCGTGCGCGGGACGTGGCGCCAGCCATGGCAGCACAGCCAGCATGACTGCAAACAGCAGAATCCGGATCATCATCGCCTCCTCAATTCGCGGCCTGCATACTCCCTTTGCGCGGATTCGCGGCGGGCTTGTGCTCAATATCCCGGTAGCTCATTGACGCAGACGACCCGCCACCCCTCAAGGCTGCGCTCCAGGCGGGTCAGCGACAGGTTCTGCACCGAGAGGTGCAGCGCGCTGTCGGGGCCGATGCGCAAACAATGCGCCACCGCCGCGCGGATCGCACCGCCGTGGCTGACGATGACCACATCCGAGTGCTGATGCTGCACGGCCAATCGTTCGAGGGCGGCGCCGACCCGCTCGATCACTTCCACCAGGGTCTCGCCGCCCGGCGGCCGCTCATGTCCGCCGAGCGGCCAGAAGGCGTGCTTGGGGAGTGTGAGCCGCGCGGGCAGTTCGGCATGCGGCAGGCCCTGCCACTCACCCAGGCTCTGTTCGATGAGCTCGGGCTCGACCTCCGGCTCGGTGCGCGGATAGCCGGCGGCGAAGATCGCCTCGGCCGTGCGGCGGGTGCGGGACAGAGGCGTGACCTTCCAGGCAGCGGGACGCGGCAGACGCGCGGCCAGCGCCTGATACATCGGCGCCTGCTCCAGCAGACTGGTCTCGCACAGGGGCACATCCATGATGCCGTACAGCATGGCGCGGGCGTTCTCATCGACGATGGCGTGGCGGATCAGCCAGAAGCGCGTCTCGGTCATGCTGCTGCTTGCTCCCGCTCCCCTTGCGGGAGGGGTCTGGGGGAGAGGGCCTGGGGTGGGCGTCGCCCCCTCCCCCCAACCCCCTCCCGCGAGGGGAGGGGGAGATACCCGCAGGTCATTCGCCGATGCTCAGCAGCGCCCCGCGCAGCCGCGCCTGGCGGAACTGGCGGGCGAATAACAGTGCCGCTCCGGCCCCCCAAACCGCATTCAGGGCGAAGGCGGCGACCAGGTGGTCCCAACGCACCACGCCATTGAGCAGGATGCCGCGCATGCCCTCGAACACATGCGCCGAGGGCAGCGCCAGGGCGATCGGCTGCAACGCATGGGGCAGCACGGCCACCGGATAGAACACCGCCGAGAACGGCGTCAGGCCGAACAGTACCGACCAGGCCAGCGCCTCCGCTCCTGCGCCATGGCGCAGGATCAGCGACACGACACCCAGCGCCACCGCCCAGCCCATGATCATCAGATTGATGAAGAACAGCACCACGATCGGACCCATCGCGAACAGGTTGTAGGCGTACAGCAGCCAGGCGACGAGTATTGCCGGCAGCACGCCGGCCGCCATGCGGATCACCGATATCAGGATCAGCGCTCCTACCAACTCCCGGGGACGCACCGGACTGACGAACACGTGGCCCAGGTTGCGCGACCACATTTCCTCCATGAAGCTGATCGCCACGCCCATCTGGCTGCGCAGCGCCACCTCCCATAGCAGCACGCCGCCCAGCAATGTCGCACCGGCGAGCGCGGCGGGGCTGCCCATGCGGGATGCGAGAAAGCTCGCGGTGAAGCCCCAGATGCACATCTGCAGTACCGGCCAGTAGGCGAGTTCCAGCAGACGAGGCCAGGAGCGGCGATACAGCGCGAGATGCCGATACATCAGGCCCCAGATGCGACGGGCGGAGGCGTGAGTCATGCCGGCGCCACTGCACGGCGGCGGTCGCGGGCGATGTCCAGGAAAACCTCCTCCATGTCCTCGCGGCGATAGCGATCCAGCAAGGCCTGCGGACTGCCTTGATCCACGATGCGACCCTGCTTCAGCATAAGCACGTGGGAACAGAGCCGCTCCACCTCGGCCATGTTGTGCGAGGCGAGCAGGATGGTGCAGCCGCTCTCGTCGCGATAGCGCTCCAGCCATGTGCGGACCCAGTCGCCGGTATCGGGATCCAGGCTGGCGGTGGGCTCGTCGAGCAGCAAAAGCTCCGGCCGGTTGATCAGCGCCTTGGCCAAAGCCACCCGGGTCTTCTGGCCCGCCGACAGCTTGCCCGCCGGGCGGTCGAGCAGGTCACCCAGGTCAAGCTCCACCGACAGTTCGGCGATGCGTTGCTCCAGGCGGGCGACGTCGTACAGGTGGCCATAGACCCGCAGGTTCTCTGCAACCGAAAGCCGCTGCGGCAGTGACACGTAGGGCGAGGAGAAATTCATCCTCGCCAGCGCCGCAAACCGGTCGCGCGCCATGTCGTGGCCCAGCACCTCGATCGAACCGGCGGTGGGGATCAGCAGGCCCAGCAGCATGCCGATCGTGGTGGTCTTGCCAGCGCCGTTGCCACCCAGCAGCCCGACGGTCGCGCCGGTCGGCACGGCAAATGTGACATCGTCCACCGCCAGGGTCTCGCCATAGCGCTTGGTCAGGTTGTGCACGCGGATGGCATTCACGGCGGAGGAATATTCCGCCTGACGTGCCACCGCTGTCAGCCGCTCATTCATCACAAACCTCTGAAAACTCTCGCTAAGCGCAAGCGCAGACCGTTGCGATTGGCCACCGCTTCACCGGCCTACAGGGCGGCCGCTCCTGTGTGCCGGTTATGAATGGGCGCCCCAGGAGCTACTCGCATGAAGTTGAACATCCCACTTGCCGCGCCCACCAATGGGCCTCGGACCATTCCCTGATGTGTCGCTGGCCGACGCTCGGCTCAAGGCTGAATCGCCACATAATCGCTCAGCAACGGCACCGACCTGCCGCGTGCTGCCGAACTTTGTGGAGTGAGGGAAGCCTTCCGGGGCGGGACGCAGGGGCCTACCGCGGCGGGTTCCGTATCTGCCGCACCGCCGCCACGGCACGCCGCATGTCCGCCAGAAGGACTGCCGGATTGGTCAGCCGCATACGTGAGCGCTGTCGCCACAGGTGAACCAGCAACCCACCACGTCGGCGCCACAGCTTTTCCCGCTCGGCGCGAGCGGTCTTCTGCTCCCGGCGCCACGGAAACTCGCGCGGCTGCCGCGCCGGCGTTGGCACCAGGTGGAAGATGACCGCATAGGCGTAGCGATCGGTGTCGGAGATATTGGGTCCGGCAAAATGCAGTGTACGCCCCGCATGGATTATGCAGCCGCCTCGTGGCACGGGGCAGACGATGGCTGCGCGTGGATCAAAGCCGTCTACGCACTCCAGCGCATGCACGCGACTGTCGCCGCCCGGAAAGTCGTGTGTCAGCACCTCCCCAAGATGAGAGCCGGGAATGTACGCCATGCAGCTGTTCATCTGGTCAGTTGGTTGCAGGGCAAGCCAGAAACTGACCTCGCGGTATTCGAAGTTTGGATTGTGATAGGCCTCATCCTGATGCCAGGGTGTTGGCGAGCCGATCCGCGCGGGCTTCATCAGCGAGATGTCCGCTGAAAAGCGCGCATTGTCACCGAGCAACTGGCGCGCAATATCGTGCGCCGTACGGAAGAACTCGGTGCGGACGAGATGCGGTGCAAATGAGCGCGGATGCAGGATTTGTGGAAATCGCCGCGGCTCTTCACCGTCATCTATCCCCATGGCGTCAAACTGAGCGCCCTCGGAGAAACCCGTGCCCTTCTCGTGCAGTTCGACCAAGGTGTCGCGAATGAGCTTCAATTCTGCAGGCGACACGTCTGAAAGAAACGATAGAAAGCCGTCACGTTGGAATTGGTCGATCTCGTCCCGGTCGAGCACTCTCGGCATCAAGACTTGGTCCTGGATACCATGAGTCCAACTCTTCCGATCATCAAACGCTAGCCTTTTAGCAGCCACCCTCTCGATAGCGTACCATATTTGTGATTATCCGCAATAAGGAATTGAACAGAGCCTGAGACGTTACTCAACTGTGTAGCAACTAAAGCGGGTGTATATTTGTCGTTTCTTCTAGTAATGCGACCATGCCGAGATCTAGCTCAACTCTTTCTCTTGCGCGGCGGATTTGTGCAACCGTGTGGAGTTCGACCCTCCCGATCTACTACCCGGATCGAGGGCTCTGAATGTCGCCTTGTCCAAGTGCCTCGGAGAGGCTTCCGCCGCGTCAATCCTCGCCAAGTCCGACAGTTTGCCCGTAGCCTCCGAATGAGGCTGAGCATTAGGTTGTGCGCATGATCGATTTCTTCCCGGCTCCAGCGAGCCTGCCGTCCGGCCAGCGCGTCTATGCGGTTGGCGACGTGCATGGCTGCCTTGACCGCCTGCAGGCGATCCACGAGCTGATCGCCGAAGACCTCGCCGCGCGGCCGGTAGAGGAGGCCGTACTGATACATGCCGGCGACTATGTGGATCGCGGCCCGGACAGCGCTGGCGTGGTCGCCCGGCTCGCCGCCGGCGCTCCGCTGCCGGACGTCCCCACCGTTAATCTGATGGGCAATCACGAGCACATGATGCTCGCCGCTCTCGCCACCGGCGAGACCGAGACAACCGAGTTGTGGCTGGCCAATGGCGGCGCGGATTCACTGCGGAGCTGGGGTGTCCCGCCGTTCGGCGCAGCCCAGGGAGTGGCCTACCTACCTGCCGATGCCGCACCTGACGTTCCTGCGCGATCTGGCGTTGCGCCATGAGGTCGGCGGGTACTTGTTCGTTCATGCCGGCATCCGTCCCGACATTCCGCTCGACCGGCAAAGCCGTCACGATCTGATGTGGATACGGGAGCCGTTCTTGTCATGGAACGGGTCATTCGGCCCGGTGGTTGTGCACGGGCACACGCCGCGGCCCGAACCGGTGGTGCGGCCAAATCGAATCGGCATAGATACCGGAGCCGTGATGGGCGGCGTGCTCACCTGCGCCGTGCTGGAAGGCGATAAACTGGGGTTCATCACCGCGTAAGACTGACGCTGTCGCGAAGTGACCCGTCGTCTAATTCAGCGAGATCATGCGACAAAACGGAGCGCCGTCCCGCGGCGGCGCGATATGCTTGCGCGGGCCCGAGGCTCACGCTAGGGCGTGCACATGACGGACGGCGCAGCAGCAAGACCCACCTCCACCGACCCAGACACGAGTCTGGCCACGGCCATCCGGCTGCTTGGCCGCACCAGCGTGCTGGTGGTCGGCGATGTCATGCTCGACCGCTACATCTACGGCACGGTGGAGCGGGTCAGCCCGGAAGCCCCCGTTCCGATCCTGACCATTGAGCGCGAGCTGGCAATGTTGGGTGGCGCCGGCAATGTGGTGCGCAACCTCACGGCGCTAGGCGCGGCTGTGGCGTTCATATCGGTTGTGGGTGACGACCAGGCTGGCTCCGACCTCACCGGCCTCGTCGGCGGCCAGCCGAACGTGGAGCCGTGGCTGCTGGTGCAAAGCGGTCGCACCACGACCTTGAAGACGCGCTTCCTTGCCTCCGGCCAGCATCTGCTGCGCGCCGACCGGGAGGAGACAACCTCCATCCAGCCGCGGCTGGCCGAACGCCTGCTGCGGATCGCACGCGACGCGATGGCCGCGACCTCGGTCACTGTGCTGTCGGACTATCGTAAGGGGCTGTTCACTGGCGAATTGCCGGCGCAGCTCATCGCTGCCGCACGTGAGGCTGGGCGGACGGTCATCGTCGATCCCAAGGGTCCCGACTACTCCCAGTATGCCGGCGCCCACATCATCATGCCCAACCGCTCCGACCTCGCGGAGGCGACCGGGATGCGGGTGGACAACGAGGCAGCCGTCGTGGCCGCCGCGACGGCGCTGCGCCAGAGGCACGGCTTCGGCGCCGTGCTGGTGACGCGAGGCAACGATGGCATGACGCTGCTCGACGACAGCGGCGCGCTGCATTTTCCCGCCGAGGCGGTGGAGGTGTACGACATCGCCGGCGCTGGCGACACGGCGGCGGCGACATTGGCCGCGGGTGTCGCGGCGCGGTTGGAGCTGCCGGTGGCAGTGCGGCTCGCCAACATCGCGGCCGGTGTCGTGGTGGGGAAGATCGGCACCGCGGTGGCGCGCGAAGCCGATCTGCTGACGGCGCTGTCGCCACAGGTCGGCGCACTGCGCAAGATCGTCTCGCCGGAGGCGGCGGTGGAACATGTGCAGCGCTGGCATCACCGCGGTTGGCGGGTCGGCTTCATTGCTGGCTGCTTCGACAAGCTCGCACCCCCGGACGTTTACCGGCTGGAGGAGGCGCGCGAGGCCTGCGACCGGTTGGTGGTAGGGCTGCAGTCGACGCTGGCGACCGCAGCCCAACCGGAGGCGGCGCGGGCGGCCATGCTGGCCAGCCTCGCCAGCGTCGATCTGGTCACGACGTTCGCCGACGAGTCGCCCGATGCGCTGATCGCCACTTTACGACCGGACGTGATCGTCCGCTCTGCTCGGGCCGCGTCGGACATCCAGACGTCGACATCGCGGAGTGCATCACCGACGTAACTGTGCACGCCTCTTGCCGTTGTGTGAGCCGAAAAACCGCTTGCAAAGCAGGATCAGAGGAGTCAGAACGCGACTGCTTGCATTACGCAAGCGGCGAAGAAGGAGGCGCGCACATGGCGCTGACGCTCTACTATCACCCCTTCTCATCCTATAGCTGGAAGGCGCTGATCCCGCTCTACGAGGCGGGCACGCCGTTCACGGCAAGGACTATCGAAGATCAACGGGCCGCAGCCGAGTGGAAGCAGCACTGGCCGATCGGGCGCTTTCCCGTTCTGGTCGAGGATGCGAGCGGACTGACGCTGCCGGAGGCCAGCATCATCGTCGAGTATCTGGACAGCCACTATCCAGGGCCGCAGCCGCTGTTGCCGGCTGACGCGGACTTGCGGTTGGAGGTTCGGCTGCTCGATCGCTTCTTCGACAATTACATCCACGGCTCCCTGCAAAAGATCGTGGCGGACCGCCTCCGTGCGGTCGAGCGCCACGACGCACAGGGCGTCGACGAAGCGCACGCGATGCTCGACACCTGTTATGGCTGGCTCGACAGGCACATGGCCGATCGCGAGTGGTCGGTGGGCAACGGCTTCACGCTTGCCGATTGTGCGGCGGCGCCGGCGTTGTTTTATGCCGACTGGGTCCATCCGATCGATGAGGCCCATTCCAACGTCGTGACCTATCGCGCCAGATTGCTCGCCCGGCCTTCCGTCAAGCGCGTGGTGGACGATGCGCGACCCTTCCGCTCGTACTTCCCGGGTGGTGCGCCCGACCGCGATTGAGGAGCCTCGCGATGACATTGACGGAAAAGACCGATCTCGTGCGTCGCAGCTTCGCGGCTTACATGACCGCGGAACGCGCCGACATCGAAGCGATCCTCCATCCGGACTTTACGTTCACCTCGCCCTATCACGACCATATTGACCGACACGACTACTTCGCGCGTTGCTGGCCCAACGCCGGCCACCTGCAAATCGAGCAACTGAGCGCGTCCGACGACGGCTGCTTCGTCCTTTACCAAGGGCGATCGAAGCGCGGCGGCAGCTTCCGCAACGCGGAATACTTCCGTTTCAAGGACGAGTTGATCCACTCAGTCGAGGTGTTCTTCGGACTTGAGCCAGGTGGCACGCCGGCGGTGCCGCCAGCGGACTGATCGCGGCGTCAGTGGCGAAGCCAGAGCCAAAGGCCTGCCGCCAACAGACACCAAATGGGCACGGACAACAGAATTCCGACCAATATTCCGCGCGCCGGGGCGAGGAGGTCACTCGTCCCGTAAGTGGGGTCGACCTCCGTGTCAGTTGCGCCGCTCGGCTTGTGCCGCAGCAATTCGATCAGCGTCGATTGGGCGTAATGAACCCTGCCGGGCCCGCGTCGATCCGCAACGACGGAAGGCGGCGGCGGAGCAATGACCGGCTCTGCGATCGGTGTGTCGTCCATGCGGCCCCAATTCTTGCTCGCCCCGCACTTTGACAAACAGCAGGCGAGCGTTGGGAAAGTACTCCGCCGATCCTTGCGTTTTGGTTACCGCGCTGATCACTCTACGCGCAGCGCCGCCCGCATGGCGGCCACTCCGCCCGGATCCTCCAGCGTGGCCAGCCTGCCCGCCGCCAGCAGCGCGAAACGGTGCAGGAGCGCCCGGCGGCGGGCGCCGGCCAGCGGATGCGCCGGGGCGTCGCGCAACAGTTCCGCTTCCAGCCCTGCCGCGACGATCAGTCCAGTCTCTGCCGGCAACAGTTCCTGCGGGAAATCGACGTCCACGGCGAAGAACAGTGCGTCGGCAAACTCCCTGTAGTCCTGCCACTTGAGGTCCGTCAGGAAATCCCGCGGCCCTGACTTCACCTCGATGCAGGCAAAGCAGCCGTCGGGCCGCAGCGCGAGGATGTCGGCGCGGCGCCCGTTCGGCAGCGCCACTTCATGCAGCGGCGCCCACCCAAGCCGCAGGCACAGCCGCGCGGCGGCGCGACGAATACCCAGCGCGCGTTCCGGGAAACTCGGCTCCATCAGGCAAGCAGTGCGTTGATCGCCTGCGCGAGTTTCACGTCATTGTCAGTGAGACCACCGGCATCGTGCGTGGAGAGCTCGATGCGCACGCGGCTCCAGACATTGGACCAGTCGGGATGGTGGTTCTGACTTTCAGCAAGCAGCGCGACGCGGTTCATGAATCCCCAGGCCTCACTGAAGTCGCGGAACCTGAAACTGCGTTCGATCGCATCGCGGCCATTGACCAGCGACCAGCCTGGCAGTGTCTGCGCCAGCTCCGCGCGCTGTGCATCGGTCAAACGTGTCGGCATGCGCACCTCCTGATTAGGCTCTCTTGGCTGAACGGCTCTCTTGATTGACTCCAGATGGACCGCCCCCCACCATGTTTTCACGGATCACTGGAGTATACCACTGACCGAAGGGGAGACCGATGGCCGACACGACGATGGCACAGCAGAACGCCATTCACGGTCACATCGCTGCGCGCATCGATCGGTTGCCGCTGACGTGGGTGCAATGGCAGCTCGCCCTCCTGGTCGAGATAACCTGGGGCTTCATCATCTTCGACACCGACGGCATCGGCGCGCGGCTCTTTCCGTTCGTCTGGCGCCCGAACCACATCATCGATATCTACCAGTACGCCGTGATCCAGGCGTTGCAGGTCGGCGCCGGCATTCTGCTGGGCGTTTACCTCATGAGCTGGGTCGCTGACCGTTACGGCCGCCGCCCAGCGATTCTGCTCGCCACATTGCTCGGCGGTTTCTGCATCTGGCCGTTCGCGTATGTCACCAATTTCTGGGGCATGGTGGTGCTGTCGGTGCTCAGCACGCTGGGCGTCGGCGGCATTGTCGCGACGCACTCGGTATATCTGTCCGAGATGACCTCGCCGGAAGTGCGGAACAAGGTGCTGCTGACGTCGCAAGGTGTCACTGCGCTGGTCGCGGTCAGCGTCAACATGCTGGCGTACTTTCTGATCCCCAGCCATTGGCAGATATTCCTGTGGGTCAGCGCGATCATCGAGATCGTCGTGCTGCTGCCCTGGCTGTACTTCAAGTTGCCCGAGTCGCCGCGCTGGTTGGAAGCGCATGGCCGGCACGCGGACGCCGAGCGGGCCATGGAGGAATACGAACGCCGGGTGCAGCTTTACAACAGCGCACCATTGCCGGAACCGAGGGGTGCCGACACCCCGGTTGTCATGGCCGGACGCGGCGCCTGGAAGGAGCTGTTCACCAACCCGCAGTATCGCAGCCGCACGTGGGTGCTGATCGTCTGCTGGCTCGCCGGCTACGCGGGTCTGATCTACGGCGTGGGTGCATTCTTTCCCGTCTACATGGTGGATCACGGTGGCACCGCGCACGAAGTGTTCCTGACGCTCGCGGTGGCCTATGGTGTGCTTTGCGTGGCGTTTCAGGTGAATGCGCGGCTCGGCGAGCGGGTGGAGCGGCGCGATGTCATCGCCGTCATGGCGACGCTGTTCGCGGTGAGCTGGATTGTCGCCTGGCTGGTGCCCAGTCTGTCCGTCATCGCACTTTGCTACATCGTCAGCCGTATCGGCACCGGGCTGTTCCTGTTCAACCTGTACAACTACACGGCGGTGGCCTATCCGACGCGCATCCGCGCCACGGCGTTCGCCTGGACCGATGGTCTGGGGCATCTCGGGGCCTGGGGCGGCGTGACCTTGCTTGGCCCGCTCTATGCGTGGGGACCCAACCATCTCGGATGGATACTGTGGATTGTAATTCCGGGCGCGCTCTTGCCGGCGATACTGATCCGCGGCTACGGGATCAGGCAGTCGCGGGCGGTACTGGAGCAGGTTTCGACGTGACGCCACCGAGTGCGGACGACATCGCGGACCTGGCCGACCGAGCGCTCGCCGCAATCCCGGCGCCGTTGGCCGAACACATCCGCGGGGTCGGCATCTCGGTGGAGGAACTGCCGGATGACGAGACGCTGGACGATCTGGGGATCGAGTCTGCCTGGGAGCTGACCGGGCTCTATCGCGGCATCCCGTTGACCGAGCGCAGCGTCAGCGACATCGCACCGCAGCCGGATCTGATTTTCCTGTACCGCCAGCCGATCCTGATGGAGTGGATCGAGACCGGCGAGGACCTCTACCATCTGGTGCGCAACGTGCTGGTGCACGAGATCGCGCATCACTTCGGCTTCAGCGACGCGGACATCGAGGCGCTGGAGCGCGACATGCACTAGCCATGTGCGGCCGTTACGCATCCTTCCTGCCCGCCGAGGCGCTGCGGGCAATGTTCCAGACGGTGAACCCGACGCCCAACTGGGAGCCGACGTGGAACATGGCGCCGACCCGCGACGCACCTGTGGTGCGGCTGCATCCGGAGACGCGCGCGCGGCATCTCGATCTACTGCGCTGGGGTCTGGTGCCGCACTGGGCGAAGGACCCGAAGTCCGTGCGTCAGCCGATCAACGCGCGTGCGGAGACGCTCGCAACCGCGCCGATGTTCCGCGATGCGCTGGCGCGGCGGCGCTGCCTGGTGCCGGCGGATGTGTTCTACGAATGGCAGGCGACGGACGACGGCAAGCTGCCATACGCCATCGCGCGCGCCGATGGCCAGCCGATGGTGTTTGCCGGGTTGTGGGAGGGATGGCGTGGTGTCGACGGCACTGTGATGCGGACGTTCACCATCGTTACGACGAATGCCAATCCGGTGCTGCGGTCGCTCCACGAGCGGATGCCGGTGATCCTCGAGCCGGCCGCCTGGCCAACATGGCTTGGCGAGGTGGATGGCGATCCGCCTGATCTGTTGCGACCGTCGGAGGCCGAGTTGCGCGTCTGGCGGGTCGGCAAGGCCGTAAACAACGTGCGCAACGACAGCGCTGAGTTGCTGGAACCGGTATAGGCAGTGGCCGGTCGCATGAGCGACAGAACAAGCGGGCTGCGCCGCATCCTGTCTGGTGGATGTATGTGCCACCTCTGGCGCCTGCCGTTGCAGCAGCCTGACGACATGCGCGTCCGACCCACCTAAGGAATCCCCGATGCAGCAACCACCTCAGGCCTCGGACCCGCGGGAAGCCGCGCAGATCGCCTATTGGAACGACAAGACCGCGGCGAGTTGGACCGCGTTGCAGGAACTCATCGATCCCATTTTCGCACCGCTCACCACGCTCGCGATCCAGGCCGCCGCACCCAACGATGGAGAGCGCGCGCTCGATATTGGATCAGGCTGCGGTGCGACCATCCTGGAACTGGCCCGGTGCGTCGGACCTCGGGGGCACGTTCTCGGTATCGATATCTCCGCGCCGATGTCAGCGCACGCTTGCGAGCGGATCGCGGCCGCTCGTATCGCGAACGCTGAAGCCGTCGTCGCCGATGCCGCTACATACGACTTCGCGCCCGGTGACCGTGATCTGCTGTTCTCGCGTTTCGGGGTGATGTTCTTTGCCGAGCCGGTAGCGGCGCTGGTCAACCTTCGACGAGCGATGCGTGGCGGCGGCCGGCTCGAGTGGGTCGTGTGGCGTGGCCTTGCGGAAAATCCTTGGTTCGTCGTGCCACTACAGGCGGCACTGCCGCTATTGCCGCCCGCCGAAGCCGTCGATCCCCTCGCCCCCGGGCCGTTCGCCTTTGCCGACGCTGATCGCGTGAAATACCTGCTGCGAAGGGCCGGATGGCGGAATGCCAGAGTTGAGCGTCACGATATGTCGCTGCGGCTTGCGGCGGCGGACGACGTGGCCACCGCCGCGGAAATCGTCACCTGGGTTGGGCCGCTCTCGCGCCGCCTGGCGGGAAGCAGGGACAATGCCGCGTTGCAAGCTGCGGTGAAGCGCGCCATTGAGGAAGCGCTGCGCGCGCATACGAAAGACGATGGGATTGTATTGACCGGCTCCGTCTGGCTCGTCTCGGCCAGCGCCTGAAATCGTCCAGCAGGGCCATCGTCGGTCAAGGAGGGGGTACATGATGCCACGTCTCAACCGGTTCGCTCTCGTTCTCTGTGCGGCTCTCGGCTCGCTTTGGTTGGCGAATCCGACACTCAGCCAGGTCGTCACACCGCCAAAGGGAACCGGTCTGGTGATCGACAACGCCCTGCAGCTGCGGCCCGCAAAAGTCATGATGAACATGGATCATGATGCCTTTTCAGGCGATCTGCCGACCGGTCTGTATTACATGGAACTGATCCTGGCGAACTACAACGGGAGTAATGTCCCCCTCCAGATGGTGGCGTTGTTTCATGACAAGGGCGCCTACATGGTGCTGAACGACGCGGCCTATAACCGCTTCAAGCACACGAACACTGGCAATCCGTGGAAGGAGAAGATTGCAGAGTTGCAGAAAGTGGGCATTCCGTTCGAGCTCTGTGCATATACCGCTTATAACAACAAGTGGGTCAATGCCGATCTGCTGCCCGGAGTGAAGGTCGACAGCGACGTCCTGCTTCGCATCATGTATCTGACGCAGGATGGCTACGTGCAGATCCAGCCGTAGGAGGAGCCAATGTCCGGCCAACGCATAGAGGACCATTACGCCCGATCGGGTTCGGGCAGTGCCATCGCCGCCCGCATCATCGCGGCGCTGCGCGCGCATTCCGGCGCCGATGTGGCGATCACGCCAGAGACGCTGGCGGCGATCGATCATCTGCATGGTCGGGGCGCGCTTGCGACCGAGGAACTGGTCACTCTACTGGAGCCGCAACTAGGGGAGGCAATTCTCGACATTGGCAGCGGCCTCGGCGGTCCAGCGCGCTGGATCGCGACGAAGTTCCACTGCGCGGTGACCGGCGTGGACCTGACCGAGGAACACTGCGATGCGGCCCGCGAACTCAATGGCGCCTGCGGGCTGTCAGATCGCGTGCGGATCATGCAAGCGAGCGCGCTCGACCTGCCGCTGCCGGATGCGAATTTCGACCGCGCCTACTCGCACAACGTGGTGATGAATATCGCCGACAAGGCGCGGGTGTACCGCGAGGCATTTCGCGTGCTGAAGCCGGGCGGCCGGCTGGTGCTGTTCCATGTGAATGCCGGCCCGAACGCGCCGGTCGAGTTCTTCCCGGTGGGCTGGGCGTCGGTGCCAGAGAACAGTTTCCTCGCGACCCATGAGGAAACCCGCCGCGATCTCGCTGCCGCCGGGTTCGACATCCTGGCGTTTCGCGAGATGTCGGAGGCCACTGGAGCCCCAAGCGCTGCGGCGCGGCGCAAATTGGAAACCGACGGCCTGCCGCCCCTAGGTCCACATGTCGTCCGGCAAGGCGATGGTCTGCAAATGCAGATCAACAGCATGCGCGCCCGCGAAGATGGTCGCGTGTGCGAGGTGCAGATCGTCGCCAGAAAACCCGATCGCGCCGGTCTCGGCCAATGATCCAGCGGCGCCATCTGTTGCAGGCCGGTGCGGCGGCGGCGGCTTTGCCGCGGTTCGCGCTGGCGCAGAACAAGCCCGAAAAGCTGGTATTCGTCGGCGACAACGGACCGTGGCACTGGTGCCTGGTGGAGGAAGTGGCGCCGGCGTTCGAGAAGGAAACCGGCATCAAGGTCGACTTCACCCTGCTGCCGATCGACGCACTCAGCGCTCGGTTGAAGGCGGAGTTGAACTCGGGTTCCAACGGCATCGACATCGCCCAGTGGACGGCACCGTTCGCCGGCTGGCTCGCACAACACATGGAGGATCACGAGAAGCTGCTGGCGAGCGCGGCGGCCAGGCATCCCGACTTCGACTGGGATGATTTCCTGCCGTCGATCCGCGACATGGCGAGCTACCAGGGCAAGCTGCTTGGCATCCCATATCGCGTCACCGCGAGCATCCTGAACTATCAGAAACAGTTACTGGCCGATGTCGGGTTCAACAAGGCGCCAGAGAACTGGGCCGAGTTCCAGGCTGCCTGCATTGCCACAACGAAGGCGGGTGCGCCGAACCGCTTTGGGCTGGGCATCTGGGGGCGCCAGGGACCGGCGATGGTTGGCGGCTTCACGCCATTTCTGCGCGGCAATGGCGGCGACTATTTCGATCCCAAGACCTGGGAGATCCATATCAACAACGACAAGGCCGTCGAGGCGTTGCAATATTACGGCGACCTGATGACGAAGTACAAAGTCGTCGTGCCGGACGCGATCACCTGGGAGTTCGACGAAATCGTCGCCGGCGGTCAGAACGACCGCTACGCAATGACGATTACTCTTGCGCCGTACGGCACTCTGATCAACGACCCGAAGCTGTCGAAGACGGCCGGAAAATGGGCCTGGGCGCTGGCGCCTGGTGCGCATTCGCTCGCCGAGAGCCGGGTGAGCGTCGGCGGCTGGACGTTCGGTGTGCCCAGCGGATGCAAGAACAAGGACTGGGCGTTCGAGTTCATCCAGATGGCGTGCAGCAAGGAATGGATGCGCCGATCGGTGGTACGCGGCAACGCACCGCCGCGGGTGTCAGTGCTCAATCATCCTGACGTGATGGCCGACTATGGCTGGGCGCCAGTGCTGGCGGAGGCGATGAAGACAGCGACCCTGGAACCGCGCGAGCCGATATGGCCGACGCTCGAACTCGAGTTGCGCAGCGGCATCTCGGCCGTGCTGACCGGACAGAAGAACGCCAAAGACGCCCTGGATGAGGTTGCCTCGAACTGGCACCGCTCGCTGCGGCGGGCGGGGTTCGGACGATGAAATAGACAGCCCCTCCCCCGACCCCTCCCGCAAGGGGAGAGGGAGAACTTAGCCTGTTTGACACTCCGGAAGCGCGCCCCGTACAAGCGTTCCATGACCCCTGCTGGCGCGATCGACTGCGACATCCACCCCGGCGTCCCAAATATCAAGGCGCTGTTGCCCTATATGGACGAGTTCTGGCGCGAATCTTTCGTCGCGCGCGGCATCGATGGCTTCGACATGATGAGCTACCCGTTGGGCGCGCCGATCACCTGCCGGCCGGACTGGCGGGTCAAGGGCGAGCGGCCCGGCTCCAGCTTGCCAAACATGCAGCGCGATGCGCTCGATGCGTTCGGCGTCAGTCTGGCGATCTGCAATCCGCTCACTGGCGGCCAGATCGCGGTCAGCGAGTCGATGGGTGCGGCGATCTGCTCCGCCGTCAACGATTGGATCATCGAGCACTGGCTGAACAAGGAACCGCGTTTGCGTGCCTCGATCGTGGTCCCGGCGCAGGCACCGCTGCTCGCGGCGGAGGAGATCGAGCGCCGCGCCGGCGACCATCGCTTCGTGCAGATCCTGATGCCGGCGGCGTGCGAGATGATGCTCGGCCGCAGCTACTACTGGCCGATCTACGAGGCGGCGGCGAAGTATGATCTGCCGATCGGCCTGCACGCGGGCAGCATGTACCGCTACGCGCCGACCTCGGGCGGTTGGCCCTCGTTCTATCTGCACGATTACGTGGCGAACTCGCAGATCTTCGAGGACCAGTTGCTCAGCCTGATCTCGAACGGCGTGTTCAATCGCTATCCCGCCCTGCGCTTCGTGCTGATCGAATTGGGCGTGACCTGGCTGCCGGGCTTCATCTGGCGCGCGGTCAAGACCTGGCGAGGCGTTCGCGCCGAGGTGCCGTGGGTGAAGCGCTCGCCGGCGGAGACAATTCGCGAGAACGTGCGGCTGACCGTGCAACCGATCGACGCGCCGCGCGATACCGACGTGTTGGAGCGCATCATCGAGCAGATCGACAGCGACCGGATGCTGCTGTTCTCCTCGGACTATCCGCACTGGCAGTTCGAGGGCGACGCTGTGCTGCCCGACGGGCTGGCACCTGCCCTGCTGCAACGCATACGCGTCGATAATCCATTGGAAACCTATCCTCGCCTGAAGGAGACCGTGCAATGAACGCTCCCGTCGATATCATGGAGCGGCGTCCCGATGCGGATGCGCGTCTCGGCATCATCGATTGCGACATTCATCCCTACATGAAGCCCGGCGCGTTGAACCAGTATCTGTCGGAGCGCTGGCGCAAGCACGTGGCTGAATACGGCAAGTTCAACTGTGGCATCTATGCCGATCGTGGCACCTATCCGCGCTTCTCGCCCAATACGTCGCGTCGCGATTCCTGGCCGCCGGGTGGCGGCCTCCCGGGTTCCGATGTCGCGTTCATGCGAGAACAGCTGCTCGACGCATACAACATCAGCTATGGCGTCCTGGAACCGCTGCTGGGCGGCAACACCTCGCGTAACATGGACGAGGCGGCGGCGCTCTGCTCGGCCATGAACGACTGGCAGGCACATGATTTCGTCGATCAGGAGCCTCGGCTGCGCGCCTCGATCCTGGTGCCGCAGGATGACCCCGAGGCCTCGGTGAAGGAAATCGAGAAGCGCGCCGGTGATTGGCGGTTCGCGCAGATCCAGTTGGGATCGAAGACCTCGGAGCCGCTCGGGCGCCGGCGCTACTGGCCGATCTTCGCCGCCGCGCAGGCAAACGGCCTATCGATCGGGCTGCATATCGGTGGTACGCAGAACAGCGCGCCTTCCGCCAGCGGCTGGCCGCAGTTCTACATCGAGGATCACCACGTGCTTGTGCATTCGATGCAGAACCAGGCGGTCAGCCTGATTCTTGAAGGGGTGTTCGAGGCATTTCCCAACCTGAAGGTCTGCCTGATCGAGGGTGGTTTTGCTTGGGCGCCGTCGCTCGGCTGGCGGCTCGATGCGCATTGGGCGAAGATGCGGGACGAGGTGCCGCGGGTGAAGCGGCCGCCATCCGAGTACATGCGGACCAATCTGTGGTTCGCCACCCAGCCCGTGGAGGAGCCGGAAAGGCCGGACGATCTGCGCCAGGTGTTCGAATGGATCGGCTGGGACCGAATGGTGTACTCGTCCGATTATCCGCACTGGGACTTCGACGATCCACATTTGGCATTCCGCTTCCAGATGACCGAGGAGGAGAAGCGGATGCTGTTCCACGACAACGCGCTTAGCGTTTACACGTTCCGCTAGGCGCCGCGGCGCCCCTTGTCACCGCGAGGAGCGCAGGCGACGAAGCAATCCCTGCTTGATGCTGGCTGGCGGATGGTCTTCCGCTATGGCTATCCGCTCGCCCGCATGTGGTGGCGGGTCCGGCGCCCGCGCCATGAGGCTGCACTGGTGGCGGTCTATGTCGGCCACGAGTTGCTGCTGCTGAAGTCCTCGTATCGAGCCACGTGGAACTTTCCGGGCGGCGCTATCCGTCGTGGCGAAACGCCGGAGGCGGCCGCGCGGCGCGAGCTTGCCGAGGAGATCGGTCTCACCGGAAACACACTGGTGCCGACAGAGGGCGTATCCGGCAACTGGGGCGGCCGAAAAGTGCGAGTACACTTCTTTGAACTGCGATTGGATCGGCTGCCCGAACTCAGGCTCGACAATCGCGAGATCATTGCGGCGCGGTGGGTATCGCCCGACGAGTTGTCAGGCTTAGCGCTGACCGGGGCTGCCACCGCCTATGTTCGCCGAGCCTGACAACGACGGATGCGATTGTTCCTTTACGGCACGCTGCTCGATGCCGGCACGCTGGCATGGCGTAGCGGGCAACCCGGGCCGCCCCTGCGCTCGGTGCAGGCGACACTGCACGGCTGGCGGCGCGTTGCGGTTCGCGGGGGACGCTATCCAACCGTGCGCCGCGATCGCACCGGGCTTGTGCATGGCATGCTGGTGGATGTTCCGGCGCGTGCGATGGGACGGCTGGCGGTTTACGAAGGCCCGACGTATCGCTTGACACAGGTTGTCGTTGGCACGCTGAACGGCAAGACTTCAGCCCACACCTGGATCGCACCGTGCGGCACCCGCCGGAACTGGAACGCCAAAGGGAGTTAGATCGCCATGTTGCAGCCACCGCCTGGCCGCCCCGGAATGCGCGAAGACGAAGTGGATACGCCTGCGCTGCTGATCGATCTGGACGCGTTCGAAGCAAATCTCGACCACATGGCCGAACTGCTGGCGCCCACCAGGACAAAGCTTCGGGCGCACGCCAAGACGCACAAGTCGCCGGTGATCGCGAAGCTTCAGATGGCGCGTGGCGCTGTCGGTCAGTGCGTGCAGAAGGTGGCTGAGGCCGAGGTGCTGGCGTGGGGCGGCATTCCCGACATCCTGGTGAGCAACGAGGTGGTCGGCGCTTCGAAGCTGGCGCGCCTCGCCGCGTTGGCGCGGATCGCGAAGGTCGCGGTGTGCGCCGACGATGCGGCACAGGTGGCCGCGATCGAGACGGCGGCACAGGATGCCGGCGTGCGGTTGCCGGTGCTGGTGGAGATCGATGTCGGTGCCGGACGCTGCGGCGTGGCGCCTGGCCCCGATGCGGTGGCGCTCGCGAAGCGCATCGCCGCGTCGAAGCACCTGATTTTTGGCGGGCTTCAGGCGTATCAAGGCAGCGCGCAGCACAAGCGGACGGTCGCGGAGCGCCGCACGCTGATCGGCAACGCGGTCGATGCGTCGCGGCGGACCGTCGAGCAGTTGCGTCAGCAGGGTCTGGAGTGCCCGATCGTCGGCGGCGCGGGGACCGGCACGTTCCAGATCGAATCGGTATCGGACGTGTACAACGAGATCCAGGCGGGTAGCTACGTTTTCATGGACGCGGACTATGCGCGGAACCTAGATGAGACCGGCGCGCCGATCAGCACGTTCCGGCATTCGCTGTTCGTGCTGGCGACCGTGATGAGCGTGCCCAACAGGAACATCGCGGTGGTCGACGCCGGGCATAAGGCAGTGGCGGTGGACAGCGGGATGCCGACAATCTGGCAGCGCCCCGACATTCGCTACGTCAGTGCGTCAGATGAGCACGGGAAGCTGGAGGTGGGTTCCGAGACGGCGGCACCGAAGCTGGGTGAGAAGCTGCGGTTGGTGCCGGGGCATTGCGATCCGACAGTGGATCGATATGACTGGTACGTCGGCGTGCGGAATGGGCGGGTGGAGTGCCTGTGGCCAGTCGCGGCGCGTGGTGGGATGCATTGAGTTCGCCATCGCGGGAGATTTCTGCGTTGCGCTCCTAACAAGAAACCATGAGCAGACTGTGCCGCGCATCTAGGGAAGACGTGGATGGCCGGCCTTCGCCGGCCATGACGAGTACCGGTTTCGTCCAGCGCGGGTCCGCCGCCAGGCGAATGTGGAACTCGCAGTGACAAATGTCGGCGTGGCTCCGCCCTCCAACGATGGTGGGTACTCATGCGACACTCTGTGATCTCTGTGGCTGTGTGGTGAATTTCCCTCCTACCACCCCATAAACCCCACGCTCGGCTGGCAAGGGCGCGAACCTGCTGGTGATCCCCAGCACCGTCTCCGCTCCACCGAGATACAACAGCCCGTCCGCCGGCATCTGCTGCGCAACGGCATCCAACACCTTCGCCTTGGTCGGCTGATCGAAATAGATCAGCACATTGCGACAGAATACCACGTCGAACTGCCCCAGCGCCCGGAGATCGCCCAGCAGATTCCACTCGCGGTATTGCACCATACCGCGAATCGCCTCGCTGATCCGCCAGCCGTTTTCCTCCTTGCGAAAGTGGCGCATCAGCATCTGCACCGGCAGGCCGCGTTGCACCTCGAACTGCGTGTACACTCCGTCGCGCGCGCGTTGCACCTGATCGCGGGCCAGGTCGGTGCCGATGATCTCGATCCGCCGGTCACCGACAGCGGCACGGCACTCGGAGATGATCATCGCGATCGAATACGCCTCCTGTCCGGACGACGATGCGGCGGACCAGACGCGTAGAGGCGCACCGGCCGAACGCGACGCCAGCATCCGCGGCAAGGCCTGGGCACGGAAATGCTGGAACGGCTTGTCGTCGCGAAAGAAGAAGCTTTCGTTGGTGGTCATTGCCTCAACCACCTGGCGGATCAGCGGTTCGGCATTGGGTGCGCGCAGCCGATCGGCGAGCGCCGCGAGATCACGCAATTTCTCGCGCTTCAGGATCGATGCAAGCCGTGTTTCCAGCAGATAGAGCTTGTCTGGACCGATCACCAGGCCCGAGCGGGTCTTCAATAGCGTCGCATAGGTCTGAAACGCGGTGGACGACAGCGCCTGGCTCATGCCCGCGCCATCCGCAGCATCTCGAGCAGTTTCGGCGCGATGCGCGGCAGCGGAAGTACCGCGTGACACAGTCCGGCCTGCGCGACCGCTCCCGGCATGCCCCATACCACGCTTGTCGCCTCGTCCTGTGCCACCGCACATCCGCCGGCATCGATGACCCGGCGTGTTCCGATCAGCCCGTCCTGGCCCATGCCGGTCAGCATCGCGACCAGCACGCGGCCATCGCACGCCGCGGCAGCACTGCGGAGCATGGGATCGACCGAGGGCCGGCAGAAATTCTCCGGCGGATCGGCGCTGAGACGCGCCAGCAGACCGGCGCGGCCGGTATCAATCAGCAGATGCCGGTCGCCAGGTGCGAGGTAGATATGACCGGTGGCCAGCACGTCGCCGTCCTTCGCTTCGGCGCAAGGCATTCCGCCCAACTTGCTGAGATGCTCGGCCAGGATGGGCATGAACGTCGCGGGCATATGCTGCGTGAGAACGACCGGCACATTGAGCTTACGGCCCAGCCCCTGCACCAGGGTGAACAGTGCCTGAGGGCCTCCGGTGGAACTGCCAACCGCGAGCAGCCGCGGCGGCATGATCGAGGCGGGGCGCAGGCGCAGCGCGACGGTTTCCCGCACCGGCTGGGCAACGCGCCGTCGCATGCGGCCCAGGCCTTTGACCTTCTCAATCAGTTCGCGACGGAACGTCTCGTCACCTGCCACGGCGGTGGGCTTCGGCACATAGTCCGCGGCGCCGAGCCGCAGTGCACGCAACGCGATATCGGCGCCTCGTGTGGTCAGCGTCGAGGCCATGATGACCTTGAGACCAGGGTCTGCGCGCAGCAACAGCGGCAGCGCCGTCATGCCGTCCATCACCGGCATCTCGATATCGAGGACAACTACATCGACCTGCGTGCGCTTCAGTTCGTCGAGCGCCAACTGGCCATTGGCCACGCGGGCGACCACCTGCACTGATGGCTCCGCCTCCAACATCCGCGCGACGGCGCCACGAATCACCGCCGAGTCGTCGCACACCATCACACGCACAGCCGCAGCTGCGTTCGCCACACTGGCCGTGCGGCCGGGTGCGATCACAGCAGCCCGACCTGCTCGAACTTGCCGACCAGGATCTCCTCGTCGAACGGCTTCATGATGTATTCCTGCGCGCCGTTGGTGATCGCGAGTTCGATCGCCGACATCTCCGTCTCGGTGGTGCAGAACACGACGGGCGGCTTGTCCGGCCCGTATTCGGCGCGTAACTGCCGAAGAAACTCGAGACCGTTCATCACCGGCATGTTCCAATCGAGCAGCACGCAATCCGGCATGCTCGCGCGGCATGCGTCCAGCGCCTGCTGGCCATCGCCGGCCTCGGCCACGTCGAAGCCGTGCGCTTCCAGAATGCGCCGCGCCACCTTGCGCACAACGCGGCTGTCATCGACGACGAGGCAGACGCGTGACATTGCGCCGTGCCTCAGGCGGCTTCGGTCAGTGCCAGCAGCTTCGCCACATCGAGCACCACCAGCAGACGACCCTCCAGCCGATAGATGCCGCTGCTGAATTGCGCCCAGGCAGGCGGCAGGGTTGGCGGATTGCGCTCGAACGCATTGGCCTTGAGGCTCATTACCTCGGACACCTGATCGACCAGCAGCGCGTAGAGTTCCCCCCCTGCTCGGCGACCACGGACATCCGTGGCTGGTCAGCCGGCGCTGGCGGCAGACGCAGGCGTCGGCGCAGGTCGATCGCGGTGACGATCCGGCCGCGCAGGTTGAGGCTGCCGGCAATTTCCGTCGGCGCCAGCGGTATGCGCGTGATCGCGTGTTCGCCGAGAATATCGCGCACCCCCAGCACGGGTACGCCGCAAAGCTGCTCGGCGACTGTCAGCGTGACGAATACGCGCTCTTCCTCGTCAACCGCTGTGTCGGTTCGTTCGATGAGGTCGGTGCCCATATGCCTATTCCTGTCGAGAGTTTCTTCCCCCCTCCCCTGCGGGAGGGGGGTTGGGGGGTGCGTCGTTACGCCGCAACCGATTCCGCCAGACACTGGTGCAGGCTGGCGATCAGCGCCTCACGCTCGAACTTCGCAACGTAATCGGTGAACCCGGCGTCACGTCCGGCCTCGATGTCAGCCGGCTCGGTGCACGCCGACAGCGCAATCATCGGCAATCTCGTCCAGGGACCGCTGGCGCGCACTGCACGCGCGAAGTCGAGCCCGTCCATATCAGGCATCGCGATGTCCGATACGATCGCGTCGAACACCGCACCGGCTTCGCGCAGGTGCAACGCCTCGGCCGCACTTGACGCGGCGGTGACGCTGTACCCCGCCGCGCCGAGGATCGGCGTCACCAACTGACGAAAGAAGTCGCTGTCCTCCACCACCAGCACGCGGTGTGCCGTATTGCGGTTTGTCGATTGTGCCGCTCCGTGGAACCAGTCCTGCCAGGCCTGCGTCAACCAGTAGCCGGTGTCGATCACGTCGGTGGCATGGCCGGCAATCACCGCGGTGCCCAGCATTCCCGGTCGCGCGCCCGACAGCTCGATGTTCAGCCGGTCCTCCACCACATCGACGATTTCGTCGACCATCAGGCCCATGCTGCGGTCGCCGTCGTTGAAGACGAGAACCGATTGACGCGGCTTCTCGCCGTCGAGGTTGTCCGACAGCGCCACCAGTGGCATCAGCTTGCCCCGGTACTGCGTGACCGGCGAACCGCACGAGATTTCGATCTTGTCACGCGGGATATCCTCCAGCCGCGCGACCAGACCCAGTGGTACTGCCATGCTCTGCTCGCTGCCTGCACGGAACAACAGCATCGCCGTGCGGTCGATGCTTCGCATCGTATCGATCGCGCTCGACGACACCGCCTTGCTGTCACCGCCGGCACCGATGCCGGTGCCGCGCGAAATGCCGTTCGGATCGAGGATCATGATCACCGAGCCATCGCCCAGGATCGTATTGCCGCTGAACATCGTGACGTGGCGGAGGATCGGTGCCACCGGTTTCACCACGATCTCCTCAGTGTCGAACACGCGATCCACGATGATGCCTAGGCTATTGGCGCCCACCTGGGCCACCACGATGTAGGCGCCGGTGTCATCGTTGTGGGATTCTCCCAGTGCCAGCAGGTCGTTGAGATTGACCAGAGGCAGCAGTCGGTCACGCAGGCGTAGCACCGGCGTGTCGTTGATCCGCTCGATGACCAATTCCGATCCGCCCTCGTTGATGTCGCGGCTGCCTTCCTTCCGCGCGCGGACCAGCTCGACAACACTGAGCTGCGGAATCGCGAAGCGCTCGCCGCCGGCTTCGACGATCAGCGCGGAGACAATCGCCAAGGTCAGCGGGATCTTGATGGTGAAGGTGGTGCCGGCCCCCGCTACGCTCTTCAAATCGATGGTGCCGCCGATCTTCTCGATATTGGTCTTCACCACGTCCATGCCGACGCCGCGGCCCGATACGGCGGTGACAACTGTGGCGGTGGAAAAACCGGGACGGAAGATGAAACGCTGCACCTGTACATCGCTCATGTTGGCGAGCTCCGCCTCGGTGGCCAAAGCGTTCTTCAGAACCTTCGCCCTGATCTTGTCGAGCGGCAGGCCGCGGCCGTCGTCTGCGACCTCGATGATGATATGTCCACCCTCGTGGTACGCGTTCAGCGTGATATGGCCTGCTTCCGATTTACCGACGGCACGCCGCTCCACCCCGCTCTCCAATCCGTGATCGCCGCTGTTGCGCACCATGTGCGTCAGCGGGTCCTTGATCAGCTCCAGCACCTGCCGGTCCAGCTCGGTGTCCGCGCCGAGCATCGTGAGCTCGATCTTCTTGTCCATTTCGCGAGACAGGTCGCGGACCAGGCGCGGCAGCTTGTTCCAGGCATTGCCGATCGGCTGCATGCGCGTCTTCATCACCCCCTCCTGAAGGTCCGAGGTGATGTGCGACAGCCGCTGCAGCGGCACCGCGAAACCGGTGCTCTCTTGCGTGCGGGCGAGCTGGAGAAGCTGGTTGCGGGTGAGCACCAACTCACTTACCAGCGTCATAAGGTCTTCCAGCACATCGACGGTGACGCGGATGGTCTGGTTTGTTGCCACCGGCTCGCCCTGCGGCTGCTCCGATGGTACCAGAGCACGCGGCGCCACAGAGACCGGTGCCGCCTCGGCGACGGGCGGGACTGGTTGTTCCGGTGCAGGTTCCTCCTCAGGCTCCGCCTCGGGCTCCGGCTCAGCCGCGACGACAGGAGCCGCCGGTTTAGGCGCCTCGCCCACCGCCGTGGCATTCAGCGCCGCGATCAGTTCGCCATCGTCGCCCGCCACCTCGCTTCCGGTGGCTGCCAGGTCGCCCAAAATAGCCTTGATCCGATCGAGCGCCGCCAGAACCAGGGTCACGGTATCCGGCGTCGCGGTCAGCACGCCGTCACGTACCTTCCCCAGCACGTTCTCGGCGGCATGTGCCACATGCTCCAGCCGCGGCAGGCCAAGAAAACCGCAGGTGCCTTTGATCGTGTGCACCAGGCGGAAGATCAGTGACAGTGTGTCCTGGTCATCCGGCGTACGCTCCAGCTTCAACAGAGCGACATCCAGATCGGCGATGTTTTCGCTGGTTTCGGTGAGGAAGTCGGCGATCAGATCGTCCATGGCAGCCCTCTCGGGCCCGGTCAGACCCCGGGCGGAGCGCCATCTGGTCAGAAGCTGACGAACAATCGGTAAATGCCTGGCGGCTATCGCCGGGAAAGTGACAGCAGCAATGGTGGCGAGAATTCAGCCTCGCTGATCGGACCGGCCGGCATCAACATGGACAGCCTGAAGCCGTGGCCGCGGGCCAGCAACGTGGTCAGCGGTCCCTGCAGGCTCCGGGCATCGGCCATAACCGCCTCCACAGCGGCGGCCTCGTCAACCAGCCAGGTGCCCAGCCCAGGAGGCCAGGCGGCGCGGGGACCGGAGATCGTCACCAGGATGCTGTCAGCGGGCGAGCCGGACAGCGCCACGATGCCGCCCCCCGCAAGGCTCTCGGAAGCCAACAACAGGAGGTTGAGGACGACCCGGGCCGCCTCCGGGGGAAAGAGCGCGTCGCTGTCCAGGCCCTCAAGATCGAGCCGCACTCGACGACTGGAAAACAGGCTGTCCGCGAAACCGCGCAACCGGGCCACATCGAGGTCGTCGCCATCCCGGCCCCAGGCAGCCCGCAGCAGCTTCAGGCGCTGCGCGAGCTGGACAGCCGTTTCCTCGGCTAGCGCCAACGCCTCGCTGTCCGGCTGTTCGTCGCGGGCGACCTCCAATACCCCGATCAGCGCGCCCAGCGGGCCGCTCAGATCATGGCAGAGCCGGGCACAGAGCATTTCTGCGAGCCGCAGCGCTTTGTTCGTGCCAGTCATAGGAATCCCTTCCCCAAGGAAGCGACGCACATATGCCGGAGATTTAACATGCAATTTACGGCCCCTGCTGCGCAAGAGTTGAGGGCCGGCAGCACTTGAACCCTCGATCAGGACAGCGCAAGTCACAGTCTGTAAAGGAGCCATCGCCTCTGATGATTGATCCCTTCGGCCGGTCCATCACCTATCTCCGCGTCTCGGTCACCGACCGCTGCGACCTTCGCTGTGTCTACTGCATGGCGGAGGACATGTCGTTTCTGCCGAAACGTGACCTGCTGACGTTGGAGGAACTGGACCGGATCTGCGCTGCCTTCATCCGGCTGGGGACCAACAAGATCCGCATCACCGGCGGCGAACCCCTGGTACGGCGCGACGTGATGACGCTGTTCCGCAGCCTGGGCGCCAGGCTGGGCGAAGGCGGGCTGCAGGAGCTGGTGGTCACCACCAACGGCACGCAGCTCGCGAAGCTGGCCGACGGCCTGTACGAGGCAGGCGTGCGCCGCATCAACGTTTCGCTCGACACCCTGGATCCTGACCAATTCGCCAGAATTACCCGCTGGGGGAAGATGGGCGCGACGCTAGACGGCATCTTTGCCGCCAAGGCGGCCGGGATGGCGATCAAGATCAATGCCGTGGCGATGAAGGGCGTGAACGAGGACGAGTTCGACGGCATGCTCGCCTGGTGCGGCGATCATGGCTTCGACCTGTGCCTGATCGAGACCATGCCGATGGGCGACATCACCGGCGATCGCACCGAGCAATACCTCCCGCTCTCCATCGTGCGTTCGCGCCTGCGGCGGCGCTGGACGCTGGAGGACACCGACTACCGCACCGGCGGCCCGGCGCGTTACTTCAACGTGGCCGAGACCGGCCGGCGGATCGGCTTCATCACGCCGATGACCCACAACTTCTGCGAGAGCTGCAACCGGGTGCGGCTGACCTGCACCGGCACTTTGTACATGTGCCTCGGGCAGGACGACGATGCGGACCTGCGGAAGGTGTTGCGCGCGGGCGCGACCGATGCCGAGCTGGACGATGCCATCCGCGAGGCGATCAGCCGCAAGCCGAAGGGCCACGACTTCATCATCGATCGCCGCCACGACCGCCCAGCGGTCGCGCGGCACATGAGCGTGACGGGCGGCTGAGTTCGCGGCGGCTGCCGTTGATACGGGAAGCGAGCCAAACGCATATGCTGGATGGTCTGCGCAAGGCGGGCTGGGCATGGATGATGGCGCACAGTATTCCGCTCGTGCACGAGGACGGGGTCTGGCACCGGCCGGCCGGTCCCATGCTATTCTGGCCAGCATGGTGTACTCCATGAGCCAATCGGCGCCGACCATTGCGGAATCGATCATCTACACGCTGCGCAGGCATGAAGTGTCATCGCAGCGTGCGGGCATTCGTCGGCTGTCCCCGTTCGGATCAATCGCTCGCGGCGAGGCTCACGCGGCCAGCGATGTCGATCTGGCCGCTGAGTTTGATCCGGCAGCCAAGATGGACCTGATTCGGTGGTCGGACTGGAACGCGAGTTGGGCGAGATGCTGGGCCGGCCGGTGCAGATTCTTCCGGAGCCCGATCGAAGCGCCACGCCTGCGCGTCAGTGTGGAGCGCGATCGTGTCCGCGCGGCTTTGGCACGCGCTGCGCGAACACACCACGTCAGGCGAAGTCGTGCCGCTGTAAACAGGACATGACAGTAGGCGACCTACCCCTGCCGCCGGACGTTCCAGAAAATCGCCTGCCCGTCCAACACGCCGGTCAGGTCGGAGCGGAATGCAGTGGGAGCCTAGTAAGTGCCGAGCGGGTAACATGGCACGTCGGTGAACGCCTGTGCTTGAATCTCAGCGGCGATCTTTCGTTGGGCGGTTACGTCGGGCGCCTCGAGCCACTGATCACGTAGCGCAGCGATCTTCTCGCTGACCGGCCAGCCGATAGGTGTCAGAAACCGATGGGTGGCTGGCGACAACACATCGGTTCCTTGGATCGCTCCGCAATAGGCGCTCCAGCCGCCTTCGTCCGGCGACTTCTTGCTGAGCAGGCGCTTGAACCAGGTGCCTGAGTCCATCACCTGCTCATCGACGTTCATTCCCACCTTCCGAAGCCTGTCCGCGGCGACATCGGAGAACGCCTTGACTGTCAAGGCGTTCGCTGGGGTTATCAGCACGATCTTCTCGCCGCCATAGCCCGCTGCCTGGAGGTCCCTTCGCACCTTCCCAAGATCTCGAGGTCCGGTCAGCGTGGCGAGCCCGACATCGCTTGCCATTGGCGCATCCGGAGGAAAATAACCAGTCGGCACGTGCCATCCGGTCGGGCCGGCACTTGTACCCGCTGTCATAAACTCGGTCTGATCGATTGCGCCCATCAGGGCGCGGCGGATCGCCGGGTTGTCGAATGGAGGAAACAGCCAGTTAGGCCGCAAAAACCCCCAGTAACCACTGGAACCGGCTTTCTGCACGGCGATCCGGCTGTCGCGTCTCAGCATTGGCAGCAAATCGGCCAGCACAAACTCGTCCCAGTCGAGCTCCCCGGCGTGCAGTGCCTCGATGACACTGGTCTGGTCAGGATTGATGTGCCGTCATTCTCGACAGTGTGGCCGGCCACCATCTGTGGCTTCGCGGCAAAGCCTTGATCCACACCAGCCTGGCCGCACAGCGTGTCATACACCATGAAGGCATGGGAGCGCGCGTCGTAGGATGTTGTTGCGATGGGGTCCAGGCTCGCCGGCTCGCCCCCGGAAACGAACTTAAGTACCGAGCTCTTTTCGCCGCGCGCCAGGGATGGCAGCGCAATCGCAGCCGTGGAGACCGCAATAAATTGCCGCCGTTGCATGGTTCGCTCCCCTTTACCCGGTGGTCGAAACCGATGCCGTGACGATCGGTGCGGGTGGTGACGCCCCGGAATCTGGATGGGAATCCGTCATGCTGGTGTCGACCATGGCGGCGCATTGGCCACCCAGTGCGATGCCAATCCACCAGCCGGCCTGTCCTTGGCTAGACATCGGTCCAACTACGTCAGGTATAGAATTAGGAAAAAAATCTTGACACCGGTCGCCACTCCATGCTCTTCTCCCCCGCATGTCCGACGCGGCCACCACCCAAGATTCTACGCCCCCACCCACCCCCGCCGCGCGCCTGCTCAACGCCGTCCGCAAGCTCATCGACTACGGCAAGCAACTCGCCGCCACCCTGCGCCAGGACTGCGTCACCTCCGCCGTCGCCAATGCCTTCGGCACCGCCGACCTCGCGCTGATCCTCGCGCGCATCACCCAGGGCCTGCACCGCGCCCTCGTACTCGAGGAACGGATCGTCCGCAGCGCCGCCCGCCTCGATGCCGATCCGCAACCCAAGCCCGCACCTTCCGCACGCACGCCGCACGGATCACAGCCAGCCACCCCCCGCCCAACCGCGGCTGAGCCTGGTCCCACACCGCTGCCCACCCCCGAGCAGATCGCGGCCAAGGCGCGCCGCCAGCCGATCGGTGCGGTGATCGCCGACATCTGCCGCGACCTCGGCATCCTGCCGAGCCATCCGCTCTGGCAGGAACTGCACCGCCTCATCAACCGATACAACGGCAACTACGCCAAACTGGTCATCGACATCATCCACCGGCCATTTGTGCCCTCTGTCCCACCCGACCTCGCGCCCTCACCCGCTGAACCACCCGCGCAGGCCGGCACCGGCCCGCCCCTGGCGCTCGCCGCCACCGGGTAAATTCCATCAGCCGCCGCAGCACCAAAACGGTCGCGCGCGCCTACAGCGGCAGCACCAGCAGGATATCCACCCGCCGCGAATCGAGCACGACACGGCGCGATCTAAATCGGAGCGCGTCGCCTTCGCGCACGACGCGATCCAGATAGCGTCCCGTCGCGAACGTCACCGTGTCGCCATCCTGTGCGATGCGGAACACGCAGAAATTAGACCGCACGGCGAAGCCATCTGCCTGTGCCTCGATGCGAGGGGGGCCCAGCATGTGACGGTAGCTGTGCGGCTCGTAGATATTGGCGGTGCGCAGCGCCTGCACGCGGTCCTCCATCATGCCGCGGCTGCCGCAGTAGAGGATGCCGATCGGCAGGCCAGCATCATAGCTCTCGCGAGTGATGATCTGGTATTCGCCATCCTCGGTGAAGAACGTCGGCCAGCGTTCGAGCGCGCCGTCGTCGATCGCTTCGGCGTAGTCCGCGAGCAGCTCCTCGATCGCCTCGCGCACAGTCAGAAGCCCATCAGTTCGCGATAGCCCTGCCAGAAACCGCGGATGCCAGTCTCGGTCGCACGCGACCCATCGGACGACGCGACGTCGCGCCCGCCCATTTCGAGAAACGCGTTGCGGTCCTCGCTGCCGCGCGTGCCGCGCTGGACGAATTCGTTGATGCAGCCGTCCTCGAGCGACACCAGTCCCGCCGCACCGGTCAGGTTGCTCTGCATCAGGCGCTGGCGCGTCTGCTGCTCGCTGTCGTCCTGGTAGCCGAGGTAGATCCAGAACAGTTCGGTCCTGTCGATCCCGCGCGGCGTGAAGAACCGAACCGCCAGCGAGTTCAGCGTCAGCTGCACGACCAGCGTCGGGAATATCGTCTGGATGCAATGGGTGATGCCGTCGTCGAACTCGGTCCACGTATCGAGCAGTTGCGGTGCGGCCAGGCCCGACTTGTACTGCGCCGAATGTACCGTCTGATATTCGTCTGACTGTTGCAGCGTGTCGCGCTTGGCGTAGCTGATCGAGTGCCGGCCATCGTCCGACAGCAGCATGCCGCCATCCATGTCGAGCCGGTTCACCTTGAACGTGGTGTAGAACGTGTGCAGCAGAGTCGCGTGATACGAGTTCGCGCACGTTCTCCGCGTACAGCTTCCAGTTGTTGTGGATGATCTGGCTGTGCATGCCGAGTAGCCGGTGCGGCCGGCCGAGGTTGCGGCGGATCATGCGCGCCATCGTCTCGCCTAGATATTCTTCCACGGGCTTCGTCGCATTCGAGAACGTGCCGAACACGAGCCCGGAGAACATTTCGACGCGTAGCGGCTCCAGCCGATGCTGCGCGTTGTCGAAGTCCTCCGGCATGCCGCCCTTGCCGCGGACGCCGTGGCGGAACGCGACGCTCTGAAGACGGCCCGCGAGGTCGTAGCTCCACGAATGATACACGCAGGTCAGCGCGCGGGCGTTGCCGCGTTCCTGCAGGCACACCAACGCCCCCTTGTGCGCGCAGCGGTTCACCAATGCGTGGATCGCGCCATGCTCATCGCGCGTGACGACGACAGGCGTTTCGCCGACGGTGGCGAGGCGCCAGTCGCCCGGATTGGGAATTTCTATCTCCAGACACAGAAAATTCCATATCGGTCCACGGAACAGCCGCCTCTGTTCCGCGGCGTAGATCTCGGGATCAGAGAACACACGGAACGGCACGCGTGTCACACCGTCCTGCGGCCAGACCAGATCGCTTGCAAAATCGCGCGTCACCGGGACGTCCATCATTCGCCTCCGCCGGCATTTGCTGTCGTGAGCGACGGTAGCGGTCCCAGCGACGCTGACGCAATGCAACCACGATTGACCGCGGACAGTGCGGCAGCGCAGTGTCCCGCTGCTGGCCAACGAGCCGGCAGGGAGACTTGTTCGTTCAAGGAGAACAAAGCATGATCAGCCGCAGAGCTGCCCTCGCGGGCAGTGTCGCCGCCGCAACCGCCGTCACCCTGCGCAGCGTCCGCGCCGCCAATACGCCGGGCGTCACCGCAACCTCGGTCAAGATCGGCAACACCATGCCGTACAGCGGTCCCGCCTCCACCTATGGCGTGATCGGCCGCACCGAAAGTGCATTCTTCAAGATGCTCAACGAACAGGGCGGCGTCGACGGACACACCATCGATTTCATCTCATACGATGACGGCTACAGCCCGCCGAAGACGGTGGAACAGGTCCGTCGGCTGGTCGAGGAGGATCAGGTCGACTTCTGCTTCCAAAACCTGGGCACGCCATGCAACTCGGCAATCGCGGAATATCTGAACCACAAGCAGATACCGCATTTATTCGTCGGTTCGGGTGCCAGCAAGTGGGCTGACATCAAGAAGTATCCCTGGACGATGGGCTTCCAACCCGGCTACCGCACCGAGGCGCAGATCTACGCCAAGCACATGCTGGCGAACGTGAAGGATCCGAAGCTCGCAATCCTGTATCAGAACGATGACTTCGGTAAGGACTATCCGACCGGCGTGCGCGATATCCTGGGCGATAACTGGGACAAGATCGTCGTCAAGACCGCCAGCTACGAGACCACCGATCCGACGATCAATTTGCAGATTGTCGAGGCGCAGAGTTCTGGCGCGAATGTGTTCCTGGTTGCCGCAATCCCCAAGTTCGCCGCGCAGTCGATCAGCAAAGTATACGCGCTGAACTGGAAGCCCGCGTTCTACATGACCAACGTGGCAATCTCGGTCGGCGGCGTGTTGACCCCGGCTGGCCCCGAGAAGGCCATCGGCATGCTGAGCACCCAGTATCTGAAAGACCCGACGGATCCGGCGTTCAAGGATGATCCCGGCATGAGGCAATGGCGCGACTTCATGGCGAAATACATGCCGAGCGGCGACGTCACCGACGCGAGCTATGTGTTTGCCTATGCGGTCAGCCTGACGATGGCGCAGGTACTGAGGCAGTGCAACGGCGATTTCTCACGGGCGAATGTCATGAAGCAGGCGGAAAGCCTGCATGATTTCGAGGTGCCCGTGACGCTGCCGGGGATCAAGATCAACACGACGCACACGGACCACCGCCCCATCACGTCGATGCAGTTCGTGAAGTGGGACGGCAAGACGTGGGTGCGCTTCGGTGACCTTGTCGCCGGAGCGACGGTGTAAGTGCAACAGGGGCGGCCTCAGGGCCGCCCCGAACGGTGGTATGGATGTCCTGCCGCGATAGACCGCGCGCGGTAGACCTGCTCGATCAGCATGACGCGGATGAGCAGGTGCGGCCAGGTCATTCGCCCGAGCGACAATATGTAATCGGCGCGGGCAATCACCTGCGCGTCCAGCCCCTCGGCGCCACCGACGAGAAAGCACACCGGCCGTCCGGCGGCGAGCCAGCGTTCCAGCAGGCGCGCCAGCTCTTCGCTGTTCGGCATCGTGCCTCCGGAATCCAGCGCCACCACGAACGCCGGATCGGGCAGCGCACGCAGCAGCGCTTCGCCCTCGCGCCGCTTCACTTCCGCGGCCGCGCCACGCGCTTCCGCGATTTCGGTCACCGCGAATCTCGGCCGCACCCGCATATTGTAGCGCGCGAAGAGATCCGCCTCCGGTCCGTCGCGCAATCGGCCGACAGCAACCAGGCTCAGCATCTTCGGCCTCCTCTTGCGATTGGTCGCGGCAGGCTCAAGCATGTGCCGGGACCATAGGGGGAAGCGATGGCCTGGCCCACGCAGCAGGGGATTTTCGACGCCGGCGACCTGACCCTGCAATCGGGCGCCGTCTTGCGCGACGCGCGTTTGTCCTGGAAGGCGCACGGCACGCTTGCGCCGGCGCGCGACAACGTTATCGTCTACCCCACCAGCTACGGCGCGCAGCATCCCGATCTGGAATGGCTGATCGGCCCCGACGGCGTGCTGGACCCCACGCGCTGGTTCATCGTGATCTGCGACATGTTCGGCAACGGACTGTCGTCCAGCCCGTCCAACACCCCGGACTATCCGTCGCAGGTGACGATATTCGACAATGTGCAGGCCCAGCGCCATGCGCTACGCGCCTTGTTCGGCATCGAGCATGTGGCGTGCGTGTATGGCTGGTCGATGGGCGCGCTCCAGGCCTATCACTGGGCCGCGCTGTTCCCTGATGCGGTGGACCGCATCGTGGTGAACTGCGGCGTAGCGCGCACCGCCGTACATAATCAGGTGTTCCTGCGCAGTCTGATGGCGACGCTTGAGGCCGCGCCGGAGCATCTCGGCGACGGCCGTTTTTCTGCCGAGCCACGCGCGGCCAAGCGGGCGTTCGGACGCATCTATGCAGCCTGGGCACTCAGCCAGGATTTCTACCGTGCGGGACTGCATCTTGCGGGTGCGCCAGATCTCGAGACGTTCCTGCGCACCGACTGGGAGGATCGGTTCGGCGCGCGTCCCGCGGCAAATCAATATGCTCAGCTGCGCACCTGGGACGCCGCGGACATCGGCGACAACGCGTTGTACGGCGGCGACCTGCCGCGGGCGCTGCGTACGATCCGCGCGCGCGCGCTGCTGATGCCGGGTGAGACCGATCTCTACTTCCGCGTCGCCGACAACGCTGCCGAATTGCCGTTTCTGGCACATGCGGAACTGAAACCGATACCCAGCATATGGGGACACCGCGCCGGCAACCCGGCAACGAACCCAGAGGATGCGCGGTTTGTCAAAGAGGCCGTGCGTGCCTGGCTCGCGCGGTAGCAGGAATCGCGCACTGTCACGTCGACTCAAATTCCAACAAGGAGTCCAGCCATGGCCGTCATCACCGCAACCAATCCGCCAACCGTGCGTGCGCCGACCGGCTATACACACTCCATGCTCATCACCGGCGAGCAGCGTCGCCTCGTCATCTCCGGCCAGGTCGGCGTGGCACCTGACGGCTCCGTTCCAGGTACCGGCGAGGGCCAGATCGCTCAGGCATTCGCAAATCTGCGCGCGGTGCTGGAGGCGAACGGTATGAGCGTCACAAATCTGGTCAAGACGACAGTGTTCCTGACCGATCGCTCGTTGCTCGCGTCGTTCCGCGCGGCACGCGATTCCGTGTATGGCGAACATGCACCGTGCTCGACGCTGCTGTTTGTCGCAGGGCTCGCCGATCCGCGCTTCATGGTGGAGATCGAGGCGGAAGCGGTTTCCTGAACACAGTCAGCACCCGAGTCACGACCGGCCGCCGGGCATCCGCACTGATGTGAGGCGGAACGACGACCGGGACGGGTCGAAGGCGGCCGGTAGTATCCAGCCGCCTTCGTGAGTCTCTACCCAGTCAAGTACGAACCGTTGGTCTCCTGACCGATTTCAGCAAACGTACTCTGCGAGGTTTCCAGCGGGTCCGACTGAAAGGTGAAGTCACCTGCCGCAGCCCGCCACTCCATTTGCGCCGTGCATGTGGCAAACGTGCCAGAGAAGATGCCCTTCGTCGGATCAGTGCTGGTAACGGGCATCATTGTTACGCCGCCCTGCCAGACAACCTTGAACGATATCCAACCAGGAACCGGTGGTGGGTTGTTGCCCATGGTCAGCGCATTTTGCAGCGTCGTATAGTCATAGACTGGTACTTTGCTCGCGGTCATCGTCGCGGTACCGTTGGTCAGATCAACCTCGACATCCTTGGCAGGTAGAGGCACAGTCCAGAACAGGCCGACTGGTGGGAACTGCGATGGGTTGAATTCGTGTATCTGTGCGCCGCCCGAACCGGGCAGGAACACTTCCACTCAAACAAACGCGAACGTCCCCTGGTGCTCTTGTCCGTCAGCGCCGACAAACGTTCCCGTCATGAACCGCATGCTCAGTACTCTGATCGAACGGAAACGATTGTTGATCGCCGGTCTTGATGTTCGTCCGCGTGACATTGCCACTTAGGACCGCAATGCCCGAGGAACCCTTGAAATTGCTGATGGTGGACGGCTCCTGACCAGGACCGCCGAACGTGTGAAAGGCGCCTATCGGACTCAAACCGGATGTGCCACCTACCACGGGTATCGGCGCGAATGTCCACGGTAGCTGTCGCTTTCGTTCTTTTGGGCCGTCCTGTGCTGCTGCGCCGGAACCGATCAGGGTTGCTCCGAGCGCGCCAAACCCAAGTCTTCGTCGTGACACAATCGTGCGCATGTTGCCTCCATTACAGATGCTCGCAACTCGGCACGTCTGGGAACGATCAGCATTCCAGCCGATGACGTTTCCCACTCGATAAGCTTACCTACAGTTGTCGACGGTTGGGGCTTCAAGAGAACGTGAGCGACCAGGGCGGGACTTTACGTCTCCTGAGACGTGATTTCGTAACGGAATCGTGCTGGGTCCACGGCATTTGGTTGGCCCGCAGTGGTGAAAGCACAAGGATACATCAGGAAAGAGAAGTTTGGCCGTTGCTGCCCGGCGCCCGGTAACTCGATATCGGTGGCGCTGTTGTAGCCGACCCAATTCATCTCCCAGTTGCCAAACAGACGCTCACGCAATCCACGAACCTCCGGGCTGTCCGCAGCCAGTTTCTGCTCCAGGACCACTTTGCGCACGTCGGCAGGATCGAGGGGAAACCAGCCGGCATCTTCCAGATACGCCTCAGCACGGCAGTGCTGCGCCTTGCTGATGTCACCGCTTTTTCCGAGGGAAGGATACAAATGTGAATCGGCTACGCGAATCCCATACACGTCACGGGCCGGAATACCTGCCGCTCGTGCCAGCCCGACCATCAGGCCGTTGATATCGACACACTTGCCGCCAAAATTGCCAGTCTCAAGCATTGCCTTGACGTCGCCGACACCGCAGCCGGGAGTGTCAGGGTTGCGCCAGGTCGTGTCGACCACCCAGTCATAGATGGCGCGCAATCGCTCGCGGGGTTCGGTGCGACCGTCAACGATACGTTCGACCGTGGCGCGCACGATACCATCTGTCGGCGCGCTCTCCGTTGGCGCCATCCAGAACTGTCGTTCGGCCTGGCTGATTGGCACCGTCGGCAGCGCGGCTCGGTCGCAGGTTGCGACGGTCTGCCTGACCTCAATGTGCTGCGGGGTCGCGCTTTCGTCCCATGTGCTGCGTAATATCTGCGCGCCATAAGTTGGATCGCGTACCAGTTCGACCCGGCCGTTGCACTGCCAGTCCACATCGATGGACGTCTGGTAGCCGGCTGCGGTCTGCACCAGAGGCAACCAAAGCCGTGCCTGGCCAGACGAGTTTTGCAATGTGACCTTGGTCGTGATTTCGAATTGTCGCCATACGCCGATGGACGTACGCTCAGCGGCCTCAGCAGAACCGGCTTTTGAACCACGTCCAATTGTACCGGCAGTAGCAGCCGTTGCAGCGATGAATGCCCGACGGCGCATGACGGTCCCTCCTCGCTTTTATTGCCTACCCAGGCTAACCGGCAAAGCAGTCGGATTTCAACAGTCCGGAGACCAGACACGCTGGTTGGGAACGCGCTTGATCTCAGGTTGCCATGCGTGGCCTGGGGCGCACCATGCCGGTCATCCGCCGCAGCCCCGCCAGCACCACCACCGCCAGCCCAGCCAATGCCACGTAGTGCGCCGGCCGCAGACCGAAATGCAGCGTCTCGCTTGCGGCCAGCACGCGCCACGGGTTGATCCCGGTCGCCAGCCCATACCAGGCGAACTCGATGCCAGCACTCGCGCACACCGCCACGACGACCAGCGCAAGTTGCGCGAATGGGTTCCGCTGCCAGGCCATCGGGAGCGCACGCCACAACAGCAGCCAGACGAACAGGCCGGTGAAGAACACCGGCTCCGATACGTTCGACTTCGATTGGATGAAGTAGTGCAGCAGTGCGATCGCGCCCAGCACGTAGATCGCCCGATGCAGATGCTTCCACCGACGCCCCAGCCTGCGGGCCCAGCCATCGGTCGATGTAACTCCGAGAATGATCAGCCCAAGCAACACGGTGAAGCCGATGGTCAGATAGAACCGCAGCGCGATCTCCGAGGCGACCAAGCCCAACCGGAAGTTCTTGTCCACCACGTAGAGCGTGAAATGCGCCAGCGCGTAGGCAAGCGCAGTCAGACCGACGGTCCGCCGCACCACCAGTAGGCGCGGCCAGTTCAGCACACGCGCCGCCGGGGTGATCGCCAGCGAGATCAGCAGGTAGCGGATCGCCCAGTCGCCGGTCCCGTGGATAACCTCGGTCACCGGGCGTCCGCCGAGCATCCCGTTCGCCCACCAGAACGCCAGCACCATGCCGGGAACGAAGCTCGCCGCCAGCACCGCCGCCTTCAATGGCAGGAAACGGCCATGCCGGTCACGCCATGGAACGATCATTGTGGGGCGCGATCCAGCGTCTGCCATTCGATAAAGACCCGGCCCGCCACCGTTGCCTCGCTACGGCGGACAAAAGATGTCGCGGCGCTGCCGCCGATCATGTCCGCCATGTCTTCTTGAGCCGCCATTTCGCCCACCGATCGCACCGCATCCCTCACACGCTCATTCGTCTCGCGACGCAGTGGAGAATTACATGCATCGACGCATCAGCGCTCCGCCAGGCAGCGGATCTCGGCGGCGAGCACCGCCGGGTCCGGATCGACGGGAAAATCCGCCGGCACGGTCAGCGCGTGGGCAAGCCGCACCTTGTAGTCATCGCGCGGCAGCTCCTCGGCGCCGAATTGCGACAGGTGCGCGGTGACGAACTGGGTGTCCAGCAGCCGGAAGCCGCCAAGACGCAGTCGGGCAACGAGGTGCACCAGGGCCACCTTCGAGGTGTCCCGCACCATGCTGAACATGCTCTCGCCGAAGAACACGCCGCCGATCGCCACGCCGTAGAGGCCGCCGACCAGATGCCCGTGTTGGCGGGTTTCCACCGAGTGGGCGTGGCCAAGTTGGTGCAGCTCGCTGAACAGCCGCTCGATCTGTGGATTGATCCAGGTGTCGTCGCGACCGGGGGCGGACTGGGCGCAGCCGGCGATGGTCGCGGCGAAGTCCTGATCGACCGTGACGGTGAAGGCGTCCGACAGCACGGTGCGGGCGAGCCTGCGCGGCAGGTGGAAGCGGTCCAGCGGCAGGACGCCGCGGCGCTCCGGGTCCAGCCAGTAGAGGCGTTCACCGCGACGGGTCTCCGCCATCGGGAACAGGCCGTGTCGATAGGCCCGCAGCATGAGGTCAGCCGTGATCTCAACCGTGCGCCGGGACATGCAGATATTGTGGGGTCGGATGGCCGGTTCGGGAAGGCACTCTTGTCGGTTTGCCGGTCCGGGCGGTTAATGGTGGCGTAGCCGATCGCGAGGAACGTCATGACCAAGTACACCTGGGAGCACATCCACCTGAAGTCGCCTGACCCGGCGGCGACGGCACAATGGTATGAAGACAAGCTGGGCGCGGAGATCATCCGCACACCACTGCCCGATGGTTCGACGCGCTATGATCTCGATCTGACGGGCCAGAAGATCTTCATCGCCAGGTCGGACCCGGCGTCGACGGGTGCGTCGCCCCAGACGCCATACATGGGGCTGGAGCACTTCGGACTGACGGTCGAGAACATCGATGCCGCGGTGGCCGAGCTGAAGGGCAAGGGCGTGGCGTTCACGGTGGAACCGAAGACCATTCGGCCCGGCGTGCGCATCGCATTCCTGACCGCGCCACAGAACGTGTCGATCGAACTGATACAGCGCGGATAAGCCCACAATCACCGAAGGGACCCGACGCCGTCAGCCAGGACCGCCGCGAGCCGCCGTCTCCACGCCGTAGCCCGCGCAGAGCTCCTGGCTGATCGCGCGGAGCCGCCGACGCGCCACCGCATCGTAGGCCTGTCTGTCCGCACGCGCCTCCTGGAGGCCACTGAAATAGCGCCCGCTCCGTCCTCCGACGGCCGGCGACACGGCGAGTTTGAGTATCGCCTCGGCGCCTTCCTCGACACTGCTCGCGGGCGTCACGCCGGCGCGCCGGACCATCGCGGTGTCCATGTAGGTCGCCGGATGCAGCGCGTTAACGGTGACGCCGGTGCCGGCGAGCGCCTCGGCGAGATCGATGGTGAACATGATCTGCGCCAGCTTGCTCTGGCCGTAGGCGCGCACGCCGCTGTATCCGCGCGTCAGCATGACATCGGCAAAGTCGATCGGTTGCTGTCCGGCCGAGGCGACGTTGACGATGCGCGCCGGCGCGCTCTGCCGGAGAAGCGGCAGCAGCAGATCAGTCAGCAGGAAGCCGGCGAGGTAGTTGACGGCGAAGCGAAGCTCGTGGCCGTCGACGCTGGTCTGGCGCGAAGTGCCTGCGGTGCCGAGGCCGGCGTTGTTGATCAGTATGTCGAGCCGCTCCGTCCGCTGTCGCACGGTCTCGCCAAGCCGCCTCACCTCGGCAAGTGACGCGAGGTCTGCGGCGAGAAATTCCGCCGCGCCGCCCGATTGGGTGATATCGGCCACGACCTGATTGCCGCGGTCCTGATCCCGACCATGCACCAGGACGCGCACACCTGCCTCGCCGAGACGGATGGCAACCACACGGCCCACGCCGTCGGTGGAGCCGGTGATGAGTGCCGTATTGCCGGTCCGGGAAGTCATGGGACTTCGGACTCCTGTGGCGGCCACAGCCAAGTGCCGTGAGCCGCGTTGTTGACCGCCTGCGGGGATGCATTCTGGACCCCGTCGGGATGGTTCGCATCATGGTAGCGGTAGCCAGGTTGCGCGTCGTTCTGTGTTGACGCTGGGTCGACCGACACGCCCGGGCCCGGGACACACCCCACGGCCAAGGCGCACAGGGCACACAAGGCCAGATACCTGGAATGCATCACGTGTCTCCGCCGACCACGTTGCTGTAGCTGGCGCCAGGCTGGCAGATGTCAACGAATTGCGGTCAATGCCACCCAATGCCGCGGGTTGGTGACGAGGGTCCCCAACCGATCTAGATCTCAATCCCAGGATGAACACTGGCAGTCGTTGTGCGATTCTCCGCCAAGGAACCTGACCCTCAAACCGGTGCTGCCACGCTTACAATGACCCCCATTGAGCTCTTCGAAATCACGCAGGCCGCCACGGCTCTGCCCGGCGCCTGGTCGGTGTCCGGTCAGTGCACCGATGACGGGACCTGCTATGCAGGCCTGATTGACCCAGAGGGGGATGGCCGAACCGTCCTGCTGATCGCGCGGGACCCCGACGGGTTGTATGTCGCGAAATCGAGCGGCGAGACTGTGGCCCACGGCTGCGCCAGCATCACAGAGGCGCTGGCGGCAGTGCGCTGGATGCTGCGCCAGCGCTGACAGCGGCGGCCCTGGAAGCAGCGCCTTCGCTTAAGCTATCCGGTTTTTACAGGAGGAAGGCCGGCGTTCGCCACGGGCCGGCGCAGTCAGTGCTATGGAACCACGAATTGCTCCAAAACCAGCCAGGCGGAACACAAACCAAAGGCTATTCCGCTGACAACGAGGTAGGCGCGCACCACGGGGAGCGTCCGCCTCAAATTCGTTCCCGCCGCGCGAGTTGCGTGCGTTGCTCAACGGCTGCCGCATAGCGTACCGGGCAAAAAGTCACATTCCGGCTCGCCAGAAAAGCTGCGGTCAGGGCCTCAGCCTCCCCGACCCTCAGCGGTGGCAGTCGCTTGCACCGCTGCCACCGTGCCTGGACATCCGAACGGTCTTGGTTGAACGACGCGGCACTGCGAAACATGAAACCTTTTCCCCCACTGATCCGTCCAGGCATACCGGGCCGAACGCGGTGACGTGATAGGCAAAAAATAACAGGGAGTGGTTTCAAATCCGTATCCATTGGCGATTATTGAGATCGCCGCGGCGCCGTCGCGCGAGGGCCACCACCACGTCTAGCGGTGGCCCCGCGAGTCGCCTCAAACCGCCGCCGGATCAGCCGGTGCGCGGCAGGCTGGCCAGAAGTTGCTGAGCGATCTGAGAGTGTTGCAATACGATGGGCCGCGTATTCTGCACCCACGCGTTGATATGCTGGTCCTCGCCGTGGATCAGCTGAGCGTTGAGCTCGTCTACCATCGCTGTGTGCGCGCGGACCATGTCGTCGACATAGGCTCGATCGAAAGCGGGACCATCGAGCTGGGCCAACTGGCCGAGCATGACTCGGTCCTGCTCGCTCAGCGTCCCCGGCGACTGGATATGATGCGCCTGCGCGATCGGCGCCAGTGTATCCTGCGCGTAGGTGTGATCGGTGATCATCTTTTGTGCAAAGCTGCGCACGTCCTGGTTCTGGCTGCGCTGTAGCGCCAGCTGAGCCGCCTGATACTCCGCCATATTGCCCTCAATCTGGCTCTGCACGAACTGCGCGTCCCTCGAAGTCAGTGGCGCGACGGGAGCGCCAGGAAGTACCGCCGGGGCCGCCACGGTGGGTGCCGGTGCCGGCACCGTGGTCGAGGGCGATTGGGCGAAGGCTGGCTCAGCCAGAATTGAAGCCGCCAGCAGAGCTGTAAGTAACGATGTCTTCATTGCCGTATCCTCAAAGGTGCTCGCCAATAATGCGGCCAGGAGAAAATGGTTCAGGCCGAGCCAGGATATCGCGGAAACGTGGAGCCCGCGGGACAATGGCGCGATGCCTTGCGCGGCGGTTCGCCGCTACCGCGTCAGCCTTCCGTCGCGAGGCCACGCGATGGCATCGTCAATGTGGTCGCCGCCCCAGAATAACTCCTGGCCCACCAATCCGAAGATGCCGAGCTTGCGCGCTTCGTTGGTCGCCCCCTTGCATGCGCCGCCAATATCCAGCGCCCCCGCTGGATTCTGCCCGAGCGCCCGCAAACTATTCCCGAGATTGGGCTCCGCTCCGGGTCCACAATCCGCAACCCAGCCCTCGGCGGCGGCAGTCACGGCAACCCGGTTGCCACGTCCCACTGCGACAACGGACAAGGCACGTGAACGGGGGGCGGCACTTATTCCTCCAAGCATTGCACCGGCGTGCGCGACGTCGCGCTTGCGGATGGATTACAAAACCTTGGCACGCCTACGATCGGAACAGCATGACATCACCTTCCCAAGTCTCGATCGATCTCGGCGGCAGCGGAAGTGACAATGCCCCATCCTCCAGAATGGCGAAGTAATGCCGCCTTGCAGCCTCCAGGTCTTCGGCGCCGATATTTGCCGGAAACAGACTGTGGCCGCCTTCGTTCAACGCTGGAGGACAGCCGGAACACAACGCTGTTGTTACGTAGCTATTGCCAGCAAAGGGCCAAGTTCGAGACGATTTGCCGACTTCCTCCGAAATGACGTGAAGCGGCAACTACGAGCTCTATTAATCGAGGTTGATCGGCTCCACGCACATGGCGCAGAATCGGTCCATGCGCGGCGACGCTCGCCTGGTGCCATTGAGGATTGGCGCTGGCTCACCGAGCGCGGTCCACGTCACCCTACACAGCTTCGCGACGATCCTCTGTTGCAGCAGTGCGTACAACACGGATCACGGAATGGCGCAGAGCCCCCACGGCGGTGTTCAGTGCTTCGGCGTTCTCGCGCACTTCGACGGCGTGCTTCCCGGTCTGCTCAGCTTCGATCGAAACCTCGGTGGTACGGGTGGTCATCTCGTTGGCAGCGGAAGCCGTTTCGGCGACATTGCGGGCGATCTGCGCCGTTGCCGCCCCCTGTTCCTCGACTGCCGCAGCGATTGAACTGGCGATGGCGTTGATCTCACCGATGGTCTCCTCAATTCGAACCACCGCGGCGACGGATTCCCCGGTCGCACTCCGCACCTGACGAACATGCTGCGCGATCTCATGTGTGGATTGCGCGGTCTGGATGGCGAGCGCCTTCACCTCGGAGGCAACCACCGCGAAACCCTTGCCCGCTTCACCGGCGCGGGCGGCTTCAATCGTGGCGTTCAGCGCCAGCAAATTGGTTTTATCGGCGATCGCCGCGATCATGTCGGCCACCGCACCGATGCGTGTCACCTCCTGGTTCAGTGCGTCTATCGTGGCACGCGTTTCCGCGCCGGCGGTGACTGCGCGGCTGACAATCGCGCTCGATTGGGCGACCTGATCGCTGATCTCGCGGATGGAAGTGCTGAGCTGCTCGGCTGCACTTGCCACGGTCTGGGCATTGGCAAGTGCCAGCCCTGATGCGTTCGCCGCTGTTTGAGCCGAGTTGCCTGTTCGCACGGCGGACGCACTCATTTCTTCGGCGGTCGCAGTCATCGCGGCGGTGCGAGTACCAACCTCGTATAGTGCCGTCGTCGTCGCATTTTCGATCTTATCCGCCATGCCGACCAATGCTGCCACTTTCTCCTGCTCCGCGCGTTGGTGGTCTTGCGCCTGCGCGGCGGCCAGCCCCGCTTCCTTCACCATGTGTTCCTTGAACACCTGCACAGTGGCAGCCATCGCGCCCACTTCGTCACGCCGGGTTGTGCCTGGAATACGGGTTGATAATTCGCCCTTGGCGAGGTCCTCCATCGCAGCCTTCAGGCTGCCGAGCGAGCCGCAGATGTCCCGGTTGATCAGCCACGCAGCAAGCAACACAACCAGCAGGATTCCGCCACCGATGGTGGCGAGAAGCAAAAGCGATGTACGCTCAGAGGAATCGAGGTCGTCAGTCCAGGCGCCTGCGATGAAGACCATCTGCCAGGGCGCGTAGCGCGCGACGTAGGACAGCTTCGGTGCAGGCTGCGTTGCTCCCGGCTTGAGCGCCAGGTAAGTAATGACACCCTCATCCGAGTTGCGGAGTACTTCCCGCGCCAGATCGGCGCTCGATCTGCCGTCTGCGTCCTTGGATGCGGTCGGTTTCCCCTCGCGGACCGGATCGCCGCCGTGCATGACGACGAGCCCGTCGGGGGTTTGAACGAGGACGTAGTTGGTGCCGCCGTCGAAGCGCACCGTGTGCAAGTCATCGCGGAACTGAGCCAATGCCTGATCGTGGGTGATACGCCCATTCGTGACCTGTCTGTCGAGGGTTCGCGCGAAGCCCATCGCCGACTGCACGACTGCCCGCAGCTTATCCACGCGGTCGCCAATCATCCGCTGCTGCATCAGGGAGGCCCCTGCCGCAATCGACGCGACCAGTGCCAAGGCGGACAGTCCCAACAGCAGCGCGAGCTTGGTGCGGAGTTGGAGGTGGCTAAGCATGCTCATCGCGGCTTAATTCCTGGCTTCTGATCGCTGGTGCGAAAATGTGTTCTGCCGCGTGAATGAACGGTAAAGCGCTCGGCCTCGTGGCACCCACCCGCCCGCGCCCCTTCCACCTTGGCCCCGGTGGCGCATATACCGTCCGCATGGCGCGCTTCCTCAAGATGCACGGCTGCGGCAACGACTTCGTCGTGTTCGACGAACGCGCCGGCTCGCTTGGCCTTACCCCGCGGCGAGCGGCGGCGATCGCGGACCGGCGGACGGGCGTGGGCTGCGACCAGTTCATCGCGATCGAGCCGGCGCCGGCCAACTCCAACGCCGATGCCTTCATGCGCATCCGCAATCCTGACGGCACCGAGGCTGGGGCATGCGGCAATGCCACCCGCTGTGTCGTCCATCTGCTGGCCCGAGAGACAGGGCGGCGCGTCCAGGTGGTCCGCACCATCGCCGGCAACCTGCCCTCCGAAGCGCTGCCCGATGGGCGGGTGCGGGTCGATATGGGGCCGGCGCGGCTGGACTGGTGTGACATCCCGCTGGCACGGGCCATGGATACGCTGCATCTCGAACTCGCGGCGGGGCTGGTGGCGGACCCAGCGGCGGCCAGCATGGGCAACCCGCATGCGACGTTCTTCGTCGATGACGTGGCGCGGCTGCCGGTGACGGAGCTCGGGCCGCGGCTGGAACACGACACGCTGTTCCCCGATCGCGCCAATATCGGCTTTGCGGAGGTATTGGCGCCGGACCGCATTCGGCTGCGGGTGTGGGAGCGCGGCGCGGGGCTGACGCTGGCGTGCGGCTCCGGTGCTTGCGCCGCACTGGTGAATGCGCATCGCCGCGGGCTGGCCGGGCGGCGCGCCATCGTGGTGGTGGACGGCGGCGAATTGGAGATCGAATGGCACTCGGACGGCCACGTGCTGATGACCGGGCCGGTGGCGACCTCGTTCATCGGCGAGATCGACCTCGCGGCATATCCGGGATGATGGCCGGATCGGGTCCCGCCGTGACGATCGAGGAATTGGGCCTGCGCACGAGACCAAACGTGAGCGTCGAGATCGTCACCTTCGGTTGCCGGCTGAACGCCTATGAGAGTGAAGTGATGCGCGGCCACGCAGCGGCGCTGACCAACACGGTGATCGTCAACACCTGCGCGGTGACGGCGGAGGCGGAGCGGCAGGCTCGGCAGGCGATCCGGCGTGCGGCGCGCGAACGACCCGGGGCGCGTATCGTCGTCACCGGCTGCGCGGCGCAGATTGATCCGGCGGCGTGGGCCGCGCTGCCTGGGGTGGCGTGCGTGTTGGGCAACGCGGACAAGCTGAGGCCGGAGAGCTGGACGCCGGACGCGCCGAGCGTGGTGTCGGACATCATGGCTGCGCGCGAGACGGTGGCGCATCTGGTGACCGAGTTCTCCGGCCGGGCGCGCGCGTTCGTGCAGGTGCAGCAGGGCTGCGACCATCGCTGCACATTCTGCATCATCCCGTTCGGTCGCGGGCCTAATCGCAGCGTGCCGGTGGGCGCGGTGGTGGCGCAGGTGCGGGCGCTGGTCGAGGCTGGCTATCAGGAAGTGGTGCTGACCGGAGTGGATATCGCCTCGTATGGCGCCGATCTGCCTGGTGTGCCGCGACTGGGGCAGTTGGTGCGGCGGCTGCTGGCGCTGGTGCCGGAGCTGCGGCGGCTGCGCCTTTCCTCGCTCGACCCCGCTGCGATCGACGATGACATCTGGCGGCTGCTCGGCGACGAGGAGCGACTGATGCCGCATATTCATCTGTCACTACAGGCCGGCAGCGATCTGATCCTCAAGCGCATGAAGCGCCGGCATCTGCGGGCGGACGCCGCTCGTGTGGTCGCTCGCGCGCGGGACCTCCGTCCGGGCATTGCGATCGGTGCGGACCTGATCGCGGGATTCCCGACCGAGACGGAGGCGCTGTTCCGCGAGACGCTGGATTTCGTGGCCGAGGCGGAGGTGCCGTTCGTGCACGTGTTTCCCTTCAGCGAACGGCCCGGCACACCGGCGGCGCGGATGCCAGCGGTGCCGGTGGCGCTGCGGCGGGAGCGGGCGGCGCGGCTGCGGCAGGCGGGCGACGATCTATTGCGACGCTATCTGGCGTCTCATGTGGGGCGAACCGTATCGCTGCTGACCGAGACCGCGAATGGCGGCCATTCCGAGCACTTCGCCACGGTGCGGCTCGCGATGCCCGCCGTACCGGGGCGGCTGATGGCTGCGCGGGTGACCGGCGCTGCTGGTGATGTCCTGTTGGCGGAGGCGGCCTGATGGCACTCGGGTTGTTCTCGCGGCTGAAGGAAGGACTGACCCGCAGCACGCAGAAGCTGACGGAGGGGATTTCTGCGGTCTTCAAGAAGCGGCGGCTGGACGATGCGGCGCTGGAGGAACTCGAGGACGTGCTGATCGGCGCCGATCTCGGCACCGAGGTGGCGCGGCGGGTGATCGCGAGCTTCCGCCGCTCGCGCTTTGGCACGGAGGTGACGGACGAGGAGATCAAGCAGGCGCTGGCGGAGGAGATCGCGGCGATCCTGGAGCCGGTCGCGCAGCCGCTGCGGCTCGATCCGGCGAGGAAGCCCCATGTCGTGCTGGTGGTCGGGGTGAACGGGACCGGCAAGACCACAACCATCGGCAAGATGGCGCAAAGCTATCGCGACACTGGCAAGCGGCCGGTGCTGGTGGCGGGTGATACGTTCCGGGCGGCGGCGGTGGAGCAGTTGCAGATCTGGGGCGAGCGTGTCGGGGCGCCGGTGATCGCCGGTGGTCGGGATGCCGATGCGGCAGGGCTGGCGTTCGATGCGCTGACGCGGGCGAAGGCGGAGGGCGCCGACGTGCTGCTGATCGACACGGCCGGGCGGCTGCACAACAAGGCCGTGCTGATGGATGAACTTCGCAAGATTATTCGTGTGCTGCGCAAGCACGACGAGACGGCACCGCACTCGGTGCTGCTCGTGCTGGACGCGACCACCGGTCAGAACGCGGTGCAGCAGGTGCGCGTGTTCAAGGAGATGGTGGATGTGACCGGGCTGGTTGTGACGAAGCTGGACGGCAGCGCGCGCGGCGGCATCGTGGTGGCGCTGGCGGAGACGTTCGGTCTGCCGGTGCACGCGGTCGGGGTAGGCGAGCGGGCGAGCGACCTGCGGCCGTTCGATGCGGGGGATTTCGCGCGCGGACTGGTGGGGATGTGACGCCTATGTCCTCGGGCGCTGGGCATCGGCCAGCATCATGCCGATTGATCCAAGCAGCATCAGCGCCGCCATGCCGCGCGGTGTTCCGTCCGTGACCAGGCCCACCATCAACCCGCTGAACGCGCCGAGCAGGTACTGGCCCGTGCCCATCACCGAGGACGCACTGCCGGCGTGGTGCTGATGGCGGGCGAGCGCGCCCACGATCGTGTTGGGGTTCAGCATGCCCATGCAGCTAATCGCTACGAACACCGGCGCGATGACGAGCGGCAGGATGTGCAGTCCGGCGAACGCGATAACCGTCAGTGAGGCGGTGGCGGCGAGGTGCACGCGGCTGACGCCGCGCAGTACGCGGAAGGGCCCGAACCGCCGCAGCAGATGCGGATTGAGCTGCGCGCAGCAGATCAGGCCGAATGAATTGGCGCCGAAGATCATCGCATAGCGCGCCGGCGTCAGGCCGAAACCCTGGATGAACACGGGCGACGAGCCGGCCAGATAGGCAAAGAACGCGAACGTGGCGAACCCGCCCATTGTTGCATGTGTCAGGAAGCCGCGCTCGGCGAGGATGCTGCGATAGCGGCCCAACTGCTCGCCGGGGCGCAGCCGGATGCGTCGCTCCTCGGGCAGGGTGTCTGGCAGCAGAAGCAGCACCAGCACCCAGCATAGGGCGCCATACGCGGTGAGGATCCAGAATATGCCGCGCCAGTCGGCGAACGCGAGGACCGCGCTGCCGACGGTCGGTGCCAGGATCGGTGCCGCTCCCATGACCAGCGACAGCCGCGATAGCAGCACCGCCGCCGCGTGGCCTTCGGCCAGATCGCGGACCATCGCACGCGGGATCACCATGCCGGCCGAGGCGCCGATGGCGGACAGTGCCCGGAATGTCGCAAGCCACTGGATGGATGGCGCCAGCGCACAGCCCAGGCACGCCAGGCTATAGATGGCCGTCGCCACAATCAGGGGTCGCTTGCGGCCGAAGCGGTCGGACAGCGTGCCTTGGCTGAACTGGCCAACCGCGAGGCCGGCAAACCACGCGGCGAGCGTCAACTGGGCTGACCCGGGCGGCGCAGCGAACGAGGCCTCGATCGCTGGGAAAGCGGGCAGATACATGTCTGTCGTCGCGGGCCCCACCGCAGTGAGGAAGCCGAGCAGCAGGGGGAGCCAGGCGGGGAAACGCATCCGCCATTGATAGCAGATCGCGTGCCGGATGGCGGGGCGGGTTCCCGATCGCGTTATGACGGCCGGTGGCTGGAGAGGCTAAACCACGTTTGATCAAAGCTCTGGTGGGCGAATCGGAGTTGCCATGGTAAGTAGTGCCGGCGCCGCGTCCCGCTCTGTCCGGGCACCATGGCGGGGTTGGGACGTTTGGCGCCCTGTCCGGCTGGCCTGCAGAGGAAAACCATGCGCCACGTACCCGCACCCGTATTCAGCCTGCTCTGTCTGCTCGCTGCCGCTTGCCAGGCTATGCCTCCGGGTGGGTCGTCGCCCGCGCAGGGCGATAGGACGCGGGCGGCCGCTGCGACAGGTGGTGCGGGGCTCAACGCTGTGCCGAACTGCGCCTCTGGTCTGTCCGCCACATTATCGGACGGGTTGCGGGTAGGTTACCGCGGAAGCGACCCGAACGATCCGGATCGCTGCCTGCTCGACTGGTCCGGCCGTTCGTATCCGCTGTATTTCGGGTTGTGGAGCACTGGGCCGGACAAGCCGATGAGCGAGGCAGCGCGGGAGGCTTTCCGGACGGCTTTGACTGGACCGGTGGGCACCGAGGCCACATTCGACACTCAGGGTGCGAAACTCTGGAAGCGCGTGACGGTCACGCATGTCGCCAACGACACGGTCGACGTTGCGGGGGGGCCGCGGTCGGCCGTGGAACTGCGCGTGGTGCGGCACGACGCGGAGGGCCGGGCAGATGTGCGCGCCGAGACGCTCTACGCGATTGACCGCGCAACCGGGGTGATGCTGCGATGCGAGAGCGTCACGCCGATGGCCGACGGAGAGGTGACGAAGACGACTAGCTGGCAGATCGGGACGATCGGGCAGGCTGGTTGACGCCAGGCGCTCCGGCGCAGCATCTTCGAGCGCCTCCCGGAGACGCCAAACGATGGCTCTAAGCCGAACCACCCGTGTCAATCTGCTGCTCGGCAACGGCCATTTCCTCTCGCACTTTTACGCGTTGTGTCTGCCGCCGTTGTTCCTGGCCTGGCAGGCGGCGTTCCAGGTGAGCTTCGCCGAACTCGGCCTCGCGGTCGCGCTGATGTCCGGGTCGACCGCACTGTTGCAGACGCCGGTGGGTTTTCTGGTGGATCGCTATGGCGCGCGTCGGTTCCTGATCGGCGGCGCGCTAGTGATGTCGCTGTGCATCACTGCGATGGGATTTGCCACCAGCTTCTGGCAAATCCTGCTGCTGGCGCCGCTGTCGGGCATGGGCAACTCGGTGTTCCACCCGGCGGACTATGCGATCCTGTCGGGCTCGGTGGACAAGGACCGCATGGGCCGCGCGTTTGCATTGCACACGTTCAGCGGCAACCTGGGCTTTGCGGCTGCGCCTCCACTGATGGCGCTGTTGGCGGTGACGATCGGTTGGCGCGCCAGCCTCATACTGGTCGGGCTGCTCGGCATACCGGTGGTGGTGTCCATCGTGCTGCAGAGTGCCATCCTGAAGGATCAGGTTCACCACGAGGCCACGCATGCCGGGCCGACACTGTCCGGCCGCGATCTGCTGATGAGCCGCACGATGCTGCTGTTCTTCGGCTTCTTCCTGCTGGGCTCGATGGCGGGCGCGGGCGTGCAGTCCTGGCTGATCACGGTGCTCCATACGGTGAAGGGCCTGACGTTGGAAATCGCGTCCTCGACACTGACCGGTTACATGGCCGGTTCCACTATCGGGGTGCTGGTCGGCGGCTGGTTCGCCGACACGTTCAAGCGGCATGTGCTGCCTTTTGCGGTGGTACTGACGATAGCCTCCGCGGTGCTGACGGTCTCGGTGAACTGGATGCCGGTGTCAGGGTTGGTGGTGTTAGCGGTGATGTTCGCATCCGGACTTGCACTGGGGGCCAGCCGCACGCCGCGCGACGTTATGCTGAAGGACGCCGCTCCGCCTGGCCAGATCGGCAAGGTGTTCGGCTTCGTCAGTGCGGGTCTGCCGCTGGGGTCGGCGCTGACGCCGGTACCGTTCGGCTTCCTGATCGATCGTGGTCACCCGGAACTGATCCTGGTGATGGTCGGGGTCCTGTTGCTGGCGAGCCTGCTGTGCGTCGGCACTGCGCGGTCTGTCGCGCGCCATGAGGCCGTCGTGGCGCCGGCCGAATAGGCGCGCTGTCAGATGCGTCAGGACGTAATGGCTACTCGGCGGCCATGGCGAGAAAGAACCACCGTTTCAGCGTCGGGATACGATTTACCAGTCTGAGCACGGTGCGTGACGCAGAGCGGGCCAACGCGCCGGTTTCCAACTGCGCCTTCATCGCCTCGAGCGAACCGCGCACAGCGGCGAACCCATAGCGGCGCATCGCGTGTTCGTACTCGGCGATTGCTTCCAGCAGCGTCGCCTCGCCATGGGCCGCACGCACGAGGTGACGACAAATCAGGGCGGCGTCGCGCAGGGCGATGTTGGCGCCAATGCCGCGATATGGCGTCATGCTGTGGATTGCATCGCCGAGCAGCGTAACGCGGCTGGGCTGCCATGGATCGACCGGACGCGACGTGCGGATCGGCAGCAGCGACAAAGTGCCCGGATCGGTCATGCGGACGAGTTCGCGGTAGCCCGCATCCCAGTCCGCCATTCCGGCGAGCGCGATGCCGCGCAGCGTCTCGGCGCATGGCACATCCTCGGCGTTCAGGCCGAGAACGCGACGCTGCGCACCGAATGCCCACATCAGATAGCTGCGCGTGTTGTCGAACAATGTGTCGCCCGCGGGATCGACCGCCTGCTCGGCGCCGCCGATGCCGGCCACCGCGGCTGTGTGGACGAATTCCTGCGGGGCAACGAACAGCCCACGCCCGCCGGGTCCCGAGACCAGAGCCATCGCATCGCGCAGCGGTGGTGGGATGCGGCGGCGCGTCTCCCGGTCCAGGAACACCTTGCCGCCGATGGCTGCCACACCGGTATCGACCCGCTCGGCGTGTGGCAAGTACTGACGGCGCACGCGCGAGCCGCCGCCGTCGGCCGCGACCAGCACATCGCCCTCCGCGCTGCTGCCGTCTTCGAAGAATGCCACGACGCGATCGCCGCGTGTCTCATAGCGGACGAAGGTCTTGCCGAATTGCACGCCCTCACCGAGGCCAGAGAGAAGCACCTGGCGCAGCGTGATGCGACTGACCGAGCGATGCTGCTCCACCGCATCGCCGTCGGGTTCGTCGAAGCCGCCGAGCGAGATCAGCGTTTGCATGCGCTCGGTCAGCATGCGAAAGGCACGCGGCGGGCGACCGCAGGTGGCGGTAAATGTCTCGAACAGCGCAGGCGGCAGACAGTCGTGCAATGCTCGGCTGCCCTTAGGACTGATATGGACGCGATAGCCCTGCAGACGATCGGTAATCGCGCGGTCGCGCTCATACACTGTGGCGTTCACCCCGGCCTGCTTCAGGCCGTGCGCCAGGCAGAGGCCGCCGATGCCGCCGCCGATGATCACCACATGATTGAGATCAGCCATGATGCGTGACTCCCGTCAGGATTTCCGTTTGCGTTTGCTGGAGTGAAACTCCGGCCAGGTCGGCGCGAGTTCCGCCGGGTCCTTGGCGATGCGCGCCACGAGCTGCTGCACGAACTTGCGTTCTGCTTCCTGGAGCGCGATTTCGTATTCGGCTTCGATCAGGAACAGCGGCGGCAGACCGGTTTTCAGCACGCCGTCGATGGCTCCCTGCTTGGTCCGGATGGCGAGATCAAGGTGCTGTAGCCGTTCATGCAACCTGGTCTCGACGATCGCCGGCGGCAGTACTGGAAGCAGTGACAGCGCCGCCATGAATTGCGGATATTCCTTCACCGGGTAACGCAGGAGATCCTGCATCCAGGCGATGAGTTCTGAACTGCCGGCGTCGGTGAGCGTGTAGACGGTACGCTCGGGCCGTCTGCCGTCACGCGACGTTTCGTGGGGTTCGATCAGTCCGTCGCGCTGCAGCGTCTCGACGACGGTGTAGAGGGAGCCGTAGCGGAGTTTGATGCTTTCTTCCTTGTGACGCTCGCGCATCGTCGCCGCCATCTCGTACGGGTGCATTGGCCGCTCGAACAGCAGGGCCAGCACGGCAAGTGCGAGCAGGCTGTGCGGGTGTTGGTGTTTGGGCACTGGCATCATCGGATCCCGAATATCCGGACACGGATATACGGCAGCGATTAGACGGTACCAACTCACGACACTGCGAGCCACGGCTTCGGCGTTGGGGGGCCAGAATTAGAGAGGCGAAACGGTCTAGGTTATCCGATGCGAGGGTTGTGACGGGTGCCGTTCGTGAGCGCTCATCCGTGACCGAGATCGCTTCGTCGCAGCGCTCTCGTAATGACATGGCTCGCGGCTGATATCCGGAACGATCGAAATGGCGCTAAGTTGGCGCGACGCATTGGGGATTCCCACGCATGATCACACGACGTGGTGCCGCCGCTGGTCTCGGCGCGCTGATGCTGGCGCGGGGCGTGTTGGCGCAGGAGATGCCGAAGCCGGGCAAGCGTGACTGGGCGAAGGAGATACCGGTGATGCGGATCGGCCTGCTCGGCGGCGAGAACGATGCTGACCGGCTGGCGCGCGTCGATGGCTACAAAAAACTGATGGAGGCCACGTTCGACGTGCCGGTGAAGCTGCTGGTCGCCGCTGACTATGCCGGGGTGATCCAGGCCTTCGCTGCGAAGCAACTCGAGAGCGCGTATATGAGCCCGGCCGCGTATGCCGCCGCCTGGCTGGAGAGCAACGGCGATGTGGTGCCGTTGGTGGTGACGCAGGAGCAGGACGGCAGCAACTCGTATGTCTCGGTGATGTATGTGCGGGCCGACAGCGGGATCGCGTCGCTCGGCGAGATGAAGGGGCACTCTTTGGCGTGGGCGGACCCGAATAGCGCGTCGGGCTATTTGATTCCGCGTGCCGAATTCCGCGCACAGGGGATCGATCCCGAGCCCGGCAAGTATTTCAGCAGCACTGGCTTTGCCGGCGGGCACGAGCAGGCGGTGGTGGCGGTGCTGAACCATCAGTACCGACGCCGGCGTCACCTGGACGTCCGGCCTCGGCGATGCGGCAGAGGGCTACACGCGCGGCAATCTGCGCATGATGGTCGACAAGAAGATGCTCGACATGAAGGACCTGCACATCATCTGGAAGTCGCGACCGATCCTGAATGGGCCGCTGACGGTCCGGAAGAGTACGCCGGCGAGTTATCAGGCCGACATGCTGGCATTCCATCTCGCGCTGCCGACAGCGTATCCGGACATCTACCACACCTTCGACATGGGCAGCGGCAAGGGCTGGGTGCCAGTACAACACGCCGACTTCCAGGTGTTCATCGACATGCTGCAACAGGAGGCGGCGCAGCGCCGACATCGGTGAGTGCCGCGGCGTCACTGGAAGCGGCGTTCCAGGCGCGCCGACGCACTCGTGTGGTCGGCGGACTCGGCGGTTGTGTCGTGCTTTGCGTGGCGCTGCTGCTCGCCGCGTGGGTGTCTGAGGCGTATCCTTCGTCGCTGATCGCAGGTGCGCCGCGGATCGGCGAATATTTCTGGAAGCTGCTGCCCGATCTGCGCCCGGCAGGTACTGTTCGCCAGCACCGATACGCAGGGATCGCTCGCGTACTGGATGTATCGCATCGACATCTGGCTGTGGCTACTGTTCGAGACCAGCCAGATGGCCGCGTTGGCGACGCTGTCGGGAGCGCTGCTCGCGGCATTGCTGTGCTTTCCGGCGGCGATCAATCTCGCGCCGAATCGCGCGGTGCACTTCGTGTTCCGCCGCGTGCTGGAACTGTTCCGCAGCGTGCCGGACATCGTCTATGCGCTGATCCTGGTGTGGACGTTCGGCGTCGGGCCGCTCGCCGGCATCCTGGCGATCGCACTGCACACGGTTGGCGCGCTTGGCAAGTTGTTCGCCGAGGTGGTGGAGAATGCCGATATGCGACCGTGGGAGGCGGTGCGCGCGACGGGTGGAACTTGGGCGCACGGCGTTCGCTTCGCAATCCTGCCGCAGGTACTGCCGAACTTCCTGTCCTACGTGCTGCTTCGGTTCGAGATCAACGTGCGCGGCGCGACGGTGATCGGCTTTGTCGGCGCGGGCGGGATCGGACAGGAACTGTACTCGGTGATCAGCTTCAATTACTACCAGGAGATTGGTGCGATCATCGTGCTGATCATCCTGGCGGTGAGCTTGATCGACCTGACGTCGGAGAAGCTACGCACGTTGGCGATCGGGCGCGTTGAATGACGGTCGTTGAGAGGCGTGGCGGGATGACCGATGTTGCGCGCATGCGTGCCCGCTGCCCAGGCGCCTTTGGGCCGCCACTGCTGACGCGCGTTCTGCGCGGGCTCGGTGCGATTCTGTTCGTGGTCTGGTTGATCGCGCTGTGCTTCTGGTTCGACATCACGCCGGCGCGGTTGTCGCGTGGCATCTCCGGCTTGTTCGTCATCCTGCGCCAGATGATCCCACCGAGTCCTGGTGCGCAGTGGCAGGACATCATGCAAGGCCTCGCGGAAAGTGTGGCGATGGCATTGCTCGGCACCTTTGTCGCAGCGGTGATCGCGTTGCCGCTGGGATTCCTCGGCGCGCGCAACGTGCTGGTGAATGCGCTGGCGCATTTCTCGATCCGCCGGATGTTCGACGGTTTCCGCGGCGTGGATCAGCTCATCTGGGCGCTGGCGTTCGTGCGCGCGGTGGGGTTAGGACCGCTCGCCGGTGTGCTGGCGATCGCGGCGGCGGATATCTGTGTGCTGGCGAAGCTGTTCGCCGAGGCGATCGAGAACGCTGATCCGCGACAGAAGGAGACGGTTGAGGCAGTCGGTGGCTCGCGTTTGCTGGCCATCCGATTCGGGCTGCTGCCGCAAGTGCTGCCGGTACTGCTGGCACAGGTGCTCTACGGCTTCGAGAGCAATACGCGCAGCGCGGCGATCCTGGGCGTGGTTGGGGCAGGCGGAATCGGATTGCAGATCGCTGAGCGTATCAAGGTTCGTTACTGGGACGAGGTGTCGTTCATCATCATCCTGATTTTGGTAACGGTGGCGGTGATCGATCAGGTGTCGGCGCGAGTGAGGCGGCGGCTTATCGGTTGATCGACACACTGCGCCGCCTCAGACTTTCCCGGATCGCTGTTCATCGAACGAAGCCCTCCAACTCCTCCCTGCCCCAGGCGAGCGTCTGCTTGATCGACTGCCCGGTCAGCAGTCTTCCCACCATGTTCGGGACCAGATAGCGGTTCCATATCTGCACTGCGATCTCGGGAGGCGCGGAGGAACCGGGAATGTAGTACACTGCGTCGTGCCACGATCGCAGCGGATAGTTGTAGATGGTGCCTTTCGGCGGTTCGACGTCGCTCCAGATGCTGAGGTCAGTCATCGATTGGAACGGCGGGATATCGTAGCCCGCGACCGGGGCGGCAAGCTGCTGCACCTGCTCGCGCTGCGACAGATATTCGATCAGCTCCTTTGCCGCGGTCTTGTTGCTGGCGAACTTCCATATCCCCCAGAAATACGGCCGGTGCGGCACGAGGCGGCCCATCGGTCCCCGTGGATTTGGGAAGGTCCAGCAGTCCGCGGCCACCTGCGGCGCATCGCGCTTGGCCACCGCCCACGCCGAGGGCGGATTCCAGATCAGCGCGGCCTTATTGGAGATCAACGCGCGATTGTTGGAGGCGTCGTCCCATTGCACCGCATCCGACGGCATGAACTTCACCATCTTCTGGCAATATTCCATCGCTGCCATCACGTGGTCCGAGTCGATGGTGATCTCGCCCTTGGCATTGACGAGGTCGGCGCCGAAGGCACCGAACGTGGCGCCCCAGGTCTGGTTGGCGTCCGTGCTGTTCTGGCCGCAGCCGAAGCCGATCGGGTAACCGGCCTTGAACATGGCCTCCGCCATCTTGAGCTGCGTATCGTAGGTCCAGTCCTTGCTTGCCTCGGGAGTCGAAGGATCCGCGGGGAACCAGGTCTGCACATCAACGCCGCAGAACTGCTTGAGCATGCTGATGCGCCCGCAAGGCGGCAGCGGTGCGGAACCCCAGCCGACCGGCACGGCCATCCAGTGCTTGTCGACCACGGCGAGATATTCGTAGGCGGCGCCAAGCTTGCCGTACTTGGCTATCAGCCGCTGCATGAGATCGTCGACGGGATCGAGGCTGTCGGCGTATTGCTGCACCGTCCATTGGTCGAAGGCGTAGACATCATGACCGGTCTTGGCCTGCGCCTCGGCGGCCTTGGTCATGTTGATATTCGTGGACAGGAAGTCGACCTGCACGTCGACCTTGTTCTTCTCGGCCCAGGCACCGACCAGCTTTCTCATTGCGTCGTCGCCGGTCGGCACCCAATGGTCCCACAGCGCGAGACTGAGCTTACCGGCCGCGCCTGCGGTGCGGATGTGCACGAGCGGCAGTGCGGCGGCCGCGGTACCGAGTGCCAACGCGCTGCGGCGCGTCACATGACGACGAGAACTGGGCATGGCGTGAACTCCCGTTGAGGCTGCAACGATTCTTATTGCTGGTTCGATCCGGAAAGGTGCGGGCATCACTCGCGGCGGCACTGCCTCCGGGTGATCAACCGGACGATAGTCTGCGGAAGTTCATCGCGCCAGCCAGTCTGCGAGACGTCACGCGACGCGAATATGCCGCGTGATCTGCCCATTGCTCTCCCAGTAGGTTTTTTTGTTGGCGATGAGGGCATCATCCATGGCGGGCTGGATCTTGCCGGCCTTGTCTATCGCCCGCGAAGTGACGGTGTGTTCGCCGGGAGCTGGTGACCAATCGAGATGCCAGGATCGCCAGGCAAACTCTGACCTGCTGTCATCGAGGACTGCCTTCACCCATGGTCCGTTGTCGATCTTCACCTCGACGGCAGCGATGGGCGTCGGTCCCCATGCCATCCCGTCGATCTGATAGCGCCCATCGCGCAGCGTCACTTTGGCGGGCGCCGATTTCAGCAACATGCGGCCCACAGTTGTCTCGGCCATGACGATCATGCCGTCATGGTGCTCCTCGCGGATCGTGACGTAATCACGACCCATGAAGCGTCCCAGAAATCGGGTATCGCGCACCTCGATACGGCGAAGCCATTTGACATTGGCCACGCCATACCAACCCGGCACAATCAGACGCACCGGGAAACCGTTGGCCGCGGGCAATGGCGAGCCATTCATTTCATAGCACAACAGGTTTGCCGGATTCATGGCATCGTCGATCGACATGCTTCGCGCGAAGTTGCTGGTGAACTTGTATTCAAGCGGGGAATCCTTGCGCACCACCTCCTCGCCTTGATCCGTACCGTAGAAGACCACTTCGACGGCAGCTGTCTTGACCTGTGCTGCCCGAAGCGTCTCGGCCAGCGAAGCCCCAGCCCATCGTGCATTGCCGATCGTGCTGGTGGCGAATGGCAGGCCATTGTTGCCGGAGCACTCAAGGGTGCTGGTGACTTCGTGGCGCGAGCGGGATTTCAGTTCGTCAAGCGTGAACGTCACCGGCTTGTCGACCAGGCCGGCCACGTCCAGCCGCCAGGTCTTCGCGTCGATCATCGGCCGATCATAGTGGGCGATGCTGAAGAACCTGTCATTTGGTGTGATCCACGAGTCCAGGTCCTCCCAGCGCATCTGACCCTTCACCACATTCTCCAGTGGCGCGGGCACTGGCGGAGGCTGATCGCTCCAGGGAATGGTCTTCAGGTTTGGGCCGGACTGGGCAAATGCGCGGCCTTGAAGCAGCGCGGCGCCGGCGATCGCACCGCCGAGTACCGCACGACGCTGTAGTTCCATCATGTTGATTGTCCTCCGAACGAGGTCAAATCGAGCAGCAACCTTTCATGCATGACCGTCTCTCCCTGGCATATCGTTTCCTGTGGATCACGTTTTCGCGATAATTCGTGGTGACTCGACTTCAGACGGCAACTCAGACCGGCAACGGTTGGTGTCGCCGGAGCGACAGACCGCATGTGCCACTGCGACATCCATCACTTCATGCGCGAACGGAAGGATAGCGCTGCACGTTTTCGCTGATGCAATGGTGTCCGAATTCCGTGACTTAAGCCAGTCCAGAATTTGGAGCGCACGGAGCCTGGAAACGGCCTATGGTGAAGCGCAACGGAGGTAGCGTCATCATGCACTACGGTCTGTTCTGTCCGATCGCCAAGGCATCGGAAATCATCGTTGAGCGATGGACGCCATTGGTCATTGCGGAATTGCTGGAGGGCAGTACGCGCTTCAACGATATTCGTCGCGGCGTACCGCTGATGTCGCAGACATTGCTGTCACAGCGCCTGAAAGAACTGGAACGCGTCGGTATCGTGGAGCGCCGTGGTGAGGGGAAGCGTGCACGTGAGTGGCATCTTACCGAGGCAGGCGCCGCGCTTGGCCCCGTGATTCAGCAGCTTGGTGAGTGGGGGCTGCGATTTGCCCAGGATCCTTTGGCGGAAAACGATCTGGACGTGACTGTACCTGGTATGGAACATCCGCCGACGCGTCGACCCCAGCGTGTTTCCTGAGCGGCGCGTCACCGTGTGCTTCGAATTCACCGGCGTGCCCGCGGACAGGAGTCGATGGTGGCTGGTGAACGATCGGGGAACTGCGGTCGACCTCTGTCCGACAGATCCCGGGTTCCCGGTAGACGTTTATGTGACGACCGATATCCGCACGATGATTGCCATATGGTTCGGCAGACTGGCGTGGAAAGCCGGTGTCCGCTCCGGGCAGGTTGAGGTGGCCGGTCCTCGCCAGTTGCAATCGCGGATGCACTCCTGGTTTCTTTTGAGTCCAATTAGAGTGCCGAATGATGCGGCGCCCCGCCGCGATACAATGGTGCCACATCAGGGGGACATGGCCGCGGCGGTTCGACAGCCTGTGGTGCTGCGGCAGTAACTGGCTGCCGCGCCCGCGCACTCACGGCAGACACGGCGGCCCGGCCTCCGCCGTAAAGGGTCTTCACCAGTCGGTTTCGACGATGTCGGTCTCCGGAAGGTTGGCGACTTCCCACGCCTCGCGGCCACCGCGATACCAAAAGACCTTGGTGTAACCAAGCGCGACCAGGCGAAGCACAAGATTGCGGCTGTCAAAACGTTCCGAACTCCAGCCGACGGCGACGATTGGTGTGGCGAGATCGCCTTCGGTCAGTTTTCGCATCTTCTGCCGCAGGCGATCCTGGGCCACATCGGCAAGGTCGCCGCCCTGGCCGACGTAAGCCAGGCCGATTGCCCCTCGGAGCGAACGTCCGTCGAAGTTCCACATCGTGTCGAGCACCAGCGGCGTCGAGGCTGTGAGCAGGCGCGCGAGATCCGGGGTGCGAATGGTGATCGCACCCTGCACGGTCGTCGGCGTATGTCCCCAGATGGTTTGATGGACGACGTTGTCGGATGCCACGCCAAAGTCGGCATCCTCCTCGGCGTGATCGCGCGTTCCAACGACCCTGAGCGCGTCTTGAAAGCTCGCGATCCGGGTCGCGATGGCCTGCGGCAACGGCCACCATATAAATGACCGGACGGTGCCCCACGGCCAGGCATGATCGATTTCGGCTCGCATGCGGTGGGCCTCGTCCACATGGCCCAGCAACGTCTGGGCGATGGCGATGAATTGAAGTCGATTTGCGCGGCCAATCTGCTGCGGTGTATCCGCCAGAGCGCGCTGCTCCCACTCGATCGCTTCGTCATAGCGACCAAGCAGCATCAGGGCAGTGCCCATCTGTGAATAATCCACGAACCGGTAGGGGCTGTGGGGGCTGAGCCGAAGTGCCGCCTCGATCTCCGGCACAGCGAGATCCGGCTTGCCGATCTGGTTGAGACACCCGCCCAGCAAACGGTGCGCGAAATAACCGTTCGGAAAAGTGCGGATGGCGCGGCGCGCCGCTTCGATCGTCTCGGCGCAACGCCACTGATGCATGCCCCACCAGAAAGCGGTAAAGGTCAACACGTCCTCGTTTTCGGGTTCGATCGTTCGGGCGCGCGCCAACAGATCGCCGGTACGCTCCAGCATGTCCTTCATTCCGTCCGGGCGAAGATTTTGCGCATTGAGCAAAGTGCGAACGAGACCGGTCAGTGCCGGAACTGAAGATGGGTCGAGCCTGATCGCGCGCTCGTAAAGGTCCAGCATCGCACTCATTTGCTGGTCGTTCGCCGGCTGGAAGAACAGCGATCGGGCACGCAGCACCAGATCGAACGCATCTGGATTGTTCGGCCGCTCGCGAATGCTCCTTGCGGCTTCGGCCTGGACCAACTCGACGCCGAGAGCGCCGGACAAATGTTCGACGATCTCCTCCTGGCCCGTGCCGATGTTGCTCACCGGCACGTCGAACCGGTCCGACCACACATTCGCGCCAGTGGCCGCTGCGACGAGCAGCGCGTTCACCCGTAGCGTGTCACCCAGTTTGCGAACGGTACCTTCGAGCACGTAACGCACGCCGAGTTCCCCGCCGAGCGTACGCGCGTCGACGGGCTTGCCCTTGTACGAATAGGCGGTGTCCCGCGCGATCACGAAGCTGCCCGGGACGTTCGAGAGTTCGCCGGTCAGATCGGTGGTGATCGCGTCGGCGAGATAATCCTCCCCGCTGTCGCTGTTCAGGTTCTGGAACGGCAGGACAATTATCGACAGGCGTGGCGCTGCGGGCAACTGGACAAACCAGCCAGCGTTCCATGCTCCCGCGAGCGACAGCACGGCGACGATCGCGACCGCGAAACCCCCGCCGATCAACCATCGTGAAACCCGGCGATCTCGCCGTGGACTCGCGGTCGTAGCCGGCGCGGGCGCATCTCGGATGAGTGTCGGCGAGGCACTGCGCAAGGCAGGCGGCAGCCATTGAAACGCCTCGACCGGTGACGCGATGTTCTTCAGCGTCAGATGGCCGAGAACTTCAAAGTCGACACCGGGAAAAGAACGCATGTGGTCTCTGACGATCCGGGACACGCAAACACCCCCGGGAGTGCAGGCGGCCTGGAGGCGAGCCGCTACGTTGACGCTTTCTCCGTGAAGATCGGTGCGGTTGGCGATGACGTCGCCCACGTTTATCCCGATGCGGTATTCAATGCGTTGGTCCTGGGATTTGGCCTCGTCGTGCGAGGCAATTTCCTGCTGCAATCCTATCGCGCATTGCACGGCGCCGTGGACGCTGTCGAATACGGCCAGAAATGAATCACCCGCTGTCTGCACGATCTGTCCGCCGTGCTTCTCGATCGACGGGTCGATGCAGTCCCGTCTGATCCGCTCAAGGCGCCGGACCGTCGCAGCATCGTCCTGCCCGATCAGGCGGCTATAGCCTGCAATATCAGCGTGCAGGACAGCGATGAGCTTTCGGCCGCCCTCACCCCGGCCAACCAGTCCGGGTTCGGAGCGAGACGGCGCATTCCCAGTAGTCCCGTTCGCCATTCGTTGTGCCCTGGTCGGGATCAGGCAGTCTGGAAGGCAAGCATGAGAGGCTCTTCTTTATCGTCAACCGATTGCCAATGAAGGCAACAGCACTTTTCGGCGTCGTGATGTGACTTCGAGTTCTAGTTTCGGGCTGGTTCTATGACGCCACGATTACGATAGACACGGTGGCCCGGTTTCCGCCAGTCTTCTCGCCCGTGAACACAATCGACTTCATCGTCATCGGCAGCGGACCCGCCGGTCGTCGTGCCGCGATCCAGGCTGCCAAGCTCGGCCGATCCGTCCTCGTGGTGGAAAAGGGCCGTCGCGTCGGCGGCGTTTCGGTGCACACCGGCACCATCCCGTCCAAGACGCTGCGGGAAACGGTGCTCAATCTCACCGGCTGGCGCGAGCGCGGCTTTTACGGACGTGCCTATCGGGTGAAGAAGGACATCGCCGCCAAGGATTTGATGGCGCGCCTGCACATGACGCTCGACCACGAGGTCGATGTGCTGGAGCATCAATTCGCCCGTAACTCGGTGCAGACCACACTGGGAACGGCGCGCTTCCTCGATCCGCACCGCATCGAGGTCACCACCGACACCGGCGATATTCGCGTCTTTCAGGGTGAGCGCATCCTGATCGCTGTTGGCACCCGTCCGCATCGCCCGGATGGCGTGCCGTTCAATGGCACGTCGGTGTTCGACAGCGATGAGATCGTCGATATTCCGCGGCTGCCGCGCAGCCTCACTGTGATCGGCGCCGGCGTCATCGGCGTGGAATACGCCACCATATTCAGTGCGCTCGACGTCGCGGTGGCGCTGGTCGAGCAACGCCCGTCGATGCTCGAATTCATCGACCACGAGCTGATGGACGACTTCACCCATCAGCTACGCGACCGCGGTGTCGCGCTGCGCTTCGGCGCCAAGGTCGAACGCATCGAGTTCGATAACGACTGGCCGGTCACGATCCTGGAGGGCGGTCGCCGTGTGCGCTCCGAGATGGTGCTATATACTGCCGGCCGTGTCGGCGCGACCGACGCGCTCAATCTAAACTGCTGCGGACTGACGGCCGATGAGCGCGGCCGGCTGAAGGTCGATCCGCGGACGTTCCAGACAGAGGTGCCGCACATTTACTGCGCGGGCGACGCGATCGGCTTTCCGAGCCTGGCGTCCACTTCGATGGAACAGGGCCGCATCGCCGCCTGTCACGCCTTCGGTGTGCCCGCGCCGAATGCGCCGGAATTCTTTCCTTACGGTATCTACTCGGTGCCGGAGATTTCCACGGTGGGGATGAGCGAGCAGGAGGTGCGCGAGCGCGGCATTCCCTATGAATGTGGCGTCGCGCGTTTCCGCGAGACCTCGCGGGGCCATATCATGGGTTTGAATGCCGGCATGATGAAGATGCTGTTCTCAATCCGGACGCGTCGGCTACTCGGCGTTCACATCGTGGGCGAGGGCGCGACAGAACTGATCCATATCGGCCAAGCAGTGCTGAACCTGAAGGGCACGCTGGATTATTTCATTGAAAACACCTTCAACTATCCGACCTTGGCAGAGGCATACAAGATTGCGGCGCTGGATGCCTGGAACCGGATGGCGGCCTGATCTCCATCAGTGGTCACGAATTCCCGGGACAACCCTTCCGCGAGCGATCAAATATCACTGCAATTCCGCCAATACACCGAATTGTCACTTCAAGCTGTTTTGAATTGGGCGATAACTGATAGTCGAAGGACGGCACTGCGTTAAATACGGCAGATTATTGCTGTAAATCCTGGCATTCTGGCGAATTCGCCCACATGAGCCGCAACGATCGTTGTGCTTTTGGAGGTCGGCGCTGGGTATCCATTTCGGATTGACTCGCACAAGCCGCAATTCATAGTGGCCGACATGGCCAATAAAAACCGTGGTTGGTATTGGCGAATGACTTACCCAGTCGGTCTCTGCGCCTGCCTGTCACTGACTGTACCAGCAAGCGCGGCCGAGGGGGACATGCAGATCAGTAAGGCGTCGGGGCACGCGGTGACTGAACAGCAGGGTGGGATCGTTGCGCTGCTCCCAAGGCTCGAGAGGCAGATCGCCGAAGATCATCTGATGACGCCGCAGGACGATAACGCGGATGACACGATCCAGGCGATCGTGGCGTTGCTGCCAAATGCGCCGGCGGCAGAGATCAAGATGGTACTGGACATGCCCAAGCACCTTGAGCAGCTCGCACACGAGGCTGAGGCCGTTGGACACCGCGACGAGGCCTGGCGGTTCACGGTGCTCGGCGAGGCGCTTAGCGGCACGCCACAAACCAAGCCGGCAGTTGCATCGCAACCGGTAGCCGTCATCGCGCCGCCTTTGAATGCCGGAGACAACAGATTGCAGTTGAATCAATTGGTGGTGCCTGGAGATGCAGCGAAACCCTTGCCGTTGCCCGACGGGCGGCTCGCTTCGAGGGAGGCTCCATCGCGGGCGGGTGGCGACGGTGTGCAGCCGCCGGTGAGCGAGATCGTGGTGTATCCTGACTCAGCGGCAAGTGGACACGCGGTTCGCAAGCCGCGCACACCGGCAGCGGTAAGCGCCACGAACTCGCGGTGTCGGGCGATCACGCTGAAGATCGAGATAGGCGAACAACCTTCCGACGCAGAGCGCAGCTACCTGCGCGACGGGTGCCAGCATGGTTGACCGTCAGCGCAATCTCAGCGGTCGCCTTATGGCTTTGCTACTTGCCATCGCGCTTGCCGGATGCAACGCGCCGGCCACTCCACAGCAAGGCGCAGCTGGTTCGACCGCTCCGCTGATGTCGCTGAAGGAGGGCGTGCCCGTACTTGCGACGGTGCTGGTGACCAAGGCCCAGCTGCCGCCACCGCCGCCGTCGGGCAAATATCCGGTCGTGATCGATCCTTGGATCGATGTAACCACTGGCGATCAGGTCGCCACGACCAAGCTGATGCAACAGGAGTTGGAGACGCTTGCGCCGCAGCATTTCCCGCAGCTTGAGTTGTTGCCCTTTACACCGGAAAGCCTGGCGCGCAAGCCTGTCGTGCTGCTCGGTGCCATCGCGCCGGTTGCAGGGGCAGGTGCCGTCGATCCGGTAACCGGCCGTCCCGGTGCCTATCGCGTCTATGGCGTGCTCGCGGATTTGGGGTCGGGGAAGATCGTTTCGGCCGCCGGCGGATGGATCAAGCCGGAGGATATCGATGCGACACCGACGGCATTCTACCGCGACAGCCCGGTCTGGCAGGCAGACGAGAGCGTCGTCGCCTATCTGCGGACGCTGCAAGCCAGCCCAGGCGATCCGATCGATCCGGCCTACCTGGCCAACCTCCAGGCTGAGGCGCTGATCACCACCGGGAACGCGGAATATGGTGAGGGAAAGCTCCAGCCGGCGCGCGATCTGTACAGCCAGGCTGAGAACCTGCCGGCCGGCGGGCATCAGCTGCGCGCCTATAATGGGCTCTACCTGACTGACTGGGCTCTCGGCGACCGGCGGTCAGCGACGGAGGTTTTCGCCAAGCTGGTTGATTACCAGCTTGCTCATGGGCGCCTGTCGGTGAAGTTTCTGTTCCAACCGAACTCGACGGCCTTCTGGCCGGACCCCACGATCAGCGGGGCATACCCGGACTGGCTGCGCGCGATCGCCGAGCGGACTGTCGCCGATAATGCCTGCCTTCGCCTGACCGGCCACACCAGTCCGAGCGGATCCGCTGAACTGAATGATCGGCTATCTTTGGCGCGCGCCGCGCGCATCCGACATGACCTGTTGGCAATCGAACCGCGGCTGCAAGGGCAGGTCACGGCGCGCGGCGTTGGAGCGCAGGATCCGATCGTCGGCACCGGACGCGACGACGCAACGGATCTTGTCGACCGACGGGTCGACTTCGATATCGTACCTGCGGACGCACGGCTGCCGCGGGATAGCAGCCTGCGGCCCTTCCTCCCTCCCCGAGCAGCGTGCTACCGGCGCTGCAATGAAACGGCTGTTGCAGCATCCCATCGTGCAGGCGGCGTCCGCCAAGTTGCTCGGCCTCTATCTCGGCTTCGCGCTGAGGACCACGCGGTGGTCGCTCGAGGGCCACGAGCATATGGCGCCGCACGCGGCTGGCGCGCCGGTGGTGGTCGCGTTCTGGCACGAGCGGCTGCCGCTGATGCCGATGCTGTGGCTGAAGGCGCGGCAGTCCCCGGAGGGGCGCAAGGCCGGCAACCGCGTACACGTACTGGTGAGCCAGCACCGCGACGGACGCTTCATCGGCGCGGTGGTCAGCCGATTTGCTCTCAACGTGGTGCTGGGGTCTTCGTCGCGCGGCGGTGCAAAGGGCACGCGGTTGATGCTTAGCCTGCTCGAGGGCGGCGACCATATCGCCATAACGCCTGACGGTCCCCGCGGCCCGCGTCGGGTCGCAGCACCCGGGGTGGCGCAGCTCGCAGCGCTTTCTGGCGCGCCGGTGCTGCCCTGCGCGGCCCAGACCACGCGCCGATGGGTGCTGCGGACCTGGGACCGCATGGTGGTGCCGAAGCCGTTCGGCCGCGGCGTGGTGGTCTGCCTGCCGACGATAGCGGTCGGCCGAGACGGCTGGCAGGATGCGGTGCCGACGATCGGCGCCGCGCTGACCGCTGCCGCCGAACAAGCGGACCGGCTGTGCGCGGCCTGAACCCGATGGGCGTCGCCTGGGCGGCGGCGATGGCCGCCGCGGCACCAGGGGTGCGCCTGCTGCTGCGGGTGCGCGCGGCACGCGGCAAAGAGGTGCTGGAGCGGCTTCCCGAGCGCCGGGGCGTCGACGCCACGCCGCGGCCGGCGGGGCGGCTGGTGTGGCTGCACGCTGCCTCGGTCGGCGAGACGATGTCGATCCTGCCTGTGCTGCCAGAGTTGGCCGAGGGCGCCCAGACCATATTGGTCACCACTGGCACCGTGACGTCGGCGACGCTGCTGGGGCAGCGTTTGGGCCCTGAGCTGGCTGGGCGGGTGCTGCATCGGTTCGCGCCGCTCGATGTGCCTAGATGGGCGGCGCGGTTCCTCGATCACTGGCGACCCGATGTGGCAGGCTTCGTCGAGAGCGAACTGTGGCCGAACCTGCTCGCGGCCTGCCAGGCGCGGGGGATTCCGACGATGCTGATCAACGCACGGCTGTCCGATCGGAGCCTGGCGCGATGGCGACGGGTGCCGGGGCTGGCTCGGCAGATGCTGGGCGGATTCACCCAGGTGCAGCCGCGCAGCGCAACTGACGCGGATCGGCTGCGCGCGCTCGGTTGCTGCCGCGTGGGCAGGCCGGGCGATCTGAAGCTTGCTGCACCACCCCTGCCGGCGGACGAGGCGGAGGTGCGACGGCTGCGGCGGATGGTTGCCGGTCGGCCAGTCTGGCTCGCCGCGAGCACTCATGCGGGGGAGGAGGATGCGATCCTGGCCGTCCATCGCGAGCTGGCCGCGGACTATCCTGGGTTGCTGACGATTATTGCTCCGCGCCATCCAGAGCGTGGTTCGAGCATCCCGGCCGCCGGTTACCGGTCGCGCGGCGAGGACCCACCGGCGGAGGGTGTCTGGGTTGCCGATACGTTGGGCGAGCTGGGGCTGCTTTACCGGCTGGCCGGCATTGCCTTCATCGGGCGCAGCCTGCTGGCACCGGGCGGGGGGCAGAACCCGCTGGAGCCGGCGCGTCTCGGCTGCGCGATCGCGGTGGGGCCGCATACCGGCAACTTCACCGACCACGTCGCGATGCTGGGTGCGGCAGGCGGACTGGCCGTAGTGCTGGATGCGGGGCAACTGGGCCGGTGGGTGGACGGGCTATTCCGCGATCCTGCGCGGCGACAGGCGATGGGGGCGGCGGCCGCGGCCGCTCTTGAACGGCATGGTGACCTGCCGCATCGCACTGCCGCTGCGCTGCTCGAGCTGCTGGCGTAGATGCCACATCCGCCGGGCTTCTGGCGTCGTGATGGCGTGCTGCCGAGGTTGCTGTCGCCACTTGCCGCTGTCACTGCGGTTGTCACGGCCTGGCGTTTGGCGCGGCCGGGCTGGCGCGCGCCGGTGCCGGTGATCTGCTGCGGCAACGTCACTGTCGGCGGCGCGGGCAAGACCACGGTGGCGCTCGATGTCGGCGCTCGGCTGGTGGCGCGCGGCAAGGCCGTGCATTTCATTCTGCGCGGGTATGGCGGTTCGGTGCATGGGCCGCACCGTGTCGTCGCCGGCGACACGGCGGTAGGGGTCGGTGACGAGGCGCTGCTGCTCGCGGAGGTCGCGCCCACGTGGACCGGCGCTGACCGGGCCGCCAGCGCGCGCGCCGCGGTGGCTGCGGGAGCGCAGGTGCTAGTGATGGATGACGGACTGCAGAACCCCGGCCTGCACCAGGACCTGTCGCTGTTGGTGGTGGATGGAGCGTCCGGCTTCGGCAATGGCCGCGTGCTGCCGGCAGGGCCGTTGCGCGAGCCGGTACGGGCAGGGGCGGCGCGCTGCCAGGCGGCGGTTCTGATCGGGCCGGATTGTGTTGGTCCGCTGCCTCTGCCTTTACTGCTAGTCAGTCTGCGTGCTGGGCCAGAGATCGCGGGCTGGGTGGGCCGCCGCGTGCTGGCTTTTGCCGGCATCGCCCGGCCAGAGAAGTTTTTCACCATGCTGGCGGATGCGGGCGTCATCCTCGCAGCCACATTGCCGTTCCCCGATCATCACCCTTTTGCTGACGCGGACCTGCGTCGCGTGCTTGACGAGGCGGATCGCACCGGCGCGGCGCCGGTCACCACGCCGAAGGACGCGGTGCGTTTGCCGGTTGAGTATCGTGATCACATCGGTGTCGTTGGCGTGTCGCTCGCCTGGGACGATCCAGGCGCGCTGGACGAGCTCCTGGCACGCTACGTCTGAGGTGTATGCGCTTTCCGATATACAGACGTGACAGCCGAGCCAAACCCGGCCATGCTGCGGGAGGACGCACGGAATTGCTCTCCGCTACGCCACGGCCCGCCGGAACACGCTGACGAACCGATCGATGTCCGCCTCGTCGTTGTAAACGTGAGGACTGATGCGCAGCAGCCCGAGGCGGGGGCTGACAAACACCTTTTCGGCCTCCAGATGCCTGATCATGTCGTCGGGCATACCTGCGGGAAAACGCAGTGAGAGAATATGCGGCGCGCGCACGCGGGATTCCGACACCAGAACGCCCGTGTTGCGCAGCCCGTCCGCGAGGCGATCGGTCAGCATGCGCAGCCGCTCGATGACGCCATCGCTGCCCCAGTCGGCGACCATCTCCATGCCGATCGAGGCCATCTCCAGCGAGATGTAATGATCGCGCTCGCCCATGTCATAGCGTCGTGCATTCGCCACATAGCCCGTGTCGCGCAGATAGGGCGTGCGTTCCGAACTGAGCGCGCGGCGCTGCGAGGCGGCCTGCTCGATCGACGTGCCGTTCTGCCAGCGCTTGGCAACGTAGAGGAACGCGCGGCCGTACGGGCCGAGCACCCACTTGTAGGTCGGGAACACCAGAAAATCGGGTTCCAGTGCTCGCACATCGATGTGCATCACGCCGACGCCGTGGGTCGCGTCGATGACGAAGCGCGCGTCGTGTTGCTTCAGCACGCCTGCGATCCGGCCGAGATCGACCGCGCCACCATCCGCCCAGTGCACCGACGAGATTGACGCCATCCCCACCGGCGGCGCGCCCGACCGTTCGACCGCCGTGAGCAGCGCCGCGGTCCAGTCGCCGTCGTCCGGGCACGGCACGATCTCCACGATGAAGCCTTGGGGGTCGGCGCGGCCGAGCCATTCGAGCACGGGCGATGAGTGATCGTCCCGCAGCAGCAGGACGCGACTGCCGCGTGGCACGGTCAGAACCTTGCCGGCAGTGGCGATGCCGTAGCTCACCGAGGAAATCAGTGCGACATCGTCAGGGTCGGCGTTGATCAGCCTGGCGGCGGCGGCGCGGGCGCGCTCGAACTGGCGTTGCGCGTTGCCTGGCTCGATCGTCCAGGGCTGCGCCTTGCGCGCGACGCCGCGTTCGCCGGCCTCCTTCATCGCGCGGGGGAGTGGGCCGACGGCGGCGGCGTTCAGATAGCAGACGTCCTCGGGAATATCGAACAGTGCGCGTTGCGACGGCAGCATCCGCAGGCCTCCGTTACAGCGATGACAATGGTGATTGGTCCTCGATGGAAAAGCCATCGCGCAAGGCGTCGGTGTCCTCGACGATCCAGGTCGCGGTGCCGCTGAAGGCGGCGGTACCGACGACACGCACGCGCCAGGCACGATGCGGGCCAAGCTGCTCCTCGGCTAGCAGTTCGGCCTGGAAGGGTAAGCCGGAAGCACCGGCGAAGGCGCGGGCCGCGCCAGGCGCGATCAGGCCGCGCGCCGCATCGACCGCCATGCGCGCGGTGACGCCGCTGCCGGTGGCGCTGCGATCGATTTGGCCTTCGCCGAACACGCAGAAATGGCGGCTGGCACGCGGCGAGGCGGGCGGCGTGTCGTCGGTCAGGATGACGCCGTAGAGGAAGGAGAGGTCGGGCTCGGTGGGGTGGCAGACCTCGCCGTGGGCGCGGATCACCTGCATAACCGCCAGCGCTCCCGCGCGAAGCTGTTCGACTGGCGAAGCGCGCAGGTCGAGGCCGAGGCGCGTGGCGGGCAGGATGGCGTAGAAGGCGCCGCCGTAGCCGATGTCGCAGAGAATGCGGCCAGTGCCGGGGAGATCGACGGGCGTGTCGAGCGCGGCGGCGAATGCGGCCACGCTGTCGAACGCGACGTGGGCGCCGCCATCCGAGACATGCAAAGTGACCGGTCCGCATGGGCATTCCAGGATGAAGTTGGCGGAACCAGAGCGCAGTGGAATGCGGCCGGAGGTGACCGCCCATCGGCCAAGCGCGATCGTGGCATGGCCGCACATGGTGCTGAAGCCGGAGTGGTGCATAAACAGCGCACCGAATGCAGCGGGCGGCGCGGCAGGGACGACGAGCGCGCCATACATCTCGGCGTGGCCGCGCGGTTCGAGCATGAGGCGGCGGCGGTGGAGGTCGAGGCGGGCGGCGGCGTCATGGCGCATTTCCACGACGCTGGCGCCGCGGGGTTCCGGGAAGCCTTCTAGGACAAGGCGCACCGGCTCACCGCCAGTGTGCATCTCGATGGTGCGGTAGGTGGCGATGGAAGGGACGGGAAGGTCGGTCATGCGGGCGGTGTGGCGGGTGCCGGCTTCGTTGACAATGCCCCCGGTTTGGACCTAGAGGCGCGGTTCGCGCGGAGGGGTGCCCGAGAGGCTAAAGGGGACGGACTGTAAATCCGTTGGCGCACGCCTACGTTGGTTCGAATCCAACCCCCTCCACCAAGCCCCGAGAACTTGATGGTGCCCGGACAATTGGCTGTTCAATGGTTTCGCTGAAGCGACTCCCCGCAACGTTTCTGGAGGGATGGTCTGGCTCAGAGCCTAAGCCAACTCTGATCGTCGAGCACGCGGTTGTGGAACCGCTGATGGTCACCAAAGGATGGACGTGATACCGCGGACGGTGGTGCATGAGGTGCATTAGGCATCCGGATCATCGGCGTCCGCGTCGACGGTATCCCGGGGAAGGAGGATCCTCGTCCCGGGAAACCAGAGAAACTCCTGGAGGCGCCCCACCCCCAGGCAGATCCAGCAGAACTGCCCCCTCGGGCATCGGCTTGCGAAGGGATGAACAAAAGGCCGAGGAACAGGATCGGAATCACCCGCATAATCCAAGACTATTCGTGGGGCCGTTACGCTGCAAGAGTAACGCACGCGCGATAGGTCAGAGCATTGGCGGCCGGTCAGAACTCCGATGGTGCCCGCGTCCGCAAATTGCAATTATAGGTCTGTTACCGCCGTTCGCCCCACGCAGATATGCGTCCGGTCGGGGCTGGTCGCCGCGCCGCTATTGTCCAACGGGCAACGGGCCGACCGGTCTCGGTGTTCAATACCGATCAGGGGTCGCAGTTCACCAGTGAGGCGTTCACCCAGATGCTGCTGGATCATGGCATCGAGATCAGCATGGATGGGCGCGGTCGTTGCCACAACAACATCTTTGTCGAGCGTCTGTGCTGGACGGTGAAGCACGAGTGGGTCTGTCTGCGCCCAGCGGCCAATGCTCTCGAGCAGAAGCGGAGTCTCGCCGCGTTCTTCGACTGGCCCGCATCAGTCGCTTGGCTGGCAAACACCGGACGAAGCGTATTTCGGCAAGGCAATCCCTTACAGTAAGTCGATGGCGGAGCCATGCTGTGAATTTGTGGACAGTCGGCTGCGCCGATACCCGCCTGACCGCGCAGGCGCGGTCCCCCATGGACAAGCCGAGGAAAACGCCTCGCGCTTCCCCCTACCTTTGCCGACAGGTCGGCGGCTGTCCACAAGCTTCACAGCGCCCCCATAGCAGCAAGGATTGAGTTTGATTCCCGGAAAGAGACAACCTTCAACCGGCTACCAGCCTTAGCTTATTCTTCCCGGAACCTGTCCAAACGACCGGGAGGAACAAACGTGTTCCGGCGAAGTTTCATTGACGTTCATCATACCGCTCAGATTTGCCGTGCAAGCTCACCGGTTATTCAGTTCTCCGTTTCCTTTCAATCGGTCCCACCTGTTGCTAGCTAATCAATCTGTCCAGTTTTGGTAGCTCATGATCTGTCCGCTTCGTTCTTGCTCTGTGCCGGGCCATGCCCCGGCACAGAGCGGCCGCGCTGGAAGCGTGTCATGCGGCCTGTCGTTCCTGCTGAATGGCCGAGCCGTTGGCGTCGTAGTCGGCCAGTCGATACGGCCCCCAGAACACCGCTAGGTGGCCACTGATCCCGGCCAGCGCAAACTCCTTCGGCAGCCGATCCTGCAGCGTGCCGAACACACGCTCTGACCGGCCGCGAGCCTGAGGTGAGTAAGCCGCGATGTGTTCGATGCCGAGCTGCTTCAGGGCGCGGCCAAACTGTGTCAGCACCGTCTTCGACACCCGAGCTCCTGCCTCCGGCGTCTCGAAGTAGTGGCTGCCACGATCCGTGTAGAGCGAGCAGAACAGACCATGCTTCGCTACCACCTCCCGTATCCCGCGCAGGCTCGATGCTGTGCCTTCCTCATCCACCAGGAAGGCCGAATACAGTTCGCTGGTGGCATCTTCCATCGTCACCACCAGGTCTTGCTTGCCGCCATCTCCCGGCAGCCAGGCATGCGTCGAGGCGTCCTGATGCAGCATCATTCCCACCATCGGACGCCGTGGCCGCTTCTTGCGGTGCGCCGAGCGGGTCTTCGCCGGCGTCACCAGGCCCGCTCGATGCAGATGCAACTTGGTCACCGTGTAACCCAGCGTGTAGTTGTGCCGCTTGCCCAACTGCTCGTGGAAATGCTTCACCGTGAACCCGCGGTACAGCTCGCGATACAGACCCAGCATCCGCTCGATCTCCCTCACCGGAGCGCGCCGCGGTGACGGTCGCAGGCGAAGATCCAGCAACCCGCTCTCGTCCTCGCGATGCCGATCACGCCATCGGCGAAATGTCCGCTCGCACACGCCCACCAGCTCCGCTGCCGCCATCTGGCTCAGTTCAGATGGCTCCGTTCGGCCAAGCACATCCAAAATGCATCCGACGTATCCCCTCGTGAATGCCTGCCCGGTCCATTCAAACCCCCAGTTCTGGAGGCCCCACATGACCGGACACTTCACGAGCTGCAAACACCGGACAAATCACGAGCTAGCCACATCAATCGGTCCCGTCTTTGGCACCGCGATCATTCCGCGCTATCCTGCCCGCCATGGACAAGGATGTGCCACGGTCCCACCACGACATGGGGGGCGTCTCGAAATTCCTCTGCGAGCCGGTCGATGTCGAACCGCACGCGCTGACCGACTTCGACAAGGAGGTCGACGCGCTGCGTGCCGTGCTGGGTGCGAAGCGCGTCATGACAGTGGACGAGCTGCGGCGCGGCATCGAGGCCATTCCCGAGGCCGAATACCACCGCCTGAGCTACTATCGGCGCTGGATCCGCTCGATTACCGACAACCTGCTGGTCAAGGGCGTGATCACCGAAGCTGAATTGCGCGCCACACTGGACCGCGTGTGATGGCCGATTACACCGCTGGCACGCTCGTGCGGGTGAAGAACGATTGGCCCGAGACGCGCGGCAAAGTGCACATCCGCACGCCGCACTACCTGCGTGGTATGCAGGGCGCCGTGGTGCGGAAACTCGGCGCCTATCCCAATCCCGAGGACCTCGCCTTCGCCCGCCCCGCGGCGCTACGTGCGCTGTATCACGTCGCGTTCACTCAGCCCGCGGTATGGCAGGAAGGCAAGGCGGGCGACGAACTGCTCGTGGAAATTTACGAACATTGGCTGGAACCGGCATGATGGCCGGCTCTCAGGTCCTGCCATGACGAAGGAGGATCGGGCTTTCGCTCGAGGCCATACATGACCATCCTGGAGACCGACGGGGAAAAGCTGCTGGCTGCGGTGCGTGACCTGCTCGCGGCGAAGGGCTTGGTATCGAGCGCGGAGATTTCCGAGCGAATCGCGATCACCGACGCCGCCAACCCCGGCCAGGGCGCGCGCATGGTGGCGAAGGCGTGGACCGATCCGGCGTATCGCGCACTGATGCTTGAGGACGGCACCAAGGCGGCCGAGGAGCTCGGGATACCGATGCGCGGCGCCCCGCCGCTCGGCGTGCTGGAGAACACCGACGAGGTCCACAACCTCGTGGTCTGCACGCTGTGCAGTTGCTATCCGCGCGCGGTGCTGGGCTATCCGCCGTTCTGGTTCAAGTCCGCGGCCTATCGTGCCCGCGGCGTGCGCGACCCCCGCGGCTTGATCGCCGAGTGGGGCACTGTACTGCCGGATGGCATGAAGATCCGCGTCGTTGATTCGACCGCGGACTATCGCTGGATGGTGTTGCCGCGGCGTCCTGCCGGGACCGAAGGCTGGAGCCAGGATCAGCTCGCCGCGATCGTCCGCGAAGGCGACATGATCGGCGTCACCGTGCCACTCGGCACGTAGCGCTCCACCAAATAGAGCGGGCGTCGCTTGGTCTCGTTGAACACGCGGCCGAGGTATTCGCCCATGATCCCAAGGGTGACGAGCTGGGTGCCACCAAGGAATAACACCACCGCCATCAGGCTCGGATATCCCGCGACCGGGTTGCCATAGATAAGCGTGCGCAAGATGAGCTGCGCGCCGAAAACCACGGCGAACAACGCAACCGCCAGCCCCAGATACGTGGCGAGCTTCAGCGGACCGACGCTGAATCCAGTAATACCCTCGATCGCCAGGTTCCAGAGCTGCCAGAACGACCACTTGGTGTGTCCGGCACCGCGCGGTTCGCGATCGTATGCGACGGCGATGCTGGGAAAACCCACCCAGGCGAACAGGCCCTTCATGAATCGATGGTGCTCGCGCAACTGCTGCACCGCATCAACCACCCGCCGGCTCATCAGCCGGAAGTCGCCGACATTCTCCGGCAGCGCTACGTCGGCCATGCGGTGCATGACGCGGTAGAACGCCGTGGCGGTGGCCTTCTTCAGCCAGCTATCGCCCTCACGCAGGTGGCGCTGGGCGTAGACCATGTCGTAGCCGGCATGCCAGGCGTCGACGAGACGCGGGATCACCTCCGGCGGGTCCTGCAGGTCAGCATCGATGACGATCACCGCTTCGCCGCGCGCATGGTCCAGGCCGGCGGTGGTGGCGATCTCCTTGCCGAAGTTGCGCGACAGGTTGACGACGGCGATATGGTTGTCGGCATGCCGCAGCATCTCGACGACGCGGAGCGAGGCGTCAACGCTGCCGTCGTTGACATAGATGGCCTCCCAAGGCGCGCCCAGCGTCGCCATCACCGCCGCGAGACGCCGGTGCATTTCGCCGACGATCTCGGCCTCGTTGTACATCGGGATGACAACCGAGAAGACCGGACGAACACTCGGCTGCATATCCATTGGAGAGAGGCGCGCCGTGAATTGCGGCTTAGACACTCCGCCTATCGAGTGAAGGAAACGATAAGAGCGGCTCCGCTACACCCGCAGAAAACCGACCAGCCGCTCTGCCTCGGCCAGGATCGGGTCGGCGATCGACGCGGCCCGTGCGGCGCCGTCGCGCAGCACAGCGTCCACGCTGGCCGGATCGTCCAAAAGCCGACGCGCCTCGGCAGCGATCGGCCGCAGCCTGTCCACCAGCAGCGCCGCCAGCGCCTCTTTGAACACGCCGAACCCTTTGCCGCCATGCTCGCGCAGCACCGCCGCATGATCGGTACCGTCCAGTGCCGCGTATATACCGACCAGATTGCGCGCCTCGGGCCGCTTCTCGAGCCCCTGCGGCTCCGACGGCAGCGGCTCGGGATCGGTCTTCGCACGGCGGACCTTCAGCGCGATCGTGTCGGGGTCGTCGTTCAGGTTGATGCGGCTCTGATCTGACGGATCGGACTTCGACATCTTCTTCGTCCCGTCGCGCAGGCTCATCACCCGCGGCGCCGGCCCCATGATCAGCGGAGCGATCTGCGGGAAGAAATTCACGCCGGTGTCGTGGTTGAACTTCTGCGCGATGTCGTTGGCAAGTTCGAGGTGCTGCCGCTGATCCTCGCCCACCGGCACGCCGGTCGCGTGATAGACAAGGATGTCGGCCGCCATAAGGTTCGGATAGACGTAGAGCCCCGCAGAGGCATTCTCGCGGTTCTTGCCAGCCTTGTCCTTGAACTGTGTCATGCGGTTCAGCCAGCCGAGGCGCGCGACGCAGTTGAAGATCCAGGCCAGCTGCGCGTGCGCGCGGACCGACGACTGCGCGAACAGGATGTGCTTCTGCGGGTTGATACCGCAGGCCAACAGCATCGCTGCCATCTCGCGCGTCTGCTGCGCCAGCGAACCGGGCTCCTGCCAGTTCTCGGTGATGGCGTGCAGGTCGACGACGCAGTAGATGCAGTCGTGGCTGTCCTGCAGCGCCACCCAATTGCGGAAGGCGCCGAGGTAGTTGCCGAGATGGGCGATGCCGGTTGGCTGGACGCCGGAGAACACGCGTTGCATGGCGGACAGATGGCCGATCCTGGGCGGACGCGCAAGGCGGCGCTATCGTGGCGCCGATCAGGGGAGGGCCGACAATGCTGCCGACACCGGGGTTCCATCATCTGCACCTGAACTCTGTCGATCCCGACGCGGCGATCGACTGGTACACGCGGCAGTTCCCAAGCTGCACCAAGGGCGAGTGGGCCGGCTTCCCGGCGCTGCTGTCGCCGAACAATGTGATGGTGCTGTTCACCAAGGTGGCTGCGCCGCCAACTTCCGAGCCCCAGAGCGCGATCTGGCATTTCGGTTGGCACGTCACCGACGTCCGCAACAGCCTTGCCACGTTCAAACAGCGCGACGAGGTGAAGCTGCTGCCGCTCTACACGACCGACGAGGGCGGCTCGGTGCCGGTGAGCAGCGACACCTGGCCCAATGTCGGTGGCGTGCTGGGCCTCACACGGGCGCAGATTGCCGAGGCGCGCGCTACGGGGGTGAAGCCGCCGGGCGGCGGCGGGTTCGCCTACATGACGGGGCCGGACAATGCGCTTGTGGAATACGCCGGGAACTATCCGTCAGAGCGGTTCAACCACGTGCATCTGTGGCAGGAGGAACCGTTGTGCGCGTTGATCTGGTATCAGAAGCACCTGAATGCGCCGGTGCGTGCGGGCTTCGGACCTGCGCCCTCCGAGGCCGAATGCAAAGTGCCGCGCGGCGAGGATCGCACCTGGCCGGCGCTCAACCGCGAGGGGATGTTCCGCACGCCGCGGGCCGGCGTCGAGTTCGGCGATGTGGTGCTGACCTGGTACGCGAACCAGGGCGAGACACCGCTAGCCAGTCCGCGCGGGCAGTTGCAGGACCACATCGCGCTGAGCGTTGCCGATCTGGATGGGTGGATGGCGAAGCTGCGCGGCGAGGATGTCGTGGTGCTGGAGGAGCCGTATCCGCTTGGTGCCACGCGCGCGGCGATTATCGAGGGGCCGAGCAAGGAGGCGTTGGAGTTGGTCGAGGTGCGGTAGCGAATAACGATACGGGGGACGTCCTGGCGCAATGAGGCGACCCTTCGTTCAGTGGAGATGTTCACCGAGTACGAGCCCGGCGCGCGCATCGCTCATATCAGTCCAACGCTGCTCCTGCTGGTTGTCGCGTTGCAGGACCATCTGACGGTCGCGGCGTGGTTCAAGCAGCGTTTATCACGGGCGAAGCGGCGCCCCCGCTTTAGGGCAACGTCGGCTGCCTGCAGGACACCTTCGATGACAGCGTGATGCTCGCTGCGCCGGCGGCGATGGCTGCATCCATGGCCTCGATCTTCACTGGACGCCGTTGCGATCTGGCGATGCCTCGTGACGCTGAAACGCTAAGTTTTGGCAGCAGCACCACGCTGCCATGCTGCCATCAGGATGCACGAAGAATTTGACCCGGTCACCCGGCCGCAATCCGAGATGCTCCCGGATCGCTTTCGGGATGGTCGCCTGACCCTTGCCGGTAATCGCGGTGTCCATGCTGTCCTGCATTACTCTATGGCAAAGGTAATACCTGCCCTGACCGCCGGTCGAGCAGTGCCCGTGGCCACTGTGCCTCAGCCGGTCTAGGCTCGGCGCAGTTCGCGTGGGAGACGACTTGACGCCGGCAAACTGATGCAACGATGCAATCGCCAGGCAATGGCGGAGCAACAGGAGGAAACACCGTGACCGACAACATCGCGATGCCGATCGAGATCGCGCATTCGACAATGCCCGCGGCTACCATCGCGGCACGCATGGATCGGCTGCCGCCTTCGCCCTATGTGCGTCGCTGCATCGTACTGCTCGCACTCGGGGCCTTCTTCGACGTCTTCGACAACGGCCTGATCTCGTTCATCGCGCCCGGTCTCTACAAGGCGGGGCTCATGGTGCCGACCACCGAGGGGTTCTTCGACATCCACGGCTATGCGAGCCTCATCGCGGCGACCTTCGTCGGCATGTTCATCGGCACCCAATGGCTGGCTCCATTGTCCGACTATTTCGGCCGACGGACCGTCTTCACCTATGCGCTGGTTTGGTACTGCATCGCCACCTTCGTCATGGCGCTGCAGACCAGCGATGTCGGCCTGGTGATCTGGCGCTTTCTCGCCGGCATTGGCATCGGCGTCGAGTTCGTCACCATCGATACCTATCTGTCCGAACTGGTGCCAAGGGAGCGGCGCGGCGTAGCCTTCGCCACCACCTCGCTGATCGGAACGTCGGCCTACCCGATCACCGCGTTTCTCGCCTGGGCGTTTGTCCCGCACGTCATCCTCGGGCTCGACGGCTGGCGCTGGGTCGCGATCGTCGGCGCGACCGGCGCGATCGTCGCATGGTTCCTGCGCCTGGCACTTCCGGAGTCGCCTCGGTGGCTCGCCCAGAACGGCCATGCCGAGGAAGCCGAACGCGTCACGCGAATGATCGAGACGCATGTCGAGACGCAATCCGGCCGCGCGCTGCCGCCGCCTCACCGGATCGACGGTGAGATCGAACGCAGCACCGGTTACTTCAGCGAGATGTTCCGTCCGCCCTATCTCAAGCGCACCGTGATGCTGATCGTCTTTCAGGTGCTGCAGGTGGTGGGTTACTACGGCTTCACCGCCTGGGTTCCGACGCTTCTGCTCGCGCAAGGGATCAACGTCACCAGGACACTGGCCTACACGGTGATCATCGCGGCCGCCAATCCGCTTGGTGCGCTGGCAGCGACCCAGTTCGCCGATCGCAGCGAGCGGAAGTGGCAGCTCGCCTTCTCGGCACTTGCGATCGCGATCTTCGGCCTGATCTTCTCGCAGCAGACGGACGCGATCGGCATCATGGTCGTCGGCGCTCTGATCGCGTTCTCAAACACCGTGATGGCCTACTCGCTGCACGCCTATCAGTCCGAGCTCTATCCGACCCGCATTCGCGCCCGTGCCGTCGGCTTCACCTATTCCTGGAGCCGCTTCAGCACGATCTTCGTCGGCTTCATCATCGCCTTCTTCCTCAGGAATTACGGAACCCTCGGTGTCTTCACCTTCATCGCCGGCGCCATGATCACCGTGTTCCTGATCATCGCGATCATGGGACCGCGCACGACTGGCCTGCGGCTCGAGGCGATCTCGCGCTGATTGGCTGCGCGGCCGCGGTTAACGTTCGCCGCGGCCTGTGCCAGACTATCCACCAGGGCGGGCAGAAGCACCGTCCGCACGGGGAACGGCGAACCACGCCGCTTCGCCGCACTAGGGAGTGAAGGTCCAGTGGCTACACATAAAGTGCTGATCATGGGCGCGTCCTACGGGTCGCTGTTGGCAAGCAAACTGCTGTTCGCCGGTCATGAGGTGACGCTGATCTGCCTGCCCGCCGAAGTGGATGCCATCAATGCCGACGGCATCCGCGTGCGCATGCCGATCAAAGGCCGCGCCACGCCGGTCGAGATCAACTCGCGCAGACTGCCCGGCAAGGTGACCGCCGCGGGTCCCGCCGGCATCAATCCATCCGACTACGACCTGGTCGCGCTCGCGATGCAGGAGCCGCAGTATCGCTCGCCCGGCGTGCGCGAACTGCTGGACGCGGTGGCGAAATCCGGCAAGCCCTGCATGTCGATTATGAACATGCCGCCGCTACCATATCTCAAGCGCATCCGCGGCCTGAACACCGACGGGCTGCACCACTGCTTCACCGATGCGAGCGTCTGGGCCAACTTCGATCCCGGCAGCCTGACGCTGTGCAGTCCGGATCCGCAGGCCATCCGCATGCCGGACGACAAGATCAACGTGCTGACGGTGACGCTGCCAACCAACTTCAAGGCGGCGCGGTTCGATTCGGACGAGTCGACCAACATCATGCGGCAGTTCCAGCGCGAGATCGAGGCGATCCGTTTCGACGCCGGCGATGCCATCATTGACCTGCCGGTGAAGCTGAAGGTGCACGAGTCGATCTTCGTGCCGCTGGCCAAGTGGGCGATGCTGTGCACCGGCAACTATCGCTGCGTGAAGCCGGATGCCGCAGTCTCGATCAAGGAGGCTGTGCACACGGACATCGAGGCCTCGCGCCGCGTTTACGACTGGGTACGCGAGCTGTGCATGATGCTCGGGGCGGCGTCCGACGATCTGGTGCCGTTCGAGAAATACGCAGCGGCAGCCAACGGTCTGATCCGCCCATCGTCCGCCGCGCGTGCCTTGTTCAACGGCGCACCGAACATTGAACGCGTGGACCGGCTGGTGCAGAGCATCGCGGCGCAGCGCGGCATGCGCAATGCCGAGCTGGATGCGACGGTGGCATTGGTCGACGCGAGGCTGGAGATGAACCGCAAGGCGGCGGCCTAATCGGTCAGCGAAACTCAATGGCCAAGTAACAGTGGCGTGTCTGGCAACGATTGGTTGCAACTGCTTCGCTTCGCTCACGTTCCATGCGGCGAAGGCGAAGCAGTGGAACCAGAATCATGAAAACCAAATTGACCTTCGCGGCCCTTGGGGCGCTGTGCCTGCTCTCTGCATGCGGCCAATCACCGAAGGAACGAACGACGGGTGGAGCTGCCGCGGGTGCCGCGACAGGTGCGGCGGTCGGCGCGCTGGCTGGCCCGCCAGGCATGGCAGTGGGTGCCCTGGTTGGCGGCGGCGCCGGTGCAGCGACCGGTGCGACAACCAGTCCCCAGCAGGTCAATCTGGGCAAGCCGCCATGGACGAATCCGGAAACACGCGTACCGACGCCGCATGGCTCCGTGTCGCCCGCTAGCTCGGCGCGCACTGGCAACGACTCCGATAGGCTGAATGATCAGAGCCTGCGGGCTGCGCAGGGCGGTAGCAGCAACCCCTGACAGCGCGTTCCTGATGCGGGGGGGCGGCCTGCGGCCCCCGCACAGTGGCTCAACCGGGGTTTGCGCCGCGTCGCGGCCTTTGGCGCCTGACCATGCGCAGGTAATCCCGCCACTCGATCGCTCCGAACAGCATCGCCGTGATCCCGTAGGTCACGATGCCAGCGACGATCAATTCCGTCAGCGCGACGATCCGCGGCACCCCATGCAGCGGCGCCGAGAACAACGCCTGCTGTACCAGCCACAGTGCCGCACCCATCGCCACCGCCGCCGCCGCGATCCGCACACTTTTCTGGCGCAGCTGTGCATCGAAAGTCAGATGCCCGCGCCGCGCCAGCAGCGCGCCCAGCCAGCCGACGTTGAACACGGCGGCAAGGCTGGTCGCGAGCGCCGGCCCGATATGCTTCAGCGGCACCATGAAGGCGACGTTCATCGCGAGGTTCAACGCCACCGCGGAGACACCGATCTTTACCGGTGTCGCCGTATCACCGCGGGCGAAGAAGGCCGGGGCCAGCACCTTCACCAGAACGAACGCCGGCAGACCGAGCGCGTAGGCGGCGAGCGATTGCGACGACAGACGCACGCTCTCGGCATCGAATGCGCCACGCCCGAACAGCGCCGACATCACCGGCCACGCGCTCACGATCAGCGCGACCGCGGCCGGCAGCGTCAGGAACAGCGCGTATTCGATCGCGCGGTTCAAGGTGGTGCGCGCGGCCTCCGCCTCGCCGCCGCGAACCTGGCGCGATAGCAGCGGCAGCAGCGCGGTGCCCACCGCCGTTCCGATCACGCCGAGTGGCAGTTGCTGCACGCGATCCGCATAATACAGCACCGACACGGTGCCGGCGGGCAGCAGGCTCGCGATGATCACGTCCACCGCGAGATTGAGCTGGGTCACGCCGGCGCCGACCAGTCCCGGCAGCATGCGGCGCAGCAGCACGCGGATCTGTGGCGTCAGGCGCGGGCGCGGCAGCGACAGGCCCATGCCGCCACGCCGCAGCGCCCACAGCAGCAGACCGAGCTGCGCCACGCCGGATATGGTGATCCCCCATGACAGTGCGTGGCCGGCGGTCGGCACGTAGGGCGTCAGCCACAGCATGCAGGCGATAGAGACGACGTTGAACAACACATAGGAGGCGGAAGCGGCGGTGAAACGGTCGAGCCCGTTCAGCACGCCCGACGCCAGGGCGGCGAGGCAGATCAGCAGCAAATAGGGGAACGTGATGCGCGACAGTTCCACGGCGAGCTCGAATTTTGCTGGCGTCGCGGCGAAGCCGGGGGCGAGCACCGCCATCATCTGCGGCATGAACACCTCACCCACGATGGTCAGCGCACCGAGCCAGAATGCCATGACGGCAAACGTCTCCGCCGCAAACTGTCGCGCCATCGGACGACCCTCGGCTGCGAGCATGCCGGCGAATGCAGGCACGAAGGCGGCGTTGAACGCGCCCTCGCCGAACAGGCGGCGAAACAGGTTGGGGAGCTTGAGCGCGACGAAGAACGCATCGGCGATCGGGCCGGCGCCAAGCATCGCCGCAATCAGCATGTCGCGGGCGAAGCCCAGGATGCGGCTCGCCATGGTCCAGCCGCCGACGGTGAGAACGCCGCGGATCATTCGTCCCGCCGCGGTCGTGCCAGCAGTGCGGCGATCGCCTCTGCCAGCGTCGTGCGTCCGGCCAGCAGCGACGCCACCGCAGCGCAGATCGGCAGGTCCACGCGTGCCCCGGACGCCGATCCGGGGTCAGCGGCGCGTGCGACGAGAGCGGGCGCCGTGGCGACACCCTCGGTGACGGCACTTCGCGCGGCCAGGACGTCGGCAAGGCGCTCACCCCGGCCGAGCGCCAGCCCAAGACTGAAGTTGCGACTCGCCGGGCCAGTGCAGGTCAGCAGCAGGTCGCCGAGCCCCGACAGCCCCATCATTGTCTCCGCGCGTCCCCCCAGCGCCACGGCCAGCCTCGACAGTTCGGCCACGCCGCGCGTGATCAGGGCGGCACGGGCGTTCTCGCCGAGACCCGCGCCGATTACCGCTCCGGCCGCGATGGCGATCACGTTCTTGGCCGCGCCGCCGACCTGAGCGCCGATCGGGTCGTCGTTGCCGTAGAGCCTGAAGGATGGTGTGCCGAGCAACGCGGCGATCGACGTGCGCAGGCCGGCGTCGCTGGCCGCAACGACCGCGGCAGCGGGCAGTCCGGCGGCGACCTCGTGCGCGAAGTTCGGGCCGGTGAGTATGGCCGACGGTGTGCCGGGTCGGACGTCGGCGACGATTTCCAGGGGCAGGCGCAGCGTCGTCTGCTCCACGCCTTTGGCACAGACCACCAGAGGCGCGAGACCGATCGGAAGGCGCCCCAGCACGCCGCGCAGATATTGCGTGGGAACCGCCAGCAATACCGCGTCGGCCGCATGGGGCATTGCTGACGTTGCGAGGATCGTTTCGGGCAGGCGGACGCCGGGCAGGCGCGGGTTCGCCCGGCTTGCGACGATTGCTTCGGCGCGGGCCGGATCGCGTGCCCACAGCGTCACCGTGTTGCCGGCCCGCGCCGCCTGGATCGCGAGCGCGGTGCCCCAGGCGCCGGCGCCAATCACCGCGACGCTACTCATCGACGATCCGCCGCACTGTGGCCGCCTCGCCCGGTTCCCGATCGCCAAGCCGACCGAGCAGCGCGACCAGAATCGCCGGCACCTCCAGCTCGAAGCGATATGGCGGGTTGACCACCAATATGCCGCAGCCATTGAGCCGCACCGGATCCACCGGCTCGCGAAGGCACAGCTCAGCGGTCACGATATCGCGCACGCCGCTCTGCTTCATGTCGGCGAGGAATTGCCGGATCGGGCCGCGCTGCTTGATCGGATACCAGGCGGCGAACACACCGGTTCGAAATCGCTGCCAGCCGGTGGCGAGGCCGCGGGCCAGGGTCACGAACTCCTGCGGGTCTTCGAATGGCGGATCGATCAGCACGAGGCCGCGCCGTTGCTGCGGTGGCAGGAGCGCGCCAAGCGCTTCCCACGCGTCGCGATGATGCACCGCGACCTGGGCGTCTCCGGCGAAATGGCGGCGCAGGATGGCAGCGTCCTGGGGGTGCAGTTCACAGCAGATCAGGCGGTCATCGGGGCGCAGCAGCCCATGCGCGATCGCCGGCGAGCCGGGATAGAGGCCGAGCGATTGCACCAAGCCAACATAGTCGGCCAACAATGGCGGTGGGTGGTCGAGCAGTCGCCCAATGCCGCTCCGCCATTCTTCGGTGCGCGCGGCTGGCCCGGTATTGAGGTCGTAGCGGCTCACGCCAGCATGGGTGTCCAGTACACAGAGCGGCGCCGGCTTGCGCTGCAATGCACGCAGCAGCCAGACCAGCACCACGTGCTTCACGCAGTCCCCGAAGTTGCCGGCATGGAAGGCGTGTCGGTAGTTCACAACGGCCATCTTGGTCGTGGCGCGAAGTCGAGCTCATCGACCAGCCCCAGTCGCAGGCGCTCAATTCCGGTCCAGGCGACCATCACGGCGTTGTCTGTGCAGAGCCGCACCGGGGGCGCCAGCAGCACGAAGCCTTGCGCTTCGGCGACCTCCGCCAGAGCCGCCCGGATGGCACCGTTCGCCGCGACGCCACCGGCGACGATCAGCAGGTGCGCATCGGGTGTGCGCTCGCGCATCATCGCCATCGCGTGCCTGGCGCGATCGGCCAGCACCTCGGCCACCGCGCGCTGAAAGCTGGCTGCGATGTCCGCCGCCACCTGCGTGTGCAGCGCGCCAGCCCCGTTCCGCGCGACCTCATGCGCTACGGCGGTCTTCAGACCGGAGAAGCTGAAGTCACAGCCGCGGCGTCCCCGCAGTGGACGTGGGAAGGCAAAGCGTTGGGCGTTCCCAGCGGCCGCCAGACGTTCCAACGCTGGTCCGCCGGGCCAGCCTAGCCCCAGCAGCTTCGCGACCTTGTCGAACGCCTCGCCGGCGGCATCGTCCATCGTGCTGCCGAGCCGCACGTATCGCCCGACGCCCTCGACCGCGACGCACTGGCAGTGGCCACCGGACACCAGCAGCAGCAGATAGGGGAACGCCACCCCACCCTCCACCAGACCAGGCAGACGGGCAGTCAGGGCGTGAGCCTCCAGGTGGTTCACTGCGACGTAGGGCAGGTCGTGCGCGATCGCGATCCCCTTGGCGAACTGGCTCCCCACGATCAGCCCGCCGATCAGTCCGGGACCAGCACTCGCCGCCACACCGCCAAGCTCGCCGAAGCCGAGTCCGGCGCGCGCCATGACGCCACGGACCTGCTCGGGCAGGAATGCCAGATGCGCGCGGGCGGCGATCTCCGGCACTACGCCGCCATAGGGCGCGTGCTCGCGCTCCTGGCTCAGCACCGCCTCACCCAGCACGCGGCCATGCTCGTCGAGCACCGCCGTCGCCGTCTCGTCACACGTGGTCTCGATGCCCAGCACCGGGTGCATTGCCGCGAATCGATCTTCCCAGTGGCCCGCGAGAGTAATAGGACGCCGCCATGAGCACCGCCATGCAGCCGCCGGTGAGGCCGTACGATGGCACAGGGCCGTTGCGTGTCGGCACCCGAGGCTCGCCGCTGGCACTGATCCAGACGCACCTATTCATCCAGCTCCTGAGGCCTGTTTGTCCAGGCGTTGTGGAGGAGCATCCGATCCGGACCACCGGCGATGCGGTGCAGAACCGCCGCCTGGCTGAGATTGGCGGCAAGGGTCTCTTCGCCAAGGAGATCCACGAGGCGCTGGCCGATCGCCGGATCGACTTCGCGGTGCACAGCCTGAAGGACCTGGAGACCACGCTGCCGCCCGGCATCGTGCTGGGCTGCACGTTGAGGCGTGAGGACGCACGGGACGCACTGATCCTGGGCCTGGGCGCGGCCGATGCACCGGTCGATCTCGCGGACCCCTTCGCCTGCCTGCCGCTGGGCGCGCTGATCGGCACCGCCTCGGTGCGGCGGCAGGCGCAGTTGCTGCACGTCCGCCCGGACCTTGGCATCACCACGCTGCGCGGCAATGTGCAGACGCGGTTGGACAAACTGGACGCCGGGGCATGCGCGGCGTCGCTGCTTGCCTATGCCGGCTTGAAGCGTCTCGGCCTGGCGGAGCGCGCCAACGTGGTGCTCGACCCGGACGTGATGGTTCCGGCCGCGGGCCAGGGCACCATCGGCGTTACCGTGCGCGAGACCGAAACTGAACTGCGCGAGTTGCTCGCGGCGATTGAGGACCCTGCGGCGAAGGCGGCCTCCAGCGCCGAACGCGCGATGCTGGCCCAGCTCGACGGTTCGTGCCGTACCCCGATTGGGGGGTATGCGCAGGTGCAGCCAGATGGCGAGCTGCACCTCACCGGGCTGGTGGCGCGCGGCGATGGCTCGTTCGTGCTGAAGCGAAGCCTGCACGGTCCGGTCAACGACGCCGACAGGATCGGCAGCGAGCTGGGCGCGCGCCTGCGGGCCGACAGCCCATCCGACCTCTTTGCCTGACACTGGTCGCGGCGTTCTGATCACGCGACCCGAACCGGGCGGCAGCGAAACCGCCACGCGCGTTGCAGCGCTTGGCTATCGGCCCATCCTCGCGCCTCTGCTGGAGATCCGCACGCTGCATGCGGCGTTGCCGGGAGCCGAACGCCTGCACGCCATCCTCGTCACCAGCGGCAATGCCATCCCGTCGCTGCCGGCCAGTCATCATCACCTCCCGCTGTTCGCCGTCGGCGAGGCAACCGCCGCACGCGCACGAGACGCCGGCTTTACCCAGGTGAACAGCGCCGATGGCGATGCGAATGCGCTCGCTGAACTGGTGGCACGGAGCTGCGACCGCCATGCCGGCCTGTTATTGCTTGCGAGTGGCCGGGGCCAGGGCGAGGGGCTCGCCGCCGATCTGCGGACGCGCAGTTTTCGGGTGCTTCGACGAGTGGTCTATGCCGCCGCAACGACATCCTCTCTGCCGGGCGCCGCGCGCCACGCGTTCGCCTCGGGCGGACTGGCGGCGGCCCTGTTCTTCTCGGCGGAGACCGCGCGACAATGTGTTCGGCTGCTGCAGGCCGCACGACTGCAGGAGGCGGTGAGACCTGTGGACGCACTGGCTATCGGTCAGGTCGCCGCCGTGGCATTACAGGCGCTCCCCTGGCGGCGGATTTGCGTTGCCGCTCGGCCGAACCAGGACGCAATGCTCGCGCTGCTGCGATGACCGAACTGACAGAACCGACAGAACAGCCGCCTGAGCCGGCAGTTGAGCCACCCATCGAGCCGCCGTCCGCACCGGCGGCGCGGCGATCCCTTTTGCCGTGGCTGACCGGCGCGGGGTTCGTGATCCTTGCCGCGGGGCTGTTCTGGGTCTGGCGACACCCTGCGTTCCCCCCGCTGAGCGAGCAGACCGACACAATGGCGCGGGAGATCAGTGCGCTGGAAGCCAGGGTGGCCCGCCTGGAGCAGCGTCCGCCGCCACAGCTACCAGACCTCGATCCGCTTGCCGCCCGGGTGGCGGCACTGGAGCGGCGTCCCGTTGCGGCAGGGGCAGCACCTGCGCCGGCGGCGCCCGATCTCGGACCGCTGCAGACACGCGTGTCCGCGCTGGAGCAGCGGCAGGCGCCTAGTCTCGCTCCGCTCGAGACGCGGATGGCCGCAATCGAGGCCAGGCAGTCGGCGGAGAGCCAACTGGCGATGCGGATTACCGCGCTGGAGAACGCCGATGCGTCGATGCAGGCGCGTATCGTCGCGAACGACAAGGCCGCACGACGCATGGCGTTGGTGCAGTCGGCGAGCGCGGCTCTGGAGACTGGGCAGAAGCTCGGGGACCTGCCGGGCGCGCCGTCCGCGCTCACGCAATTCGCCAACACCAACCCGCCCACTGAGGCGGCGTTGCGGCTGGCGTTTCCTCAAGCCGCGCGCCAGGCCCTGGGGGCCACGCATCCGGTCGATGCGAACAAGCCGCTGCTGACGCGCCTGTGGGCTCAGGCGCAGGATCTGGTCACCGTGCGGCAGGGCGATCACGTGCTGGTCGGCGATCCGACCGCTGGAGTATTGGGACGCGCCCGGACGGCGCTCGATGCCGGGGACCTGTCGTCGGCGGTGACCGACGTTGCGACCTTGCAGGGCGCGGCCGGGCAGGCCATGGCGACATGGCTTGCGCAGGCCCGTGCATTGCTGGACGCAAGGACCGCGCTCGCCGCGTGGGCGGCGTCCGACTGATGCGGCGCATCCTGCTCGTGCTGCTGACCGCGGCGGTGGTGCTTGTCGTCGCCTGGTGGTTGGCTGGTCTGCCCGGCCGGGTCACCGCCGAGATCGGCGATCTCAGCTTCGAAGCTGCCACGCCGGTAGTGGCGCTCGGCTTGGCACTGGCGTTTGGCGTGCTCTACGCCGTGTTCCGGCTGCTTGGCGCCTTGGTCCGGCTGCCGCATTTCCTCCGCGAGCGACAGGCGGCGCGGCGTAGGCGCACCGGCGACGTCGCGGTGACCCGTACGCTGCTTGCGCTGGCGGCCGGCGAGACGGGTGACGCCCGCCGCGAGGCCAGCCGTGCGCGACGCCTGCTGGGTGACACCCCCGCGACATTGCTGCTGGCGGCTGAAGCGGGGCGGATCGCTGGCCGTACCGACGAGGCGGAGGCGGCATTCCGGGAATTGGCCGACGGTGGGGAGGCGGCGTTTCTGGGCCTGCGAGGCCTGCTGCGGCAGGCGATCGAGCGGGAAGACTGGGTGGAGGCTGCGGCCTTGGCGCGGCGGGGCGAAGCGGTGCAGCCCGGCGCGGCTTGGCTGCGACGCGAACGGGCGCGACTGGCGGTGCGGGCAGGCCATTGGTCGGACGCGTTGGCGCTGGCGGACGCCGATGCGCCCAAGGCGGCCCTTGCCACGGCGGCGGCGGAGGCCGAGACCGATCCTGGGCGGGCGCTGCGCCTCGCCAAGCAGGCCTGGCAGGAGGACCCGTCACTGGCGCCGGCCGCGTTGGCCTATGCCGCTCGCCTGCGGGCGGCGGGGCGGGAGAGCCGGGCGCTGACTGTGATCCGCCACAGTTGGAGCATAGCGCCACAGCCCAATCTGGCCGACTTCGCCTTGGCGCTGGTGAGCGACAAGCTGCAACGAACGCAGGCCGCCCAGCGGCTGACCGAGGCCAATCCGGAGCACGCCGAAACCCGTTTGCTGCTGGCACGTACCGCGTTGGAGGCCGGCCTGACAGGAGAGGCTCGTCGCCACACCGAGGCCGCCATTGCGGCAGGGCTCAATCAGCGTCGGCTGTGGCTACTGCTGGCCGAGATCGAGGAGGCGGAGGGCGGCGACACAGAGGCCGGGCGTCTGGCGCAGCGCGATGCCCTGCGCCATGCCGCGACCGCCGATCCAGATCCGTCGTGGCGGTGCGACGCCTGCCATACCGCACACGCGACGTGGCACCCCAATTGCCCGGACTGCTTCACCGTCGGCAGCCTGCGCTGGAGCACAGCTCCCGCGGAGGCGCCACGCGTCCTGCTGCAGGACCGTTCCACGTTCCTGATTGGCACCGGCTGAACCACTTCCGGTGCCGCGTTTGCGTCAGTTCAGACCGGCGTAACGCCGCGTCGGCGGGATCTTGCCATCGGCCGCAAGCATGTCGGCACGTGTCCGGTGGATGCCGCCGTTGCACTGCGGCACGCCAAGGTACGGCGCCGGATCGACCGGACGGCCTTCCTCAATCATTTCGAAGTACAGATGCATGCCGTAGGTCACACCGGTATCGCCGATGACGCCCAGCTTCTCGCCTGCGGCCACCGTGGTCTTGCCGTCGGCGAACGCCGGCGCCACCGTGCCGAGATGACTGTAGACGCCGACGAACCCGGCGTGTTGCACCAGCATTTCCAGCCCGCCGGGCCCCTTGTGCTGGATGCGGATCACCTGCCCAGGCGCGGCGGCGCGCACCGGCGCACCGGCCGGAGCCGGCAAATCTACACCGTAATGATAGGTGCCGGCCCGGGGGTGATTGGGCAGCACGCGCGGACCGAACGGCGAGGAGATGCAGGCTGAACTGACCGGCGCCAGCAGCACGGCGTGGCGCGGGTGGAGGTTCGTTGCGTATGCGGTATATGGGAGTGACAACGCGACAATAGCGATCAAACAGCGTGGCAGCATCTCTTCTCCCCAGCCGCAAAGCGGTAAGCGGATAGGGCATTCAGGGCCCCCGACGTCCAGTAAGAACGCCGTGTACTCACGCGCGATGGAGCGTCCGACCCCCGACGAGGTAACGCCGCAGCACGACCATGTCGGGATCACGACCGAGGACTGGGCCGTCCGGCACTGTCACCCCGCCGTCCTTCGCCACCACCAGGTCGTGCGGCGGGCTGGCCTCAAGATCGATGAACAGCCGCTCGAACGGTGCATCTGGCGCGATGGTCGCGTTGACATGCAGCGAGGCCAGGAAGCCGGGGCCGAAATAGGCGTTGTGCGGCACCACGCGCACGCCGAACGTTTTGGCCAGCGCGGCGATCTCCAGCATGGCCGAGGGGACGCCGATCTTGATAACGCTGGGTTGGGCGACGTCGATCGAGCCGGCCTCGAATTGGGCGTGGAAGGCGTACAGGCCGGCGGCGTTCTCGCCTGCAGCGATCGGCACCGCCCTCGCGGCGGACACGCGCCAAGCCGGCGTGACCGCCGGGCGGCGAGACGGCCATCGTGGTTGCCGCGGAGGCATGGCCGAAGGCTTCGCCCCAACCCTCCAGCCCCTGGTCGGTGACGATGCGCAGCAGACTATGTTCATGGTCTGCCTGTTGAGGAGAGCGAGTGGCAGGTGCGCCAGTCAAGGCGCGGCGCAGGATGACGTAGGGAGATTTGTCCAGCGCGTAGCAGATGCGCAGGAAGTTCTGCCACCAAAAGGTGGGTGCCTGCGTGCTCGCAGACGGAGATGAACGACTGCGTCCGGCCTACCTTTCGGCCAAGTCCCTCTTGGCTGATACCGCGCATCTCACGCGCCCTAGCTAAATTGTGGGCGTACCGTACGGCAGCATACGTCTTCGCATTCGAAGGCGGCCGTTCATAATAGCCAACGCGAAGTTGGTAAAAAGCGAGGAAGTTCCTCTGATTACTTCTGCGAAGGGATCGCAATATTCGTATTATCTCCCAATACCGTGGCGCGACACTTCTCTTGTACAATGTGGCTATTCTTCGAGCTGGATAAAGCCACCGCAGCCAGGTCGGCGGACCGCTTGATTGCCACCATTCAGTACCTGACACAGGATGGTCCCCAAACGTTCGAGCCAATGCCTTCGCAGAAAGGACACGACACATGCTGACGCGCCGCGCCGCTACCACGCTGCTCGCAGGCGTTGCCGCCGCACCCTGGAACGCTCGGGCCGACAACGCCCACTCCGGCGCCCTCTTCTACGATGCTGTTGGCCCCACTCTTACAAGCTGGCAGATCGACATCGGCAACGCTGCGCTCACGCGCCAGGCCAGTGTGGCAGCACCTGCATTGATCCGGTCCGCTTGGCGACATCCGACAAAGCTCATCCTCTACGTCGCCTCCAGCAACTTCGTTCCGTTCGGCAAGCCTGATGGCAAGCACCACCTCACCGCATTCCGAATTGACCCCACCAACGGCGCGCTCGCCTCCTTCGGCGCGCCAGTCGCCATCCGCGCCCGCCCCATCAACATCACGGTGGACGCACGGGGAAAGTGGCTGCTGACGGCCTACAACGTTCCCAGCACCATGTCCGTCCATCCGCTTGGCCCCGACGGGGCGATCGGCGAGGAGGTCGAACAGGCAACTCCGATCGACGGCGGTATCTACGCACATCAGGTGCGCATGTTCCCCTCCAACCGCGCGCTTGTACTGGTAACCCGCGGCAACAACGCGACCGCCACCAAGCCCGAAGACCCTGGCGCGTTGAAGATTAAGGCGCTGAAGAACGGACAACTGACCGACATCTCCTCCATCGCGCCAGGCGCCGGCTATGGATTCGGACCACGGCATGTCGACTTCCATCCCACGAAGCCATGGATATTCGTGTCGGTGGAACGCCAGAACCAGCTCCAGATGTATCGCATCCACGGCGACGATCTCGAGCCCGCACCAGCCTATGTCCTCACCACCCTGCACGAGCCGGGCAATCTGCGGCCCGAGCAAATGGTCGGCCCGATCCACATCCATCCAAACGGGCGCTTCGTCTATGTCGGCAATCGTGCCGGTGGACTGATCGAAAGCGGGGGCAAGAAGTTCGCCGCGGGCGGTGAGAACACCATCGCCCTTTTCTCGATCAACCATGACAGCGGCGAACCCCGGCTGGTTCAGGCGATCGACACGCACGGCTTCCACCCGCGCACATTCTCGATCGATCCCACCGGACGATGCTGGTCGCCGCCAACCTGCAGGAGCTGGTACACGATGGCGAAAACGTAAGGGTCCAGCCGGCAACTCTCTCGACCTACAGGATCGGCAACGACGGCACCCTGACCTTTGTCCGATCGTACAACGTTGAAACCAAAGGTCTGCTGCAATTCTGGAGTGGTTTCGCCCGACTATAGGCGGACGCTCGCAACCGCACGCGCGCATTCGCGTTCTCATCGTCATGAGTTCCGCCGATCCATCAACTGGCACCGCGCAGGCAGTGTCGGAAACGATCCTTGTGATCAATCCCGATATTCTCGTGCGCATGGTCATCGCTGGTTACCTTCGCGAATGCGGATACGCAGTCATCGAGGCTGTGAGTGTCGAAGAAGCCTGGATTGTTCTGACCTCGGGGAGGCCGGTGCATGTCGTTCTTGCGGAGTTAACCCTGCACGGAGCCATCGATCGATTCGCGCTCGCCCAGCATGTTCACCAGCACTTCCCTGACATCGACGTCATTTTGACGGGGAGTGCGACGTCCACTGCCAACAAGGCCCATGACCTCTGCGAGGATGGTGATCTGGATAAGCCGTATCACCCGAAAGAGATCGTCAATCGCATCAGCCAATTGCGTGAACGGCGCCGCGTGTCCATCTCCGCAAGACCGCCTGCCGTCGGAAGCGCGCGCCAGAGTGAAAGTTTACCGCCTCTCAAGCCTATGTGATTGGACCGCTTCATCGCGTCGGACACACGTTGATAACGTGGCAGCAGTCAGTGAGCAGATCGACCATTGCAATGACAGATGCCGCTACCCAGCCCACAGAGCCTGAGCCGTCACCTGGTAGACCGGTAGTACTGGTCGTGGATGACGAAATACTGCTGCGCTCCGTGGTAGCGGAATATCTGCGCGACGCAGGCTTTCGCGTGGTGGAAGCCGCGAACGGCCGCGAAGCCGTCACGGTGCTTGCTGCCGGTGAAGCAGTGGATGTGGTGTTCTCGGATGTTCGGATGCCGGGCGACGTGAGCGGATACGATCTCGCCGAATGGGTGCGTATCAATCGGCCTGGCGGTGCACGTTCTGCTGACGTCCGGATATGTCGGCGCCGTCAGTCGATCACGCCATGTCGGCGACAGCGCGCCGACGCTTCTGCCCAAGCCATTTGATTACGAACGCCTGCCGCAACAATTGCGTGGGCTGATCGGCCGCCCCGACACCGGCTAGGTCGGGTGGGCCCTCCTGTCCATCCGCGGCGCTCCGGTCTACACCCTGGGCGAACTAAACCTCCGAGCTCCAATTGCCACGGCGCCGCCGGGCGCCCGCCAGGGTCAGGCGGCCAGGGCGGCCCGGGCATGCCGTTTCGCGGCCGTCCCCAGGACAACCAGCACCGCGCCACCGGCCTCGGCGCGGTGACTTCCAACGCCCGCGTCTCCCGGACACCCCGCGAGGCGCGCTCTGGCTCTATGGCCTGCACGCGGTGGCCGCGGCGCTCGCCAATCCTGCCCGCC